>NZ_JBFUDF010000004.1:0-614732 GCF_056404855.1 Mesorhizobium sp. P2_B11
CGCCCCCACCCCGTCTCTCAGGCTTCGCTGCGCTCCGCCTGTTCGCCGACCCTCCCCACAAGGGGGAGGGTAAGGCGCTTCTTCCGCCACGCCGCCGGCGCCACACCAACTGCATCTCGAAAGAATCGCGAGAAGTAAGCCGGATCGTTGAAGCCGGTCTCATAGGCGATGTCCTCGATGGTGCGGATGGTGAACAGCAACAGCCGCTTGGCCTCGACCAGCCGTCTGTCGTTGACCGCTTGCCGCACGCCGCAGCCCAGCACCTGATGCGCCGCCTTGTCGAGCAGATGCCGCGTCGTGGCGAGTTCTTCGACATAGCGCTCGACCGGCCAGTCGTTGCGGAAATGGCGGTCGATCAGCCGCCGCAACCGTCCGCCGAGCGCCACCGCCGCCGGCACCGTCACCACGTGCGATTGGGCGTCGAGCCGGGCGATGTGCGACAGCGCCACCGCGACCAGCGGCGGCAGAATTTTCTCCATGCCGGCTTGCGCCTCGCTATATTCGGCCTGGATCATTCCGATCGTCTCGCTGAGCCTCTGCCAAAGTGCCGCCTCGCCGCGACCGGTGACGATGACCGGCTGGTCGAGCGCCAGCGCGGAATGCTCGGCAATGGCCGCTAGCGCTGCGTCGGCGACCGAAACGACAATGGCGTCGGTGCCCGGTTCGATGTCGAAGCCATGGACGACCCCACTCGGCATGAAGCTCACCGTCGGCGCTGAAAAACTCCAGCTTTTGTCCTCGATCCGGTAGATGCCGCTGCCACTCGTCCAGAAGGTGATCTGCGCCATTTGCGGGTGCTTGTGCGCAAGAACCCGGCCGCGATGCACGGAAGCACGGGCCTGCACAGTCTCGACATGCAGGAAACCGACGTCGAGCGAGCGTGCCGGCTCGCCATAGACGAAGAATTCCGGGATAGCGGTCTGGCTCATGGCTGGCCGGAAAAAGTCCAAGCGGTTTTGTGCTTTCGTCCATAACCCATGGAGGCGCCGGAGGCTACTGTCCTCACCATCAACGGGAGGATCATGATGCGATCGGAAGATTTCCGGGCCGACAAATCGCGGCCGTTCACGGGCGCCGAATATCTGGCGAGCCTGCGCGACGGGCGCGAGGTCTATATCAATGGCGAACGGGTGGCCGACGTCACCAGCCATCCGGCGATGCGCAATTCGGCACGCTCGCTTGCCCGCCTCTACGATGCCTTGCATGATCCGGCGCGACAGCCGGTGCTGACCTCTCCGACCGATACCGGTTCGGGCGGCTACACACACAAGTATTTTCGCGTCGCGCACTCTTCCGCCGACCTTGCTGCGCAGCAGACAGCGATCGCGGAGTGGTCGCGTATGTCCTATGGCTGGATGGGCCGTACGCCGGACTACAAGGCCGCGCTCATGAACACGCTCGGCGCCAATGCCGACTGGTACGGGCCGTTCAAGGACAATGCCCTCGCCTGGCACAGCAGAGCCCAGGAAGCGGTCCTGTTCATGAACCACGCCATCGTCAATCCGCCGATCGACCGTCACAAGCCGGCCGAGCAGGTGAAGGATGTGTTCGTGCACATCACCAAGGAAAACGATGCCGGCATATGGGTGTCGGGGGCCAAGGTGGTGGCGACATCGTCGGCTCTCACCCATTACAATTTCCTGGCGCAGAGCTCGGCGACGGTTACGGAGGATCCGTCGCTGTCGGTGATGTTCATCGTGCCGATGAATGCGCCGGGCATAAAAATGTTCTGCCGGGTTTCCTATGAGCAGACGGCCAACACCGTCGGCCATCCCTTCGACTATCCGCTATCGTCGCGCTTCGACGAGAATGACGCGATCCTGGTGCTCGACAATGTTTTCATCCCCTGGGAAGACGTGCTGGTGCTGCGCGACGCGCAAAAGATCCTGTCGTTCCATCCGGCGTCAGGCTTCATGCATGGCTATTGTTTTCAGGGCTGCACACGCTTTGCCGTGAAACTCGACTTCCTCGCCGGCCTCCTCGCCAAAGCGCTGCGCGCCACCGGCGGCGATGCCTTCCGCGGCAACCAGGCGGCGCTCGGCGAAGTGATTGCTCTGCGCCACATGTTCTGGAGCTTTTCCAACGCCATGGCGCACAACCCCATTCTCTGGGCGAATGGCGCGGTGCTGCCGAACCTGGAGGCCGCGCTCGCCTATCGCACCTTCATGTCGGAAGCCTATCCGCGCGTCATCGACACGGTGCGCCGGGTGATCGCCTCGGGACTGATCTATCTCCCTTCCTCGGTGAAGGATTTCGGCAACCCGGAGATCGACCGCTACCTCGCGCAATATGTTCGCGGCTCCAACGATATGGGCCATGTCGAGCGCATCAAGATCATGAAACTGCTGTGGGACGCGACCGGCACCGAATTCGGCGGCCGCCACGCGCTCTACGAGCTCAACTATGCCGGCGCCCCCGAAGAGGTGCGGCTGCAGGTGCTGAAGGGCGCCGAGCGCGGCGGCCGGCTGAAGCAGATGGAAGACCTCGTCGACCAATGCATGGCCGATTATGACGAGACGGGCTGGACCGGCGACACCTGGCTGCCGCCGCTTTCCACCCAGTCCAACTGAGCGAGGCCAGCCATGGAAGCGGCCATGACAAGCCAAGTCGCCAGGCTGGAATTCCGCGAGGCGATGGCGCGGGTCTGCGCGCCGGTCAACATCGTCACCACCGACGGCCCGGCTGGGCGCGGCGGCTTCACCGCGACCGCCATGTGCAGTGTGTCGGACGACCCGCCGACGCTGCTTGTGTGCATGAACGAACGTTCGGCGCAGACCGGCCTGTTCCTCGCCAACCAACGCTTCTGCGTCAACGTGCTGACGCAGTCGCATATGCATCTGGCGGCAAAATTCGCTGGCGCGATCCGCGACATGGCCGAGCGCTATCAAGCCGCGCGCTGGCAGACCATGCCGTCCGGCATGCCGGCCCTGCTCGACGCCATCGTTTCCTTCGATTGCGAGATCGGCGCGGTCAACAAGGTCGGCACGCACAATGTCATGTTCGGCCGCGTCGTCGACATCCGTCACGGCAGCGACGATGCAGCCCTGCTCTATGTCGGGCGGAACTACATGCAGCCAAGCGCACTGGGAAGTTTTGGTGGGTGAGGAGCGGTCCGCGTAGCGGACGAAAAGCCAATTGCTTGGCTTTTCGAGCGACGAACGCCCGGAGCCAGCGACGGGCGAGCAGCGGTCAAGACTAGTCCTCCATCGACTCCGACTGGATCAAACTCTCCAGCATATCCAGCAACCGCTCGTGCTCTTCGGCGCCGTAGCGCTTCTCGATTGCATCATAGATGGCGACGCGCTCGGGCGCCAACTCCTCGATCAGCGCAACACCGCTCGAACTGATGGCGAGCAAGGCGCGGCGGCCGTCATCCTTGACTTTGTTGCGGGTGATGAAGCCGCGCTCTTCCAGCGTCTTGATGATGCGGGTCAGGCTGGGCGGCAGGATCGACGCCCGGTTGGCAAGCTCGGTTGCCTCAAGCGGCCCGGTTTCTGCGAGCACACGCAGCACACGCCATTGCTGCTCGGTGATGTCGTGGCGGGCCAGCATCGGCCGGAAATGCGCCATGATCACTTCGCGGGCGCGAAGCAATGCCATCGGCAACGAGCGGCGTGTGCTGGGCGGTAGCAAGATCAGGTCTCCGAAAAATCCATCCGTTCCCGAGTCGCGGTTAGTATCAGGGGTTGGATCGCAGCTATATCCGTCATTTTGCCGGGAGCGGCAATCCCGGCCCTTCGCGGCATAGAACGACGCTTGACATTCCAGCGTCAAGATGTAATTCACATGTTAATTACAAGACCGTGGCGCCGGTGGAGGAAAGCCTTGCCGCATATGGCGATCGAATATTCCGCGAACCTCGACGCGAAAGTCGACATGCCGGCGCTGTGCGCCCTGGTTTCTCGCACCATGCTCGACACCGGCGTATTCGAACCGGGCGCGATCAGGGTTCGCGCCTTTCGCGCCGAGGCCTATGCGATTGCCGACCGTCTGCCCGAGAACGGCTTCATCGACATGAACCTGCGCATCGGCAAGGGCCGCAGCGCGCAGGACAAGAAGCGCGCCGGCGAGGCGATCTTCACGGCGGTCTCGGACCATCTGGCATCGCTGTTTGCCACGCCGCATTTCGCGCTGTCGCTGGAGATCCGCGAGATCGACGCCGAACTCAGCTGGAAGAAAAACGCCATCCATCCGCGCCTGCGCGGAAAGTGATCAGGCGATAGAGAGAAACAGGAAAGACCCGATGGCCGCACTGGACGACAATCTGAGGAAGGCCGAGGCCTATCTCGAGCGCTTCCGCAAGGGCGGCGTGCTCAACCAGATCGGCGGCGAGGCGGTACCGGCCATTGACGGCTCGACATACGAAACAATCTCGCCGATCGACCTGAAACCCATCGCCACGGTGGCCCGCGGCAAGGCGGCCGACGTCGACCGCGCCGCCAAGGCGGCCAAAGCGGCGTTCAAGGACTGGGCGGCGATCTCGGGCGACGCGCGCAAGAAGCTCCTGCATAAGATCGCCGACGCCATCGTTGCACGCGCCGAGGAGATCGCCTTCGTCGAGTGCATGGACACCGGCCAGTCGCTGAAATTCATGGCCAAGGCCGCGTTGCGGGGTGCGGAAAATTTCCGCTTCTATGCCGACCGCGCGCCCGAGGCGCGTGATGGCCAAACCATCCGTGCGCCGGGCCAGGTCAACATGACGACCCGCGTGCCGATCGGCCCCGTCGGTGTGATCACGCCTTGGAACACGCCGTTCATGCTGTCGACCTGGAAGATCGCGCCTGCGCTCGCCGCCGGCTGCACGGTGGTGCACAAGCCCGCCGAGCTTTCGCCGCTGACGGCGCGGCTGCTGGTCGAGATCGCCGAGCAAGCCGGCCTGCCCAAGGGTGTGTGGAACCTCGTCAACGGCTTTGGCGAGGATGCCGGCCGGGCGCTGACCGAACACCCCGACATCAAGGCGATCGGTTTCGTCGGTGAAAGCCGCACCGGCTCGATGATCATGAAACAGGGCGCCGACACGCTGAAGCGCGTACATTTCGAACTCGGCGGCAAGAACCCGGTGATCGTGTTCGCCGACGCCGATCTGGAGCGCGCGGCGGATGCCGCCGTCTTCATGATCTACTCGCTGAACGGCGAGCGCTGCACCTCGTCGTCGCGCCTGCTGGTCGAGGCTTCCGTGTACGACAAGTTCACCAGCCTGGTTGCGGAGAAGGCAAGGCGCATCAAGGTCGGTCATCCGCTCGATCCCGAGACTGTGGTTGGCCCGCTGATCCATCCGGTGCACGAGGAGAAGGTGCTGTCCTACATCGAGATCGGCAAATCGGAAGGCGCGGTCGTTGCTGCCGGTGGCGGCAAGTTCGCCGGCCCCGGCGGCGGCTGCTATGTCAGCCCGACCCTGTTCACCGGCGCCACCAACACGATGCGCATCGCCCAGGAAGAAATCTTCGGCCCAGTGCTGACCGCCATCCCCTTCAAGGACGAAGCTGAAGCGCTGGCGCTTGCCAACGACACGCAATACGGCCTCACCGGTTATCTCTGGACGGCTGACGTGACCCGCGCCTTCCGATTCACCGATGCGCTCGATGCTGGCATGATCTGGGTCAACTCGGAAAATGTACGGCATCTGCCAACGCCATTCGGCGGCGTGAAAAGCTCGGGCATTGGCCGCGACGGCGGCGACTGGTCGTTCGACTTCTACATGGAAACCAAGAACATCGCGTTCGCCACGGCGCCGCATTCGATTCAAAAGCTCGGCGGCTGACCGGAGAGACATGATGCCCCTGCCCCAACCCAACCTCTATCCCGCCTTCAACATCGTGCGGCTCAGCCATATCGAGCTTGTCGTCACCGATCTGGCAAAATCCCGCGCCTTCTATGTCGACACGCTTGGCCTGCAGGTGACCGACGAGACCAGCGACGCCATCTATCTGCGCGCCATGGAAGAGCGCGGCCACCACTGCATCGTTCTGCGCAAGGGGCCAACGGCGGAAGCGCGCGACCTCGGCTTCAAGGTCTTCTCCGACGAGGACCTCGACAAGGCCGAACATTTCTTCAGGGCCAAGGGCCTGCCGGTGGAATGGGTCGAACGCCCCTACCAGTCGCGCACTTTCCGCACCCGCGACCCGCACGGCATTCCGCTCGAATTCTATTCGAAGATGGAGCGGTTGCCGCCGATCCATCAGAAGTATGCGCTCTACAAGGGCGTGAAGCCTTTGCGCATCGACCACTTCAACTGCTTCTCGCCGAATGTCGACGAGGCTGTCGCCTTCTACAACGAGCTCGGATTCCGCGTGACGGAATACACCGAGGACGAGGAGAGCCACAGGCTGTGGGCGGCCTGGATGCACCGCAAGGGCGGCGTGCACGACATCGCCTTCACCAACGGTGTCGGCCCGCGCCTGCACCACGTCGCCTTCTGGGTGCCGACGCCGCTCAACATCATCGACCTGCTCGACCTGATGTCGACCACCGGCTGGCTGCCGAACATCGAGCGCGGGCCGGGCCGGCACGGCATCTCCAACGCTTTCTTCCTCTACATCCGCGACCCCGACAACCATCGCATCGAGATCTATTGCTCGGACTACCAGACGGTCGACCCGGACCTCGAGCCGATCAAATGGGATCTGAAGGACCCGCAGCGTCAAACGCTGTGGGGCGCGCCGGCGCCGAAAAGCTGGTTCGAGGAAGGCAGCGTGTTTGCCGGCGCAAAGCCGCGCACGTCGGACCTGGCGGCCTCGCCGATCATTGCGCCTTGATGGCCACGGAGTTTTGAGTATGAGCCATGGACGCCTCGCCACCTTCACCGTCGGCGGCAAGACGCGCTACGGCGCAATCACCGACAAGGGTGCTGTCGATCTCTTGGCGCGGCACAGCCAATGGCCAACGCTACGCGAGGTGATCGAGGCTGGCGCCTTGCGGCGATTAGCCGAGGAAGCGGATGCCTATTCCCCCGACTTCGCGCTCGACGCCATCGCCTACGAAATCCCGGTCCCCTCGCCGGAAAAGATCATCTGCGTCGGCGTGAATTTTCCGGACCGCAATGAAGAGTACAAGGACGGACAGGCTGCCCCCTCCAACCCGTCGCTGTTCATCCGTTTCCCGCGCTCCTTCGTCGGCCACGGCGCGCCGCTGGTGCGGCCGCCGGAATCGCCGCAGCTCGACTATGAGGGCGAGATTGTCATCGTCATCGGCAAGGCCGGCCGCCGCATTGCCGAGGCCGATGCGCTCGGTCACATCGCGGCGCTGTCGCTGTGCAACGAAGGCACCATCCGCGACTGGGTGCGCCACGCCAAGTTCAACGTCACCCAGGGCAAGAATTTCGACCGCACCGGCTCAATCGGGCCATGGCTGGTGCCGTTTGCCGATGAGGCGCAGATTGCCGACATCGGACTGACAACGCGGGTCAATGGCGAGATACGGCAGCAGGACCGCACCGGCCGCATGATCTTTTCGTTCCGCAAGATCATCAACTATGTCTCGACCTTCACCACGCTGGTGCCGGGCGATGTCATCGTCACCGGCACGCCGACAGGCGCCGGCGCGCGCTTCGACCCGCCGATCTGGCTGAAGCCGGGCGACGTCATCGAGGTTGAGGCCGACGGCATCGGCCTGCTCAGGAACGGTGTCATCGACGAGAGAGCCGGCCAATGATGACGGACGCGCAAGTCGACGACGCCGCGCAAAGACTGTTCGAGGCCGAGCGCGACCGCCGCCAGATCAGACTGCTCAGCCTCGATTTCCCCGAAGCGACCATGGACGATGCTTATCGCGTTCAGGCAGCACTGGTGAAGCGCAAGGCCTCGTCGGGGCTCGCGATCAAGGGCTGGAAGATCGGGCTGACCTCGAAGGCCATGCAGCAGGCGTTGAGCATCGACATTCCGGACTCCGGCATTCTGTTCGACGACATGTTTTTCGAAGACGGCGCAACGGTACCGGCCGGCCGCTTCATTCAGCCGCGCATCGAGGCCGAGATCGCTTTCGTGATGAAGGCGCCGCTGGCCGGCCCCGACATATCGATCGACCATGTGCTCGACGCCACCGACTACGTCGCGCCGTCGCTCGAAATCCTCGACACCCGCATCGAGCGGATGAACAAGGAAACCGGCAAGATCCGCACCTTCTTCGACACGATCGCCGACAATGCCGCGAATGCAGGCATCGTGGTGGGAGGCCACAAGGCCAATCCGCGTGAAGCCGATTTGCGCTGGATCGGCGCCATCGTATCGCGCAATGGCGAGGTCGAGGAAACAGGCCTTGGCGCCGGCGTCCTCGACCATCCGGCCAAGGGCATCGTCTGGCTCGCCAACCGGCTTCACCAATACGGCATGCGCATCGAGGCCGGACAGGTCGTGCTGTCAGGCTCCTTCATCCGGCCGGTCGAATGCCGGAATGGCGACCAGATCGTCTCGGATTTCGGCCCTTACGGAGCGATCCGCATCGCCTTTGCCTGAACGGCAATCTTCCCCCAGCGGGTTTGCCGGCAGCCGATGACACTGGGCAGTCCTGGATGCTTTTTCACGATTCAGACGTGCTGTGCGCAGTCAGTCTTGTTCGTCGAGTAACCATGCGGCTTGAACCGCCGGCTAGAGCAATTCCAGGAAAAGTGTGGGCGGTTTTCCCGTCCGGAATTGCGTAAAAACAAAGAGATAGAACGGTTCCCCGTTTCCATGAAACGGTGAGACGCTCTAGCGACGCAGGGTGGCGTGGCGGGCATGCTCGCGGATGTCTTCTCGGGAAATGCCGGCATCTTCCAGTGTGCGCTCCGGAACCCGCCTCAAGCTCGCAATCGTCTGGCGATAGGCAAGCCAGCGACCCAAACGGCGTCGAAGGTTATTAAGCATGATCGTCTCCCTTGATGCGCGGAATGCTCCGCGTCTGGTTGCTTGAATGTGCAAAGCGTATCCTGCTTGGCTCATTCGCCGCCGGCAGAATTGTGTGCTGATTTTGAGCAGTTGAAGCGATTGTCACTGTCTTCCACGCGGGAATTGCTCAACGCTTCCAATGGCTACATACTTGCGCGAGATCCCCCTTGGCGCTACAGCCAAGGTCGCAAGGGGTTTTTCATTTCTGAAAAATGGACATCGATTGGGACGATCTGCGGTTGTTTCTGGACGTTGCGCGGCTGGGTGGCCTGAGCGCGGCGACGACAACCACGCGCCTCAGCGCGGCCACCCTCGGACGGCGCGTCACCGCGCTCGAAAAACAGATCGGCGAACCGCTCTTCGTGCGTCAGCAGACCGGCTACCGGCTGACAGCGGTCGGCGAGGACCTTTTGCGGCGCGCCGAGAACGTCGAGGCGGCAATGCGGTCGCTGACCCGCTGGCGCGAGGGAAACCTGCCCGACCGCATTGTCCGCGTCTCGGCGGGGCCATGGACCTCAGCCTTCATTTCCGCCCATGTCGGCGATATCTGGACGGTCGATGACGGCATAAGGCTGGAACTCGTCACCACCACCGACCGCGTCGACATCGGTCGCCGTGCCGCCGACATCGGCATCCGCAGCGAGCGCCCGACCGAGCGTTGGCTGGCGGGCCGTCAGAGCGGCAAGGTCGCCCATGCCATTTACTCCGGACGTCACCTGATCAACGGCGTCGCCGCCGGCTTGTTCGTCGGAGTCACCGGTGAAGGCGCAAACATTGCCTCGGCGCGCTGGCTGCAAGCCCATCACGGCGACCGCATCGCTGTACGCGGCAACGATAGCCATTCGGTGCGCGAACTGGTGGCCGCCGGCGCCGGCCTTTCGATCTTCCCGTGCTTCGTCGGCGACAGCGATCCGCGACTGGTTCGCGTCGCCCAGCCGCTGCCCGAACTCGAAACCGACCAGTGGATCGTTACCCATCACGATGAACGTCACTCCCCGCCGGTACGAAAGGTCGCCGACCGGATTGCCACCTTGATGCGGACGCACCAGCCGCTGTTTCGCGGCGAGACGCCTATTCGGTAGCTTTAGTCCGATACCTCTCACGCCGGTGCTCGGAGTCTGCGGAGCCTCAAGCCTGACGGACTTTATCGTGGATACGCTTGCACATCCAGGTCGGTTATCAGCATGTGGCCAGGCGACACCGTGATCGACACTGCGAGTTCGGCGCGTGCAATAGCATCTTGCGCGGTAAGGCTGCTGGCCCAGAATACAGGAACTTCCCCTGCCCTGATTTCGACCGCATCCCCCCAGTCGGGCGCCATCAAATCCTTGATACCGATCGCCGCCGGATCGCCAACATGGATGGGAGAGCCGTGAGCATGCGGGTAACGTGCGGTGAGCGCGCGCACCTTGTCGACATCGCATCGTCTTATCGGCCGCATCGAGACGAGCATCTCACCTCCGAACGGCCCAACCTGACACGTCTCGATTCTGGTTCGGAAAGTGGGCGGTGTTTTTCGATAGTCGGTGCTGCGCAGTTTCACACCCTTTTCAGCAAGCGCTGAGTCTACGCTCAGGGCACTGCCGAGCGCGAAGGCGGCAAAGTCGTCGCGCCACAAATCGATGATGTCCGTTTTCCAGCCAATGACCTCGCCGAAACAATAGATGTTGTACTGCGGTGCGTCGGTGCGGATATCGATGTCGCCAAGGGTCGGCAACGACGGGCTGCCGATGCGGTTGATGCCGACCAGCGGACAAGGTTTCGGATTGCGAACGCAAAACTGATGAAATTCGCCGGCAAAGCGGCGCGGCAAAATAACAAGATTGGCCTGGAGCTTACCGCGCGCAAGTCCGGTTGTGCGCCCCTCATAGGCGCCTGTTCTGACAAGTTTCCGCAGCCGGCTTGACTCGGCGAGCCGCAAATCCTCGGACATCAGTGACGTGGAAGGGTAAGCCATGGCTTCCAGAGGTATGCACGGTTCAGAGTCAGGTCGTGACTGTCTAAGATCATCGAGGCCTCGTCTGCCTGTCAAATTCTTATAATCTTTCCTTGCCGATAAATTCTATTTATTGGCCGGCCAATGCCTACGCTACAGACACATCCTGCCACTATGCTTCAGCGGCAGCCTCGACAGGCTATCGCTTCTATTTGCCGGCCGGCCTCATGCAGGAAACCGAGGTCGCGATTCATATAGAAAATGAGGAACGCGGCGTAGAGGACGAAGACCAGGCTGAAAACCAGCGTCTTGACGACCAGCGAGAGCGCGAAAACGTTGAGATGGGGGGAAGCGCGGGCAAGAAATGCCAGCACGATGTCGGACAAAAGCATGCTGATGACGAGGGGGAACACCAGGGTGATCGCCATCATCAGGATGCGGTTGAGCAGGCCCAGGAACAGCAAGGCGGCCTCCTTGCTGAACACGGGCAGAAGCGCGTCGACCGGCCAGAGGCCATAGCTGTCATAGATGCCGGTCAAGGAGAGCTGGAGCCCGCCGGCCGCCAGATAGATGCTGAGCATGGTAACGGCGAGCAAAGTGCCGGTGGAACTGGTTTCGTGGGTCATCATGGGATCGATCAGGGTCCCCATCGTCGATCCCCTCTGCAGGTCCAAAATGTCGCCCGCCGCCTCGGCGGCCCAGAACGGGATCCCCATCGCCAGGCCGAGCGTCACGCCGACGACCGCCTCCTTGAAAATATAGAGAACGACCAACGTCATCGAGATGTCGGCGCTCGCCAGCTTGCTTGCGATCATCGGAAAGACCGGGACCGCCAGCGCCAGCGCAACGCCGTTGCGCAGAAGCCCCGACAGCGGCACGCGCGAAAAGAGCGGCATCAGCAGCATGAAGCCGATCAGGCGGGCCAGCGCAAAGCTGCCGGCGAGAAGGTAGAGCTGAAACTCCCGGAGCAATGCGAAGAGGGGCTCGGCCGCCATGTTGTGCGGCTCAGCGCGTAAGGACCGGAAATTCATCCAGCGCCGCCGATGCCTGCTGGGCGATCTGCTGGCCAAGCAGCGGACCGGTGACCATGATGACCAGCAAGATGACGACGAGCTTGATGGTCTGCGGCAGCGACTGGTCCTGGATCTGTGTCAGCGCCTGCGCAAGGCCGACAAGGAGACCGACGGCAAGTGCCGCGACGATTGCCGGGCTGGACGCCAGCAACACCGTCATAAGCGCGCCCTGCACCTTCGCCAGGATGATGTCGTCGTTCATGCAGCTCTCCTGCGCCTCAAACGTAACTCAGGATGAGGCCATGCATCAGCCTCGACCAGCCGTCGATGGCGACGAACAAAAACAGCTTGAGCGGTATCGAAATGAGGACCGGCGAAACCATGATCATGCCGAGCGTCATCAGGACATTGGCGACGACGATGTCGATGATGAGAAACGGCAGATAAAGCAGAAAGCCGATCTCAAAGGCACGCGTCAGCTCGGAGGCGACAAAGGCCGGAACCAGGATCGAGAGATCGTCGTCCCTGAGGTTCTGGCGCGCTTCCGGCGGCCAGAGCCGGCTGGTGCCATCGAGGAAGAACTGCCGCTCCTGTGGCTTTGTGAACTTC
This sequence comes from Mesorhizobium sp. P2_B11, assembly GCF_056404855.1. NCBI lineage: Bacteria > Pseudomonadati > Pseudomonadota > Alphaproteobacteria > Hyphomicrobiales > Phyllobacteriaceae > Mesorhizobium > Mesorhizobium sp. P2_B11. The sequence continues at coordinate 12,420 of NZ_JBFUDF010000004.1, forward strand.
ATGAGATGCCGCCGCAACGGCTCGCGAACCAGTTGCGCCGCCCTGGCGATATCGTCGGTGGTCTGGAGCTGGACCTGCCCTTCTTCAAGCCGGTTCATCATTTCGCTCAGCACCGGCGTCGTGACATAGACGGTCAGCACAAGCGCGATGCCGTAGAGCACGAGATTGGGCGGCATCTGCTGGACGCCAAGGGCGTTGCGGATGAGAAACAGCACAACCGATATCTTCAGAAAGCCCGTCATCGTGACGACTGCCAGGGGCAACAGGCCGACAAGGCCGATGGCCAGCAGGATCGCGAGCAGGTTGGGCGAATTCTCAACCATTGTCGAACATCCGCAGGATCCGTACGCCCAGATGGTCCCCCACCCGCACCACCTCGCCGCGGCCGACACGTTTGCCGTTGGCCATGATGTCGACCGTCTCTTCTACGGCATCGGGAAACGCAACGATGGCACCAGGTGCAAGCTGCCTGACATCTCCAAGCGGCATGACCGTGCGGCCGACCTCGAAAGCTAGCGCAACGGGCAGCTCGTCCAGGCTCGATTCTTCCAATGTCTGGCCGCTTGGTGGTGTCTTCTGATCCATGGTCCACTCCCAGTTCGATCCGGCGATTGCCGCCGGCGCGGCAAGCAATTGCGGCCCGGCGGCTGTCAGGCGCACCGGCGCGAAAAATCGCTCCGCGACAATGATTGCCGCCGTTCGGTCCTTCTCGGCATCGCTGAGCAGGATGACATCGTCGGGCTGCAGGCTTTCAAGCATGCCAAGGGTGATTGTGAGCGCGTCACGCCGAAGACAGACCAGCAGCGGGAAATCGGCAGGAACCGGAAGCGCCGCGCCGGCCTCGTCAAGGAGGCGGGCCATGCGAACCGCGAGCTCGGCATCGTCGGCAAAGAACGTGCATTGCGTCGTTTGATCATCACCGCTCAAGGCAAAGGCGAAGGGCGTCGTTGGCGGCGGTGTCGCGCTGCGTTTGATCGAGATGAATTCTATCTTTTCGCCGAGCGCGCCCTCGAGCCTTTCAATGTCGTGCGCAAGGACAGCTTCCAGCAGCAACGCGGCGTGCGGGGGCGCAAGCTTGCTAAGGTCCACCGAAACCTTCGCCTTGGCCAACAACCGTTCGACGGCGCGAAGTGGCAATTGCAATGTTGCCCCCTTTGCACCGACCGTCACGCCGATCGCGCATAAGGACTGGTCCGCAGCACCTGTTGCCGGCCACCGGGCGGCAATTTCGGCTTTGTCGCCCGCAACCGTGATCCGGGCCTTGCCGCGCCGGCGGTAGAAGGCGTTCAACGCCGCCATCTCGGTTGCCGTCACAGAGGCCGGCGTCAGCCGTTCGCCACCGTCCGTCCTGCCGGCCTCGCGCTGCGTCGGATCCTGTTGCGCTATCGTTTCGGCTGACACCAAAACCTGCAGCATCTTGCGTTGATCTCCACCGTCAGGACCGCGTCATCGGGCCGGGTGCGCTGCGCAAGAATGGCGAAGCGCGCCTCGTGTCTTTTGTTTTCAAGCAATCGCGAAGGACCTAGCGCGACGAACCACGTTCATCCTCCTCGGCGAGTTCCAGCAATGCGAGACGGCCACGCGCGCCGCGCCTGTCCAGGGCCTCCGTCAACCGGTCCAGTTTCGACACGGCCAGCTGGCGCGCATGATGACGGCGGCGCGCTGCCGACAGTTCCGACGCCAGGCGGTCTCTGTCCGCATCCGCGGCCTTTTGCCGATCGCGCAGTTCCTCGGTCCTGTCGGCGGCGGCCTCGAAGCGGCCCTGAAGCCCATGCAGGCTGGCGACATTGACCGGCCGGCCGACGAGAGAACCGAACGCCGCATCTTCGGCATCGGCCGTTTGCCGAACATGCCGGCTGACCGCCGTGGAGGCGTCATGAGCTATCACAGCCGCCCTGCGCTCGGCGCCATGTCCCTGGATGACGTCCTGCAGCGCGCGCTCCTCCCTGCGGCGCCTGAGCTCGCGCAGTCGAACGATCATGTCATGGTCGGTCATTGACGATGTCCCGCATGCGTTGACGTGTGGTCTCAAAATTTTCCTGGGTGGAAGAGGGCTGGCGCAGGAAGGCGCTGATCGCTTCCATCTTGGCCACAGCCTCGTCCGCGATCGAATCGCTGCCCTTTTCATACTCACCGACACGCAGCAAAAGTTCGATGTCGGCATAGCGGGCAAGCAGCGCCCGTAGATGGCCTGCATCGGCGCGATGCGCCGGTTGCGCGACCGTTTCCATGAGGCGGCTGCGGCTGCGCAGCACGTCGATGGCGGGGAAATGGTTGCGCTGCGCCAGTTCGTTCGACAGGAACACATGGCCGTCGAGAAGGGCCTGGACCTCCTCCGCGACGGGATCGAGCGTGCCGTCGCCTTCCAGAAGGACGTTGTAGAGGCCGGTGATCGAACCAACGCGGCCGGGGCCGGAGCGCTCGAGCAGGCGCGGCAAAACCGCAAACAGCGACGATGGAAAGCCACGGCGCGTCGGCGGCTCGCCCGAGGCCAACCCGATCTCGCGCTGCGCGCGGGCAAAGCGCGTGACGTTGTCCATTGCAAGCAGGACGTGCTTGCCCTGATCGCGAAAATATTCGGCAATGCTGGTCGCCACATAGGCCGCCTTGACGCGCTCGATTGCAGGCCTGTCGGACGTCGCCACCACGACGATCGCCCGCGAGCGTCCGCGCGGACCGAGCTTTCGGTCAAGGAATTCGCGCACCTCGCGACCGCGCTCACCGACAAGGGCAACCACGGACACGTCTGCATCGGTTCCGCAGACGATGTCGGACAGGAGGTTCGACTTGCCGACGCCGGGTTCACCAAAAATGCCGACGCGCTGGCCACGCGCGCAGGTCAGCAACCCGTCAAGCGCGCGGATGCCGAGCTGGATCGGCTCGGAGATCAGGCTGCGTTCCAGCGGCGATGGCGGATAGGCATTGACGGGGTAGGTGCCGGTGATGCCTTCGGGCGAAAGCGGAGTGCCGTCCAACGGCTCGCCGAGCGCGCTGATGACGCGTCCGAGCAGGCCGGGACCAACAGGCACACGCTGGTCCTTTCCGGTCGCGAGCACCTCCGTCAGGTTCGACAGGCCGGCCACATCGCCAAGCGGAACCAGGATCGCCATGTCGTCGAAGAAGCCGACGATTTCGGCCTTGGCGACGGCTCCGGTCCTGGGGTCGGACAGTTCGCAGACCTCGCCGATACGGGCTTCCTCGACGGTCGCATGGATGACCCAGCCGGTGACCCTGCGCACCCGCCCCTTGCGAGGCCGGCTGGCATCGTCGCGCAGCACCGACCGCAAGTTCGGAATGATCGACGCCAGACGGCTGTCGCTCTCGGACACGGGTGCCGTCATGATGTCTGCGCCCTTGCGGCGATCGCGCCTTCTATGGCCCGCAATTGTGCGTCGATGCTTGCGTCGACGACGGCAAAGTCGGTCGACAAGGTGCAGGCGCCGAGGGCAAGGTTTTCATTGGTGTCGATCTCGACCGTCATGCCCAGCTGGCTGTCACGCAACACCGCGTCCAGTGCATCGCGCACCTTGTCCAGGGCGCCGGGGTGGATCTGGACCTTCAGATGTTTGCCTCTGCGCAGCTCGGCAACGGCTTGTCTTGCGGCCTGCGCCACAAGCGTGCCGACGTCGAATTCGCCAAGCACGCGCTCGACCACGCCAAGCGCCAGGCCGACCACCTCGTTTTGAATGCCGCCGAGGTAGCGATCCACCTTGACTGCTGCCTCGCTTATCAGGCGGGCGGCTTCCTCTTCGCCTCGTGCCTTGCCGTCGTCATAGCCCTGCGCATATTCGGCCGCATAGGCCCGCCGCGAGGCCTCCCGCAATTGCTGCGCTTCACGCCGCGCATTGTCGACCAGGGCATAGCCCTCTCGCAGTTCGCGCGCCTCTGCCGCGCGCAGGATGCGGGCGTGGGGGCGCAGCGAAACCGTGCCGGAGGCCTTGTGCGATTCGCTCATGGCCCCATCGCTCGTCGCACAATGGCAGGCCCGGTCTTGACGAAGGCTTCGTCTGCCTTCTGGTCGATCAGCGCATGCGGCATGAGCTTCAAACGCACGCGCATGCCCGTGTCGCCGGACAGCGACTGACCCCAGGCGCCAAGGCAACGCAGGCCGTCCTCGTAGACCAGGCCATGGACATCCTCCAGCGGCCCGATCGGCCGCAGCGGTCCGGTCAGATCGCGATTGGCGAGGGCAAAGGCATAGGCATCGGCTCCAAGCGCTGCCTGCAGGGCGGCGGCTTGCCGGCCGGCAATGACCGAGGCCAGACTGCCGGCCCAATAGATCGCGCCGGACCGAAGCGCGATGTCCTCCAGCGCCTCGCCGGAGGCAAGGGCAATGGCCCGGTCGATGTCATCGGCAGGCGGCGCGGTTTCCAGCGACAGGCCGTAGCGCTCGTTCAGAATTGCGGACAGCCGGCCGTGCAGACGAGGCAAACCAAGCATGTGCAGACATGCGGCTTCGTCGATCGAACCGTCGAAGCACGGCACCAGCCGCGCCGCGTCCGCATAGGCGGCGGGATTGGACAGGAATGCCTGCCAGCCAGCACTCTGCGCCGGGTCTTGCTGCATCACGTCCTCTTCAACGGAATTGCCGCGGGATCCAGCGCGTAGACCCCGGACGGGCGGCGGCGCCACTGCAGATAGAAAAGCCGCGAGCCCAACGCCAGGATGACCGCCGCCATCCCGCAAAACAGCCACATGGCCGCGCTGAGGCTGTCGGGATGCAGCCAGATGCCGAGGAACGATGTGAGCCTCGGCTCGGTCACCGCCTCGGGCGCCGGCGCCGCCACCGGGATGAGCGTGACCGAGACATTGTCATAAGTCAGCCCGGCCACGCCCTTGGCCACCAGCATCTTGACCTGCGGGACGAGCTCGTTCATCGCAACCGATGCGCGATGCCGGATGAAGACCGACGCCGAGGATGGAACCAGCTGTTGCCGCAGTGGGTCATTTTCGGGCAGGACGAGGTGAACGCGCGCGGAAAGCACGCCATCTATGTCGGAGATCGTCCGCGACAGTTCCTGGCTCAGGCCGTAGATCATCGTCGCCCGCTCCTCCACCGGCGACGAGACCAGCCCGCCTCGCTTGAACACATCGCCCAGCGTCTGAAATTCCTGTTTGGGCAAGCCGTTCTCATCGAGAATGGCCATGGCTTCGGCGAAGCGGCCTTTCTCCACCGAAACCGCCATCTTGCCGTCCTTGGCCGTTTCGCTTTGCGCCGCGATGCCATGGCGCATCAGCGTCGCCACGATCTCGTTTGCCTGCCTCTGGTTGAGCCCGGAATAGAGCTCCACCGAACATGCCTGAAGCAGAAGAATTGCGAGAAAGACGAGCGCGAAGCGGCCGCGCGCAACGCAACGGTTCAACAGTCTTGTCAACAGCGGTAAGGACAGGTTGGGCACGAACACTCCTTGACGCCTACTGTTGCTTGACGAGCGCGTTGGTCGACGAGGTGGCGGCGGTGACGCTGCTCGTCACCAGTTCGAGATTGGCGGCCGCCCACATGACCGAGATGTATTTGTCGAGGAGTTCCTCGTTCGTCGTCGGATCGGTCGGATTGTCCGCCGCCCCGGTCGTCTGCTCGGGCGACTGCCCGGCCGTTGCTTTCGCCGACGAGGCCGGGTCTCCGAAGGCCTTCTGCATGCCCTGAAGCGGTCCTTTCAATGCGTTGACGGCCGCGCCGAACATCTCGGATGGCCCTTTGAACGCCATGCCGCCTGCCTTTTCCGCCTCGGCCAGATATTCAAACAGCTGTCGCTCAACGATAGGTTCGATTCTTCCAGGATTGGAGGATTGCCCGGCCATGGCCGGGCTGGCGCTGGCCGATGCCTGCGCTACCTGCTGGCCGGGCCGCGCGGCAGTATCGCCACGCTCGGCCGCGCCGGGTTTGGCCGCCTCATGCTTTTCCTGCATGGCGCCGACCATCCGGTTGCCCTCCGGCGTCGCGGCGGCAATCGTCTGCTGCTGCGTGGCGGCGCTTGTGGCCAGGCTCGAAAGCGTGGCCTCCAGCGCTCCGATCGGTGCGATAGCCATGGGCTTGACCTCCGTCCTCAGTCGACCTTGTAGGAAGGCACGTCCACCACCTCGGCCTGCTTGGCGCCGCGAAAAACGCGGATTGATGTAACTTTCGCGGACTGCTGCTTGGGTTGCGGCGCGGCGGCCTGCCCGAGCGTCTGCTTTACCAGCGCGATGTAGGAAGGCGGACCCGATACCGAGGCGGCTTCGTCCTGCCTGGAGATCGTGACGGGAAACCTTGGGTCGAGCACGCCCAGCCGCGAAAGCCGGTCCTGCGCTCCGTCCACTGCGTTGGCACTGAGGGGCAGTATCTCGGTGCGAATTTCGGCCTCGGTCGCGACGTTCATGACGATGCCGTCGAAATGCCAGACCAGGCCATAGCGGCTGCAGATCGCTTCGAAAAATGCGCGGGCTGAACTCTGCTGCATGCCGGCGCTGAGCCGCCCCTTTACCTCGGCGCTGACCCGTATGGGCATACCCATATTGCGCCCCAGTTCGACGAGCGCGTCCGACACGGACTGGTCGATGGCAATGTATTTGTAGGGCCCTGACGGCCAGTGCGGTTCGGCAGCGGCGGAACGGCCGGCAAGACCGAGCATCAGCAACAGTGCCAGAATGCCTGTCCCGGCGGCCGCAGTCGCCGCCTTCAGGTCTAACCGGTCGATGTAGCGTCCAGTCGCCATCTGATCCTGCCCGCGGCTTGCAATCGGCCATCATCCGCCACGTCGCTCGAAAGCGCCGCCTGATCATTCTATCGCGCGGATATGGACATTGGAAGTCCAAATGGAATGCGAGTATTAAATTCGTGCCAAATGTTGCGTAGGATCGGCAAAACGCTATGGTGTGGACTGAATCGGATGCAACACCGACATCGCCGGCACGAACAGGCAAGAAGTACAGCTACAGAATCGGTCTTTGTGACAGGAAACAACGGTCCGCTTGCGAGACAGTCGGCCGGGTTTGCCGCGCGAAGCCGCGGCAGGGCGGCGTTGGGCGGCGCATGGCTGATTGCCGGCACGATCGTGTCGGCACACGCGCAATCGAATGGCGGCTACGATCCCAGAAGCTGGACCTACGACCAGGATAGAAGCCTGCTAGTATCGCCTGCCGCTCCTGACGAAACACTGGATGAAGGTCCGGCGCCGGCGCGCTCTGCGATGTCAAGGCAGGTCGTGGATTTCAACGAGCCTCAACCGAAGGGATCGATCGTGATCGACACCACGCAACGGCGTCTCTACTACGTGCTGGGGAACGGCAAGGCGCTGCGCTATGCGGTGGGCGTCGGCAGGCAAGGGCTGGAGTGGTCCGGCCGCGATACGATCTCCAGCAAGAAAGACTGGCCGGACTGGCGGCCGCCCGCCGAAATGCGGGCCAGGGAAGCAACCACGGGCCGGGTCCTGCCGGCACACGTTCCCGGAGGACCAAACAACCCATTGGGCGCGCGCGCCCTTTATATCGGCAACACCCTGTACCGTGTTCATGGCACCAACCAGCCATGGACCGTCGGCCAGGCGAATTCTTCCGGATGCATCCGCATGACGAACGAAGATGTGATCGACCTCTATGACCGGGTCAAGATCGGCGCCCAGATCATTGTCCGGCATTGACCCTTGATCCCCTTCAACATCAAACAGCTCGAGACCTTTCTGCTGGTTGCGACCTTCGGCAGTTTTCGCAAGGCGGCCGACCGGCTGAACACGACGCAACCGGCGGTATCGGCGCGAATAGCGAGCCTCGAGGAGGCGCTCGGCGCCAGGCTGTTCGAGCGCCAGAGCAGCACAGTCAAACTGACTGCCGAGGGCCAGCGTCTGCTGCCGCCCGCGCAACGCGTTTTGCGCGACGCCGAACGCTTGCAACTCGCCGCCAACTCGCTTTCCGAAACGGCGGGAGTGCTGAGGTTAGGCATGGCCGAATCGATCGTGCACACATGGCTGTCGGACTTCCTGGGCGAGCTCAAGGAACACTACCCGCTTGTGGAGACCGATATCGTCGTCGACGCCACGACAACGCTGCGCAGCGAACTGATGTCTCATCGCATCGATCTGGCGGTGCTGATGGGGCCGGTGCTGGAGTACGGCATCGAGAATGTCGACCTGCCGTCCTTTCCGCTGGTATGGGTCTGCGCGCCAAACCTGAAGTTGCCGAAGTGCGGTCAACTGACCCTGAATGAGTTGATGCAGTTTCCAATCATCAGCTATGCCCGCAGCACGAGGCTCTACAGCGAAATCCATCGCAAGCTCAGCGGTGAAGTGGAACAGACGCCGCGCATCTTTCCCGCCAACTCACTCGCGGCGTCGATCAAGATGACGCTCAACGGCATCGGCATTGCCTCATTGCCCGAACAAGTGGTGCGGGAACACACCGCGGACGGCACATTGCGCATCGTCGACTGCGAATGGCATCCGTCCGATCTGCAGTTTACCGCTTCTTATCCTTCGGAGCCGTCAAACTCCGTAGCCGAAAGGGCGGCCAATCTTGCTGCTTGCGTTGCCCGAAGGTACGCGGCGCGAGCCGTGGAGCCATAGCTGCCCGCCGCTTTGGTGACGCGGCGGGCGCCCTGTCCACTGGCCGTCACACCGACCTGTCGGGCAGATAGATCCTGTCGCCCGAGACGATCATATCCGGCGTCAGGATGTGATCCATGTTGAGCATCATTGTCTGCGCCACATCGACCGACTGGCTCCTGGCTATCAGGCGGATGGTATCGCCGCTTTGCGCCTGGACCCAGCGATAGCCATCCTTTTCCAGTGTGGGGTTCGTGCGGCCTTCGGAATCGCCATTGCCCTGCGGCTCGACATAGTTGACAGGCTTCAGGCCGCCACGAGGTCTCCCACTTGTGGGAGGCGGCGATTGCGACGGCTGGGAGGACGTCGATTGAGGCGCCGGCGGTTGCGATGACTGTGGTGCTGGCGGTTGAGAGGCCGTCGTTTGGGGCGCCGGCGACTGAGCCGGCGACTGAGATGACTTAGGCGATGGTGGCACCGGCGACTGGGACGTCGTTGGTGTCGGGGTCGGTGTCGGCGGTGTGGCAGGCTTTACCTTCCAGGGTTCGCCGTCGAGAGTGTCCCAGGCAAACAGGATCATGCCGACGCCGAAGGTTATTCCGAGCGAGAGACGGTCGGCCGTCGCCCAGCGCTTGTCGGACTTGGCCCTTTGCTCGGACTCCTGCTCTGTCCTGGGAGCCGGCTTGCGGTTCAGAATATCGGTTCTGGCCGCCGACGCCCAGAATTCACTGCAGCCGACCGTGAACAGACCGCCCGCTACCCAGGCCAATGGGGAATCGAGGTTCTGGAATGTGTAGAAGGCCGATCCAAGCACATAGAGCGGTTCGCCGAGATGCTCGCCCGCATTTCGGAACACAGTCCGTCCTGTGAAGACTTGCAGGCCGGTCTTGGTGCCGAAGATGATATTGCCAAGACCATAGGTGCCGTTCACCCACAGATTGTCGCCGTGCAGGGCAGCGTTGACTGAACCCGGCGCCGCGAAGATGAAGGTTACAGCGTTGATGGCGTTGAGGGCCCGCCCCAGCGGCTTGTTGCCTGCCGTGGCGTTGGGAAAAATTGCCTGTGCGCTGAAGACAAGGCCACGAACCCCAAAGGCCACGCCGGCGGCCGTCGCCGAGATATGCGGCGGCAGGGTCTCCCGTAGCGTAATGGCGGCGGTGGTCATCCCGCCGAACGTCGCGAGCAATTCGCGGTTTTCCTTCCACCTTGCATGGCCCAGAACTTCGTCGACCGCGGCGGCCTGTACAGGCGTCATGGTCTTCTTGTGAGTTGCCCGGAAAGTCGTCATCTGCAGCGAGGAAAGCGCCTTGGCCTGATCCGCTGACATCCACCCGAACTGCTCGGGCGTGAACTTGCGAAACAGGCCCGGGCTCATTTCGCCGAACAGTTTTGCCGGCACTTTCTCGATCTGCGGTTGGGTGAAGGCTTCAATGTGGTCAAGCGGGAAGTCACCCCATTGGGCCAAGGTCAGCTGCGGGACCTGCTTTTCGGTCAGCCAGGGGACCTGACCTGGATCGAGCTTCGTCACATCGACCCCGCCGATCTTGTCGTCGGGGATCGCTGCGACCATGGGCTCTGTAAATGAATTCAACCGGCCAGCCTCGCCCAGATCCGCGAATTGCTTTGAGGTGAACTTCGCGACCTGGTCGGGTTCGAACCAGGCAATCCGGCTTGGATCCACCTTCGTCATATCGAAGAGGGCGACCTTGTCTCCCGTGATCTGCTGCCATTGCGGCCGCGTAAGGTTTGAACTCAAACCGGTATCGATCAGATCCTGCGTCTGTTTGTCTGTGAGATTGCCTATGTGGCCCTTGGTCAACCAGGGAATTTGTTTCCCTTCCAGACCCGCAATGTTGACATCAACGATCTTGGTCTCAGGGATGGCGCGTAATTGGGCCCTGGTGAGATGAGGCAGCAGGCCCGCGCGATCCATGTCACCCAACTGCTGTTTCGTCAGTTTCGCCACCTGCTTGGGTTTCAGCCAGGAAACCTGGTTCGGTTGAAAATTGCTCATGTCGAGGCCCGGCACTCGAGCGAGCGGGACCTTCTGGACGCCACTTTGGGTAAGCCCCTTCTTGGGCTGGCCTTTGTTTGCGGGCGCGGGCTGGCCGGGTTGCAGCAGAGGTCCGGTGGCGCCGCTTATGTAGTGGTCATACGCTTTGGCGGCCTGGTTGCGATAAAACTCGGTGTAAGTTCCCTCGCTGGTGCTCGGCTGTTTGTCGCCGATCAGCCTTGCCATGTCGGCGATAGCCTGGGGCCGATCGATCTCGCCGGCCTTGTACCGGGCGAATATTTCGGCCATCGGCACATCGCCGGCGAGAATTGCAGCCGGCTTGCCGCCATTGGCCGCAAGCTCGTCGGCCACGACATACTGAGTGAATGTCGCTTCGCCCTCGGGGTGCAGATTGGCTGAGACCACCGCGTCGCCATAAGCCTGCCGGTCGCTGAAGTTGTCGGGTTTGAGGTCGACCGCGCCGCTGGCAGCGTGCTTTGCCTCATGGCTGAACAGATCGACGAATTCGGCAAGCACAGTGTCGCCGTCCGAGCCGGGCGCGCGGAACGTTTCGGCGTCGACAAAGATGACGCCCAGATTGCTATCGAATTGCGATCCGGTCGCTGTCACGTCCTCGCCGGTGCCGGCGTCGGAAAGCCTGAGATCGCGCCGCGCCGGGTTGACGATACGCACGCCCCTGTCATGAGCGTCGCGCAGAAGGCCCATAAGCGTTGGCGACCTGCTGAACTGATCCACCAGGCTGTCCTTGGTGACTTCTGGCATGCCGAGATCCTGATGCAGCATGTCATTGAGCAGGCTCGCCGCCTCTTTGCGATTTGCAGCGATTTCGGCCGACGTCAGCGGCTTGGCCATCGAGTTGTCGAACAGCCCATGCAAGACCGGCCCGTTCTCTGATGACACCGGCCTTGGCGCCGGATTGCCGGGAGCGGCGATGTCCCTGCCCGTTGGCGACGAAGGCAGTGTGTTTTGACGAGCATCGCCCTCGAACAACAGATTGAGGTAATGGGCCTGCGTCGGCGTCAGTTCGCCGCGCGCCTGCTGGTCGAGCTGTTGCCGCAACGCTTTCCACGCCGCCCTGCTCATGCCTTCGGGCCGTCCCTGGGCAGTGGCGAGCTGGTCCGGATACGGCGCATTGCCGAGTTCCGGAAACACGTCCGATACGCGTTCGCCGGCAAGCCTGAGCTGCGGATCTGAAGAGGCCGCCGTCTCGCCGAGATAGGCATCGAGATGCGCCAGGAAATCCGGTGTCACGCGCCCGCCCGAAGTTCCCAGCGCGGACAGGACTTTGTTTGCGCCGTCGCTGAATTGGGAATGCGGGCGCGCGGTCCGGTCATGGGAAACCAAGGCCTTGTTCACCGAGCCGACCTCCGCCGTCAGCAGCGGCAATTGCGGAAGGCTCACGGACGCGCCGAAGCCGTAATCCGTCCGGTCCAGCCGGTTGACGGGGCCAGCGCCCGCCTCACGTGGCACACCCTGGAAGGCAACGCTGCCGCGCCAGGGCTCCTTGCCGCCTCCGAAAGGCGCAACGACACTGAAATTCCGGTAGAGGACGCGATCGTCCATACCGGGCACCTTGCCTTCGGCGCTGTAGTGGCTGGCGCCGCCTCGCGTGGCCTCTTCCCAGAACGAGGCCGCCTCACGGCTGAGCGGGCCTTCGGGCCTCAGCGTGTAGCCCGGCCGGCCGCCCTCGCCGCCAAGATAATAGAGCTTGCGCGCGACGAAAGCTCCGCCGACAGAGAAGCCGCCGATGGATACGGACAAGCCAAAGGCTTTTTCGCTTTGATACGTGTTCTTCGTCAGCATCGGCGCCGCACCGATCCACTGACCGGCCGTTTCGTCGAAAGCGTAGTTCGGCCGGTAGCCATTGGCGAACAGTGCCTGGCCCTTCGCATCGTCGGGATGGACAGGCAGCAGGAAGCCGGTGCCGCTGGGACCGTTGTTCTTCAGGCTGAGTTCGCCATAGGCTTGGCGGCTGGGCAGCGGCAAACTGATACCCAGCATCGATCCGCCGAGACCAAGCGTGTTGGTCGCCAGGCTGTTCAGCGCTGGCCCGCCAACAATGTTGGACTCGTGCTCCTGCAGGAACCAGGAGACCGTCGCGCGGTCGGAGCGCCAGACCCCTTGCGCATCGGTGAAGAAGTTCGGCGAGCGCCACGAGCTTGCGCTGTCGGCATCCCGCAATTGCTGCAGAAGAACGGGCACAGTGCTGTTGATCTCAGTTTCGGTCTTGGGCTTGCCGCCAGGCAGTGCATCCGCCAGGGAACGGCCCAGCGACTGGACCGCGGGATCGGCGGATTTCTGCTGGTTGGCGGCATAGGCGCGCATCTCTCGCCACAGATGCGGCGTCCACGTGTCGTGCCCCGACAGAACCTTCTCATTGTAGCGGCCTTCCGGCGAAAGCTTGCCGGACGGGCTGAACGCCCTCCCCGGCTGCAGCCTGGGACCGTAAACCCACGTGCCGCCGGCATCGGCGGCAAGAACCTGCAGGAGCGCGTCCTGCTGCTCTGGCGTCACGGCCTTGCCGGGCTTTGTGGCGCGTCCCTTCAAAGCCGGCAGCGCGGCCTTCGCCGCGGCGACAAGGCTCGGATCGGTAGCGCCCGTCGCGGCCTCGACGTAATCGCGCACGATATCGCGGCCGGCATCGGTCCAACGGGCATTTGCGGGCAGCGCTCCTGATGTCAGCAACTGCTCGCCGCCAGGCAAGCCGCCTTCTGACGACAGGCCAAGCCGGTCGATCACTTCGGCCGGCGACTGCGGCAGTCTGCCTTGCGCGCCGAACACCTGGAGGGTCGTCACGCCATTCATCGAAAGCTGCCCGGCCGGCTTGGAGCCGGTGAAGACGCTGTTCTTGTCCGCATCGAGTATTTCGGTCAACGCATGATGCTGAGCCGGCGTCATTTCGGTGCCGGCCTCTGGCAGGCCCCTGCCCCCCATTTGTAGCCTGGTCGTGGTCACGGCATCGCGCAAAACCGGATCCGTCGAACGCTCGAGCGAATGCAGGTAGTCGCCGACGAGTTCCACCTGCTGCGGTGTCCATGTCGATGCGGGCGTCGCCGTCTCGCCGGGCAGTTCCGGCAAGGTCGCGGCAAGCGTTTCTCCCAACGCCGAGCGATTCGTGATCTCGGCATTGTCGGCCGGATCGAACGTATGGACTTCGCGCGCGGGCGTGTTGACCCGAAGCTGGCCGTTGGGCGTCGTCATCGACAGGCGTTTGGCGCGCTCGACGGTCGAGCCGGAACCAAGATAGCCGGCTTCCGTGACGTGTTCACCCGGCACGACGTCGCCGTGGACAATGCTTGCTTGCGGGCCGGCGATGATGACGGTCGCTTCCAGATACTTGCCGCCCGCCTCGACATAGATGCGCTGTCCCGCGGCGACCCCTTCCGGGACGGGTCGCTGGTAGATGCTGTCGACCAGTTCGCCAAGCTTCGGATAGTCGTAGCGGGGGGCGGTGTCGAGGTAACGCGTACCGATGCGCCGCAAGCCGGCTTTGATGGCGAGGAACGTCTGGCCGAAGCTCAGCGGGTTCGACGAGAACCTGTTGATGATAGGCGTGCCGTCGGACCTCACGGGTTGGGGTTGCCCGGTGTCGGTCACCGCGTTTGTCTCGGCCTCTTGCCGCGTGACCGATTCGGTCCAGCGGCCATCGTCGCCGAGATAAAGAACCGGCAAGGAAGGGTCGAGCTCGACGGGAGCCGGTACCGGCTTCGCTGCGGCCGCTATTGCCTTGGTCTTGGGCAGGGCCGTCGTTCTTTGCTCCGCCGGCAGATTGAAGTCGGAAAGGGTCTCGCCGGTATGACGATTGCCGATCGTGTAGCGCATCAACGGTCGGGAGCCTGCCGCAGAACCGCTGCCGTCCTGTGAGGTTTGATCACCCGAAAAACTGCGGCTTTGCGGGTCCCAGATTAGGGGACGCTGCGCATTCGCCACCACCACCGTGCCTGGCACAACGATCGGATCGTTGTCGGCGGGCACGCCCGGCTTTGTCGATGACCACGAGACTGGAACCAATGCCGTGCCAGGTTCGCCCGCTCCACCGGCATCGTCCACGTCTTGGCGAATAACAGGGAAAGCAGGGTCGTGGTAGACCAGTTCGCCTGTGTCCACAAACACGCCGTCTGCATCGGCTTCCAGAAGTTTCATCGGTTTTCCCGAATGGCCTATGGCCGGCTGGGAAGTCCAGGATTCGGTGTAGTCGGACGAGGCATCGTCACTGAAGCTGGCGGGCGTTGCCTCCTCGCCTGTTCCCGGGCGTAGTGTGCGCAGGCCTCGGATGCCGATCCCCGTTCCGAAAATACCGGTGCCCGTACCGATGATCGCGTTGGCGAGTTGGAGGCCATTCATCTGGTTGCCATTGGCGGCAAGATCGAAGGCGGACGTAACCAGCAATGGAGTTCCGGCAATGACCGAGCCGACATCCAGGTGCCACGCCGTTTTGTTCAACAAGGCGCTCGACTGCATGTAGGTCTGCGTTTGCAGTGCCAGCGGCGAGCCCGCCCGGGTTGCGCCTATGCTGCCGCGAAAGGCCTGGAGCGCGTTCAATTCCTTTCCGGCCAGGCCGGCAGTGCGGACCAGGCTGGAGGCGACCGGCAAAACCGTGGTCACAACACCGGCAATATTGCCCAGCGAGGCTCCATCGTCCCATTCGCCGCCATGCTGGAGATAATTGACCTCCTTTACCAGCGCCCGGGCGCCCAGATATCCGGCGCCGGCATAGGCCACCGGGGCGGCAACCGGAGCCAGCGGCGTGAACGACAGGATGGTCGCCACGCCGGTGACGACACCAACCAGCGGATCGACAAGTCTGTCCATGACCGAAACGTTACGCGCATTGACAACCTCAAGCGCTATCTCGCCATCGGCTCCGGTCTTCATCTCCAGGCCCTTGGGAACAACCAGTTTGCCGCTCTCGGAAAACAGGTTGTTGTTGTCCTGGAAATCCGCCAGATCGTCGAATTTCTGGCCGGTGGCGTCGACATAGCGCGTGGCATCGCCATCCCGCACGGCAAACAACACGGATTGCTGTGCCCCAACCGCGGAATCGACATAGAAGATCGGCACAACGCGCACCGAGATCTTGACGCCGCCGATGTCGCGAATCTCTTCCAGCACGCTGTCGCTTGCTTTGCGACCCGCATCGGTCGAGCGATCGAGATTGAGCGCCCTGGCCACAGTGGTCTCAAGCGTCTTGCCCGGCTGGTCCCGAAACGTGTTGTCGTAGCCGCTGTTGAACAACTGCTTGAACTTCGGCTTGTAGATAACATCGAGCGTTTGCTGCTGGTGCTTGTCCAGATAGGCCCTGTCCACGCTGCTGTTGCGCTCGATCAGAAGCGACGGATCGCTAAGCGAGAGCTCGTGGTATTCGTTGAAATCGTGAAGCACCCGGCGCAAATCGCCGACTTGCGCAATCTTGTTCTTCGTAGCCTCGAGCGACAGCTGGGCGACAGCCAACTCGGGATCGACCCAGCGTCCACTGGCATCGCCGTCGCTTGTGTCCAGATCGATCCAGACCGCCTTGCCGCTTTGCGTCAGCGCATCGATGCCGGTCAGGCCGTAGGCTTGCGCAACCTCCGGTGACACCTTGATCGTCCGTCCGTCGACATCGATTGTGACAGGCTGCGCGCCGTCGGTCAGCGTGCCCGCTGGCGCATCGACGGTTCCCGGCTTGTGCGGCTTGTTGACCTCGGCTTGCAGCGCGGTCAGCTTGGAATTCAGATCTGTAATGCTTTTGCCGAGCTGCCCGTCGAGCGTGCTGTTGAGAGCCTCGGCGGCCTGCGCCTCAGTAAATTTGACGGCCGTCAGACCGTTGGACACGCATTGCTGCGCGTTTGAGCCGTCCCCTTGCAGAAGTTGCTGCCATTCCTTGTTGAGCGGACGGTCGCGATAATCGTCCCGGACATTCTTGTTGTTCAGCCTGTAGGTGAGCGCCTGCTCCGTCGTTCCCTCTTCGAAGTGGTTTACCACCCAAAGCTGCCCATCGCGAATCTCGAGGGTGGATCCCTGATAGCGCCCGAGGTAGTCGCCGTTGATACGGCTCACTTTCTCGTTCGGGTCGAACTTCTGCTTGCCGAGGTACTCCTGGAGCAATCGCTGCTCGAGGGCGTTCTGCCGCGCTCCGACCTGGGCGGCGTTGCCGTGGGCGTCATAGTAGTTCTGGTAGGCCTGTGCGAGGTCCAGCTGGCTGGTAGCAGCCGTCTGCATCGCCTTGAGGTCCTTGTATTGCTCGGAGTCCACGGCAACGCCGTTGAGATCAGCCTCACCCAGCAGGGAATCGATCGTGAGCTTGTCGCCCTTGCTCAGATGCAGTCCAACTTCGGAAAACTGCTTGTCGATGGCGGCATGGTCGGCAACCTGCTGAGCGTATGACGGTCCGGGCGGGGCGCCCATTGCACTCACATGTGGCTGTTTTGGATCGACCAGTGGGGTCAACTTGCTGTTGCCGGCAATGGCTTCGTTGAGCACCCGTCCCGCATTTTCATATTCGGCACGCGCACCTTGCGCGTTCTGCAGCACGGTATTGGCTTTGGTCAGCCTATCCTGTGCCTCGGCTAGCGTTCCCTGAGGCTTTTGCGCGTTCCATGACATATCCAAGGGGGCCAAACCCTTGTTGACGGTGGCCTTGGCGGCAGCGACCGCGCCATTGTAGGCCGGGTCGAGCATCTGAACGTCCAACTGATTCTGTCGTTGAACAGCCAGGGCGCGCGTCTCGGTCACCCGTGACAGGGCCGTGTTTTCCGCAATGATGGCCTGCGCAACCTGAGGATCGACCCAGGTCCAGACACCGTCGATTTTAAGCGGCGTCCATTTTCCGCCCGACGGCGCATTGCCTTTCGGCGGATCACCAAACGGGTCGACAATCCGGTGCTGGCCATCGAGTTTGGGGGCGGCGGGTATGCCCAGTCCGTATTTCTTGATCAGAGCCTGTTTGTCCTGCCCGGCTTTCTTCGCTGCCTCGGCAAGGCCAGGCAACGCCTCGCCTGCCAGAATGCCTTCGACAAGGGTCTTTGCGACCTGGCCTTCCTTCGCCACCTCGGGGTCGCTGCTGTTCGGGTTCACCGCCAGAAGTGTGTTGGCCAAGGCTGCTTGCGTGCTTCCAGCCTTGATGTTCAGATCGGCGCCCGTGGTGGCGTTGTGCAGCGTCATGCTGCCGTCGGGTCTGGTGGTCAGCGTGTAACCATTGAAGGTGACCGTGACCGTCGTTCGGCTGCCGCTTGCGACAGTGACCTTTTCGCCCGGATGGATGACCGAATCGCCAAGTGAACTGAAAAGCTGCGGGTTGGCCCGCCGCAAGTCGTCCACCGTGACGCCATATTGTTTCGCAATCGCGCCCAGGCTGTCGCCCGATTTCACATCGTACTCGATCGGCTTGCCGCCGTTGATCTGCTCGGTCGTGGTGGTTGTCACCCGGCCATCCTTGTCGGTGACCGTCTTGACTTGCGTGCCGGCTTTAGGATCGACGGCAGTGGTCGTCGTCTCGCCTGTGGCGATGGTGCGGACGGTCTCACGGGTCCGGCCGTTGCCATCGGCCCATTGCGTGGTTTCCTTGCCACCCGCATTGGTCACGACAGTGCGTTCGTCGTGCTGGATGTCGTTGCTGTAGACGGTCTTGGCGCCGGTGTGCGCGTCGACGATTTCGACCGACTGGACGTCGCCATTGTCGCTCGTTGCCGCGACGGTCTTGACCTGATAGCCGGCCGCCTGCAGTTCGGCTGTCACTTGCGCGGGGGTAAGGTTGTTCTCCCGCGCGATCTGGTCGATGCTTTTCCCCGCGGCCAGGCCGTCCGTGATGATGCGCGTACTGTCGCCGCCCGGTTTCTGCTTGGGAGCCAAGGTGGTCTTCGTTCCATCCGGACCGGTAACGGTGGTCACCGGAATGGACGGGCCGCCGCGCGGCGTCACCGTCTCCACCGACGCGCCGTTCGGCATCGATGTGCGCTCCGTGACCGTACCCGTGCCGAGATCGTCCTCGTAGCGCGTCGTCACCGCGCCGGTGTCGGAATTGTAGCTGCTGGTCTCCTTGCGCCCGAGCCCGTCGCGCACCGGCGTCGAGGTCGTCGGGCCGCCAGCCTTTTCCTGAACGGTCGTATAGTAGCTGCCGTGCTGGTAGTCGTAGTTTTGCGTGACAGTGCGGCCACCGCCAGCGTCTATGGTCGTGGTTTCGAATTCGCCATTGCCGCTGACGGTCACGTTCATATGTCCGGACCTGAGTGCGGCAATGACCTCCTCGGGCTTCATCCCACGCGCGGCGGCGATCTGGTCGATGCTCCTGCCGCGTACGGCCTCATCGACGATGCCACGCGCCTTTGCCGCGTCGTCCTCAGCCTTGCTTGCGTTAAGCTTGACCGGAGCCATCGCGGTTGGCGCAAACTCGTAGCGCTGAGGAAAGATGTATGGCGTCAGCGCCGTGGAGGCGCGCACCGGTTGAAAACCGTTTGTGGTCGCATTGGCGCGCGCCAGGTTGGTCACCGACGCCGCCTGCGCCTGAAGCCGGGCGGCCTCGATCGCGCTCGCAATCGCCTTTTGCAGATCGAGCAGGGTTCTGGCCAGCGATATCATGGGGGCGACCTCCGGATTGCGTTGCCGGCGACAAGACAGCCGCCACCCGCCCCGGTCGCACCCCTTGAGGATGCTACCGCGCGGGCTTCCAATAAATGCCGAAAGCAGCGAGTTGCTCTTCCGACTGTTTTACCCGTTCCGCAGCATCCGGCTCGGAGCGCGCCGCCATCAGCGCCACCAACAGCTCGACGGCGGCGAAAGCCGGCGCCATGCTTGAAAAGAACGACTGCGAATTCGATGTGACGATGATCGTCTCTTGTGCGATCCGGGCGAGCGGCGCGACGCTGCTGTCGGTGATCGCCACCACGCTGACGCCTTGCCGGGCCGACTGACGCGCCATCTCGATCGTCGCGCGCTCATAGGGCGCCATGCTGATGGCCAACACCATGTCGCCGCGGCCGGCGCGCCGCAGATCGTCCAAGCCCTGGCCGGCCATTTCGGTAACGACAGCCACAGTGCGGTTATCGTCGGCCAGGAGCGACATGAGGTGCGCGAAGTGGCTTGCGACGGGATAGGCCGCGCGCGAGCCTAGACCGAAAAGGCGCCGCGATCGTTGCAGGACGTCGGCGGCGGCAATGATCTGCATGGCGCTGGTGTATTCGCCGAGGCTCGAAATCTGGGCGGCAAGACTGTCGGCAACGACGCCGGCCACCGAATAGCCCGTTTCACCGGCCCCTCCGATCGCTTGCCGCGTCGTGCCTCGCGCGCTCGCCTCGCGCAAGGCGCGAGCGTAAAGGCTGCGCATATCCTCGTAGCCTTCGAGGCCGAGCCATCGCGCCAGTCGCATCATCGTTGAGTGCGAAACGCCGGCCTGTTGCGCCTGTTCGCGCATCGACATCAGCGCCACATCCTTGGGATGATCCAGCACAAAACGCGCCGCTACCCGCAACTGCGGCGGCATCGTTTCAAAGCGCTCGACCAATAGTTCCGCCAACGGACCATTTTCCATTTCATCAAACCCCTTTGACCCCCATCGCAGCTTACGCCTCAGACGCCTGCAATGCAACACTTGGAACTAAATTGGTTCATAAATTCCAAATGGACTTCCAATTCCAGTTGGACTGCCGTAAGGTGATAGTCGCAAGAGGCCAGGCAGCATCGCGCGGCCGCCTGGCGTTTGTAATTCGAATGGTTCTTCAAGGAGACGACGATGACCACAACCCCTCCGATCACCACTGGCGGCTCGCCGGAAGACAACCTCGAAAAGATGATCAGGCAGCAGGAACGCATGTTCAGCCTCGAGGTAAAGAAAGATACCGCGAAATCTGAACATGACATGAAAATGGGCCTGGCGAGCACGATGGGCCGGTCTGCAGAAAAAGTCTGACGGCTTACCGAATTCACGCCGCCGCGGACAAGCGGCGGCGTCTTCGCCGCCCGGCATCTTGAAAACCGTCATTGGGGAGACGAACCGGCATGACCGCCTTTTCAGCCGGCAAGCCAATGGAAGCGGTGCTGTTGCCACAGTTGAGGGCTGCAGCGACGACGCACGCCGGCCATCCGATCGTCCTGGCCGTCATCCACGGCGTACACGGCGGCGCCGAAATCAGTCTGCACGAACCCGTTCACACAATCGGCTCCAGCACCGAAGCCGACATAGTCCTTGGCGATGCCGGCGTAGGGCCGATTCACGCAAGGCTGCGCCGGCAAGGCGGCATCGTCGAGATCGAAGCGATCGGCGGTGACGTGGTCCTCGCCTCGGGCGAGACGATCAAGGAAGGACACGGCAGCCGTTGCAGGCTTCCCGTCGTCATGACGCTCGGTGGCGCCACGGTCCGGCTTGCCAGCCAACGACGGTCGACGGATTGGACCGCTGCCGGCCGGCTGGCTATGGCTGCGGGCTGCATCGTCTTCGTCCTGTGCGCGATCACCTTCACCGCAAGCGGGCTGTCGAAATCCTTGCCCGGCCTCACCGACCTGGTGTCGGCATCGGACGGCGAGCCTGTCAAAGTCGCCTTCGCCGACCAGGGCAGGCAACGGACGCTCAACGATTCCTCGCCGCTTATGGCGCAGACCTTGGCCGAGGCGGAGAGCCAGCTCAGGCAGCGCCTCGACCAAAGCGGCCTGGGCGCACTGACCATTGAGAAATCATCGGAGCGCCTCGTGGTCTCGGGCGTGATCACCAATGACATGTCGGGCGCCTGGACCGCAACGCAGTCATGGTTCGACCAGAAATTCGGCGCCCATGTCGCGCTTGCCTCAGCCGTCATGATCGGCAACGCCCAGCAGGCGCCGCGGCTGATGCTGCAGGCGATCTGGTATGGCGAGCAGCCCTATGTCATCGCGGCCGACGGAGCCCGCTATCACGAAGGCGCCTTCACTGACGACGGCTGGACGGTAAAGCATATCGGCGACACGGAACTCTTGCTGACCAAGGGCGGCGCCACGGTCGCGCTGAAGTATCAATGAGCCGCCGGCTCGAAGGGCCACGGCTGGACACGGCGCGAGCCGACGGCCGCGACGTCCGCCAGGCCGAAAGCGTTCGCGGCCAATCGATCGGCCGGCGACGCATGAACGACGCCGAGAGAGCCGCTAGCCGCGCCCGGCAGACGACATCGGCCGGAGCCGCGGAAGACCCGCAAGTGCCGGAATTCCAACCGGCCAGAAATGCAGCCGACCTGTCTCTCGACGAGATGCTTCTCGACTTCGTCATGCCCGTCGGCGCGGAGGCTGGAATCCTGCGGCGCTGCGTGCCGATTTTGCAGCGCTTCGTTGCGGACATGGTTCCAGACCTTGAGGGCGGCGAGCAGCTCAGAACGCTTGCCGTGACGCTGATGGAAGAAGAGATCGAGCGCCATCGCAATCTGGTCGGTCGCATGCAGGAAGGAAGCGGAATCTGATTGAACCGCGAGAACCGGTGCATCTGCTGCATGTCCTGGGCTATCTCTACGGGTGTCACGGACAGGCAAAGCGGGGCGTGGCCTACCTGCTCATCGCCGCGCAGCTCGAGCCACGCAATGCCGGCGTGCTGAAGACGCTTGCCCATCTGCTGATACTGGAGGGCGAAGCCGACAAGGCTTTGGCGACGGTTGCCAGGCTGGAGACCATGGACGGGAATGACCATCCGGCTCTCGCTCTCTTGAAGAGCCGCGCCCTGCTCGCGGCCGGCCGCAAGACCGAAGCGCGCAGCGCGCTCCGCAGCTTTCTATCGCAAAGAGGTAGTCAATGACGCAGCGGCTCCTGCAACTCCTGGTCAAGCTGTCTCGCCGCAGCGATCTGGTCGTCGCCGTCCTCCTGCTTTTCGCGGTGGTGATGATGCTCATCCCGCTGCCGACATTCCTCGTCGACATTCTCATCACCACCAACATCGCCATCAGCGTGCTTATCCTGCTGGCGGCGTTCTATGTTTCGCATCCGCTGCAGTTTTCCTCGCTGCCGTCGGTCATCCTGATCGCCACGCTGTTTCGGCTGGCCATCACCATCACGACGACACGGCTGATCCTGCTGCAGGCCGATGCCGGCGGCATCATCACCACGTTCGGCACCTTCGTGGTCGGCGGCAGCATCGCCGTCGGACTGGTGATCTTCATGATCATCACCGTCGCGCAGTTCATCGTGGTTGCCCGCGGTGCCGAACGCGTTGCCGAGGTTGCCGCCCGCTTCTCGCTGGACGCGCTGCCGGGCAAGCAGATGAGCATCGATGCCGAGTTGCGCAACGGCGATATCGACCAGGCCGAGGCGCGCCGCCTGCGCCAGCAGCTCGAACGCGAGAGCCAGCTTTTCGGCGCCATGGACGGCGCGATGAAATTCGTCAAAGGCGACGTCATTGCCGGCATCGTCATCATCCTGGTCAATCTCATCGGCGGTTTCAGCGTCGGCACGCTGCAGCACGGCATGTCGCTCAGTGAGGCGGCCACGACCTATGCGCTGCTTACCGTGGGTGACGGGCTGGTCGCGCAGATACCGGCACTGCTCGTTGCCGTGGCGGCCGGAACCATGGTGACCCGCGTCGGCAGCGCGGATGGAAAAGGCGATCTCGGCGGACAGATCACCAGTCAGCTCCTGCGCGATCCCCGAGCCATTGCACTGGCCGCCATCATCATGGTCGGCCTGGCCCTGGTGCCGGGATTTCCAGCCCTGGTGTTCCTGGCAATCGGCGCCTGTCTCGGGGCCGGCGCCTATCTGATAAACCGTGCGATCAAGCAGTCGGATTCCGAGGACAGCGCCGGCCATGCCGAGGCCAGGGCTGTCGGCGACGACAAAGCCACACTCGCAGCGCCTCAAACCCTGGCGCTGCCTGCGTCCTATCGCATTGTCGTGCATCTCGGACGCGGCCTCGCGCAGGCTATACCGGAGACCGAATTCAGCACGCTCGCCGAAAGCGTGCGCGGCGAATTGTTCGGCGACCTCGGGGTCAACGTTCCAGCCATCGGCATGCAGGTCGACGAGACCGCTTCGCCGCGCGGCATCCGCATCGACCTGGAAGGCGCACCGATACTCGACGAGGAAATCCCTGCCGCGCGCGTCCTCGTCGAAGCCGATGCCACGCATCTCGAACTGCTTGACGTGACATTCGAAAAAGCGTCGCCGGTTGCCGGCGGGCGCAAATCCGTATGGGTCGACGAGCGGCATGTTCACGTCCTGAAGGAGGCAGGGTTCAGCTTCGCGACACCGGCCGAAGTGGCGGCAAGATGGGCGAGCAATGCGCTTCGTCTTTATGCCGGTCATTTCGTCGGCATCCAGGAGACACGCAAGCTCCTGTCCGACATGGAAACCGAGTACGCGGATCTGATCAAACAGGCACAGGAAATCGTGCCGCTGCAAAAGATCGCGGAGGTTTTGCGCCGGCTCGTCGGCGAAAACGTGCCGATCCGCAATTTGCGCCTGATCCTCGAAGCCATCGTCGAATGGGGCCAGCGCGAGCAGGACGTCGTGCTTCTAACGGAAGGGGTGCGCACGGCACTGAAACGCCAGATCAGCTTTCGTTGCGCGGATCGCAACAACATCATTGCAGCCTATGTGCTGCAACGATCAGCCGAGGACATCCTGCGAAAAGCCGTGCAGACCATGTCGAGCGGCACATTCCTGAACCTGTCCGACGACGATGCGCAGGCCCTGGTCGGGGAGATCGAACAGGTGCTGGCGCACAACACCGCCAATGCCGTGCCCGTGGTGCTCGCAGCGATGGATGTGCGGCGCCATATGCGCAGCCTGCTGGTGCACAATGGGATCGAGCTTCCGGTCCTGTCCTTTCAGGAACTGGCGCAGGAATTCAACGTCCAGCCGCTGGCCACGATCACCGGTCGTTCCGGCAAAGCCGCACGCGGTGGTGCGCAATCACTGCCGCCGGCACAGGCAGAGGCCGAGCGAGAGGCCGCTTCCTGAGGACGTTTGGCGCACGGAATAGTTTCGGGGACACAGCGATAAGGTCGAAAGATGAGCCAGGAAGCAGAAGAAAAAACACTGCCGGCTTCCGACAAGAAACTGCGCGATGCTCGCCGCAAAGGACAGGTGTCGCACAGTCGGGATCTTGTCTCGGGCTTTACCTTCCTTGCAGTGCTGGCCTATCTCTACGTCGCATGGCCAATGCTTCTGGACCACGTTCTGCAGCTGGTTCAGACCGTGACCACACAAGGCGGCACATTCGCCGATGTCAGCACGCGAGCCATCCGACAGACCTACTCGGTGCTGATGGTCATCACATTGCCGCTGGTCGCAATCGTTGTCGTGCTCGCCATCGTGTTCGGCATGCTGTCGACGTTCGGCCCGGTCTTTTCCTTCGAACCGCTGAAGCCGCAATTCGACAACATAAACCCGGCAAAGGGTCTTCAGAAAATCCTGTCGCTGCGCAATGTCATCGAATTCGCCAAGAGCCTGATCAAGGTGGTTCTGTTGGCCGGCCTGTTCGCAATTGTCCTGGCGTCGTCGCTGCAGCCATTGTTCGACGCGCCCGGCTGCGGCCAGACATGCCTTGGGCCGACCGTCCTGGCCGTACTGGTGCCGCTCTGCTCTGCCGCGGCCCTCGCCTTCGTCGCCATCGGCGTGGTCGATGTTCCACTGCAGCGCTGGCTGTTTCTTCGCGACATGCGCATGACGGTGAGCGAGTACAAGCGTGAAAACAAGGACCTCGAAGGCAATCCGCTGATCCGCCAGGAACAGCGGCGGCAGCGACGCCAGGCCGTGACGAGGCCGATCAGGCTCGGCGTGAAAAATGCGGTGATCGTGTTCGTTTCCGCCGACCGTGCCGTGGCATTGCGTTACATCAAGGGCGAGACGCCGGTGCCGGCGGTCGTCGCCAAAGGCCAGGGCCGCACGGCTGGCGAACTGGCAGCCCAGGCGCGTGAGGCAGGCATCGTCGTGGCCGAGGATGCGGCGCTCACTGAGGCCCTGTTCGAGGGGGCGCCGATGGGGTCCTATATCAAGCAGGAGATGTTCGCGCCGGTCGTTCGCCATCTCTCCCGCAACGGCCTCACCTGAAGCGCGTCGCGCTGGAGCGTTCGGACGATCATGCTTCAATAGACTCTGAAAGGACCGATATCGGCGCGGCTATCGACATCAGTGATGAGCATGTAGCCGGGCGCGTTGGTGATGAAGATTTCCGGGCGCGCGCGCTGCAGGGCATTCTGTGCGGTGAGGCCCGACGCCCAGAATACAGGAACCTCATCGTCCCTAATCCCGACCGCGTCGCCCCATTCCGGGGCCTCGATGTCATCGATGCCGATGACATCGGGCGCGCCGATGTGGATTGGCGCGCCATGGGCCTGAGGATAGCGAACCGAAATCGCCCTTACCTTGTCGATATCGGCACGACGGATCGGGCGCATGGACACAGCTATGTTTCCGCTGAAGGGTCCGACACGAACTGTCCTGATGCAGCTGCGATAGACCGGCACCTTCAGCCCCATCCTCACATGGCGCAGCTCGATGCCACTTTCGATCAGCCTGTTCTCGAAGGTGAAGGAACTGCCCAGGGCAAATGTGGAAAAATCTCCCCGCCACTCTTTGGTTATGTCCGTCTTCCGGCTCACCAATTCGCCAAACCGGTAGACATCGTACTGCGGCGCGTCGGTGCGCAGATCGATGTCGCCGAGCGCTCTTATGTGGGGCGACCCAACACTGCCCACCGCGACCAGGGGGCATGCCTTTGGGTTTCTGGCGCAGAACTGCTGAAATTCGTGGGCGTATCTGTTCGGGATCACCACGATATTTGCCTGAAGTTTGCCTGCCGACAGACCAGGGGTCCGTCCTACGAATTGCCCCAACCTGATGGAAATGCGCAGCCTTGCCGCGCTCATTTTGCGGACGTCTTCGTCCTTCTTCCATGTGAGTAGCCGGAGAGTTGCGGCGCTCATGGCAACACCATGCGCAGAGCCGTCCCGGCCATTGGCGAGGTTGGGCGCTTTCCGGGTCCGCTTTCCCTCCGGAATGGTTGGATGAGTCGCAGCCAAAAGTCTGCGGAAGACGGCCTCAGACCGCAATCTTCGCACGGCCTGGTCGTGCCATATCGTTTCAGGCATCCGCCCGGCCGGCAGGATGCGTGGCAATGTCGCTGTCTCATTATCGAATTTACAGCGACCGGCATCCTTCTCCCTCGTAGCGCAGGATGGACTCTATGATCTGAGCGGTCTGTGCGCGATACCGCATGAATTGATCCCGATACCGCAGACTGTTGCAGCGGCCTCCAGCAGCCCGATTCCCTGACCCCTCCGGCGCCAGGGCGAGTCTCGACGACATCGTGAGAGGACCTGAACTGCAGGCTGCTGGCGCACGCGCCCCTGGTCGCCGCCGGGAGAATTGCTGTCGTTCTCATCGTGATGGACCTAGACAGAAAGGATCCAGTTAGCCCGTATCGCCGCTTGCCCGGATCGTCTTCAACAATGCCTGTTGCGTTGCTTGCCGGTACCGAACATGGGGATCGCTAAGGACCGCCGGCTTTCTCGACCCGGTAGCCGAATGTCGTGACGAAGCGTTTGCGGTCAGCCGGGCTGATTGCATCCGTGACGATTGTAGAACCGGCGCCGGGAGGGGCGACACGCACCAGTGCGCGACGGGCGAATTTCGAGGAATCGCCGACTGCGAGCACATGCGCCGACCGTGCGATCGCCTGCTGCTTGACCGCCACTTTCTCAAGATCGAAATCCATCAGCGCGCCATCCTCGTCGAAGCCGGAATAGCCGAGCACCGCGTAGTCGAAACGGAAGCGGCCTATCATGGCCAGCGTCGTCTCGCCGGCCAGCGAACCGTCGGCGCCGCGCACCGCGCCACCGAACACGAAGAGATCGATACCGGGGCGGCCGGTCAAAATCGCCGCGGCCGGCAGGCTCACTGTAAAGACGCGCAGCCGCCGCTTCCCACACAAGGCCCGCGCTACGGCTTCGACAGTGGTGCCGACATCCAGAAAGACGATACTGTCCTCGGGAATCAACTCCGCCGCCCGCTCAGCGATGCGCAGCTTGGCATCGGCGGCAACCGTTCGCTTTTCGGAGTAACCCAGACGCACGGACGGCTCGCACACCCCGACGCCGCCGTGGAAGCGCTGCAACAGGCCTTCGGCATCGAGCTTGATGATATCGCGACGCACGCTCTGGGCCGAAACGCTGAAATCGCGGGCCAGCGTGTCGATGGTGGCAAAACCGTGCTGGCTGACGATCTCGACGATGCGCGCCTGCCTTTCGGTAATCTTGTCGTTCAAGCTGGCTTCCATGGGTCCGACCTTGTCGCGACAGCTTCGAAGTGTGTAAGATATCTTCCATGTACTATCGCAGCATGATAAGCCTGCGGCAAGAGGAGAATAATGGTGAGCGAAGAGTTTTTGTGGTCGGCGTCCGAGAAAGCCCTGTTCGGGCCGGACGGCCGGTTCGACGCCTGGGCCATGGTATGGCGCCCCGGCGACACGCCTGCGGACGCAGTTGCCGTCAGCGCGGTCGAGGCGCTGCGCAGGCTGGCCGCCAATGGCGGCATCCGCCGCGTACCGGTCGGCATCATCGGACCGAAAATCGCCACGGACGACGAATTGGCAATGGCCGAACATATAGGCGGCGAGCTGGCGCGGCTTGGCGTGCAACTGTTATGCGGCGGCAGGAATGGCGTGATGGAAGCCGCCTGCAAAGGCTGCAGCGACGCAGGCGGCATGGCGATAGGCCTGCTGCCCGACGAAGAATGGACCGCGGCCAACGACTATGTCGCCATTCCCATTGCCACCGGCATCGGCCCAGCCCGCAACGCCATCATCGCCCGCGGCTGCCAGATCCTCATCGCCATAGGAGGCGGGCACGGCACGCTTTCTGAAATGGCGCTTGGCCTGCATTTCAACCGCCCGGTTCTGGCGCTCGGCAACACGCCTCCGGTCGACGGCGCCACCCTGTGCCAGGATGCCGGCGAGGCCCTCGCCCGCATGGCCGGATACATCTTGAGAGGCCAGAGGCCTAGATTGTCATAAATCTATCACCAGCTGCGGATACATGACGTGATGAACGAAAACTTCCACGCACAGTCATTCAAATCAGAGGGACGCGGTTCGTGCTGCCAGTAACCGTTTTCTATCTGATCTTTCTGGCAGCGCCGATCCTGCTGTTGCTCATGGGTTCGTTTGGCGAGACGTGGAGCAACACGCTTCTGCCGCAAGGTTTTACCGGACGCTGGTATGCCGAGATCGCGGCGGACCCGAGTTTCCGCCGCGCCTTCACGACCAGTCTTCAGGTCGTGGCGGCCACATGCGTCCTCAACATCATCGTCGGCCTGCCGCTGGCCTACGCCATCCATTCGGCAGCGCATCGCGGCCTGCGCTTCGCCGCGCGGCTTGCCGCGCTGATGCCGGTGGCCGCACCCGAACTGGTGCTGGCCTTCGGCTTCATCCTGGTCTTTTCGTCGGACAGCCTGCCGTGGCTCGGCAGTTTCTGGCTGCTCGTCGCCGCGCATCTCGTGCTGACGCTTCCCTACAGCGTCACCACGCTGCTTGCCGATATGGAACAGCTGCGCCTTGCCGACTACGAAGGCGTGGCGGCTTCGCTTGGCGCGGGCTTTGCCCAACGCGCCCGCGACATCGTCGTGCCGCTTCTTGGCGCGAGCCTGACCTCTTCCCTGCTGACGGTGGCGGCGCTGTCGATCGGTGAGTTCCAGATTTCCAATCTGATCTCCGGCTTTCTCTCGCGCACCTATCCGGTGGTGCTGCTGCAGGCGTTTTACGGGGCGACGGGATTTGCCTGCGCGGCAACCGTGGTGCTCCTCGCATTGGCCACCATGGCGTCGCTGGCGAGCTCGCTGGCGGCACGCACGACAGCCGGCGGGAGGGCGGCCTGATGCTTACCCTCGACCAGGTCTCGTTCCACTATCCGCGCGCAAACGGCGGCGTCAACGATGTGTCGCTGAAAGTCGGACCGGGCGAACTGGTCGCCGTCATAGGCGCTTCCGGATCGGGCAAAACCACCTTGCTCAACCTGCTCGCCGGCTTCCTGACCCCGGCTCAGGGACGCGTGATCATCGACGGCAAGGATGTCTCGGCCATGCCGCCGGAGCGGCGCGATCTCGGCATCGTGTTCCAGTCCTACGGCCTCTTCCCGCATATGCGCGCCTGGGAGAACGTCGCCTATCCGCTCAAGGTGCGAGGCGTGACGCTGACCGAGCGGCGCAGGCTTGCGCTGGAGGCAATGGAGCGCGTCGGCATGAGCAATCGCGCCGACAACGCACCGCGCGAACTTTCAGGCGGCCAGCAGCAGCGCGTGGCGCTTGCCCGCGCGCTGGTGTTCCAGCCGCGCGGCCTGCTGCTCGACGAACCGCTTTCGGCGCTTGACGCCAATCTGCGCGTCGAGATGCGCGACGAGATCCTGCGCGTGCAGCGCGCAGCCGGCATCGCAACGCTTCTGGTCACGCATGACCAGCAAGAGGCGCTGTCGATCGCCGATCGCGTCGCCGTGATGCGCGACGGCAGGCTGGTGCAGGTGGCGCCGCCGCGCGACCTCTACGACAGTCCGGCCGATGAGGCCGTGGCGCGTTTCGTCGGCGAGGCCAATCTTTGGCGCTCGACCATTGCGGCCGCGGGTCGCATCGAAACGCCTGTCGGCGTTCTCGCCTGTGACACGGCCGGCCATGCCACCGGCGCGACCGTCATTGCGCTTGTGCGGCCCGAAAGCGTGGTTCCGCTCGGCGCGGATGCCCTGAGACACGTCAACGCACTTGCCGGCAACATCGTCGCCGACCGTTTCCTCGGCTCCACGCGCCGCATCGATCTTGCCGTTGGCAACGGCACGGTGCGGCTGGAAACCCGCATGCGCGAAGACATAGGCGGCGTCGCAATCCCGCCGGACGCGATCCGGCTGCTGCCACCCAGCCAGCAAACCAGTTAGTCAAGCGACAGAGAGGAAATCGCAATGAACACACATATCGGCCTCGGCGCCGCCCTTCTGGCAGCCTCACTGCTAAGCACGCCTGCTTTCGCCTTCGATGGGCCGGAACTCTACCAGGGGGAACAGGCCCTTTACGACGCCGCGCTGAAGGAGGGCATGGTCGTCTCCTTCGACACCGGTCCGACCTGGGCCAACTGGGCGGCCGAATTCAAGGCCTTCAAGACGCGCTATCCGGGCGTCGAAATGGTCTACAACGATCTTGGCTCGGCCGCGACGGTGGTGACGCTCGACAAGTCGAAGAACCGCCCCCAGGCCGACTCCGCCTATTACTTTGCCGCATCGGCGCTCGATGCGACATCCAAGGGCCTGGTGGCCGATTTCAAGCCGGTCAATTTCGAAAAGCTGCCTGACGCTTTCCGCCATGAAAACGGCCAGTGGTTCACGGTCCATACGCTCAACGTATCGTTCCTCGTCAACACCAAGCTGATCAAGAACGTTCCGCAAAGCTGGGCCGATCTCTTGAAGCCCGAATACAAGAATTCCATCGTCTATCAGGATCCGCGCTCGACGGGGCAAGGCCAGGTGATTGCCTTTGCCGCGGCCTTCGGCAATGGCGGCAGCATGGACGACGTTCAGCCCGGCATCGACTATCTCGGCAAGCTGACCGCGGCCGGCAACGTTCTGCGCACTGTCGGCACGACGCCTTACGCCCAGTTCCTGAAAGGCGAGATCCCGATCTGGATCGGCTACGAGAATGACGGCCTGAAGGCAAAGTACACGGACGGCATGGGCGACGACATTGCCGTGGTCATGCCGAAGGAAGCATCGGCCGCCGCGCCCTACGCCATTTCGCTGGTCAAGAACGGGCCGAACCCGAATGCCGGCAAGCTCTGGCTCAACTTCATCATGACCGAGACGGGACAAGGCATCTTCGCCGAAGGTTTCGTGCGTCCGTCGGTGCCTGGCGTCAAACTGCCCGAGAGCGTGGCCGGCAAATTGCCCGACGCCCCGCAACTGAAGCCGATCGATATCGTCAAGGCGACGGCCAGGAAAAGCGAGATCGATGCCGGCTGGGCGAAAGCGGTGCTTGGCCAGTAATCATCGCACCAGTCGCGGTCCGCGAGGCGAACCTCGCGGACCAATCACAACAGGGAACAACGATGTCCGCAAGAACGCCCGCCGCCGTCACCGCGTCATTCGCCGTGCCCGGAGCAGTCGTATTCGGCCTGTTCTTTCTTTTGCCACTCGCCGCCATTCTGACCGAAGCCGCGAGCGACAGCGGTTCCGCTTTCGCCCGCGTCTGGGGCGATCCGACGTTCTGGACCGGCCTGCGCGGATCCATCCTGCTTGGCGTTGCCGCCCCGCTCCTTTCGCTTCTCGTTGGCGTGCCGGTGGCCATCACGCTGGCGCGCCTGTCGCCGCGCATGCGCACCTCGCTTTTGATCGCCATCTCGCTGCCCTTGACCTTCTCCGGCCTGATTGTCGCCTATGGCTTCATCCTGCTCTTGGGACGCGCGGGCTTCGTCACGCTGCTTCTGGCAAAG
The DNA here is from genome assembly GCF_056404855.1 of Mesorhizobium sp. P2_B11. Lineage (NCBI taxonomy): Bacteria > Pseudomonadati > Pseudomonadota > Alphaproteobacteria > Hyphomicrobiales > Phyllobacteriaceae > Mesorhizobium > Mesorhizobium sp. P2_B11. The sequence goes on from NZ_JBFUDF010000004.1 coordinate 44,332, forward strand.
CTCGGCTTCGACCCGGCGGCGGTCGGCGGCTTCATCTTCTCCACCCTTGGGCTCGGCCTCGCCTATTCCTACTATCTGGTGCCGCGCGTCGTTCTCATCGTGCTGCCGGCCGTGCGCAATTTCGACACCGTTCAACTGCGCGCGGCGCGCTCCCTGGGGGCGAACCCATTCCGCGTACTGGCGGATGTCCTGATACCGCAGATCATGCCTTCGCTGATCGCCGCTTTCTGCCTCACTTTTGCGGTTTCGGTCGGCGCCTATGGTACCGCGCTCGCCCTGGTCGGCACGCAAGTGAACATTCTGCCGCTGCTGCTTTACAGCAAGATCTCCGAGACCGGCACGGACCTGCCGTCGGCAGCCGTCATCTCGATCGTCCTGATGGCAATCTGCGCCATCGCCATCGCCATCGGCGAGATCGTCTTCAGCCGCTCCACGCGCGGCTGACCGCGGCTTGCGCCCCCATCGGGAACGGCATTCGGATCAGAGGCCATGCAAGAGGCAATTATTGCCTCGCAACGCATCGGCTTTGAAATCCGCGCCTTCGTGTGAAGGCACCGGCGCGAGTAGGCTTCGGGCCGTCTGAAAGCACATTCGAAGTGGAAACGCCGTTGACCTCCGCCAACCCGGACAAGACCGTCCTGTTCCTGCTCACCCCGGATTTCGAAGACGCCAAATTTCCGGGGCAGCGCTTCTTCTGTCGTCATTCTGCGCTGGTGGAAGGCGTGCTGACCTCGTTTCCCGGGCTTGCCGATACGATCGACATCAGACGGATCGCTTTCCCCAGGCCGCGCGCCGCAGTGGTGGATCTTGTCGGCGAGACCAATCAGGCGCTGCCCGTGCTGATCTTGCCGGCCGGCGAGACCTCCCCTCACGCCTCTGGCGAGGCCAATGGCCGCCAGTTCGTGTCCGGCGCTGAGCGGATCATCGACGCGCTCGTCGCCCGCGACCTGATCCCTCCGCCGCATCCCTAGAACGGGCGATGATGCGAACTCTTCATGCAGGTCGCGCATTCCAAAGCCGACGTCACACAGGAACGGGTTTTTCTCTCAAAGGCTGAAACTTGGCATGTAGTCTATAAAATCTATAGACTATACCAACTATGATCTCCCCCAGTGAACATGTGGCCGCCGCGCGGCCGACGGTGGAGATCTCATGGCTTATGCACTCAGCCTCCTCGACAAGAGCCCGCTTGCCAGCGGCGAAAGCGCGACCGACGCGCTGAAGCGGACGGTTGCGCTGGCGCAACTTGCCGAACGGCTCGGTTACCGCAGGTTCTGGGTGGCCGAACATCACAATGCCTCCGAGCTTGCGAGCTCCTCGCCGGAAGTGCTGATCGCCTATCTGCTCGCCAACACCAGCCGCATCCGCATCGGCTCCGGCGGCGTCATGCTGCAGCACTACAGCCCCTACAAGGTCGCCGAGAATTTTCATCTGTTGAGCGCGCTGGCGCCCGGCCGCGTCGATCTCGGCATCGGCAAGGCGCCCGGCGGCCTGCCGCTGTCGACGCGCGCCCTGCAAGGCAGAAACGATCCGGCGCGCAGCCGAGATTTCGGCGCGCAGATCGCCGAGCTTGGCGCCTATCTCGACGGCGCCGGCCCGGTCGAAGGGCTGAGCGCCACACCGCGTCCGCCGGTCGCGCCGCAGCGGTTCCTGCTCGGCGCCAGCGTCGAGAGCGCCCTGCTTGCAGCGGCGCACCAATGGGAGTTCGTTTTCGCCCGCCACCTCAATGGCGACGATGACCTGCTCGACGATACCGTCGCCGCCTACCGGGCACAGACCGGTCGCGCGCCGATCATCGCAGTCTCCGTCATCGTCTCTGAGTATTCAGGCGAGGCCGAGGCGCAGGCCGACAAGATCAAGCTGTTCAAGGTGCATGTCCCCGGTGCCCAGAGCGTCACTGTCGGCAGCGAGGAACAGGCAAAGGATTATGCCCGCCAGTTGGGCGCCGCCGACTACAGCATCGAGGCCAAGCGGCCGAGCGTGATCGCCGGAACGCCGGACCAGGTCCGCTCCGAGCTCGACCGCCTGCATGCGCGCTCCGGCAACTCGGAATTCATCGTCGAGCCGGCCGTCGGCGGCCTGTGGCGCCTCGCCACCGCCGAGATGCTGGTGCGCGAGCGGCCGGCGGCCGCAGCCTGAGCAAACAATCCAAGGAGCCTGCCGTCATGAGCAATCAGCGAATTCCCTTCGGCATCATGCTGCAAGGCCCGGGCGGGCACATGAACGCCTGGAAGCATCCGAGCGTGCCTGCCGATGCGAGCACCAATTTCGACTATTACGTGCGCATCGCCCAGCAGGCGGAAGCGGCAGGCATCGCCTTTGCCTTCGTCGCTGACGGGCTCTACATCAACGAGCAGTCGATCCCGCATTTCCTCAACCGCTTCGAACCAATCGTGCTGTTGTCGGCGCTGGCGGTGGCGACCAAGAGCATCGGGCTCGTCGGCACGCTGTCGACCTCCTACAGCGATCCGTTCACTGTGGCGCGGCAGTTCGGATCGATCGATACCGTCAGCGGCGGCCGCGCCGGCTGGAATGCGGTGACCTCGCCGCTCGAAGGCTCAGCAAAAAATTACGGCCGCGACAAGCATCCCGAACACGCGCTGCGCTACGAGATCGCCGCCGAGCACATCGAGATCGTCAAGGGCCTGTGGGATTCCTGGGACGACGACGCCTTCGTGCGCGACCGCCAGGCCGGCCGCTACGCCGATTTCTCCAGGATGCACCGGCTGAACTTCAAGGGCCGCTTCCATTCGGCCGAAGGTCCGCTCAATCTCGGCCGCTCCGCGCAGGGACAGCCCGTGCTGTTCCAGGCCGGCGGCTCGGATGACGGCATCTCACTCGGCGGCCAGCATGCCGATGCGGTGTTCGCCAATGCCGCCGCCTTCGAGGAAAACCGCGAGCTGTCGCGCCGGTTGAAGGAAAGTGCCGTGGCGCACGGCCGCTCGGCCGACCACATAAAAATCTTCCCCGGCATCGCGCCGATTGTCGGCTCGACGGAAGAAGAGGCCGAGCGCAAATATCGCGAGATACGCGATCTCGTCAGCATCCACGAGGCGCTGCTCTATCTCGGCCGTTTCTTCGACCATCACGACTTCACCGCCTATCCGGTCGACGAGCCGTTCCCGGAGCTGGGCGACATCGGCAAGAACAATTTCCGCTCCACCACCGACCGCATCAAACGCGTCGCCAGGGAGAAGAAACTGACCCTGCGCGAAGTCGCGCTGGATGCTGCAACGTCGCGCAACGAGTTCATCGGCACGCCCGAAAAGATCGCCGACCAGCTGATCCGCTGGGTGGACGGTGGAGCGGCCGACGGTTTCGTGCTGGGCTTCCAGGTCATCCCGTCCGGTCTCGACGATTTCGAAACGCATGTGCTGCCCATTCTGGAAAAGCGCGGCCGTCACGCACGCACGCAGATCGGCACGACGCTGCGCGATCATCTCGGCCTGCCGTTCAAGGAAAGCCGCTATGCGCAGGCAGCCTCTCCCGCGGCCACCGAGGAAGCCGCCTGATGACCTTTCAGGCTCCTGCGCGCTCGATCGCATCCGAAGCGGCGATCCTCGATCACGCGGACGAATTCGTCGCGCTGCGCCGCAAGCTGCACAGCGAGCCGGAGCTGGCCTATCAGGAGAAGAAGACCGCGGCACTCGTCGCCGATCGGCTGCGCTCCTGGGGCTATGAGGTCGCGGAAAATATCGGCGGCACCGGCGTGGTCGGCACGCTGCGCAACGGGCTCGGCGAGAAAAGCATCGGCATCCGCGCCGACATGGACGCTTTGCCGATCGTCGAGGCGACCGGCCTGTCCTATGCCAGCACCAATGCGGGCGTGATGCATGCCTGCGGGCACGATGGCCACACCGCGATCCTGCTGGCAGCGGCCCGCCATCTTGCCGAGACGCGCAAGTTTTCCGGCACACTGCGGCTGATCTTCCAGCCGGCCGAGGAAGGCGGCGCCGGCGCCAGGGCGATGATATCGGACGGGCTGTTCGAACGCTTTCCGGTCGACGCCGTCTTCGGCCTGCACAATTGGCCAGGCGTGCCGGCCGGCCAGTTCGCCTTCCTCAGCGGCCCGGCCATGGCCTCCGTCGACCTCGCCATCATCCGCATCGTCGGCAAGGGCGGTCATGGCGCACGGCCGAGCCAAACCGTCGACCCCATCGTCGCCGCCGCCTCGCTGGTGATGGCGCTGCAGACGATCGTGTCGCGCAATGTCGATCCGCTGGAGACGGCGGTGGTCACCGTCGGCACCATCAATGGCGGCATCGCCGCCAACGTCATCCCCGACAGCGTCGAGCTCAAGGTCACCATCCGCACCTTCAGCAAGACGGTGCGCGAGCAGATCAGGACGCGCATCATCGCGCTTGCCGAGGCACAGGCGCAAAGCTATGGCGCGACCGCCGAGGTCAACTATCCGCGCGGTTATCCGACGCTGATCAACCACCCCGAGGAAACCGAGTTCGCCCGCCAGGTGGCGCTCCGGCATTTCGGCGCCGAGCGGATCGAGACGAATTTCCCCGTCATTACCGCCAGCGAGGATTTCGCCTTCATGCTCGAGGCGCGGCCGGGCAGCTATCTTTTCATCGGCAACGGCGACAGCGCCGACCTGCACAGCCCCAACTACAATTTCAACGACGACATCCTGCCTGACGCCGCACGCTACTGGGTGGCGCTGGTGCAGGACTATCTCGCCGCCAACGAGGCTCCGCGGACAAGCGAGCCGGCAACAGGGCCTAAGCCATGACAGACAGCTTTCTCTACACGACGCCGCTCGATCCGCGCGCCGCCCCGCTCATCGAAGCCCTGACCTGGGAATACACGACTCGCTACGGCAATTATTTCGGTGAGCCCGGCGAGGAGATGCGCCGCTATCCCGCCGAACTGTTCGCGCCGCCCAACGGCAATTTTCTGCTGCTGACGCGCGACGGCACAGCAATCGCCGGCGGCGCCTTCAAGCGCTATGACGAGCGCACCGCCGAGCTGAAACGCGTCTGGACACACATCGACCTGCGCCGCCAGGGCCTTGCCCGCACGGTGCTCGTCGAACTCGAACTGCAGGCGGCGCGCCAGGGCTATACGCGACTTTATCTGACCACAGGTTTCCGCCAGCCGGAGGCTGCCGGCCTCTATCTCAACAATGGCTATACCGCGCTGTTCGACACCAGCGTCGATCCCGAAATCCACGGCACGCTGACCTTCGAAAAGGACATCAGCGCGCTGACGCAGGAGTTTGGACCCAATGCGTTCGAGCGCAAGGCTAGTTGATCAGCTGATCAGGTCGCGACTACGACCCGTTAAGATCGAATAGCATAGACGAAATAACTCAGAATCTTTGAAAATATAAAAACGAATGCCGTGAAATTTACCCTAAGCTCGCTAACGTAACCTGAGTTTACTTTTGCTTATAAAGTAATTCTCTGAAATTCCCCTCTATCGGAGCGATGGCGATCCATGACAGTGACGGCCGACATAGGCGAGGCAGTTTCTCCCAGGACCATACCGTTCACTGCGGATCGTCAGGGGTACAGGGTGGTACCGGCCAGGCATCCCTGGCGCGTCGTCGGTACGGTCGTCGCCGTCGTGCTGATCTTCTTCACGCTGCAATCCATCCTGACCAATCCGCGATGGGGCTGGGACGTCTTTGCCCGCTTCTTCCTGTCCGAGCCGGTGCTGGTCGGCCTTGGCCGCACGCTGCTTCTGACCGTGCTCGCCTCGGCCCTCGGCTTTTTCCTGGGGACGTTGCTCGCATTCGCCCGCGTCTCCGCCTCGCCGCTGCTGTCCGGTGTCTCATGGGCCTATATCTGGCTCTTGCGCTCCATCCCGCTGATCGTGCTTTTGCTCGTCCTCAACAATCTCGGCTATCTCTACCCGACCATCGATGTCGGCGTGCCGTTCACCGGCCTTTTGTTTGCGCAGTACAACACCGTCGAGATGTTCACCCCGTTCTGGGTAGCGGTGGTGGGGCTGAGCCTCAACCAGGCCGCCTTCTCGGCCGAGATCATCCGTGGCGGTATTCTCTCCGTCGACCAGGGCCAGCATGAAGCGGCGGCGGCACTGGGCCTGTCGCGTCGCAGGCAGGCGCTGAGCATCGTTTTGCCACAAGCCATGCGCGCCATCCTGCCCAGTGGCTTCAACGAGATGATCGGCTTGGCCAAGTCGACCTCGATGGTCTACGTGCTGGCCTTGCCCGAGCTCTTCTACACCGTCCAGGTCATCTACAAGCGCAATCTGGAAGTGATCCCGCTGCTGATGGTGGCGACCATCTGGTACCTCATCATCATGAGCGTGCTGTCGATCATCCAGCTCGGCATCGAGCGGCGCTTTTCGCGCGGCGCCGTGCGCACGCCGTCCGGCCCGCTGCTGCCCAGCCTCTTTGCCTTCCTGTCCGGGCGTCGGTCGGTACCAGTGGCCACTCCGGGGCCCTTTGTCCCGGCGCCTGCGACCACGGTTCGCAAGCCGCTGGTGACTGCAGGCGAAAAACTGGCGCGGCGCGGGGTCGGGCGCATCGAAATCCGCGACGTCTCCAAGAGTTTTGGCTCACTGACGGTGCTCGACGGCGTCGATCTCGATCTGGCGCCCGGCTCGGTGACGGCAATCATCGGCCCATCTGGCGCCGGCAAGTCGACGCTGCTGCGCACCATCAACCATCTCGAGCGCACCGACACCGGCTTCGTGACCATCGATGACGAGTTGGTCGGTTACCACCGCGACGGACATACGCTTTACGAGCTTAAGGAAGCGGCGATCCGCCGGCGTCGCTCAGCCATCGGCATGGTGTTTCAGAACTTCAACCTGTTCCCGCATCTGACGGTGATCGAAAACATCATCGAAGCGCCTGTCTCGGTGCAGGGCGTCGCACGCGACGAGGCGATCGCGCTGGCGCGGGACCTGCTTGCCCGCATCGGCCTGCCGGAGAAGGCTGACGCCTATCCGCGCCATCTGTCCGGCGGCCAGCAGCAGCGCGTTGCGATCGCCAGGGCTCTGGCGCTGAAGCCGAAGGTGCTGCTCTTCGACGAGCCGACCTCGGCGCTCGATCCCGAGCTCGTCGGCGAAGTGCTCGATGTCATCAAGGAGCTGGCGACCTCGGGCACGACGATGGTGATCGTCACCCATGAGATCGGTTTCGCCCGCGAAGTCGCCGACACAATCGTCTTCATGGAAGGCGGCAAGATCCTCGAGGTCGGGACGCCGGCCAGGGTCTTCACCACGCCCGTCCACCAACGCACGCGCGAGTTCCTCGCCAAGGTTCTCTAGCGCGCAAAACATTCAGGAAAACGCGCCGGCGCCATGTGCGAACCGCCGGCTTCCAGGCTCCCCATCAGGGAGCGTCGACCCCGCACGTCCATCATGCAAGGAGAGAACCCATGACTTTGTACAGGAAACCTCTGTCCCTCGCCTTCGGCGCGGTCCTATCGGCCATTGCCTTTGCCTCCATCGCCCAGGCCGCGGAATTCGATCTCACCCCGGAGCAGCCGGGCCGCATTCACACCGAAAAGAGCGACAAGGCGGCGGCGGCGATCTCGCCGAGTTTCAAGTTCGCCAAGGAGGGATATCTGACCGTCGCCACCCACCCGTGGGATCCGCCGGTCGGCACCTACGCGACCGATGCCAAGACGCCGGTCGGCACCGATCCCGATATCACCGTGCTGATCGCCGAGACGCTAGGGCTGAAGCTCGACCTCGTTCCGGTCGCCTGGGCCGACTGGCCGCTCGGTCTTGCCTCCGGAAAATATGACGCTGTCATCAGCAATGTGACGGTGACGGAAGAGCGCAAGGAGAAGTTCGACTTCTCGACCTACCGGCAGGACGTGCTCGGCTTCTACGTGAAGGCCGACAGCAAGATCACCTCGATCAAGGAGCCGAAGGATGTCGCCGGCTTGAGGGTGATCACCGGCGCCGGCACCAATCAGGAAAAGGTGCTGCTCGAGTGGGATCGCCAGAATGTCGCGGCCGGGCTGAAGCCGGTCGAGGTCCAGTACTATGACGATTCCGCCGCGAGCCAGCTCGCCATCCAGTCGGGCCGCGCCGATGCGGAGTTCAATCCGAACGCCACGCTCGCCTATTCCGCAGCCGTCAGCGGCAAGACCAAGCTGGTCGGCATCGTCAGCGGCGGCTGGCCGCTGACCGCCGAGATCGCGGTGGCGACGCGCAAGGGCAGCGGTCTCGCCGACGCCATCACGCTGGCCCTCAACGAGCTGATCGCCAGCGGCAAATATGGCGAGGTGCTGAAGCGGTGGAGCCTGACCGCCGAGGCCATCGACCAGTCGCACACCAACCCGCCCGGCCTGCCGAAGCCCAACAGCTGAGCCGGAACACATTTGAGGCGGACGCCATCGGCGTCCGCCTTCTCGATCGTTCGGCTGAGCCGAGGACGTATCCACACAACACCGCCAAGACTGGAAGTCCAATGTTCCTAAGAAGCAAAGCGATCCCTGCCGTCATCGGCATTTGCGCGTTTCTGGCATCCTCTCTCCTGACGCTCGCGTCGGAGCCATTCGACCTCAGCCCGGAACAATCGGCACGGCCTCGCGCGGAAAAGGATCCGGCTCTGATTGCGTCGATCCCGGCGCGCTTCAAATTCGTCGAGGACGGCGTCTTGACGGTTGGCATCGCCCCCGGCGGCACGCCGCCGGTTGCCACCTATGCCACCGATGCGGCGACCGTCATCGGCGCCGATCCTGACATCGCCCAGCTGATTGCCGACAAGCTCGGCCGAAAACTCAATCTCGTCGCTGTCGCCTGGGAAGACTGGCCGCTCGGGCTGGCGTCCGGAAAATACGATGCCGTCATCAGCAATGTCGGCGTCACCGAAGAGCGCAAGCTGAAGTTCGATTTCTCGAGCTACCGGCAGGGCCTGCACGGCTTCTATGTCAGGAATGACAGCCCGATCACGGCGATCAAGGAACCGAAAGACATTGCCGGGCTGCGCGTCATCACCGATGCCGGCACGATCCAGGAAAAGATCATCTTGGAGTGGAGCAGGCGGGATGTCGAAGCCGGGCTGAAGCCGGTCGAGATCATCTATCTCGATGATACCGCTGCCGCCAGCCTGGCGATCCGCTCCGGCCGCGCCGACACGATCTTCTCGATGAATTCGGCTCAGGCCTATCAGGCAGCGCTGACCGGCGAAACCCGGTCGGTCGGAACCGTCAATGCCGGCTGGCCGCTGACGACCGATGTCGGCGTCACCACCAAGAAAGACAGCGGCATCGCCGAAATCATCACCGCAGCGCTCAACGAGACCATCAAGGACGGAACCTATGGCAAGGCGCTCGCTCGATGGAGCCTGACCGCCGAGCAGATCGCGCAGTCGCGGACCAATCCGCCCGGGCTGAAGAAGTACTAAGGGAGGCATGATCCCGAAAAGTGGGACCCGGTTTTCGGAAAAGATCATGCCCAACAAGGAACCGCAGCCTTGACGTCAATCGCACGCAACATCCGCAAGGTCGCCTTCCTCACGCCGGGCAACTATCCGGACAGCGATCCGCATTCAGGTCTTGAAAAGACGCTGCTTCTTTTCGAGCTCGGCGAGCGGCTCGGCTATGACGGCGCCTGGGTGCGGCAGCGCCATCTTGAGCCCGGCATTTCGTCGGCGGCCGCCTTTCTGGGCGCCGCCACACAGCGCACAAGCCGCATCGAGCTCGGCACGGCGGTGATCCCAATCGGCTATGAAAGCCCCTACCGCCTGGCTGAGGACCTGTCGACGGTGGACGTGCTGTCGCGCGGCCGGCTGAATGTCGGTCTGAGCGCCGGCTTCCCGCCGCATGCCGATGTTCTCGGACCGCTTGTCTTCGACGGCGATTGGCGCAATTTCGATTTCTCGCATGAGCGCGTGCTGCGCTTCGTCAACAATTTGCGCGGCGATCCGATCGGCGAGCCTGGCGCGATCATCGAATTTCCCGGCGGCCGCGTGCGCCCTCGCCTGCAGCCGCACGCGCCCGGCCTTGTCGACCGGATCTGGTATGGCGGCGGCTCGCTACGATCGGTGGAGTGGACGGGCCGCAACGGCCTCAATTTGCTGATCGGCAATGTCACCTCCGGCGAGGGTACGGACAATTTCTTCGAAGCCCAGTTGCACCAGCTGGAGACCTTCTTTGCTCAGCAAAGCGACAGGCAAGGCCGCGTGGCCCTGGGCCGGGTGATCGTGCCCTTCGACAGCGCCGACGCACGCACGCGCAAACGTTATGCCGACTATGCGGCCGGACGCAACGAGCGCACCTTGAAGGCGCATGGCGAACGCCGCACGCTGTTTGCCCGCGACATTGTCGGCACGTCCGAACAGATATTGGAGCAACTTGCCAACGATCCGGTCCTGGCCAAAGTGGACGAATTGCGGCTCGAACTGCCCTACGATTTCGCGCTGCATGAATATGAACAGATCATCCACGATTTCATCGAGGCCATCGCGCCGGCGCTCGGCTGGCGATCGGGTTTGGGCCTGACCGCTTCGGCCGCAGAGTAGAGCCGCGCTGACTACCCCGCCGCGAAGTCGAACCGGCAATGGTCGTGCTGGCCATCGCAGGCGCAGCAAACGGTCCGTGCCGTCGAGCACGAACGGGCCAAAGGAGTTGTGTGCATCTTCCATGGACACAATGATAGCCTGTCTTCGCAAGCTGGCAGTACCTGCTCGCCCAACCCGCATCGGTCGCCGTTCAACTTTGGATACGCGCTAGGCGGGCTTCTGCCGCAACGGCTCCGTGCCTCTCGGCCGGCGGTACTTGTTCACCATCTGGACCATGGCAGCATCGACAGTCCGGCGTCCCAGCGCCCGGCCATCAGCCGCCGGCTGCACGACGTCTATTTCGTGGCACTCGGCTTCACCTAGCGGCGGAAGTTCACCAGGGTACGCCCTTCATCGTCGCTGAAGCGCACGCGCGAAGTTGCGGTCCATGGCAATGCCCTCCCTTGATCGCGAGTTCATGAGATTAGCCCTCGCTAAATAACTGGATATATCTGGGACTTAGGGCCCACGCATTGGTCGCAAATCAACTGCGACTTATGGTTAAGTCAGAAATTTATGATTGTTCACAGATATTTAGCTGTAAAACGAACTGTGCCCAAAGCATCCAAAGGTTAACCATTCGTTAAACGATAGTTGACTCGTCCCCGTTTCGAGGAAGACGATCAGCATCGGGACTGGGGGATGAGCACCTACAGGGGCACCTTTGTCCGGGTAATGGGTAAACAGGGGTTAGACAAATGACGAAACTTCTCAAGCAGTTCCGCGACGACGAAAACGGCGCCGCCATGGTCGAATATTCGATCCTCATCGGCATTATCGCGGTCGCATCTATCGGGTTCATCATCGGCATTGGTGGTTGGGTCACTGGCCGCTTCACCGGCCTTTGCACCGCCATGGACAACTCGGGCATCGGCACTTGCGCTTCCGGTTCGGGCAGCTAATCTGACTTATCGCGCGCCTAACCAGCGCGCCTGCGATAGATGGCATGGGGTGACTTGGAGGTTGCCCCTGCGCCAGGCTATCGACCTAGAGGGAGCCGGTGTTTCATAGCGCCGGCTCTTTTTCGTTGTCTGAGTTTGAAAGTCTCGCCAGACGCCCTAAACAAACGCCAGCGCGGGCGGCAGCCCGAACCTAGCCCCGAGGCTTCTCACGTGGCTGCGCCGGCCTCGTCCATTCCACGGGATGAGCGCGGCCTTCTTGCCGGCGATGGTCTCGATCGACTTCAACGGAGGCTCACGGACGTCTCGAAGCGCGCGGCAGTGCTCGCTTTGCCGTGCAGTCCCATCGGCAAATCGACAACGCATTCCTGCACACGTTTCGCCGTAAATTTGCTATGCATATGCAAGGGAGAGGGGGAAAACAGATGAAACACGATCCTGGCTTGCTGTCCGGCGCCGCGCGGACGCTCCTGTTTCCGAAGACCTGATGCAAAAGCAAAGCAAGATCACATGTCTTCTTCAGATGTGACCGGCTCATCCAGCCCCGCGGGCTGGGGCTTGGCTGCAAAGCTTTTTACAACCCTTGTCCTTCTTGGTGCGATCGCGGTCATGGTCACAGGGGCGCTCGGTTACTTCCGCGCCCGCGACGCTCTCGAAAAAGCAGTCTTCGACCAACTCACGGCCGCCCGTCAGACCAAGACGCGCCAGGTCGAAACCTACTTCCGCACGATCGAGGCGGAACTGCGCCTGCTTGCCACTTCGAAGATGGTGGTCGATGCGACACGGGAGTTCCGAACCGCGGTCGACCAGCTCGACCGGGCAGGCGCGCCGCCTGACCTGCGGCAGAAGGTCGGCGATTGGTACGCTGAGAACTTCATCCCCGGAATAACGCGCACCCTGGGCAGGGAACCGGCCCTGTCGGACTACCTGCCGGTCGACGGCGCCCCCTACTATCTGCAGTATCACTACATTGTGGACAATCCCAACCCAGCGGAGCGGCGCAACCTTCTCGACGACGCCGGCGACGGAAGCGAATACTCTAGGCTGCATGCCATCTATCATCCATTGATGCGCGCCGCGGCTACCACGTTCGGCTTTTTCGATTTCATGATTGCCGATCCCAAATCAGGTCGCCTGATCTATACGGTCGAGAAGGAGGTGGATTTCACCACGTCTCTTCAGTTGGGTCCGTACCGCAGCACCAACGTCGCGGCCGCCGTCGCCCGCTGCGCGCAGATCGCAGACCCGTCAGCCATCTGCCTCGTAGATTTCGCCTCTTATGCGCCATCAGGTGGCGCGCCGATCGCCTTCATGGCAGCACCGGTGATTGCCCAGGGCGTCGTCATCGGCGTGCTGGTCGCGCAATTGTCGAATGATGAGATCGACAACGTCGTCACCGGCAACCGCCGCTGGCGGCAGGAAGGGTTCGGCGACACGGGTGAGGCCTATCTCGTCGGACCCGATTATCTGGTGCGCTCTGGCCCGCGGGCGTTCTACGAGAACCGGGACAGCTTCTTCGCCGATCTCAAATCCGTGGGCACTTCGGACGAGGAGATCGCCGTCATTCAGCGTTACGGGACACCAGTGCTGCATCAGCGCGTCGATACCAAAGCCTCCCGTGCCGCGCTCGCCGGTGTCGAGGGCACGGGCGAGATCATCGGATACCGTGGTGTCCCGACGCTCGCTTCATGGGGACCGCTCGCGATTTCCGATCTCAAGTGGGCTGTCGTCGCCAAGATCGACAGCGCCGAGGCCTTCGCACCGATCGCCGAGCTCCGCCGGGATCTGTTGCTGGTCGGAGGACTGGCGATGCTCGTGGTCACCGCCACCGCCGCCTGGCTTTCGCGCGCGCTGCTCGGACCGCTCCGCGATCTCACGGCCGGGGTGAAACGCTTCTCTGCTGGCGACTATGCGACCAGCGTGCCGGTCCGCACGCGCGACGAGATTGGCGAACTCTGCTCGGCCTTCAACGGCATGGTTGAGGATCTGCGCCAGAAGAATGCCGTGATCGAGACCAAGAACCGCGAGAACGAGCAGCTGCTGCTCAACGTCCTGCCGGCACCGATCGCCAATCGGCTGCGCGCCGGCGAGGAGAGGATCGCCGACGGCTTTGCCGAGGTCACCGTCGCCTTCGCAGATCTGGTCGGGTTCACGGCACTGACATCGGAAATGCCGCCGCACGATGTCGTGATGCTGCTCAACGGACTCTTCACGCGCTTCGACGTTGCCGCCAATGATCTCGGCATCGAGAAGATCAAGACGGTGGGCGACTCCTATATGGCGGTATGCGGCCTACCCGTGCCGGTGGCCAACCACGCCGAGCGCATGGTCCGCATGGCCATCCGCATGGTCCACATTACCCGCGAGCACGCGATGGAACACAACGTCTCGATGAAGCTCAGGGTTGGCGTCAACAGCGGGCCAGTGGTCGCCGGCGTCATTGGCAAGAGCAAGTACATCTATGATTTATGGGGTGACACAGTGAACCTGGCGAGCCGCATGGAGTCGGGTGGAGTTCCCGACTCTGTTCAGGTGACGCGCGCCGTCTACGAACAGCTCAAGGACCAATTCATCTTCGAACCGCGCGGCGTTATCGAAGTCAAAGGCAAGGGAAAAGTGGAAGCCTGGGTGTTGAGATTTTAGTCGCAGGGGCAGCTCCGATGCCGGTCTGCCCTCTACCTGTTCGGCGTCAATGGCTTTCGCCGCAGGCGCGACTGGGCGTCCTGAGGGGTGCGGACCCGAATGTCCGCTTCGCGCCTCATAGCGGCTGTAGAACCCCGTCCTGCTAACTACTAAAAGCAGACTTTGACGGCGACCACGCTGGAGGTCGCGGTTGCGCACTGTGCATCACGACGATGTAAGAGATGGCCCGACCTAACCCCGCGGTCGAGCGGTCGAGCCGCGGACCAAGAGTTCGACCGGTATGATCACCTGGCTCGGGGCGCCGTTTGCAAACACCGTCGTGGCGGCAAGTCTCCCCTTCCCGACAATGTCTTGGGCCACTGTCGTGAGCGGAGGCGTGGTGCGCGAAGACTCTGCGGTGCCATCGAAGCCGACGACCGACATGTGCTCGGGTATCTTGATATTGCGCCGACGCGCTTCGTCCAGGACGGTGATTGCCTGCCAGTCCGACATAGTCAAGATCGCCGTTGCTTGCGGAACCCGGTCGAATACGACCGCTCCTGCCGAAGGCTCCCCTGGAGTCGTCTCGATGATCGGGACATTGTCGATTGACAGACCGAGCTCAGCCAAACCCTGGGCGAAGCCGAAGAGTCTCTCGTGATCGAGTTGAAAACCGGCAGAGATTGCGCGCGGGGCATTGCCCGGCAAATGGACGATGGGGGGCCCCGATGTGCGCCGAATGGACAGGATTGCAAAACGCTGATGTCCAAGAGCAGCGAGGTGCCTGATGGCCGCCAGAGCCCCGCTTCTGCCGTCTATCCGGATCGAATTGACGTCCGGACCGGCATCGCTTTCGAGGATGACGAAGGGCAGCCGCCGGCGCCGCAAAGAAGCGATCAACTCGATGTCTGCGCTATGGCCCAGGATGAAGCCGTCAACCAGGGCCTCGCGAATGGTGGAGGTGCGCGTTTCGTCCGTACCGTTGACCAAACTCAGTGTCGCTCCAGCCTCGTCACAAGCAAGCGAAACGCCAAGCACCAGCTCCCGCAGATATGGGCTCCTGATCATGTCGGCAATGGCGTAAGCACCCGGGGGGATCAGGCCGATGGCGTTGAACTTGCCGTCGCGCAGCACGCGTCCTCTCGGGTCGGGGCCATCGTAACCAAGCTGCCGCGCCGCGGCCTCGACGCGCTTGCGCAGATCGGACCGCACCAGGTCCGGATGGTTGAATACGTTGGAGACAGTACCGCGGGAGACCCCCGCGACCCTGCCGACATCGGCGAGCGTAGGCATTTTGGAAGCATTCATTTCCCTCAGTTAGACAATTTTTTGGAGCGCTCCAAGTTTTTTCTTGACGCCAAGCCTCAATTGTTGGAAATTGAACTTGGAGCGCTCCAAAGATTGAAGAATTGCAGGGTTTCGGCATCTATGCCGAACATCGGCCAAGCGTGCCTGATTTCGCAAAATCATCAAGGAGGATTAGGATGGCTACGACCAGTGGTGCTCCGACTTCGCTCGTCGGGAAGACTTTTGATTGCTCGTTCGGACAGTTCGTACCGAGGTTGACGGTCCTGTCGCCTACCGAATTGCGGGTGCAGGCGACGATCGGCGCTACCGAGATCGACGAGGTGGTTCAGACCAATCTGACCGGCGTTCGACCCGGACTTTTCATCATGAGTTGGACCGAGCAAGGCGGCAACTTCGTCGTGCAGGTTCAAGATCACGAGAATCAGATCGTTCATAACTATGCGCGACTGGCGGACGGGCAGCAGTTCTGCGCGCAAGGCACAATTCAACCGGTGGCGACGGCGTGAGGGCCGCCTGTGTAACTGAGAGGAGATTACGCCATGATCACCAACATGATCGACCAGACCGACCCTCGGCAGTGGGACCCTAACCTTGACGCCGTGATCGCGGCGCCCGCAAACCACAAGGTATTGTTTGAGAATGACCGGCTACGTGTGCTTGAGGTGATCCTCCAGCCCGACGAGGAAGAGCCGACACATCACCACCGCTGGCCTTCAGTATTCGTGTTCGATCAGGTGGAAGGCCCTATTCACGACTTCGCGCCGGATGGGACCATGATGCCGCCCAATCGAGATGTCATCCAGGCGGTCCAGGCCTGGGACGGCCAAGGCTGTCTCGTGGTGCATATGGCGCCCCAACCGGCGGGTCGCGTACTCAACGCTTCGAGCAAGACCCTGCATGGTATCCGTGTCGAGATGAAGTCATAAAGCAGACGTGATCCTGGCTGCTGTTGGCGGTCAATGGCTTCGTCGCGGGCGCAACTGGGCGCCCTGAGGGGAGCGGACCCGAATGTCTGCTTCGCGCCTCAACGCGGTCATAGAGTTCATTTTTGCGGTAGCCCGAAGCGGACATAGCCGACGACCGTCCTGGAGGCCACGGTTGCGCCAGTTGCCGACGTGCGGCGCCTGGCGCGCGACCTGGATATCCGGATCGCATCGTCTGCGAGCTGGTTTCCCATCCATCGCAGCTACCGGAGGTGCTGGAGGCCGCGATCCGCACCGCGATCGGGCGGCGCGGTGTGGCGGTGGTCGTCATCCCTGGCGACGTTGCGATTCAGGATTACGAGGCGCCTTTCTCGGCGCCCGCCGCTCTCGCAATCCGACAGCCGGTCGTCGTTCCTGCGGCCGATCAACTCGATGCGCTCGCCGACCTGCTCAACCGAGCACCGCCCGGAGCCCTGAGTCGTTCTGGCGGAGACGTTCCTCGATCCATTGCGCCGTGCGGTCGTAGGCGTCCGAAAACAACTCGGAATGCCGACTCCAATCCATGAAGGTGCTCGAAACCTGCGGACTGACCAGGACATCCTCGTCGCCGACGGCAATGTCCTGCGGCCCGTGTGCCAGGATGCTCGCGGCAATAACCTGAAGCATGCTCGGAACCTGCGGCAGGCGGGCACGGCCGAAAGGGTTCAGCAGGGAGATCGCCAGTTCCGATCTTCCGGGGATGCGGTCATAGTCGATGTGGTATTTTTGCGGTGCACTGGACCCAAAGCTCACGATGACATTGGGGCCGGTCTTGAGTTCCCTCATCTGCTCCAGCGGCAAATTGTTCATGATGGCGCCGTCCACCAGCATATCGCCGTCAGCCGTAAAGAACGGAGGCAGGACACCCGGGAGCGAGCCGGATGCCCGAACGGCTTGCCAGAGTTTTCCGCGACGGTGGACATGGGGCTGACGGCTGCTCAGATTGCTCGAAAGCGCAAAGAACGGAAGCCAAAGATCTTCGATCAGAACGTCGCCGTATTCCTCCCGAAGGGCTCGATCGAAGGCCTTGTGATCCAGAAGCGCGAAACGCGGCCAGGTGGGGCGCCGAAACGCCCGACTCTTGACAAATACGTTGTGCGTGCCGCGGTCGATCTGCTCCGCGTCCAACCCTCTTGCGAAGCCGGCCATCATCGCCGCTCCGGAACTCGTCCCGCCGAGATAGTCGAAGAGCGCGCCCGCCTCGACGAAGGCCTTGTAAACGCCCAGATGGGCGCTGCCCAGGGACCCACCCCCCGCCGCCACGAAGCCACGTGCCTTGCAGGAGATAAATCGGACCAGGCGCTGGATGTCAGACGCGTCCTCCAGCGCAACATGATGGTGCTGGCCGACATGGGGGCGCTCATCGAGCCACGCAGAGGTGCCGGAGACCGCAGCCGAGCGATTGTCGTGAATTAGGACAAGCCGACCGGTCGATGGTGGATGGACCGATAGCGCCAATTCCTCGGACGTGTTCAAGCGAGGCGAGGAGGACGCGTTCGCCAGCAGCAGGACGGTATCGGCCTGGCGAATGCAGACTCGTGTCCATTCATTAGGTTCTTCATCCGCGACGTAGACAACGAATTCTGCTTGCGCCTCCAGTTCGTTCAACCAGTTAAGGACCGGCTGGTCGTCGATCGGACGACCAGCGAACTTCGCGTGGACGTCAAGCCGGGAAACGAACTGAGCGCGCGTGACCGCGCCGAACTCTTGTTGTAGGTGCCCGATGAAAACCGGTGAGATGCGACTTCCGCCAGCTGCAATGATGGCAAGCGTTCGGATTTTGGCAGGTTGGGGACGTGACAAAATCGGAGTTTGCGTGGCGAACCGGCGCGCCAGAGATATTGTGACCGCCTCTCTCAGGTTCGGCAGAGCCTCGGCCGCCTTCTCGAAATGATTACGACTGATTTCAAGGACGATCGAATCGCGCGCTGCAAGGACAGTGGCCGTACGGGGCAGCCCTGCAAAGAAACCAATTTCGCCGACTAGTTCGCCCTGTGCGATCTCGGCGACCGAGCCAAGCCGATCTCCTTTGTGTACCGTAAAGCGACCGGACAGCACGACGAAGAACCTGTCCGACGGCTCGCCTTCGCGAACCAGGACCTCACCGCGCCTTAGGACCCGACGGTCGGATTCGGCAGCCAAAGCCTCGAGCGCCAGCAACGACGCACGATCGAACATCAATGTCGCCGACAACAATCTTGCGGCGAGAGAATCGGCGGAGGACATTTTGAGCCATCCGGGGAACGCATTCGCTCCGGTAGTTGTATACCGTACCGCTCGTTTACATACTATGTGACCTTCAATCGGGGGCTATAGCAAATGAAAGAAGAGACCGGCGTTCAGAAGTTGGTGCGCACGCTGCGTGCCCGAGCACCTGATGACGCAGCTGAATTGCTCGCCAGAGAGTCTCCCGAGTTCATCCGCGACACACTGAAGCTGTTACCCGACGGGCACGCCCGTAAGGTGGCCGAGCATTTGCCACTGCACATGCGGCCCATCGGGCCTCATGACGGTGGCGAGGATATCGCGATTCCCGAGTCGCTCATCGAGCTGATGGACCCGATTTCCGCCAGCGTTCCTGTCGGGACGACAGTTGCTGCCGCGGTTGAAGCTGTCAGACGCGCCCAGGTGCCGACCGAGCTCACTTATCTCTACGTCACGGACGAGGGCGATAAACTGGTTGGCCTGGTGGTCCTGCGCGATCTGATGCTGAGCGAACCGGACGCCATTGTCGATCATATCATGCTGCCCAAGCCGTTCGCTCTCAATGTCGATCTCCCTTTGAGCAACGCATGCGAGGCAGCGGTACGGCGTCACTACCCTGTCTACCCGGTGGTAGACGCGGAGAACCGGCTGCTCGGGCAGGTTCGCGGTTGGCGCTTGTTCGAGCAGCAAATCATCGAAATTTCCGCCCAGCCTGGCCAGATGGTAGGTGTCCAGAAGGAGGAGCGCTCTTTTACGCCGCTGTTTTCAGCCTTCTTGAAGCGTCATCCGTGGCTGCAGGTGAACCTCCTGACGGCCTTCATGGCCGCATTCGTGGTCAGTTCGTTCACGGGCACGATAGAGAAGATCGTCGCCCTGGCGGCGTTCCTTCCAGTCTTGGCCGGGCAGAGCGGAAACACCGGCTGCCAGGCACTGGCTATGACGCTGCGTGGCCTTGCCCTGGGGGATGTGGACAAACGACCGAAGCTGCACTTGGTCATGAGAGAGGGAGCGCTCGGGATCGCTAACGGCTTGCTCGTCGGCCTTGTTGCGGCTGCGGCGATGTGGTTCTACGCCTCGAGGCAACCGGAGTCGGCGGCCCAAGCGCCCATGCTGGCACTTGTGATCCTGCTTGCCATGTCCGGAGCGTGCCTCTTGTCCGGAATCTCCGGCGTGCTGATCCCGTTGGGTCTGCGCCGGGTCGGCGCCGATCCGGCTGTCGCTTCGGCGATCTTCCTCACCACCTTGACTGATATCGTAGGCATGGGCCTGATGTTGTGGCTGGCCACCATGCTCGTCCTGTAGCAAGGCGCGTCCAGGGACGCGCCCCTGGGAATTTGGGGGCAATGAGCTGACCTCGTCGCGTTCAGCGAAGTTGTGGGAATCACCTCAGCTCTCCGACCCTTTGCGCAACGCGACGGAAGACCTTTGGATAGTCGTGGGTGGCCTTGAAGCCTCATTCGGTGACCGGATACGCGCAGAATCGCGCAAACAACATAGATCTTGTCCCACTTAGGGGTTTGAATTATTTGCCACTGGTGCCGGATACTCCAATTACGTTCAGCAACGATAAGAAGATGTTTTGGCAAACAGCGTAGCCGAAATAGGAATGAACCCGAAAATTTGTTGCGCAGCTGCAACAGCTGCTGAAGCTCGCGCGGTCTGGTGACGGTTCCGTCGCCTTTTTTCTTGTAGTCGCGCTAAATCCTCCGCACTAGTCGGGTTCGGGGGTGGGGTTCTCGGCATGCAATCTTGGGCTCGAACGATCTTCGGCTTCGCCGCAGCGCTGCTTTTCAGCGGCGTATTGCCGGCCGGCGCACAGGGTCTTTTTCCGGCCTATGACGATGCATTTTCGGCCCGCATCGCCAGTCCGGCCGACAATGGAACGCTCGCCCAGTTCGTCACGGTTGCGGTCAACGCGGGACAATACGATCAGGCGATCTCCTCAATCGAGCAGTATCTGATCAAATACCCTCGCGATGCGCGCGCCCGGCTTGCGGCCAGCCGGTTGTATTATCATGTCGGGTCCTATGAATTGGCCCGGCGGCAGGTGCAGTACGGCATCGAAGTCGGCGGTCTGACCGCAAGTGAGCAGCAGGAAGCTGTTCGCTTGCTGGCCCGCATCGAGCGCGCGTTGCGTGGCGTCACCTGGGAACTCGCCCTGACTGGAGGCGTATTCAGCGCATTCACCGATTTTGAGCCAGGCGGGGCGCAGGACGACGACAGCCTCGTCTCGCCCTACGGGCGGGCCGACGGCTTTGTTCGGTGGGACCTCGGCACGCCAAGTGCCGACGCCCTCGTTCTTTCGGGCTCGTTGACGGCGACCAAGGGTTTTTTCACGGACGACCTGTCGGTTCCGGGCAGCGAGAAGACTTTTATCAACGGCAACGCAGCGGTTACCTGGGACAAGGGGCTGCCCAACAGTGGCATCGATTCGCTCCGCCTGCTGCTTTCCGCGTTTGCCGTTACAGATCGTTTCGACAGCGATATCCACGAAAGCGGCGTCGGCCTCAGTGGACGTTTCCTCGTTCGCCCGACGGTCGAGACGACCCTCTTCGCCGGTGGCGGCTACATCGATCTAAGCGCCTCGCAAGGCATTTTTGCCGATAGCAGGGTCTTCTATGAGACAGGCGGCAGCTACCGCTTCCGCAATGGCCAGGCACTCGGGCTGCGCTTTGTCGGCTCGAATGACTTCGCTTCAGGATCTGGCGAAATCGGCAGCAGCTACATGGGCGAGGTCCGCTATGGCGGCCTGTTGATGACCGTACCGGATCTTTTCGCATGGTCGCACCAGATCGCCTTCTCGGCCGGCCACAGCGACACTCCTGATCTGTCTGTCGGCATCGGTACAAATATCAAGAGCGACTTCTGGCGCATTGCCTCGGAAAGCGATTTTCAGCTGACGGAAGCCCAGAAGATCAGCGTTGATCTCGCCTATCGAGAAACCAACTTCGCCGTCGCTGACAGCGACCGAAAATCGTTCGAAATGCTCATGAGCTATACGTTGACGCTCAATTGAAAGGGCCGCGATGAGGTACCGTCTGATCGCCACTCTTGTCGCCTGCCTTGCCTTCGCTGCACCCTCCGCCGCTGAGACGGTCGGATCGATGACAGCCTATCAGACCAACATCGTCCGCAACAACGGTAGGACAATGAACGTTGGTGCCGGCGTCGAACTCGGCGACCAGCTGCGCAGCGATCCCACCGGTCTTGGAATGCTGGTGTTCCGGGATGAATCGAGCGCCAAGATAGGTCCGAACACCAGCCTGACGATCGATGAATTCGTCTATAATCCGGGCTCCGGATCGGGAAAGATCGACATCGGCATGAACAGCGGCCTGGCCCGTTTTTATGGCGGCCAGGTTTCGAAACGGGGCGTCATGCAGGTTGCGACGCCGCACATGGTGCTCGGGGCAAGGGGCGGTATCATCGAAGTGCTGGTGGCAGCCGGCCAGACCGTCGGCATACTGCGCGCCGGCCGTATGACCTGCACGATCAATGGCAAACGGCTGGTTATCACAAACCCGGGCTACGCCTGCACATCGGAAGATGGCAAGCTGCTGGCCGGCTACGGTGGAATCGACACCTTCCCGATATTGGACAGTATCGACCGGATAGCCGGCACCGGCCTGCCAGGCGCACCGGGTCCTGGATTGGACGTACGCGCAATTTGTGCGTCGGCACTCGGCGGCTCGCTCAAAGTCTGCGACTCCACGGACGGCGCATTGCCAGGAGTGGTCACAGAATTCCCTGACAGCCCAACGCCACCTGTGGGCAGCGGGGGGCGGAGGGACGATGGCGAGGGCGATGGCTGCTCCCGCTTCTGCAATTGAGCGCGGGCGCCCGGTATGAGCCCCTTTGCCGATTGGCGCTGGGCTGATAGGCGTTGGGCTGATTGGCGGTGGACCGTGAGGCGCAAGATATCCGGTCTCGTGCTCATTCTTTTGCTGCTCGCTTGCCATTTGGCTTTCGACGGGCCGCTGTCGCGCCTGCGCGAACGGACGTACGACTTCTACCAGTTTCTCGCCCCACGCGAGGCGACGAGCAATCCCGTCGTGATCGTCTCGATAGACGACGCCAGCCTCAACGCACATGGGCGATGGCCCTGGAACCGTGGCCTCTTGGCCGATCTGGTCGATGGCATCACCCAATCCGGCGCGTCGGTGGTCGGGCTTGCGCTGGTACTCCCCGAAGCCGACACCTCGCCTGAGGGCATCGCCGGAGACAAGCGCCTGGCCGCGGCGCTGGCCAAAAATCGGACGGCGCTTGCCGTCAGCCTGGGCAATGAAGCGACGGTTTCAGAAGCAGAGCCCAAAGCCGGCTGGTCGATCGTCGGGCAAGTCCCGGATGCGCTTCCCGGCTTCACCGGCCTGACCGGCTCACTTGCCGAATTCTCGAACGCGGCCGGGGGCCTCGGCGTGATTCGCACCTTGCCCGATCCCGACGGCGTACTGCGCCATGTGCCGCTGCTCTGGATTCGCAACACCACTCAAGGCGTGCAGCTGTGGCCGTCCTTCTCACTCGAACTCCTGCGCCTTTACGCCGGACAGGACGGTTACATAGCCCGGATGAATGCAGCCGGGTTCGATGCACTCAGGATGGCCGGCGCCATTGTGCCGCTCGATCCGGAGGGGGGCATCCGCCTCTGGGAAACCGCCACCGATACGCCCCGCCTGTCTGCCAGCACCATCCTTTCGGGCCATGGCGATCCGCGGCTGCAGAACGCTATCGCCATTGTCGAGCTGTCGGCTGTGGGACTGACGCAGTACCTGCCCACGCCGACACATCCAGCGCGACCGGGCGCGGACATCCACGCCGATGCGATCGCCCAGATGCTTGCCGGGCGCTACCTGGCAGAGCCAACGCACGCGCGAATGCTCGAGCGGCTCTGGTTTCTCCTCAGTGCCGTCGTTTTCATCGGGCTTTCCGGAGTGCTCGCCGGGCGTGTCGTGGTTGGCGCCCTCGCCCTCGCGCTGCTGGCCGTCACCCCGTTTGTGTTCGGCGCTCTCGAATACAGCCTGCAGGGCGCACTCTATGATCCGCTGCAGCCGGCGCTTGCAACGATCATGGTTGCGGGCTTCGAAGGCTATGTCCTGTACAGGCGCAGCGAGCAGCGGCGGTCCACCCTGACGCGACAGTTCTCCCAATATCTTTCGCCCTCCGTGGTGCAGCGCCTTGCAAGCTCGGACACCGAGGCAATCCTGTCCGGCGAGAAGCGCGAGATCACAATCCTGCTCAGCGACATACGCGGCTTCACGACGATGAGCGAACAGCTCGACACCCAGGAAATCGCCAAGGTGGTGAACCATTTCCTCGGCATTGCGACCGATGAGATCCTCAAGCGCGACGGCACCATCGACAAGTTCATGGGCGATGCGGTGCTGGCGTTCTGGAACGCACCGCTTGACCAACCCGACCATCGCGAGCGTGCGCTCGAGGCGGGCCTTGCCCTGATCGAGAGGGTGAAGCTCGAAGACGCCGCCTTCACCGCGGACGGCCATCGCTCCATCGAAATTGGCGTCGCCATCGAGACCGGCATCTGCTCGGTAGGCAATTTCGGCTCCGAACGGCGCTTCGACTACACCGCGATCGGCTCCCCGGTGAATCGCGCGGCACGGCTCGAATCGACGACCAAGAAGCTGGGCATCGCCCTGGTGCTTGGACCCGGCTTTGCGGCAGGAGCATCGATGCCGGTTGTCAAGGCGGGCGCCTTTGAGCTCCAGGGTTTCACGGGCGAGGTACCGGTTTTCACCGTTCCGGAGATGCAAGCTGCCAAGCCGCGAAGTAGCGAGCCAACGTTGTGAGCAATCTGGCGCCCTTGCCGGGATGGTTGGTTCGCCGCCATCCGTGCAAATGGCACCGCCTAATGTTGCACCCCGAACCCGAAGCACACGCTGCCCGGTCCGCTTCCGACAAACTGCCGCATTTTCCGCTTTGAGGCGAAATAATTCCCAACTATGATCCACCAGCTTAAGGCATGGGGGATTGCCGATGGTTTTGTCACGCAGGGGTGTCGTGATCGGTGGCTTGGCGCTGGTCGCGGCCAGTGCAACCGAAACTGTTGTTCAAGCCGCGGCGGTGGCAAAATCGTATTTCGCCGGTACTGCCAGCGACAACAATTTTGTCTATCGCAAGACCAACTTCGCCAAAATCGACAAGCGATGGCATCGCCAGATCGTCAAGTATTTCAGCAGCGAGCCGGTCGGCACCGTCGTGGTCGATACCCGCCACCATTTCCTCTACCTCATCATGGAAAACAAGACCGCCATCCGCTACGGCGTCGGAGTCGGCAAAGAGGGGTTCAAATGGTACGGCCGCGCGACGATCGACCGCCGCGCGCTCTGGCCGCAATGGGTCCCGCCCCCCGAAATGCTTAAGCGCAGGCCGGAGCTGCCGCCCATGATCGCAGGCGGCGCGCCCAACAATCCGCTCGGGCCGCGCGCGCTCTATCTTTACCGCGACGGCGCCGACATCGGCTACCGCCTGCACGGCACGCTGGAGCCATGGAGCATCGGCACCGACGCTTCCAGCGGCTGCATCCGCATGTTCCCGGAAGACATCATCGACCTCTACCAGCGTTGCCCGATCGGCACCGCGGTGGAGGTCCTGCCGCACATCGCCGACCAGGCGCCCCCTTCCACCACTGTCGAATGATTGGGCGCATCATGAACCGCATGACTGAAAACGCTTGCCGGCTGCTCGCGGCCAGCCTGCTGGTGCTGAGCGCATCCTGCTCGACCAGCGACACACTGACACCCAAGCCGCCCACGCCCGACGTCACCAACGCCGAGATTGCCGGCTTCCAGAACGTGCAGCCGGGCAGCGAGGAGGATTTTATCCTCAATGTCGGCCGCCGCACCTATTTCACGAAAGGTTCGGCCGCGCTCGATTCTGTCGCCAAGACCACCCTCGACACCCAGATCGCCTGGTTGTCAAAGTATCCGCGCTGGCTGCTCAAGCTGCAGGGTTTCGCCGACGATCCCGGCGCAAGCGAAACAGCGCTGTCGCAGCAGCGCGCCGATGCAGTGATGAACTACCTCGCCGCCGGCGGCATAGACCGCAACCGCATGTGGGCCAAGGGCTACGGCAAGGACAGGCTGGTCCGCGACTGCCCCGACAACGCCTGCAGGTCGCAGAACCGCCGCGTTGTGTCCAATCTGCGCGATGAGAGGGACGACTCGTAGGCCGCTGTTTTGCCTGTCACCAAATCAGGGCCTCACAGCGCGACGGAATTTGCCCGTCTCATTCTGCCTGTATCATCCACCGCCGGCGGCCTTGGCTTCCGGCATAACTTGCAGCAACGGTTGCGGTGATACTGCGATCTCTCCCGTGAAGGGCCGATCGTGGGCGAGAATTAGCAGAACGGATGCCGCCACGCCGGTCGCAAAACTTCCAAGAGCGATCGCCGATGCCAATCGGTTATCGCTATGAACGATCGCGATCGCGAGAAGAGCACAGAAGGCTTGCAGGATCAGGCAGGCCCACTTTGTGGGGTTGACCTGTGCCGAACTGACGAGAACCCGCTGGCGGCGCGCCTCGAAGGCGTCTTCAAGCCACCTCGTAATCTCGCGCTGCGCGATCTCCTGGCCGGGATTGCTTGGCGTCAAAGCCAGCGTCGTCCGCAGCGCCTCGTTAAGCGCCGGCGGGATTATGGTGAGGGTCGCCGCGCCCTCGGCCATCAGCGGCCATTCCTGGCTCGTCGTTTCCTCGATATAGCTGCGCACCAGCGTCTGTAGGCGCGCCTCGGGCTCCCCGGGAAAACTGCTCGCCAGAAGCACGACCGACCGCAATGCACTGGCCTCGCGATTGACTGCCGCATTGGCGCGATCGTTGTCGCTCCAGACCTGAGCCGCGGTGAACGCCACAAACAGGCCAAAGATGATACCGAGCGGCGGCAGCATGCCAGGCGAAAGCGCCTTGAATGACCGCGCCGTGGAGCCCGCAGACAGAGCGGCGAAGACCTGGTGCAAGATGAACGCGACGAGATAGGTGGCCCCGAACACGACGAGAGCCATCCAAACGAGTGGAAGAGTATGCAACCAGCCACTCATAGTAGCGCCTGCCCCATCCTGAGAATTCGTCGTCAGGCGTTTGTAAGGCCGTCGTTCCACCCGTGGCAATGCCACTGTGTTCCTTCGTGCCGACAAAACTCTATGCACGGGTGCAATCGGCTGACAACCGGCATGCTTAAGCCGTGAAGTCGAAACGGCAATGGTCGTGCCGGCCATCGCAGGCGCAATAGGTCTCCTCGCATTCCACTGCCGCCGGATCCACGATGCCGAGCAGGAATGAGAAAGCGCCAGTGATAAAACCTTCGAACATGTAGCAGACGCGCTGGCCACGCTGCTGCCCGGCTTCGAGCGCGAAGATCGAATTCTTCAGGCTGATGCTGCCGCGGCGACCGGCAATATCCAGCACATCGATGGAGAACTGGCCCCAGCCGCGTTGCGACAGGCGCTGGAAATAGTGGCGGAAGGTCGCGTCAGGGTCGAGGCCTTTGCCGCGCACCTGCGCCTCGCACCATTCGATGGCCGATTTCGCCGTCGATGCGCGCAGGGTGGCGCTGTAGGCCTCGCGGCCGAGGGCTGCCTCGACCGCAAGATGGTTGTTCACCAGGAAATGCCTGGGCAGATAGACCATCGGCAGCCCGTCGGTCCGCCAGATGCCGGTGGTGTCATCGACATCGATCGGAACCGCGGGCTGCATGACGGCTGCCGACTAAGCCGCTTGCCGCTGCGAGGCGACCGAGGCCGACTGGTCCTTGTAGAGCTCGCCATCCTTCATGATGACGATGAGGTTCTTCTCATGCACCATCATGTCGAGATCCTTCAGCGGATCGCCATTGACCAGCAGGAGGTCGGCAATAAAACCTTCCTTGACCATGCCGAGCTCGTCGCCGAGGCCCATCACCTGGCCGCCGAGCCGCGTGCCGCACTGCAGGGCTTCGCTGGGCGAATATCCCAGCAGGTCGACGAAATGTTTCAGGTCGCGCGCGTTGGTGCCTTGCGGCGTCTGCGCGAAACCATAGTCGCCGCCGATCAGCGCGCGTACGCCGCGCTTGCGCAGTTCGGTGTAGACCTTGCGGCTGTCGTCGAGGATGCGCTGCATGCCGAACTTCACCGCCATCTCATGCGTGAAGCCCCACGGCTCACCTTCATAGAGCGTGCCGTAGATGATGCCGATGGCCGGGCCGACGAAGATGCGGTCCTTGGCCGATTCCAGCGCATCGAGCGCTTCCTCGTCGGCGGATTCACAGTGATAGATGACGTCGACGCCACACTTGACCGCGCGTTTCACCGAACCGGCGGCGCGGGCATGGCAGTTGATCTTCTTGCCGAAGTCACGCGCCACCGACACCGCTGTCATCACCTCGGCCTCGCTCATGACGGTCAGGCCGCCATGCGCTGCGGGGCTGAGATCGTCGCCAGAGATGTTGATCTTGATGTTGTCGGCGCCTTCGCGGCAGCACAGCCGCACCGCCTTGGTGATCTCCTCGACGCCATCGGCGATCATGCCGAAGCTCTCGTGATACATATGCTGCTGGCGCTCGTCGCCGAGGCCGCCGGTGACGGTGATCTCCGGGCTGCCGGCGCGCATGCGCGGTCCGGGCAGGCGGCCGGCGTTGATCTCGTTGCGGATGACGATGTCGAGCCTGAGCTTCGAGGTCGCCGCGCTGTAGGCGCTGGTGAAACCATGGTCGAGCAAGGTCTTGGCGTTGCGCATGGTGAGCAGCAGATGCTCCTCGGGCGGGATCAGGCCGAGATCGGAATCCTTGATCGCGCCGCCGAAGGAAATGTGAGCATGGCCCTCAACAAGGCCCGGCATCAGCGTCATGCCGCGGCATTCGACGGTCGTCGCGCCCTCGCCCGACAATTGGCCTGGCGTGCGCGCGATGGTGACGATGCGGCCATTGTCGACCAGGAGATCGGCCGGAAAGGCATCGGCGCCGGTGCCATCCCAGATCATGGCATTTCGAAACATCACTCTTGTCATGACATCGTCCTTTCGCGTTTGGCGGGTTACTGATTGACGGCTCGGGCGGCGACGACGTCGTCGGCCACGACATTGGAGAGGATGCCGACGCCTTCGAGCTCGATCTCGCAGACATCGCCATGCTTCATGAACAGTTGCGGCTTGCGCGCCATGCCGACACCGGCAGGCGTGCCGGTGACGAGAATGTCGCCGGGCTCCAGCGTGATCGCTTCGCTGATGATCGAGATCAGCGAGGCGACATCGAAGATCATGTCATCGGTCGAGGCGTTCTGGACGACCTCGCCATTGAGCCGCGTCTGGATGCGCAGGCCCTTGCCGCCTGGCGGCAACTCGTCAGATGTCACGAAGATCGGCCCGAACGAGCCGGTGCCGTCGAAATTCTTGCCGACGGTCCATTGCGGCGACTTGGTCTGGAAGTCGCGGATCGAGGCATCGTTGAAGATGGAATAGCCGGCGACGTGGGAAAGCGCCTGGGCCTTGGGAATGTGGCGGCCGCCCTTGCCGATGATGGCTACCATCTCGCCCTCATAGTCGAGCTGGATCGAAGCTTCCGGCCGGCGGATCGCCGCGCCATGGCCGATCAGGCTGGTCGAAAAGCGCGCGAACAAGGTCGGATAGGCCGGCGGCGTAAAACCGCTCTCGATCGAGTGGTCGACATAGTTGAGGCCGACGCAGATGATCTTGCCCGGCGTCGCGATCGGCGGCAGCCATTCGACCGCCTTCGCATCGATCTTGCGACCGCAGGCCAGCTTCTCGCCGGCGGCGTGGAGCGCTTGCCCGCCTTCGGCGATCAGTTCGTCCAGCCAGCCCGGAAACATCGCATCGCTGGCGTCGATGCCGCGGAACTCGCCTGCCGGCAAGGCGATCGCCAGCCCAGGTCCCCGCGACGATTTATAGACTGCAAATCGCACTGGCCACATCCTCGTTGGTGAAGGCTAGACTTTGTTGAGAAATTATATATCTGTCAACAGAGAATATATTATTTTGCATTCTGATTTCTGGCTGAGATAATGTATCAAGGCTCCTCAAGGAACGGATTCGACCGCGGGCAAGCGAATGGCTAGGGAAGGCTCGATCAATCTCACCCAGGGCGCGTATGAGGATCTGCGCGCCGACCTGTTGTCGTGCCGGATCGTGCCCGGCAGCCGGCTCAAGGTCCAGGAACTTTGCGACCGGCTGTCCGTCAGCCTCGGCGCCATCCGCGAGGCGCTGTCGCGGCTGACCTCGGAAGGCCTGGTCGTGGCCGAGCCTCAGCGCGGCTTCCGCGCTGCACCCATCTCGGCCGAGGACCTGCTCGACCTCACCAAGACGCGCATCCAGATCGAGACGCTGTGCATCCGCCGCGCCATCGAGGTCGGCGATGTCGCCTGGGAATCGCAGCTGGTCGCCGCACTCCACCGACTGTCGCGCACGCCCGAGCACACGCCCGACGATCCGGTGCATTCGAGCGACGAATGGGCGACCGCGCACGCGGCCTTCCACAAGGCGCTGGTGGCCGGCTGCGATAGCCACTGGCTGCTGCGCCTGCGCGACCAGCTTTACGACCAGAGTGAGCGCTATCGCCGCCGCTCGGTCTCGCTGGCGCCAAAGGCCCGCAACATCACCAAGGAACATCAGGACCTCGCCACCGCCGTGCTCGACCGCAATGCCGAGAAGGCCGCCGAATTGCTGGCGGCGCATCTGGCTGTCACCACCGACATCCTTTTGGCGGCCGAGGCCTCCGACCTGCCGGTGCCAAAGACGAAGGTACGGGCGTAGCGTTTCATTTCCAAATTCCTCCGGGAACAAAACGCCGCCCGTGCAAACGAGCGGCGTTTTGCGTCACTGGTTACTGGCGCAGATTGGTCCAGATCCGGTCATAGGCGCGGATCGCCTTCTCGTCGCAGGACGGCGCGAAGGTGATCTTCAGGTCGGCCGGCGGATTGAACTCCGGCGAACCGCCAATGTCGGGCGCCAGGAACTTGTTCGATCCGGCGATCGCGCTCTGGTAGCCGGTGTATTTCTGCTGCAGCGCGATGTTTTCCGGGTCCATCAGAAAGTTGAGAAATTTTCTCGCGTTCTCGACATTGGGCGCGCTGGTCGGCACCGCAACATTGTCCATCCAGCCGACAACGCCTTCCTTAGGATAGACGTATTTGACCGTCGATTTCTGCTGCCGTGTCGCCAGCGCCTTACCCGACCACTGCTCATGCATGACCGTTTCGCCGGCAACCTGGCGCTCGACGATGCCGTCGGAATTGTAGACTTTGACGAAGGGCTTCTGCGCCTCGAGCAACGCGTTCAGTTCCTTCAGATCAGCCGGATTGCTGTTGCACTGGTCCTTGCCGAGATAGACCAGCGCCAGCGACATCACCTCGGTCGGCGAGCCGAACATGCCGACCTTGCCCTTGAGCTCCGCCGGCGGATCGAACAGCGGCTTCAAACTATCGGTCGGGCCTTTGTAGACAGCGGTGTCGACGGAATAGGAGGTCGTGCCCCACACCCACGGCACGGTGTATTTCGCATCGGGATCCCAGGACCGGTGCTGCCATTCCGCATCGACATTTTTGAAGTTCGGCATCGCGCTCGCATCGACTTCCTGAAACAGCTTCTGCTTGACGAAAATCGGCACAAAATCGTTGCTGATGATCATCACGTCATAGCCGGCGGCACCGGAGCTGAGCTTGGCGAGTGCCGTCTCGTTGGAATCGTAGGTGTCGATGGTGACCTTGATCCCGGTCTCGGCCTCGAACTTCTTGATCATTTCGTCCGACGTGTAGTCGGTCCAGTTGTAGATATGCAGCTCGCCGGCATCGGCGAGTGCCGTGGTGGTGATTGCGCCGAGCATGGCGGCGGCAAGCGCTATCCTCGAAAGTCCTTCTTTCCATTTGGTCACGGTCGTTCTCCTCTGGTTTCTTATTTTCTAGGCAAATCGGTTGCGTCGCCCG
Organism: Mesorhizobium sp. P2_B11; assembly: GCF_056404855.1. Lineage (NCBI taxonomy): Bacteria > Pseudomonadati > Pseudomonadota > Alphaproteobacteria > Hyphomicrobiales > Phyllobacteriaceae > Mesorhizobium > Mesorhizobium sp. P2_B11. The sequence continues at coordinate 75,743 of NZ_JBFUDF010000004.1, forward strand.
ACGAGCAGGGCCGCGGCGACAAAGACGATGGAAACGGCAAGCAGGATGGTGGAGATGGCGTTGACCTCCGGCGTCACGCCAAGCCGCATCATGCCGTAGATGTAGACAGGCAAGGTGGTCGAGCCGGCGCTCGACACCATCATCGAGATCAGGAAATCGTCGAGCGAAACGACGAAGGCCATGATGGCGCCGGCCGAGATTGCAGGCAGCAGCAAAGGCAGTGTTATCAGGCGAAACAACCGCCACTCATCGGCATAGAGATCGCGTCCCGCCTCCTCCAGCGTGCCGCCCATGTCGCGCAGCCGCGCCTGGATCGGCAGCAGCGCGAACGGGATGCAAAAGACGGTGTGGGCGATCATCAGATTGAGCAGCCCGTGATGCATGCCGAGGCCGGAGAAGAAGATCAGCGTGGTGATCGCCACGACGATCTCGGGCACCACCAGCGGCATGGCGATCAGCGCCGTCGCCGCACCGCGCCCAAAGCGCAGCCGGCCGCGCTCCAGCGCAATCGCGCCGGCGGTGGCAATCGCGGTCGAGGCAATGGTGGCAACGATGGCGACGATGACGCTGTTGTAGGCGGCGTCGCGAATAGCGCTGTTGTTGGCCACCGCCACGAACCATTTGAAGCTGAAGCCGGCCCAGACGGTGACCAGCCGGCTCGAGTTGAAGGCATAGATCACCAGGATCAGCAGCGGCGCGTAGAAGAACAGGAATATCAGCGCGGTATAGGCCGACAGGCCGGGCGTGTGGCGCCAGTCGAAAGGCTTTGCGCCATTCATCGCTGGTCCTCCTGTGCACGGCGCGAGCGGATGACGAAGACGGTCAGCACCACGACCGTCACCACGGTCGAAAGAGCCGCTCCAAACGGCCAGTTGCGCGATGAGGTGAACTGCATCTGGATCAGGCTGCCGATGAGCAGCTTCTTGCCCCCGCCGAGCAGGTCGGGCGCCAGGAACGAACCCAATGCCGGCGCGAACACCAGTGTTGCGCCGGCCAGCGCGCCAGGCCTGGCCAAAGGCCAGACGATGCGGCGGAAGACGGCGGCGCGGCTGGCATAGAGATCGTGCGCGGCCTCGATCAGCCTGATATCGATGCGCTCCAGCGTCGAATAGATCGGCAGCACCATGAAAGGCAGGAAGGTGTAGACGAGGCCGAGCAGGATCGAGCCGTCATTGTAGAGCAGCGGCAGCGGATCGGAGATGATGCCGGCATGGCGCAGCGCGCCATTCGCAAGGCCCTCGTCGCGCAGGATCAGGATCCAGCAATAGGTGCGGATCAGCGTGTTGATCCAGAACGGCAGCGTGACGGCAAACAGAAGGATCCGCCGGCGCTCAGGTGTCTGGCAGACAATGTACCATGCAACCGGCAGGCCAAGCACGAGGCAGATCAGAGTGGTGGCGATCGCGAGATAGATCGAGCGCAGGATGATCAGCGCATAGCTCGGCGAAAACACCAGGCTGTCGTCGAAATCGCGCTGATAGAGAAACTGCAGATAGGCGTCGAAGGTCGCAGGCTGGGTGACGCCGCCATAGGGGTTGGCGGTCATGAAGGAATAGCCGACGGCCAGCAGCAATGGCAGCACCATGAAGATGCCGATCACCAGCATGGCCGGCGCGATCAGGAGCCAGGTGCGGTTCGGACCCATCTCAGTTCGCCAGCTCGCGTTCGACGCCGCGCGCCCAGTCGACGACGACCCGGTCGCCGGTCGCAAGCGTGGCACCGCCGCGCGAGCGCGAGTGCAGTTTCGCCCCCTCCTCCAGCACGACCTCATAGAGCGTGTCGGAGCCGAGGAAGGTAATGGCGGAGACGGCGCCCGTGGCGTGCCCCTTGGCGCCGTCCGATGCCCGCGAAACCACGATGTGCTCCGGCCGAACGACGATGGTCTTCGCCGGATCGCGGCCGAGGGCGGCACCCGGCAGAAGATTGGACTCGCCGATGAAGTCGGCAACAAAACGATCCTGCGGATTGTCGTAGATATCGCGCGGCGTGCCGACCTGCAGCACGTCGCCGTTGCGCATCACCGCGATGCGGTCGGACATGGCCAGTGCCTCTTCCTGGTCGTGCGTGACCAGCACGAAGGTGATGCCGGTCTCGCGCTGCAGCCGCTTCAATTCGCTCTGCATGCCCTTGCGCAGTTTGAGGTCGAGCGCCGACAGCGGCTCGTCGAGCAAAAGCACGCTGGGCTTCGGCGCCAGCGCACGCGCCACCGCGACACGCTGCTGCTGGCCGCCCGACAATTGCGCCGGGCGCCGCGTGGCGAAGCCTTCGAGCCGCACCATTTCGAGCGCTTCCTTGACGCGCTCCTCGATCAGCGCTTTCGGCGCGTTCTGCATTTGCAGCCCAAACGCGACATTCTCGGCGACGCTCATATGCGGAAACAGCGCGTAGCTCTGGAACACCGTGTTGACCGGCCGCTTCTGCGGCGGCAGCGCCGCGACGTCGCTACCGGCGATGCGGATGGCGCCAGTGCTCGGCGCCTCGAAACCGGCGATCAGGCGCAAGAGGGTTGTCTTGCCGCAGCCCGATGGCCCCAACAGGGTGAAGAACTCATTGTCGTAGATGTCAAGGCTGACTTCCTTCAGCGCGTGGACGGGATCGGCATCCCTGGTCACGAAGGACTTTGACACGCTGTGGATGTCGATCATGACCGGCACATTCCTGGACTGCGTTTGAGATGGCCGGAAGGCCATCACGGTCGTCTGGCGCCGCACCTAAAAATTCGCTCCAAAATTATATTTGTCAACGGATAATATATTGTTTTGCAGTTCGACATGTGAATGTGTGGCGGACGCCGTTCTGAGCTGCCTCAGAGCCCTTTGCGCTCAGAGCACCTTGCCGGTTTCCGGGTGGAGCAGGTGCATGTGGCCCATGCCGAGCGACAGCGTCGCCATCTCCCCAGGCTTCGGCGTCGCTGCCGGATCGATGCGCGCCGTGGCCTCGGCGCCGGCCACCAGCACATGTAGCAGCGTCTCCATGCCCATCGGCTCGACCACCTCGACCGGCACCTTGATGTCGACGCTATCGGGCCGCTCGCGTTGCTCGGTAATATGCTCTGGACGCAGGCCGAATTCCAGTTCGCGCCCGGCATGGGCCGCATAGCGCGCGGTGCGGGAAGCCGGCACCGAAAGTTCGGTTCCATCGCCGAGCACCACCGCCAGCCGGTCACCGCGCCCTTCCAGCCGGCACTTGAAGAAATTCATGCCGGGGCTGCCGATGAAGCCGGCGACGAAGCGGCTGGCCGGCTCATGATAGAGATCGTTGGGCGGCCCGATCTGTTCGATGCGGCCCTTGTTCATGACCACGACACGGTCGGCCAGCGTCATCGCCTCGACCTGGTCGTGGGTGACATAGACCGTGGTGGTGGCGACCATCTGGTGCAGCTTCTTGATCTCGGCGCGCATCTTGACCCTGAGCTTGGCGTCGAGATTGGAAAGCGGCTCGTCGAACAGAAACACCTTTGGCTGGCGCACCATGGCGCGGCCCATGGCGACGCGCTGGCGCTGACCGCCGGAGAGCTGGTGCGGCTTGCGGTGAAGAAGCTCGCTGAGATCGAGGATGTCGGCGACGCGCGCAATGCGTTGCGTCACCTCGCCATCCGGCACCTTGCGGATGCGCAGGCCGAAAGCCATGTTCTGCGCCACCGTCATCTGCGGATAGAGCGCGTAACTCTGGAAGACCATGGCGATGTCGCGGTCGCGGGCCTGGACGTTGTTGACGAGCTTGCCGCCGATAAGGATCTCGCCGCCACTTGGCCGGTCGAGCCCCGCCACCATGCGCAGCGTCGTCGACTTGCCGCAGCCGGACGGACCGACGAGGACGACGAACTCGCCCTCGGCAATGTCGAGGTCGATATCGTGCACGACCTTCAGGTTCTGAAAACTCTTGGAAATCTTGCGCAGTTCGACATCGGCCATGGCGCTATTCCTTTGCCGTCGGCGCAAACATATCGAGCGCCAGTGCAGCTGTGCCGATCACGCCAGCATCGTTGCCATGCTCGGCCGCCACGATCACCGGCGGGCGGCCGGGCTTGAGCAGCACGAAATCCCGGACGTTCTTGGCAATGCGGTCGGTGAAGAACGGACCGGCCAGCGACAGGCCGCCGCCGATGATCGCCGCCTCGATGTTGAGCATGTTCGACATGATGCCGATCATCTGGCCGAGCCAGCGCGCCACTTCGTCGACGACCTGCAGAGCGATCGCATCGCCGCCCTTGGCGAGATCGACGACGGTTTCGGCGTCCTTCGCATCGGTATCGGGCTTCAGCTGGCGATAGCGGTTGACCAAGGCGCGGGCGCTGGCGAGGTTCTCGACCATGCCCGGCACCGGGTCGGCAATGTCGGTGCGGGCCGGGTCGAGCGAGATGCAGCCAAATTGCGGCGGCAGGCCATCCGGGCCGTCAATGACCTTGCGGTCGATGACCATGGAACCGCCAATGCCGGTGCCGAGCGTCAGCAGCGCAAAGCGCGAGTACGGACGTCCCGCGCCATGGCGCATTTCGCCATGGGTGGCGCTGACGGCATCGTTGCGGACAACGGCCGGCACGCCGAAGCGGATCGAGAACATTTTCGACAGCGATCCTTTGAGCAGCGCCGGGATCGCCGGGCAACGGCCGTTCAGCATGCCGGTCTCGGGATTGGGCGTGCCCGGCACGCCTATGCCGATGGCAGCGATGTCGGGATAGACTTTTCTCAGCGTCTCGGTGGCTTTTGTAACCAGGTGGACGAAATCCGCGAACTCGATATCGCGGTGTACAGGCACGGCGCCACGCGCCAGCACCTTGCCTGAACCGTCGACGACGCCGAGCTTGACCAGGCTGCCGCCAATGTCGATTCCGATCGCGGTAACCATCACGCCTCCTTGCGGATGCGCACGTTGAGCCGCCGTCCGAGGTTGGGGTAGATCATCTTGTCCGGGTCGATGCCGCGCGCGAGCGCCAGCTCGCAGCCGTACCATTGCAGCGGCATCGGCGCCCAGCTTCCGGCAAGCCATTGTTGTTCCGGCGCGGTCGGCCAGCTGACATCGAGATCGAAGCGGGTCGGGTGGCCAGAGAGGTTGAGGACGACCGTGCGCGGTCCAAGCTCGGCCAGCGCCTCGCCGAGATTGGCCGCAACCTTCGCCTCGCTCTCGGTCTGTGCAATAGCGATAACCAGGCTCTTGTCCGTCGTGCCGTAGACATGGCCGTGCAAGGCCTCTTCTGTATCGAAAGCAGAGGTCGGCACGCCGCTGATCTCGGCGATCTTGAGCGATGCTTCGAGCGCGGTGCCGAGATGCGTCGCCTGGCCGGCGACCAGGATATAGTCGGGAACACCGAAGCGGGTGACCAGATCCTTCGCGGCGGCAAGACCGGTCTCCGCAGTCTTCTCGAGCTGGGCGAGCAGCCCCGAGACATCGAGTGTCTTCTTGGCGAGCTTGGCCGCGACCGCCAGGACCGAGATGACCGTGGCGGTGTAGCCCATGGTCTTGGGGCCGACCGTCTCCGGGCCGATCGGCATGACGATGATCTCGGCGCCGGTTTCGGTAATCAGGCTGCCGGCCTCGCCGGTGACGACGAGCGTTGGAAACCCAAGCTCCACCGACAGACGCACTGCCTCGATCGTGGTGATGCTCATGCCGGACTGCGATGCCGCCAGAACCAGCGTGCGCTGGTCCGATGCCTTGGGCGGCAGGCGCAGGAACGCTTCAGGCTCCTTGGCGATCACCGATGCGCCCGTGCCCTCTTCCAGCGCCTCGGCGCCGGCCAGCAGGGCATTCATCGACGAGCCGGTGCCGAGAAGCACGATCCGCTGCGGCGCCTGGCGCAGGCTCGCAAAACCGTCGAGCTCCGCGCCGATCGCAGCGGGCAGGCTGGTGAGCGTCGCGGGCTGCCGTCGGATGTATTTGCCTATCTGCATCTCAATGTTCCATCAGTTCGAAATGTCGGAAATCATTTGCTGTAGCCCTTGCTCAGGCCGCTGATGAATTGCCGCGAGAACAGGGTGAACAGCAGCACCAGCGGCACCGCGCCAAGCGTGAGGGCGGCAAGCAGCGCCGGGTAGTCGTTCATGAACTGGCCGACGAATTGCTGCACGCCGAGCGTCACCGTCTGGTTCTGCCGGCTTGGCGCCAGGATCAAAGGGAACCACAGGTCGTTCCACACCGGCAGCATGGTCAGTGCCGCCACCGCGGCGAGGCCCGGCCGGACCAGCGGCAGCACGATCCAGAAGGTGCGCAATTCGCTCGCGCCATCCATGCGCGCCGCTTCCTTGAGATCGGTCGGCACGGTGCGGAAATAGGTGACCATCAGCGTCACCGCGATCGGGATGCTCATGGCGGTGTAGACGAGGATGAGCGCCGCCAGCGTGTCCATCAGCCGCCAGGCCAGCATCATCTGGATGAGCGGAATGGTGCCGAGCCGGATCGGCAGCATGATGCCGAGCACGAACAGGCCGCCGAGCAGCGACGCCAGCCGCACCCGGTACTCGACCAGCGCAAAGGCGGCGAGTGTCGACAGCACCACGGTCAGCCCGATCGTCGTCACCGTGACGATCAGGCTGTTGCGGTAATTGACGATGAAATTGCCGCGGGTAAAGACCCGCTTGTAGCCTTCGAGGCTGAAGGTTTTGGCCGTCGGCAGGTCGAACGGCCCGCCGAAAATCGCCGGCGTCGTCTTCAGCGAATTGATGATGACGATCAGCACCGGCCCGATGGCCAGCAGCACGAAGACGATCAGCAGCGCATGCACGATGATGCGCTCCATTGTCCAGGGTTCGCGGTCCTGGCGGCGGCGGGCAGCTGGTATGGCGAGGTCTTGAGCGCTCATCTCAGCTCCTAGACCGAATAGGATTTCAAGCGGCGCTGGATCAGCCAGAAATAGGCTGCGGTGACCAGCAACACCGTGAGGAAGATGACCGTTGCGACCGCGCTACCCAGATCGAGATCGGCAAGCTGCCCGCTCGAGCCGAAGAAGGTGCGGTAGAAATAGGTGCCGAGAATATCGGTGCTGTAGTTCGGCCCGGGCGCCGAGCCGTTGAGCGCGAACACCAGGTCGAAGCCATTGAACGTCCAGATATAGGTGAGGATGGCGATCAGCCCGAACTGCGGCGCGATAAGAGGGAACTTGATCTTCCAGAAGGTCGTCCAGCCGCCGGCGCCGTCGATGTTGGCGGCTTCGACCAGCTCGTTGGGCACCGCCAGCAAGGCGCTGTAGAGGAACACCATCGGGATGCCGAAATACTGCCAGACCGACATCAGCGAGATGGTGGTGAGCGCCGTCGATTCCGTGCCCAGCAGCGGGAAGCCGACCAGGCCCCAGAGCGGGTTGATGATCAGCCGCCAGACGAAGCCGACAATGACCACCGACAGCGTCGCCGGGATGAACAGCAGCGTGCGATAAATGCCTTCCGAGCGCGCCAGTTTGCCCGAAGTGAGCAGCGCGGCAAGCAGCAGACCCATCGGCACTTCAACGATCAGATGGATGGCGAAATACTGCATGTTGTTGAGCAACGCATTCCAGAAACGGGCGCTGATGGTCGGATGGGTGAACAGCCGCTCGTAATTGGCGAAGCCGACGAAGACGTCACCCGCGCCGCCACTGGTCTGGAAGAAGCTCATGACGATCGAGGTCGCCAGCGGCAGCACGGCAAAGACCAGATAGACGGCCAGCGCCGGCAGCACGAACAGCAGCAGGTTTCGATAGGCGGCAGCGGGAGATATCAACGTAAAACCTCATCTTCACGCCGTCCGTCATGGCCGGCGTGCCGTCAGGCTTGCGCATGCCCCGCCAACTGGCAAGGCATGCGCAAAGCAGAGCCGGATTACTTCTTCTGCGGTCCATACCAGGAGGCGAGGCCGGCCTGGAGTTCGGTCGCAACCTGCTGCGGCGTGACGTCGGACTTGGTGAACATCACCTGCAGCAGGCGCCAGGTCTCGTCGTCGAGCGGCGGCGTGCCGGCGCTCAGCCGATCCAGCGCCAGGCGCGGCGTCAGCTCGGCGCCCTTTTTCAGATCGGCAAAGTCCTGCGCCAGCTTGTTCTTGTAGGTCACCGGCTTCGAGCTCATCGCAAAGAAGCCGGGCGCGGCGTTGACGTACAGCTCCTGGAACTCAGGTCCGGCGACCCAGTCGAGGAAGGTCTTCGCCGCATCCTTGTGCGCGCTCTTGGCGTTGATGCCGATGCCCATGTCAGGCATTTCCTGGAGATAGCGCTTGTCACCCGCCTTCGGCACCGGAGGGCCGAACACGCCGACATTGAGACCGGTCGAGGTCGCCTGGTTGATGTCCCATGAACCATCGGGAAGGATGGCCGCTTTGCCGAGCGTGAACAGCTGCGTCATGTCGGCATAGTTCAGGCTTTCCTGGCCGGACGGCAGGAACGGCTTCCAGGCTGCGAAGGCAGCAATGGCGTCGACGAATTCAGGATCGGTCAGCTTCTTCTTGCCGTCGATCAGGCCGAGCCGGCCCTCTTCGCCTTTCCAGTAGGCCGGGCCGATCGAGTAGAGGCCGTTATAGGCGAGCTGCCAGGATTCGGCCGAACCGTAGGCGAGCGGCGTGTAGCGGCCATCCTTCTTGATTGCGGTCAGCACATCGATGAACTCGGCGCTGGTTGTGGGAACCTTGAGGCCCAATTCCTTGAAGATGTCGGCATTGTAGTAGAAGCCGGCGAGCACGGCGGCGACCGGCAGGCAGTAGGTCTTGTCGTCGGCGCCGGTCCAGGCAGCCCGCGAGGTCTTGTCGAAGTTCTCCAGCCCCGCCAGGCCGTCAAGCGATTCGAAATAGCCGCGCTTGATCCATTCGCGGTTCACGTCGAACGGCCGGCAGGTGATCAGGTCGCCACCGGCGCCGCCTTCGATCTGCGACTGTACCGCGGCGTTGTATTCATTGGTGTTGATCGGCGCGAACTCGACCTTGATGCCGGGATGCTTGGCCTCGAAGGCCGGCAGGATGGTGTCCTGCCACACCGCAATGTCCTCGGTGCGCCAGCTGTTCAAGGTGATGGTCACCGGGTCGGCAAACGCGGCACCGACACCGCCTGAAAACATCACGCCAAGCGTTGCCGCCAGCGGGATCGATACACGTATGGAACGCATTGTCCTGCTCTCCCTCAAGATGGTGCCTCGTGTGGATTCACGATTTTGCACTGTTGCCTCGGACCATACCTACTGATACATCTTGTGACAAGTGGTATTGTGTTGTCTTTTCTCGTCGAGAGGTCGCTGCCCGGCTAAGGCAGCATTCGGATTGACGGCAAGAAATCTGGGAGGACTTGTATGATTGGAGTTGGAATTCTGGGCTCGGGCTTCATTGCCGAGACCTATGCGGACTCGATCCTCGATGTGCGCAACGCCGAGCTGGTCGCCTGCTCGTCGCGCAATTTCGAGCGCGCCACCGCCTTCGCAACGAAGTGGGGTCCCAAAGTCACCGCCCACAAGGACATCGACGCGCTGTGCGCCAATCCGAAGGTTGAGCTGGTGGTCATCGCATTGCCCAACGAAATCCATCTCGAAGCCGTCAGGATCGCAGCAAAGCACGGCAAGGCCGTCATCTGCACCAAGCCGCTGGCGCGGACCGGCAAGGAGGCGCAGGAGATCCTCGACATCGTCAAGCGCGCCGGCATCTGGCATGGCTATGCGGAATGCGCGGTGTTTTCCCCCAACATCGCCAAGGCGCACCAGATGATCCAGGCAGGCGGCATCGGCGATCTCTTGACCATGCGGGCGCGCGAAGCACATTCCGGCCCGCACGCGCCGCATTTCTGGAACGCCGAACTCGCCGGCGGCGGCGCCCTGCTCGACATGGGCTGCCACACCGTCGAAAGCGCGCGTCACTTCTTCGGCAAGGACAATGAAATCACCGAGGTGTTCGCGTGGGGCGCGACGCTGGTCCACGGTGACAAGACGTCAGGGGAAGATACGGCCATCGCACTGTTGAAATTCGCCGGCGGCCAGCTTGCCACCATCGAATCGTCATGGATCGAGAAAGGCGGCATGCAGCTGCGCCACGAACTGGTCGGCTCCGCGGGCCGCATCGTCACCGACACGTCGGTCGGCCCGGTCTGGGGCTTTATCGAGAAGCCGGTTGGCTATCTCGTCGAAAAGGCCGATTCCGAGACCGGCTGGGTCTATCCAGTGCCGGAGGAGACCCGCGCCTATGGTTTTTCCCAACAGATGCGCCATTTCGTCGACCATTTCGCGGCGGGAACGACGCCGCTGGAAACCTTCGAGGACGGCGTTATCGTCAACCACATAATTGACGCCTGCTACCGTTCGATGCGAACGGGCGTATGGGAAAAGATCAAGGGGTGACCGTGATGGAGGGCTCGCCACTGCAGTCGGACGGACCCGAACCACTCTGGCGGCAGGCCGCCGATGCGATCCTGCAGGAGATCGCCTCTGGCAAGCTTGCCTCTGGCGCGCGCCTGCCGGCCGAGCGCGACCTGTTCACCCGCATGTCGATATCGAGGGTGACCTTGCGCCGCGCGCTGCAGAGCCTGGTCGAGGAAGGCGTGCTGACGCCCTCGCACGGACGCGGCTGGTATGTCTCGGCCAAGGTGCCGAAGGAGTTCCCCAACACGCTGGAATCTTTCAGCGAGACCGCCAGGCGCCTCGGCCTGACGCCCTCTTCCAATGTGTTGCGCGCCGAACAGGCGCCGGCCTCGCTGGACGAGGCCGAGGAGCTGTCGATCGCGCCGGGTGCCGCGCTGTTTCACCTCGAACGCATCCGCCGCCTCGATCAGGTCCCGGTCGCCGTCGACACCTCGTTCTTTGCCGCAAGCCTCGTTCCCGATCTTAGCCGCGTCGACTTCAGCAACGCGTCGCTGTTCGGCTTGCTGATCGATGCCGGTGTCGATCTGGCGCGCGCCGAAACCACGATCGAGGCGCATGACGCCGATCCTGTTCTGGCGCGCCACCTCGATATCGATGTCGGCAAATCCACGCTCGTGATGCGCCAGCTCATCGTCGACACCGCCGGCCGGCCGCTGCTCTCCTCGACCATCCGCTACGCCGGCGACCGCTACCGCCTGCGCACGTCATTCTCGCGCACAGGCAGGCCCACAAGCCGCAATCCCTGAAACAGACGGCGGCCTCGCCTGCCGCAGCCTATTGCGCCGACGCAACGACACACACGGCGGCAACCGTCGCCATGCTGCGGCACAGCGCTGGCTGGTCGAGGCGCGGGTCTTCGATCAGTGCCTGTGCATCCCCGTCCACCGTAGCGCCGGTGAAGAAGACGGGCAGCGGCGCCCCTGCGCCATGCGCTTCGGCATTGCGCGCAACGATGCTGGCGGCGGTGTCGGTCGGCGGGACCTCATAGGTCGACACCACCACCAGATCGGCGCCGACATAGGTCAGGTCGTAATTGGCCGAAATGGCAAGGCTGCCCTGATCGATCGCATAGCTGCCGGGCTCGCTCGCCTGCACCGCATCCGTGGACAGCGCCCCGCTGAAGGCATCGCCATTGGCGAGCCCCATGCCGCCAACCTTGTAGGTCAGCGGTGGATTGGGCATGCCTTGCGCCCGCACCTTGGCATCGGCCGTCACAGTGATCGCGCGCTGCGTCACCGAGAGATCATTGCCGACATAGCTGATGGCGTAATTGGCGTTGGCGAGACTGCCCTGGTTGATGCCGTAGCTGCCGACACCGGACGCCGTCGTCGCCGACGTCGCCAGCGCACCGCTCAAGGCATCGCCATTGACCAGATTGCCAGATGTCACCTGATAGGTCAGCGCCGGATTGGCATTACCATAGGTACGGCTCGCGGCATTGGCCGTCACAGTGATCGCGCGCTGCGTCACCGAGAGAGTGTTGCCGACATAGCTGATGGCGTAATTGGCGTTGGCCAGGCTACCCCGTGTGATGCTGTAGCTACCGACGCCTGATGCTGTCGTCGCCGACGTCGCCAGCACGCCGCTCAAGACATCGCCATTGATCAGGTTGCCCGATGTCACCTGGTAGGTCAGCATCGGATTGGTATCGCCATAGGCGCGGCTCGCCGCATTGGCCGTCACCGTAAGCGCGCGGGGCGTCACCGACAGGGTCTTGCCGACATAGGTGATCGCATAGTTGGCGTTGTCGAGGCTGCCCCGATCGATGCCGTAGCTGCCTACCCCTGAAGTTGCGGTGGCTGATGTCGCCAGTTCGCCGGTCAGGCTGTCGCTGTTGACCAGATTGCCCGAGGTCACTTGATAGGTCAGCGCCGGGTTGGCGTCGCCATAGACGCGGCTCTTGGCGTCGGCTGTCACGGTGATGTCGCGTTGCGTTACCGACAGATTGTTGCCGACATAGCTGATGGCGTAATTAGCGTTGTCGATGCTGCCCCGATCGATGCCGTAGGTGCCAACGCCAGACGCCGTCGTGGCCGATGTCGTCAGCGAACCGGCAAGGCTGTCGTTGTTGACCAGATTGCCTGATGTCACCTTGTAGGTCAGCGCGGGATTGGCGTCGCCGTAGGCCCGGCTTTTGGCATCGGCCGTGACCGTGATGGCGCGTTGCGTCACGGCCAGATTGTTGCCGACGTAGCTGATCGCATAATTGGCATTGGCAAGGCTGCCTTGCGTGATGCCGTAGCTGCCGACGCCCGACGCCGTCGTCGCCGACGTCGCCAGCGCACCGCTCAATGCATCGCCATTGACGAGATCGCCCGCTGTCACCTGATAGGTCAGAGCCGGGTTCGCATTGCCGTAGATACGACTCTTGCCATCGGCGCTTACTGTGATGGCGCGCTGCGTTACCACCAGATTGTTGCCGACATAGGTGATGGCATAATTGGCGTTGTCGAGGCTGCCTCGAACGATGCCATAATTGCCGACACCAGAGCCTGCGGTGGCAGATGTTGCCAGCGCGCCGGTCAGGCTGTCGCTGTTGACCAGATTGCCAGAAGTCACCTGATAGGTCAGCGCCGGGTTGGCGTTGCCATAGATGCGGCTCTTGCCATCGGCCGTCACCGTGATGGCGCGCTGCGTCACCGACAGATCATTGGCGACATAGCTGATTGCATAGTTGGCGTTGTCGAGGCTGCCCTGCGTGATGGTGTAGGTGCCCACTCCCGAAGCCGTCGTTGCCGACGTCGCCAGTTCGCCGGTCAAGCTGTCGCCATTGACCAGATTGCCAGCGGTCACCTGATAGGTCAGCGCCGGATTGGCCTCGCCGTAGATACGGCTCGCGGCATCGGCGCTCACCGTGATGGCGCGCTTGCCGATGGTGAAATCGGCGCCGACGAAGGTGATGTCGTAGTTGGAGTTGGAGACGTCGAGCGTGCCCTGGTTGATCGCATAGCTGCCGGCACTCTCGCCGGCCACGCGGTCAAGGCTGCCCGTCAGCGTCAAACCGCCAAGGTTGGAGACAGAGTAGGTGTAGGCTGCTGGATCGCTGTCGCCATAGATCTTGCTCTGTCCCGGATCGACGGTGACTGTGATGGCGCGCTTGCCGATGGTGAAGTTGGCGCCGACATAGGTGATGTCATAGTTCGAATTGTTGGCATTGGTCAGCGTGCCTTGCACGATGGCATAGGTGCCGGCGTTCTCACCCGCATCGCGGTCGAGCGACCCTCCCAGCGCCATGCCTGCGCCAAGATCGGAGACGGTATAGCCGTAGGATGATGGATCGGCATCGCCATAGATCTTGTGCTGGTTCGGCGTGACCGTAACCGTCACCGCGCGCTTGACGATGGAGAGCTGGCCGGTGCTGCTGAAGGCGAACGCGTAGCCGTTCAGTGTCGCGAGGCTGCCGGCACCAACGGTGATTGCATAAGGCCCGCCTCCAACCTGCTCATCGGCCGGCGGCGTGGCGGAAGACAGCGACGGCGCGCCGGTGAATGTGTTGGCGGCGTTGTCGCCGAGATAGGCGTTGGCCACACCCGTCTGGTAGCCGGACACCGTATAGGCCAGCGCTGGCACTGCGGTATCGCCATAGGTCTTGGTGGCATTGGTCGAAGTGAAGGTCAGCGTCGGCCGGTAGGCAAAGACATAGCGGTTGTCGCTGACGCTTACCGTGCCACCGGCTGCCGTGTTCCACACCGCGGTGTTGCCGCTGTTGAGGTTGCCGAATGTGTTGCCGGTTGGCCCGGCCGCATAGACCAGCCAGCGGCCGCTGGTGGCGGTGACGGCGTCGCTGCCACGGTTGTTGATGAATTTTCCGGTGGCCGAAAGCACCGGATCGGCGCCGCTGACCTTGGCGCCCGCCGCGATGGTCAGGTCACCCGTCGTCTGCAGCTTGACCTGGCCCGTTGTGGTGACGCCGGCCGTGGTCACTGCGCGCGCGCCCGAGACGGTGCCGACGGCAAGTCCGCCTTGATCGGCCAGGTTCACCGATCCCGTATTGGCAGCAACCGTGCCGATCTGGTTGCCGGCATTGGTCAAGCCAAAGCTGCCCGTGCCGCCGAGCAGCAGCGATGCCGCCGTCAGGCCACTGGTCTGCGTGACCGTGCCATTCGACGACAGCGCCAGCGTGCCGGCGCCGACGTTGATCGCCTGGTCGAGCGCGAAGGTCGTTGCCGCCGTCTCGATCTGCCAGTTGGCGAAGGTGAGGCTGCCGACATAGGTCGAGCCGACGGCGGTTGCGGCGGCATCTTGCAGCGCCGACAGTGACGTGATGGAACTGTCCGCCTCGTCGAGGCGCCAGTTGCCGTAAACGTTGAGGTTGGAGACGTTGCCGCCCGCAAGCCCGGTGCGGAACGTTACGCCGTTTTGAGCGCCAGAGCTGTCATTCGGATGCGCATCGCGGACGGTGTAGGCCAGCACGCTGTTGTTGATCCAGCCGGTCGGCACGGCAATGTAGTAATAGCCGTTGACGCCAGTGGTCACCGTGCCGATGTCGACGCCGTTCGAGACGCCGGTGACGAAACCCGGATTCTTGACGTAGACGGGCTGACGGGTGCCCGAGGATAGCGGTGTGACACCGCTATCCTTGTAGGCGATGCCGGAAATCGCCTGGACGCCGTTTGGATAAAAACTGTTCAGATAGGGATAGAGACCGCCGGTCCCGCCGCCGAAAGCCGCGCTGAGGGCTGTGGTGCCGCCCCCTTGCAACTGGGCCGTGGTCAGGCCCGTGCTGGTGACACCTGGCGTGCCGCCGCTGCCCACGCCCGTGGTCGTTCCCGAGGTGGTGGTGTCGAAATAGACGTTTGTGACCGTGCCCCAGGAAAAGCCGACGCTGCCGCCGATGCCGGTGGCGCCCGACGTTCCGTTGACGGCGCCGGTTGAATAACCATCGCTGAGCGAGCCCGTATTGAACCCGACCAGGCCACCGGTCTTGTCGCCGCCGAGAACCGAGCCGCTGGCATAGACCTGGCTGATCGTGCCGCTGTTGGAGCCCGCGATGCCGCCGACGGCGTTCGAATCGCGCGATTGCACCGCCACCGTCGAGAACGACCGGCTGATGGATCCGTCATTCTGGCCGACCAGACCGCCCGAGCCGCTGACGCCTTGGAGATAGCCGCTCGCCCAGACGCCCGAGATTGTGCCCTTGTTCCAGCCCGCGATGGCGCCCGTTTCGTAGGAGCCGCTGGTGTAGCTGTCGACCAGGCCGACATTGCGCACCACGCCGGCCCCGCCGACATAGCCGAACAGGCCGACATAGTTGGCCGGGATCTGCCTCACCCAAATCTGGTTGATGATGTGCCCGAGCCCGTCGAACATGCCGTTAAATCCGTTGCCACCATTCTGGATGTTGGTGTTGCCGTCGGTGCCGAGGGCCGTGAACCCCATCAGATTGTTCCACGAATAAGTGGAACTGGCCTCGATGTCGTTGGCGAGCGCGTAGCGCCCGTTCAGCCCGCTGTTGATCGCCTGCAACTGGTTGACGTCGTAGATCAGCGTATAGCTCTGGCCGTTGATCGACAGCGCCTGCGCCCCGGGCGTGCCGGTGAAGGTGGCCGACGCGCCCAGCGCATAGGAGATCGTGCCGCCACTGCCGCCATTGTTGGTGACCAGCGACAGTCCGCCCAGACCACCGATCGTGGCATTCGCGTTGAAGACGATCGAATGATAGGCGCTGAGCGTCAGCGTGTTGGCGCTCCAGGCGATCGGCGCGGCGACGGTGATGTCGCCGGCCTGCGAGCCGCCGCTGCCTGTCGAGATGGTGACATTGGCCATCGCCAGCAGGTTCTGCAGCGTGGTGACGTTGATGACGCTGTCATTGGTGTTGGCGGTCATGCTGCCGCCGGTGTTGTTGGTCCCGTTGGAGATGGTGACGTTGTAGGGATCGAGCAGCAGGTCGCCGGTGTCGCCGAAGCGGGCGCGCAAATCGACCTCACCGATGAAGTCGAGCCGCTGCTTGCCGGAGACTTCGGTGAAGCCGCCATTGCCGGCGACGTCGCCACCGCGTGCGGAAATCTTGCCGGCGAATTTTGTCTGCTCATCGGACCAGACGATGACGGTGCCGCCATCTCCGGTGCCGGTGGCATCGGCGCTGATRGTGGTGTCCTTGTCGATCTCGGTGGTGGTGGCGGTCTGCAGGCTGCCCTTGCCCTGCTTGTCGCCGCCGATCTTGACCGTGCCGCCGCCATCCTTGCCCGACGCATCGAGCTTGGCCGCCTTGAGTTTCAGCTTCCTGCCGGTGACGGTGATCTTGCCGCCTTTGCCGCCGGCTTTGGCCGAGGCATCGAGCTTGCCGGAGATTTCCACCGAACCGTCGCCACCGCCGAGCACGATGGCGCCGGATTGGCCGGAGACGGTGCGGGCCTCGATGACGCCGGACATGTTGACGGCCTGGCGCGCGGCATCGCGCACGGCGGCAGCCTTGAGTTCCACTGTCCCGCCATCGGCGCTGATCGTGCCGGAATTGCCGACCAGCGCGTTGCTGCCGTCAGCCTTGGTCGGCACCGACACCTGGAGAAAACCATCGCCGGAGAGATCGAGCGCGGCCTTCTCGCCGGAGCCCAGCCCGACCTTGCCCAGCGGCACGCTGATCGTGCCGGCATTGTCGACGCTGCCGCCGATCAACGCCGCATAGCCGCCGCGGCCGATGCTGATCGAGCCCTGGTTGGAGACGGCAGCCGATGCGCCCTTGCCCTGAAACTCGAGCTTTCCGGCCTCAAAATCCTCATCGCTGATAGCAAGCGATGACCCGACGAAGCCGGCGGCACTGACCTTGCCGGTTTTGGAGATGGCGATGCCGTTGGGATTGACCAAAAACACCTGGCCATTGGCGTTGAGCTGGCCGGCGATGGTCGACTTCGTGCCGCCAGTGACGCGGTTGAGCATCGTCGAGGTCGATGTCGGCTGGTCGATATCAACCCTTGCTCCAGCGCCGATCGAAAAGCTCTGCCAGTTGACGATGGCCGAATTGGTCGACTGCTTGATGGAGAGCTGCGAGGCCGAGGGATTGGAGATCGTCACGCCACCCGAGGCCACACTGCCTCCGGTCGGCAGTTCCTGTGCCCGCACCATCGATGTGAAGCCGACGAGCGCCGTCGATGTCAAAAGCAGCGCCATCAAAGGCGCGCTGGTGCGGCGGGAGTGCCAGGGGAAAAGGCTGTGGTGCTGCATGATCTGGCTCATCTAGAACTGAACCGCGCCGGCGAGCGAAAAGCGGTCGCTGTCCGGCACGTCATCGTCCCGGTGCTGGCGGCCCCATTCCAGCGTCAGGCTGGCATTGGCCGGATTGCCGGCAAGTGCGGTGCCGAGCTTGATGCCGAGACCGTAGGAAGCCCCCGACGTACTGGCCTCTTCGAGCACGGTCGGCATTTCGAGATGCACTTCACCGATGGCGCCGAAAGCATAGGGCGACAGCGAAACGATGCCGCCGCTGAACGGCACGTACCAGGGCGAGGACACCTCACCCCGCAGCACATAGCCGGAGTCCCCCTGCAGCGCGCCGGCATCGAAGCTCGACAGGCCGTTCGCGCCGGTAAGCCCGATCTGTTCGGATTGCAGCAGCGGTTTGCCGAACGACGTCTGCGCGCGGGCGTATAGCTCGAGGCCGAGATGCGTCGCCAGCGGCTGGCTGTAGCTGGCGGATATTTCGAGCTTCTGGAAGTCGGCATCGGCGCCCTGACGCGACAGCGGCAGCAAAGGCGAGGCATCGGCCGCGGAGCGCGCGCCGAGCCCGTCAATGCCGAAGGAGGCCACGACATTGCCGGTGAAGACGCCGCCGAGCGGCGTGAACCAGGTGGCGTCGGTGCCGAACCGAATGATGCGTAGCCGGTCCTCGGCGATCGGCAGCGAAATCGGCGTCACCGCATTGAGAAAGTCGTTCTGCAGGTCGAAGGAGAGTTCGCTGCTCACCGTCAGGTCGCGGCTGCGGATCCAGGGATAGCGAAGCCTGGCCGAATAGCGCTCGAATTCACTGCCGAAGCCGAGCGTGCCGGGCTCATTGGTCGGGTTGGCGCGAGTGCGGGTGGCCTCGAAGTTGAGCGTCAGCCCGTCATAGCCGATCGGCACGACGATGCCGGCGGCATAGTTGCGGTTGCGCGGCGCGTCGGTGAACAGGCCGCTTTCGCCGCCATTGGGGTAACCGCCGATGCGCACATAGACGAGTTCGCCAAGGCCGAGCAACGAGTTGAAGTCGACGCCGACGCCCGTCGACCAGCGCTGCAGCGACGGCGACAGCGAATTGTCCACGGTCACCTGGCCGCCGATCGGGCGATACTTGCCGTCGATGACCAGCACACTGCCGCCCTTGGCTGTACCGGCCTGCAAGGTCGAACGCAGCCTGGCGCCCGGTGTGTCGCCGGCCAGAAGCAGCTTGCGTTCGATCGCCGACAGTTTGACGCCCTTTTGTCCGACGAGCGGCGCAAGCGTCGCCTCGACGCGTCCGCGTATGCGTTCGGGCAGATTGCTGGTGTCGACGCGTTCGAGAAACCCGTCGATGACGACGAGCCGCAGCCGGGCGCCGTCATTGAGGTTCTGCGCCGGCAGCACCACCCGCACCAGCGCATAGCCGGCGCGGCCATATTCAGTTTCGAGCTTTCGCGCCGCGGCGAAGATGTCGGCCGCGCTCACCGTGCGATTCGCCAGGCCGGCAACGATCTTTTGTGTTGCCTGCTCCATGTCGGGCAAACCGCCCTCGACGCTGACCTCGGCGAGCTTGACCCTCAGCTTTGCGGCGCCCGCCGGCGCCTCAAGTCCCGCGGATTCCGGGATGGAGACGCCGGCAGTGTTTCCGGGCGGGGGTGGCCGGAAACTGGGCGGTGTGATCTGGCTGGCGGTCTGGGCGAAGGCGCCGGCGGAAAACCACAGACCGACCAATACCGCAACCAGCAGCAGCAGCCAGAACCGGCGACGGCCAAGCGATCGAATAGCGCGTTGCTGAGGCCAGACGCTACTCGGAACATGGCAGTCTTCGGCCATCATGCCGGTTTCGGGAATGTAATCCACGCAGTCACTCACGGTGCGAGACAGAAGATTTTGGCAAAGCTTCACCCCCGCCGATGCAAGTGCATCGCACGCCAAACCCTGTCGCGGTTTCAAACTCTGTTCCGGAAAGGCCCCCGGCCGATCGGATGCCGCGGAACCTATGCCCGCTCCAGCTAACCGTCAATTCAACCACAGGCTGTCCGGGGTGACTATTATTGGGGTAGGTTTTTCGAACGGTTGCAAGGGTTTAGCGAAATGCGACACGCGCCGGGCGCGATCGGACAAGAGCATTTCCGGGAAAAGTGTGAAGCGGTTTTCCCTAGGAAAAGCGGGTGGCGCTTTCCCCGCGCAATGGCCTCAAAATCAAAGAGATGGAGCCGGTTTCAACGTGTCCGTGGAACGATTTACAGCTCTAGGCCTTTTGTCCGGGTTGGCATGGCTGGACACGTGCGGCTAAGGCTGGAAAATGTGATTGCGTCTTCGCTGCCGGGGGGCTGGCCGGAGGACGAGGAGGATGGCGCTGAATTTCGAATATATTGTCGGCCATCCGGCGCTGCATCGTCATGTCCAGGCGCAGTCGAAGGCGCTGCTGCACATCTATGAAACGAGTCCGCGCCTGGCCGCCGTATTCGCCACGCAACAGCGTTGGCTGCTGGCTCATACCGGCCTTGCCCTGCATTTCGCCCGTGACCCGCGCGATCCCCGCACGGAACTGACCCTCGCCCGCTTCATCGATGCCGTGCTTCACTATTCCGTCGCCAGCCGCAACACGGCCGAGGCCTTCATCAAGGAGATGCTGCACTATCACATCATCGAATATTTGCCGCACACCGGTGACGGACGCGCCCACCCGTTTCAGGTGACGACAGCGACGCTGAAGGAATTCGATGGCTGGGTGTTTGCGCATCTGCGCACACTCGACGGCCTCGACGGCGGGAATCGCCTCGCTTCGTTTCTCGAGCAGCCCGGCATGATTGCCAGGCTGCAGCCGCTGGTGGCGGAAGGCCTGCTCTCCTCCAACCCGGTGCGCGAACCCAAGCAGACCTTCTCGCTGTTCATCTGGCTCAACAATGGCGGCATCGTCATGGATCGGCTGATGTCCGGCATCGATCCTGCCCATGCCGGCCTCGACCAGATCCCGACCAGCGTGGTTTCGATCGGCGAATTCGCCAGTTGGCTAAAACTGTCGCGCACCCACCTGGCGCGCAAATTGCGCGACGCCGAAAAGCTCGGCAGCATCGGCTGGATGGGCCGGCGCGGGCATTCGGTGATGTGGGTCTCGAACAGCTTCTATCAGGAATACATGACCGTGCAGGCCGCCAAGCTTGCGGTCATCGATGCCGCTTTCGAGGCCTGTCGCCCGATGCAGAAGGCTGGCTGAACCTCCACGCTCACAGGTAATCATGCCACTTGCCAGGACCTGCCAGCCCATGGCCGGGATCGGTGGCTCCTCGCCGCCGGGATACGGACATCTGGACACCGGTGTAGAAGCCTGAAAATGTGAGTCCGTGGCTTGGTGGGATCGAGGCACGGGAGACTAATGCTCAATCTGGAAGATATTACCGGTCACCCGGCGCTGCACCGCTGTGTCCGGACACAGGCGCTGGCGATGATCACAGCCTTCAGAGCGGACCCGCGCCGCTCTTCGGTGTTTGCCACGCAGCAGCGTTGGCTGATGGCGCATCTCGGCCTTGCCCTGCATTTCAGGCGCGATCCCGGCGACTATCGCAAGCAGTTGACGACGTCGCGCTTCCTCGACGTCATCGGCCAGCACTCCGTTGCCAGCCGCAACACCGCCGACGCCTTCATCCGTGAGATCCTGCACTATAATTTCATCGAGTATCAGGAAAACAGCGAGGACAGGCGCATTCGCCCAATGAAGCCCACCGCAGCCTCGCTGGAGGCGGTGACCGGCTGGCTTCTTGCCCATCTGCAGACGCTGGACAGTCTGGACGGCGGCAGCCGGCTGGCAGACTTCCTTTGCCGTCCCAACGCCCTCGCGAGCGTACAGCCGCTGATCGCCGACGGCCTGCTATCGTCCAGTCCGGTGCGTGAGCCCAAACAGACCTTCTCGCTCTTCACCTGGCTCAACAATGGCGGCGCGGTCATGGACTGGCTGATCTCTGGCATCGACCCCGACCATGGCGGGCTGGACCGGATCCCGACCGGCGTGGTCTCGATCGGCGACTTGTCCAACTGGCTGACCCTGTCGCGCACCCACCTTGCCCGCAAACTGCGCGACGCCGAAAATCTTGGCAGCCTCGGCTGGGTGGGCCAGCGCGGGCATTCGGTGATGTGGATCTCGAACAGCTTCTACCAGGAATATATGAGCGCCCAGGCCGTCAAGCTCGCCATCATCGATGCCGCCTTCGCGGCATCGTTTCCATCATCAGGAAACGGCTGAACGAGAAAACCCATCCCGATTGCATCGGGACGGGCTGTTCACGAAGCCGCGCTGGAAAATCAGCGCGCCGGAGGTGCGTACATCAGGCCACCGGCATTCCACAGCGCGTTGATGCCACGGGCGATCTTCAACTGGCTGGACTGGCCGAGATTGCGTTCGAATATCTCGCCATAGTTCCCTACCTTGGCAACGATGTTGTAGGCGAAGGCAGGGTCGAGCCCGAGCTGCTGGCCGTTGTCGCCCTCGACGCCGAGGAACCGGCGTACAGTCGGGTTCTGCGACTTCAGGGACGCTTCTGCATTGGCCTGCGTGATGCCCTCCTCTTCCGCCTCGATCAGCGAGAACAGCGTCCAGCGCACAATGTCGAACCACTTGTCATCGCCTTTTCGAACAGCCGGAGCCAGCGGCTCCTTCGAGATTATTTCGGGCAACACCGTGAAAGCAGCGGGATCAGTCAGCTTCAGGCGTTGTGCATAGAGCGCCGAGGCGTCGGTGGTGTAGACATCGCAGCGGCCGCTGTCGAACGCCTTGATCAGGCTGTCGGCGGAATCGATGACGACCCCCTCATATTGCATCTTGTTGGCACTGAAATAGTCAGCGACGTTCTGCTCGGTGGTGGTGCCCTGCTCGAGGCAGACGGTGGCGCCTGAAAGCTTCAGCGCGCTGTCGACGCCGAGGCTCTTGCGCACCATGAAGCCCTGGCCGTCATAGTAGGCGGCGCCGACGAAGCGGATCCCCATGCCGGTGTCGCGCGACAGTGACCAGGTGGATTGCCGCGACAGGACATCGACAGTTCCAGACTGCAGCGCGGTGAAGCGTTCCTTGGCCGATAGCGGCACATAGCTCACCTTGTCGGCGTCGTCGAAGATGGCGGCTGAAATGGCGCGGCAGAAATCGATGTCGAAGCCCCTCCATTTGCCCTCGTCGTCAGGCGCGGAAAAGCCCGTCACGCCCTGGCTGACGCCGCACAGGAGTGCGCCCCTCTGCTTGACGATGTCCAATGTGTCGGCCTTCGCCGGTATGGCCATCGTGGCCAGTGCGAGCGCAAGCGCCGCAATCAGTCTCTGTTTCATGGTTTCCTCCCTTGCTGAGGCAAAGCCTCTCCTCCCGCTGACACTTGAAGCGCCAGACGTTCCTGAAATCACTCTTCCTGTGTTGCGTCCGCGCGGGCGCGCCGCGCGGTTATCCGTCCCAGGTCCCTTCCGCCAGAACCACTGCCAGCGTCTCGTCGAGAACGCCGACCAGATGATCGGCATTGGCGCGGCTGAAGATCATCGGTGGGCGCATCTTCAGCACATTGTCATGCGGCCCCTCGGTGCCGATCAGCACGCCGCGCGCCCGAACCCCGTCATTGACGCGGCGGGCAAGAGCCGTTGCCGGCGCCTTTGTCTTGCGGTCCTCGACCAGTTCGATGCCGAGGAACAGGCCCTGGCCGCGCACGTCGCCGATGACGTCGTAGCGCGCCTGCAAGGCCTTGAACCGGGCGATCAGATAGTTGCCGATTTCCAGCGCGTTGTGCCTGAGGTCGTCGCGCTCGATGACGTCGAGCACGGCGAGCCCGGCCGCACAGGACACCGGGTTGCCGCCAAAGGTGTTGAAGTATTCCATGCCGTTGTTGAACGAGGCGGCGATCTCCGTCGTCGTCACCACCGCCGACATCGGATGACCGTTGCCGATCGGCTTGCCCATGGTGACGATGTCGGGCGTCACCCCTTGCGGTTCGAACGCCCACCAATGGCTGCCGACCCGACCGAAGCCGACCTGGACCTCGTCGGCCGCGCAGACGCCGCCGGCGGCGCGCACCATGGCGTAGACTTCGGCGAGATAGCCGTCCGGCAAAAACACCTGGCCGGCGACGCTCGGGATCGATTCCGCCAGGAACAGGCCCGGCGCCCGGCCCTCTCTTGCCATGGCGGCGATCTGCTCGGCGACGCTCTCGGCGAAGCGTTTTGCGTGTTCCTCGACGGGCCATTCGGCCGGAGCATGGTAGCTGTCGGGAATGGTCGCCTCGAACACATGCGCCGGGCGTCCCTTGCCGCCCTTGCGCTTGTATTTGTAGGGGCTGAGGTCGATCAGTTCCTGCGTGGTGCCGTGATAGCCCCAGTCGAGCACGATCGTTTCGCCGCGGCCGGTATGAGTTCGCGCCATGCGAAGCATCAGGCTGTTGGCCTCGCTGCCCGAGCAGGCGAAGGACGCCACCGACAGGCCGGCGGGTAGCGTCGCCGTCAGGCGCTCGGCATAGGTGACGATGGCGTCGTGCAGGTAGCGCGTGTTGGTGTTGAGCCTGGCCGCTTGGGTGGCGATGGCCGCGACCACATCCGGGTGCGCGTGGCCGAGATGGCAGACATTGTTGAAGCAGTCGAGATAGGCGCGGCCGCGATCGTCGATCAGCCACACCCCATCGCCGCGCACGAACTTGATCGGCTCGGAATAGGAAATGGAAAGATTGGGCAAGAGCGACGCCCTGCGCGCGGCAACGATTTCGGGACGGGACCGTCCGCTCTGGGTAAAGGCCTCGGGTGGAATGCCGGCCAGCTCGGCGGCATCGGGAAACAGCTCCTTCCAGACAGCGAGATAACGCTCTTCGCCGACCCCCAGAATGTCACGGGCGGCGAGGCTGGCGTCCGTCGATATCTGAAAATGCAGATGCGGCGCCCAGCCGCCATTTTCCGTCGGCGCGCCCATCTCTCCAACGAGCGCGCCCGCTTCGAGGCGGTCGCCAGCCTTCAGGCGGCGACCGGCTTCATGCGCCATGTGGCCCCAAAGCGTGATGAAAGGCGGGCAGCCCTGCGGCGCATGCTCCAGCGCCACAAGGCAGCCATAGCCAAGCGGATCCTCTTCGATCTCGACGCTTCTGACGATAGCCGCGAGCGGCGTGTAAAGCCGCGTGCCGGCCGGCATGAAGAGATCGAGGCCGAGATGATTGGCGCGCCGTATGCCTTCGACGAACCGCGACTCGAACATCTCGCCGGCATAGACCGTGCGCGCCTCGCCCCAGGGTCCGATGCCGAGTTCGATGCCATGCTCGGCACAGTAGGCGTCCCACCAAGCGGTGGCCTTGTCGGGCTGCTGCGCGGCTGACGTCACCGTCATCGGGTTCTGCGGATCGCCGTAGGGCACCAGCGCCTTGGCAAGCGTTGCTGAATGGCGATCGAGCATCGGCGCAAGCTGCGCGCGGTTTGCCGCGATCCAGCCGGTCACGGCGCGGGCGCCGTGCACGGCTTCGAAGCCGCAGGCATGGCGCAGGATGGCCGTGGCGAAACGCCGGTTCATCCGGCCCAGGCGATGCAGCAGCCGCCAGGCCGGCGCTTCCGAGATCGACAGATAGGGATTGTCGGCAGTGCGGTCCTTGCGCGCCGCCGAAATGGTCACCGAAGTGACAAGGCGCATAACGATGAGATCGAAGAGCAGGTCGAGCTCTTCCTCACGCAGCGGATACTGCGCATGAAAACCGGCGGCAAGACGCGCAGCCGCTCCGATCGGATCCTCCGCATCGAGAATGGCGTAGGCGCAGGCGACGGCAACCTCGCCGATCAGCACGCTGTGCAAGGCGTCGCCGAAATCGATAAGCCCGGTGACATGCTCGAGCCTTTCAAGGTCTACCAGCCCGTTCCAGTCATTGGCGTCATTGTGGATGACCTGCGCCCTGAGCGTCGGCAGCCGGGGCGCCACCACGGCGTCGAAATGATCGAGGAACCGCTCCAGCAAGGCGCGGTCCTTGCTGTCGTCGATGAAATGCAGGCGTTGCCGTGAGTCGCCTGCGCGGCGGATATCCCAATCGAACGAGCGCAGCGCGCCGGGATGAATAAAGCCTTGCAAAGCGCGGTCCAGCCGCCCAAGCGCACCGCCGAGGCTCTCCAGCAGCGTTGGCGTAGACTGGCTCTCCGCCAGCGGCCGGCCGGCAAGCCAGGAGACCGTACGCAAAGCGTGGTCTTCACCGCCGGCACCGGCGACATGAGCAAGTGAGGCGCCATCCACCGTCTTCCTGAGACGCGGGACAGTGAGATCCGGAGCGTTGCGCGCGAGATGATCGAACAGCGCGGTCTGAAACTCGCTTTCCACGATCGGCTCGCTGGCATTGACGATCTTGAGAATCCACACCGAACCATCAGACGCCGTTAGCTTGAAATTCTGGTCGCGCTCGCTGTCGAGCGGCGTGACCGTTCCCGTCAGGCCGAAGTGCCGTGCGGCCAGGTCGATGGCCGCGCTCTGCGAAAAGTGAGGTGCCGGGTGGGAAACGTCAGTCATGAGAAATCCGGTTCTGCTTTTCCGAAGCTTGGCACGGGCCAAAAAATCGGGCATCCGACAAAGCGTCGGTTATGCCGGCACAATGACGGCTTTGACCGGCACTTTAACGGAACCGCCTGGAGCGCGATGCGATGAGGGAACTGGACGCCAAGGACCGGGACATTCTCGCCATCCTGTCGAAGGAAGCCCGCATCCCGCTGAAGACGCTTGCCGGGCGAATCGGCCTGTCGCGCAGCGCCACGAGCGAACGCGTTACGTCGCTGGAAAAGAGCGGGGTGATCCGCGGCTATCGCGCCGATATCGGCCAGATGGACGCCGGACTGGTCTGCGCTTTCCTTCTGGTCACGCTGATCCGCACGCCGTCGATCGGCATTCTCGACCAGTTGGCACGCTATCCGGAAGTGAGGCGGGTATCATCACTGAGCGGCCAACTCGATCTCATCGTCGAGGTCGAGGTGCCATCCATCGACCGGCTTAACACGCTGCGCGATCTCATTGCCAGCCATGCCGGCGTCGAGGACCTGACGACCGCAATCGTCCTGCGCCGGGATATTGAGCGCGCGGTAGACTGAGGGCGTCCGCGACAGTGGTCGCGACGCCGGCAAGGCTTTTAGTGAGGGGCTTCCGACAACGCCCCACGGCGTTGTCGGAAGCGATCTTTTCTCAGTCGATGTCGAACGACACGCCCTGGGCCAGCGGCAGCGCCTTGGAATAGTTCACCGTGTTGGTGGCGCGGCGCATATAGGCCTTCCATGCGTCCGAACCGCTCTCGCGGCCGCCGCCGGTCTCCTTCTCGCCGCCGAACGCGCCACCGATTTCGGCGCCCGACGTGCCGATGTTGACGTTGGCGATGCCGCAATCCGAGCCGTCGACGCCGAGGAAGCGCTCGGATTCCTGCAGATCGCGGGTGAAGATCGACGACGACAGCCCGGCGCCGACCGCATTGTGCTCGTCGAGCACGGCGTCGAAGTCGGAGTATTTCATGACATAGAGGATCGGCGCGAAGGTCTCTTCGGTGACGGGAGCCACCTGCTTCGGCATTTCGACCAGCGCCGGATGGACGTAATAGGCGTCGGGATGGCCGTTCTCGACCCGCGTGCCGCCGGTCACCTTGCCGCCATGGGCGGAGGCTTCCTTGAGCGCCTTCTGCATGGCGTCGAACGCCGCCTTGTCGATCAGCGGACCGACCAGCGAGGACGTCTCCAGCGGGTTGCCGACCGAGACGCTCTGATAGGCCTTCTTCAGCCGCGGCAGCAGCGCATCATAGACGCTGTCATGCACGAACAGGCGCCGCAGCGTCGTGCAGCGCTGGCCGGCGGTGCCCATGGCGCCGAAGGCGATGGCGCGTAGCGCCATGTCGAGATCGGCTGTCGGACAGACGATGCCGGCATTGTTGCCGCCGAGCTCCAGCACGGCGCGGGCAAAGCGCTTGGCCAGCCTTGGGCCGACATCCCGGCCCATGCGGGTCGAACCGGTGGCCGAGACGAGCGGCACCTTCGGGTGGTCGACCAGGATTTCGCCGACGGCGCGGTCGCCGATCAGCACCGGCGCCAACCCTTGCGGCGCATCCGCGCCGAAGCGCTTGACCGCGCGGGCAAAAATCGCCTCGCAGGCGAGCGCCGTCAGCGGCGTCTTTTCCGACGGCTTCCACACCACGGCATCGCCGCAGACCAGCGCGAGCGCCGCATTCCACGACCACACCGCGACAGGGAAGTTGAAGGCCGAGATGACACCGACGACGCCTAGCGGATGCCACGTTTCCATCATGCGGTGGCCCGGACGTTCGGTGGCGATGGTCAGGCCGTACAACTGCCGGGAGAGGCCGACGGCGAAATCGCAAATATCGATCATTTCCTGCACTTCGCCGAGGCCTTCGGACGGGATCTTGCCGACCTCGATCGACACCAGCCGGCCAAGCTCGACCTTGTGCGCGCGCAATTCCTCGCCGAGCAGCCGCACCAGTTCGCCACGCCGCGGACCCGGCACCATCCGCCAGGCCTGGAACGCCGCGTGCGCGGCATCGATGGCCTTGGCCGCCTCAGCCGGTGAAATCGTCTTCAGCGCTGCGATCTGCTCGCCCGTCACCGGGCTGCGCACGATGAGGTCGCCGCCGGTCAGCGCGTCCTTGGCCACGCCCAGTTTCGCCAGAAGTTCAGCCGTTTCCTTCGCTATCGTCATTTTTATCCCTTTCAGATCCGCCCGCCATCATGTGGCGGCGGTCAAGCCTTCGTGCCATGTCGCCCGCGTGCCGCAGGCACGTCAGGCGCTGTCATGGCGTGGCATTACTCGTTTCAGGGGAAAATCGCCACCCCGGCATGGTCCAAGCCGGGATTGCACGATTGAGCCAGCAGGCTTCAGTGCGCAGTCTTCGCAGGCGCCTTCACGGCGCCGTCCCGCATCAACCGGTCGATATGCATGCGGATATGGGCGGCTTCCGCCGCCGTGTTGGCCAAAGCAATCGCACGGTCAAAGGCGACACGCGCCTCCTCACCACGGTCAAGTTGCATCAGCAACCCACCCTTGAGGCCGAAGAAGTGGAAATAGCCGGAGAGCCGCTCGCCAAGCGGCTCGATCATGGCAAGCGCGGCTTCCGGGCCGCGCACCTTGGCGACTGCAACCGCGCGGTTCAGCGTCACCACCGGCGATGGCTGCATCCTTTCCAGCAGGCTGTAGAGCAGATCGATCTCGGCCCAGTCAGTCTCCTCGGGCGTTGCCGCCCGCGCATGCAATGCCGCAATCGCCGCCTGCACCTGGTAGGGCCCAGGCTTCTGGTGGCGCAACGCCTTGTCGACCAATGCCAAGCCTTCGTCGATCATCTTACGGCTCCACAGCGAGCGGTCCTGGTCGTCGAGCAGCACGATCTCGCCGTTTTCATCGAAACGCGCCGGGGCGCGGGCATGCTGAAGCAGCATCAGTGCGGTCAAGCCCATGATTTCCGGCTCGGTCTGGAACAGCCTGAGCAGCAGGCGTGCCAGCCGGATCGCTTCCTCGCAAAGCGGCGCCCGCGCCGGCGCCTCGCCGCTGTTGGTCGAATAGCCCTCGTTGAAAACCAGATAGACCATGGCCGCAACGGCGGCGAGCCGCTCCGAACGCTCGACCGCGCCTGGCGTCTCGAACGGAACGCCGGCGTCGGCAATGCGCGCCTTGGCGCGGGTGATGCGCTGCTCCATGGCGCTTTCGCCGACCAGGAAGGCGCGCGCGATCTGCTTCACGGTGAGCCCGGAGACGATGCGCAACGCCACCGCGATCTGCTGTGTCGCCGGAAGATCGGGATGGCAGCAGATGAATAAGAGCCGCAATATATCGTCGCGGTAATGCGCGCCGTCCAGCCGCTCGGCAATATCGCTCTCGGCGTCTTCGAGGTCCGAAATCTGGTCCTCTTCGGGCATCGGCGCCTGCTTGGCGCGCTTGCGCACCGCATCGATGCCGGTGTTGCGGCCGACAAAGATCAGCCAGGCCGCCGGATCGCGCGGCGGCCCGTTCTGCGGCCAGTTCTTGAGTGCCCTCAGGCACGCGTCCTGGAAAGCTTCCTCCGCCGTATCGAGATCGCGGAAATAGCGCAGCAGCGCACCCATCGCCTGCGGCCGGGCGGCTGAGATTGCGGAGCTGATCCAGGAAAGGTCGGTCATTTCAAAACTCTGGTTGGGTCGAAGACGGAAACCGGTCGGATCTCATAGGATCCGCCGCTCGGATTGACCTCGGACAGCTCGCGCGCGAAGTCGACGGCCTCATCGAGATCGGCGCATTCGAGCGTGTAGAAGCCGAGGAACTGCTCCTTGGTCTCGGCAAACGGACCGTCGATGACGACCGATTCGCCCTTAACCTTGCGCAGCGTCGTCGCCGCGGTGGTCGGCAAAAGCCGCGCCACCGGGCCAAGCCGGCCGGCGTCCGCGTATTTTTGCTGCACATTCAGGAGTTTCGCCATGACCTCGTCATCCTGTGCCTTGCTCCAGGAGGAGACGACATCTTCGGAGGCATAGCAGAGGATAGCGTAGAGCATGGGACGTCCTTTTCTCTCATCAAAGGACGAAACAGTAGGGCCTATGCCGACATGGCGTCGACAAAAAAGTTAGTGCAACTTTTCAACCTTCGCTGGCCTTCAACCACCGCAGCACCAGCGCCTCCTCGTCATCGAGACCGTCTATGGATCGCTTGCGCTTGTTGGCCTCGGTCATTTCGTCGAGCAGCCGCCCTTCCACCCAGGCTTCGAAGACTTGCGGATGGATGTAGCATTTGCGGCAGACGGCGCGCGTATTGCCCAACCGCTCGGCCACCTTGTCGATGACGCCATTCATCACCCGCTTCACCCCGGCCTGGCTTTCGGGAAGCTCCGTCTGCGCAAACAGCGACGCGGCATGGATGGTACCGCCCCAGGTGCGGAAATGCTTGGAGCTAAAATCGGTGCC
Organism: Mesorhizobium sp. P2_B11; assembly: GCF_056404855.1. NCBI lineage: Bacteria > Pseudomonadati > Pseudomonadota > Alphaproteobacteria > Hyphomicrobiales > Phyllobacteriaceae > Mesorhizobium > Mesorhizobium sp. P2_B11. Next base: position 106,069 of record NZ_JBFUDF010000004.1, read on the forward strand.
GACCGCCTCGCGGATGTAGCGGTTGACGTCGTCGGAGCGCACCGGATGCCTCGCCCCGTCCTCGTCCAGATACTGGAACAGCTTTTGCCCCGGTATATCCTGCGCGCCGCGCACGACGTGAGCGATGCGGCGGTCGACCAGCTTCAACCTCCATTCCTTGCCGGATTTGCCGGTGAAGGCAAAGCGCAGGCTCGATCCATTGATATCGACGTGACGATCACGCAGCGTCGTCAGCCCAAAACTCTTGTTGTCCCGGGCGTAGGCGGCATTGCCGACCCGGATCATGGTGTTGTCGAGCAGCCAGACCACCGCCGCCACGACGCGCTCCGCCGGCAGGCCGTGGCGGCGCAGATCGGCATCGATGCGGCGGCGCAGTTCCGGCAGGCTTTCGGCAAAGGCGACAAGGCTCGAATATTTGGCGCCGTCACGCTCTTCGGCCCACAGCGGATGGTAGCGATACTGCTTGCGCCCGCGCTGATCGCGGCCCGTCGCCTGGATATGGCCGGCGGGATCGGGCGAGATCCACACATCCGTCCATGCCGGCGGAATGGCCAGCGCCTTGATGCGGGCGATTGCCGCCGCTCTGACGGCCTGCCTCTGCGGACCCTTGTACGAAAATCCCTTGCCAGCCTTCAGGCGGCGGATACCCGGCTCGCTATCGCTGACATAGGTCAGCGAGGCCTGATCGGCTGAGGCCTGCGCGCCATTCTTCGGCGCCCCGTTCTTTCGTGCAAGCTCCCCGGCCGCCGATGACCCGGATAGCGACGCGGATTTGTCCAGCATGCCCTCTCCCACGGAATTTTTCCCGTAGATAAGCTGCGGGACCGGCAGCTGGTTCCACCGCGTTGCTATGGAATGTCGTCGGGTCCACCAGCCGACACGTCGGCCATCCAGAGGCCGCCATCGTCGACGTGAGGCGGATGGTAGTCGCGCCCGGGCGGAATCTGTTCGAACACGGCCCCTGCCTCATCGGCAAGGTAGTCATAGCCCACATCCTGCAGGAGGCCTTTTGGATCGAGGTGGTCGTAGAGATTGCGGCGGGCGACCCGCCGCTTCGGCTCCACCATTTTCAGATGATAGAGGTTGAGCCCGCTTTTGCGGGCCTTGAAACCAAGATCGGGAGGATACCAGAGCCCATGCAGGTCCTCTGGTCGGTACTTCGCCGGATCGTAAGCTCTGAACAGACGATACTGGAACTTTTCGGCCCACAGCCCGTCAACCCGGTACTCGGTCGGCGAGTACAATTCGCGGAGCCGGAACCCCCAGGCCATGCGCCTGTAGTCCCCCGTCAACTGTCCGACCCGCTCCGCGGTACCGCGTTCCAGCCGCTCATCGGGATCAATAGCCAGGATCCAGTCGGCGGCAGCTTCATGCGCTGCTTCGAGCAAGATTCGCCGCCGCTGCGGCTCGCTGCTGAACACGCCGGTCGCCCCGCGATCGTCATAGGCAATCCAGCCGTCGACGACCGGATCGATATTGGTGATCAGATCGGCAACCAGATGCGCGTCATAGCGATAGCTGAAAACTGCGATCGTTCTCTGCCGCGTCCAAAACAGTCGGCTCCGTCGCCAGCGTCGAGGCTTGATTTGGCTCGTTATCATTTTCGTGTTGCCGCTTTTACGCGATTTCGCACGCCAATATAGACGCCCACGGATTTGACCAGCAGGGCAAGCCAGACAATTGGCATCGACATCATCGCGAAAGTTCGATCCCGATCGGAAAGCCCGATCTTCGCCAGCTTGCGGGCATTGCGCCGATCGCGAAACGTGTCGCGAAAACACCGAAACGGCGTGTTTGGGGCGGACGCTGCGAGGTAATCGCCGCGGCGACAGCCGCGCCTGTACTGATCGGCAAGCAATCTGGACAGCCGGGTTTCGTTGCGATGAACGGTTTGCACCTTAGGCTCCCAGACCGGCTGCAATTCCGGCGGCAGCCGTTCCAGGAATTCGGTGTCTTCGCCAGCAGGCATGGTTTCATCGAACAAGCCATACTCATCGAACAGCCGCCGATCGAATGACACGCCGTAACGCAGCGCACGATCCGACGGCAGACCGGGAAGCCGCCGCATGAACATGATCAGATGAGCCGCACAGGCGATCAGATTGCGCGGATGGCTGTTCACCATGGCGCTCGCCACGGCGCGGTCGCCAGCCAGATGCCGCTGCATCCGTGCCTCGGCCCAGCCCGGACAGGCGAGGCAATCATCGGCAAGAAAGGCAACGAAAGGCGCTTTCGTGGCCGCGATGCCGAGATTGCGGGCTGCGCCGACAAACAGCCTTCGACCGACCTCGATCACTGGCACCTTGACTCCGGCGCCGGTCAGCAGCGCCAGCACCTCACCTCCGCCCGAGTTGACGACCATGATCTCGAGCGGCGCATTCTGATCCAGCAGGGATGTCACCGCCTCGACGATGTGAGCCGGCGCGCGGTAGCCGATGACAATGACGGCAAGCTGCGGCGGGGCTGGGTCAGGCACGTTGCAACTGGGCGCGCGGAGAGGAGAACCAGCGCCGCAGCGCCAGCTTCAGCTGGTATCGCCTGCAACGCCAGGTGTTCGACCGCACCTTCGGCGCCGCCGCAGCGATCCTCAGGAACCGCGCCGCCGTCTCCAGATCGCCGCGCGCATAGTGAACCCGGGCGATCTTGAGGGCGACCAGCCCTTCCCTGGTCTTCAGCGACGATAGTGGGATGCCGCAGTCAGCCAGCTCGCGCAGCGCAAGCCGCCAGTCGAGAAAGCGGCGCGCCGGCCTGGTGATGAAGCGATCATCGGAACGCACTGCCGAAACGTCGTAGATCATGACGGGATGCACGATCAAGGCGAGCGACGCCCTGCCCATCAGCCTGGCCCAGAACAGCGTGTCCTCGTCATAGGCAAGCCCGGTCGGGAAGCGCGTGTCGCCGACGACGCGCCGGGAGACCAGCGCACTGCCCACGGCGATCGAGCGAATGTGACCTTCCAGATAGGCCGAGGCATTGGCTATGCCGTCTTCTGCGTAGCCGGCCGGAAGCTTGAGGTTCCGATCCGCGCCATCGGTGCGCCGACGGTAGGCGCCGACCACCATGTCGGCGGTCGGCTGCTCCCCCGCCCGGACCAGCATCGACCGCAGCCCGCCCTCCAGATGCAAATCGTCGGCGTCGATCAGGTAGACCCAGGAGCATTGCGCCTGCGCCAGCGCCACATTGCGGGAGCCGCCCGCTTCCCGGCAGCTGCTCTTGAGCACGCGCAACGGCAACGAGAATTGCGTGGCGGCATTCAGCGCAGCCTCTGCCGTCCCGTCCGACGAGGAATCGTCGACCAGCAGCACCTCGCCGATCACCTCGGCTTCAGAACGAAGCGAGGCCAGCGTGGCCGCTATGGTTGCCGCCGCATTGTGTGCCGGGATGATGACACTGATTGCCGTCAATACCGAACTCCGCATCGGCATGCCTGCCGACCGATCCTCCCCGAAGTATCGACCGAGCATAACCGGCATGGCCGTTGTTGAGAAGCTGTGCTTCGAGGCTCAGGCCTTCTCGAGCGCAACCGGGATGACATCGACCGCCTGATCGCCGACCTGACCACCGGTGGTTTTCAGCACGCCGACGATCGGCGCCACGTCGGAATAGTCGCGGCCGTAGCCGACGGTAATGTGGTCGTTGCTGGCCCGCATGCCGTTGGTCGGGTCGAATTCCTGCCAGCCGGCATCGCGCCCGCACCACACCTTGACCCAGGCGTGCATGGCATCGGCGCCTTCGAGCCGCGGCTTGCCCTTCGGCGGAATGGTGCGCAGGAAGCCGCTGACATAGCCGGCGGGGATGCCCAGCCCGCGCAGGCCGGCGATCATGATGTGCGAAAAATCCTGGCAGACGCCGCGCTTCAGACGGAAGGCGTCGCTGGCCCTGGTATGAACGGTGGTCGCCTCACCATCATAGGTGAAGTCGCGGTGGATGCGGTTGCACAAGTCGATGGCCGTGCCGACGGTCGAGCCACTGGCGCTGCCGCGTGCATAGGCGGTGATCGCCGCATCGATGCCGGCATGATCGCTGGCCGTGAGAAAGTGATGTGGCGCGTCAGGCGCCAGTGACCGCACCGCGCCGAGTTCTTCCCTCAGCCGCTGCAAATCGGGCGACACGTCGAGCCCAGGCTCCGGCCGCGACACCGACACGCGCGCGCTCATTCGGATGTCGAGCCCGTCATGGACATCGCGAAAGGCGATCGTGGTGACGTTGTTGCCGAAGAAATCGGCAAAATCCGTGCGCTCGGACGGCGTCGGCACAAACGACAGCGAGGCGGCGACCACGCGCTGCACGCCGGCAATGGTCTGCGGCAAGACACGCACCTGATGCCGGCTGCCGCCGGCCGCGGCGTCATAATCGTAGCTGAGATGAAGCCTGATATCGTACAGCATGTTAGCCGAAGTACGCTTTGGCGAGGCTGTTGTAGAGATTGCCGATCTCAGTGGCGAGATCGTCCAGCACCTCCGCCGACATCTCCGACGGCTCCATGACGGCAATCGCCGTGTTGAGCTGCAGGATTTCCTTGGCCGCCACCGACATGTGCCCCTCCGGACCGACAGACGGCAACAGGCCGATCTCGGCCTTCAGCCGCTCGAGCTGGAACAGGATCGAGCGCGGGTTGAGCGGATCGAGCGCCAGGAGGTCGATCACCGTGCGCCGCCCGGCCCGCACCGGATACTGCCGGCGATGGGTCATGACGCTGTCGCCGATCTCCAGCATCATGTCGAGCGAGCCGTCCGGCGCGCCGGAGCGGGTGAGACGGGCAAGCGTGCGGGCGATCTGGATGCCGCGCTCGATGCGCCGGCCGATCTCGAGGAAACGCCAGCCGGTGAAACGGTACATGTTCTCGTGCAGCAGGCCGGAAAAGCCGGCGAGCTTGCGCAGCATCACCGTCATCGCCCTTGTCGCGTCATCGCCCGGCGCCACGGTCGTTGCGAACTGGTGGATGGTCTTCGACAGGTCCTTCAGCGCCAGCCAGCCGTCGGGCGAAAAGCGGTCGCGGATCTGCCCGGCGCTGTAGACGGCGCTGTCCAGCGTGCCGATCAATCCGGGTGGAATGGCCGATTCGAGATCGAGGCCGAACGGTTCGAGATAGTCCCTGACATCGGCGAGCAGCGGCATGTCCGGGTCCGACGTCTCGGCCAGCCGCACATGATAGGCACGCAGGATGCGCACCGTGTCTTCCGAACGCTCGATGTAGCGCCCGAGCCAGGTGAGGTTTTCCGCCGCCCGGCTGGGCAGGCTGCCCGGCATGGTGCGGGCAAAACTGTCATGCTCCTGCGGCAGCAGCGTCTCGCGCTCGACCGGCCTGTCGCTGACCACCCAGACGTCGGCCGCCTGGCCGCCGCGCTGCATGGCAATCGCCGTCGGGTCGAGTGACAGGCCGACACGGGCGAAACCGCCCGGCATCACCGTCCAGCCATCCGGCGTTCGCGCCAGATAGACGCGCAGGCTTGCCGGCCGCGGCTCCAGCCAGCCGCCGACATAGACCGGCGTCGTCGACAGCGTCACCGCCTCCTGGCCGACGAAACCGCCGCCATCGCTTTCGATACGCGCGATCAGCGCGGCCCGTTCCTCCGGCGTCAGTGCCGCACCGAGCCTGGTCTGGTCGTCATCCTCGAAGGCAAGCCGCGTCGACAGCGCCGGGCCGACAACCATGCGGTCGAGATTGGCAAGCACGTGCTGGCGTTCGTTGTCCTGCCCGCACCACCAGGTGGCGACGCTTGGCAAGAGAAGCTCCTCGCCGCGCAGTGCGCGCGAAATCTTCGGCAGGAAGGCGAGCAGCGCTCGCGTTTCCATCAGGCCGGATCCCAGCGCATTGACCGTCGACACAGCGCCGCGGCGGATCGCCTCGACCAGCCCCGGCGTCCCGATGTGCGAGTCAGGCCGTAGTTCCAGCGGGTCGGCGAAGGCGGCGTCGAGCCGCCGCCACAGCACGCTGATCGGCATCAGGCCGGACACCGTGCGCACCATCAGCTTGCCGCCGGACACGGTCAGGTCCTCGCCCTCCAACAGCATGATGCCGAGATAGCGCGCGATATAGGCGTGTTCGTAATAGGTCTCGTTGAGCGGCCCCGGCGTCAGGATGGCGACACGGCCGTCATTTTCCTTGGCCATGCCGATCAGCGCGTCGCGAAAGCGGCGGAAGAAGCCGGCGAGACGATGCACATGCATCTCGCCATAGATATCGGACAGCGCACGCGTGGTGGCGACGCGGTTTTCCAGCGCAAAGCCGGCGCCCGACGGCGCCTGCGTGCGGTCGCCCAGAACCCACCAGCTTCCGTCCGGCCCACGGCCGAGCTCGAAGGCGCAAAAATGCAGGAAATGGCCGCTGGCCGGCCGGGTGCCGGCGACGGGTCGCAAATATTCGGGGCTCGCCGCAATCAATCCTGCCGGCAGGATGCCCTGCTCGATCAGCCGGTTCGGCCCGTATATGTCGGCGACGATCTCCTCGAACAGGTCGGCTCGCTGCACGAGGCCAGCACTGATCTCGGCCCATTCCTTGTCCTCGATCAGCAACGGGACGTGCGCCAGCGGCCATTCCCGCTCATTGGCGCCGGCCTTGTCGTAGACGCGGTAGTAGACACCGGCATCGCGCAGATACTGGTCGGCGCGGGCGAAGCGCTGGCCGAGCCTTTCTGGGCCAAGCTCTTCCAGCGAATCGATGAAGTTCTTCCACACCGGGCGCGGATTGCCCGCTGCATCGACCATTTCGTCGACGACGCCGTCAATCGGCTGGTAGTGCTCCAGCAGACTGTGGATCAGCGGCTTGCCGCGTAGCTTTTTGTGATTCCCCTTTGCCATCGCTGATCAGAGTCTTGCCGGCCGCCTGAGGTCAAGGGTCATCGGGAAGTCTTCAGAGGCTTCTTCATTGCGCAGCACATAGGCCGACGGCGTATGGCCACGCGGCTCGAAGCGGGCGAGCCGCCGCGCCTCGGCCTCGTTGCCGTTGACCGGGAAGGTGTCGTAGCTGCGCCCGCCGGGATGCGCGACATGGTAGACGCAGCCGCCCACCGCCCGCCCCGACCAGCGGTCGTAGATATCGAACACCAGCGGCGTGTTGACCGGCAGCGCCGGATGCAGGCCCGACGCCGGCTGCCACGCCTTGAAGCGCACGCCGGCCACCGCGACTTCCCTGTTGTCGGTCACCTTCATCGGCACGACGCGGCCATTGCAGACGATGGCGTGACGTTCCGGATTGAGGCCTTCGGTCTTGACCTGCAGCCGTTCAACCGAGGAATCGACGAAGCGCACGGTGCCGCCGATGGCGCCCTGCTCGCCCATGACGTGCCACGGCTCCAGCGCCTGCCGCAGTTCCAGCTTGATGCCGGCATGCTGGACTTCGCCGCAGAACGGGAAGCGGAATTCGAGCTGCGCATCGAACCATTCAGGTCGGAACTCGAAACCGTTGAGCTTGAGGTCGTCGAGCACGTCGAGGAAATCCGCCCAGACATAGTGCGGCAGCATGAAACGGTCGTGCAGTGAGGTGCCCCAGCGCACGAAGCGGCCGTCGAGCGGGTTTTTCCAAGCGCGGGCGATGATGGCGCGGACCAGCAATTGCTGCGCCAGCGACATGCGCGCATTGGGCGGCATTTCGAAGCCGCGGAACTCGACCAGGCCGAGCCGCCCGGTCGGACCGTCGGGCGAAAACAGCTTGTCGATGCAGATTTCGGACCGGTGCGTGTTCCCGGTGACGTCGGTCAACAGGTTGCGGAACAGCCGGTCGACCAGCCATGGCAGCGGTGCATTGCCCTGATCCGGGTGCGGCACCTGCGCCATCGCGATTTCGAGCTCATAAAGCGAATCGTGCCGCGCCTCGTCGAAACGCGGCGCCTGGCTGGTTGGGCCAATGAACAGGCCGGAAAACAGATAGGACAGCGACGGACGCCGCTGCCATTGCAGAACCAGGCTTTTCAGCAGATCGGGCCGGCGCAGAAACGGGCTGTCATTGGGCGTCGCACCGCCGACCACGACATGGTTGCCGCCGCCGGTGCCGGTGTGGCGGCCGTCGATCATGAACTTGTCGGCGCCAAGCCGCGTCTGCCGCGCCTCTTCGTAGATCGCCGTCGTCGTCGCCACGCAATCCTGCCAGTTCGAGGCCGGATGGATGTTGACCTCGATGACGCCGGGATCGGGCGCGACGCGAATAACGTTGAGGCGCGGATCGTGCGGCGGGCCATAGCCTTCAATGTGCACGGGCAAGCCGATCGCCTTTGCCGCATTCTCGGCGGCTGCGACCAGTTCGAGATAATCTTCCAGCGCCTCGACCGGCGGCATGAACACGCAAAGCCGTCCCTCGCGGGGCTCGACCGAAAGTGCCGTGCGCACCGCGCCGCCGATTTCGGTGATCTCCTGCTCGACCCGGTCCTGCTGGCCGGTCGTCGCGGTGAAAGAAATCGCCTGCTGGCGCCGCGCCATCTCGTCGGCGCCTTCCAGTTCTGCCGGAGCAGCGGCAGGCAAGATCGCTTCCCGCGCCGGCAGCGCGCCACGCGGCAGCGACGGATCGACCGGCACGATATAGGGGAATTGCGCCGGCGGCACATAAGGCAGCGTGCCCAGCGGTAAGCGGTAGCCGACGGGTGAATCGCCCGGCACCAGAAACAGCCGGCCGCGCCTGGTCTTCCATTTCTCCGAGCGCCAGCGCGGATCCGACGCCTGGCTGTTCCAGCGCTGCACCGGCAGCACATAGCCCGATGGCTTGGTCAGCCCGCGCTCGAACACTTTCGCCATGCGGCTGCGCTCTTCAGGGTCTTCCAGCTTGGAATTGGACGGATCGACATTGTCGGGCAGTTTGCCTTCCTTGAGCAGCCATTCGGCCGGATCTTCATAGGCTTCGCTGACCATCGTCTTGTCGATGCCGAGCTCGCCGGCAATCGCCGTCAGCAGGCTTTCGGCCTGCTGCGGTCCGACCTTTGCGTCGCTCTTTTCGCGCGCGATCAGCGACGGATCGCTCCACACCGGCTGGCCGTCGGTGCGCCAGTAGAGCGAGAAGGTCCAGCGTGGCAGGCTTTCGCCGGGGTACCATTTGCCCTGGCCATAATGCAGGAAGCCGCCCGGCGCGAAACGTTCGCGCAGTTTGCGGATCAGCGCATCGGCCTTTTCACGCTTGGTCGGGCCGACGGCGGCGGTGTTCCATTCGGCCGATTCGAAATCGTCGATGGAGACAAAGGTCGGCTCGCCGCCCATGGTCAGCCTGACGTCGCCAGCCTGAAGGGCAGCGTCGACCTTGTTGCCGAGCGCATCCAGCGCCTGCCAGCTTTCGTCCGAAAATGGCTTGGTGATGCGCGGATGTTCGGCTATGCGGTCGACCCGCATATCGAAGCCGAACTCGACATTGGCGAAGCTCGCCATGCCCGAGATTGGCGCGGCGTTGCGGAAATGCGGCGTTGCCGCCAGCGGCACATGGCTTTCGCCGGTGAGCAGGCCCGAGGTCGGGTCGAAACCGATCCAGCCGGCGCCCGGAATATAGACCTCGCACCAGGCGTGCAGGTCGGTGAAGTCGACAGCCGTTCCGGCCGGGCCATCCAGCGCCACTAGGTCGGGCTTGAGCTGGATCAGGTAGCCGGAGACGAAACGCGCGGCGATGCCGAGATTCCTGAGGATCTGCACCAGCAGCCAGCTCGAATCCCGACATGAACCCTTTTTCGCCGCCAGTGTCTCCTCCGGCGAGAACACGCCGGTCTCCATGCGCACGATATAGGCGATCTCGCGCTGCAGCCGCGCATTGAGGTCGACGACGAAATTGACGGTGTTGGTTGGATTGCGATCAATGGTTTTCAGAAAGGCCGACAGCAGCGGCCCCGCCGGCTCGGGCGTGCGGTAGATGGCGAGATCGTCCCTGATCTCTTCCGGGTAGTCGAACGGAAAGGTCTCGGCCGACGGCTCGACGAAGAAATCGAACGGATTGTAGACCGTCATGTCGGCGACGAGATCGACCTCGATCTTCAGTTCCGTCACCGGCTCCGGGAAGACGAAGCGGGCGAGGAAATTGCCGTAAGGGTCCTGCTGCAGGTTGACGAAGTGGTTCGCCGGCCCGACCTTCAGCGAATGGCTGAGCACCTTGGTGCGGGAATGCGGCGCTGGCTGCAGCCTGATGACCTGGGGCCCGAGCACCACGGGCCGGTCATATTTGTAGTGGGTCAGGTGGTAGACGGCTGCCAGAATTGCCATGGGGCCCCGGAGATCGGCGTTTCAAACGAATTCGCCGAACCCTGACACATCTGGCGGCCATTCTCCAAGCAGAGATGTTGCGCTGCACCTAATTTAAGCAGCATTGCCGGCTAAGGTCGCCTAGAAGAACGCCTGGATGCCTGTCTGCGCCCTTCCCAGGATCAACGCATGCACGTCGTGCGTGCCTTCATAGGTGTTGACGGTCTCCAGATTCTGGGCGTGGCGCATGACGTGGTAGCCGATCTGGATGCCGTTGCCGCCATGCATGTCGCGGGCCTGGCGGGCAATGTCGAGCGCTTTGCCGCAATTGTTGCGCTTGACGATCGAGATCATCTCCGGCGCCATCTTGCCTTCGTCCATCAGCCGGCCGACGCGTAGCGAACCCTGCAGGCCGAGCGCAATCTCGGTCTGCATGTCGGCGAGTTTCTTCTGAAACAGCTGCGTGCCGGCGAGGGGCTTGCCGAACTGCTTGCGGTCGAGGCCATATTGACGCGCCCGGCGCCAGCAATCCTCGGCCGCGCCCATGGCGCCCCAGGAAATGCCGTAGCGGGCGCGGTTAAGGCAACCGAACGGGCCGCCGAGGCCCTTGGCGTTGGGCAGCAGCGCATCTTCGCCCACTTCCACGCCTTCCATCACCACTTCGCCGGTGATCGACGCGCGCAGCGACAGCTTGCCGCCAATCTTCGGCGCCGACAGCCCCTTCATGCCCTTTTCCAGCACGAAGCCGCGGATCTCGTCCTTGCCGTTGTCGCCCTTCAGCTTCGCCCAGACGACGAACACATCGGCGATCGGCGCGTTGGAAATCCACATTTTCGAGCCGGAGAGCTTGTAGCCATTCGCGGTCTTCTCGGCCCGCGTCTTCATGCCGCCCGGGTCAGAGCCGGCGTCCGGCTCGGTGAGGCCGAAGCAACCGATCCATTCGCCCGAGGCGAGCTTCGGCAGGTATTTCTTGCGCTGCGCCTCCGAGCCATAGGCATGGATCGGATACATCACCAGCGACGACTGCACCGACATCATCGAGCGATAACCGGAATCGACACGCTCGACCTCGCGCGCCACCAGCCCGTAGGTCACGTAATTGGCGCCGAGCCCGCCATATTCCTCCGGAATGGTGATGCCGAGCAGACCGGCCTCGCCCATCTCACGAAAGATGCCGGCATCGGTCTTTTCCTCGAGATAGGCCTCCTCGATGCGCGGCGCCAGCTTGTCGGCGGCAAAGGCGGCTGCGCCATCGCGCACCATGCGCTCATCCTCGGAAAGCTGGTTCTCGATCAGGAAAGGGTCTTCCCAGACGAACGCGTTCTTGTCGGCGGCCATGGCTCGGTCTCTCCCAGCAAAAATCTTGATTGCCCGGGCTTATCCGCCTCCGCCTCGAAAAAATCAAACGAAATTGCATCACCGATCAATGAGGTTTAGTAATGAATCATGAACGTCCAGCGTCGCCTTTTGCCAAGCACCAGTGCCCTTGCCGCCTTCGAGGCGGTGGCACGACTCGGCTCTTTCACCGCCGCTGCCCAGGAACTCGACCTGACCCAGGGCGCCGTCAGCCGGCAGATAGGGCTTTTGGAAGAGCAGTTCGGCCGCAGGCTCTTCGAGCGCGACAGCCGCAATGTCCGGCTGTCGGCTGCAGGCGAAACCTATGCCGAGGCGGTGCGCTCGGCACTTGGCCAGTTGCGCGACGCAGCGCTCGGATTGATGAGCAATCGGCATAGTGGCATGCTGAACCTTGCCATATTGCCGACCTTCGGCACACGCTGGCTGATGCCGCTGATCCCGGATTTCGTCGCCGAGAACCCCGACATCACCATCAACTTCGTCACCCGCATCGGCCGGTTCGATTTCGCTCGCGAGCGCCTCGACGCCGCAATCCATCACGGCCTGCCAGACTGGCCGGACGCGGACTCCACATTGCTGATGCGCGAAACCGTCATGCCCGTGGTCTCGCCCGACTTCCTGGCCAGCCGCCATATCGCTACGGCAGCCGACATCAGTCGCCTGCCGCTGCTGCACATGGCGACGCGCCCCGGCGCCTGGAGCGAGTGGTTCGAAGAGCAGGACCTGAGCGCGCCGACCGGACCCGGCATGCAGTTCGAGCAGTTCGGCACCGTCGCCCAGGCCTGTATGGCCGGACTTGGCGTCGCGCTGCTGCCTCAGGTTCTCATCGCCGGCGAATTGCAGCGCGGTCAGCTCGTGCCCACTCCCGGCCAGCCGATGCAAAGCCGCAGTGCCTACTACCTCGTCGTCCCGCACGACAAGCGCGGCCACCCGCCGGTCGCCAGCTTTCGCGACTGGCTGCTGGGCCAGGTCGAGAAGGAACCGGCTGTTCTGGCCTGGTAGCTACTTCCGCTTCAAGGCATCCGCCAGCGCTGCACCAAACGCACCCTGCGACGGCCGTTCCGGCTGGCGCTGCGGCGCCGGCGAACGTGGCGCCGGCTTGCCGCCGCCATTGTCACGCGGACCTTTCGGTGCACCGCCTTCTCCGCCATCCTTGCGCATCGACAGCGCGATGCGCTTGCGCTTGATGTCGACATCGACGACCCGCACCTTCACCACGTCGCCAGCCTTCACCACCTCATGCGCGTCCTTGATGAAGCGGTCGGCCAGTTGCGAGACGTGCACCAGCCCGTCCTGATGCACGCCGATATCGACGAAAGCGCCAAAGGCGGCGACGTTGGTGACGGTGCCTTCGAGCAGCATGCCGGGCTTCAGATCCTTGATGTCGTCGACACCGTCGGCAAAGGTCGCCGTCTTGAAGCCGGGGCGCGGGTCACGGCCAGGCTTTTCCAGCTCGGCGATAATGTCGCGCACCGTCGGCAGACCAAACCGCTCATCGACGAAGACGCGCGGGTCGAGCGCCTTGAGGGCTGTGCTGTCACCCATCAGCGAGCGCACGTCGCGACCGCAGGCGGCGACGATCTTCTTGGCCACGCCATAGGCTTCCGGATGCACGGACGAAGCATCGAGCGGCTCGCTGCCATTGGCAATGCGCAGGAAGCCGGCGGATTGTTCGAACGCGCGTGGCCCAAGCCGCGCCACCTTGAGCAGCTCCTTGCGGCTGGCGAACGGCCCGGTCGCATCGCGATGCGCGACGATGGCGTCCGCCAACGACGCGCCAAGCCCTGACACGCGCGCCAAAAGTGGCGCCGAAGCGGTGTTGAGATCGACGCCGACGGCATTGACCGCGTCTTCCACCACCGCTTCCAGCGAACGGCCGAGCCGATACTGGTCGACATCGTGCTGGTACTGGCCGACGCCGATCGACTTCGGCTCGATCTTGACCAGTTCGGCCAGCGGATCCTGCAGCCGCCTCGCGATAGACACAGCACCACGCAGCGACACGTCGAGGCCTGGGAATTCGGCCGCTGCCGTAGCCGAAGCCGAATAGACCGAAGCGCCGGCCTCGCTGACGATCACTTTCAGCGGCTTCGGGCCTGCACCGGCCGGCATATCGGACAGCATGTCGGCAACCAGCTTTTCGGTCTCGCGGCTGCCGGTGCCATTGCCGATCGAGATCAGCTCGACCTTGTGCTGGCGGACGAGGGCTGCGAGTTCGATCTGCGTGCCGCGCACATCGTTTCTTGGCGGAAACGGATAGACCGTCGTCGTCGCCAGCACCTTGCCGGTGCCATCGACCACCGCAACCTTGACGCCGGTGCGGATGCCGGGATCGAGCCCCATGGTCGGCCGCGAGCCGGCGGGCGCCGCCAGCAGCAAATCTTTCAGATTGCGGGCAAAGACATGGATCGCCTCTTCCTCCGCCCGCTCGCGCAGATCGCGCATCAGGTCGAGCGTCAGGTGCAGCGACAGTTTTATGCGCCAGGTCCAGCCGGCGACGTCCATCAGCCAGCGGTCGCCCGGCAGGCTGGGGCCGATGGCGTAGGCATTGGCGATCATCCGCTCGACCGGCTTCACCGGCGAGGCATCGTCGGCGTCGACCTCGATGTCGAGCGACAGCACCTCTTCGTTGCGGCCGCGCAGCATCGCAAGCGCGCGATGGCTCGGCACGTTCGCCCAGCGCTCGACATGGTCGAAATAGTCTGAGAATTTCGCCCCTGCCTCCTGCTTGCCGTCGACGACACGGGCACGCATGAAGGCGCGCTCCTTCATGTAGCTGCGCAGCTTGCCGACCAAGTCGGCATTTTCCGCGAATTGCTCAGAGAGGATGTCGCGCGCGCCTTCCAGCGCTGCCTTGGTGTCGACCACCTCTTCGGTGACATAGGCGAGCGCCAGTTCCGCGGGCACCAGCGAGCGGTTGGCAAGGATGGCCTCGGCCAGCGGCCCCAGCCCTCGCTCCCAGGCAATCTCGGCCTTGGTGCGGCGCTTGGGCTTGTAGGGCAGGTAGATGTCTTCCAGTTCGGCCTTGGTGACGGCCGCTACTATCTTGCCTTCAAGCTCTTCGGTCAGCTTGCCCTGTTCGCGGATCGAACCAAGGATCGTATCGCGTCGCGCATCGAGCTCGCGCAGATAGGCCAGCCGCTCGGCAAGGTCGCGCAATTGCGTGTCGTCGAGCCCGCCGGTGACTTCCTTGCGGTAGCGGGCCACGAACGGCACGGTCGCCCCCTCGTCGAGCAGCCCGATGGCTGCCGCCGCCTGTTCCGGCCGCGCGCCGATCTCGGCCGCGATGATTGCTGCGATGCGCTTGCTGTCCGATGCCATGCTTGTCCTTGTCGCAAAGAGCGGCGACCATAGGCGCAGATGGCAGCGCAGCCAACCGTCGCGTCTTCACCAGCGCGCGAGGTCCACAGGAAAGCGCACCGCAGTTCGGATGTCTGGGATAGCTAAACCAGCCCGCTCAGCGCCTCGAAGAAGGCAACGATCTCGCGTTCGAGCGCAGGCTCCTCCGGCACCGGCTGCGACCCCATCTTTGCAATCACCACTTCGGTCTTCGGATTGACGTAGAGCCATTGGCCATGGATGCCGATGCCGCAGAAGGCGCCGTTTTGGTGTCCCGTCTGGTACCATTTGTTGCGATACCGGCCCTTCGGGAACAGATGCGCCATGGTGCCGCGCTTCCAGGCTTCCGCACTGCCGCCGGTGACGGTCGTATCGCGCACCCAGGCTTCCGGCACGATGCGCCGGCCATTGGCCGTTCCGCCTTGCCGCATCATCTCGCCGACGCGCGCCAGATCGCGCGGCGTCACCGAAATGCCGCCGGCGGTGCGCGCCGTGCCTTCCATGTCGACGCCGATCGAGGCTTCGCTGACGGCGCCGAGCGGCAGCCACAGTTTCTCGCGCATCAGGTCCGGGAAGCGCTGGCCGGAAGCGCGCTCGAGCAGGATGCCGAGCAGGTCGGAATTGGGCGAACGGTAGCGGAAGGTTTCGCCATGCGGCTCGGCAAGGCGCTGCAAGGTCAGGATGAATTCGCGCAGGCTTTCCGTGCCGCCGCCCGGATTCCACAGCGTGGCGCGGCGATAGCGGGCAAAGGCGCTTTCGGGATCGAGATAGGCTTCCTCGAAATCGAGGCTGACGCTCATGTCGAGCACATGCCGGCAGCTCGCGTCGGCATAGGCCGAGCCGGCTGCCTCCGGAATGTACCGCGCCACAGGTGCTTCCGGATCGAACACGCCCTCGCCTTCCAATATGCCGGCGATGATGGCGGTAACCGACTTGCTGATTGAGAAGATGATGTGGCGGGCGCCGAACTCCATGTTGGGCGCGAACCAGTCGCCGATCACCTTGCCGCCTTTCAACACCGTCAGCGCGTCGCTGCTCGAGCGGACCAGAAATTCGGCTACCGTTTCCGGCGCGCCGGCGACAGAGACCTTTTCGCCAAGCAGCCCGCTCATGTCCCGCGCGGGCGCCTCGACCCTTCCGGGCGTTGCCGCGACTGGAGCGGTCGGCACCAGTTCACCAAGATTCTGGAACGACCACTGGTTGAACGGGCTTTCGCGCCAGTTGGAAAGCAACACCTCGTTGCGGCGAAAGCCGTAGCGGGTCTCGAACACGGTCTTGCCGGTCATGAACGTTTCCTCAAAGGGATGGTTTGCGTGGTTTCAGCCAAGCGCCTTGGCGATGGCATGCACGGCCTTCAGCGTCGCCACCGAATAGGCGGTGTTGCTGAAATCCGGAAAGGTCGAGAGCTTGACCACGACCATGCTGGTGTCCCAGTCGATATGGATCATTTGCCCGAACACGCCCCGGCACATCAGCGCGCGCGAGCGCGGGTTCTCGATCCAGAACTGGTTGCGGTAGCTGCCTTCCGGCAAGCTCGGATTGAAATCCGGCCCATGCCTGCCATTGCGCGTCGCCTCGATCCAGTCGGCCGGCACGATACCGCGGCCCTTGTCGAGGATCAGTTGGCCGAAGCGCCCATAGTCGCGCAACGTCGCATTGAAGCCGCCATCGGCGATGGCATAGCCGGCGCTGTCGACGGTGAAGCAGGCGCTCTCATCCGCGCCGAGCTTCTGCCAGAGTTCCTCCGAGACCAGCTGCGCCAGCCGCTTGCCGGTCACTCGCTCCATGATGAAGGCGAGCACATCGGTCTCGATCGAGCGGTATTCGAAGGCAGCGCCGTGCGGCCGGGTTGTTTCCTTGAGCCCCAGGATCAGCTCGTACATATGCGACGGCCATTGGAACGCCGGATCGCTGCCCGGCGGTACCGGCTTCCAGCCACCGGCGACATCGACCTGGCCGATATCGGAATAGCGATCGGTGTATTCCTCGGAAAAGCGCACGCCGGTGGTCATGTCGAGCACATGCTGCACACTGGCGCCGGCCCAGCCGGTAGCGCCGAGTTCAGGCAGATAGTTTGTCACGGGCTTCGCCGGATCGATCAGGCCACGTCCGACCAGTATGCCGAACACTGTACCAGTCACCGACTTCGCCATCGACTGCGACAGGTGCAGCGTGCGCTCGTCCATGCCGTTGAAATAGCGCTCATAGGCGACCTTCCCCTCCTTGAGCACCAGGAAGCCATCCGCGTAGGTCTCGTCGAGCAGACCGGCGAGTGTCGTCGGACGGCCCTCGCTGTCCTCGACCGCAAGCGCGTCGAGATCGGTCTCGGCGCGCTCGAAACGATGGCGATGGCCGTTGCCGCGCCAGACCTCTACGGTCGGCAGGAATTCGCGGATGTGCTGGAAGGCCCAGCGGTTCCATGGCGGCCGGTCCCAGTCGAGCTTCGGCAGCACCATTTGCGGCGGCGAGCCTTGCATGATCGGCGGCCGCGGATCGCTGTTGCGATAGGAGTCCATGAAAGCCATTCCGGAAAGGAAGAGACCCGGCGGGAAAGATCGCCGGGTCTCTCAAAGAAGCGGTTACTTCTGCAGTTCGGTCCAGATCTTGGTGTAGATGTCCTGGATCTCAGGCGCGCACATCTTCTGGAATTCGCCCTGTGCCTTCGCAGTCTCCGGAATGACGACTTCCGGCGCGTCCTTCATATCGGCCGGCATGAATTTGTCCGAGCCGGTGATGGCGTTGGCGTAGCGGTGGAAGGCCGAGAGGCCCGCCGCGTTTTCCGGATCCATGATGAAGTTCTGGAACAGCTTGGCGTTCTCGACGTTCTTGGCCTCCTTGAGAACGACGACGTTGTCGCTCCACAGGCCGTAGCCTTCCTTCGGATAGTTGTAATGGATGGCCGGATTGGCCAGCCGCTGGCGCAGCGCCGAACCGTTCCAGTCGCTGGTCGCCTTGAAGTCGCCAGCGCCCATCTTCTCGATGGTGTTGTATTCCATGGCGATCCAGTTCGGCTTGGCCGCGACAAGCGTATCGCGCACCTTCTTCAGCACCGCCTTGTCGTCGGTGCACTGCTGGCCGCCGACATATTTGATCGCCGCGAAGATTACGTCATTCATCTCGGGAACGACATTGGTCTTGCCCTTGAGCTCGTCCGGCGTGTTGAAGATGATGCCCCACGAGTCGGCCGGTCCCTTGTAGACGTCGGTGTTGACGACGACACCGACCGTGCCCAGCGCCCACGGCACCGAATATTTGCGGCCGGGGTCGAAATCGGGATTGGCCCATTCGGGCGCAACGTTCTTGAAGTTTTCCATCTTGCCCGGATCGGTCTCCTGGACGAGACCTTCCTTGATCCAGATCGGCACGTAGGTCTGCGACGGCACGGCAATGTCGAAGCCGGTGCCGCCCTGGCGCACCTTGGCGAGCGCCGTGTCGTTGGAATCGTAATCGGTGATGGTGACCTTGACGTTGTATTTGGCTTCAAACTTCTTGATCACGTCGGGGCTGGTGTAGTTGCCCCAATTGTAGATGTTCAGCTCGCCATCGGCGCGGGCCAGGCCCGTCGTTGCGAGCAGCGCCAACCCCATGGCGGCTGTCGTTGTTTTCCAGTTCATGGTTTTAACTCCCATTGTCGGTTCAGTCTTGTTTCCTGCTGACGAAGAAAAACAACGTGACGATCGCGACCGAAAGCAGCAGGAAGGCGGTCGATATCGC
The DNA here is from genome assembly GCF_056404855.1 of Mesorhizobium sp. P2_B11. Classification (NCBI taxonomy): domain Bacteria; kingdom Pseudomonadati; phylum Pseudomonadota; class Alphaproteobacteria; order Hyphomicrobiales; family Phyllobacteriaceae; genus Mesorhizobium; species Mesorhizobium sp. P2_B11. The sequence goes on from NZ_JBFUDF010000004.1 coordinate 124,624, forward strand.
GTTGATCTCGGGCGTGATGCCGCGGCGGATCTGGCCGAGCATGTAGGTGGGCAGCGTATCCTGCCCGCCGGATTTGACGAACTCGGTGATGACGACGTCATCGAGCGAGATGACGAAGGCCAGCATCAGTCCGGCCAGGATGCCTGGCCACAAAAGCGGCAGCGTGATGCGCCGAAAAGTCTTCCATGGCGTCGCATAGAGATCGGCCGCGGCGCGCTCCAGCGTCAGATCCATGTTCTCCAGCCGCGCCCGGATCGGCAGATAGGCAAACGGAATGCAGAACGCCGTGTGCGCGGCAATCAAGTAACCGAGGCCGGAATAGCCGGTGAAAATCTTGATGCGCGAGAAGAAGATCAGCAGCGCCACGCCGGTGACGATCTCGGGCACCATCAGCGGCTGGTTGATTGCCGCATATTTGAAGGTGAGGCCGGGATAGGGCGCCGTGCGCGTGGTGGCGAGCGCCGCCATGGTGGCAAAGATGGTCGACAGCACCGCCGCGATGGCGCCGATCTGGAACGAGCGCAGCGTCGCGTCGATGACTTGCGTGTTTTGGTAGGCCGACTGGAACCAGCGCAGCGAAAAGCCGCCCCATTCCGACGTCGAGTTCGCCGCGTTGAAGGCGTAGGCGACCAGCACGATGATCGGCAGATAGAGCACGACGAAACAGGTCGCTGCGATCGCCGTGAAGCCGGCCTGGTGCTTGACTGAGAAGTTGCTAGCCATGCCGCACCCCCGAATTGCCGGCATTGCGGACATAGGCGAGCAGCGCCACCATGACGATGATCATGACCGTGATCGACAGCGCCGAGCCGAGCGGCCAGTTGCGGCCCTGCCCGAACTGCAATTCGATCAGGTTGGACAGCATCATGTTCTTGCCACCGCCAAGCACGCTCGGCGTTACATAGGCGCCAAGCGCCGGAATGAAGACCAGGATGGAGCCGGCAATGACGCCGGGTTTGACCAGGGGGAAAATGATCTTGCGCAGCACCTTGAAGCGCGTAGCGTAGAGATCATAGCCCGCCTCGACCAGGCGGAAATCGAGCTTTTCCATACTGGCGTAGATCGGCAGCACCATCAGCGGCAGGTAGACATAGGCCATGCCGATCAGGATCGCGGTGTCGGTGTAGAGGATCTGCACCGGCGCCGAGACGATGCCGAGCTTGATGAGGATGGTGTTGATGATGCCTTCGTTGCGGATGATCTGCAGCACGGCAAAGGTGCGGATCAGAAGGTTTGTCCAGAACGGAATGGTGATCAGGAACAGCCAGAGATCCCTGGTCTTTTCGCTGCGCGTCGCCATGAAATAGGCGGTTGGGAAACCAAGCGCCAGGCAGGCGATGGTCGTCACTATGGCAAGCTTGATCGAGCGCCAGAAAATGGTGACATGCGCCGCCGCAAGCGAAAGCGTATCGTCGAAAATATCGCGTTCCATGAACACCGACAGCCAGGCATCGGGCGAAAACTGCCACTTCACGTCGCCATAGGAGCCGGGCGTCAGGAACGAGTAGATCAGCACGATCAGCAAAGGGCCGGTCGCGGCGAGGAAAATCACCAGCAAGGCTGGCGCTGACAGCAGCCAGCGGTCGCGCACATCGCGCCGCTCCGCTGCCTTGGCGACTTCTTCCGCGGTCGCCATGATCAGTCCTTCAGCACTTGTGCGGCGTCGTTGCCGATCATGATGCCGACCTGGCCGCCCTGCACGATGCCGTCACCGGCGCCGCGGCTGTTCTGGCGCCGCACGATGAACGGCTCGCCACCGGCAAGGCGCAGATGGAAGTGCGTATCGGTGCCGAGATAGACGATGTTCTCGACGGTGCCGGACAGCGAAGCGCTGGGGCTCGCCGCACCCAGTTGCGCATGTTCGGGACGCACGACAATGGTGACCTTGCCGCTGGGGCTGAAACCGTCCGGCAACGAGGCCGGGATTTCCGTTCCCGACGATAGCTTGACCGTCGCGCGTCCACTGGTCACGCCGACGACATCCGCCTTGAGGAAGTTCGATTCACCGATGAAATCGGCGACGAAGCGCTCGGCCGGCCGGTCGTAGATATCGCGCGGCGAACCGACCTGCAGGATCTTGCCCGACGACATCACCGCGATGCGGTCCGACATGGTCAGCGCTTCTTCCTGGTCGTGGGTGACGAAGATGAAGGTGATGCCGGTCTCGTGCTGCAGCCGCTTCAATTCGATCTGCATCTCCTTGCGCAGCTTGTAATCGAGCGCCGAGAGCGGTTCGTCGAGCAACAGGACCTTGGGCTGTGGCGCCAGTGCGCGGGCGAGCGCCACGCGCTGCTGCTGGCCGCCGGAGATCTGGCTGGTGCGGCGACCCGCCAGCGCCTCCATCTTCACCAGTTTCAGCATCTCGGCGACGCGTGCCTTGATCTCGGCCTTCGGTTTGCCCAGCATTTCGAGGCCGAAGCCGATATTGTCGGCGACGGTCATGTGCGGGAACAGCGCGTAGGACTGGAAGACGGTGTTGACCGGCCGCTTGAACGGCGGCAATGGCGCAATGTCCTGGCCGTAGAGCAGGATTTCGCCGGCGGTTGGAAAATCGAAGCCGGCAATCAGCCGCAGCAACGTGGTCTTGCCGCAACCTGATGGGCCCAGCAGGGTGAAGAACTCGTTCTCGCGGATGGATACCGAGACCGTGTCGAGGGCCGCGACCTGCCCTTCCCCTGATCCGAAAATTTTACTGACGTTTACGACTTCAATTGCATTCCGATCCGGTTTTTCCGGCACGATACGCCTCACTGTTGACCCCGCTCTTGTCGGCGGAGTTTTTCCCCTGTTCGATGTGACCACACGGCCGGTAGGTTGGCAAGTCCGGCATTGAATCACAGTTCAGTCCGTCAATTCGCCTTGCAAGCCGCAAGCTTTGCAAGCCGCATGCCATTGTCAGGCCTGGTAGGTGACCTTGCCGCCGCAGACCGTCGTCACCGGCCGCACCTTGTGCAATTCAGCCGGCGCCGTCTTCTCGATATCGGCCGACAAAACCACCAGATCCGCCATATAGCCGGGCTTCAGCACGCCTTTGCGCTGCTCGGCGAATTCGGCATAGGCGCCCTCGACCGTGTAGGCTGCGAGCCCTTCCTGCAGAGAGAAACTCTGGTCGGGGTCGCTTTCTGCCCATGGTTTGCGCAGCAATGCCGCCTGGATGCTCAGGATCGGGTCGATCGCCGCCACCGGCCAGTCCGAGGCGAACACGACATGGGCGCCGGCTTCCTTCAAGGTGCGCCAGGCATAGCTCAGCGGCCAGCGGTCCCGCCCGATGCGCGATACGGTCGGCTCCAGCGGGAAATCCATGGCCCCTGGCGGATGCGACGGCTGCATCGACGCGATGACGCCAAGTTCGGCGAAACGCGGCACATCGGCGGCGGTGGTGACCTCGATATGCTCGACCCTGTGCCGGCTGTCACGCTTGCCATTGGCCTTTTGAGCCGCCTCATAGCCGTTGAGCACGGCGCGCACCGCGCCATCGCCGATCGAGTGCACGGCGATCTGCAGCCCGCGCTTGTCGATGGCCACGGCAAGATCGATGAATTGCTGCGGCGTGAACAACGGCTCGCCGACCCAGTCGGGACGGTCCGCATAGGGCTCGACCATTACCGCGGTCCAGGAATCGAGCACGCCGTCATAGAACACCTTGACCAAGCCTGATGACAGCCACTCGCTGTCGTAGCGCTCGGCCATGACAGAGGCCTTCTCCAGCATGTCGAGGGTCATGAAGTTCTTGTAGTGAAACGGAATTTTGACGCGGCAGGGCAAGCCTTCCTCGGCCTCGATCTCGGAGAGCAATTCGAGCTGGTAGAGGTTGCCGTCCATGTTCTGGATCGAGGTGATGCCGTGGCGGGTGCACCAGGCAAGCCCGCGCCGCATGATGTCGCGGTCGGCCGCCCGTTCGGCGGCCGACGGCATCGGGTCGGGCTCGCCGCCGGTCGACAGTCCCAGCCGCACCCGGCCTTCGCCGGCAAGGTCGAGCACCGGACCGAACGCCTCGCCCTCACGCAATTCGCCGGCGGCCAGGCCGTCCTCGCCCATGACGATCTCATTGCCCGGACCGAGCGTGCGTCCGTGCAGAATGCCGGCCATCTCCAGCGCTTTGGTGTTGGCCCACATCGTATGATGGTCGGGCGCCGCCATGCAGAAGGGGCGATCCGGCAGGATGGCGTCGAGATGGTGGCGGGTCACCCGCTCGTCGCCGAGCACGGTGTAGTCGACGCCCTGCCCGACCAGCATTTTCGCCTCGGGCCGTGTAGTTGCATAATCGCGGATCGCCTGCTGCAGCGCTTCGAAGCCGTGGATGCCGCCAAGCTGGAGATGCGCGAGCTCGGCCCCTCCCGAAAACAGATGCATGTGGGCTTCGATGAAGCCCGGGATCACCGAACCGCCCTTGGCGTCGATAATCTTGGTGGCCGGCCCTTTGAGCGCTTCGATGGTAGCGCGGCTGCCAATGGCGATGATGGCGCCATCCCTAACGGCAATGGCCTCGGCGGCGGGATTGTCATCGTCCATGGTCCGCACGCGACCATTGATGACGATCAGATCAGCACCCGCACCCGTGACAGACATCGCGACTCCGCGCTTTTGACGACTGGCTGAGACCGACAACCCTCTTGTCCGACAAGCTTCCCCTCCGCTGGAGCGGCGCTATCGGACGAAAACTGATGCCAGTGCGCTGTTTTGAAATTCCCCTTGTGATCTCCGAAAACAGCGTGGATAAAAGAATGCGACTAATTATTCGCGTTTGTCAACGTGCCGAATTTCGAATGTATTGTGGACAACATCCGGCGCTTGGGACGGGGGAACGAGGGCATCGGGACGTGAAGCGTAACCTCAGCCGCGAAACCAGGATGGCGCTCGAACCGCGCAAGCAACCGCGGCAGGAACGGTCGAGCAAGGTGGTCGACCGGATCCTCGACGCGGCTTTGATCTTGACGCGCGAGCAAGGAACCAAGACGCCGACAACGCTTGCCATTGCGCAGCGCGCGGGCCTGTCGGTCGGCTCGGTCTACCAATACTTCCCCAACAAGGAAGCCATTCTCCTCGACCTCGCCCGGCGCTGGCTGTCATCCTTTCCCGAAGTGATCGCCAAGCGCATCAAGGTCGCTCCGCCCACCAACCGCGACGAGTTTCGCCAGGAAGTGCGCAAGCTCTTCATCGATACCTCCAAAATATATCTCGAGAACGCCACCCTGATGCCGGTGATCGAGGCCATTTCCGGCAATGCCGACCTCAGGCCGATCCAGGACGAATATGACGAGCAGATCATCGCGCTCTACGCCGCATGGCTGCAGCATGTGAACCCGGCCCTTGAAGACAAGATCGCCAGCCGGCTCGGCGTGCTGATGATGGACGTCGGGCATGCCTGCCGGCTCGTGGGGCTGAAACGGGACCGCAAGACATACGACCTCATCGAGGACGATGTGGAACGAATGTGGCTCGCTCTGGTGACCCCCTATCTCAACCTTGACTGACTGCGCACTTCGAGAGGAATTTCATGAAGACTGTCTATTCGCCGCTTCACGCCGGCCATGCCGGCCAGATGGAACTGGTCACGTCAGCCATCGTGCCGGGTTTCGAAAAGCCGTCGCGGGCCGAGTTCATCAAGGCGCGGGTCGAGAGCGAGAAGCTCGGACCGATCATCGGACCGGTCGAGCATGATCTCACCGCCGCCAAGCGCATCCATAAAGCCGATTACATCGACTTCCTGCCGACGGTGTGGCCGCGATGGACCGCCGAAGGCCACAAGGGCACGGCCATGCCTTTCACTTGGCCGACACGCGGCCTGCGCGACGACGTGCCGCCGCAGCGCGTCGACGCCTTGCTCGGCTACTATTCCTTCGACGCCGGCGCCACCTTCGTCGAAGGCACCTGGACCGCCATCAAATCGTCCTATGACGTGGCGTTGACCGCGGCTGCCCTGATCAAAGGTGGCGAGCGCTCGGCCTTCGCGCTCTGCCGGCCGCCCGGCCATCACGCCGGCGCCGGTTTCATGGGCGGCTACTGCTTCATCAACAACGCGGCGGTGGCCGCCCAATGGTTCCTCGACCAGGGCGCAAAACGCGTCTCGATCCTCGATGTCGACTATCACCACGGCAACGGCACGCAGGAAATCTTCTATGACCGTGCCGACGTCCAGGTTCTCAATTTGCACGGCGATCCGATGGTCGAGTATCCCTTCTTCCTCGGCCATGCCGATGAACGCGGCGCCGGTGCCGGCGAAGGTTTCAACATCAACTATCCCATGCCCTTCGGCACCGACTGGGAAAGCTGGAACGCCTCGCTCGAAGACGCCTGTGCCAGGCTCGCCGCCTATGCGCCCGACATCGTCATCGTCTCGCTCGGGGTCGACACGTTCGAGAAGGACCCGATCAGCCAGTTCAAGCTGAAGAGTCCGGACTATCCGAAGATCGGCCGCCGCATCGCCAAGCTCGGCCGGCCGACGCTGTTCGTGATGGAAGGCGGCTATGCCGTCGAGGAGATCGGCATCAACGCTGTCGGCGTACTGGCCGGCTTCGAGGACAAGTAGGAAAGCAATTCCAGGAAACGTGTGAAGCGGTTTTCCGTCCGGAATTGAGCCAAAGAGATAAGGGCGGCCACAGCCGCCCCCGGAACTCAACCTAGACAGCTGCGCCGGCGGTCGGCGCAGCTGCTGGAACGGCTGGCTTTCGCGATCGGCCGATCCTGTAGACGATCACCGCCGCGATCACGCCTGCCGCCAGGATTCCGACCGCCAGCAGCGGCCGGTACCAGAACCAGGCGATGGCGATCGTCGTCGTGCCGACCAGGATGGCGAGGACGAAGGCGATGATGCCGGTGCCCATCCGCGCCATGCTGCCGAGGAACGGGATAACGTCGAGGATCACGCCGATCGGGCTGAGGAACAGCGCAAAGCCGATGGTCAGCAACAGCAGGCCGGCACCGCGCAGCAGCCAGGTGATCAGCGTGTTGGCGCTGACCGCGTCGGCGAACATCTTTTCGGCCGGCACGTTGCCGGTATCCACCATCAGCAACGCATCACCCGCTTGCGTCTGGTACGGTTCGAAATGGCTGCCGGCCTGGCGCGCGACGATGCTGACGACGCCAAGCGGCGCCAGTTCGTAGCCGATGCGGTAATCGCCCAAAGCGGGCGTCGTGTTGTCATTGCCGAGATAGATCTTGCCATCGACGATGCTGAGCGGTTTCGTGCCGGTATAGGCGGCCTTTATCGCTGCCGACTGATCGGCCGACAGCGAATAGTCCTTGTCGCCCTCGATGCGATCCAGCACCGGCGTATCCAGGTCGAAGGCGACCAGCTTGCCCTGCGGGATCTGGAAGGTCCGGCTGTGGATCGCCATTGGCGGATTCTGATGGCCGTCCGGCTTCTTGAAATCGGACGAGTCGATCTGGCTGTCGTCCCAGACCTTCGAGTAGCTGTAGGTGGTCACCGTCTCTTCGCCGCCGCCGAGCTTCTTCGTCGTCTCCGACTTGGACTCTTCCTTCCACTGATACATCTCGACGCTGCGCGACAGCCGCAGCCCTTGCGCCGCGATGCCGAAATCCGGATCCGCCAGGCCGCTATCGGCCGTCACAGGTCCGCTGACATGGACCAGCTTGCGGTCATTGGCGGCATCGACACTATCGGCGCCGACCGAGACCACCGCGCCCGACCCCTCGGCCAGCGAGCGTGCCGTCTGCACGGCGCGGCCCTCGTTCCAGAACAGCCCGATCACCATCAGCACGATCAGGATAAGGCCGAAAATGACCCCGCCGACCGCGCGCTTGATCCGCCCGAACCACGAGACGGACGTTACTTCCCGAAATGAATCGCTCATCGTTTCCCCCGAAACAAAGTTACCTAAAATTTCAACGCGGCCGGCGGCCGCGCGCCGAACTGACTAGTCTGCGTGGATCTGCGCACCGCAATCCCTGTCGCCTGCGCAGGCGTGCACCGCCCGCGTCGTGCCGCCATCGCCGACCCGCCACGGCGAAGCCGACAGCGGCGCTTGCCGCTTGTTGCCGAGAAGATCAAGCGCCCGCATCGCCGTCTGCTCCTCCGTCTCCTCGCGTTTGACGACCAGCACGTCTTTGAGGCCGATCGCGGCAAGCTGCGGCATCACCACGTCAGGATCGCCCGCCACCACGATCAGCGATGGATCGAGCGACGACAAGGCCAACGCCTGTTTCTGCACGGCGTCGAGCGTAAGTTTAGTGCGCGCCGCCATGCGGCCTTGCTGGTCCTCCAGCGTCGAGCCACTGCCGACCGCGGCAATCAGCGAGGAGAACAGGCCGGCCGAGGTCTCGGCCGATCCGGCCAGCGCCCGGCGATAGACCGTCACCGTGCGATCGACCTCATCCTGCGCCACCGGCAAGGTGGTCAGGCCAGCAAAGCCCTTCAGTATCTCGGTGATCGCTGGGCCGGTGTTGGCGCGCTCGACGGTGGTTGCCACGACCAGTCCCGAACCGACCTTCATCGGGCTCATGAGATAGCTCGACACGCCGTAGGAGTATCCTTTCTCCTCGCGGATCACTGAATTCAGCCGGCTGGAGAAATTGGCGCCGAGCAGGTTGGAGACCGCGGTCGATTCGGCGCGCTCGCTCTCGTCGGTGCCGGGCGCCGGCCGCGCCACGAACAGCGCCGACTGGCTGGCGCCGGGTTCCGGCACCAGCAGCACTTTCTGGCCACCGTTGAAATGCGCTGCTGGCGCTTGCTCGACGGCGTAGCCGGCGGCGTCACTTGTCCACGCGCCGAATGACTTTTCCAGGCCGGCTGCAACAGTCGCGACCGGCATCGGGCCGACGCTGTAGAAGGTCACCGCCTTCGGCGTGAACTCCGCCTTGAACGCGTCTTTCGCCTCATCGAGCGAGATCGAGGCCAGCGCCTTTGCTGACCAATCGACCGCCGCCTTGCCAGGCACCGGTGGAATGAGCGCCGCCTTCGCCACGCGGCCGGCAACGCCCGGCAGATCGGCCTCGCGGCCATTCAGCCAGTCGACCGTCTGCGCCATCAGCACCGTCCATTCGCTCTTGTTGAAACGCGGCTTCAGCACCGCGTCGGCAAGCAGGCCGAGACCCTGGTCGAGCTTTTCCGGCGGCACGCCAAGCGTCATCGTCGTGGTCAGTGCGCCGGCCTGGTAACCAACGCCGGCGCCGATGTCGCTGGCGGCCTTGGCGAAGTCAGCCGAGCCGCGATCCCCGGCTCCGCGCGTCGCCATACTGGCGGCAAGCTCCAGCAGCCCCTCCTTGCCTTCCGGCACGCTGTTCCAGCCGCCTTGGGCAATGGCCGCGACATAGACCATCGGCGCTTCCGGCATCGTGTAGTGGACGAGCTTGATGCCGTTGGACAGCGTCGCTGTTTCCATCGCCGGCAATGTCGCCGAAGGCGCCTCGCCGGCCGCATGCTTTGGAATGTCGATCGCTGCCCGCTCCGGCGCGGTGAATGGCTGCGGCGTGCCGGACGAGCCGATCAGCGCGTCGGGATAGCCACCGCGCGGGCCGGGCTTCAGCACCAGCACGCTGGCGTCTTCCGGTTTCAACAACCGCTTCATCGTTGCTTCGATATCGGCGATGCTGGCATTCTTGACCCTGGGATCGTCGACCAGCGCGCTCTGCGCATCGCCGAGCACGTCGGCATTGTAGGAGACGGTGCCGGCGCGATCCTCCAGCCCTTCATTGCCGAGCCGCGCCGCCTGCAACAGGCCGGTGCGTGCGCGCTCGACATCGGCCGGATCGAGCGACGTCCTAAGGAAATCCGCGAACGCCGCTTTCATCGCGCTTTCCAGCGCTTCCGGCTTAACACCTTCGGCCGCGCCCGCCTCGAAGGTGAAGCGGCCGCCGAGCAGGCCGCCGGTCCAGTTCGCACTGGCATAGGTGGCGATGCCCAGTTGCGAAACCAGCCGGTTGCGCAGGAACCCATATTCACCATTGCCGAGCAGTTCGGCGGCAATGCTGAGCGCGCCATTGTCGGGCGACTGCGCCACCGGGCCACTGAAGCCGACCACGACGATCGCGCTCGGCACGCGATCCTCGAGCACCAGCTTTAGCCGCGCCTGCGTCGGTTCCGGCACCGCCGGCCGCGCCACGTCGGCGCCGCGCGGCACCCGGCCGAACGTATCGGCAATCAGCGCCTTGGTGTCGTCGACATTGAGATCGCCGACCAGCACCAGCACCGCATTGTTGGGCAGATAGTAGCTGTTGAAGAAACCTCTGACATCGTCGAGCGTCGCCGCATCGAGGTCGGCGACCGAGCCGATGACCATGCGGCTATAGGGATGCGGCTTCGGGAACAGGCCGGACCAGAAGGCTTCCCAGCCGGAGGCGCCGGCCTTGTCGAGCACGTTCTGGCGCATCTCGTTCTTGACCACCGAACGCTGCAGGTCGAGCTTGGCCTGCGTCACCGAACGGCCGAGATTGGCCATGCGGTCGGCTTCCAGCGACAGGATCATCGGCAGCGACGACGACAGCCCGTCGACGTAATAAACCGTGCCGTCCTCGGTGGTCCAGGCATTGATCTCGTTGCCGAGCGCGGCATGCGCGCCGAACACGTTCGGCCACGCCGGCGTGCCGGAAAACATCAGATGTTCGAACAGATGCGCAAAGCCCGAGCGGCCGGCGGGCTCGTTCATTGAGCCGACGCGGTAGCGCAGGTTCATCACCACCTTCGGCGCACGATGGTCCGGCACCAGCACCACCTGCAGCCCGTTGTCGAGCGCATAGGTGACGATCGGCTCGGCCCTGGCGGGCGCTGCCGCGCCGGCAAAAAACGCAAGCACCACCGTGAACGCCAGGAAAACCTGCTTCATCACTACCCCCGATGCTGATGGCCGCGAAGCAAGCGCGCCCAAATCCGCCTTTTACGACCGGAGGGATGCCCACCCCTGCCGGTCGCCGAGAACCTATTGGAATCGATCGGCCCTCGATACGGCAGTGTCGCAACACCCTCTGTCTTTTTCGTGTCGTCGTTCGAGGCAGGAAAAGCCCACGAAAGCCGGCTCTGAGTCGCCTGAGTCCAAAAAAAACGATTTTGTCAAATCGCGTTTGATGTCGGATTCATCTGCGGGTAGATTAGACCCGAATCAGCCGGTCCTGGGGGGCGCGGCGACCACCCAAAGTCTCAAGTTCCGGCCTCTGACCGGCACCAGACGCGGACGGCTTCGCGTTCCCTAGAGGGATTCGGTGATCGGCGCGACCGCCGCGCCTGTGTGAGTGCTTCGTAAACGTAATGCGTCTTCAAGTTCGGCCGCTGGTGCCCCCAGCATCCGGGCTCAAGAAAAGATTCCGGCCATGACATACAACCAAAGCATCCAATGAGCAGCTCCGCCGCGCTCCTGCAATCCGATACATTGGGCTCGCGCCTGACATCGCGCGGCGACCTCACCAGCTTTTTCATGCAGCTTGCCGCCGAGATCGGCGCCGACAGCTACATGCTCGTCGCCATCGTCCACGACCAGGACCGCAACGACGCCCGCATCGTCTCGTCCAACTGGATCTTCGACGCGATTGAACTGATCGGCAAGCGGCTGATCGCCGGCCTTGCCCAGGGACCGCTGACCGTCGCGCCCGGCATTCGCCCGAAGCCGCTTGTTGCCTCTGTCGCACCCGACACCGACGGTCTGGTCACCGGCGAAGAGGCGCGCCTGCTCGACGTGCTTGGCCATGCGGAAGTCTATTCGCTGCGGTTGAACGTCGGCCGCCAGCGGCTGTTCGCGCTGTTCTCAGCCGCCGAGGCCGGCAAGATCGACCAGCCGGCGCTGATGAAGGCGCAGCTGAAATGCTGCTATGCACTGTCMGCCATTCCGCAATTGGTCGCCGCCGCCGCCATGCAGGACCCGCTGTCCGACCGCGAGCGCGAGTGCCTGTTCTGGGTGTCGGAAGGCAAGACCACCGACGAGGTCGCGGTCATCCTCGGGGTCTCGTCCAACACCGTCAACAGCTACATCACCCACGCCATCCAGAAATTCGCGGCCTCGAACCGCGCGATGGCCATCGCCACGGCGATCAGGAGCGGCATCATTTGAAACACGCTGACATCAAGGCGGCTGCCGAAGCCCTTTTCAACGAGCAGCGCAACCCGTTCGGCGCCTTCTCCATCGGCTCCGAGACGCACCACGCCGTCACCATCCCGGACGCGGTGCGCCGCTGCCGCTGGATCGCCGTCGACATCAACGCGTCGGCCTTCGGCCTCTACTTCGTCAGCCCCTCGCCGGAGCGCGCGCGCCTGGTGCCGAGCTTCGATTCCGACTATCCAGCCACCGCGGTGACGACCAAGTTCATCGCCGGCGCCAATGGCGAGGAGATGGTGCGCCACAGCGGCGCCTCGACCGCGCCGCGCTGGTGGGTCGATGACGGCATCGCCGGCTCGGACACAGTCTTCCAGAATCTCGCCTGGGCGGAGCGCACGGCGCCGCTGGCGCCAGGCACCAACGGCATTGCCTTTCCCGTCCATGCCGATCGCGGCCATTGCGGGCTGGTGGTGTTCCTGGGCTCGACGATCGCTCTGCCGGAGGACACGCTCTACGAGATCCACGCCCGCTGCTTTTCGCTGTTCGCCGCCGTTGCCCGCATTCGTCCCAACGACGCCAGCCGGATGCGCTCGATCTCCAAGCGCGAGTTGGAGTGCCTGAAGCTGACCGCCAACGGCAACACCAGCGAAGAGATCGCCAGGCTGCTGAAACTGTCCGTCCACACCGCCAACCAGTATCTCACCCAGTCCACGCAGAAGCTCAACGCGGTCAACCGCAACCAGGCAGTGGCCAAGGCGCTGCGGCTGGGCCTGATCGAGTGATGGATGGAACGGAAGCCTTCGGCTCAGTCAGGCACGAAGTGTCTGAATCAAAAATCGTCAGGCCGCAGGCGAAAATGGTAATTTCGAGAACCGGAGCGGAGCGTACATGAAGGTACGCGAGCACCGGAAGCGCAGAAAGCGCCATTTGCAGCCCGGCATGGCGACTTTTGGATCAGACACTCAGCGATAGGCGAGCGGTTCGGTCCTCCGGATGCGCGCTTCTTCGATCACCGTCTCCAGCAAGACCGTGTTGTGCTCCGGGTCTTCGCCGGGCTTCTCGAACGACACATAGTTGACCGCGACCGAAGACCTCTCCTCGCTCAGCGTCAGCTGGAAATAGACGGTCACACCCGGCGGCCTGAGCTCGAGATCGAGCACGATGCGCGGACTGCCGCTCCAGTCGACATGCGCTTCGCCGCCATGGCCGAGCCGCAGCGTGCCTGGCAGGAAGAACAGCTCAACCGCCGAATCCACCAGGTCCGACAGGCAAGCGAAGTGCTCGAGCCGGATGAAGGCGATATAGTCGGCGACATCGATCAGCCGCAACTCGTCCACCACTTGCTCGATGGCTTTGGCGACGATGAGTTCGCGGGATTTTGCGTGCGGTTGGCGGTTCATGAAATTTGTCTCCGCTCAGCCTTTTTCGAGTAGACGATCCGCACCAGTTCGGCGACGGCCTGGTAGAATTGCGACGGGATCACGCTATCAACCGAAACTTGCTTGTACATGGAGCGGGCGAGCGCCACGTCCTCGAAGATCGGGATGTTGTGCTCCTTGGCGATCTCGCGAATCTTGAGCGCCACCAGGTCCTGGCCCTTGGCCAGCACCACGGGTGCCGAATCCTCGTCGCGGACATATCTAAGCGCAATGGAAAAGTGTGTCGGATTGGCGATGATCAGCGTCGCGCGCGGCACCGCCGTCATCATCCGCTTGCGCGCCCGGTCGCGCGCCAGCGAGCGCAGCCGCGACTTGATGATCGGGTCACCCTCGGACTGCTTGACCTCGTCCTTGACCTCCTGTTTGGTCATGCGCAGATCCTGCTTCCAGTGGAAGCGCGACCAGACGACGTCGACAGCTGCAATCAACCCCATGACGAAGACGATCGCCACCAGTATGTCGACGGTGATGCTTTTAATGACGAGGCCGAAAGCGACCGGGTTGGTGATCATGCCGGCCAGCAGCTGGCGGTAGTCCTGCGACAGCGTGAAGTAGAGCACGATGCTGGCGAAGCCGAGCTTGCCCAGCGATTTCAGAAATTCGACCCAGCCTTGAATACCGAACGTCCTGGTCCAGCCCTTGGCTATCGAGATGCGTGACAGCTGCGGCCGGATCCGCTCGCCGACGAATTGCGGCATGTTCTGCAGCACCGAGGCGCCGATGCCGGCCACCACCAGTAGCACCAGCAGACTGACGACGGCACGGCCGATCTCCATCAACACGGTCTTGTAGAGCGCGATGACGTCGGTTTCGGTCTCCATCGGCCACGCCTCCGGCTTTTCCAGAAACATGGACAGGAACATGCCGAGATCGACGACCGCGTCCCTGGCGTAGAAGACAGTGAACACCAATATGGCAATGAAGGACGCCAGCAGGGCCGCTTCCCGCGAATGGGGCAGCTTGCCCTGTTCGATGGTGTCGCGGATTTTCTTTTCTGTCGCGTCTTCGGTTTTGGAGTCTTTGTCCGCCGCTTCAGCCATTGTGTGGTCTGTTGCTCAGCTTCAGGCCGCTTCGCTCTGCTGCGACGAGGACGGAAGTTCGAAAGCCCCCTCGCGCGAAAGCCGGATTGTCGCCACCGCAATGTTCTTGCGCGCCGTCATGATGTCGGCAAGCTGGATGCCTTCCGATCCCTGTCCGAGTTCGGACTCGATCATGCGCCGCGACCGGGCGCCGATTGCCGACAGCACCGATTCCGTCAATCCGGGCGCAGCACCGCGCAGCGCCAGCGTGATCAGTTCGGTCGACAGCCCGTCGAACAGAAGCACCCTCGCCTTCTGGGTCAGCAGCGGCAGATCGTCGAAGGCGAACAGCCTGGAGCGGACGCCGCCGAGATCCGGCGTGCCAGCCTCTTCGAGGTCCTGCATGACCTCTTCCAGCTGCGGCTTGTCCATTTCGTTGAGCACGCTGGCAACGCGTGCCTGTCCAGCCGATATGTCCTTGGTCGCGGTCTGCGCCAGCACGCTGGCGCGCAGCTGGTTCTCGATGATCCTGGTGGCCGCGTCGGGAATGGTGGCCATCGTCACCATGCGCTTGATGATCTCGCTGCGCATCGGCTTTTCCATGGTCAGCAGGATGTTGGCCGCCGTCTGCGGCGCAAGCTTCGACAGCACCATGGCCGCGGTCTGCGGATGTTCGGCGGCAAGGAAGGTGCCGAGCCGTGTCGGTTCGAGCTTTTCCAGCTCCGGCCAGATCGGCGGCGGTCCTTCCGGCGCAACCTCGAAGCGCTTGTCGCCCATGATGGCGCTCATCTCTTCGGGCGACAGCGATTCATTGAGGATGGTGTCCATCCGGTCGGCGGAATCGAGCAGGCCGGCGCCTTCGGTGAATTCGGCCTCGAATTCGGCGACGATGCGTTCGAGATCGCTCTGCGGAATGGTGCGCAACAGACGCGCCCCTTCGATCAGCGCCTTCAGCTCTTCCTGCTTGAAGAATTTCAGCAACCGGCTGGCCGACGGCTTGCCCATCGCCACCAAGATGGCGGCTGCCTTTTGCGGCCGCGTGAGCGTCACCTGCGTCGTCATGGCATACGCTCCGACCGTGGCTGAGACCGCATATCGTTTGTTCCTCAGGCGCTCTTGGTGGCAGCGATGATTTCAGTCAGCCTGATGCCGAAGCGCGACGGATCGCTTTCCAGCACGGTGATTTCGCCGCGCGCGATCTTGCGGCCATTGACCACCACATCGACCGGTTCGCCGATGCGCCGGTTCAGCGCCACCGTCGAGCCCTTCTGCAGCGCCATCAGGTCCGACACCGGCATTTCCGTGCTGCCGAGGATGATCTGCACGTCGACCGGGATGCTCATAATGATGTTCGAATTGGTGCCGGACATGGCGGCCCGCAAGCCGGCGTCGGGGCGCTTTTCCTCCTCCTGGAGGACGCCGCGCAATTCTTCGATGGCGCGGTCGAGCTGCTCGTCCGGCTGGTCGATATTGGCTTCCACCTTGGTCTTGGCCATAAGTCGTCTCCAAATGCTTGGGCTTGCCCGGCGTCAGCCCGGCATGAGCCCATCGATAAAATCCTGACCGGCATCGTAAGGGTGCCTGATCCGGACGGTGTAATTCTGCCCGAGTTTGCCGAACTCGCACACGAACAAGGTCTTGTCGCGTGCGCTCAGCTTTGCATGCGACTGCGCCGTTTCCTCGAATTCGATGACCTGGCCAGGTTCGAAGCCGGCGAGGTCGCCGAGCGTCAGGCGTGCCAACGGCATGGTCGCTTCGAGCGTCACCGTCGAGCGCATCACCTCTTCCGAAAAGCGTGCCCGCCAGTCGGAGGTCGTGCCTTCGCTGTCATGGGCATCGGCGATACCGCGGGTTGCCAGCAGGATGCGCTGCGGGATCATCACCGTGACCGTGCCGCTGTCGGTCGGCGTCGAGATGCCGAACACGATGCGCACCGCAGCGCCATCGCGAAGCACGCGGCGCCTGGCTTCGTTGCCCGAAAGCGCCCGCGGCACCGGCAGCCGCAATTCGAGCGAGCGGCGGCCCGATCCGTTCAGCGCCTGCGCAACCTCATGGAAGACCGTCGTCGCCACATCCGTCTCGATCTGCGACAACTCGCGCTCGATCGGTGCAACCGGCTGATCCGGATCGCCACCGAACAGCGCGCAGACCATCACTGCGATCGCTGGTGCATCGATCACCAGCGTCATCGCATCGGAAGAGGTCGGCGATGGGATGATGGTCATGGCAAAGCTGTCGCCGGCATGCACGCGCGCATCCGGCACGCGGCTGACCTCGACCGCGCGCAGGTCGACTGTGACTTGAGCGCCGAGTTCGCCGGCCAGGCTCTTCTGCAGCAGCGGCAGCGCGCGCTCACCCATCGAGCGCCCGGTGCCGATGACATGAGCGGCCTCGCCGCTGTCACCGACCAGACGCTCGATGATCAGCGAGCGGGCTTGCGAGGGGCTGCCAGGACTTGTCATGACGGCGTGCGGTCCTGTCTGTCGTCATGCATGGCTCAGGCCGCTTTCTTCTCGGCGGAGGCGGTGTTCATCGTGCTCTGCTCGACGGCGTCGATCGTCGGCCGCTCATAGGACGAGATGGTCTTGCGACCGAACTCGATTGCCACCTGCGGCAGGGCGCCGTTCATGTAGGCGAGCAGCGTCTGCTTGACGATGATGTAGAGGCGGTTCTTCTTCTCGCGCACCGTCTTGATCTTGGTGGCGACAGGCCCGACCACGGCGTAGGACAGGAAGATGCCGAGAAAGGTTCCCACAAGCGCGGCGCCGATCAGGCCGCCGAGGATTTCCGGCGACTGGTCGAGCGCGCCCATCGCCTTGACCACGCCGAGCACGGCGGCGACGATGCCGAGCGCCGGCAGGCCGTCGCCCACCGCGACGAGCGCGTGATAGGCCTTCATCTTGTCGGACTTGATGGTCTGGATTTCCTCATCCATCAGCGCCTCGATCTCGTGCGAGCGGGCATTGCCGATGATGATGATGCGGCAGTAGTCGCAGATGAAATTCGTCAGATCGTGATTTTTCAGCACGGTCGGGAAGGCCTGGAAGATCGCCGATTCCTCGGGGTTGTCGATATGCGCCTCAACCTCGCTGCGCGACTTCGAGCGCAATTCGCGCATCAGGCTGTGCAGCACGCCCAGCGTCTCCAGATAGTCGCGCTCCTTCGGCACCGCCTGCTTGAAGGCTTCCAGGATGCCCTTGCCGGTGTCCTTCACCGTCTTCATCGGATTGGCGACGAGGAAGGTGCCGAGTGCGGCGCCGCAGATGACCACCGCTTCCCAGGGCTGCATCAGCACATGCAGATGGCCGCCCATGGCCATGAAGCCGCCGAGAACACAGCCGAGCGTCACCACCAGTCCGATCAGAATGCCCACGCCAGATCCTTCCACATCACGTCAGGCCTAACCGATAGTCCTCGTGCCTTGTGTGAGGCTTGAATCATGCATGGTGAGGCGATTCAGCCTCGCGCAAGCAAGTCCGCATACTCTGTCACTGAAGCTGCGACCGGAGGCATGTCGTGTTGAGCACTTTTACCAGCTACCAGCTCATCGCCCGGGATATTCCCAAGGCGATCGACCGCATCGAGGCGGACCCGATCACCAAGCGCGACACCGACTACTATCTGGCCAACATCGGCAGCGTGAAATCGATCGACGATTTCGTCAAGAACACCCGTCTGTTCACCTATGCCATGAAGGCGTTTGGTCTTGGCGATATGGCCTACGCCAAGGCCTTCATGGTCAAGGCCCTGAAGGAAGGCGTCTCCGATCCCGACAGCTTCGCCAACAAATTGACCGACAAGCGCTACGCCGAGTTCGTCTCGGCCTTCAATTTCGCGGCCCTTGGTGCCGATGCCACAAGCTACAGCCCGGCCCAGCAGGGCGTGACCAAGAACTATGCCGCACAGGTGGGCCTCGGCTCGTTCCAGAACGGCTACAGCTACTACAAGGGCGAAACGTCCAATTTCATCAGCAATATCTCCAAGGTCAAATCGATCGACGATCTGATGGGAGACAATCGGTTGCTTACCTACGCCATGGCCGCATTCGGCCTTGACGCCGACGCCGAGCCGCCCGCGACCGTACGGGCCATGCTCGAGGGCGGTGTCACCGATCCGGACAGTCCCGCGAACAAGTCGATCAACAAGGGTTACGCGGCTTTTGTCGCTGCCTTCGATTTCGTTCAGTACGGCGATCAGGCGACATCTCGGGACGCGGTCCAAGTGGCGGTTCCCAAGGCGGTGATGGCTGGGACCGGGCTGGTTCTGGTGAAACCGACCGCCCAGTACATCAAGGGCGAAGCGGACTACTACGCGGCAAACATATCCAAGGTGAAATCGATCGACGATCTCATCAAGGACAAGCGCCTCTTGACCTTCGCCATGGCCGCTTATGGCATCGATGCGTCAACCCAGACGCCGAAGCAGATCCGCACCATGGTCAATGGCGGCGTCACCGATCCGTTCAGCCCTGCCAACCTGCAGACCGACAAAAGCTATGCCAACTTCGTCAGCGCCTTCGATTTCGCCCAGTATGGCGACCAGACAACCACGCGCGACGTGGTACTGAAGGACACGCCGAAACTCTACACCGGCCTGTCTACCCTCGGTCTCATCGCGCCGAACGCCGACGCTATTCAGGGAGAGACGAATTACTACAACGCCAACATCACCAAGGTGAAATCGATCGACGACCTGATGGCCGACAGCCGGCTCTACAATTATGCTCTGTCGGCCAGCGGGATAGATCCTTCAAGCGTCAGCAAGGACTTGATCCGCAGGGTCCTGGAAGGCGGCGTCAGCGACCCGGACAGTGTCGCCAACAAGGCCGCCAACAAAGCCTTTGCCAGGCTCGCCACGTCGTTGAACTTCGAGGCTTACGGCGAGGCAGCGACCACCCGCGTCGCCTCGCAGCAGCCGGTCATCGACAAATACATGCGCCAGACGCTGGAAGAGGATGCCGGCAAGACCAATGAAGGCGTGCGGCTGGCGCTATATTTCGAGCGCAAGGCGCCGACCATCACCAACTGGTACGACGTGCTGGCCGACACCGCCCTGGCCAGCGTGGTGCGCACCGCGATCGGCCTGCCCGATTCCTTCGCCACCGCCGATATCGACAAGCAGGCGCAGGCCTTCGAGGCAAAGCTCGACCTCACCGATTTCACCGATCCGGCCAAGCTCGACAAATTCCTGACCCGCTTCACCAGCCTGTGGGAAATCAATCATCCGACCTCGACGGCATCGACATCGGTCGGTGTGCTGTTTGCCCAACCGACCACCGTCGGCATCTCGACCGATCTGATGATGGCCATGCAGAAACTGAAATTCTGAGAGCACCATGCAGGACAGCCTTTACGTCGCCCTTTCCTCGCAGATCGCGCTTGAGCGCCGTCTCGACACCATCGCCGACAATGTCGCCAACGCCTCGACCATCGGCTTTCGCGCCACCGGCGTGAAGTTCGAGGATGTCGTCTCCGGCAGCGGCCCCAAATCTGTATCTTTCGCCTCCTCCGGCAAAACCTATTTGTCCGGCGCGCATGGCGCGATGACGCAGACCGGCAATCCGTTCGACTTCGCCGTCCAGGGCGATGCCTGGTTCGGTATCGATACGCCAGCCGGCACCGTGATGACGCGCGACGGGCGTTTTTCGATGAACGAGAACGGCGAGCTGATGTCGCTCGAGGGTCATCCGGTGCTCGATGCCGGCGGTGCGCCGATCCAGCTCGACCCGCGCGACGGCCCACCCAAGGCGGGCGCCGACGGTTCGCTGCGCCAGGGCGACAAGCTCGTCGGCGCCATTGGCCTGTTCAATTTCGACCCAGGCCCGAATTTCGTGCGCTACGGCAATTCGGGCATCGTTCCCTCACGCGCGCCGGAGCCGGTCACCGACCGCTCCGATCTCGGCGTCGCGCAAGGCTTTGTCGAGGAATCCAACGTCAATCCGGTGCTCGAGATGACGCGCCTGATCATGGTTCAGCGCGCCTTCGAGAACACGGCGGCGCTGATGCGCCAGACCGACGCCTCGACCGACGATGCCATCAAGACGCTCGGCTCCAAGTCGTAAGCCGCATGTCGAGCCCGCAATCATCGATACGTGCGCTTGAACGGCAGCCGGAAGCAGCACCGGAAGACCGGCTGGCTGCGCTGGAGCGCATCTGGCACCGGTTCGACGATACCGAAACGCTGCTGCGGCGCGGCGGCCGCGTCGCCGAGGTTTCGCCGACGCACTACAAGGTGCGCGGCCTGTCCGAAGTCGCGAGGCTCGGTGACCTTGTCGAGCAGCGCGGCCAAGCCGGCACGCGGCGCGGCGAGATCGTCAGGATCGGCCGCGACGAGGTCGTCATCGCGCCTTTCGAACGCAGCGCCGATGCCGGCATCGGCGACGCCGTCTTTCGCCGCGGTCCGCTGGTGGTAACGCCGCACGCCTCGTGGCGCGGACGCGCCATCGACGCGCTGACCCGCGTCATCGACGGCGGTCCGCCGCTGATCAGGAACGGCGAAACGGCAAGCGGCGACGGCACCACGCCCGGCGCCATGGCGCGGCAACGAGTCGGCACCGCCTTCACGACCGGGGTCAAGGTCATCGACATCTTCACGCCGCTCTGCTTCGGCCAGCGCCTCGGCGTCTTTGCCGGATCCGGCGTCGGCAAGTCGACGCTGCTCGCCATGCTGGCAGGCGCCGATGCTTTCGATACGGTGGTAGTGGCGCTGATCGGCGAACGCGGCCGCGAGGTGCGCGAATTCCTCGAAGACACGATCGGCGCGCAAAGCATGGCCAAGACGGTCGCCGTCGTCGCCACCAGCGACGAGAGCGCCATGATGCGGCGGCGCGCGCCCGACACCGCCATGCGCGTCGCCGAACATTTTCGCGACCAGGGCCACCGCGTACTTCTGGTGCTGGATTCGATCACCCGCTTTGCCCATGCGCTGCGCGAAGTGGCGACCGGTACCGGCGAGCCACCGGTCGCGCGCGGCTATCCCGCTTCCGTTTTCACCGACCTGCCAAAGCTGCTCGAACGCGCCGGACCGGGCGCTGAAGGCCCAGGCGCCAAAGGCCAGGGATCCATCACCGCCATCATCTCGGTGCTGGTCGACGGTGACGACCACAACGACCCGGTCGCCGATTCGGTGCGCGGCATTCTCGACGGCCATGTCGTGCTCGACCGCGCCATTGCCGAGCAGGGCCGCTATCCGCCGGTCAATCCGCTGTCGTCGATCTCACGCCTCGCCGACAAGGCATGGAGCCCCGAGCAGCGCATGCTGGTGACAAGGCTTAAGTCGATGATCTCGCGCTTCGAGGACACGCGCGACATCCGCCTGCTCGGCGCCTACCAGGGCGGCGCCGATGCGGAGCTCGACATTGCGGTGCGCCAAGTGCCGCTGATCTACGAAGCGCTGACGCAGTCGCCGAAGGACCGCGCCTCGAACGACGCATTCTCCGACCTCGCCCGTCATCTGAAAGGCAAGCAAAGTGTCGACGCAGGAGACTGAGCGCCAATATACCGAGCGGCTTTTGCGCGAGATGCTGGCCGAGGCCACCGCCGCCGAGGAAGCCAGGGCTGACGAAGCACGGGCTGCCAAGGCGAAAGCTGATCGCGCCAAGGCAGCCAAAACCGAGGCCGCATTGGCCAGGGCGGCCAAGCAACCCTTGCCGAGACTGGTCCAGCCTGCGTTGCGCAGCGTGCCCGAGCCTGCCTTGCTCGGCTCGCCTGAGGCGGCCTTGCCGAGCGTAGCCAACCTTGCCTTGCCCGGCATGGGTGAGCCATCGACACCCGGCGCGTTCAGGCTTGCCCTGGTCGGTGCACCGAAGGCTGCCTTGCGCGGTGTATCCAGGCTTGCATCGGGTAGCGCGAAGCTCATATCGAGCAGCGCGTCCAAGGCGGCGTCGCGCAAAGCGGCCAGAGTAGCAGCGCGCAAAGCAGCCAAGTCTGCCTCGCGAAAAACGGCAAAGCCTGCTCCAACCGGCGAGACCAAGCCAGTATCGATCAGAACAGTCGAACCTGCATTGCGCGATGTCGGCAAGCCTGCCTTTCTGGAGGTGGCAAGACCGGCTCCTCCCGCTTTCGCCAAGCCCCCACTGCCCAAGGCTCCGCATGCCGAACTCAACGAGGCGATCGCGGCTAGCCGTGACTCGCTTCTCGACGGGCTCTTTCCCGACGTCGACTGGCCGCCGCCGCCAAGGGCGCAGTTTCCCAGGCTGAAAAAGAAGGATGACCGCCGCAGCGATATCGTCTTTGCCGCGCTCGGCATCACGCTCGGCCTGATCTGCGCGCTGTTTCCCTGGTATATCTTCTTCAACCAGGACCAGTTCGGCGTCCAGGCGATCAAGTTCGGCGGCAGCGGCACCAATGCCGGCCGTGTCAGCGGCGGCTCGCAAATGGAAAATTCCGGCCAGCCGCTGACCGCGAACGATGTTCCCGATGTCGACCTTTTCGCCACCGGCACGCTGCAGGACTCCGAGGACAAGACCCAGCCCCCCGGCGCCGACGAGCAGCCTTTTCCGGGTGATCCCAAATTCCGCATGGTTCATGTCGCCAATGGCCGCGCCATGATCGAGGACGATGCCGGCCTGTGGATCGTCCAGCGAGGCTCGAAGCTGCCTGATGCCAGCACCGTCTCGTCGATCGAGCAGCGCGGCGGCAAATGGGTGATGGTCACCAGCACCGACCAGGTGATCGAACTCTCCAAATAATCGCGCCCGCCGGCTGCGGCGCGGCCGGGCCCGCGCAAGGTCCGCGCAAGACTGGCGGCCTAGTCTGGTGCGTACCAGCCTGGAGATCCCCATGGAGCCCGTCAACCTTTTCGATCTTGCAGCCAAGCAGTCGCAATGGCTGTCCGTGCGTCAGTCCGCCATTGCCGGCAACATCGCCAACGTCAACACGCCAGGCTACACCGCCGGCGATGTCGAGCCGTTCGAGAAGGTGCTCGACCGCACGGCGGTGTCGCTGACCGCCACCCAGGCAGGCCACCTCGGCACCGCCGCCACCAATGCCGGCTTCACGGTCAAGCCCGAAGAAACCACAGGCGCCATCATGCCTTCGAAGAACACCGTGGTGGTCGAGAACGAGTTGATGAAGGCCGGCGAGGTCCGCCGCTCCTTCGAGCTCAACACGGCGATCGTCAAGGCCTTCCATTCGATGATGATGATGGCGGTTAAGACCTGACCATGGACGCGCTCACCGCAGCCCTCAAGATTGCCGCATCCGGCCTCGGCGCCCAGTCGGACCGTTTGCGCGTCGTCTCGGAAAACCTTGCCAACGCCCAGTCGACCGGCAACACGCCGGGCGCCGACCCCTATCGCCGCAAGACCATCAGCTTCGTCTCCGAGCTCGACCGTGCCTCGGGCGGAACGATGGTGGAGGTCAACTCCATCGACCGCGATCCCAGCGACTTTCCCGTCGAGTTCCAGCCCGGCAACGAGGCCGCCGACGACAAGGGCTACGTCAAGATGCCCAACGTCAACGTGCTGGTCGAGATGGCCGACATGAGCGAAGCCAACCGCTCCTACGAAGCCAACCTTCAGGTCATCAAGCAGGCGCGTGATCTGATCTCCATGACCATCGACCTGATGAGGAACCAGTAATGATCAGCGGCATTGGCGGTATCGGATCGCTTCCCCTCAAGCCGGAGATCGGCGGCACTGACGCCGCGACCGACCTGTTCCAGGGCACCACGGCGCCAATGGCCGGCGGCGAAATCGCCGGCACCTTCGCCGAGGCGCTGAGCCAGGCTGCCTCGAAGACCGTCAACACCTTGCAGAATGCCGAGCAGGTCTCGATCCAGGCGCTCAAGGGCGACGCCGATACCCGCCAGGTCGTCGACGCCGTCATGAGCGCCCAGCAGGCCCTGCAGACCACGATCGCCATCCGCGACAAGGTCGTCTCCGCCTATCTCGAAATCAGCCGTATGGGCATCTGAGGAGACTTGCCGTGAAAGCACTCGCCATTGCAGCGACCGGCATGAACGCCCAGCAGACCAATCTGGAAGTCATCGCCAACAACATCGCCAACATCAACACCACCGGCTACAAGCGCGCGCGCGCCGAATTCTCCGACCTGCTCTACCAGGTCGACCGCTCGCAAGGCGTGCCCAACCGCTCCAACTCCTCGCTGGTGCCGGAAGGCGTGTCGATCGGCCTCGGCGTCAAAACGACGGCGGTGCGCAACGTCCATACGCAGGGCGAGTTGACCTCGACCGGCAACAGTTTCGACATGGCGCTGACCGGCCGCGGCTGGTTCCAGATCGAGGGCGCCGACGGCGGCACGCTCTACAGCCGCGCCGGCGCCTTCAACACCAACGCCACCGGCCAGCTGGTGACCGTCGACGGCGCCAATGTCATCCCGGCCATCACCGTGCCGGTCGACGCCATCGAAGTCATCGTCAACAAGACCGGCCAGGTCTTTGCCCGCATCGACGGCCAGACCGATCTCCAGCAGCTCGGCCAGCTGCAGCTCGCCAACTTCGCCAACGAAGCGGGCCTGGCCCCGCTCGGCGACAATCTGTTCCAGGAAAC
The DNA here is from genome assembly GCF_056404855.1 of Mesorhizobium sp. P2_B11. Taxonomy (NCBI): domain Bacteria; kingdom Pseudomonadati; phylum Pseudomonadota; class Alphaproteobacteria; order Hyphomicrobiales; family Phyllobacteriaceae; genus Mesorhizobium; species Mesorhizobium sp. P2_B11. Next base: position 149,573 of record NZ_JBFUDF010000004.1, read on the forward strand.
GCCGGCCTCGGGCCCAGCCAATGTCGGCGTGCCCGGCGATCCCGGTTTTGCCACGGTCCAGCAAGGCTACCTCGAGGCGTCCAACGTCGATCCGGTCAAGGAAATCACCGAGCTGATCTCGGCGCAGCGCGCCTATGAGATGAACTCCAAGGTCATCCAGGCCGCCGACGACATGGCCTCGGTCGTGTCCAAGAACATCAGGTAAGGTTTGATGCTCTCTGTGGCCTCCCGCTTCGCGCTTTGCCGCACCGCGCTGATCCTTGCGCTGGTGGCTGGCGGCGTACCGGCTTTTGCGCAGGAGAGCGCAGACCAGCAGGCAACGCAGGTCGCCAGCAGCCAGGCGGCCGGCGAAGTCGTGTTGATCCCCAACCGGGTCATCTATCCCGGCGAGATGATCGATACCGGCGCCTTGAAGCCGGTGACGCTGCTGCCCGGCAAGCACAGGCCGGATGCGGTGGCCACGCAGGCCGAGGAACTCCAGGGCAAAGTTGCCAAGCGCACGCTGCTGCCCGGCCGCTACATTCCGGTCGCCGCCATCCGCGATGCCTGGCTGGTCGAACAGGGTGCCGCCGTACAGGTCTATTTCATCGCCGGCGACCTTACCATTTCGGCCACGGCGGTGTCGTTGCAGCCGGGTGCCGCGGGCGATCTGATCAAGGTCCGCAACACCGACAGCGGCAAAATCTTTTCCGGCACGGTGATGGCCGACGGCACCATCCGGGTCAGCGCATCATGAGACGCGGACCTGCCCTTCTGCTCGCGGCCATTCTTGGCCTGCAGCCGGCGCTGGCCGACGGTCTTACGCCGAAGCAAAAGCGCGATCTTGCCGGCCAGAATGGCGGCGCCTTTGTCGACCCCGAATACGACCCGGCCACCACCAGCCGCATGTTCAGGGTGTCCAACGGCCCAAGCTCGCTGCCGCCCGGCCAGGTCGCCTCGCGCATCAAGGACATCGCTCAGCTGCAGGCTTCGCGCGACAACCAGCTTGTCGGCTACGGCCTCGTCATCGGCCTCGCCGGATCGGGTGACAGCCTGCGCAATTCACCCTTCACCGAACAGTCGATCCGCGCCATGCTGGAAAATCTCGGCATCGCCACCGAAGGCGGCAGCGCGCGCGCCAAGAACGTCGCCGCCGTCATCGTCACCGCCAACATGCCGCCCTATGTCCAGTCGGGCGCCCGCATCGACATCGACGTCTCCTCGATGGGTGACGCCACATCGCTCCAGGGTGGCACGCTGATCATGACGCCGCTGAAGGCGGCTGACGGCGAAATCTATGCAGTCGGACAGGGCTCGGTGATCGTTTCTGGCTTCACCGCCCAGGGCGACGCCGAAAAGCTGACGCAGGGCGTGCCGACGGCCGGCCGCGTGCCCAACGGCGCCATTGTCGAGCGCACCGTGCGCGCCGAGTTCGAAGACCAGTCGCTGCTCACCTTGCAGCTGCGCAATCCCGATTTCTCCACCGCCGTCCGCATCGCCGACGCCATCAACGGCTACACCTCGCAGCGCTTCGGCATGCGCGTGGCGGCGGAGCGCGATGCGCGCACCGTGCAGATCAGGCGGCCGAAGAATGTTTCGGCGGCGCGCTTCTATGCCGAGATCGAGAACCTGGTGGTCGAATCCGACACGCCGGCCCGTGTGGTCATCGACGAGCGCACCGGCACCATCGTCATCGGCAACGAGGTCAAGATCTCGCGCGTGGCGATCAGCCACGGCACGCTCACCGTGCGCATCACCGAGCAGCCGAAAATCGTCCAGCCCGAACCCTTCTCCAAGGGCGTGACCGCTGAGGAACCCTTCACCACCATCGAGGCCACCCGGCCCGACGCCCGCGTCGCCGTGCTCGATGGGCCTAATCTCGAAACGCTGGTGTCCGGCCTCAACCGTCTCGGCGTCAAGCCGGACGGCATCATTGCCATCCTGCAAGGCATCAAGTCGGCCGGCGCTTTGCAGGCCGATCTGGTTCTTCAATAGGCCATGAAGATGATCGATCGCCTTTCCCCAAAACACCGCCGCAACGCAGCCCTGGCAGCCTGCGCCTTCGCCACGCTTCTGGCAGCCATGCCGGTCAGCGCGGAAGAAGCGGTGCGGCAGGTTCTGCCCGGCGGGCAGCAGCCGCCGGCAGCCCAGCAGCTGGTTCGCGAGAAAGCGCCGGACGAAAGCGAAATCCAGCGCTTCTGCTCCAACATCGCCGATGCCGCCCGCGACCGCCGCTACGCGTTGCAGGCCGAAGAGCTGAAGCAGCTGCAGGCCGGCATCGACCAGCGCATGAAGGCGCTGGACGAGAAGCGCGCCGAATACGAGCAATGGCTGAAGCGGCGCGAAGTTTTCCTGGCCCGCGCCGAGGACGGCGTCGTCAAGATTTATGCCGGCATGAAGCCTGACGCCGCGGCCGAGCGCCTGGCCATGGTCACCCCCGATCTCGCCGCCGCCATCCTGATGAAACTCGATTCGCGCAAGGCCGGCGTCATCCTCAACGAAATGGACCAGAAGGCGGCGGCCGCGCTCACCGGCATCATGGCCAGCGCGGCCCGAAGGGTAGATCCGTCATGAAGTTGCAGATCCTCGCCCTGGTCGCGGCCGCTTCACTGTCCGGCTGTGCCATCGACCCGAAGGAGATCGGCAGGGAGCCGGTGATGTCGCCGGTCGGCTCCGGCATTACCGGCAGCGTCAATGCGCCCTATGCATACCCGGAAGAGCCACGGGCGCCGGTGAAGAAATTCTCGCTGTGGGACGATCGGCAGAGTCGATTGTTCACCGATCCGCGCGCGCTGCGCGATGGCGACATCCTGACCGTCAGGATCAAGCTCAACGACAAGGCCAACTTCAAGAACCAGAACGACCGCAGCCGCACCGCCGCGCGCAAGCTCGGCTATGACGTCAAGCTCGGATGGGAAGATGCCAGCACCAGCGGCAAGGGCGATGCCGGCTTGAGCTCAAGCACCGAAACCAACGCGGACGGCGAGATCAAGCGTTCCGAAAATCTCGAACTCAATGTCGCCGCTGTCGTCACCGAAGTGCTGCCCAACGGCAATCTGATGATCCGCGGCTCGCAGGAGGTGCGCGTCAACTACGAGCTCAGGGTGCTGACCATTGCCGGCATGGTGCGTCCCTCCGACATCGGCGCCGAAAACACCATTTCCTACGAACGCATCGCCGAGGCGCGTATCTCCTATGGCGGCCGCGGCCGGATTGCCGAGGTCCAGCAACCTGCCTACGGCCAGCAGATCCTCGACCAAGTCCTCCCCTTCTAGGTCAGGAGAACGGCGCCGTGGCAAATGTCGAACAGGTTCAGCCCAAGAGAGGCCCATCGCTAGTCATCCAGCTCGCGATGCTTTTGGCAGTGACAGGCGCTGCCATCGGCATGGGCTGGGTCTCTGGCGGCTATCTGAAGGGCGTCGGCGGACCGGTGCCGGTACCGGCAGCGCCGGAGAACGCGTCCAACGCCGAGCAGCCAGGCCCGGCCGCCGAACATGCGCCGGGCAACGGGCCGGCGCTCGTGCAACTGCCGCCGATCACCACCAATCTGGCCGCGCCGGCTGATATCTGGATAAGGCTGGAAGCGTCGGTGGTCTATGACGCGCCGCAACCCTCGGAGATGACCGAGAGCATCCACCAGGACCTGCTGGCCATGGTCCGCACCCTGAAGATGCATCAGATCGAAGGCGCTAGCGGCTACCAGCATTTGAAAGCCGACCTCGAGGAGCGCGCCGCGATCCGCAGCGGTGGCCATGCCAAACAGATTCTGATCAGGACATTGCTGCTCGAATGAGAAAACTCATCCTCGCCGCCGCGATCGTCGTCGCCGCCACGTCTGTCGCCGCTGCCCAGCAGCTCGACCTCGGTGGCATCAGCAAGGCCGACGGCGCCACCGTCGGCTATATCATCCAGATGTTCGGCCTGCTCACCGTGCTGTCGGTGGCGCCGGGCCTGTTGATCATGGTGACGAGCTTCACCCGCTTCGTCATCGCCTTCTCGATCCTGCGCGCCGGCATCGGCCTGCAGTCGACGCCGGCCAATCTGATCCTGATCTCATTGTCGCTGTTCATGACCTTTTATGTCATGGCGCCGACCTTCGACCAGGCCTGGAACACCGGCGTCAAGCCGCTGATGGACAACCAGATCAGCCAGACCGAGGCGTTCGAGAAGATTTCGGACCCGTTCCGCACCTTCATGCTGCACAATGTGCGCGACAAGGATTTTGACCTGTTCGCCGATCTCGCCCGCGAGCGCGGCCAGGTAGTTGCCAAGGAAACCGTCGACCTGCGCATCCTGGTGCCGGCCTTCATGATCTCCGAAATACGCCGCGGCTTCGAGATCGGCTTCCTGATCGTGCTGCCGTTCCTTGTCATCGACCTGATCGTTGCCACCATCACCATGGCCATGGGCATGATGATGCTGCCGCCGACCGTCGTTTCGCTGCCCTTCAAGATCCTGTTCTTCGTCCTCATCGACGGCTGGAACCTGCTTGTCGGCAGCCTGGTGCGATCCTTCACCTGATCGCCGGCGACCCTGCGTGGCGCCTGGCTAAAACTTTATCCAATATATTTCCGGTTAACCGTCCCGTTTAGCCCTTTGGTAGGGACTTGCCCGCATATTGCTCGCAGATGGCGGGTGATCGGGTCTCACGATCATTGGCATGATGCCGCTCCGTCATACCGGAAAAGCCGGTATGCAAAAAAAACACCTGTAAAAATCAAGGTACGAGTAGCCATGTCCAGTATCATGACGAACGCCTCGGCGCTGACCGCGCTGCAGAGCCTGAACAACACCAACAAATCCCTCGAGCAGACGCAGGCCCGCATTTCGACCGGCTACCGCGTCGCCACCGCCAGCGACAACGCCGCCTACTGGTCGATCGCGACCTCGATGAAGTCCGACAACAAGGCACTTTCGGCCGTTCAGGACTCGCTCGGCCTCGGCGCCGGCAAGGTTGACACCGCCTACACCGCCATCAACGACGTCAAGGACCAGGTCGACCTGATCAAGTCCAAGCTCGTCACCGCTCGCGGCGCTTCGAAGGAAGACCAGCAGAAGATCGCGACCGAAATCAACGCCATCCAGGCGCAGATCAAGTCCTCGGTCGCCAACGCCAACTTCGCCGGCTCGAACCTGCTGCAGAACGACGCTGCCGCCGCCTCCGACCTGAAGATCGTCGCTTCCTACAACCGTACCGGCGCGACCGTCACCATCGACACCATCGACGTCAAGGCTGCCGACACGCAGGTTCTCGACGTTGCCGGCACGGGCGGCATCGTCGGCGGCCTGCTTGCTGCGACCTTCTTCGATCCGAGCACCACTGCGGTTGCTTCCACCGCCATCGACACCGCGCTCGGCACCGTTGAAACGGCGCTTGCCAAGCTGTCCACGGGCGCTGCCTCGCTCGGCGCTGCCAAGTCGCGCATCGACACCCAGAAGAGCTTCCTGTCGAACCTGTCGGACTCCATCGACAAGGGCGTCGGCGCTCTGGTCGACGCCGACATGAACAAGGAATCGACCCGTCTGCAGGCCCTCCAGGTCCAGCAGCAGCTCGGCATCCAGGCGCTGTCGATCGCCAACGGCAACTCGCAGTCGATCCTGTCGCTCTTCCGCGGCTGATCTCTCGACTTTACGACTGATAATATCCGATCGGGCCGCGCCAACAGCGCGGCCCGATTTCTTTTTGTGGCTCTCGATTTTCTCTTCAAATGGCGGCCGATTTTGCTTTTGGCCGGCGGCCGGATTGGCTTGTTTTAACAGGCCATTAACCATATCCCGCTAGTCATGGTTAACCATACCATGGCGGGCAGACCAGACGGTCGATGGGCTTATGCCTACCCCCTGATGAAGTTGATCCGGCGTGTGCAGGACACGCCAGTTTTTGAAAAGGGGTAGATATCTTGGCAAGCATCATGACGAACGCTTCGGCGCTGACCGCGCTGCAGAGCTTGAACAACACCAACAAGCAGCTCGAAATGACCCAGGCGCGCATTTCGACCGGCTACCGCGTCGCCACCGCCAGCGACAACGCCGCCTACTGGTCGATCGCCACCACGATGAAGTCCGACAACAAGGCGCTTTCGGCCGTTCAGGACGCGCTCGGCCTCGGCGCCGGCAAGGTCGACACCGCCTACACCGCCATCACCGACATCAAGGACCAGGTCGACCTGATCAAGGCCAAGCTGGTTACCGCGCGCAGCGCCTCGAAGGACGACCAGCAGAAGATCGCGACCGAAATCAAGGCTATCCAGGACCAGATCAAGTCGTCGGTCACCAACGCTTCCTATGCCGGCTCGAACCTGCTGCAGAACGACGCTACGGCCGCCTCCGACCTGAAGATCGTCGCTTCCTACAACCGCACCGGCACGACCGTCGCCATCGACACCATCGACGTCAAGGCTTCCGATACGCAGGTTCTCGACATTGCCGGCACCGGCGGCATCGTCGGCGGCCTGCTTGCTGCGACCTTCTTCGATCCGAGCACCACCCAGGTCCTTCCGGCTGCCATCGACACCGCACTCGGCGCCGTTGAAACGGCGCTGGCAAAGCTGTCCACCGGGGCTGCCTATCTCGGCGCCGCCAAGTCGCGCATCGACACCCAGAAGAGCTTCCTGTCTAACCTCTCGGACTCCATCGACAAGGGCGTCGGCGCGCTGGTCGACGCCGACATGAACAAGGAATCGACGCGGCTGCAGGCCCTCCAGGTCCAGCAGCAGCTCGGCATCCAGTCGCTGTCGATCGCCAATGGCAATTCGCAGTCGATCCTGGCGCTGTTCAAGCAGTAAGCGGACCCCACTTTTCCCTTTGAATCAAGGGCCGCGCCAACAGCGCGGCCCTTTTGCTTTGTGGCCGTGTTTTGAAGCATGTCGTTGGCCAGGAAGCGCTGCACACTTGCGGGCGGCATGCTCTATCATCTTCGCACAAGCTTCGCGGTCTAGTGTTCCCACGGAATATCATGCTGGGAGCGCTTGAATCGTGCCGCAACAGATCCAGAGCATCATCTCGAATCTCAGGGCATTTGGCGTCCGGCGCCTGGCCATGCTGGCCGGCATTGCCGTGCTGGTCATGGCCGTCATCGGCATCGGCTCGGTCTATCTCAACCGCCCTGCCTATGAGACGCTCTATGTCGGGCTCGATCGTTCCGACGTGAATCAGATCGGCCTGGTGCTCGGCGAGGCCGGCATCGGCTTCGACGTCGGCTCCGACGGTACCTCCGTGCTGGTGCCGGCCGGCACCACCGCGCAGGCGCGCATGCTGCTTGCCGAAAAGGGCCTCCCGACCAGCGCCAATGCCGGCTATGAACTGTTCGACAATGTCGGCTCGCTCGGCCTGACATCCTTCATGCAGCAGATCACCCGCGTGCGCGCGCTGGAAGGCGAGATCGCCCGCACCATCCAGTCGATCGCAGGCATCAAGGCCGCACGCGTCCACATCGTCATGTCCGAGCGCGCCAATTTCCGCCGCGACGAACAGCAGCCCTCAGCCTCGGTGGTGATCCGCTATTCCGGCATCGACGCCGAAAAGAGCGCCATGTCGATCCGCCATCTCGTCGCCGCCGCCGTCCCCGGCCTGTCGGCCGACAAGGTCACCGTGCTCGACTCCAACGGCAATCTTCTCGCCGCCGGCGACGACCCCTCCAACACCAGTGCTGCTCGCACGCTTGGCGTCGAGCAGACTGTCGAGGCGCAGATCGGCGACAACATTCGCCGCGCGCTGACGCCCTATCTCGGGCCAGACAATTTCCGCGCCAGCGTCAAGGCCGATGTCAACACCGACACCCGTCAGACCGAAGAGACGATCTTCGATCCGGAGTCGCGTGTCGAACGTTCGGTGCAGTCGGTGCGCGCCAACGAAAACAGCAACCAGAGGCAGGCCTCGACCCCGGCCAGCGTCGAGCAGAACCTGCCCGAGACCCAGGCGACCAGCACCGAAGGTCCGCAGACATCGTCGGCGAACGACCGCAAGGAGGAGATCACCAATTACGAGATCAACTCCAAGAAGATCRCCACCGTCTCCAACGGCTATTCCGTCACCAAAATGTCGATCGCCGTCGTCGTCAACCAGCAGCGGCTGATGACCATCCTCGGCAAGGACGCCACGCCCGAGCAGATCGCCAAGCGCGTCGCCGACATCCAGAAGATGGTGGCCTCGGCCACCGGCTTCGACGACAAGCGCGGCGATATCATCGATGTCTCGGCGGTCGAGTTCATCGACGGACTGGACGGCGAGCCGATCGAGCAGCCGGGCATCATGGCATCGATCGGAACCCATGCCGGCACGATGATCAATGCCGGCGCTTTTATCGTCGTGGTGTTCCTGGTCGCCTTCTTCGGCCTGAGGCCGATGGCCGCCGCACTGACCGCGCGGCCGACGCCCGCCCTTGCCGGTCCAAGCTTCGACGATGTCCAGCGATCGCTGCCGACACCTGAAACCACCGCCACTGCCGAACCCCCGCCGGCGGCATTGCCGAGCGGCCGCTCCGGCCCGACCCCGCTCGACGACCTTCGCCAGAAGATCAGGCCGGCGCCGCAGGAACGGCTTGCCCGCATGGTCGATCTCAACGAGGAGCGCACCGCGCAGATCCTGCGCAAATGGGCGGCCCAGGAAGCGGCGGTTTAGACCATGGTCTCGGCAGCGCTTTTCGACCTTTTGCCGGATTTCGGCGCACGCACCCAGCGCGCCGGCCAGCCACCGCTCGCGACCAAGGCCGAGCCAAGGCCGGAGACGCCGGCGCCGCAGGCCGACATCGGCGCGCTGATCGCCGAAGCGGTCGTCGATGCCGAAGCGGCCCTCGAAGCCCGCCTTGCCGTGGCTCACGAGGCAGCGCTCGAAGCGGAACGCCAGGCCAGCGCCGATGAGGCAAAGGCCTTTTTTGAAAGCTTCGGCGGCGATGTCGGCGTAGCCGTTGCTGCCCGTATCGACGCCATGGAGGCGAAGGTCAGCGAGCTTGTCGGCGCCACCGTCGCCCGCATCATTGGCGGCATCGTCAGCGACGACCTGCAGAAGCGTTCGCTGGAAGCCCTTGCCGGCACGATCCGCGAAGCCGTCGGCGACAGCGAGGCGGTTCGCATCGCCGTGCGCGGCCCGCTGTCGCTATTCGAGACGCTGAAGGCTTCGCTTGGGCCGCGCGCCGCCAATCTCGATTTCGTCGAGGCGCCTGGCTTCGACCTCACCGTCGCCATTGACGAGGCGGTGTTCGAAACCCGTATCGCCGAATGGTCTTCTGCCTTGTCCGAGGCCCTGTCATGAGTGCCGCCGACGCCGCCGAGCACCCGCATGAGATCATCATCGTGCGGCGCAGTCACGACGACCACGACGACGCCCACCATGGCGGCGTCTGGAAGATCGCCTTCGCCGATTTCATGACCGCCATGATGTGCTTCTTCCTCGTCATGTGGCTGATCAATGCCGCCAACGAGCAGACCAAGGCCGCCGTCGCCAGCTATTTCAACCCGGTCAAGCTGGTCGACCGCAACGCCAGCCGCAAAGGCCTGGAGGACCTCGGCAACGGTCCGAGCGCGGCCGGCCAATCGTCAAGCGACCCGCAGGAAAAGACCAGCAAGAGCGGACAGGACGAGAGCGGCGCTTCCGGCACGGCGGAGAGCAGCGCTTCGGCGGCTTCGGAAAAGGGTACAGCGAGCGCGCCAGCCGAAAAGCAGACGAAGGATCTGGAGCAAAAGACAGACCTTTCCGACGAGCATCTGTTTGCCGATCCCTATGCGGTGCTGTCGGAGATCGCCACCGACACCGGCGTCATGCAGAATGTCAGCGAAAAGGGCGATGGCGGCGCGCAGGCGTCCGGCCCGGCCACTGGCGCATCGGGCGGCCAATCCTACCGTGACCCGTTCGCGCCGGATTTCTGGTCGCAGCAGGTGGCCGCACCAGGCGCCGAAGCCACCGCCGAACGCAGCAAGATCGAAGGCGATCCTGTGAAGCCCGGCGACAAAGCCGCAAAGGAGCAAGTGGCTGAAGTGAAGGCCGTGCCGCCAGCGCCGCCGGTGGTCGATGCGCCACTGCAGCCGCTGGCGAAATCCGCGTCCGACAAGCCGCAGACCAAGGCTGAGGTCAAGGCAGAGGCCAAGGCTGAAGCCGCGAAGGCCGCTGCCGAAAAGGCAGGGGCTGCAAAGGCCGAAGCCGCTGAAGCTCAAACCGCGCCCAAGCCCGAAGCCACGGAAAAGGCGCCGAGTGCCGCCGCCGTCAAGGCCGCGGCGCAGGTCAAACAGGAACTGGCCGAGGCCTTCAAGCCAGGCGACAAACTGCACGACGGCGTCTCCGTCGAGGCAACCGACAAGGGCGTCGTCATCTCGATCACCGACCAGTTCGATTTCGGCATGTTCGAGATCGGCTCGGCAGTGCCGCGGCGTGAACTGGTGCTGGCGATGGAAAAGATCGGCCGCATCGTCAACGAACAGAAAGGCACGATCAGCATCAACGGCCACACCGATGCGCGACCGTTCCGCAGCGACACTTACGACAATTGGCGGCTGTCCACGGCGCGCGCCCATTCCGCCTACTACATGCTGGTGCGCGGCGGCGTCGATGAGCGCCGCATCACTGAGGTCGCCGGCTTCGCCGACCGTGAGCCGAAAATTGAAGCCGACCCGATGGCGGCCGCCAACCGCCGCATCGAGATCCTGATGGCGACCGACGGATGAGGCGCTCCGCCATCATCGGCCGCGCCATCGGCCTGCTGCTGCTCAGCGCTGTCCATGTGCCGGCAGCTTTTGCCGAGGACGGCTTGCAGCCCTATCAGCTGGTGCGCTCGCTGCAGCTGGTGCAGGACCGCATCGCCGCCGGCGACCATGCCGCGCTGCCGATGCAGGCCAAGCTGCTCGAAATGACCGACGCAAGGCTGCGTGCGGCGGACGCGCAGGACTTCAGCGACCCGAAGAATTTTCGCGCTCTGCTGGTCTATGGCATGAGCGGCGGCAACCCCGTCACCGTCGAGGCGGCGGTGTCGCGCGCCAAGACCGACCCGCAACGCCTTGCCATCGCCAAGGGCATTGTCGACTATCTGAATGGCCGCCCGGCGGCCGCGATCGAGGCGCTGAAGCCGATCGACCCGATGACGCTGCCCACCGATCTCGGTGCCTTCCTGGCGCTGGTCAAAGGCTCACTGCTCGCCACCGAGCAACCGGCCGCAGCACTTGCCCTGCTCGACGATGCTCGCCTGCTCAGCCCAGGCACGCTGGTCGAGGAAGCAGCGCTGCGCCGCTCGGTCGGCATCGCCGCCGCGCAAGGCGACGGCGCGCGCTTCGCGCTTGCCTCGACGCAGTATGTCGAGGACTACCTCTATTCGCCCTATGCCAGCCAGTTTGCCGACGCCTTCGTGTCCGGCGTGATCACGCTGCACATGGCGATCAGCCAGGACAAGCTCGCCGACATCACCGCAATGATGGATCCCGAACGCGAGACGGTTATCTATCTGCGCATCGCCCGCCGCGCCGCGATCGACGGCCTCGCCGATCTCTCCGCCTTTGCCTCGGCCCGGGCAGAACTGGGCCGCGACGGAATCCACAATCACGACGACCCACGCGCCCAACTCTATTCCAGCCTGTCCACGGTGACGTCGGGCACCGTCGACGAGGTCCGCGCCAAGCTTTCCAAGATCGATCGCAGCCAGCTTTCGCAGAGCGACCGCGACTTGCTCGATGCCGCGCAGGCCGTGGCCGGCGAAGTGATCGCGCCGCCGGCGCCGCTGCCTGCCGACAAGCCCGCGCCTGCCGCGGCCAAACAGGAGCCGGTCAAGACCGCGGCTGCAGTAAATCCCGATGAGCCCGAACTGCCGCCGGTCGAAGGCGCAATGCCGGAGCAGCCAGCAGCCAGCGCATCGGGCGGACCGGCCGCAACCGACCAGCCGAAGGCGCCAGGCGAGCCAGCCGCGCAGGCACAAAGCACGCCGCAGACAAAGGCGCCGCAAGCGCCTGCAGTCGCCACCGCCAGCGATGCGGCGCCAGTCGTGCCGGCATCGGCGCCTGCCGGGGCCGAACCCGCCGATCCCACCGACGCCGCCATGGCCAAGACGCGTCGCCAGCTCGATTTGATCGACCAGATGCTTGGAGCAGCCCCGAAATGACCACCAATGTTGGCCAAGCCCTGCCGGGATTTGTACCCGTGCACGCTGGATCGAAGCAGTCGGCGCCGAACGCCAAGGGCGACGACAAAAGCTTCGGTGAACTGGTGCGCGACGGGGACAATCCGCCGATGCAGAAAGGCCAGGGAGCAACCGAAGCCGCGCCGCACGAGCCACGCTGGACACGACGCAGCGCGGCCGGTCCCGTCAAGGGCGAGACAGCACACGCGGAGACGGGCAAGACGGCCGCCAAACCGGTTGTCGGGAAAGCCGCAAAGGATCATGCCGACAGCGGTCCGGACAAGCCATCAGCTGACACCGAGGCGGATGGACAGGAGGCAGGCACGGCTCCGCTGCAGGACCATCTGCCATTGCTGATAGCGTTGCATGATATCAACCGTTTCTCGGCGGCCAGGGCGACCGGGAACGGGCCTGCTGCGAATGAACAGACTGAACAACCGGCGCTCGACGGCGAGACCGTTCCTGCGCAGACGCCGCCTCTGTCGTTGAAGAAATTCCGCACGACATCCGGCCCCGACAACAGCCTCGACACGACACCACGCCCCGAGCGGGCCAAGGCCGGCGCCGACGTTTCCGCACAGGATCCGAGGCAGAAGCTGGCCACGATCGGACCCCAGTCCGGCAAGCCGCCTATCCCGGATGGCGCGACGCCAACTCTGCCGGCGGACGGGCCGGCAAGCGACGGTTCAGCATCTGAGGCAAAGCGGTCTGCGCCGTCGAGGAAGGCCATCGATGGAGCCCATCCCGCTGCATCGTCCACACCCGAAAAACAGGCGCCGTCCGCGGGGCGCGTCGACCTTGTCGCCGAGCAGAGTTTCCCGGCACCGGCGCAGAGCCCGATGAACCAGACGACGTCGGCTCTGATCGACGCACTCGCTTCGGAAAACGGCCTGCAGCAAGCGGTTTCGACACCGCCGACGAGCGCCCAGACGACCGGTTCTGTTGCCGTTCCGACACATATATTGAAGATCGAGCTTCACCCGGCCGAGCTCGGCATGGTCACGGCCAGCCTCAGGCTCGCCGGGGAACAACTTTCGATAGAATTGAAGCCCGAAACCCATGAGGCATACCGCCGTCTCGCCACCGACAGCGATGCCATCGTCAAGTCATTGCGCGGGCTCGGTTTCGATGTTGACAAGGTCACCATCCTGCAACCCTCGATAGCAGTCCATGCGCCGGCGCGCAGCGACGCGGCGAACTCCCAGCCGATGCCGCAGGGCCGCGATCAGTCAGCTTTTCAGCCCGGGAACTCGAGCGGCAACAATGCGGGTTCGGGCGGCCAGCAGTCGGGAAGAAACCGTAATGACGATGCCCAGGAATTCGGCCGCCCTGCAGCGCCTGTTCGCGAGCGTGCTGGCGACGATATGTTTATCTAGCCTCGGCACCGGACCGGCCAACGCCGCCACCAACCCTTGCGAGCCCGAGATCCTGCGCGCCGCCGATCGCTATGGCGTGCCGGCCGGCATCCTCTATGCCGTCGGCCTGACTGAGACCGGCAAGAAGGGCAGCCTTCAGCCTAATGCCTTGAATATAGGAGGAAAAGCCGTTTTCCCAAGGAGCCGCAGCGAGGCTTTGGCGACCTTCGAAGCGGCCCGGCGCGAGGGCAAGACGCTCATCGATCTCGGCTGCATGCAGATCAACCATCACTATCACGCATCGCATTTTCGCAGCGTCGACGACATGCTCGACCCGCGCCAGAATGTCGACTACGCGGCGCGCTTCCTGGCCAGCCTGCATGCCCGCCATGTCAGCTGGTCGATGGCCGTCGCCCGCTACCACGCCGGCCCCGACAACGATCCCGCGCAGAAATTCTATGTCTGCCGCGTCATCGCCAACATGGTCGCCACCGGCTTCGGCAAATGGACGTCGAACGCCCGCAGCTTCTGCAACCCATAGTCGCAACCACCTCTCGCAGATGTGACCAAGCCGCGAGCCCGCCGATGCCCCGGCGCGTCACCCGTATCGGCAACCGACGATACAACCCTGTGACTGCTGTTATTTCGAAAGCCGAAATAACTCCCAAGAAAATAGCTACAAGAAATGATGGTTGTTCAGGATTCTCGCCACCGGTTACGCCTCTTCCCACGGGGCAGATGATCTGATTCGGAGGCGGGGCCGATGATTGTAATCGTTGACGAGCGTGAGCTCGTAACTGAGGGGTATAACTCACTTTTCGATCGCGAGGGGGTCGCCTGTGCGGGCTTCGCACCTGGCGAATTCGGAGAGTGGGTGACATCGGCAGCAGACACAGATTTGAAGTCGGTCCGCGCCTTCCTCATCGGCGACTGCCGCGAAGGCGCCATCTCGCCACGCCAGATCCGCGACCGCACCGGCGCTCCGGTCATTGCGCTCAGCGAACAGCACTCGCTTGAAAACACCCTGCGGCTGTTCGAGAGCGGCGTCGACGACGTCATCCGCAAGCCGGTCCATATCCGCGAGATCCTGGCCCGCATCACCGCCATCCGCCGCCGCGCCCATGAGGACGTCAGCTACACCGAGATCGGCGCCATGCGCATCTTCATGGACGGTCGCGATCCCGAGATCGACGGCCAGCCATTGCCCTTGCCGCGCCGTGAGCGACGCATCCTCGAATATCTGGCGAGCAACCGCGGACGCCGCGTCACCAAGACCCAGGTCTTCAACGCCATCTATGGCATCTTCGACGAAGAGGTCGAGGAAAACGTCGTCGAGAGCCACATCTCCAAATTGCGCAAGAAATTGCGCGAAAAGCTCGGCCAGGACCCGATCGATTCCAAGCGTTTCCTCGGCTACCGGCTGGTGTTCTGATGGCGGTCTGCGCCAGCCTCGCGCAAGACAGAAATTATACCCTCGCGACCACAGACATGGGCATTGAGGAGACGTTTCGATGAGCCTTTACGGAATGATGCGGACCGGCGTTTCCGGGATGAACGCACAGGCCAACCGCCTGTCGACGACAGCCGACAACATCGCCAATTCCGACACCACCGGCTACAAGCGATCCTCGGCCGAGTTTTCGACGCTGATCATGCCGCAGGTCGGCGGCGCCTATAATTCCGGCGGCGTCAACACCACGATACGCTCGGCAATCAGCGCCCAGGGCGTGCTGCAGTACACGACCTCGGTCTCCGACCTAGCAGTCAACGGCAACGGCTTCTTCGTCGTCCAGGACCCCAGCGGAACGCCTTTCCTCACCCGCGCCGGCGCTTTCGTTCCCGACGCGCAGGGCAGGCTGGTCAACGCGGCCGGCTACCAGCTGATGGCCTACAGCTACGCCAACGGCGTGCCTGCTGCCACCGCCAACGGCTTCGAAGGGCTGGTGCCGGTCGAGATCTCCGACCAGGAAATGACGGCGACGCCCAGCACCACAGGCAACTTCAACGCCAATCTGCCGGCCGGCGCCACCCCGCCCGCCGGTCCGCTGCCGTCCACCAACAGCGCGACGGCAGAGTACACGTCGAAATCCTCGATCGTCACCTACGACAATCTCGGCAACAAGAAGCTGCTCGATGTCTACTTCACCAACACCGGCACCGGCACCTGGTCGGTTTCGGTGTTCGACCAGTCCAAGGCGACGCCCGGCACATCCTTCCCCTATACGGGCGGCGCGCTGGCCTCGGCCAACCTGACCTTCGACACCACCACCGGTAAAATCACCGGCGCGGTCGACTCGATTACGATCCCCGTACCGGGCGGCGCGTCGCTCGATCTCGATCTGTCTAAACTGACCCAGCTTGGAACCGGCTTCACCGTCTCCGAAGCGAAGGTCAACGGCAACGCCCCCAGCACGATCGAAAAGATCCAGATCGGTGAGGACGGCGTCATCTACGCCCAGTATCAGGACGGCTCGACCAAGCCGCTGTTCAAGATCCCGCTGGCCGACGTCCAGAGCGCCGACAACCTCACCGCACTGCCCGGCAACGTCTATGCGCAATCCACCGACTCCGGCACCGTGCGCATCGGCTTTGCCAATGAAGGCAAGCTCGGCTCCATCATCTCCGGCGCGCTCGAAAACTCCAACGTCGATATCGCCGAGGAACTGACCAACATGATCGCGGCGCAGCGCAGCTACACCGCGAACTCGAAAGTATTCCAGACCGGTTCCGACCTCATGGATGTCCTTGTCAACCTGAAGAGATAAACGACGGGCGCTAGTGGGATGAACCCAAACCAGAGCAGCGCGGTGCGCGGATTTCGAATTCAAGGCCACACCGGCAAACCAGTCGGTGTGGTTTGGAATTGGAGGTTTCCGAACGCTGACGCCGCCAACAGGGCAGAAACGTCATCCCCTCCCCACTGGCCTCGTGAAAGACCCGCATGTCGCTGACTTCCGCATTGACCATAGCCCAACAGTCGCTTCAGACCACATCGAAGCAGACCAGCGTCCTTTCCCGTAACATTGCCGACGCTAGCAATCCTGACTACGCCCGCCGCACGGCGGTCGTCGTCAGCAGCGCGCCCGGCGCCCGCTCGGTGGAAATCCAGCGCGCCGCCAACGCCCTGCTGTTTCGCCAGAACCTCAGCGCGCAATCGGCCTGGAGCGGCCAGAGCACGCTTTACAGCGGCATTGACCGCCTCGCCGTTGCCGTCAACGGCGTCGACAACGCCTCCTCTGCCTCGACCGCGATCGGCAACCTGCAGAACGCGCTGCAGCTTTACGCCGCCACGCCATCCAACCAGAACCTCGGTTCCAGCGTCATCGACGCGGCCCAGCAGGTGGTGCGCGCGCTGAACGACGGCACCAACGCGATCCAGGATTTCCGCACCCAGGCCGATGGCGAAATATCGACGGCCGTCGACGATCTCAAATCGCTGCTCAGCCAGTTCCAGGATGCCAATAAGGCGGTCATCTCCGCAACCCGTTCGGGCACGGACGCGTCCGACGCGCTCGACCAGCGCGACGCCCTTTTGAAGAAGATCGCCGACTATGTGCCGGTATCGACCTTCACGCGTGGCGACAATGACATGGTCATCACCACCAAGGACGGCACGACGCTGTTCGAGACCATTCCGCGCTCGGTCAGCTTCACGCCGTCGGCGGGCTACACCGCCGGCACGCCCGGCAACACCATCTATATCGACAATGTGCCGGTCAGCGCCGGCACCGGCGGCAACTCCAGCGCCGACGGCAAGCTCGCCGGGCTGATCACCTTGCGCGACGGCGTCGCCGCGACCATGCAGAGCCAGCTCGACGAAGTCGCGCGCGGGCTCATCACCGCCTTTGCCGAGACAGCACCCGCGCAGCCCGACCGAACCGGCCTGTTCACCTGGTCCGGCGCGCCCGCCATTCCGGCCGCCGGCACGCTGATCGACGGCCTTGCCGGCTCGATCAAGGTCAACGCCGCAATGGATCCGAGCGTCGGCGGCAACCCGGTTCTGCTGCGCGACGGCGGCGCCAATGGCGCTGCCTATATCGCCAACACCGCCGGCAACGCCTCCTATTCGCAGCTTTTGATCGGCTATGGCGACAAGCTCGACAAGCCGATGCCTTTCGACGCTTCGGCCGGCATCACCGTCACCTCCAGCGTCTCCGACTACGCCGCCAACGCCATCGGCTGGTTCGAAGGCCAGCGCCAGCAGGCCTCGACCAATGCCGATGCCAAGGAAGCGCTGGCATCGCGCACCGCCGAGGCGCTGTCCAATGACACCGGCGTCAATGTCGATCAGGAGATGTCCCTGCTGCTCGACCTCGAACACACCTATCAGGCCTCGGCGCGCATGATGAAAACCGTCGACGACATGCTGTCGTCGCTGCTCGATGCTGTGGGATAAGCCATGAAAGCCACATCCGTCTCCTCAGCCGCCCTCTCCAACGCCGCGCGCTATCAGCAGATGCGCATGCAGGCCGAACTGGTCAAAGCCACCAAGGAATCGACGACCGGCACCGTCGCCGATGTCGGCCTGGCGCTCGGCGCGCGCACCTCGCAGGCGGTGACCTTCTCGCGCGATCTCGACCGGCTGAACGTCATCATCGATTCCAATTCGCTGGTCACCGCGCGCCTGTCCTCGACACAGAGTGCGCTTGGCCAGCTCTCCGACACGGCGCAGAATTTGCTGACCGCGCTGACCGCCGCCGGCAATTCCTCGAGCACCATCACACAGCAAGCCGGCAAGGCCGCCGTGCAGCAGATGACCTCGATCCTCAACGCCAGCGTCAACGGCGAATATCTGTTTGCCGGCACCAACACCGACGTCAAGCCGATCGACGACTTCACCGCCGCCGGCTCGCCGGCCAAGGCTGCATTCGACGCTTCCTTCGCCTCCTATTTCGGCTTCCCGCAGACCGATCCGCTCGCCGCCAACATCACCGCGGCCCAGATGGACAGCTTCATCACCAGCAATGTCGTGCCGCAGTTCATGGGTGCGGGCTGGCAGGCCAACTGGTCGAATGCCACCGACCAGCAGATCGTCAGCCGCATTTCGCTCGGCGAAACCACCCAGACCTCGGCCAGCGCCAATGACGACAGCATTCGCAAACTCGCCATGGCTTCCGCCATGGTCACAAGCCTGCTTTCCGGCAACATCAGCCAGGCGGCGAAGACCACCGTTGTCGGCCGCGCCCAGGCGATGGTCGGCGAGGCGCTCGGCGGGCTCGGCCAGCTGCAAGCCGAGACCGGCCTTGCCGAAAAGCGCGTGTCCGACGCCAGTGACCGCATGAAGACGCAGGTCGATCTCTTCGAACGCCACATCCTCGATCTGGAAGGCGTCGATCCGGCCGAAGCCGCCACCCGCGTCGCGGATCTGACGCAGCATATCGAGACGTCCTTCGCGCTGACCGCGCGCCTGCAGCAGATGAGCCTGCTGAACTACCTGACCTGACAATCTCAACCGCAACGGTAGAGCCAAACGATGTACCAATTCTCCTACGCCGACATCCAGACCGACTCCGTCACCGACGCGAAGGATCGCGAGCGGCAGCTTTTGACCCGCTCGATCGAAATGCTGTCGGCGGCAGCGGCTGTCGGCCACACTTCGATGGAGGCGATCGAGGCGCTGCACTTCACCAACCGGGTCTGGACCACCTTCGTCGAGGATCTCGGCTCCAGCGACAATGTCCTGCCCAAGGAGTTGCGCGCCAACCTCATCTCCATCGGCCTGTGGCTGCTGCGCGAGGCCGAGGACATCCGCCAGGGCCGCACCAACAATTTCGAAGGCCTGATCGAAGTGTCCCAGATCATCCGGGACGGCATTCAATGACCAACACGCTGAAGATATCGCTGAAGCCGAACGAGAAGATCTACATCAACGGCGCCGTCATCCGCGTCGACCGCAAGGTCACCGTCGAGCTGATGAACGACGTGCAGTTCCTGCTCGAGAACCATGTCATCCAGGCCGAAGAGGCCTCGACACCGCTCAAGCAGCTCTACTTCATCCTGCAGGTCATGCTGATGAACCCGGCCGGCGCCGTCGAGGCACGCGCCATGTTCCGCCGCTCGTTGCCCTTGCTTCTGGCGAGCTTCGAGGACGAGCAGATCAACAGCGCGCTGAAGCAAATCGACCGCATGGTCGGCGAAGACCATATTTATGAAGCGCTTAAGGCGATCCGTGCGCTTTATCCGCTCGAACGCCGCGCACTTGGCGGCAATGACGATGTTCAGGGCGCGAAGCGCCCGGTGGCCGTGGGAGCACACTGATGAATGTAGACATGACGACACAGATCCCGGCTGGCGCCAACCAGGGCACCCAGCAGACGTCGAAGACAGCGGTCGACTACCAGTCGTTCCTGAAGCTGCTGATCGCCGAGATGAAGAACCAGGATCCGACGAAACCGATGGATTCGACGCAGTATGTCGCCCAGCTCGCCACCTTCTCGCAGGTCGAGCAATCGGTGCAGACCAACACCAAGCTCGACCAGATCATGCAGTCCTCGGCGCTGTCGCAGGCGGACGCACTGATCGGCCGTTCGATCACCTCGGCCGACGGCAAGACGACCGGCGTCGTGGCCTCCGTCAAGCTTGCCAGCAACGGCCTGATCGCGGTACTTCAGAACGGCACCGAAGTGCCGGTCGGTGCGGGCGTTTCGATAAAGCCGGCCAGCTAGACCGGTTTCCGTAGAGGCGCGCTCACATGAACGAGGCCGACGCTCTCGACATCGTCCAGTACGCGGTGTGGACGGTGCTCGTCGCTTCCGCGCCGGTGGTGCTGGTGGCCATGGCGGTCGGCATCGGCATCGCCCTGATCCAGGCCCTGACCCAGATCCAGGAAATCACCCTGACCTTCGTGCCCAAGATCGTCGCCATCATGCTGGTGGTGGCGCTGACCGGCCCGTTCATCGGCAGCCAGATCTCGGCCTTCACCAACGTCATCTTCGAGCGCATCGAAAACGGGTTCTAAAAGCAATTCCAGGAAAAGTGGGGCGCGGTTTTCCGTCCGGAATTGCGTCATGGAGAGTCCCGCTTGCAGCTTGCTTGGTTCCAGCTAGATTGCAACTCATGATCCAGACAAAATCGACCGGCAGGCCATGTGCGGAATAGCCGGCGTCTGGCGTAAGCGAAGCCCGATCGACGCCAACGACCTGTCGGATGTGATCCGCATGATGCAGGCGCTGGTGCATCGCGGCCCCGACGATCATGACAGCTGGAGCAACAATCGGCTGGCGCTGGGGCACCGCCGGCTGACCATCATCGACCCCTCGCCCGCCGCCCGCGAACCCATGCTGACCGCATCGGGCCAGGGCGTGCTCGTCTACAATGGCGAGGTCTACAATTACCGCTTGCTGCGTGAAACACTGCAGGCGCAAGGCCTGGTCTTTCGAACTGTCAGCGACACCGAAGTGGTGCTCGAAGCCCTGCATCACTGGGGTCCTGAAAAGGCCGTGCCGCTGTTCGACGGCATGTTTTCCTTCGCCTATTTCGACGCCCGCAGCGGTGCGCTGTGGCTTGCCCGCGATCGTCTCGGCATCAAGCCGATGTCGGTGACGGAGATGCCGGATCGGATCGTGTTTGCCTCGGAGGACAAGGCACTCCTCGCCTGCGACGGTTTTGTGCGCGACATCGACAGCCGCGAGATCACCTTGCGGCTTGCCTGGCAGAGCCGCGATTCCAGCTACAGCCTGTTCGACCGCATCGAGCGCCTGCCGCCCGCCGGCCTGTGGAAGATCACCGACAGCGGTATCGAAAAGCGCCGCTTCTGGCACGTGCTGGATGTGCTGGAGACGGCGCGCATCACCGGCGACGTGGCCTCCGATGCCGAGCACATGGCGACGCTCGAGGCACTGCTCAAGGACAGCGTCGGGCTTCACTGCATCGCCGATACCGGCGTTGCCACCGCCTGCAGCAGCGGCGTCGATTCCGGCCTGATAACGGCGCTGGCAAAGCGGTTCAGGCCGGAGGTCCATGGTTATGTCGTCGACCCGCAGCTCGGCCGCAGCGAAGCCGAAGATGCCGAACGCACGGGCCGCCATGTCGGTGTGCCCTTGCGCCGGGTGCCGGTCGACAGGGACCGGTTTTTCGAGCTTTGGCCAAGGGTAATCTGGCATCTGGAAAGCGATGGCTGGCACGCCAGCCATGTCGGGCTGCTGGCGCTTGCCGAACAATGCCGGGCCGATGGCATCAAGGTGCTGCTGACGGGTGAAGGCGCCGACGAATTGTTTGGCGGTTACGCTCTGCAGGCCCTGAGCATGAGGAAGTGGCGTTCCTGGTCGTGGCCGCGGCGTCTGTTGCATTCGAAGCGCTCGCTCGACCGGAAATTCGAACATCTGCGCCATGCCCCCTACAAGGTCTCGGCTGGTGGCCAGTCGCAAATGGACCGCAGCATGGTCCTGCGCGCCCTGTCGCCCGAGCTGAACTTCCTCCAGACCGAGATTTTCGACCGCCTGCAGCCGGTAGCGCCACCCGTCGATCGTGCCTTCCTCGGACATTGCCTCTATGACCTTTATTCCCATCTGCAGGACATACTCAACCGGCACGACCGGCTGAGCATGGCGGCGTCCGTCGAGCTCAGGGTCCCGTTCCTGGAGAACCGGCTGATCGACTTCGCGATCCATTTGCCGAGGCGGCATAAGCACCGCGACAAGACAGGAAAATGGCTTTTGCGGAAGGTCGCTGAAAAGCATATTCCGCGTCAGAACGTCCAGGCGCGCAAGATCGGCTTCGAGATATCGTCCGAATTTTCGGCCGGCACCGAGACTTTGCTGCGCGGCGGCTTCCTGCGCGATGCCATGAAGTGGCCCGCAGCCAGCTTGGAGAACATGATCCAGCTGGCGCGGCGCGAGGAACCGTCCAGGCTGCGGCTTGTCGGGATGGAGCTTTTCCTGCGCCTTCACGCCGGCGGCGAGACGACCGGCCGGCTCACCGAAGCGCTGCATGCCGCCGCCGGGGACAGAAGCTGACTTTGCCCAGCCGATAGCCCCGGGGCCGGTACCCCGCCGATACCCCGGCGCGGTGGACCAACGAGAACATCGCCCTGGGTAGCGAACCCTTGCCGGCTGACGTATTTTCGCCTTGCTACCCTGTTGTTGGACCATGATCTTTTTCAAAAGAGGCGTTCGCCCTTTTGGATGTCGTGCTCTATTTCAAACGGATGCCATGATTGTCGTCCCGGCGGACGCAACCAGCGCATGAAGGTGGGACAGGTCTGATGATCGATGACGAGCCGGACAGCGAACGCGTTTCGGCGCTGGCGCCGTTCCGGCATGGTATTTTTCGCGCCGTCTGGTCGGCCAGCCTGGTGTCGAATTTCGGTGGCCTGATCCAGGGCGTCGGCGCCGCCTGGATGATGACCACCATCGCCACCTCGCCCTATCAGGTGGCGCTGGTCCAGGCCTCGACAACGCTGCCGATCATGCTGTTTGCGCTCGTCGCCGGCGCCATTGCCGACAGCTTCAACCGGCGCAAGGTGATGCTGATCGCACAGGTCTTCATGCTGGTTGTCTCGGCGCTTTTGACGCTGTTCACCTGGAACGGCTGGATGACGCCGTGGACGCTGCTTGCCTTCACCTTCCTGATCGACAGCGGCACCGCGCTCAACAACCCGTCCTGGCAGGCGTCGGTCGGCGACATGGTGCCGCGCAACAAGCTGCCGGCGGCTGTTGCGCTGAATTCTCTCGGCTTCAACCTGACGCGCAGCGTCGGCCCGGCGATCGGCGGTATCATCGTTGCCGCCGCCGGCGCGGCCGCCGCCTTTGCTGCCAACGCGCTGAGCTATATCGGCCTCATCGTCGTGCTCTTCCGCTGGAAGCCGGAGCTGCCGGTCTCGACGCTGCCGCGCGAAACGCTGGGCGCTGCGATGGGCGCCGGCCTGCGCTATGTCGCCATGTCGCCCAACATCGGCAAGGTGCTGGTCAGGGGCTCGGCCTTCGGCTTCAGCGCGGGTGCTGTGCTGGCGCTGCTGCCGCTGGTGGCGCGCGACGTCGTCAAGGGCGATGCACTGACCTACGGCATCATGCTTGGCGCCTTCGGCATCGGCGCCGTCGGCGGTGCGCTGATCAGCGTGCGTCTGCGGCAATTGCTGTCCAGCGAAACGATGGTGCGCATGGCCTTCGGCGGCTTCGCCGTCTGCGCCTTCAACGCCGCCATCAGCCACAATGCCTGGCAGACATCGGCGGGCCTGCTCATCGGCGGTGCCTGCTGGGTGATCGCTCTGTCGCATTTCAACGTCACCGTGCAGATGTCGACGCCGCGCTGGGTCGTCGGCCGGGTGCTCTCGGTCTACCAGACGGCGACCTTCGGCGGCATCGCGCTGGGCAGCTGGATCTGGGGCGTCGTCGCTGATGCGCATGGCGCTGAAACCGCGCTGATCGCGGCCGCCATCGCGATGCTTGTCGGTGGCGCCATCGGCCTGCTTCTGCCCTTGCCGCAGCAGGCCGCGCTCAACCTCGATCCGCTCAACCGCTTCAAGGAGCCGCATCTCGGCCTCGACCTCAAGCCGCGCAGCGGCCCGATCGCCATCATGATCGAGTATGTCATTCGCGACGAGGACGTGCCCGAATTCCTCGCCACCATGGCCGAGCGCGGACGCATCCGCCGCCGCGACGGCGCCCGCAACTGGACGCTGGCGCGCGACCTCGAAAATCCCGCGGTCTGGATCGAGCACTACCACACGCCGACCTGGCTGGAATACATCCGCCACAACCGGCGCGCCACGCATGCCGACGCCGTCGTCACCGAGCGGGTGCGGGCGCTGCACAGCGGCGACGAACCGCCGCGCGTGCGCCGCCTGATCGAACGCCCGACGACCGCCGGCACCGCGCTGGTCTCGCCGAAAGGTCCCATCGACCACTGATCCCGTCAATGCCCGCCGGCGCCCCTCAGCCCGCGCTCTGGATCACGTAGAGTTTGCGCGTGGTCTCGCGTATCCGCCACTCGCCCTTCCAGCCCTTCGGCAGGACCAGCAGGTCACCCGGACCGAGTTCGCGCACCTCGCCGTCAATGCGACTCAGTTCCACGCGTCCTGAAATGATGTGGCAGATCTCCGACGAATCCGAACGATCGGCGGTGAAGCGGCCGGGCGTGCATTCCCAGATGCCGATATCGACGCTGCCGTCCGGCGACTGGAAGAACGAGCGCACGGCCTCGACCTGATCGCCTTCGATGGAGGTCGGCTTGGGCGAGAACGCGCCGATCTCGGCATTGGCGAGATCATGAAAAGTCGAAAGATCGATCAAGTAGGGCTCCATGGATGAGAGCAATTCCGGGAAAGCGGTTTCCTCTGGGAATTGCGAGAGAACAACTGGCTCTAATGGCCGGTGATGCTGTCGGCCAGCGCGGCCAGCTTCGAGGTGTGCGCAAGCCCTGCGGCCTCGCGGCGGTCGGCGATGCTGTAGAGCTGATACATCGAATGCACGCCCAGCCAGCGGAAGGGCTCCGGCTCCCATGGCCGAACCTTGCGGTTGACCCAGGGCAGCTGCGTCAGTTCGGTGTTTGCCCCAAGAACAAGATCGGCAAGCGTGCGCCCCGAAAGGTTGGAGCTCGATACGCCGAGCCCCACATAGCCGCCGGCCCAGCCGATGCGGGTGGCGGGGTCGAGGCCGACCGTGGTGCACCAGTCGCGCGGCACGCCGAGCACACCGCACCAGGCATGATCGATGCGGCATCCCTTGGTCTGCGGCAAGAGCGTCGTCAGGATCGTATGCAACTGGTCGATCGTCGCCTGCTGCGTCTGCCCGTTGACATCGGTGCGCGAACCGTAGCGGTAAGGCACGCCGCGGCCGCCCATGGTGATGCGCCCCTCGCGCGTGCGCTGGGCATAGCAATAGGCGTGCGCCGCATTGCCGAGCAGCTCGTGCCCTTCCCAGCCAATGTCGCGCCACAGCTCCGGCGACAGCGGCTCGGTCACGATCTGGGCGCTGTTGAGCGCCAGCCAGGTTCGCTCCTCGCCAGGGATGCCGGCGGTGAACCCTTCCGTCGCGCGGATGATCGTCTCTGCCCGCACCGTGCCGCGGTCCGTCGTCACGCTGCCCTTGGCGATCGTGGTCACCGTCGTCTTCTCATAGATCGGCACGCCCAACCGCTCGACAGCATCGGCCAGCCCGCGTACCAGCTTGGCCGGCTGCACCCGCGCCTGGCCGTGAACGACGAAGCCGCCCATGACATTCCTGATGTTGATGCGCGCGCGCGCCGCGGTGGCATCCAGCATCTCGACGCGGTTCGGATCGACATCCCACGAGCGGATCGTCTCGCACTCCTCGCGCACGCGTTCGAGCTGTGCTGGATTGGTGGCCACCGTCAGATTGTCGACGCGGCGAACGTCGGCGTCGATGCCTTCCTCGGTCGCCACCCGGATCACCTCATCGACGCAGCCTGCCATCGCCGCCTGCATCGCCATCACGCCTTGCCGGCTCGACGTCTTGAGGTACTTTTCGCGCGACCAGTTGAAGCCGCCCGACAGCCAGCCGCCATTGCGGCCCGAGGCGCCGAAGCCGGCGAACTCGCGCTCGACGATGACGACGCGCAGCGAAGGCTTGGCCTTCTTCAGATAGTAGGCGGTCCACAGGCCGGTATAGCCGGCGCCGACGATGGCGACATCGGCCTCGATGTTCCCAGGCAAGGGCGGCCGTGGCACCGGAACCGCCCCCAGATCCGCATACCAGAACGATATGTCGCCGTTGCGCTTGGCTTGCATGAAAATGACTTTCAGACGGGGATTAGGTGAGGGTGGTATCGGCGGTGCTGTCGTCGGCGAGCAGCTTGGCGTCGGTGCCGTCAAAGCAGAGCTCGACGTTGTCGCCGAGGCCGAAACTCTCGCCGGTCAGCGGTGAGCGCACGATTGCCGCGGAGCCGTCTGCCAGCTTCACTTCGTATTTCGATTCCGAGCCAAGATAGATGGCTTCCGCGATCGTCCCCGACAGGCGGTTGGCGCCATTGGCAGCGCTTTGGCCGGGCCGGCGGATTGCGAGTTTTTCGGGACGCAGCAGCATCACCGGGCTGGCCTCGCCTGCCAACCGTCGCGGCGCCGTCACCGTCTCGCCGGCGATGCTCAGCGCGGTGCTGGTGCCATCGCTTCGCGCCTCGCCGCGCAGCACGGTGGAATCGCCGATGAAGCGACCGACGAACAGCGTGGCCGGCTCGTCATAGAGCTGGCGGCCGGTGCCGACCTGTTCGATGCGTCCGCGGTTGAACACGGCGATGCGGTCCGACAGCACCAGCGCCTCTTCCTGGTCGTGCGTGACATAGACGAAGGTGGTGCCGAGCTCGCGGTGGATGCGCTTGATCTCAAGCTGCAGCCATTCGCGCAGCTTCTTGTCGAGCGCGCCGAGCGGCTCGTCCATCAGCAGCAGCGGCGGGTCGAAGACGATGGCACGGGCGAGTGCCACGCGCTGCTGCTGGCCGCCCGACAATTCGCTGGGATAGCGGTGCGCGAAATCGCCCATCTTGACCATGTCGAGCGCCTTTGCCACGCGCGCCTGCCGCGTTGCCTGATCGACGCCGCGCAGCGTCAGGGGATAGGCGACGTTGCGGCCGACGCTCATATGCGGGAACAGCGCATAGTGCTGGAAGACGACGCCGATGTTGCGCTTGTGCGCCGGCACGCCGACGACGCTTTTCTCCCCGACCAGCAGCTTGCCGCTGCTCACATCGGTAAAGCCGGCAATCACGTTGAGCGTCGTCGTCTTGCCCGAGCCGCTCGGGCCAAGCAGCGTCATGAACTCGCCCGGCTCGATGCGCAGCGACACGCCATCCAGCGCCTTGAAGCCGCCATAGGCCTTGCTGATCCCTTCCAGATCGATCGCCGCGCCCCTGCTTGCCTGCACCGGGTTCATGGGCGTCCTTTCCGCTCGCGGCCAAGAAGAAGCATGCCGCCGCCGATCAGGATCGTGGTGGCGAACAAAAGGATCGTGCCGACGGCCGCGACCGTCGGGTCGGCGTCGCGCGTGATCGAGGCAAAAATCTGCACCGGCAATGTCTTGAGATAGGGGTTGGTGATAAACAGCGACACGACGATCTCGTCGAACGAGGTGGCGAAGGCGAACAGCAGTCCGGACGCCACGCCGGGCGCGATCAACGGAAGCGTCACCGTGCGAAACGTGGTGAGCGCGCCGGCACCGAGGCTCGCGGCGGCCGTCTCCAGCCGCCTGTCGAACACTTCGAGACTGGCCGAGACGGCGATCAGCACGAAGGGCAGGGCAAGGATGGTGTGGGCGAGCACGAAGCCGGTGAGCGTGCCGACAAGTTGCGTGTCGAGATAGACGGCGTAGATGCCGATGGCCAGCACCACGCCGGGAACCACCATCGGCGTCAGCATCAGCATGCGCAAAAGGTTCGCCGGCCGCGCCTTCATGCGGTCTAGGCCGAAGGCGGCAAGCGTTCCGAGCACCGTCGCCAGCACAGCCACGATCGAGGCGACCTTCAGCGAGTTGAGGAAGCTCGACGACCAGTCCGGATTGGTGGCAAAATTCTCGTACCACTGCCAGGAAAAGCCCTGCGGCGGAAACGCCAGCGATTTGTTCTCGTTGAACGACATCGGCACCACGACCAGTGTCGGCGCCACCAGCCATATCGCCACCAGCAGGCAGACGAGGCCGAGAAGGACGCGGGTGAGCGGCTTCATCTCCATCAGCGCCGCCCCGCTTCCCGGTGCCTGGACCGCATCACCGGTGCTGCGAGTGCCAACAGCACGAAGGTGGTGACCAAGAGCACCACGCCCATGGCGCCGCCCCTGCCCCATTGCAGCAGGCTGAGCACCTGCGTCTGCACCAGCGTCGACAGCATGGTCGAGCGCGGCCCGCCAAGCAAAGCCGGCGTGATGTAGAAGCCGAGCGACAGGATGAAGACGATGATCGCGCCGGCATAGACGCCGGGCAGCGACAGCGGCAAATAGACGGTGAAGAACGCGCGCGACGGTCGCGCGCCAAGGCTCTGCGCCGCCCGCATAAGCCTGAGATCAATACCCTTCATCACCGAATAGAGCGGCAGGATCATGAACGGCAACAGCACTTGCGCCATGCCGATGACGACGCCGGTCTGGGTGCGGATCAGCTTGACGCCACTGAACCCGGCCGAGCGCAGCAGTGAATTGATGACGCCGGAATCCTGCAGCAGGATGACCCAGGACAGCGTGCGCACCACGCCGCTGACCCAGAACGGGATCAGCACGCAAAGCACCAGCACCAGGCGGATGCGCGGACCGACCGCTGTCATCAGATAGGCGTAAGGATAGGCGGCGATGACGCAGACCACCGTCACCCAGGCCGAGATGGTAAAAGTCCGCTGCAGCACCGTCAGGTTCACCGGCGCACCGAAGAACCAGGTGTAGTTCTGCAGACCCCATTCGGGTTCCGACAGGCTGCGCAGCACGATGGTGGCGAGCGGATAGCCGATCACCGCGATGAGCAAGATGAGCGCCGGCGCCGCGAGCGCGAACGGCCGCCATGCCCGACCCGGCCGCGCATCGGCGGCGGGTTGGGCGATGGGATCGGACGCGCTCACGGTCTTCCTCTCACGCGTTCGTTCAGTTGCCGGCCATCAGCGCCGCCCACTTCTCCTGCGCCACTGCAAAGTTCGGGACCCAGAACTTGAAGTTCTGCTTGTAGCCCTGCTTCTGGCGCTCTGGCGTGTTGGTCAGGAAGGCGGAGACCGAAGCGTCGACCTTGGGCTGCGCATCGTTGTTGATCGGCGTGTAGGAGGTCTTCTCGGCCAGGATTTCCTGCGACTGCTTGCCGAGATAGGCGTTGAGCAGCGCGTAGGATGCGTCCGTATCCTTGACGCCGACCGGAATGGTCATCTGGTCCATCACCACCAGCCAATCCTGCCAGGCCGGCGTGTATTTGGCGCCGTTCTTCACCGCGGTCATGGCGCGGCCGGTCCACATCATCAGCATGTCGGCCTCGCCGGACTCGGCAAGCTGCTGCGATTCAGCACCCGTTTTCCAGAAAATGGTATCAGGGCCGAGCTTGCGGACCACATCGATGGCCTTGTCGATATCGGCCACCGTCATCGCCTTCGGGTCACCGCCGGTGAGCTTGAACGCCTGTTCGAGCAGGCCGCCGGTCGGGCTGCCGGAGCCGTCGATGCCGCGCACGCCGGGGAATTTCTCCGTGTCGAAGAAGTCGGCCCAGCTCTTGGGCGGATTGTCCTTGTACTTCTCGGTGTTGTACATCAGCACGACGCCGTAGTTCATCGCCGGCACCGAGCATTCGCCAACCTGGCCTTCCGGAATTTTCGAGACGTCGAGCTTCGTCAGGTCCAGCTTCTGGAACAGCTTGCCGCAATAGACGTAGGGCGGCAGGTCATCAGTATCGACGACATCCCAGGTGACGTTGCCGGACTCGACCTGTGCCTGCAGCTTGGCGATCTCGGTCGGCCCGTCATTGAGCAAGGTGACGCCGGACTTGTCGACGAACTCCTTCAGCGCCGCCGCCTGGCCGTCCTGGTAGATGCCGCCATAGGAGACGAGCGTCAGGGTCTTGCCCTTGAGCGACCCTTCCTTGACCTCGCCAGCGACCGGCTTTTCCTGTGCCAGTGCCGCCGTAGCCAGAACACCGAGCGCCAGCACGGCGCCCAGGCCGAGATGTCTTGATTTCAGCATGATTGTCATTCTCCCATTTGTGACCCGCATGGACTGAACCTACCTGGCTGCGAGCGGTTTCCAGGCCGTGTATTGATCGAGTTCGGCGCGCACCGACGTCGGCGGCGCGATGATCCACATCACCTCGGCTCGGCCACTGCCGATGTTCTCGGTGCGATGCGGGGTAGCGGTGGTGTATTCGACGCTGTCACCTTCTTCGAGGACATGCCGCGCCTCGCCAAGCGAGACCTCGACGACGCCGCGCAGTACCACCAGCATCTCGTGTGCGTCGCCATGCGTGTATTGATCGGAGCCGGTGGAACCGCCGATTTCGAACTCGCCGATATAGACTTCCATGTCGCTCAAGGGGGGACGCGACAGCAGCATCTTGCGGCAGCCGTCGCTGGGCGGCAGGCTCGGACGCTCGCTGCGCCGCAGCACACCGTGCTGGCCGGCGGCACTATCCTCGAACAGCATCGCCACACTGACCCCCAGCGCCGAGGCGATCTGGTTGAGCGAAGCCGTGCTGGCGCCGGTCAAGCCGCGTTCGAGCTGGCTGATGAAGCTGGCGCTGGTTCCGGTCAGCTCGGCGAGCTCACGCAGCGAAAGCCGGCGGCCGACGCGCAGGCTCTTCAGCCGCTGGCCCAGCATCTCAAGCGCATGCGTCGCTGTCGCGGCGCCGCCGTCCTTGACCCGAGCCTGGTCGGTGCTCATCCCGTCTTTTCTCCTACTGAACAATTTGTACAGTGGTACTGTACAACTGGCAAGCGCTGAGTCAGCGAGATTTTGAGAGGACGGCTAGGGCCTACTCTTCGCCAGACAGGTCGCGCCGCGCCTTGTCGAGTTCCTCGGCATAGCGCCGCATCAGATGGCTTTCGGTGAGCAGGCCGAGCACGACGCGATTGTCGAAATCCTCGACCACGGCCAGTTCCTCGGCGCCGGCGCGCTGAAAGGTTTCGGCGGCGGACTGAACGTTCATGGCGGGCACCAGTACCGCATCCGTGAATTTGGCCAGCGCCAGCACCGGCGTCTCGCCGTCGGACGGGTCGCTGTGCAGTTCGGCGACGATCAGCACGCCGACATAGTGCTGGTCTTCGTCGACGGCGATGACGCGCTGCGCAGAACCGAGCGGCACGTCCTTGCGAAACGCGGCCAGCGTCTTTGCGGCATCGACGGTGCGGACATCCTGGCGCATCATTTTCCCGACCGTCAGGTTTCGCATCCAGCCGACATCATGGGCGCTGCGGATGGTCTCGCCGCGCAGGTGAAAGCGCCAGGTCGAGAAGGAGTAGCCGAAGGTCTCGCGCACCAGGATCGCCGCCATCAGCGAGGCCGCCAGCACGACGCCGGTCAGTGTCAGGTCGCGGGTCGATTCCAGCGCCAGGAAGGTCATGGTCAGTGGCCCGCCGACGACGCCGACGGCAAGCGAGGTCATCCCGACGACGGCGGCGACGGAAGGATCGATGCCGGTTGCCGGCGAGGCGATCGCCATCACGGCGGCAAACATCTTGCCAAGCAGCGCGCCGAGGAACAGCGAGGCAAAGAACAGGCCGCCGCGAAAGCCGGAGCCGAGCGAAATCGCCGATGCCGCGAGCTTCAGCACGAAGACGCTGGCGACGACGGCGAGCCCGTAATTCATCGCGAACTCGCGATGCAGCGCGCCATGGCCTGACGACAGAACCTGCGGCGTGATCAGGCCCAGCATTCCTACGGCGAGGCCGCCGATCATCGGACGCAGCGAACCGTCGACAGCCAGCCGCGCGAAGCCACGCTCGACCAGGCTGACCAGATGCATGATGGCGATGGAGGCAGCACCGCCCAGCAGCCCGAGCAGCAGGAACGGCAGATACTGGCTGGCGGTCAGTTCCGGCAGGCCGGAGAGTTCCATCGGAAACGGCACCACGCCGAACATCTCGGCGGTCAGCGAGGCGCAGATGGCGGCAGTCATCACCGGAGCGACATTGGCGACCGAATAGATGCCGATGATCAGCTCGAAGCCGTAGAAGGCGCCGGTCAGCGGCGCGTCGAAGGCAGCGGCAATGGCGCCGGCCGCGCCGCAGCCGACCAGGATGCGGACATCGTTGCGGCGCAGCCTGAACGCCCGCGCCAGCCGTGACGCCAGGCCGGAGCCGACCTGCGTGTAGCCGGCCTCCAGTCCGACCGAAGCGCCGAAGCCGCTGGAGATCATCGTCTGCCCGGCGATGATGAACGTATCGGTGAGCGACATGCGTCCGCCGTACAACGCATTGGCCTCGATGGGGTCAACCGGGGTGCGGAATTTCCGCTTCCGCAGCCAGATCACCGTCAGGCCGAGCAGGATGCCGCCGATCGCTGGAATCAGCGCCTGGAACGGGCTTTGCAGGGAAAACATCCCCGAGAGACGGCCGCCGGGCTGGACGCCGAACAAAAGGAAATGCAGGCCTTGCACCGCCTCGCTCATGCCGGTGACCAGCACCGCCGAGATCACGCCCACGACACCGGCGAGCGCAACGATGACGATGCCGCGCGCTTCGAGCAGCGGGATCGATCGGATCAGCACCGCGCGCAGGCGAAGGGCATAGACCTGGGGTTCATTAGGCAACGGAGCGGCTCGCCGGGTGCGAGGGATGAAAGCTGCCGTGGCTGATACGCCCGGCGGCATTGCGTGGCAATCGCAATGCCGCCTGCTTGTGGCGCCATTTTGGCGGTGCGGCGGGCCGCGAAAGACGGCAGCTCCTTGGCTCAGGCGGGCAAGCGGAAACACGCGCGCCAGCCGGCCGTGACGATCCGGCCGGTCAGCCAGGTTCGCCGCCCCGCTTCAGCCCCTTGTGGACCATATGAGCGATCGCTTACGCAATCGACGCAACTATGGTATTTTTGCCTGTCTCTATTTCCCTCACGGAGGAGAAGATGAGTGCGCGGGGATTTTTTTCAGTAGCTGCTTGCATGATTTTTTTAAGTTCGTCTGCAATGAGTAACTCAACCGTCGATATCCCGACTAAATTGAGGATTTCATACCCAGTGTCTCTTTTGACAGGAGGCAATCCGGAAAAACAAAGCCGGTCAATAAAAGAGTTTATTCAAACTGCACAGCAGGATGTCTGCTGTCCTGGCGGCTATCCTTGGTATCGCAATTCAACCAACACCTGCTACGGCAGCTATGAAGATTGCCACGATACCGATGGCGGCGGTTGGTCCTGCAGACAGGTCAACGCCTGCTAGACCTTCTGGCAGTTGCTAATCCTCAGGTCGGCTTGGGCTCGCCGGCCTCATAAAGCATGAGGTTGCGCTCGCCTATGCCGAGCGCTGCCCAACTCGCCCGCCAGTCGGCGATGTGCGGCGAGCGGAAATGCGCGTCGAGTGCTTCCCTGTTGCTCCACACCTCCGTGACATGGATGAGCCCGGCGTCGAGCACGTCCTGCGCATAGGAATAGTCGATGCAGCCGGGTTCAGTGCGGCTGCCCGAGATCATGCGCTGCATGGCCGGCCTCGCCTCGTCGAGCCTCTCCGCCGGCAGGCGGATGGTGCCGATGATCACCAGCATTTTTTGCTCCTCAAACACTATGACCTGCCGGCAGTAGCCAGTCTCCCACCCTCGCGCAAGCTTGGCCGGTTAGGCTCGAAGGGCTGCCCTCATATCCGGGCAGTCCATGGCTCGGGGACGATATGGCGATCAGCGAAAGCTTAGCGACGGGAACAGTGGCCAAGAACGGCCGCGATGTCTTCTTCGCCATCGGCATCGTCATCATTCTGGCCGTGCTGTTCCTGCCGATCCCGGCCTTCCTCATCGACATCGGCCTCGCCTTCTCGATCGCGCTGTCGGTGCTGATCTTGATGGTGGCGCTGTGGATCCAGCGGCCGCTCGATTTCTCGTCCTTCCCGACCGTGCTGCTCATCGCCACGATGCTCAGGCTATCGCTCAACATCGCCACCACGCGCATGATCCTGTCGCATGGCAATGAGGGCACGCACGCCGCCGGCTATGTCATCGCCGGCTTCTCAAAACTGGTGATGGCGAGCGACTTCGTCATCGGCCTGATCGTCTTCATGATCCTCATCGTGGTGAACTTCATCGTCATCACCAAAGGCGCCACGCGTATCGCCGAAGTCGGCGCCCGCTTCACCCTCGACGCCATCCCCGGCAAGCAGATGTCGATCGACGCCGACCTGTCCGCCGGCATGATCGACGACAAGACGGCACAACTGCGCCGCCGCGAACTGGAAGAAGAATCATCCTTCTTCGGTTCGATGGACGGCGCCTCGAAATTCGTCCGCGGCGACGCCATCGCCGGCCTGATCATCACCGCCATCAACATCGTCGGCGGCATCGCCATCGGCTATATCAGGCACGGCATGGGCATGGGCGAAGCCGCCGATGTCTTCATCAAGCTGTCGGTCGGCGACGGCCTCGTCACCCAGATCCCGGCGCTCATCGTCTCGCTCGCCGCCGGCCTGCTTGTGTCCAAGGGCGGCACCCGCGGCTCGACCAACCAGGCGGTGTTCGGCCAGCTCGGCGCGCATCCGCGCGCGCTCTACGTCGCGGCCTCGCTGCTGGTCCTGCTCGGCCTGATGCCCGGCCTGCCGTTCTTCCCGTTCTTCACGCTGGCCGCCGGCATGGCTGGCCTCGGCTACGTCATCCCGATGCGCGCCAACCGTGAGGCTGCCGCCGTCGAAGCGCTCAAGGATCAGGAAAAGGCGAACAAGGTCGAGGAGGAGAAGAACTCGGTCAAGGCCTCGCTGACCACCGCCGAGATCGAGCTTCTGATTGGCAAGCAGCTGTCGACAAGGCTTCTGGTGTCGCACCAGGAACTGGTGTTCCGCATGGCCAAGATGCGCAAGAAGTTCGCCACCCAATACGGCTTCGTCGTGCCGGAAGTGCGCGTCGCCGACGATTTCGGCATTCCGCCGAAGAGTTATCAGATCAAGGTCCACGGCACCGTCGTCGCCGAATACCAGATGCGCGTCGGCGAGATCATGGTGCTGCTCGGCACTCGCGATGTGCCCGACGTGCCGGGCGAGGAAATTCGCGAGCCCGCCTTCGGCATGCGCGCCTTCTCGGTGCTCGAAACCTTCGCCGAGGATCTGAAGCGCGAGAACTACACCTTTGCCGACAACATGTCGGTGCTGCTCACCCATCTCTCCGAAGTGATCCGCAACAACCTGCCGCAGCTTCTGTCCTACAAGGACATGAAGGCGCTGCTCGAACGTCAGGATCCGGAATACAGAAAACTCGCCGACGAAATCTGCACCTCGCACATCTCCTATCCCGGCCTGCAGGCGGTGCTGAAACTGCTGCTGGCCGAGCGCGTCTCGATCCGCAACCTGCACCTGATCATCGAGGCCATCGCCGAGATCGCCCCGCATGTGCGCCGCACCGAGCAGATCGTCGAGCATGTCCGCATCCGCATGGCCCAGCAGATCTGCGGCGACCTCTCCGAAGGCGGCATGCTCAAGGTGCTGCGGCTCGGCAACCGCTGGGACCTCGCCTTCCACCAAAGCCTCAAGCGCGATGCCAAGGGCGAAGTGCGCGAATTCGACATCGACCCGCGCCAGCTTGAGGAATTCGGCCAGGACGCCACCAAGGCGATCCGCAAGCATCTCGAGGCCGGCGAACGTTTCGTCCTCGTCACCGCTCCCGATGCCCGCCCCTATGTGCGCATGATCATCGAGCGGCTGTTCACGACGCTTCCCGTTCTCAGCCACGTCGAAATCGCCAAGGGCGTCGAGATCAAGGTGCTCGGGACAATCTCGTGAACGTATTGTCGCAAGGCGTCGTCATCGCCGCCTTCCTCGCCTTCTGCCGCATCGGCGCCTGCTTCATGCTGATGCCGGGCCTGTCGAGCGCGCGCGTGCCGGTCCAGGTCCGGCTGTTCGTGTCGATCGCTGCCACCGGGGGGTTGCTCGCCTTCCTGTGGGACAAGATCTTTCCCTTCGTCGATGCGCGTCCGCAAGTGCTGGCGCCGATGATCATTTCCGAACTGCTCGTCGGTGGGCTGATCGGCGCCATGACCAGGCTCTATATGGAAGCGCTGCGCTTCATGGGCTCGGCCATCGCCATGCTGATTGGCTATGGCGGCACCGGCGGGCCGGCGATCGAAGAGCCGGAGCCGCAGGCAGCCCTTGCCGCCATCATCTCGTTTTCGGCCCTGCTGCTGCTCTTCGTCTTCGACTTCGACCACGAGATCATCCGCGCGCTGGTCGCCTCCTACACGGTGGCGCCGGTCAACGTCTTCTTCAACCCGCAGGCCGCCCTGGTCGATGTCACCGACACGGTGTCGGACGCCTTCTTCCTGGTCATCCGGCTCGGCAGCCCGTTCATCGCCTATGCCATTCTGGTCAACCTGACCATCGGCTTCGTCAACAAGCTGACGCCGCAGATTCCGGTCTATTTCATCTCGCTGCCCTTCGTCATCGCCGGCGGCATGATCATCTTCTACTTCGCCATCGGCACCATGCTGTCGCTGTTCGTCGACGGCTTCGTCGACCTGACGCTGGCGAGGTAAGATGACAACGCGCAAGGAACGGCTGAAGAAGCTGGTCAAGGTGCAGGAGCAGCTGAAGGCCTTGCACGAGACCCGCCATGCGAGCTTCCTGGCGGCAGCGGCAACCGCCGAGACCGAGGCCAAGGAACTGGTCCAGCATTTCGACGCCGACCAGTCGATGGCGGTGCTGTTTCCTGACCTTTACCATCGCCGCATCGCCAACGCCCTGGTCCGCCAGGAAGCAAGTCTGGAAAGCGCCAGGCAAGAGGTCGGCCTGATCGCCACCGCGACGGCGCGCACCAACATGGTCGAGCGCGCCTACAAGGACGTGCGCCGCCAGGACGAACGCGAACGCTCCGACCGCGACCGGCTGGATCTCATCGCGCAGAAGCGCGGGCAGGAGTAGCGGCGGGAATTCTGCTTTTGACCCGAAACCAGCCTTTGCCACGCCGACTGGCTGCTCGAGACCGTTTAGGCCCCCCGCAATCTTAATCGTCAGACCGGCAGCCCGAGCTGCTTTCTCAGGCTCTTGTCGAATGCGGACGCGGGGACGAAACGGCGCAGGAGACTGACCTGGCGCGCCATTTTTCCGGCCGCATAGCGCTTCTTCGGAGCGGGATCGATCGCAGCGGCCAAAATGGTCTTGGCTACCACTTCGGGCGCATCGCCTTTTTCCATCGCTTTCCGCACGGCTATGGTCAT
The DNA here is from genome assembly GCF_056404855.1 of Mesorhizobium sp. P2_B11. Classification (NCBI taxonomy): domain Bacteria; kingdom Pseudomonadati; phylum Pseudomonadota; class Alphaproteobacteria; order Hyphomicrobiales; family Phyllobacteriaceae; genus Mesorhizobium; species Mesorhizobium sp. P2_B11. The sequence goes on from NZ_JBFUDF010000004.1 coordinate 186,731, forward strand.
GCCGGCGCGCGCGGAGTCATAGACATCAAGCAACTGATCGGGGGCGGCGAGATTGTCCTCGAATGACGTACGGGTATAGGCGGGCTCCACCAACGAAACGCGAATGCCGAACGGGCGCAATTCGTGATCGAGCGATTCGGAATAACCCTCGATGGCATGTTTGGTCGACGCGTAAAGCGCGAAATAGGGGCCGGGGATGAACCCCTGTACAGAACTCAGATTAATGATTCTGCCCTTCCCTTGGCGTCGCATTGCCGGCAACACCGCGTTGGTCACGCGCAAAACGCCGAAGACGTTCACGTCGAACAGCGCTTGGGCCTGGGCGGTCGAGGACTCCTCCGCGCCGCCAAACAGACCCATACCGGCATTGTTGACGAGCAGGTCGATGCGCCCGGCCTCGGCCAGAATGCTTTCGACCATTTTCGCAACGGACGCATCGTCGGTCACGTCACACGCCAGCATCGCAACGCTGTCGGATTGTTTGGGGGCCGGGCGACGGCTGGTTCCGAATACGCGAAAGCCCGCGCTTTGCAAGGCTTGGGCAGTCGCGCGCCCGATGCCGGAGGATGCCCCTGTGACGAGGGCGACGCCAGGATTGGTCTTGTTCATGGAAATCATTTCTTTCTTTGTGTTGGATCGGAGTTGGAGAAGCATGAAAGATCGGTGCGAAGGGTGCCAATCATGAGCGCCCCTGGCCCTCGCGTCGGGCCGCCGGGGCGGTCCAGCGCCTGAACAAGGCGCTGGCATTCACGCCGCCAAAGCCGAAGCCATTGGAGATCGCGTAATCCATCTCCATTGGCCGGGGCTCGTTTGCGACGAAGTCGATGCCGTCGGCGGCCGGATCGGGAGCGCTCAGATTGAGCGTTGGCGGCGCCACCTGATCCCGGAGCGCCAGGATCGCGAAGATGGCACCAAGCCCGCCAGCCGCGCCCAGCAGGTGTCCGGTCGCCGATTTCGTTGCGCTGACAGCTATCGCGAAATCGCGCCCGAACACGCTCTTGATCGCTTCGATCTCACCCAGGTCGCCTACTGGCGTGGAGGTCGCATGCGCATTGAGATGACGAACCTCGCGCGGCGAAATCCCTGCTTGCGCGATGGCGATCTCCATGGCCCGGCGCGCACCGTCGCCATCCTCAGGACCAGAGGTGACGTGGTGAGCATCCGCGGTCGTCCCGTAGCCGACGAGCTCGGCGAGCGGTTTTGCGCCGCGCGCCAGCGCATGGCTCAACGCCTCGATGACCAGCACACCCGCTCCTTCACCCATGACGAAGCCGTCGCGCGACTTGTCGAACGGTCGGGAGGCCTCATCAGGACGGTGATTAAAGGAGGTCGAAAGAGAGCGTGCCGCGGCAAACCCACCGAGGCTGACGATATTCATGCATGCTTCAGTCCCGCCGCACACGGCAATATCGGCTTCATTGGCGCGGATAAGACGAGCCGCATCGCCGATCGCCTGGATGCCGGCCGCGCACGCCGTCACCGGTGCGCCTAGGGGACCTTTAAAGCCATGGCGGATCGAGATGTGGCCGGCCGCGAGATTCACCAGGAAGGACGGCACCGTAAACGGCGACAGGCGGCGGACGCCGCGCAGGTCGACCGTGCGCACCGCCTCGGTGATGGCTGGGAACCCGCCGATCCCTGAAGCGATGATCGTGGCTGTGCGCAGTCGATCCGTTTCCAAGGCAGGCTTCCATTTCGCCTGCGCAAGCGCCTCTTCCGCCGCCGCCAGCGCAAAGAGAATGAACCGGTCTACCTTGCGCTGATCCTTCGCAGACAGGACGACATCGGGATCGAAACCGGCGTCCGGATCTTCTTCCAGGGAGGGCACCACGCCGCCGATCTTCGCCGGCAGGTCTCCCACCACATCGTCCGGAAGCCTCCGGATGCCCGCACGACCGGCCAGCAGGCGCGACCAAGACGCTTCGACATTGGCGGCAAGGGGCGTGACCGCTCCCATGCCTGTGACAACAATCCGTCGCATTTATTTTCCTATCAAGTTGAGTGCGGCGCCAGCACTGCGCACGTCGTTCAAGCGCGGGCTGCTTCGCGAACCTGATCGGTGGCCGCATCCAGAAAGGCCTGCGCAAGGTCGAGATCGTTGACGACCCGCGAGAGGAGCACCGCGCCGACCATCGTCGAGAGAATGGCCATGGCCTTGCCCTCGGTTTCCTCGCCATTGGTCTCGGCAATGAAACGGCCGAGGATCTCGAGATGCTCCTTGATGCCGGCTTCGAATGACGCCTTCACATCAGCGCCCTGCCTAGCGGCATCCGAACCGAGCGCCACGATCGGGCAACCGTCCATTTTTTCTCCGCGATGATCCATACTGAGGTAGAATCCGATCACCGCGTCCAGCGGATCCTCAGGGTTCGCCGCAATTGCGTCCGACCATCGGTGGGTGGCGCTCTCCATCGCCCGCCTGGACGCCTGCGCAGCCAGGTCGTCCTTTGACTCGAACTGCTTGTAAAAGGCCCCCTGGGTCAGCCCGGCACCCTTCATCAGATCCTTGAGGCCGATGCCGTCAAAGCCGCGCTCCCGAAAAAGGCGGCTTGCCACATTGATCACAGTCTCGCGGTTTTCCGCAGCCTGACTACGACTCACACGCATCGTCGATCTCCATTTTTAGATTGCGTTCGTAATCTATAATCGATATAGAAGTCGTATGCAATCTATTTTGAGATGAGGGCGAGCGTGAAAAAGAGAACCATTTTCGTATTGGGATCGACCCTGATGGCGATGTCATGGGCGGCGGCATTCGCCACGCTTGCTGCTCCTGCGCAGGAAGCCCCTTTGGTGATCGATCCGAGGCAGGAGGCGCCGTTCGTCAGACTGGTGTCAGCAGTGCCGGTGACCGGATCAGAACGTGGCTTCACCGGCATCATCGCTGCGAGGGTGCAGAGCAATCTCGGCTTTCGGGTCCCCGGCAAGATCGTGGAACGGTTGGTGGACGTCGGTCAGGAGGTCAAAGCCGGTCAGCCGCTGATGCGGATTGACGATAACGATCTGCGCCTAGCGCTTTCGGCGAAACGCAATGCCGTTGCGGCAGCGCGTGCATCGGTTGTTCAGACACAGCCGGATGAACGGCGATACGCCAGCTTGCTTGGCAGTGGGTGGGTTACACCGCAGCGCTACGAGCAGGCGAAGGCTGCGATGGATACAGCCGAGGCGCAACTTGCCGCCGCCGAAGCCGACGCACGGGTCGCCGAGAACGAGGCGGCCTACGCAGTCCTGTTGGCGGACGCCGACGGAACGGTGGTTGAAACGCTTGGCGAGCCGGGGCAGGTCGTCGCTGCGGGCCAGCCGGTGATCCGGACCGCCAAGGCCGGACCGCGCGAAGCGGTGGTCTCGCTTCCCGAAACGATCCGGCCGGCGATAGGCTCGCCAGCCGAGGCCAGCGTGTATGGTGGCGATGAGCGTCGCTATTCGGCGCATCTGCGGCAGTTGTCGGACTCCGCCGATGCCCAGACCCGCACGTATGAGGCCCGCTATGTGCTCGACGGCGAGGCTGCCGCCGCACCGCTTGGCGCGACGGTAACCATTCGGCTCGCAAGCCAGGTGAAACAGCCGGAGGTCCAGGTGCCGCTGGGAGCCGTGCTCGATGACGGCCGGAAGACCGGCGTATGGGTGTTGGACAGCGCCGCCTCGACCGTACACTTTCAGCCCGTCCAGCTTGTTCGTGTAACCAGCGAAACCGCTGTGATCTCCGGATTGAACGCCAACGTTCCCATTGTGTCGCTCGGCGCTCATCTCCTTCAGGAAGGCGCTCGCGTCAGGACTGAGTCCGAAAGCGGGAGCAACTGATGAGCTTCAATCTTTCCGCGATCGCCGTTCGCGAACGCGCCGTCACCCTGTTCTTCCTCCTTCTGCTGGTGGCTGCCGGCGCCTACTCGTTCCTCATGCTCGGCCGGGCGGAGGATCCGAGCTTCACCATCAAGACCCTGACGGTCACGACGGCATGGCCGGGCGCGACGGCGCGCGAGATGCAGGACCTGGTCGCCGAACCGTTGGAGAAGCGGCTTCAGGAGCTGACCTGGTATGACCGGGTGGAGACGACCACACGACCAGGGTATGCGTATATGACGGTCACTCTGAAGGACAACACACCGTCATCCGTCGTGCAGGAAGAGTTCTACCAGGCTCGCAAGAAGCTCGGGGATGAAGCCCGCAATCTGCCGTCCGGCGTCTTCGGCCCCTTCGTGAACGACGAATATTCGGATGTGAGCTTCGCCCTTTATGCGCTCAAGGCCAAGGGCATGCCGATGCGGGAACTGGCGAGGCAGGCGGAGGTGATCCGCCAAGACCTCCTGCACGTGCCCGGCGTCAAGAAGATCAACATCCTTGGAGAACGCCCCGAGCAGATATTCGTGGAGTTTTCCTTCGCCAAGCTGGCAACCCTCGGCGTGTCGGCACAGGACATCGTCGCCGCCTTGCAGCGGCAGAACACCGTCACACCGGCCGGCTCGATCGACACAAGGGGGCCGCGGCTCTTCATTCGGGTCGACGGCGCCTATGACAGCGTTCAGGCGATCGCCGACACGCCGATTGTCGGTGCGGGACGAACGCTGAAGCTCTCCGATATCGCCGAGGTCAGCCGCGGCTATGAAGACCCTCCCACATACCTCATCCGGCGTCAGGGCGAGCCCACCATCATGCTCGCGGCGGTCATGCAAGAAGGCTGGGATGGTCGCGCGCTCGGCAAGGCACTGGAGGACAAGACTGCCGCGATCGTACAAACATTGCCGCTCGGCATGACGCTCGACAAGGTAAGCGACCAGGCCGTCAACATCACCTCGGCGGTCGACGAATTTATGTTGAAGTTTGCAATGGCTCTCGGCGTCGTGCTGCTGATCAGCCTGCTCAGCATGGGCTGGCGCGTCGGCATCGTCGTGGCGGCTGCCGTTCCTCTGACGCTTGCCGTCGTGTTCCTCATCATGCTGGAAACCGGCCGGTTCTTCGACCGCATCACGCTCGGCGCCCTCATCCTGGCACTTGGTCTTCTCGTGGACGACGCCATCATCACCATCGAGGTGATGGTGGTGAAGATGGAAGAGGGCATGGACCGCATCAAGGCGGCGGCCTACGCGTGGAGCCACACTGCGGCGCCGATGCTATCCGGAACGCTCGTGACGATCGCCGCCTTCCTGCCGGTGGGTTTCGCGCGCTCGACGGCTGGCGAATACGCCGGCAACATCTTCTGGGTCGTGGGGTTCGCCCTCATCGTCTCCTGGATCGTCGCGGTGGTCTTTACGCCCTATCTCGGCGTCAAGATGCTGCCAGCGATCAAACCGGTCGAAGGCGGTCATCACGCGATCTACGACACGCCTAACTATCGACGTTTGCGGCGGCTCATCACCTTTGCCGTGCGCCATAAGTTTGTAACTTGCGGTATCGTCGGGATCGTTTTCGCGCTTTCCGTCGTCGGCATGGGCGGCATCAAACAGCAGTTCTTTCCGACATCCGACCGCCCCGAGGTGTTGGTGGAGGTTCGCCTGCCGGAAGGTGGTAGCATCGAGACAACGACCGCCGCCGTCGAGAAGCTCGAAAATTGGCTGGACCGCCAGCCCGAGGCCAAGATCGTCACCAGCTATGTCGGTCAGGGCGCTCCGCGCTTCTTCTTCGCCATGGCTCCGGAACTGCCTGATCCTGCCTTCGCCAAGATCGTCGTGCTGACCCCGGACGCCGAGGCGCGTGAGGTGCTGAAGCACCGGCTCCGCGAGGCGGTGGCGCAGGGACTTGCACCCGAGGCCTATATCCGCGTCACGCAGCTCGTGTTCGGCCCCTACACGCCGTTCCCGGTCGAGTTCCGGGTCATGGGACCTGATCCCGCGCAACTCTACGGCATTTCCGAAAAGGCCCTAGACATCATGCGGGGCGTCCCGGACGTGCGGCAGGCCAACCGCGACTGGGGCAATCGCACGCCCGTGCTTCGCTTCGTCCCGGATCAGGATCGACTGAACCTCATCGGCCTCTCGCCGGCGGAGGTGGCCCAGCAACTGCAATTCCTTCTCACCGGCATCCCCGTTACGCAGGTCCGCGAGGACATTCGCAATGTCCCCATCGTGGCACGCAGCGCCGGCGGCGAGCGGCTGGATCCGGCGCGTCTGGCGGACTTCTCACTCGTGAGCCGAGACGGCCGCTCGATTCCGCTCGACCAGATCGGCCATTCGGAAATCCGTCAGGAGGAGCCAATCCTGAAGCGCCGCGATCGCACGCCCGTCGTCACGGTCCGCTCGGACATCAATGAGGCGGCCCAGCCGCCGGAGGTCTCCAAGGAGATCATGGAGGCCCTTCAGCCGCTGATTGCGTCCCTTCCGGTCGGCTATCGCATCGAAATGGGCGGATCAATCGAAGAGGCTGAAAAGGCCAACACCGCACTGGGCAAGGTCTTCCCGGTTATGATAGCCGCCATGTTGATCGTCATCATGCTGCAGGTGCGATCCTTCTCGACGATGTTCATGGTTATGCTGACGGCACCGCTTGGCCTTGTCGGCGTCGTGCCGATGCTGCTCACCTTCCACCAGCCCTTCGGGTTCAATGCCATTCTGGGCATGATTGGACTGGCCGGCATCCTGATGCGCAACACTCTGATCCTGACCGAGCAGATCAAGGAGAACCGTGCTGCCGGCATTGACGACTATCACGCCGTCATCGAGGCCACGGTGCAACGCACGCGGCCCGTCGTTTTGACCGCGCTTGCCGCCGTGCTCGCCTTCATCCCCCTCACGCACTCCGTCTTCTGGGGTTCAATGGCCTATACGCTGATCGGCGGAACGGCGGCCGGCACGGTGCTGATCCTGCTCTTTCTTCCCGCGCTCTACGCAGCGTGGTTCCGGATCAAGCCGACTGCTGATGAGTCCCATGAGATTTCGACGGAGGAGTCGGAACTGCGACCAGCAATGGCTACCGAATAGAACTCTGCCGTGTCGGACGCCTTCTTCCTGGTCATCCGGCTTGGCAGCCCGTTCATCGCCTATGCCATTCTGGTCAACCTGACCATCGGCTTCGTCAACAAGCTGACGTTGCAGATCCCGGTCTATTTCATCTCGCTGCCCTTCGTCATCGCCGGCGGCATGATCATCTTCTACTTCGCCATCGGCACCATGCTGTCGCTGTTCGTCGACGGCTTCGTCGACCTGACGCTGGCGAGGTGAGATGACCACACGCAAGGAACGGCTGAAGAAACTGGTCAAGGTGCAGGAGCAACTGAAGGCCCTGCACGAGACCCGCCATGCGAGTTTCCTGGCGGCGGCGGCAACCGCCGAGACCGAGGCCAAGGAACTGGTCCAGCACTTCGACGCCGACCAGTCGATGGCGGTGCTGTTTCCCGACCTTTACCATCGCCGCATCGCCAATGCCCTGGTCCGGCAGGAGGCGAGCCTGGAAAGCGCCAGGCAGGGGTTACGCTCATCGCCACGGCGACGGCGCGCACCAACATGGTCGAGCGCGCCTACAAGGACGTGCGCCGCCAGGACGAGCGCGAACGCTCCGACCGTGACCGGCTGGATCTCATCGCGCAGAAACGGGGACAGGAATAACTTCGGCAGTTAATAGCCGTCACTTACGGGCGATGTCCGGCTCCGCCTCGTGGGGCAGGCTGTATTGCGTACGGCCGGCAACCTTCGGGCTCGGATGGAAGCGCGCGCCTTTCAGCCACAGCTTCAGCGCTTCCCAGTAAATGCCGGCAACGATTTTCAGCGTCAGAAGGGGAAACTTGACCAGGCACGCGCCGAGATCGGGCGTGGCAAGCCGGCGTGCGGCGCCAGCAAAAGTCGCCGCCAGCAGCGGCTCGCCATTTTCCGTTTCATGGATGCGAAGCCGGACCGTCTTGCCCGGCGGCAGGATGCGAAAATGATAGCGTGTGTCCATGCCGATAAAGGGCGAGACATGAAAACGCTTGGCCTGCGTCTGGCGCACGCCGGCCGGACCGAGTTCGCCCGGCCGGATCGGCGAGACATAAATGTGCTGGCCGCCGAACGTGTTGCGCACCGCATAGATCAGGGTGGTCAGCGCGCCGGCCTCGTCGTAACAGAAATAGACCGAGATCGGGTTGAAGACGTAGCCGAAGATACGGGGATAGGCGAGCAGCAGCACCCGCGCCGCCGGCTTTCTCAGACCGGCATCAGCAAGCAGCCTGTCGACATAGACCCGCAGCGTTTCGCCGGGCAAACTGACATGGTCGCTCTCGTGGAACGACGCCAGACCGGGCCGGTTCACGCCGAGCAGCCATGACATGCGGCCGAGCTCGGCCAGCCTGTCTATGTCGACCAGCAGCGAGAACACGCGATAGATAAAGCGGTGGCCGAACGGTTTTAACCGCGCATGCATGACCTCACCGGGATAGAGCACGCCGGCCGCCTGTGGCGGCGGGCCGTTCTGCTCCAGTGTGGTGACACGTTCTTCCATTCCGATCAGGCCCTATTCAGCCGCCAGCAGCATCTTGGGCAAGACCGCCTTGCCCCGCCGCCACGGCACTTCGGCACCGAGCGCGATCGCGGCATCGAGGCCTGAGCGCAAGCCATCTTCGTGAAAACCGTGGCCGGTCCATGCGCCGGCAAAATAGGTGCCGCGCACGCCCTGTATGTCGTCGAGACGGGCTTGTGCCGACAGGGAGCGTGCATCGTATTGCGGATGGTCGAACATCCATTCGCCGAACACCAGTTCGGGACGCGGCTCGACAACCGGGTTGAGCGAAACGAACAGCGGCTTGGTGGCGTCGATCCCTTGCAGGCGGTTCATCCAGTAGGTGACCGACACTTCCGGCTCTTCACGGTCACAGGAGCAGCGCAGATAGTTCCACGCCGCCCAGGCGGCCCGCCGCTTCGGCATCAGGCGCGGATCCCGGTGCAGCACGACCCGGTTGGGGCGATAGGGTATGGCCGACAGGATGGATTCCTCGACGCTCGACGCATCGCCGAGCATCGCCAGCGCCTGGTCGCTGTGAGAGGCGATAATGACGTTGTCGAAGCGCTCCGGCGCATCGTCGCCCGCCCACACGGTAATGCCGAAGGCGTCGCGCACCATGATCTTGACTGGAGACGACAGCCGCAGCTGCGATGCGAGCGGCGCCAGCAGCTTTTGCAGATAGTTGCGCGAACCGCCGCTCACCGTGCGCCACATCGGCCGCGTATCATTGTCGATCAGGCGATGGTTTTCGAAAAAGCTGATGAAACTGGCAGCCGGATAGTCCAGCATTTTCGCACGGGGCGTCGACCAGATCGCCGCCGCCATCGGCATCAGATAATTGTCGCGAAAGCCGGCGGAAAAACCGCGCGTGCGCAGATAATCGCCGATCGAGACATTGCCCAGCGTGCCGGCGTCCCGCTCGGCGATACAAGCCTTGTTGAAGCGCAGGATCTCGCGCAGCATCCACAGAAAACCGGGCGAGAAGAAATTGCGCTTCTGGGCGAAGATGGTGCGCAAAGTCGAGCCGCACCATTCGAGCTTGCCGCCGTCGAGCGAAAGCGAGAATCCCATGTCGCTCTCATGCGTGGCCACATCGAGATGCGAAAACAGCGCGGTGAGATCCGGATAGGCCAGTTCGTTGTAGACGATGAAACCGGTGTCGACCGAAATCGGCGTCCCGTCATAGTCGATGTCGACGGTTGCGGTATGGCCGCCGGGACGGTGCGAAGCCTCATAAAGGGTGACGTCTGAGGTCGGATGCAAGGCCCATGCTGCGGCGGCGCCGGAAATCCCTGAACCGATGACAGCAATCTTCTTCCGGCCGTGCGAAAGGCCACGGCTAATCGGCACGAGGTTCATCAAGAATCCTTGTTTGAAATCAGATCGGTAAGGCGCTGAGAGCGCTCGGGAGCATGTGTAGATACGGCAGGATCCGGCGTGAGTTTCACCGTGCCGTCAGCTATTTCGCCGCACCACCAAGCGGCGTCGACCCCGCGACATGAAAAGGCTTCTGTCTGAACCAGTCGCTCGCATCGTCAGCGGGCGCGCGACCAGTTGACCGACTTGCAAACCAACCCGCCGACGAGGCAGCCGCGCGTGACCAGTTTCTGCCCGCCGACCTTGAGCTGGATCGCATAAGTCAGCGCGCGCTTGGCATCGAAAGCCTTGCCGCTCAGCGTGTCTGAGGATTTCGGCTTCAGCGTCATCACAAGCTTGTCGCCAACGGCCTCACCGCCGCTGGTGTCCTTGATCCAGACGTTGGTGGCACAGATGTTCGAGCCGCAGGGAGCGATGCGGACCTTTGCATTGCCGTCGCCGCGATTCCACACGCCGCTCGGGTCAGGTGCCGATGCGGCAATTGCCGATCCGCAAAACAGGACAAAAAAGAGGAGGCCTACCGCCGCTGCCAGTCGGTTCATCATTCACCCTGTCATCTCGTTTTGCGAAGCTACGGGCGACAGGCGGAACGAGTTTCGGCCGCTCGAAACTATCGCCGATAAAAACCGTTGCTGAACCACAGCCAACGCGATTTTGGAGCGGACATGATCAAGACTTACGGCATCGCCTATCTCACGACGGCGGTCGTGTTCCTGTGCATCGACGCGGTCTGGCTGACGGTGATGGCGAGCCGGCTTTACAAACCGCTGTTGGGGCCGATGCTGCTCGACAGTTTCGACGTCAAGGCGGCCGCGCTTTTCTACATCATCTATATCGCCGGCGCCGTCTTCTTCGCGGTGCAGCCTGCCTTTCAGACGGGCTCGTGGACGACCGCGGCGGTGAATGGCGCCGCGTTCGGTTTCTGCGCCTACGCCACCTACGACCTGACCAACCAGGCGACGCTGAAGAACTGGCCCGTCGCGATTACCGTCGCCGATATTTGCTGGGGAACCGTGCTCACGGCAGCCGCGGCGACGGCAGGCTTTCTCGTCTCCAGCGCTCTGTCGCGAACGGCGTAGCAGCGCTCAGCGTTTGGCTGCAGCGCCAATCAGGTTCATCACGAGAAGACCGATGAAGGCCGTCAGCGTGCCGGCGCTGAGCGCATTCATCTTCAGAAAGCTTGCATATTCTTCCGCCGAATAGAGATGAACAGGCGCACCGTAGCGCCCATGCAGCACCGTAAAGGCCAGCATGCCGACAACCGCGATGCCAATCGCAATAACGCGCTCGCCTGGCCGAAACAGCACGAAGCCGAGCAGCACGCAGGGCAACAGAAAAATCTCCACGCCGGAAGCGATGCCGAACACTTTGGCGCTCAGCACCGTATTGCCGATGCCGGCGAGCGGCAGCAGCGCACGCCCGGCACGGCTGTTGATGCGAGCCAGTGCCGGTACGGCGAGGAAAAACGGCGTCGAGAGGAATGTGTAGAAGGTCGGCGCAATGTCGGGTCCGACCGCCCAATAGACATAGAGCGGATAGAAAGGCTGGTTCCACAGCACGACAAGCGCCACCAGATTGGCGGTGGCGACGAGAGGGTCATCATCGGCGAAGTAGGCCTTCGCCGCTCTCCAGCCTGCTCCCAGCATTCCCGATCGAACCGGTGTTGCCAAGCTACTCGGCCGCCCGCAGGCGATAGTGGCTGACGCCCCATTCCTCGCCATTCTTGTGCCCGAACAGCCCGGCGGTGGCGAGGAAGAACAGCCGCCAGCGGCGCCGCCAGATCAGGGCGTCCTTGCCGTAGACGTCAGCGAGAATGTGGTCGATCGCAGGCAAGTTGGCGTCCATATTGGCAAGCCACTGGTTTGCCGTGCGCTGGTAGTTGCGGCCGTTCCATCGCCATTCCTGCTCGACGTCGAACAGATCGGGAAAATGCCGGATCAACTCATGGCTCGGCATGATGCCGCCGGTGAAGAAATGCTGCGCAATCCAGTCCGACTTGTCGCGATGGTCGAAGCGGTAGGACCGGCTCTTATGCGTAAAGACGTGGATGAACACACGCCCCTCCGGCGCCAACCAGGACCGCACGCGTTCGAGCAGTTTCTGCCAGTTCGCCATATGCTCGAACATCTCGACCGAGACGATCCGGTCGAACCTCCCGTCCGGCTGGAAACTGTTCATGTCGGCCGTGATGACGCGGACGTTTGCAAAACCTTTTTCCCGCGCCTGCGCTTCGATGTAGGCCCTTTGCGGCGTCGAGTTGGAGACCGCGGTGATTTTTGCGTCGGGATAGCGCTCGGCCATAAACAGCGTCAGCGAACCCCAGCCGCAGCCAAGCTCGAGAATGTGCTGGCCATCGGCCAGATCGGCATGCGCGACGGTCTCCAGCAGGGCAAGCACTTCGGCCTGCGCCAGCGTCTCGTCACCCCTACGGTAAAGGCAGGAGGAGTATTTGCGCCGTGGCCCGAGCACCAGCCCGAAGAATTCAGGCGGCAATTCATAATGCTGCTCGTTGGCGGCGTCCGTGTGCTCGGCAATCGGATACCCGGCCATGGCGCGGACGAACGCCTGCTCATGCGAGGCGTTCTTCTCCGACAGGTTTCGACGCGTACGCCCGACCAGGAAGTCTATACCCGTTCGAGTCACGGGATCGGGGAACGGGCTGCGTTCGACGGTGCGGATGGCGGATGCAATGAAGCTCACGATGCCTTGCCTTTCGATGTCTGTGGAGAGGGGTGGCGGGGCGGTCCCGGCCAGAATGCATTGACGCGCGCCTGGTAGGCGCGGAACTTTTCGCCGCGTGACTTCACCATGTGCGCCTCGAGCGGCGGTATGCCGGAGACATGCACCAGCAGCCAATACATGAAGACCGGGCCGGTGCCGGCGACCCAGCACCACGGATAGGCGCCGGTCAGATCGAGCGCGATCGCGACATAGGCCAGCCAGCCCAGCCATTCGAAGAAATAATTGGGATGCCGCGAAACACCCCAGAGCCCCACGTCGCAGACCTTTCCCTTGTTGCCTGGATCGTCGCGAAACCGCGTGAGCTGGCGGTCGGCAACGCCTTCGCCAACAATCGCAATCACCAGGATGGCGATGCCCAGCCAGTCGGAGGTCTGCAGCTGTGGCGCCGGATTGCGCGCGGCCGTGAAGATGGAAAGGGCAAGCAGCAAGGCTGCCGCAGCCTGGATCTGCAGAAACCAGAACAGCCGGCTCGGAAAGGCCTCACCCCATTCGCTGCGCAGCTGCGCGTAACGCGGATCGTCGCCACCGTGCAGGGTTCTGATGACGATGTGCAGGCCAAGCCTGATCGACCAGATTGCCGCGAGCAGAGCAACGATCACGGCCCGTGTCGTCACATGCTGCCAGTCTGACAGTGGAATAAGCGCCACGGCGACGCCGGCAGCGCCCACCGCAAACGACCAGATCGCATCGACCCAGCCCGACTTGCCGCTGGCGACAGCAATGGCCCAGGCGATCGACATGACGAGAGACAGGCAAATGCCCACGCCGACAAACAGAATTACAAACGTCACATCATGGCCCTGCACGATCACCTCGGTCTCTCGGGTGAGGTACGCGTTGGGATGGCGGCAAGTTTCCCGTGCTCTCAGAGTTTTGCCGGACCAGCAATTTCATTCGACGCCACGAACCGAATTCTGACCGGCAAGCCTGCCACAAGCTTGTTGAGGCATGGTCGCTTCAGGAAACCCGGCAAAGAGGCGGACTTTCTTGGCGATTTCTCCACCCAGTGACATCGTTCTCGATGTTGCCCGAGCCGTCGACCCGACGGATATCGAGGCTGCCCGTGCCGCGCTCACCAAGCGGGCCAACGGCGTTGGCGGCGCCTTCTCTGTCGACATGGCGGCTTCGGTCGATGCCGGCTCGATCCTGTCGCGCGCCACCGGCGACAAGGCCGCGGCGAACGCCGATCCCGCCAGCAAGTTCAAGAAATTCGAGGCGATGGTGTTGCAGACCTTCATTCAGAACATGCTGCCCAAGGATACCGAAGGCGTCTACGGCAAGGGGCTGGCCGGCGACATGTGGAAATCGCAGCTTGCCGAGCGCGTCGCCGATGTCATGGCCGAGCGCGGCGGCATCGGCATCGCCAAGTCGCTGCTGGCCGACCACTACAAGGACGGCAAGCGCACCGTGCCGATCGGACCGGTATCAACCGGGCCGCAAAAGACCGAGATCGACCAGCAGACCCGGCTCTCCACCTCGCTGGTCGAGGAATTGCAGCGCAAGGCCGCACGGTCGATGACCGGCGACGAGACGACCATCAAAACCGACATCAAGATCTAGACCAGGATTTTCAATGGCCGATTTTTCAAAATTCTCTTCCAACCTGCCGGCGCGTACGTCCGAGGCGCCGATCCCGTTCGCCCGGCCGGGCAACCTTGCCGCCATCATCGGCCGCATCGAGGAGGCGGTCGAGGAAGAGACGGCGGGACTGAAGAACGACACCAGCTATGATCTCAAGGCTTCCAACGCCCGCAAGAGCCGCTACCTCTATGAGCTGACCCGCGCCATGAAGGGCGCCAACGAGATCGAATTCCTGGAAGAGCATCGCGACAGCCTGGCGCGGCTGCGCCAGAAACTGGCGAAGAACGAAGCCGCGATCCTCGCCCACCTCAACGCCGTCAACGAGGTCGCGACGCTCCTGAAGAACGCCATCCAGCGCGCCGAGGCCGACGGCACCTATTCGGCCGGTGAATTCGGATGGGCGAGCTGATGTTTGCGAGAAGACTTGGCGGGAAAAGCCGGTGATCAAATTCATCGCCGCCGCGATCTGGATCTGCGCCGCTACGCTCGGCGCCGTGTTCTATTCGTTCCAGGCGGCCGGCGAGCGCGGCGTCGGCGAAACGCCGAAGCCGATGCTGGGCGGTCTCGACTACGTCAAGACCGACGTCATCTCGGTGCCGCTGGTCCGAAATTCCAAGATCGACGGCTATTTCCTCACCAAGCTCGTCTATACGGTCGAGCCGGCCGAGATAAAGAAGATGTCGATCCCGGCCGAAGCGCTGATGACCGATCAGGTCTATTCCTATCTCTATTCCAATCCACAGATCGACTTCACCAAAAAGGAAACCATCGATCTCGATGCTTTCCGCACGGCCATACGCGACACCGTCAACACACGCGTCGGCGCCAATCTCGTGCACGAAGTGCTGATCGACCAGGTCAACTTCCTGACCAAGGACGAGATCCGCGACAACGCCATGCGCCGTCACAAGGAGCCGGCCACGCCGACCGAATCTGCTCCGGCGGAATCGGCGCAGGCCGAGCCAGCCAAACCGGCCGCGGCACACTGACCTCGCCGCAAGGCTGATTTCTCTGTCCCATCCCTTCCGACTGAAACGACATGACGCATCGCGACCGCGTTGACGTTTACGTCAACTCGAAGCTATATGCGCCAAGCGACCAGGATCGCGGCACGCGCAAGACAGCGACTTCGGCACGCGCCGGTCACTGAAGCGCGGCAAAACGCAACGAGACGAGGAGAACAGTCATGAGCGTTCAGGAGATTGCCGAGAAGATGAAGTCGCGCGTGGCGAGCGCTGGGTTCGAACATTCGGTGAAGTTCGATACCGGCAGCGACGGCGTCATCGTCATTGACGGCGCAACCGTCTCGAACACCGACGCTCCGACCGACTGCACCGTCAAGCTGTCGCTCGACGATCTGGATTCGCTGATCGCCGGCGACCTCAACCCGACCATGGCGTTCATGTCCGGCAAGATAAAGATCGAAGGCGACATGACGGTCGCCATGGCGCTCAGCCAGCTGCTCGGCTGACCCCTCGCAAAACAAAACGCCGCCCATCAGGCGGCGTTTTGTTTTGTCGAGCCAAAAGCTTTTACGCCGCGCAAAGCCGAAGGCTTTTGCGCCTCGGAAAGCCGAGGGCTTACGCCGCGAAGGTAAGCGGCAGCGCCTTCAGCTTGCGCCCGGCGGCCTTCAGCGTGCCATGCGCACCGTCGAGTGCGCCCTCGACCAGCTCCAGCGCCAGCAGGCGATGCCGCTCATATGGACCAGGCATGGCCAGCGATCCGGTCTTGTCGGCCGAAAAGCCGAAGCGGCCATAGTAGGGCGCATCGCCGACCAGCAGCACCGCAGCATGGCCGAGACGCGCGGCCTCAGCCAATGCATGGCGCATCAGCGCCGAGCCGATGCCGGCGTTCTTCAGCGCCGGATCGACGGCGAGCGGACCGAGCAGAAGCGCTGCCGGGCCGCCCTCGCCCAGCCTCACGTCCCACAACCGCACGGTGCCGGTCACCGCGCCGGCCGCATCGCGCACGACAAAGGCCAGGCCTTCGGAGGGCCGACGGCCACGCCGCAGCTTCTCCGACGATTTCTTGCGCCGCATCGGACCCATGGCGCGGTCGAGCAACGCTTCACGCGCCGCGACATCGGCAGGGGTTTCGGCGACAATGGCAAGGACCGGCGAGCGGTCGACGATTTCAACTGGCATTTCCATTTCCGCGATCCTTCACGAGCGGAGCTTGTTCCACAGGCGAGCCCAAGTGGGCGACTGACGCCCACCTGGGATGATCTGATCGGCTCTTGCGAGCCGTCAGATCACGTAGGATCGGAGAGGCTCGAAGCCGTTGAAGGCGACCGCCGAGTAGGTGGTCGTGTAGGCGCCGGTGCCTTCGATCAGCACCTCGTCGCCGATGGTCAGCGACAGAGGCAGCGGGTACGGCGTCTTCTCGTACATCACGTCGGCCGAATCGCAGGTCGGGCCGGCGAGCACGCAAGGCGCGGTCTCGGTGCCGTCATGGCGAGTGACGATCGGGTAGCGGATCGCCTCGTCCATCGTCTCGGCCAGACCGCCGAACTTGCCGATGTCGAGGAACACCCAGAGCACATTGTCGTTGTCGGCCTTCTTGGAGATCAGCACGACTTCCGACTTGATGACGCCGGCATTGCCGACCATGCCGCGGCCCGGCTCGATGATGGTCTCGGGAAGCGCGTTGCCGAAGTGCTTGCGCAGCGCCGAGAAGATCGCCTGGCCATAGGCCTGCGCCACCGGCACGTCCTTCAGGTAACGGGTCGGGAAACCGCCGCCCATATTGACCATCTTCAACACGATGCCTTCGTCGGCGAGCGTGGCGAACACCTTCTTGGCGTCGCCCAGCGCACGATCCCAGGCCGTCAGGTCGGTCTGCTGCGAGCCGACATGGAACGACACGCCGTACGCGTCGAGGCCGAGCGTCTTGGCATGGCGCAGCACGTCGACGGCCATCGCCGGCACGCAGCCGAACTTGCGCGACAGCGGCCATTCGGCGCCTTCGCCGTCGGTCAGCACGCGGCAGAACACGCGGGCGCCGGGAGCGACGCGGGCGATCTTCTCGACTTCCTCGACGCAGTCGACCGCGAACAGCCGGATGCCGAGCTGGTAGGCGCGTGCAATGTCACGCTCCTTCTTGATGGTGTTGCCGAAGGAGATGCGGTCCGCCGGCGCACCGGCGTCCATCGCCATCTCGACTTCGGCAACGGAAGCGGTGTCGAAGGACGAGCCCATCGCAGCAAGGAGGCGCAGGATTTCCGGCGCCGGGTTTGCTTTCACCGCATAGTAGATCTTGGAATCGGGCAGAGCCTTCTCGAAGGCGCGGAAATTGTCGCGCACGACATCGAGGTCGACGACGAGGCAGGGGCCGGACGGACGTCGGGTGGCGAGGAAGTCAAGGATGCGCTGGGTGGCCATCGGGGTCTCTCCATAAACGCCTTGCGGCGCGCAACAAGGCTGCGGACGCGGGCGGTCAGCCTCGCGAACACGCGGATCAAACAAAGGCGGGACGTCAAATCATGGAACCAGCCGGTGGAGACCCCGGAACCATGAAACGCCGTCTCGCGGCGATGAACCTTGGCCTTGCCCGGCTTCGGTTCGCTTTGTCTGCCTTGGCTTGGAGGGGAGACCCGTCCGCACTGCCGGCAATGAAGGTGTGCCTCTTTAGTAACCCCGGTCTTTGGACAACCGGAAGAGAACCAGAAAGGCCCGCACCGTCGTTGCTTCAAGGTGTCCTCGGGCTGGCGGTTGGCCGCTAGACCGACTGGAGGGGTTGGCTCCAGTTACCTTACCGATTTCCCTCACCATTCGAGGATCGGCGGACACCCACAGGCACGTGCGACTTTGGGCAAGCGCGATATAAGATCGAAAGATTTCACAATCAATAAAAATCGTATCCCAGGTTGTAAAATTTCTGGCATCGAACAATGCTGCGCCAAACGTATCCGGATATCGAACGATGACAGGGACGCATGGCCCGCTCAACGCCTTCCTCAATCTGCGTCGAATGCCGGTCGCCAATGCGGAATTGGGCCCGTTGGCTGGGCTCAGGCTGGCCGTGAAAGACATTTACGACGTCGCCGGCTACCGCACCGGCTGCGGCAATCTGGTGAAGTTCGCCGAAGCGCACGCTGCGTCGAGCACGGCGCCTGCCGTGCAGGCGATTCTCGATGCCGGCGCGCGTTTCATCGGCAAGACGCAGACTGACGAATTCGCCTTCTCTCTGATGGGCCAGAACGCGCATTTTCCGTTTCCGGTGAACCCGGCGGCGCCCGACCGCGTCACCGGCGGCTCGTCCTCCGGCTCGGCGGCAGCAGTGGCAGGCCAACTCGCCGACATTGCCACCGGCTCCGACACTGGCGGCTCGATCCGCGCGCCGGCGAGCTTTTGCGGGCTGATCGGGCTGCGCACCACGCATGGCCGCATTTCGCTGGAAGGCACCATGAAACTGGCGCCGAGCTTCGACACGTTCGGCTGGTTCGCCGACGACATCGAAACCTACGAGACGATCGGCAAATTGCTGCTCGGCCGCGACCCGCACCAGCATCCGCTCAACCGTCCGCTTTCGATCCGCTGGCTGGATGCCTTCGTGTCAGGCCCGGTCGAGGCAGCCGAATATGCCAGCATGAGAGCGCTGGCGGCCGCTGTCGTCGGCGAACCGAAGCCGGTGGAGTACGTCTTCGCTTCCTTCCCCGACGAACTCTACTGGTGCTTCCGCCGTCTGCAGGCCGCCGAGGCCTGGCAGCAGCATGGCGCCTGGATCACCTCTGGCGAGCGCGATCTCGGGCCGGGCGTCGAGGAGCGCTTCGGCTTCGGCCGGACGATAGACGCGAAGACCGCACAGGCCGAGGCGGTGCGCCGTCTGACCTTCCGCTCCGAGCTCGCCGCCCTGCTCGGCCAGGACGGATTTCTGGTTCTGCCCACCGTTCCAGGTCCCGCCCCTCTCGTTAAAAGCGCGCCTGAGCAACTCCAGGCCTACCGCGAAAGGGCCTTGCATCTCTTGTGTCTTTCGGGTCTTTCAGGCTTTCCGCAAATCACCCTGCCCCTGGGCTCGGTCGACGGCGCCCCTTTCGGCCTCTCGCTGCTCGGCCCTCCCGGTAGCGACATTGCCCTGATACGGCTTGGCCGGCGGCTTCTCGATACGGCACGAAAGGCCTGATCCATGGATACATTGACCCGCATGCGCGCCTTTATCGACGTCGTCGAGGCCGAAGGCTTTTCGGCCGCCGCGCGCAAGATCGGCCGTTCCAAGGCGCTGCTGTCGAAATATGTGCGCGAACTCGAGGACGAACTCGGTGCGCTGCTCCTCAACCGCACCACGCGGCAGTTCTCGATGACCGAGGCCGGCCATACCTACTACAGCCGCGCTTCGGAAATCGTGCGCGAGGTGGACAGCCTGGCCGACGCGGTGCGCGAATCCTCCGGCGACGTGCGCGGCCGGATCAAGCTGTCGGCGGCGCGCACCTTTGCCGATGCGCCGATCGGCCAGTCGCTGATCGATTTCGCCAAGCAGCACCCCGACATCGTGCTCGACATCCATCTCGACGACCGTTTTGTCGATCTGGTCGAAGAAGGTTTCGATCTCGCCGTGCGCATTTCGCGGCTGGAGAACTCCTCGCTGATCGCAAGGCGCCTGGGGCCATTCTCGATCAAGCTCTGCGCCTCGCCGGAGCTGATCGCCAAACATGGCAAGCCGACGCGCCCGCAGGACCTCGCCAACATGCCCTGCATCGTCGACACCAATGGCCGCTCGCTCGCCAACTGGCGTTTCAAGGGCGATGGCGAGGAGTCCGTTAGCGTCAACGTGTCGGGGCCGATCGAAGTCAACAGTCCGATGGCCGCGCGCGCTGCCGCCGTGTCGGGCCTGGGCTTCACCATCCTGCCCGATTTCATTGCCGCCCCTGACCTCGCATCGGGCAAGCTGGTGTCCTTGCTCGACGACCGCATCCAGTCGGGCAGTGGCATTTTCGCCGTCTACCCGCATCGCCGCTATCTGCCGGCCAAGGTCCGCGTTTTCGTCGATTTCCTGGTGCAGTGGTTCAAGAACCGCGAGGGTGCCTGACCGGCTTCGCCGTCAAAGCGCGTTGCGCTTTGAGTTTTGTAGGGCGCGTGTCGTGATCCCAAAACCGCTTCGCACTTTTGGGCGACACGCGGCAGCGGTCCCAATTTCGCCCGCTTTCTGGTAACCTCTCGAAATCTTCCCGAGGCCGATGGAACAGCGACCGAGAATGCACCTGAATCGCCACGCAATCATGCTGGCTTCGGCCCTGGCGGCGCCTTTTGCCGCCGTCGGAGCGGCTGGCGCGCATCCTCATGTCTTCGCCGAGGCCCGCCTCGACGTAATCCTGTCGCCGGATCACCAAAGTGTGAAAGCGCTGCGCCATCTCTGGCGCTTCGACGATTTGTTCTCGAGTACGGTGATGATGGAGTTCGACAAGAACTCCGACCTGAAGCTTGACGACAAGGAGCTGAAGGACGTTGCCGACACCGTCCACGCCTCGCTGGCCGAGTTCAACTACTTCCAACTCGTCACTGTCAACGGCAAGGACGTGCCTATGACGCCGCCGCCGCATTTGATGGCCAATTTCGACAATGACCAGCTGATCATCCTGTTCGAATCCGAACCGAAGGAACCGATCAAGCTCGCCGGCAAGATCGATTTCGGCGTCTACGACCCGACCTTCTACACGGCCATCGATTTCACCGAAGATTCCAACATCACCGTCGAAGGCCTGCCTTCGAACTGCACCAGCAAGGTGATCCGGCCCGACCCGGACGAGGCGATCAAGGAAAACCAGAAGACCCTGACGGAAGCCTTCTTCAACGATCCGACAGGCACCGACATGAGCAAGATCTTCGCCACCAAGCTCGAACTGAACTGCCCGCCAGAAGGATAGATCCGGTGATGAAACCGTCCCTGCGTTTGGCATTCGGCCTCGTCGCCGCTGCCCTGGTGATGACGCACTTTCTCGGCCAGGCCCACGCCCAGAGTTCGCTCGGCATCGGCGTCAATGACGGCATGGCGCCGACCACCGGCCCGTTCGCCCACATCCTGATGTGGATCAATCTCAGGCAGCAGGAATTTTATCGCGCGCTGGCCGCGGCTATGAAGGAGATGCGCGAAGACGGCAGCAAGATGTGGCTGCTGATCGGTCTGTCCTTCGCCTACGGCATTTTCCACGCCGCCGGCCCCGGCCACGGCAAGGCGGTGATCTCCTCCTACATGGTGGCCAATGAAGTGGCGCTCAAGCGCGGCATCCTGTTGTCCTTCGTCTCGGCGCTGCTGCAGGGCCTGACCGCGGTCGTGGTCATGCTGCTTGCCTATTTCGTGTTGCGCGGCACCGCCATCTCAATGACCGACGCGGCCTGGTTCATGGAGATCATGAGCTATGTCTTCGTCACCCTGTTCGGCGCCTGGCTACTGTGGCGCAAGCTCGGTCCAACGGTCCTGCGCTGGTTCGGCAAGGCGCCCGCCTACAGCCTGTCGGCGGCGCATGCCGGCCATTCCCATGGTCATTCTCACGCCGGCCACTCGCATGCCGCCCACAGCCATGCGGCGCACGCGCATGCGCTTCACGCCCATCACGATCATGCCGCGCACGATCACGATCACAGCGCCCACGATCATGATCATGCCGGACACGATCATTCCCACCATGATCATTCCCATCACGACCACGCTCACCACGATCATGCGCATCACGATCACGCAGCCGGCGAGGTCTGCGATACGTGCGGCCATTCGCATGCGCCCGATCCTGCGCTGTTGTCGGGCGACCGCTTCGACTGGCGCACGGCCTGGTCGGCGGTGGCCGCTGTCGGCATCCGCCCCTGCTCCGGCGCGCTGATCGTGCTGAGCTTCGCCTTGCTCAACGGTCTGTGGCTCGGCGGCCTGTTGTCGGTGCTGGCAATGTCGCTCGGCACGGCCATCACCGTCTCGGCGCTGGCGACGATCGCGGTGACCGCCAAGAACTGGGCGGTCTATTTCGCCGGCGACGGCCGTATGGGCAACCGCATCCACACCTTCGTCGAGATCGGCGGCGCCGCCTTCGTCTTCCTGTTCGGACTTTTGCTCCTGTCGGCGAGCCTGACCGGCAGCGTCTGAAGATTGCGGGTCAGGCCTGACCCGCAATCTTGCCATCGAGCTCATCCACGATATGCGCTTGGATGATTTCATCAAAACTCTTCTCGGCGGTGAAACCGAGGTCTCTTGCGCGGCGCGCCTCGAAGCGCGTCGGCCAGCCCTTGACGATCGCCCAGATCGTCTCGTCGGGCTGCTCGCGGATCAGGCCCGCGACCTTCGGTCCGGCAATGCGCTCCAGCGCCTCGATCTGCTCGCCAACGGTGACGGCGACACCGGGCATGGTGAGGTTGCGGCGCGGTCCAACGGCGGCGCCGTCGATCCCCGCGGCATGGATCAGGAAATTCACCGCCGAGCGCGGGCTGGCATGGGTGTGCAGCACCGAACGCGGCACCGGCAGGATCGCCTCCTGCCCGGCGAGCGGCTCGCGGATGATGCCGGAGAAAAAGCCCGAGGCCGCCTTGTTCGGCTTGCCGGGCCGCACGCAAATGGTCGGCAGCCTGATGCCGATGCCGTCGAAGAAGCCGCGCCTGGAATAATCGGCCAGCAGCGCCTCACTCATCTGCTTCTGCGTGCCATAGGACGTCAGCGGGGTCGGGTGGAAGTCGTCCGGGATGACATCCGGGAACGGCGCGCCGAACACCGCGATCGACGAGGTGAAGACGAGGCGCGGCGCAAAGCCTGCCAGCCGCACGGCGTCGAACAGCGCCCTGGTGCCGTCGAGGTTGACGCGGTAGCCGAGATCGAAATTGGCTTCCGCTTCGCCCGACACGATGCCGGCGAGATGGAACATCACGTCCGGGCGTGAGGCGACGAGGCTCTCGGCAGCACCGGCGTCGGCAAGATCGCCGGTATGCGTGGCGATGCTGACGCCTGCCATCGCCGGCGCCTGCGGCGGCACGATGTCGTGCAGGTCGAGCCCGGTGATCTTGTGGCCGTTGAGCGTGCCGTCCTTGGCCAGCCGGGCGATGAGCTTGCGGCCGACCATGCCGGCGGCACCAGTAATCAGGATGCGCATTTGTAAAAGCCTCTTATTTGCCCTTATTCTGGCTGCGCCCGCGCAGCCAGAACACCAGAAAGAATGCCAGCACGAAGCCGATGCCGACAATGCCGGCGAGAACCGTCGAGACATTGCCGACGGCCAGCATCACCGTCGGCAGATTGTAGGCCGCAATGCCGAACAGCAGCATGATCCATGCTGCGGCAATCAGCGCGTTTCTGTTGTCGCGATCCATCATGCCTTCCCGCCGTCGCGGGAGCTCGTCAACCTGGATGCCAATGCCATGAAGTTCCCTGTCAGTGATAATGGCCATGATGCGGTGGCGCACCATGGTCGTGGTCATGATCGTGGTGGTGCTCGTCATGGCTGTCGGCGCACTGGCCGAATTCCGGCTCGACGGTGGCGTGGCTGATGCCGTGCTCTGCGGCAAGCCGCTTCTTGATGGCGCTGACCGCCTGATGCGGATCGACGCCGTCATTGAGGCAGGCATGCAGCGTCGCCATGTTGCTGGAGCCGTCCAGCGACCAGACATGCATGTGGTGCACCTCGCGCACGCCCTTGATCGTCCCGGCAATGTCCTTGGCGATGAGATCACGGTCGAGGCTTGCGGGCACGCCTTCAAGCAGCACATGGGCGGCTTCGCGCATCAGCGACCAGGCGGTGGACAGGATCAGCACAGAGACCAGAACCGACAGGATGGGATCGATCGGCGTCCAGCCGGTCGCAAGGATAACCAGCGCCGCCACGATCGCCGCCGCCGAGCCGAGCAGATCGCCCAGCACATGCAGGATGGCGCCGCGCATGTTGAGGCTGTCGCGGTCGCCGCCATGCAGCACGAAGAACGAGGCGATGTTGACCAGAAGGCCGGCGATCGCCACCACCAGCATTGGCCCGCCCAGCACCGGCGCCGGCGTCATCAGGCGGCCCCAGGCCTCGTAGACGATCCACAATGCGATGGCGAAGATGGCGATGCCGTTGGTGTAGGCAACCAGCGTCTTGACCCGGCCGAAGCCATAGGTGAGGCGCACCGTCGCCGGCCGTCCGCCAAGATGGAAGGCATACCAGGCAAGGCCGAGAGCAATCGAATCGGCGAGCATGTGACCGGCATCCGCCAGCAGCGCCAGCGATCCGGTCAGCAGGCCGCCAAGCACTTCGGCAACCATGAAGCCCGCAGTCAGGCAGGCCGCGATCAGCACCCGTTTCTTGTCGGTCGAGCCATGCACATGACCGGCGCCATGGCTGTGCCCATGCGCACTGTGATCGTGCGAACCATGATCGTGGCTGTGCGCCATATGTTTTCTCCTACGCGCCGAACTCGGCGCGGAAATCCTCGAGCCGCCGCTTCTGCCGGCCTTCGCCATCGAAATTGGCCGGATCGAGCCAGGCCTCATAGGCTTTGCGAAGCGCCGGCCATTCCTTGTCGATGATCGAGTACCACGCCGTATCGCGGTTTTCACCCTTGACCACAAGATGCTGGCGGAAAATGCCCTCGAACTTGAAGCCGAACCGTTCCGCCGCGCGCTTCGACGGCTCGTTGCGGTTGTTGCATTTCCATTCGTAGCGGCGATAGCCGAGCCCGTCGAAAATGTATTTCATGAACAGGAACTGCGCTTCGGTCGCCGCCGGCTTGCGTGAGATCAGCGGCCCCCAATAGATGTTGCCGATCTCGATGACACCGAAGGCGGGATCGATGCGCATCAGCGTCTGCCGCCCGGCGACCGTGCCGCTGGCCTTGTCGATGACGGCGAAGAACAGCGGATCTTCGCTGGCCGCCGATTTCTCCAGCCATGGCTGCAAGGCGGCGCGGCTCTCGGGCACGGTGTCGAACAGCCAGCGGAACCGCGTATCGCCATCAGCGACAGCCGACGCCTCGTAGAGACCGTCTCCATGCTTTTCAGCACTCAGCGGCTCAAGACGGACTGTGCGCCCATCCAGAACTTTTCGTTCCGGCCGCGGGCGCGGCTGCCAATCGCTAAGATTTTCCGACACGCAAACCTCCAATCCGTTTGACTTTTGTGAGCAGACGCTCACAAAAACGCGACCCAACAGTAAGAACCACACGGACGGGAAAAATGCTCCACACGATTTCGGCCTTCGACCGCCTCGGCGAGGAAAACGCCTTTGCGGTGCTCGCGAGGGCGACGGCGCTGGCGCAACAGGGCCGCGACATCGTCAATCTCGGCATCGGCCAGCCCGACTTCAAAACGCCGCAGCACATTGTCGAGGCGGCGATCAAGGCGCTGCGCGACGGCCACCATGGCTATACCCCGGCCAACGGCCTGCTGGCGACACGCGAGGCGGTGGTGCGCCGCACGCTGACCACCACCGGCATCGAGGTCTCGCCGGAGAATGTGATGATCCTGCCCGGCGGCAAGCCGACCATGTTCGCGGCGATCCTGATGTTCGGCGAGCCCGGCGCCGAGATTCTTTATCCCGATCCCGGCTTTCCCATCTACCGCTCGATGATCGAATTCACCGGCGCAGCACCGATCCCGGTGCCGATCCGCGAGGAGAACGGCTTTGCCTTCTCGGCGGAAGAGACGCTGGCGCTGATCACGTCGAAGACCAGGTTGCTTATCCTCAACTCGCCGGCCAACCCGACCGGCGGCGTCACGCCGCGCGCCGAGATCGAGAAGCTGGTCAAGGGACTGGAGAAGCACCCACAGGTCGCCATCATGTCGGACGAGATCTACGACGTCATGACCTATGACGGCGAGACGCATTTCTCGCTGCTCAATTTCCCCGAGATCCGCGACCGGCTGATCGTGCTCAACGGCTGGTCGAAGACCTGGGCGATGACCGGCTGGCGCATGGGCTGGTCGATCTGGCCGAATGGTGACAAGGGCGCCCATCTCTACGACAAGGTGCGCAAGCTGGCGGTCAATTGCTGGTCCTGCGTCAATGCGCCGAGCCAACATGCCGGCATCGCGGCCATCGACGGCCCGCAGGACGATGTCGACAAGATGATGCGCGCCTTCGACAACCGCAGGAAGATCGTGGTCGAGGGGTTGAACGCCCTGCCCGGCGTTTCCTGCATCACGCCCAAGGGCGCCTTCTATGCCTTCCCCAATGTTTCGAAAACCGGCTGGAAGGCCAAGAAGCTCGCCTCGGCGCTGCTTGATGATGCCGGCGTCGCGCTGATCGGCGGCCCTGATTTCGGCATTCTCGGCGAAGGCTATATCAGGCTCTCCTACGCCAATTCCGAAGAGAACATTTTGCGCGCCCTGGAGCGGATCGAGGCGTTTTTGAAGAAGTAGTCGCCCAGCCGGGTCCCCGCTGCTTCGCAGCGTCCCGGCGTTCGCCGGCCTTTCATCGTGCCACTGGCACGATGAATTCGCCTTCGGCGAACCGGCTGCTTACCCCCTGCCGACAAACGGCATCTTCGTCGCCATCACCGTCATGAACAGCACATTGGCGTCGAGCGGCAGGCTGGCCATGTGGACGACGGCGTCGGCGACGCGCTGGACATCCATCACCGCTTCGGCGGCGATCGAGCCGTTGGCCTGGGGCACGCCGACGGTCATGGCCTGCGCCATGTCGGTCAGCGCATTGCCGATGTCGATCTGGCCGCAGGCGATGTCGTAGGGCCGGCCGTCGAGCGCCAGCGTCTTGGTCAGCCCCGTTATGGCGTGCTTGGTCGCGGTGTAAGGCACAGAACCTGGCCGCGGCGCATAGGCCGAGACCGAACCATTGTTGATGATGCGGCCGCCCATCGGCTTTTGTCTGCGCATGGCGCCAAAAGCGGCGCGGGCGCACAGGAATGATCCGGTGAGGTTGACGCCGACAATGTCGTTCCAGACCTCGACCGGGATCTCGTCGATCGGCGTCGACTTGTAGCTCATGCCGGCATTGTTGAAGAGCAGGTCGACGCGCCCGAAAGCCGCCGCCACCGTCTCGAACAGGTCGTCGACCTGATTGGCCTTGCTGATGTCGCAAGCCACCGCCAGCGCCTTGGCCTGCGTCGGCCCGGCCTCGGCGATGGCGGCATCGAGCACCTGTTTGCGGCGGCCGCAAAACACCGTGTTCCAACCCGCCTTGAGCAGCGCCGTGGCGACGCTCTTGCCGATGCCGGTGCCGGCGCCGGTGACGATGGCGGTTTTCTCTGTGAGGGCTGTCATCGCCGTTATCCTGATGTCGCTGGAGGAAGCCAGTGGCATCGCAAATGGCGGCTGATATGGCAAGCCGAACCATCGGCAAAACGGTTCAACAAAAAGGGCGGTCATTGGCGACCGCCCTGATCTGAACCGGGCTTGGGAGGAGGAAAAGCCGATCCGACTGCTAGAATCATGCGCTTCCTCGGTAAACGAGACGTTAACGCATTTTCCAGCCTCGGCCGCGCTGCCTCAGCCGCGCGCCAGCGCTGGCTACCAGCGCGGATTCGGCGCGGTCCCCGCCGGGGCCGGCACCTTGGCCGCCGACACGGTCGCCTCGACATGGTCGACCAGCGCATCCGGCAGGCCGAGCCGGCCTGCGAGGAGGTCGAGATAGCCGCGTTCGGCACGCGTATCGGGATCGATGGTGAGGCGCGACGCCGTATAGAGTTCGAGCCTCTGCTCGTCGGTCTTGGCGCCGGCGACCAGCGTGTCGAGGTCGAGCGGGCTGTCCAGCTCAGCCAGCAGGAATTTTTCGGCATCGGAACCGACGCCGGCGAGTTTGAGCTTGCCGGCGATCTTCTCGCGTTCCTCGTCGTCGACATGGCCGTCGGCCTTGGCCGCCGAGATCATCGCCCGCACCAGCGTCAGCGTGAACTCGTCCTCGCCCTGCGGCGCCTGCGAGGGATGGAAAGCGGTGTCGGCGGGCGGCGGCAGCAATTCCGGCCCGCCTGCTCCTGACGTCCCGGCTGCCGGCGCCTGCTCGGGCGCATTGCCGGCCTTGTAGTTCTGGTAGGCCTTGTAGGCGAGACCACCGATCGCGGCCAGCCCGCCGAGCTTGATGGCAGTGCCCGTCACCTGGCGTCCGGTGCCGGTCCCCAGCAGCACCGCGGCCAGCGCACCGGCGGCCAGCGGATTGTCCTTGGCCATCTGCACGGCTTGCCCTGCCTTGTCGCGGACGGTGCCGGTGGTGCCGGGAACTTGCGAGCCGAGCAGGTCGTCGAGAAGCTTCTTGGGGTCGAACATGGTGCCTCCAGAAAAGGGCCCGCGCCAAACAGGGACGGGCGGGTTTTGGACGTTGCAGACGTAGGTCCCGCTTGTTGACATTACAATGACGCACAGGCGCTTTGCCAGCGATGCAGCCTTCCGAAAAATCGGCATTGCCATGTGTCGAAATGGGCTGTGGCTTCCGCTAGTGTCGCCGCCGCACCGCCGAGGGAGGACCTGCCATGACCGAAAACACCGAACGCGAACCCGCCCGCGATCCGCAGGACCTGGAACGCCTGCTGATCGACCGGCAGTGGGTTGGAGATGTCGATGGCATGGTGGCGCTGTTCGAACCCGATGCCGTCGTCGACACTGGCGAAGCCGAATTGACGCGCGGCCACGACGCGATCCACGCCTTGTTCGAAGCCTTTGCCGCGAGTGGGCGAAAATTCCAACGCGGCGAGCAGCGGCCGGCGGCCATCAATGGAGATCTCGCATTGACCTCGACCCGGCTTCCCGATGGCACAGTGACTTCGGAGGTCGCGCGCCGGCAGAGCGACGGCACATGGCTGTGGGTGATCGACCGCTATTCCGTCGCCTGGTGATTCAGCCAGCCGAGCAATACCGATACTAGCTGCCTATATGGCCCCTGCCCTGCGCCTGCGCCAGTTCGACCTGGCGCTGGCGCTCGGCGTAGCGGGCGCGATCCTCGTCCGTGCGGGCCTCGTAGCAATGCGGGCATGACACGCCGGTGGCAAAATACGGCGACAGCCTGTCCTCCGGCGTCAGCGGATGCCGGCAGGCGCGGCACAGTTCAGCCTCGCCCTCTGTCAGCCCATGCGACACCGAGACCCGCTCGTCGAAGACGAAGCATTCGCCTTGCCACAGGCTGTCTTCCGCCGGCACCTCTTCGAGATAGCGGAGGATGCCGCCCTTGAGATGGAAGACGTCTTCGAAACCGAGCGACTTCACATAGGCCGTCGCCTTTTCGCAGCGTATGCCGCCGGTGCAGAACATCGCGACCTTGCGGCCGTCGAGCTGGTTGCGATGTCTTTCAACCCAGGCCGGGAATTCGCGAAAGCTCGACGTGCGCGGATCGATGGCGCCCTCGAACGTGCCGATCGACACTTCATAGGCGTTGCGGGTGTCGATGACGATGGTGTCGGCATCCGAGATCAGCGCGTTCCAGTCGGCCGGCGCGACATAGGTGCCCGCACCTGTCGCCGGATCGAGGTCTTCGACGCCCATGGTGACGATCTCGCGCTTCAGCCGCACCTTCATGCGGTGGAACGGCATCTCGGCGGCAGTGCTGTATTTGACCTCGAGATCGGCGAGGCCTTCGATGGACTCGAGATAAGCGATCAGGTCGGCAATATCGGTCCCTGAGCCGGCGACCGTGCCGTTGATGCCTTCCTGCGCCAGAAGCAGCGTACCCTTGATGCCACGCCCGCAGCAGAAGGCGGCAAGCGGCGTGCGCAATTCCCGCAGCGCGTCGAAGTCGCCCAGCGCCGCAAATTTATAGAGCGCGGCGACGCGGACGGGTTCATGGTTGGACAGTGTCATCGCCAAGCCACTAAACCGTGGTCAAAGCGGATTCAAGGCAGCGCTGACGAAGCCGTCCTCCCTTCGGCCCGGCGGCCGACAGATGTGACATCGCGGCAGGCCGGGTTTCGTGGACTCGGAATCGGCCTTCTGCTAATCGGTTGAAATCATCGTTGCCGGAGAGACAAGCCAATGCCCAGCAAGACCGAAAAGCTCCTGTCGCTGCTCAACGGCCAGCCGGTCATCCCGGTGTTGAAGATCGCCAATGTCGCCGACGCCGTGCCGCTCGCCCGGGCGCTCGCCGCCGGCGGCCTGCCGGCGATCGAGATCACGCTGAGGACCGCCGATGCGCTGGAGGCCATCCGCCGCGTCGCCGGCGAGGTCGAGGGCGCCATTGTCGGGTCCGGCACCATTCTCGACGCCAAGCAGTTCGAGGAGGCGGCAGCCGCCGGCTCGAAATTCATCGTCAGCCCCGGCATCACGCGCGAGCTGCTCGCGGCGGCCAAGGATAGCGACGTGCCGCTGCTGCCCGGCGCCATCACGCCCGGCGAGATCATGGCTGCCCGCGAGGCCGGTCTGCGCTTCCTGAAATTCTTCCCGGCCGAACAGTCCGGCGGCATCGCCTCGCTGAAGGCCTTCGCCTCGCCGCTGGCCGACGTGAAATTCTGCCCGACCGGCGGCATCTCGGCCAAGAACGCCCCTGACTATCTCAGCCTGCCCAACGTCATCTGCGTCGGCGGCTCGTGGGTGGCGCCGGATGAGTTGGTCAAGGCCGGCAAGTGGGACGAGATCGAGGCGCTCGCCCGAGAAGCAAGCAAGCTCAAGAAGTAAACGCCAGGCACCAAAAACCCGGCCGGCTTGCACCGACCGGGTTTGATTGTTGGGAAAAAGCGGTCAGCCGCAGACCGTAACCTTCTTCACGAACTTCTGGTGATGCCGCCAGGTCGTGACCCATTTGGTCCGGCAGTGATTGTGATGCACACGCATATGGTCGTGGGTCTTGATGATAACGGTTGCGGCCTGTGTCGGAGCGATGGCGGCCGAAACCGTTGCCAATGCGATGGCCGACGCCAAAAGAATGTTTTTCATTGATATCCCCAGGTTGGAACGAACCCAGCCTAACCCGCAAGAATGTCAGTCGTTCCGGCTTCACGAGAAGTTCAGCCGCGCGTGATCGCTAGGGATGGCGTGGCATAGCTGCCAGCGATCGTAGATGGGGAGTTGGTTCCCGCTCATGGGCTCGAACCACGATTCACGCCTTCAAAGGGCGCTGTCCGATCAAGATACCCGTTCAGCGTCATTCGCATAAGTCCGGGAAAATAAGGGATTTTCTGGTTTTCCGTTCGCTATTGTTCATACCCGTACGCTGGTATATATTTGACGCATATTTCACGGTTTGGACGGATGCGAAATGGCCAAGACCTTGGTTGAAGCAAAGCTGACGACCCCAATGCCCGCAAGGATTTGCCTGTTGGGCTTCATTGGCGGGGCTTGGACCGCGAAGTTCACCTTGGCTATCGCAAGGGAAAGCGAGGCGGTGTCTGGCTGGTAAGGTGGCGAAACGGCGCCGGCTACAAGCAAGCTGCGATCGGGACCGCCGACGATACCATCAAGGCTGGAAACCTCAGCTTCCAGGCGGCAGAGAAAGCCGCGCGGGAGGTGGTCGAGCGGGAGCGGAGGCAGGCCGACGCCCATGTCGAAGGCCCTGCGATCACCGTCGCCAAAGCCGTGGCTGAATACGTCGCGGCAAGAGACGACAGGGACGCCAAGAGGGCTGGGCGGCAGATCCGATCTGACGCATCCCGCCGGTTAGGGCGGCACGTCCTGGGCCAGCCTGCACGAGGCAAGGAAGAGGCAACCCCGGCAACCACACTAGCTGGGGTGACGCTCTATGCGTTGACAGAAAATGATTTGAAGACATGGCGGGCAAATCTACCATCCGCAATGAAAGCGACCACGCGGCAACGGCTCATCAACGATCTGAAAGCGGCGCTGAATGCTGCCTATGCCTCTAACAAGGCTAAACTCCTGCCTACCCTGCCTTCGACTATCAAAGATGGACTTAAGGCTCCCGACAACGCGCCGGATGACGACGAGCCTGCCGCCCGAGACAACCAAATCCTATCGGACGCCGACATCGCCAGAGTTCTTCGTGCTGCTCGGGAGGTTGATGCTGAACTAAAGATGGGCGGGGATCTGTTCAGGCTTGTACTCGTGCTTGCGGCCACAGGCGCCCGGTTCTCTCAAGTAGCGAGAATTAAGGTCGGCGACTGCCAGATTGCCGCCGGCAGGATCATGGTGCCTGTCAGTCGAAAGGGTAAGCGCCGAGCAAACGCCCCTACGTCGATCACGATACCAGTAGGCAGAGACGTCATCGATGCTCTTCTGCCTGCGGTTACAGGTCGCCCACAAGCTGCCATCTTGCTTGAGCGCCAGCGGTACGAGCAGGTAGAAAGAGGCATCCAGTGGCAACCTTCGGGCCGAGGCCCATGGCAGTCGGCGGAAATGGTTCGGCCCTGGCAGGCCATTAAGGAACGCGCCGAGTTGCCCGACATGATTCCGTACGCGCTTCGCCATTCCAGCATCGTCAAGGGCATCCGCGCCAACCTACCGATCCGACTGGTGGCAGCACTCCACGACACCAGCACCGTGATGATAGAGCGGCACTATTCGAAGTGGATCACGTCCGGCCTCGAGGAGATGGCCCGGGCCGCGATCGTACCGCTGGTGCCGCTGGAAGGCAGCAACATCGTACCAATGCGTGGGGGTATCTGATGGCGCTCGACCACGAAGTTTTCGCCGTCGATACGGACTTTCTCCATGCCTGTCGCCAAGCGGCCGGTATCCTAAAAAGCCGCGAATCGCGGGATGCCAGGATCAAGGCAACGGCAGATTTAGTGTCCATCCTTCTTTCAGATCGCCAAATCGGCATGGGTGAACGTCAATATCTGGCGGAATTGCTGGTCGGCGATCTGGATCGGCCGCATGCTCGACCGGGATTGTCTGCTGACCAAAAGGAGGTTCGCCGCGAACGCGCCTGGATGGTGCGGCAATATCAAATGGAACAGGCTTCCAAAGGAAGGAAAATCGGCGTCCCGGAAGCCGTCCAAGAGTTGGCGGACTCAAAAAAACTCCTGGCCGATGATGTCGAAACCCTCATCAATTTCATGGGTCGATCTCGCAAGCCCAAAGCCTGACAATAAAGCGACCACTTAGTTGTGAGGCCGCCTCAAAAATCATTTTTAAGTGGCCACTTTCCTGCCTTTGAGTAATCGGGCGCGGATAAGCAGAATACCTCCATGAATTCACGCGGACTGACCGCAATTCATGGAGCACTATAATGAATGATCAGAAGTTCGGCCTGACAATCGAGGAAGCTGTCGACTGCTCTGGCATCGGCCGTACCAAAATCTTTGAAGCCATCAAACTCGGCAAACTGACGGCTCGCAAAGCCGGCCGCAGGACAATCATCCTGGCCGACGACCTTTCTGCCTTCCTGAAGGCGCTTCCGGTGCGG
This sequence comes from Mesorhizobium sp. P2_B11, assembly GCF_056404855.1. NCBI lineage: Bacteria > Pseudomonadati > Pseudomonadota > Alphaproteobacteria > Hyphomicrobiales > Phyllobacteriaceae > Mesorhizobium > Mesorhizobium sp. P2_B11. Next base: position 220,014 of record NZ_JBFUDF010000004.1, read on the forward strand.
GAGGCGGCATGACCGGCATCGATCACGAGATGACCGCCAAGGTGGACGAGGCCGCTGTCTGGCTCGCCGTCAACTGGTGGAAAGCTGAGCGCCCGCTGGTGCCCGGTCTCCGCAAGCGCTTCGGAATCACAGCCATTGAGGCGATCGAAGCGATGCGGGAAGCCGCAAGGGTCAGGGGGGTGGACAATGGCCGCTCCTGAAATGCGAAAGCCCGCCGGCCAGGGCGAGCTTCGCGCAGTCGAATTCCAAAGCAGCAACACCTTCGACAATAGCGAAACTCTCCGCCTCAGGCAAGCATCGAGGATCATTGCCCACTTCCCGATGTCGGTCCCTTTGGCCTTGGCAACCGCCAGCCTCGCCTATGGAGGCGCGGCATGACCATCCGCCCCGATATCCCAAGTATTGACGACCTGTACCTTTTGGCAGCCGTCCGTCATCTGACGGCCGCGCGCAACCATCTCCAACGCGCGGTGCTCAGCTTTGATGACGCCGGTTACGAACACGACCCGACCGCGCGTTCTTACAGCTACGTTGCCGGGATCGTTGCCGAGTTCAACGGCAGCCAGTACCGGCCTGTACCACCGCCGCCACCCTCTTACTTCGAGGAAGCAGCGCAAGAGTACCGGCGCCGGGCAAGGAGGGGCTACTGATGCATCTCCTCAGCTATCCCGAAATGGAAGCAATGCCCGAGCCGGAATGGCTCGTAGAAGGACTGATCCAGACGCGCAGCACCGCCTTGATGTTCGGCAAGTCGAATTCGTTCAAATCGTTCTTAGCGATCGACATAGGCCTTTCCGTCGATGCTGGCCGCGACTGGCACGGCAATGCAGTGAAGGAGGGTGGCGTGTTGTTCGTCGCCACCGAGGGCGCCAACGGTGTAGGGCGCCTGCGTATCCCGACATGGTATCAGCACCACGCTGTTGCCGAGGAAGACCGGCGGGCATTTCTCTACCCGATGGAGATCTACCTGGACGCCACCGACGACGTGACGGCGCTGATCGCCGCCATGAATATCCGCGGCAACTTCGCCCTCGTCGTCATCGATATCTTCGGCGGCTCCATGAAGGGAAGCGAGATCGAGGACAAGACAGCCAGGGCATGGGTGCACGGCATCCAGCGCATTCTCCGAGAAACCGGCGCCTCAGTGCTCTGCGTCGCGCATACAGGCTGGGCGGATGACACGCGAGCCAGGATGCACACTCATTTCTGGGGCAGCTTCGACAGCCGATTGCGGATGGAAGGCGACAAGGACGCGCTCACCGGAACGTTGACGGTAGAACGCCACAAGGATGCCGACAGTACTGGATCCTGGGGCTTCAGGATGACAAAAACCGGCGACAGCCTGGTCCCCGAGATGGACGGCAGCGTTAAGGCGTCCAAGGGCAGGAACCTCACAGTGCGCCAGCGCATCGCAATGCAAGCACTTGATGAAGCATTGCAGGAACGAGGCACGCGAAAGACCGGCCCCGACTGGCCGCCTTGCAACATAGTGCTGATAGATCACTGGCGAGAATGCTGCGATCGGCATGGCGTCTCCGGCAGTGACAAGGCCGACAGCCGTCTCAAGGCATTCAACCGCAGCCGCGACAACCTCATCGATAGAGGCGTGATCCGCATTTATGACGGCTATGTGTGGCGGTGCTTCGATGATTGATGCCCGGACAGAGACGGACAAAACCGGACTTGTCCTGAAATGTCCGGGTGAGGTGCAGGACGGACAGACACGGACAACTGTCTATAACAGTGTCCGGTGTCCGGCCCCTTGGATAGCTGCGGCACCAACGGTCACTCGGCAACGATGCCTTTTTCTCCGCTGACAAGAGCCACCAAGGCTCACGGCATGTCTTCGCCTTTCTAAGGCGTAAACTTGAACGCTAGCGGACTTCTGCGAACCAGTAAAATCAATGACTTAGCACGAGGCTTGTGCTATATATCGCATATTCATCGAATAAAGGCTCTGAAAAGTGCTCGCAGATACCGACCAGATAGAAGCCGAAAGCCAGGCTGTAACGCCCTCGAAGGGGCCGAAAGCCCGGTTGCGCACACTGGACGATCTGGACCGCAGGACCAGGGCGGCACAAGCCACGTTCGAACTCAGGGATTCCATTGCCAAAGACCTTGGGGGCATCGATCGACTGTCCGCTATGGAGCGCGAGATCGTGGATGGTGCGGCGTTGCTCGGCGCCATGATCAAGGATGCCGGCGCAACCTACCTGTCTGGCGATCCCGTCGACCTTGGCGAGTTCATGGCCCTGACCAATGCACAGCGTCGCTTACTCGCTGACGTCGGCTTGGAGCGTCGTGGCAATGCGCGCGATATCACACCTCCGTTGCGTGAGCGCCTGTTGCGAGGTGCCGCGTGAAGCCAACCGATATTCCGACCCCGCTCGATTTCTTCGGCCGCCTGAAATGGCTGGACGGACGGCCATTGCTCGACACGATGGAGCCCTATCGTCGTGAGTTCATGACCAATGCACTGTTCACGTTCAGGGATGACGGCGTACCGCTTCACAACCTGGTGCTGAGCGGGCGCGGCAAGAAGAACTTCAAGACCACAGACCTTGTGCTCGCGTCCCTGTACCGCCTCCTGATCTGGCCGAGCGACTTCGGCAATGACTGCTACATCCTGGCCAATGACGAGGGACAGGCCAACGACGATCTAGTGCTTGCCAAAAAGCTCATTGACGCCAACGCGCATGAGCTTCGCGGCGAGGTTGACAAGTTGGCCAAGGAGATTCGCCGCTCTGACGGGCGGGGATCGCTTCAAATCTTGCCGGGTCGCGACGTAACCGGCGCGCATGGCAAGACGGCCCTCTTTCTTGGCTTTGACGAAATCCACGCTGTTCGCTCTTGGGATATCTTTGAAGCCCTGGCGCCAGATCCTACAAGGGCGGATGTGCTGACCTGGATCGCGTCGTACGATACGATCTTCAACGCGGTAGGCGTGCCTCTTTTCGATTTGAAGCAGATCGGCAAGGCGGGCACCGACCCGCGCATGATGTTCTCCTGGTATTCGGGCGAACTCTGCACTGATCCAAACTTCGCCGAGTTGCCGCCGCGCGAGCGTGCCAACCCAAGCATGGGCTCATGGCCGGAAGGTGAAGCCTATCTAGACCAGCAGCAGCGACGCCTTCCAACTCATAAGTACCGCCGCCTGCACTTGAACATGCCGGGGGCACCCGATGGGGCCTTCCTGGATGCCGACACTGTGCTTGCCGCCGTTAGGAAAGGTGTCAACGTCCTCAAGCCGCAGGAAGGCCGAGCCTATCGCGCTTTTGTCGACATGAGCGGCGGATCGAGCGACGACGCGGCTCTCAGCATTGCGCATGACGACGACGGCAAAGCCGTGGTTGATCTCGTCATGAAGCAGGCCGGCAATCCGCCTTTCAATCCCCGAGCAGCGGTGAAGCGCTTCGCCAGGGTCATCAAGGAATACGGGGCGAGGAAAGTCGTCGGCGACGCCTATGCCGGCCTCACCTATCGCCAGGACTTCGAGGAAGAGGGCATTGAATATCAGCTCTGCGGCAAGACCAAAACCCAGCTTTATGAGGCATTAGAGCCGCGCCTGAACGCTGGCGAAGTCGAATTGCCTGACGAGCCGAAGATGCAGGAGCAATTGCTCACGCTGGTCGTACGTGGCGCGCGAATTGACCACCAGAACGGCGATCACGACGACTGGGCCAATGCTGCGGCAGGCGCCGTCGATCTCGTCGCCGGGCACGAGCAGACCGCTCCCTCGCCCTACAGCGTGACCTACGCAACGGCTGGAGGCGGCTCGTCACAGTTCTCCGTCCGGATGGGCGGAAACAGCCCATACGATGCCCTCGACCGCGCGCTTGCACAATCCACTCAACGATAGGAACGGTCATGAACATCCGTACCCAGCAACTGCTTTCCCGCATTCCCGATCACGCATCTTCGGCAACGTTGAAAGCGGCGGCAGGGGCCTGCCTTGACCTTGCCGATCGCTTCGCCCAGCGCGTCACAGCGATCAAGTCCGACCCAAGTTTCACCCAACTCGGCCGCGACAAGGCGCTGAAGGATGAAGCGGTCAAGAACTGCCTGCCCGGCCTCAAGTCTGCTTTCGCCCCTATCGAGAAGGCGCTGATCGCCGCAAGGAACGCGCGTGCTGCGATCTCGGTCCCGGCGCCGGACCCGAGCAATATCGCCGCGGCGTTGGAGCGGCAAGAAATTCGCGCCATGGTCAGGGCAATGAAGCCGGCCGAGCGCATGGTGTTCCTGACGGGTACCGTTGACGAGCGAATTGTGGATGCAATTCTCTCGGCTCCGGGGGTGCTGGCCGGCTTGTCGGATGACCAGTTTGGCCAGATTCGCGACCTGACCGTTGATCGACGTTTCGGCGATCGGGTCGCAGAGATTCGAGAGGGGGAGGAAGCCGCCGAAGCCGCGCAGGCGGCAATGCTTGTAGCCCGCAACGACATCAAAACCGTGACCGGCCTGTCTGACACGGCATTCGATGAGCTGCAGAAAATGGGCGTTCTTACGCCCTGGCTGAAGCAGAACGGCGACAAGGTTCTCAAGGTGATCCCGGGCGAGACCAGCTATCCAGCCGCCACGGCCGACGAGATCGCGACCGGGAAGTTTTACGCCAACCAAGCGGAATACCTCGCCGACAATCCCGGCGCGCGTAATCACGCGGCAGCTTAAGGCAAAGGCGATGGCAACACTTCCAATCAACGGCCACGAAACCGTTTCATTGCCGGCCTATGACGTGTTGTCGATAACCGTTTCAGGTATTGGGTCTGGCAGCATCGAGCGACTCGGCAATAACCCCGGCGATCCGTCGCTTGGAACAGCGGCGATCACTGCCGACAAATCGATCGGGCCGTTTGCCTTCCCGACACGGCATGTCCTGCGGTGTTCCCTGACCCCGTTTACCTACAACATCGGCCCGGCGGATTTCCCGGCCGTCACATCAGACGTTGAGCGCATCACCAAGCTTACACAGGCTGAATACGATGCCCTGACGCCCGATCCCGCAACCCTGTACCTGGTCGTCGGCTGATGAGTTTCGCGACGCCGTCATCGTTGGGCTGCTTCCCGGAAGTCTACAATGTGCAGAGCCAGGGCATCTGCCTTGGGCCTTCGGTCAGCGGCTCGCTCTGGCAGGTGTCGGCCTTGGAAGTACCAGCGCTCGGCGACATCGTCGCTGTGTGGCTGGTGCCAGGCCGCTGCTCGGACGGCACCGAGGGGAACGAGATAGGCCATCGTGTAGCGCGGGGCGAAGCCTGCCTGGTCAAGATCCTGCTCGAACAGGATGCCGAAAGCGTAACCATCATGACGCTGGACCCAGTCGAAGCGGCGACAATACCTCGCAACAACATCGTCGCGCTTCACCGGATGATCGCTGTCCGATTGCCGACCGGCCGTGAGTATCGGCTTCGCCCAAGAGCCGCCTGATGGACGGTATCATCGGCTTCGCGACCGGGAATACGTTTGGCGGCCCGACCATCATGCCGGACTCGGCCAAGCAACCGGAGCCGGTTTCTGCAGACGCACCTTTTGCCGTTGGCAAGGTCTTGGGCCGCCCGATCCCGATCGTCATCGGAACAGGTAAGGTCGACGGCATCCCGGTGATTGGCGGCGCCGCTACTGTCCAGGTGATCACCGGCTACGAACAGGTCGAACGTCCGCCTTCTGGGCAGTCGGGAATTATCGGATTTGATAGTGGTGGCAACGTATTCGGCGGCTCTGGATCGAATACCGTCTCTGTTCCCGTCTATGCCACGCAGCAGGTCACAGCACTCGGCTATCTCCTTGCCTATGACCCGTTCGGATTGGGCTACAAGCTGATCCGACTGGAGGTCGACAACAAGGTGGTGTTCGACGCCGAAAACGGCATCGGCGCGTCAGTGAACTTCCGCTTCTACGGTGGCAACCATATCGAGGTAGACCCGATCGCCAAGGCTGTCATGGGAGAGGACGCTGGCGCTTGGCAGCGCTTCGCTATGGTCTACATCGACGGCTATCCGGCGACGAATGAGCCATCGGTCAGGGCAGTCGTTTCCAATGCGGCGACAGACACCGGCGGCTCAACCGAAATCGAATGGATCACCAACGATGTGGTCAGGCTTGAGAACAGCGCATTCTTGTCTGACGACGCACCGAGTGCGGCCTACGATATCGCGGACGGTATCATCTACCAGGCTTTGACGGCCTACCAGGTGCCAGGTCTGACGCAGGTCTACCTGTCCGCACTCGATGTCCAGACCCATGTCGAGCTCTATCGCGTCCCGCTGGCCAACAGCCAGGACTACGTCAACGGCACCATACAGCCGCGCGCCATGCCAGGATCTGGCCATATCCTCATCAGGATGGCGAACGGCTCCATAGACCGACCGCTGCGCGTCTATGACACCACCACCGGCGCCATCGTCGCCGAATGGAACGAGGATGCGGCCACGGACTCGATCAACTGGCTTCCGCCGATGCAGTTCGGAGCGAAGTGGGTTTCGATCGGTTGCGATCTCAATGGCAGCGGCGGGTTTCTTGCCGGCCAAGCGGTCATCGATCTGGCGTTCTCAACGCTCAAGGTGACACGCGACACCATCAACATCAGCGACGCCATCCAGTGCCGCGGCCGCACGCTTGTCGGTTCGGTCTCATACTTTGGCTTCGATGCCTCCGGGACAGACGGCATCTATGAATACCGCTTCGACGGCGACTTCTGGGCGCACAGGCTCACCTATGCTCAGACCGGCACCATAAACGGCATCAGTTATGATCCCCAGACCGGCTATCTCGTAGTCTCGGAGATCGAGAGCAGCGTTTCCTACATCCGACTGGTCAACACCGAGACCGCGACTGTTGCCAGCCAGTTCACTCTCCCAATGCAGCTCTTCACGCTCGGCGGTGGCCAGTCATCCCAGGGGCGAGTTTTCCCCAGGCCGGGCTTCGCACTGTTCCAGGCTATCGACGGCGCCGAGGTGTGGCTCGTCAACGTAGCGGCCGGCACCGCAAGTCTGATGGCGGATGTCACCGACATCACGGGACAGTCGGCCAGCTATGCCATTTACGATCAGTCGCGAACCTCCATCTTCAACGGTTTTGGCGACGATCACTGGACCGACTACAAGCTGCCCAGCACCATACCAGGGCAGGTTTCGGTGCGGTGGATGATCACGAAGATCGCGTCTCTCGCCGGCTATTCGCCTGACGATCTCATATTCGACGGCCCAGAATGGGGCGACGGCAGTGGCCCGGGCGATGGCGATGGTGGTGGTGGCGATCCGTTGCCTGACGGTTCGATCGTGACGCTCGATTTCGTCAACGGGTTCTACTACGCCGGTGGCGCCGAGCAGCCTGTCGAGGACTTGCTCGGCGGTGGCTTCGATCCGGGGGCCATCTCCGCGTCGGGCATGTATGTGGACAACAGCAATGAAAACCGCCCGATCGCCATAGGGCCGCTATTCGATGACATTGCCGCCGGCCTCGCCGCAGGCTGCACGATCGTTTTCGACACAAACCATGTTTCCGATCCCTATGGCTTCCTGATGTGCATCATGGACGCGGCGAGCCGGTCGCTGATGACCAACTACGTCAACATCGGGCACAGCAACATTTTGGAAGACCAGACCGATATCTGGTTTTTTGGCGAGGTCGACTACAGCGGGACGGGTGCCCACAAGTCAGCCTTCACGCTCAATCGCGATCTCGGCGGCGGGTCGTTCGCCTACGATGTTTCGGTCGACGGCGGAACAGCGGTGACACAAACGGCAAGCTATCCCGCTTTTGCGCCCGTCGACACCATCACCATTGGCCACGACGGGGACGATGCGTTCGTGCTGGATGATGCCTACATCAGGTCAATCAAGCTGTTTCCGGCGAAAGACCCGGCGGACCTGCCGGCGCTGACAGCATGACCGCTTGGCTCGCCTTCACCCTTGCCGCTGGCGTCGTGCTGGCGCTGGCATGGCCGTTCTAGATCGTCGGGGCTCGCCCTGGCGCCGTCGCTGACCACGGATGTACTGGCAGCGGCGGGCTTAACCCGCAATCGCCATCCCAATGCCGACACCAAGGCCGATTGCGAGCCCTATGGCGAGCTTGCCGGCCATATCGAGTGCGAAGGCACGGACGGGGCGCCAAACATCTGTGCGAGGCGCTGTGAGGGCAAGGGAGAGATCGTCAAAGATCGTTTCCATGAGCAGATTCTAGATCGAAACCGGGAATCTGTGAATCCCCTGTTTGTTCCGTCAAAAACCGCATATTAGAATTCCCATTGAAACCTTGATCAAAGGGATTATGAATCGCCCGTCACCATTCTGTTTCCCGCCCTTGGATGGGAGGTTTCACCATGGATAAGCGGGTTGTTTCGGTATCTGCTCTCGACTGCGACATCATTCGCAGCGCCTTCAAAAAATCCGTCATCGAAGAGAGCATCCCCGAAGACCGATGGCGAGAACACGCCACCCTCATGATCCGCGAATTTACGGGCAGCGATGATGTTGATCCCGAGTGTCTGGAATGGATCGTGCGAAAATAACCGGCCCTCTAGGTCCGGCGGTTGGCCTTTTCCCGCCGCAAGAGAACTATCAGGAGCATGGTGCGCATTGCCTCATGCTCACGGCTATCAATCTCCACCGTCCAGTCGTCATCGGGCTTGTGCCAGGCAAAGCTTGAGCCGCGCAAAGCCTCGCGAAACGTCTCCGGGTCTAAGCCGGCGGCGTTCGCCATTTCCGCAGCGGTAGTCAGTTCGGCCATGCTCAACCCCCGCGATAAGCATAAGACGATTGCTGGCTGGCTTCAAATGCTGAGGGAATAGCCGGTGCGGCCCTTGGGCTATCTGGGGGATGCGAAGGCCGCACCGGCCATTGCGGGTGGTTGGACCCCTCCCGCACTGTTGAAAATATTCACATATTAGCAATTGCGCAACTAAGCCGATCGGCCTACCCAGCCGTAGGCGGCCTAACCGATCCTGGTGATGTGGATCGCGGGGGCGTCGGTCCCTCTTGATGGCAGCAACAGTGCCGTGCCTGCAAGCGCGGCCATCAGCAGACAGGCAGCCATACCGATCGTGTCACGCTGCCGGTAGCGCCAGACCGCGCTGGCGAGCATCGCAGCGGTGACGGCGGCTATGTAGAGCGGAACCACGACACTCAGCCGGCGACTGTTTGCTCATCGGATCAGTTTCAGGAGCTTAGGAACAATAGTCCGTTCGGCTTCATTGAAGACAGCGATTTCGCTCTGGATCGCGTCAATAATGGAGATTTTCGCGGCCATCGGAAATTGGTCATAGAGACCCGCAGATAACGCCGCCAAATTGCCCTTGAGGGAAATTAGGGTGGTATAAACAGTCGCGACATCAACAGCGACGAGTCCCATGGAACCTGCGAGGAGCGCCTGTTTCCGATGGATCGTTTCATCGAGTTCCGCGACATTGGCGGCAAACAGTCTCAGAAACCCAACCATATTGGGGTCGGAAGCGCCGACAGCGGTCGCGTACTCGCGGAACGCATCCAGGGCGGCTACCATGTTGGTCTTGACCAACCAATGATTCAGGGCCCGGATATCAGCTACAAACATAGCTGCAACGGCGCTCTTTTGGTCGTCTCGAGCCCTTTGTGCTAAGCCGCGCTGCACAAGAAAAGTCGCCCAGCCACCGCCCACCACGCCTATAAGACCCGACGTCAGAGCCGTCAGGGCATTGATTACCTGCGGAATATAAATTGCGTCCATTTCTCCCCCCTTTTTTCTGGACATGTCACGCTGCCTGTAGCGCTAGAGCGGGACCAACTCAGTTCTTCGGAGCAGATGGTCGCTTGTGGTATTTGCAAAGCACGACGTAGTTCGGTTCTCCGCCAAGGCCGCTTGAGGTGGGATCGGGGAGCGTGAGAATTTGAGCATCAAAGTCACAGTACCTCGCCACAACTTCGGGCAGGTCTCTGGCACCCGATCCAGATGCCGTGACGATGTCACCATCTTGGCAATTGTTTGAACCGGAAAGCATTCCCAATGTGAACATTTCGCAGGCCTGTTCTGTATGAGCTGGCTGCGCAACTTCCGATTCAACTTTCGGCGCTGGCGTCTGCTCAGGCCTGAGCGCGTCGTAACAGGCCGCTCTGTCGGCGCCTTCTACGAGTTGTCGGCAGTTCTCAATGCTTTGGAAGGATTGGGCGTTGGCGCCGCCCACGAACACTAGCGAAAAGATCGCCGAAGCTACCTTGAACATCCCCGCTGCTCCCCCACCATCGCCGAATACTTGCGCAACGGAGGCAAGGACGCAAGCTCGCCTTCTACCCGGCGCCGTCCTAGCCACCCTTGCGCAGCCTCACCCCGGCGCCGCCGCCATTCTCGGCGATGAACTCGACGCCGGCAGTAATCAGCGTTTCCCTAAGTCGCGCGAGCGTCGTCGCATAGGGTGTGCGCTTGCCGGCTTCAAAGTCGGCGATTGTCGCGCGACCAACCTCTGCCTTATCTGCGAGATCCTGTTGCGACCAGCCTATTAAACCGCGCGCCGCTCTCAATTGCCCTACCGTGATGCTCGTCATCTGCTCCAACTTCATTCAAATTGTATTGACTTAGTCGCGAAGTCATTTAATTTGCATGACGTTACAGCAACCACGCTCTAGGAGCAACATCATGCCGAACACCCATGTTCCGGCAGCCGGCGGAGCTATGCCCGCCATCTGCCGCATCTTCCGCCTTCGCCTGGCGCTTTTGCTTTTGCGCACGGCGAACCGGCTTTCCGACTGCGCCAAGCGCATCATTGATGACTTCGAGGCGCGGCCATGAACGCTCACGCCTCTCTGAAGCCCTACGGGATGCCGAAGGGGATGGACCCGCGTAAATGGCGCCAGTCGGTGCAGAAGCGCCTCAACGACCACCTGGACCGAGCCATGAGCCTGATCACGGCACTGGACCTCATGGAGGCCGACTGCGATCTGGAGGAAACGGCCGACGACGAGCCGTCGCTTGGCTGGACCGAGCGTGGCGGCCATGGCTTGGCGTCATACCTTGCGCCGAACCTTCCGGTCGGTGACGACGTCGCGGATCTGGAGATGGACAATTGCGACGACGAGGACACCCACGACGCCGAGCCGTGTCCAGATGACTACGGCGAAACCGTCATGTGGGGCGACGATCTGAAGTCGCAGGAAGTGCTGGTGTCGCCATGATGATCGTGCTCAATCCGAAGTACCGCGGCTCGCTTGCTGTCGACGAGGTCGACCATGCGCTCGACCTGCTCCGTGTTGCACGGCTGGGGATCAATGCCTTTGAAGCCGATCCGACCAACGTCTCGACCGAGGACATGGCCTCAATCGGCTATGTCCTGATCTATGCGATGGACATTCTCAAGCCTGTGCGGGCGATGTTGAATAGCGACGTCGCTGAGACAGCAAAGGTGGTGCGCTCATGAATGGCCCGTCTGACAGTCTCGACGACCTCGAAGGCGACGTTCGCCACCTTTCGACGTTGATCCTCACCATCTACGATGTCGCCACCGAGAAACCCATGCCGGAAAATGAGACCTACCGCGCCATCATGATTCAAACGCTGGACCTGCTGTGGATTGCGCGTGATCTCGCCGAGAAGCTGGAAGCCACCGCCGCCGCCTGCCATCGGAAGGTGATGGCCGAACGCAAAGCCGCCTGACCAATTGCCCTTCGGACACTTGATGGCCCGCTGCCTCACGGTGGCGGGCTTTTACTTCGACGGAGGCTTTCCGGCAGCTGCCAGCTTTGCATCCAATTCGGCCTTGCGCTTTGCTGCGTGGGCGGGACGCACATAGAAGAAATCAAAGCATTCTTCGAGGACCTCAAGGCACCATTCGGCTTCTTCAGGTTCTACGTCTATGACCTGCAAACTCGTAACGTCCGTGATCGGGTGCGCGGAGAAATTTCCGAAATTCCTAATGGCGTCGATCACCGTGCGAAGCGAGCCAGGGATCGCCTTCGACGTATCTGTCTCGGTCAGTAGCATGTCGATCTCCTTGGCGAGATCCTTGGCAACGTAGCCATGCGCGCGAAGCATTGACTGCAGGCACCGTCTCGAAAGGGCGGCGGACGCCTTTGGGCTTATAGGTAGGACATTGCAGGCTTCGACGTAGTCAGCCGCGATCGTCGCAGGGAGCCCTGGCGGAACTGGACCGCGACTCACAGCCCGAGGTTCTACGAGGACCCATTCGCCGCCTTCTGCGTTGTCGATTAGCTGAATAATCCACTCGGAGCATTCAGGACACAACATGGCTCTATAAGCGAACGGGGTGGTCGCGCCGTTATAGATGACGTTTTTCGCATGCCACGCAGCGTGTATGGAAACCGTGCAATGTGGGCACTTCATCCTATTTCCCTGTCCCCTCTCTGTCCGCCGATGTTCGCGGGCGTATATTCGTCTGTTATTCGACGTATCGGGCTAAAATCAAAGTAAGCCTTTGATTTTGTTGGTTCCCGCTCATGGGGTCGAACCACGATTCACGCCTTCAAAGGGCGCTGTCCTACCATTAGACGAAGCGGGAATGCAGCTTGGTGGTTAGCATCCTGTGGCGATGGAAGCCAGTAGCAAGCCGGAGTGAAAATGGCTGCCTAGGCTTAACACCTGCTATCCCAGCCGCTCATCATACACATCCTTCACGGCCATTCTGACGATCCGCGGAAGCAGACCGACCCATTCACGGCCCCCGCGAAAGCACATGCGCAGGCCTTCCCGACCAGATAGCATCCGAAACGCCAGATCGCGCTTCGCGAAGATATGGCCGGCATCGGCAGCTTTCCGCAGAAATTCCGCAGTCTCGCCGGGATGGCGTTCCAGATGCGGGTGCTCCTTCAGAACCCTGTACTGCCAGTAAAGCGACGAAATCGGCTTATGGCTATCCTTTCGGAACCACTCAAGTGCCATTTCCGGACGTCCGAGCTTCAGATGAAGACGTCCAATGGCGTTTGAAACCGAGCTTCGCCCGCCAGCATAGGCTGCCTCGTAGTGCTGAACCGACTGGTCGTGGTCAACCTGGACGCCATATCCCTGCCAGTACAGATAGCCGAGCATTTCACGAGACCAGGCCGAACCCTCGCTTGCGGCTTCCCTCAGGATAGGCAGAACTTCGCCGTATCTTTTCTCGTTGAACATCGCATTGGCGCGGCGCTCGCGATCCGATTGAATCGCGGGTTCATACCCTTGCTCCGCARCTTTTCGCAGCCAACGGTCCGCCTCCTCTGGCTCGCCATCCTTGTCCAACATCGACGCCAGACAATGCTGGCCACAGGCATCGCCCGCTTCAGCTGCCCTTAGATACCACTTCCGCGCGGCAGCCTTGTCGGCGGCTACGCCTTCCCCCTATAAATAGAAATGAGCAACGCGCGACATGCCGTCGGCATCACCTCCCTCGGCGGCCTTCAAATACCATTGGTGCGCCATCGCCGTATCAACCGGCACGCCCTGCCCGAAAGCATGGATGTCGCCGATCCACATCATGGCTTCCGCATCACCGGCTTCGGCCGCCTTCGAAAACCACTTCAGCGCGAGCGCCTTTTCTGCGGCGACGCCTTTGCCGTACAGATAGATATATCCGACCCAGGTCATGGCTGGCGCTGAGCCCTGTTCCGCCAACCTCTCGAAAGAAGCAGCAGCGCCAGCCTCATCGCCGGAGCGGAAGGCCGCTCGGGCAAGCTGAAATTCCTGGTCGATGTCAGGCTGATCGTTAGGAGGAATGGTATTTTCCGACATTTGAGGCCCAGTTCAGCCGGCAGAAATACAATTGCAATATTAATCTAATGTCACGGGCCTCGAACTTCAATCGACAGAAACGGAAGACTTTGACGGCTTAAATCAGCCTAGGACCATAGTCCGGGCATCGTAATTCCATAGTACACCCGAAAAGCAAAAGCCGCGCAGGTTGCCCAACGCGGCTTTGATACCTGTCCGGTCGAGCCCCTACTTCGTCTGGAAGCGGGCGACCGATAAGAATTTCACGGCATTGCCGGTGAAGCGGTTGGCGTCGGGCGCCTGGGCGTCCGTCTGGAAGCCCGCGGTGTAGACCTCGCTCGGCGGCGTATGCACGATGTTGTAGGCATAGCGCGGCGCAGTCGTCGGGCTGGAAACGGTGGCGATCGTGTCGCCGCTGCTCAGCGCCCAGCGCGCCGCCTGCGGTTCCGCCGCCACCACCACGGCCTTCGGCCCTGGCTTGAGGTCACGGGCCGAGGCCCTGGCTTCCTTGCGCGTCGTCTTCACACCGGCGCCGATCACTGAGGCCGGATCGGTACCGGCCGGACGGGCAGCGATGGCGCCGCGCGGCGTTGCTGCATCGACACCTGACGGATCGTTGAACGCCGAGCGCGGCTCAAGCGAGGCAACCTGATAGTCGTCGGTGGCACTGGCCTGTTCGAGAACGGCCTTGACCTCGTCCGGACGCTGCGACGGTAGCACCGAGAAGGCGTCCGTTGCAGTTTGCTTGTGGGCGGCCGTATCGGCCAGCGCCAGCAGCACACCCTTGTCCTGCGACGAAAGCTCGGCCGGCGGCGACGAGCGGTCGGGACGCCAGGTCGGCAAGGGGACGTTGACCGCGACCTGCGCCGGTTCGGCAGCGCCCTGGTCGGCCCCTTGGTCGGCATTGTTCGGATCAGCCATGCCGAACGGCACGCTGGTCGGAGCCTGCGCCGTCGCCAACGTCTGTTGGGTGGTGGCATCGGCCATGCCGAACGGCACGGTCTCAGGCTGCTGCGCACCGACATCGGCTTTCGGCCGCGGCGCGAAATCGGGCAGCGGCACTTCCTTCGCCGGCAGCGCTGCGATGATCGTCTCCGGCGTGTCCTGCTGCGGCTCGGAATCGTCCGCGCTGTCATCGGCAAGCTGCGGGATGTTGGCGCGCTTGGCATTCTGCGGCGACACGATGGCGATGCCGGGCAGGTTGCTGTTGTCGTTGCTCCTGGCAACCAGGACCGGCTTCACGCTTTTCGGCGACGGCGCGACGCTTTTCGGCGCCGGCGGGTCGCTCCTCGGCGACGGCGCGGCGGTCGCGACATCGGCGCTGTCGTCGGCTTCGTCTTCGCCGCCACCGCCAAAGAAAGCAGACAGGAAGCCACCGGATTTCTTGGTGCTGCCGCCAGCGCTGGCCATCATGATGGCCGGAGAACCGGCGCCCTTGCGAGCCTTGTACGCGGCGAGCGCCTGGTCATAGCCCGGCAGCGGCCGGCCGTCGCTCGGCACATGCAGCGTCTTGCCGTTGGGGAACAGGCTGACCAGTTCCTGGCGGCTGATGCCGGGCCAATGGCGCACATTGCCGACGTCCATATGGACGAAGGGCGAGCCGGATGACGGATAATAGCCGACGCCGCCGCCCTGCATTTTCAGGCCGATGTTGCGCAGCTTCTTCAGCGGCACGCCGGGAATGTAGAAGTCCATCGCCTTGCCCAGCATGTGCTGGCTTTCCTTGGCGACACCGCGGCTGCGGCTGCGCAGCATCGAGTTGGTCGACGGCGAGCGATAGCCGCAGACGACCTGGATGTAGTCGGTGGCGCCGGCTTGCCGGTAGGCTTCCCACACCAGGTCGAGCAGGCGCGGGTCCATCTTGGTCGGTTCGTTGCGACGCCAGTCGCGCAGGATGATGTTGATCTTCCTGAGACCTTCCGGATCGTAGCGGCCATTGCGCTTGTAGACGATCTCGGCCTTTTCGTGCGTGTGGAGGTGATAGAGTTTCAGCGAACGCGTTTCAGCGCTGGCGCCGGCAGCAGTTGCGGCAAGGAAAGCGAACGCAACAATCACCGCTGCCAGCCATCTCGGCCAGACGCCAATGTGATAGTGCCGCCCGTTGCTGTGTCGTTCGACTTTGTTCAAATCAAAAGGCCTTGCAGGCTGCCGTTTGTCCCCGGATTTGCCCAAACGGATGTGTGGTTGTCACATCCGAATATCGATCCTAATGGTTAATCATCGCTTATTGAAGCCGAAATGCGGTAACACCGTGGCGATATCCCGTCAAAAATAATACACAGGATTTCTTGGTAAACTGCTGGTTTAGATCAAGATTCAGCCTTTTCCCGCTACACGATCTGTTACCGTTAGCCTTAATGCGTGAACAGCTCCGTTCCGCATCGCCATATTCGCGCCGCAACCCCTTATGCAGCGCCGAATATCGCCTGGCAAGCTGGTCCCGGCCTTACGCCAGCAAGCTGTGGAATTCGTTTTTTCAGGAGGCTAGACGGTCGAGCCGGCCGGTTTCCGGGTCGATCCCGTATTCCTTGAGCTTGCGGTAGAGCGTCGAGCGGCCGATGCCGAGACGGCGGGCGACCTCGCTCATCTGACCGTTATAGTGGTCGATGGCGAGCTTGATCATTTCGAGTTCGACATCGGCCAGCGCGCGCACATTGCCGCGCTCGTCCAGCGCCCTCAGCGTGCCGAAACGCTGAAGCAGCCTGGCCGGAGGTTCGAGTTCGGCAGCGACGGGTCCGACGTCATCAGCCTGCGCGCTATCGCCTTGCGACTCGCTGCTCCAGGCCATGACGGCGTCGGGCCGGGCCGAGTCGGCATCGAGATTGACTGTGCCATCGACCTGCGCCCGGATCTGCGGGAATTCGTCTGGTGTCAGCACGTCGCCCTCGGCAAGCACCGAGGCCCGGAACACGGCGTTTTCCAGCTGCCTGATGTTTCCCGGCCAGTCATAGGCCTGCAGCATGGCCAATGCGGCTTCCGAAATGCCGTGCAGGCGATGGCCCGCCGGCGCCACCTTGTCCATGAAATGCTTGACCAGATAGGGGATGTCGTCGCGCCGGTCGCGCAGCGGCGGCACAAAGATCGGGTAGACGTTCAGCCGATAGAACAAATCCTCGCGGAACTTGCCGTCCTTGACCTGCTGCAGAAGGTTGCGGTGCGTGGCCGAGATCAACCTGATATCGACCCTCACCGTGGCACGGCCGCCGACCGGATCGACCTCGCCGTCCTGTACGGCGCGCAACAGCTTGACCTGAACGTCGAGCGGCAGATCGCCGATCTCGTCCAGGAACAGCGTGCCAGAATGCGCCTCGACGAACTTGCCGGTGTGTTTTTCGGTGGCGCCAGTGAACGAGCCCTTCTCGTGGCCGAACAGGATCGATTCGACCAGATTGTCGGGGATGGCGCCGCAATTGACGGTGACGAAGGGTTTTGAACGACGATCACCGGTGCCCTGGATGGCGCGCGCCACCAGTTCCTTGCCGACGCCCGATTCGCCCTCGATCAGGATCGGGATGTTGGAGGCCGCCGCCTTCTGGCCGAGGCGGATTACCCGGTCCATCGCCGGGCTGTGCGTGATCATGTCCTTGAAGGTCAGGTGGCCGCCGCGCCGCCGCGACGTGCGCTTGACCTCGTCCTCGACCGCCTCGACCTTGAGCGCGTTGCCGATCGCGGTCTGCAGCCGGTCGGGAGATGCCGGCTTGACGACGAAATCGAAAGCGCCGTGGCGCATCGCCGAAACCACCGTCTCGATGCCGCCTTGCGCGGTCTGCACGATGACGGGAACCGTGATGCCGCGCTCTCGCATCGCCTTCAGCACGCCGATGCCGTCGAGGCCAGGCATGACCAGGTCGAGGATGACCGCCGACACATCGCGCGCGCCGGGTCCGTCGAGGGCCTCCAGGCCGGCCTCGCCGCCATCGGCAACGATAGCGCTGTGGCCGAATTTCGACACCGCCGCCTCGAGCAGCCGGCGCTGCACGGGATCGTCATCGACTATGAGAATGGAACCTGTCATGACTGATTTGAGTTGTCCGCCCGGGAAATTCCCATGGATCATCCTGGCACAGGGTTCTAAACAAGGTTTCAAAAAACCCGGTGAATGAATTCCTTAGGATTTGACCGGCTTGCCCTTTCCCCTTGATTCCAGAAGGTAATTGTTGATGCGCAGGATTCTCGGTCGGCAGCTTGCGGCGGCGGCGTCCGGTCAGGGCGCGGCGGAACTCGGCGACCTGCCGGAATGGAACCTCGGCGATCTCTATTCAGGCATGGAGGCGCCCGAGCTGAAGCGCGACATCGCGAAGGCGGCGGCCGACGCCGTCGCCTTCGAGAACCGCTGGAAGGGGACGCTGGCCGCGGAGGCCGAGCGCGGCAGCGCCGGCAAGCTCGGCGAGGCGCTGAGCGCCTATGAGGCGCTGGAAGAACTGATCGGCCGCATCGTCTCCTATGCCGGCCTGGTCTATGCCGGCAACACCGCCGATCCGCAGCGCGCCAAGCTCTATGGCGACATCCAGGAGAAGATGACCGACGCCAGCGCGCATCTGTTGTTTTTTGCGCTGGAGCTGAACCTGATCGACGACAAGGCGCTCGAAGCAGCCCTTGCCGCCGACGCCGGCTTTGCCCACTACCGGCCCTGGGTGGTCGATCTCAGATTGGACAAGCCCTACCAGCTCGAGGACCGCGTCGAGCAGCTTTTCCATGAGAAGTCGATTACCGGGCGCGGCGCCTGGAACCGCCTGTTCGACGAGACGATGACCGATCTGCGCTTCGACATAGACGGCGAGGAGCTGACGCTGGAGCCGGCGCTGAACCGCCTGCAGGACGCCGACGGCGAGGTGCGCCGCCGCGCCGCCGAGGCGCTGGCCGCAACCTTCCGCAAGAGCCTGCGCACCTTCACGCTGATCACCAACACGCTGGCCAAGGACAAGGAGATTTCCGACCGTTGGCGCGGCTTCGAGGACATCGCCGATTCACGCCACCTCGCCAACCGTGTCGAGCGCAGCGTGGTCGATGCGCTGGCGTCGGCCGTGCGCGAGGCCTATCCGCGCCTGTCGCACCGCTACTATGCGATGAAGGCACGCTGGCTCGGCATGGATGTGATGAACCACTGGGACCGCAACGCCCCCTTGCCCGAGACACCGCAGGCAGTGATCCGCTGGGACGACGCCAGGAACACCGTGCTGTCGGCCTATCAGCGCTTTTCGCCTGATATGGCGGAAATCGCCCGCGTCTTCTTCGACCGCAACTGGATCGACGCGCCGGTGCGGCCCGGCAAGTCGCCCGGCGCCTTTGCGCATCCGACCGTGCCTTCGGCGCACCCATACGTCCTGCTCAACTACATGGGCAAGCCGCGCGATGTGATGACGCTGGCGCATGAGCTCGGCCATGGCGTGCATCAGGTGCTGGCCGGCGGCCAGGGCGCGCTGATGGCCTCGACGCCGCTGACTTTGGCGGAGACCGCATCTGTCTTCGGCGAGATGCTGACCTTCCGTTCGCTGCTCGACCAGACCACCGACAAGCGCGAGCGCAAGGCCATGCTCGCCCAGAAGGTCGAGGACATGATCAACACCGTCGTGCGCCAGATCGCCTTCTACGAGTTCGAGCGCAAGGTGCATGCCGAGCGCAAGAACGGCGAGCTGACCTCCGACAAGCTCGGCCAGTTCTGGCTCGAGGTACAGGCCGAAAGCCTGGGGCCGGCGATCAAACTGCGTGAGGGCTACGAGGTCTTCTGGACCTACATCCCGCACTTCATCCACTCGCCCTTCTATGTCTACGCCTATGCCTTCGGYGACTGCCTGGTGAACTCGCTCTACGCCGTCTACCAGAACGCCGAGCACGGCTTCCAGGACAAGTATTTCGAGATGCTGCGGGCCGGTGGCACCAAGCATCACTCCGAGCTTCTCGCGCCCTTCGGCCTCGACGCCACCGACCCCGCCTTCTGGCAGATCGGCCTTGGCGTGATCGGCGGCCTGATCGACGAGTTGGAAGCGCTCGACAGTTGACGTCACCCACCCGTTGGACCGGTGGCGCAAAGCGACAGGTTCGGCGGCCGCCTCGACTTTGAGAAATCGCAGAACAGTTTAGCCGGAATGCATGTGACGGCAGCTCTGTTCTTGTTCTAAATACCTGTTCTTGAAGAACTCTCCGGTGAAATTTTCCGTTAGCTTTCCAGAAGCCGTATGATAGCTTTCCGACTGAAGCTCAGCCGGGCGCGCGGCTCAGGCCGGACAGCATCCCGGCCCATGGCAGCGGTCTGGCGAATGCGACAGCGACGGTTGGCAATGGGCGGGAAAGCCGAGCGCCGGCAGTCGACGACAGACCGGCTGTTCCCTGAACCGCCGAACCACCATTGGATGATCCTTGTCTGCCAAGGTCATGACTTGAGGCGGCGGCGGACGGATCCGACTGGAGAGAGACGATGACCTTCTTCTACATTGTCCTGGCGTTCCTTGTAGGTTTGTTGGTTGGCTGGTTTATCTGGGGCCGGCTGCGCGGCGAGCTTGACAGCCTGCGCGGCGACCTCGACCGCACCCGTAGCGAGCGCGACAGGCTGCGCGCCGATGCCGATCGTCTGACCGGCGAACTCGACGCCTGCGGCAAGACCCGCGCCGATCTCGAACGCCGGCTGCGTGAAACGTCTGCTCCATCGGCCAAGCCCTCGGCGCCGGCAGCGCTGGTGTCCACACCCGCAACGGCCAAATCCGCTCCGGCCGCGAAGCCGGCCGCGCCCGCCAAGCCCGCAGCGGCCAAACCTGCCGCCGCCAAGCCAGCTGCGGCCAAGTCCGCGGCCGCCAAGCCGGCTGCCAGCAAACCTGCCGCCGCCAAGGCGAGCGCCGCTCCGAAGCCCGCAGCTTCAAGGCCGGCCGAAGCCCCGAAGGAGGCTGCCCCGACAGCTGCGAAGGCCGATAATCTGCGCCGCCTGATCGGCATCGGCCCGGTCAACGACAAGCTGCTCAAGGGCCTCGGCGTCACGACCTACGCCCAGATCGCCGCCTGGACGGCGGCCGACGTCAAGCGCATCGAGGACACGCTGAATTTCGACGGCCGCATCGCCCGCGAAAAGTGGATCGAACAGGCCAAGCTGCTTGCCGCCGGCGACGAGACGGAGTTCGCACGCCAGTTCCCGACCGCGGGGACCGCCAACAACACCTGACCCCGATCATCGGCGATAAGGCCGACAAGGCGGCGCCTTCGGGCGCCGCTTTTGTTTTCGCAAGCGCCACCGTCTTTGCGCCTTGCGACGCCGCTCCCTCGATTGCACGCCGCCCGCCCCCCATATAGAGCGGTTCTGGCGTCATCGACCGCAGCACCCGAGCCCCATGCCCCTGCCCTCTGCCATCTTCCGCAACGACGAAAGCGGCCGTCAGCTGGTCTTCGACCGCCCGGCCGACATCATCGTCGCCCATGATGCCAAGGATTTTCTGCCGGCGCTGGCTGCCGCGCAGGCGGCGTCGGACGCCGGCAAATGGCTGGCCGGCTACTTCTCCTACGAAGCGGGTTATTTGCTCGAGCCGAAGCTGGTGCCGCTGCTGCCCGCGGGCCGCCGCGCGCCGCTTGTCTGTCTGGGTGTCTTCGATGCTCCCGTCGAAGAGGCCGTGCCGCGCGCCGCCGCGCCGGCTACCAATGGCCCCATCTTCGACGCCAGGGCCAGTTGGTCCGCCCAGGATTACGCCAAGCGCTTCACACGCCTGCACGACCACATCCGCAAGGGCGATTGTTACCAGGGCAATCTTACGTTTCCGGTCCATGCGCAGTGGTCCGGCGACCCGCTCGCCGCCTTCGACGCGCTGACCGGTCGCCAGCCGGTCAAATACGGCGCGCTGATTTCGCTCGGTGATCCGATCGTCCTGTCGCGCTCGCCCGAACTGTTCTTCGAGATCGACACCGAAGGCATGATCGAAACCCATCCGATGAAGGGCACCGCACCGCGCGGCGCCACCAAGGCCGAGGACGCGCGGCTGAAGGCATTCCTGCGCAATGACGAAAAGAACCAGGCCGAAAACCGGATGATCGTCGATCTCCTGCGCAACGACATCTCGCTGATCAGCGAGGTCGGCACGCTGGAGGTGCCGGAACTGTTCCGCATCGAGAGCTACCCGACCGTCCACCAGATGGTGAGCCGTGTGCGGGCGAAGCTGTTGCCTGACCTCGGCATCCGCCAGATTTTCGCGGCTCTGTTCCCCTGCGGCTCGATCACCGGCGCGCCAAAGATCCGCGCCATGGAAATCCTGCATGAGCTGGAAGCCACGCCGCGCGACGTCTATTGTGGTGCCATCGGCTGGATCGCGCCCGGCGGCACGATGCGATTTTCCGTGGCGATCCGCACCATCTCGCTCTTTTCCAGCGGCGACGCCGTCTACAATGTCGGCGGCGGCGTCGTCTTCGATTCGACGGCCGAGGAGGAGTATCAGGAGTGTCTGCTGAAGGCGCGCTTCGCGACGGGAACACCGCCGACTTCGAGCTGATCGAGACCATGCGCTGGGAGCCCAGCCAGGGTTTCCTGCGCTTCGAACGTCATCTTGCGCGCCTCTACGGCTCGGCGGAAGAACTGGGCTTTGCCTGCGATCCGCAGCGGGTCGGCGAGATATTGGCGCACACTGTCGGGGCGCAGCAGACGGTGCTGCGCACCCGGCTCGTCCTGCAGCGTAATGGTGAGGTGACGGCCTCGGTCCAGCCTTACGAGCCGCTCGCCGCCGACAAGGTCTGGCGACTGCAACTGGCGCGGGTTCGGCTCAATTCTGGCGATACCCTACTACGTCACAAGACCAGCCGCCGGCAGGTCTATGTCCATGCCCGCGCCGAATATCTGATCACCCAGGCCGACGAGGTGCTTTTGGCCAATGAGCGCGGCGAGATCTGCGAAGGCACCATCACCAATGTGTTCGCCGATTTCGGCGATGGCATGCTGATGACACCCCGGCTCGACTGCGGCCTGCTGCCTGGCGTATTGCGCGCCGAGCTTTTGGACGAAGGCCGCGCCCAGGAAGCCATCTACAGCTATGACGATCTGCAGTCCGCCAAGGCTATCTATGTCGGCAACTCCCTGCGCGGCTTGATCCCGGCAACATTGGCCTGATACGAAGTTGCCGCGAGAGTGACCGCCGCCGGACTGGACCTCACCCAAGCATGAATTCTCGCCTGCCCACGCACACGCCTTATGATGGCTCGTCAAAGCTCTTCACCATCGGGCTGAAGCCGCTCGAGCTCGACAAATGGATCGAGGTCGACGGACACCTCATCGACCATCTCGCCGAAAAGCGGCGGCTCTATGCCGAAATCCCCGGCAAAGTGTTTGTCGAGGAGAACGGCACGCGCGACGCCCAGCGCGAAGTGCGCGACCTCATCGAAGCGCATCTGCTGGCGACATTTCCTGAAATCTACAGGCGCACGGCCGCCGGGATCGAGGTGATTGGCGCCGAAGGCAACAAAGCCGATCTCTTCAGCGACGCCCCGCTGGTCGCGGCCTCGCTGCTCGTTCAGGAAGACCTGATCCTGATGCGCCGCGATGACAGCGGCTGGCGGCTCGCCGCCGGCTCGCTGTGCTTCCCCTCATCCTGGTTACTGGTCGAAAAATTCGGGCGGCCGCTGCAGGAGATTCACGCACCGGTGCCGGGCTTCGGTCCGGGCACCAGGCCGGCCGAGCTTATCAACCGCATGTTCGACGGCCTCCAGGGTCAGGCCGTCGAGCGCTTCAACTGGTCGATCCAGGCCGACGACGCGCTCTATCATCCGCTCTCCAATGTCGAGCGCATCGACCGCGCCACCAACCGCCCGTCACGCTTCCCGGATGGCGACGTAAAGGCGCACGCCTTCATCCGCGTCGAGCGCCAGACACTGCGCAAGCTGCCCGTGTCGCGCGACATCCTGTTCACCATCCGCATCCATCTCGACCCGCTGAAGGTGCTGGCGCGGCACCCGGACCGGGCAACGCTTGCCGCCTCTTTCGCCGCGCAATTGCTGACCCTGGATGAGGCTCAACTCGACTACAAGGGCATGACCGCTGACCGCGACCGCTTGGTCGAGCGACTTGGAGCGATGTTCTAGTCAAAAGCGCGAACGACTAGGCCATACGCAATATTTGACGCGTAGTTTGCAGCGGACACTTCAGCTGATCTTAACAGCCGACGTTCAAGAATGAGAGAGGAGGCCTCCAAAAATGCCCTTTTCTCTTCTTTGGTTTGCGCTGGCTACGGTGTTCTTTGTAGTCCAGATCACCACCATCGGATCCATAATTATTATGTTTGGCGGCGGGCTTTTGTTGCTCGTGCCTGTCAACGCAGGCTTCATTTCACTGGCACTGGAATCAGCTTTTGGACGAGTAAGCCGATGGTGGCTTTTGGCTCCTTGTCTTTGGTTTGGCGGCTACGCGGTGCTGGCCGTCATGAGTCAAACGGCTTTCGACAAGCTCTCGACCGACCTGGCTCAGAAAAACGGGAGGACCCACCTGGCGTTCTCGCCGGAATCCGACATCTTGCTAGTCAAGAACGATTCCGGAAGGTTGGGATACGTGGCCAATAAATTGGTCGAATTCTACGATCTGCCCGTGGCCTACGAATCGAACAGCGGATTCCGCTCGACCTACGCGTTTCGCGTTGGAAGCAAGGAGTCATGTTCGCGGGTTTTCGAGGACCTTAAGGCCGGCAGTACCGGGGTTTATGCACAAAGAGTTAGACAGTATCCTGAACTGCGCTACGGTTCCGGCGATTTCGAATATGTGAAAGATCTCTGTATTCTTCATTCACGAGAGCAACCGACGCAGTCCACTTACGCCGTCACATCCAAGGGAAGGGACGAAGGTGGCTTCCTGGTCCCATTCTGGTTGGAAGAGATTGATGTGACCGCTCCCGGCGGGCAAACAATCCAGCTCAGCCGCGGCGCTGGCGCGCCCTACAAATGGTGGCCCGCAATCGTAATCATGCCGGGATGCGAAGGCACAGGACATTGCAGCGTCGGCTTCCTGCGGCAACCAAATCGGTGGATTGGAGGGCCCGATCCGGATGCCCTGAACCAAGAGAGTGCCGCCCCGGTGATTGCCCAAGCGCTTGGGCTGAAGTTCTCACCGGCTAGCCTGAACCGCCAAAGGTTCGAGAATGCCGCCATGCCCCAATCCATCAACGCCCCCAACTAGCAGATCATTCACTGAGCTCGAACTGTATAAGGGCATGACCACTGACCGCGACCGGCTGACGGGCGTCCTTAACCA
Source organism: Mesorhizobium sp. P2_B11 (assembly GCF_056404855.1). Classification (NCBI taxonomy): domain Bacteria; kingdom Pseudomonadati; phylum Pseudomonadota; class Alphaproteobacteria; order Hyphomicrobiales; family Phyllobacteriaceae; genus Mesorhizobium; species Mesorhizobium sp. P2_B11. The sequence continues at coordinate 244,873 of NZ_JBFUDF010000004.1, forward strand.
CATGGCCACTGACGGCTAGAAGCGGGTTGGCGCTTTTCACTGGTTTGTGACAATGATCTGTGATGTAGCGCATGAGCACCGGGCGAAATGCCCGGTTTTGTGCGTGTTTTCCCGGCTTTTGCGGGGTCTTTTGAAGGAGTGCTCGATAAAATGGCGAATGAAAACTGGCCCGTTTACGGTGAAATCACCGGCCCTGTCGTGATGATCGGCTTCGGTTCGATCGGACGGGGAACGCTGCCTCTGATCGAGCGCCATTTCAAGTTCGACAAGTCGCGCATGACGGTCGTCGACCCGCTCGACACCGACCGCAAGCTGCTCGACGAGCGCGGCATAGCCTTCGTCCAGGAACATGTGACCGAGAAGAACTACAAGAAGCTTTTGACCCCGCTTTTGACCAATGGCGGCGGCCAGGGCTTTTGTGTCAATCTGTCGGTCGACACCGGCTCGGTCGACCTGATGCGGCTCTGCCGCAAGCTCGGCGTGCTCTACATCGACACCGTCGTCGAGCCCTGGCTCGGCTTCTACTTCGACGCCAAGGCCGACAATGCCAGCCGCACCAACTACGCGCTGCGCGAGGCGATGATCAAGGAAAAGCACGACAAGCCCGGCGGTGCGACGGCGGTTTCGACCTGCGGCGCCAATCCGGGCATGGTGTCGTGGTTCGTCAAGCAGGCGCTGCTGAACCTTGCCGGCGATCTTGGCCTCGAATTTTCCGAACCGGCGCAGGACGACCGCGACGGCTGGGCCAGGCTGATGAAGAAGGCCGGCGTCAAGGGCATCCACATCGCCGAGCGCGACACCCAGCGCACCAAGAAGCCGAAGCCGATGAATGTGTTCTGGAACACCTGGTCGGTCGAGGGCTTCATCTCGGAAGGCCTGCAACCGGCCGAGCTCGGCTGGGGCACGCATGAGAAATGGATGCCGAAGAACGGCAAGGAGCACAAGCATGGCTCCAAGGCGGCGATCTATCTCGAACAGCCCGGCGCCAACACGCGCATACGCTCCTGGTGCCCGACGCCAGGCGCGCAATACGGCTTGCTGGTAACCCACAACGAGGCGATCTCGATCGCCGACTTCTTCACCGTGCGCGGCAAGAAGGGCAAGGTCCAATACCGCCCGACCTGCCACTATGCCTATCATCCCTGCAATGACGCGCTGCTGTCGCTTGACGAAATGTTCGGCGCCGCCGGCAAGCCGCAGCCGGTCCACCATGTGCTTGATGAGAACGAACTGGTCGACGGTGTCGACGAGCTCGGTGTGCTGCTCTACGGCCACGACAAGAACGCTTACTGGTATGGCTCGCAGCTGTCGCTGGCCGAAGCCCGCAAGCTGGCCCCCTACCAGAACGCCACCGGCATGCAGGTCACCTCGGCCGTGCTCGCCGGCATGGTCTGGGCGCTGGAAAACCCGGAGGCCGGCATCGTCGAGGCCGACGAGATGGACTACAAGCGCTGCCTGGAAGTGCAGTCCCCGTATCTCGGGCCGGTCAAGGGCTACTACACCGACTGGACGCCGCTCGATAACCGTCCGGGTCTGTTCCCGGAGGACCTCGACAAAAACGACCCGTGGCAATTCCGCAACATCCTCGTCCGATAGCGGTTCCATACCCCTGCCTCACTGCCTTGCAATCGCCCGGAAATCGGGCGATTGAAGGGATGCGGACGAGAGCAGTGTGCGCCCCCTGGGGCGCACGAGGGACCGCTCTGGAAACTTGAGGCCACGCACATCGTGCTTCCCAAACGTCGTTTGGCGATTGGGCCGATGCGTCAGGAGAGGATTTCATATGACGATTGCGCGCAAAATTCTTTCGGCAGGCGCGGCGGGCGTTCTTGCGACGATGCTTGCCGCCTGCACCACCGGCGGTTCCGACGGACCGCCGATCGCATCGCAGCCGCGAGGCGTCGAAGGCTCATGGCTGAACGCCGAAGGCAAGGCGGTCTCGACCTTGAACGGTGGCGTCTTCACCACCGTTTCGGCAGAGACCGGCGAGAAATTCGCCAATGGCAGCTACACCAAGACCGGACCCACCGCGGTCGAGATCAACGGCACCTCGCTGATCCGGCAGCAGCCGATCGCTTTCAACTGCTTGCTGGTGTCGATCAACCAGCTGAATTGCACCAGCTCTGCCGGTCAGAACTTCGTGCTGACCAGGCGCGGCTGAGCCTGTCTCATACGGCCTTGCGAAAAGGCGGCGGCGCGATGCCGCCGCCTTTTTTGCGCCGGCAAACCGATGCCGATTTCGCCCGCCCTGATTCCTCTTGCATCGCCACAACCGCGATGTGAACATGCTGGAAAAGCTGGCTGTTATCCTGCAGTCAAGCAAGAGCGTTGAACGCTTTGATCAAGGTTCCATCCGGGAGACGAAGATGAAGAAGCTCGCTGCCATTGCCGCCCTTTCTGCCTCGACGCTTGGCCTGTCGGCCGCACCATCCTTTGCCGACTACACGCTGAACATCCTGCATTTCAACGACTGGCACAGCCGCATCGAAGGCAACAACAAATATGAGTCGACCTGCTCGGCCGAGGAGGAGACCAAGGGCGAATGCATCGGCGGCGCCGGCCGGCTGGTCACCGCGATTGCCCAGGAGCGCAAGAAGCTCGAAGGCCAGAACGTGTTGCTGCTCAATGCCGGCGACAGCTTCCAGGGCTCGCTCTTCTACATCACCTACAAGGGCACTGCGGAGGAAGAGTTTCTCAATCAGATCAAGCCCGATGCGGTGACGCTCGGCAATCATGAGTTCGACGATGGCGAGAGCGCGCTGGTGCCTTACCTGGACAAGGCGCAGTTCCCGGTTGTCAGCGCCAATGTCGTGGCCAACGACAAGTCCGGCGCCGCAGGCAAGATCAAGCCGTCGATCGTGCTCGAGGTTGGCGGCCAGAAGATCGGCATCATCGGTGCCGTCACCAACGACACGCCGGAGCTGTCCTCGCCCGGCCCCAACATCACCATCGCCGACGACGTCAAGTCGATCACCGCGGAAGTCGAGAAGCTGAAGGCGCAAGGCGTCAACAAGATCATCGCCGTCACCCATATCGGCTACCGGCGCGAACGCGATGTCATTGCCAAGATCCCCGGCATCGATGTGGTCGTCGGCGGCCACAGCCATTCGCTTCTGTCCAACACCGACCCGAAGGCTGAAGGCCCCTACCCGACCATGGTCGACAACCCCGACGGTTTTAAGGTGCCGGTGGTGCAGGCGGCGTCCTATTCGAAATATCTCGGCGAGTTCAAGGTCGTGTTCGACGACAATGGCAACGTCAAGGAAGCCAGCGGCGATCCGATCTTCCTCGACAAGTCGATCACGCCTGATCCCGCCGTGCTTGCCCGTATCAAGGAACTCGGCGCGCCGATCGAGGCGCTGAAGAACAAGGAAGTGGCCGAGACCACCGAGGCCATCGACGGCAGCCGCGAGAATTGCCGCACCAAGGAATGTGCGATGGGCAACCTCGTCTCCGACGCCATCCTCGACCGCGTCAAGGGACAGGGCGTCGAGATCGTCGTCTCCAATGGCGGCGGCCTGCGTGCCTCTATCGACAAGGGCACCGTGACCATGGGCGAGGTGCTGACCGTGCTGCCGTTCCAGAACACGCTGGCGACCTTCCAGATTTCCGGCAAGGATCTGGTTGCCGGGCTGGAAAACGGCGTCAGCCAGGTCGAGGACGGCGCCGGCCGCTTCCCGCAGGTGGCAGGTCTCAAATATTCCTTCGACAGGTCGGTTGCGCCCAATGCCGGCCGCGTCAAGTCGGTCGAGGTGATGGAAGGCGGCGCCTGGGCGCCGATCAACCCGGACAAGGACTATCTGGTCGCTACCAACAATTACGTCCGCCAGGGCGGYGACGGCTACAAGGTCTTCGCCGACAAGGCCAAGAACGCTTATGATTTCGGCCCCGGCCTGGAACAGGTGGTCGCCGACTATCTCGCCGCGCACCGGCCCTATACGCCCAAGCTCGACGGCCGCATCACCGAGATCGCGGCAACCGTAGCCGCGGCTCCGGCCGCCGAACCGGCCAAGCCTGCCGAACCGGCACCTGCTCCAGCCGAACCGGCAAAGCCTGCCGAGGCAGCTCCAGCAGCGGAGCCGGCGATGCCCGCTTTGCCGGCAGGATCCGGCGACATCACCACCACGCCGCCGACTGTCCCGGCGGAAACGGCCCCGGCGGCTGCGCCTGCCGAACCGGCCAAACCGGCAGAGGCAGCTCCTGCCCCCGCAACGCCCGCCCCCGCCGAGCCGGCAAAGCCGGCCGAGGCCAGCCATGTCATCGTCGCCGGCGACACTTATTGGGACCTGGCCAAGAAGGCCTATGGCGACGGCGCCAAATGGAAGGTGATCTCCGAGGCCAACAAGGGTTACGAGCCACGCCGGCTGCCTGTCGGCGCGACGCTGACCATCCCGCCGGCGGCCAACTAGAGCCGCCAGAAATCCGCAACACCCGTCCGGTCAGCCGGGCGGGTGTTGCTTTTCCGGACAGGTGCGGCCAGACGTGGCATTGAAAACGGGCGCGGCACCGTTAGTTTCGCGGCGTGTCCGGAGAATTGCCATGACGATTGACCCCAAAGCCGCGAAAGCGCTCGGCCCGCTGCCGGCCGGACATCCGCCGGTCAAGGCAGGCAAGATCGGCGTCATGCTGGTCAATCTCGGCACGCCCGACGGCACCGATTTCAAGCCGATGTGGCGCTACCTCCGCGAATTCCTGTCCGATCCGCGCGTCATCGAGCTCAACAAGGCGATCTGGTATCCGATCCTCTATGGCCTGGTGCTGACGACGAGGCCGAAGAAGTCCGGCGCCAACTACGCCAGGATCTGGAACCGCGAGAAGGACGAGTCGCCGCTGCGCACCTACACCCGCGCCCAGAGCGAGAAGCTGACCGAGACGCTGCGCGACCTGCCAGATGTCGTCGTCGACTGGGCGATGCGCTACGGCAACCCGTCGACCGCGAGCGTCGCGCAAAGGCTGGTCGACCAGGGCTGTGACCGCATCCTGTCCTTCCCGCTCTATCCGCAATATTCGGCGACCACCACCGCGACCGCCAACGACCAGCTGTTTCGCGCGCTGATGAAGATGCGGGCAGCACCGGCGGTCCGCAGCGTGCCGCCCTACTATGACGAGCCGGTCTATATCGAGGCGCTGGCGCGTTCGATCGAGCGGCATCTGGCGACCCTCGATTTCGAGCCGGAGGTGGTCATCACCTCCTATCACGGCATCCCGAAGCCCTATTTCGAGAAGGGCGATCCCTATCACTGCCACTGCCAGAAGACGACACGGCTGTTGCGTGAACGACTGGGGTGGGATGAAAAGAAACTGATCATCACCTTCCAGTCGCGCTTCGGCGCACAGGAATGGCTGCAGCCCTACACCGACAAGACGGTCGAGAAACTGGCGAAGGACGGCGTGAAATCGATCGCCATCGTCAACCCGGGCTTTTCCGTCGACTGCATCGAGACGCTGGACGAGATCGGCCGTGAGGCGGCCGAAACCTTCCATCATGCCGGCGGCGAGAAATTCGCCCACATCCCATGCCTCAACGACAGTGCCGAGGGCATGGCGGTGATCGAGGCGATGGTGCGGCGCGAGCTATCGGGCTGGGTCTGAGCCCGCCACGTTGAGGCGATCGATCGCCTCTGTCGCGCTCTTCCATCCACTAATAATCAGCGATCACCTGATTGTAACATTATTGAAACACACCTAAGTGTTTGGTGAAGTCGGCTGCATGGAATCAACGCCATGGCCGGCATCTGAGGGAGATTCAAATGGACTTCAGTGGTTTCGGTATTGCGATTGGTGCACTTGCCTTTCTGGTGTTGGTGCTTCTTATCAAAGGCATCCGGACAATCCCGCAAGGTTATAATTATACCGTGGAGCGGTTTGGCCGTTACACCAAAACACTGAGCCCGGGCCTCAACCTCATCGTGCCGTTCGTCGATCGTATCGGCGCCAAGATGAACATGATGGAGCAGGTGCTCGACGTTCCGAGCCAGGAAATCATCACCCGCGACAACGCCATTGTCGGTGTCGACGGCATCGCCTTCTACCAGATCCTGAATGCCGCGCAGGCCGCCTACCAGGTCGCCGGCCTGGAGAACGCCATCCTCAACCTGACGATGACCAACATCCGTACCGTCATGGGCTCGATGGACCTCGACGAATTGCTGTCGAACCGCGACGCCATCAACGAGCGCCTGCTGCGCGTCGTCGATGAGGCGGCGCATCCGTGGGGCATCAAGATTACCCGCGTCGAGATCAAGGACATCAACCCGCCGGCCAACCTCATCGAATCGATGGGCCGGCAGATGACGGCCGAACGCAACAAGCGTGCGCAGATCCTTGCCGCCGAAGGCCTCAAGCAGTCGCAGATCCTCGAGGCCGAAGGCCGCAAGGAAGCCGCCTTCCGCGACGCCGAAGCGCGCGAACGCTCGGCCGAGGCCGAAGCGCGCGCCACCCAGGTTGTGTCGGAAGCCATCTCCAAGGGTGACGTGCAGGCGCTCAACTACTTCGTGGCGCTGAAATACACCGAAGCGATGGGCAAAATCGGCACCGCCAACAACAGCAAGGTTGTGCTGATGCCGATGGAAGCCTCGGCGCTGATCGGCACGCTCGGCGGCATTAGCGAGATCGCCAAGGAAGTGTTCCGCAGCGAAGGCACCGCCGGCGCCGCGCGGCAGGCCGCCCGCCCTCCGGTGGTTCGCCCAAGCGAGAATTGAGGCTAGGCGAGAACTGAGATCATGGGAGCATGATCCCGAAAAGTGGGAACCGGTTTTCCCAGACAAACGGGAACCGTTTTGTCCAGAAGATCATGCTCTCAAACAAGAACTAGGAGCATACTCCCATGTTCGACCGCATTATCTCTGAACTTGGTCCGTGGAACTGGATGGTACTGGGCCTCGTCCTCCTGGTGATGGAGGTCATCGCGCCAGGCATCTTCATGCTGTGGATCGGTATCGCCGCATTGGTGATCGGCCTGATTTCGCTGCTCATCTGGGACGCAAGCTTCTGGACCTGGGAAATCCAGGTCCTTGCCTTCCTGGCGCTGTCGCTGGTCTCGGCCTTCGCCGGCAAGAAGCTGGTTGGCGGGCGTCATGACGCGACCGACCAGCCGCTGCTCAACCGGCGCGGCGCGCAGCAGGTCGGCAAGATGGCCACCCTTGCCGAACCGATCAAGGACGGCCGCGGCCGCATCAAGCTCGGCGACACGCTGTGGCGCGTGTCGGGTCCCGACCTGCCGGCCGGCACACAGGTGCGTGTCGTCAGTTCGGCCGACACCGATCTGGAACTGACGGTCGAGGCTGTCTAGATTTTCAGACAGCACCGACGCGCAAGATGTGTCGAGATTCAGGTCAGGCCGAGTCGAAAACGCTGGTTTCCGAGAACCGGAGCGGAGCGTACTTAAAGTACGTGAGCACCGGAAGCGCAGGAAACCTGCGTTTGCAGACCGGCCTCACCTGAATATTGATACATCTTAGGCGGCGCCGATGCGCAGCAGATCATGCAGATGGACCAGTCCCACTGGCCGCCTGCCCTCGACCACCATCAGGCTGGTGATGGCCGAGTTGTTGATGGCCTGCAGCGCCGTCGCCACCAGCGTGTCGGGGGTGGCCGTCTTCGGCTTTTTCGTCATCACCTGATCGACGCTCATCTCCATGAGATTGCTGCCGATATGGCGCCTGATGTCGCCATCGGTGATGATGCCTACCAACGCGCCGTCGGCCGCTGTGATGGCCACGCAGCCGAAGCCCTTGCTCGACAATTCCAGGATCGCCTCGCGCATGCCGGTGCCCGATGCCACCAGCGGCAGCCTGTCGCCGACATGCATGATCTCGTGGATCTGCGTCAGATTGGCGCCGAGCTGGCCGCCGGGATGGAAGGTGCGGAAATGGTCGGGGGTGAAACCGCGCGCTTCGAGCAGCGCGATGGCCAGCGCATCGCCGACGACCATTTGCAGCAGCGTCGAAGTCGTCGGCGCCAGGCCGTGCGGACAGGCTTCCGGCACAGACGGCAGAAGCAGCACCACGTCGGCTGCACGCGCCAGCGCCGAGGTCGCGCCGGCGGTAATCGCGATCAGCGGGATCGAGAAGCGCCTGGAATAGGCGACGATGCCCATCAATTCCTTGCTCTCGCCGGACCATGACATGGCGATGATGGCATCATCCCTGGCGATCATGCCGAGGTCGCCATGATTGGCCTCCGCCGGATGGACGAAGAAGGCGGGCGTGCCGGTCGACGCCAGCGTGGCGGCAATCTTGGAGCCTATATGGCCGCTTTTGCCGACGCCGGTGACGATAACCCGGCCATCGATGCGCGAGATAATGTCGACGGCTTGGGCGAAGGGTTCGGCCAGTCCGTTTTCCAGCGCAGCGGCCAATGCCGCCACGCCGGCCTGTTCCGTGGCTACCGTTCTCAGCGCCGAGGCGATCGAAGCCTGGCTGTCCAGAGGCTTCTTTTCTGGGGGTCCCGCATGCATGGCTGATGCGATTAGCGCGTTGCCGTTCGCCTGTCCAACAGAATTGCCGTCCGGCCAGGTCTGACAGGCACCCCTTCAACCTCCCGTTAACCATCCCCGTTTACGGTTCGGTAAGTATGGCGCGCTTGCGCCGCGCAAGCAGTGGTGACGATGTCGCGGGCCCTTCCTGAAAAGAAAAAAGGTCGAACGGGCAGAGCTTTTTGCGCTCTGCTCTTGGCGACGAGCGTGCTCGCTCTGCTGCGGCCAACTGCGCTTCATGCCCAGGAAACCGAACTGCGCGGCGAGGTCTCGGAATCGGCGATTCTGTCCGACCAGCAGCGCCGCGCCAGGCAATTGAGCAAGGCCAACACGCAGGTCAAGCCGGCGCCTGCCGACACCACCCCCACGGAAAACACGCCAACCGCCTATGTGCCGGCCAGCGATGGCGCCTTGCCTGACGACACCGACCCATCACAGGCCGGCGCGAACAGCATTTTCGACCAGCCGGCAGCCACCGACGACTCGTTCGCCGATCAGCCGCCAACCGTCAAGCCACGCCGACCATCGACGGCAAAACAGCGCGCCGCCGATGCAGACAAGACCAAGGATAAAACCAAGGCTGCCGACAAGAAGAAGCCTGGCCAGACCACGGACCAGACCACGACCGGAACAACGCCGACCGACACAACGACAGCCGATACGGATCAGGATACGGCCAACCGCCGCGCCCTCACCGTCGACAGCGTCGACTGGCAGAAGCTCGATCCTGGCGCCGAGCGCACCGACGCCATCGAAGGCCAGAAGAAAAAGCCCGAGGACGACCCGTACGCGGCAACCGGCATCAAGGTCGGCTCCTTCCTGCTGCGGCCGACGCTGGAGCAAGGCGTTACCGTCACGTCGAACGCCGATTCCAGCAGCGGCGGCAAATCGGCGGTGCTGTCCGAAACCGCGCTGCGTTTCTCCGCCGCCTCAGACTGGCGCGAGAATTCGGCGGTCATCGACGGCTACGGCACCTTCCGCAACAGCATTTCTGGCCAGAAGATCAATGAGGGGCGCGGTCGTATCGAAGGCACGTACAATGTCGACCTCGACAATGAACTGCGCGCCACCGCCAAGCTCGGCTACGAGATTGCGCCGGAATCGGCCTCCTCGCCCGACGCCATTGCCGGCGTCACATCGCAGCCGAACCGCCAGACCATCGATGGCAGCCTCGCCATCAAGAAGGATGTCGGCAAGCTCAGCTTCGCGCTGACCGGCGCGGTCTCCCACGACATCTATGGCGATGCCAAGCTGACCAACGGCACCATACTGTCGCAGAAAGATCGCGACTCCACGCTTTACACGGCGACCTTGCGCACCGGCTACGAGATCTCGCCCGCCATCACACCTTTCGCCGAAGTCGAAGTCGGCCGCCGCGCCTATGATTTACGTCACGACTCGGGCGGCTTCGAGCGGTCATCCACCCGGCTTGGCGCGCGCGCCGGCGTCGAAGTCGACATGGGCGAGAAACTGACCGGCGAGTTCTCGGCCGGCTGGCTTCGCGAAGCAATCGACGACAAGAGCCTGGAGGCAAATGCGGGCCCGTCCGTGAACGCCGACCTCAAATGGTCGCCCGAGCGCGGCACCATCATCGGCCTCACCGGGCAGACCACCATCGAAGGCACAACGGCCGCCAACGAGAGCGGCGACATCCTCTATTCCGGCCGCCTCACCGGCGAGCGGCAGATCCGCGCCGACCTGACCGGCAACGCAGCCCTTGGCCTCGACTGGCGCAATTACACCGGCTCCGACGGCCATGACATGACGCTGAGCGCCGAGGCCGGGCTGACATGGTGGCTGAACCGCTATGTCGGCCTCACCAGCCGCGCACGCACCGAAAAGCTGACCAGCAATCTGCCCGGACGCAACTATGTCGCCAACAGCATCTACCTCGGGCTGAAGCTGCAGCGCTGACGCCTGGACGGCAAGGCTAGAACGCCGCGCCGCGACGTTCCGACGGCTTCATCTCATCGAGCAGCGTGCGGATGACGCCGGCCATGTTCTCGTTCATGTCGCTGCGCCACAGCGCGAAGGCGACATTGGCCTCGACAAATCCTTCCGGCGACCCACAATCGAAGGTGCGGCCCTGATAGTGGTAGCCGAAGAAGGGCTGCTGCTTTTCAAGCTTTAGCATCGCGTCGGTGAGCTGGATCTCGTTGCCAGCGCCCTTTTCCTGGCTTTCGAGGATCGTGAAAATCTCCGGCTGCAGGATGTAGCGGCCGTTGATGTAGAGATTGGACGGCGCCGTGCCGGTCTTGGGCTTCTCGACCATCTCGGTGATGCGGAAGCCGTGATGCGTGTCCTCGCCGCGGCCGACAATGCCATATTTGTGGGTCTCGGCCGGATCGCATTCCTGCACGGCGATGATGTTGTTGCCGGTCTCCTCATAGAGTTCGACCATGGCCTTCATGCAGCTCTTTTCCGACTGCATGATCATGTCGGGCAAGAGCAGCGCGAAGGGCTCGTCGCCGACCAGTTCGCGGGCGCACCAGACGGCATGGCCGAGACCCATCGGCACCTGCTGGCGGGTGAAGGAGGTCTGCCCCGGCGCCGGCTGCAGCCGCTGCAGGCGGGCCAGCTGCTCGTCCTTGCCGCGCTGGGCGAGTGTGTCATAGAGCTCGAACTGAATATCGAAATGGTCCTCGATGACCGCCTTGTTGCGGCCGGTGACGAAGATGAAATGTTCGATGCCGGCCTCGCGCGCCTCATCGACGACATACTGGATGACCGGCCGGTCGACGACGGTCAGCATCTCCTTGGGGATGGCCTTGGTGGCCGGGAGGAACCGCGTGCCGAGACCGGCGACCGGGAAAACTGCCTTGCGAACTCGCTTCATGCGTCAATTATCCGTTTGAGAGCCTGCTCCGCAATCCCCGGCGCGCGACATTTTCGCGCCGGAATTGTGGATTATCGGGCGATTGGGGGAAACATCAACCGGTAAAGCATCCAGCTGTCTTTTCGTTCCAGGCGCCGCCTATGGTAAACTAATTCCTAACCCGGTTCGGCGATGAATGGTCTTTCCTGAGATAGAGAAGGAGGAAAAGATGTCCGTTCGCAGTGCCGCAAAACTCTTTACCAGCGTCCTGACGGCGGCCAGCCTCTCGCTCGCCTTGCTGATGCCGACCGGACCGGCCTTTGCCGATGCCGGTTTCCGGCAATGGGTCGCCGGCTTCCGCGCCACCGCTGTTGCCGGCGGTGTTTCCGGCGCGGTCTACGACCAGGCGTTCCGCGGCATCAACGAACCCGACCCGGTGGTGCTGGAAAAGGCCCGCACGCAGCCTGAGTTCAGCGCGCCCGCCTGGGACTATTTCGACAACCGCGTCCATGACCAGTCCGTTGCCGTCGGCCAGCAGATGGCCAAGAAATGGAAGCCGTGGCTGGACCGGATCGAGGCAAGGTTTGGCGTCGACCGCTACATCCTGCTCGCCATCTGGTCGATGGAATCGAACTACGGCGAGATCCTCAAGCGCAACGATATCATGCGCAATGTCATCCGCTCGCTGGCGACGCTCGCCTATGGCGACCCGAAGCGCTCGAAATTCGCCCGCACCCAATTGGTCGCGGCGCTGAAGATCCTGCAGAGCGGCGACATCGACGAAAGCCACCTGATGGGCTCCTGGGCCGGCGCCATGGGCCAGACCCAGTTCATCCCGACCAGCTACCAGCATTATGCCGTCGACATGGACGGCAACGGCAAGCGCGACATCTGGAATTCGATCCCCGATGCGCTGGCGACATCAGCCAATCTGTTGAAGAAGAATGGCTGGCAAGGCGGCAAGACCTGGGGCTACGAAGTCACCATTCCGGCCGGCAAGCTGCCCGCCGGCTCGAAGACGCTGGCACAATGGCAGGCGCTTGGCGTCGCCAGGGCCAATGGCAAGCCGTTCAAGAACGCAACCGACAAGGCGACGCTGAAAGTGCCGGACGGCCGCGGCGGACCGGCCTTCCTCATGATCAAGAACTTCTCCGTCATCAAGGCCTACAACAACGCCGACAAATATGCCCTCGCCGTCGGCCTTCTTGCGGACGAAATCGCCGGCTCTAATGGTTTGGTGCAGGACTGGAAGCGGCCTTTCACCAAACTCTCCTTCGAGGAAAGGCAGGAGTTGCAGAAGCGGCTTTCGCAGCACGGGCTGTATGACGGCAAGTTCGACGGCAAGATCGGTGACGGCACGAAAACGGCCATCATGACCTATCAGGCAACCGTCGGCTTGACCCAGGACGGGTATCCGAGCATGGAAGTGCTCAAATGGCTCAGAAAGAAATAGGGCCAGCTACCGCGCCGCGCATTTGCCGCGCGCAAGTGACGCTGTAGCATCGATCTGCGCATGATCCGTCCGAGGGGTCATGCACCAAGGGATGGAGAGGGTGCTTGGTTACGGCAGCGCGTATCCGTGTGATCGTTTTCCGCTTGCCGATCCTCGTTCTGGCCATCGTCGTCCTGGCGACGGGAATTGCCGGCACTTTCCACACACCCGCCTTGGCGCAGGAGCAGCCGCAGAACCGCGGCTGGTCGCTGCGCGATCTTCTGTTTCCACGCCGCAGCGAGCGCATCGAGCCGCCGCTCGACATCCGCAAGGCAAAGCCCAAGGTCAAGAAAAAGCCCCGAGCACCCGCTGAACCTGCCGTTCCGATTGTAGAGAAGACGCCGGATTCCCGCGTCATCCTGGTGATCGGCGATTTCATGGCGAGTGGCCTTGCCGAGGGCCTCGACACCGCCTTTGCCGCCAATCCCGCCATCAGGATCGTCCAGCGCGCCAACGGCTCGTCAGGCTTCGTGCGCGATGATGTCTACAACTGGCCCGAACAGGTCAAATCGCTGATCGAGGCGGAGAAGCCGGCAGCCGTGGTCGTCATGCTCGGCTCCAACGATCGCCAGCAGATGCGCGTCAACGATGTGCGCGAGCAGCCGCGTTCCGAGAACTGGACCAAGGAATACGAGCGCCGGACCGAGGCGTTGGGCGAGGCGCTGGCGTCGACCAAAGTGCCGTATCTGTGGGTCGGCATGCCGGCCTTCAAGGCGCCGAAGATGACCTCCGACATGTTGGCCTTCAATGACATCTACCACTCGGCCGCCGAGAAGAACGGCGGCGAATTCGTCGATGTCTGGGACGGGTTCGTCGACGAGAACGGCGCCTTCGTCACCACCGGTCCCGATATTAACGGCCAGGCCGTGCGGCTGCGCTCCGACGACGGCATCAACGTGTCGAAGGCCGGCAAGCGCAAGCTCGCCTTCTACACCGAAAAGCCACTGGCCAAGATCCTCGGCCTGGCAGCGCCGGGAAGCGTGGTGACGGCTGCCGCACCCGCCGGCGCCCCGGTTGAGGCGCCCTCTCTGCCCGCCGCCCCCATCGTGGTCGACCGCACGGTTCCGATGCTGCTCAACGATCCGGCGCTCGATGGCGGCTCCGAACTTCTCGGTGCGGCGGCGGTGCCCAAGGCCAATCCGGATCTGCCCGGCGAGAAACTCATCCTCGAGGGCAAGGCCCCCGAGGCGTCGCCCGGCCGCGCCGACGATTTCTCCCGGCCTCCGAAGACGTAGCCGCCGGCGACAGAAGCCGCCACGCCGGACGCGACGACGGCAACTCCTTAACCGACGGTCCTGCCTGGCGGCAATTCCGCCCCGAGCCGAACAATGGCACTATCGGTTTTTGGCCGAAGTCAAAGTTGGGGGCGAATATGTCGGCAACGGGCTACGCATTGCTTGGGTTCGTGACTTGGACCCTTGTATTGCTCACATGGATGGAGATCTTGCGCACGCACCTCGTACTGAGCGGCCGCATCCCCGCCAATGGATTCGCGCCGGACAACGCAGGTCTTTCGCCCTTTTTACAGCGTCTTGCGCGAGCTCACGCGAATTGCATTGAGGGACTTCCAATCTTCGGAGGCCTCATGGCCTTGGCCATGATGACTTCGCGGACCGGGATCACCGACCCGATTGCGTATTGGTTTCTCGTTGCGCGATTGATCCAGTCTGCCATTCATCTCACGTCGACCAGTCCAAACGCGGTCAAGGCTCGATTTTCCGCGTTTGCGGTCCAGATGGCCATCGGCCTCTATTGGGCGGTGAAGCTGCTAATCAGTTAGCTTCAGCGCGGCAGCACCGTCGATCCCATGAGCGCCTCGTCGATCGAGCGTGCCGCCTGGCGGCCTTCGCGGATCGCCCAGACCACCAGCGACTGGCCGCGGCGTACGTCGCCGGCGGCGTAAAGCTTGTCGACGCTGGTCTTGTAATCGCGATCGTTGGCTTCGACATTCCTGGAACGGCGGTTGTCGGTGACGATTTTCATCTCGCCTTCCAATTCCTTCGCCACGCCCACGGCAGCCGGTCCGGCAAAGCCGATGGCGATGAAGGCGAGATCGGCGCGGATGACGAATTCGGTGCCGGCGATCGGCTTGCGCTTCTCGTCGACTTCGCAGCACTTCACACCGGTCAGCTGGCCGTCCTCGCCGATGAATTCGAGCGTCGCCACCTGGAATTCGCGCTCGGCACCTTCGGCCTGCGAGGACGACGTCCGCATCTTGGTCGCCCAGTAGGGCCAGACCGAAAGCTTGTCTTCCTTTTCCGGCGGCTGCGGGCGGATGTCGAGCTGGGTAACGCGGACCGCGCCCTGGCGGAAGGCGGTGCCGACGCAGTCGGACGCGGTATCGCCGCCGCCGACGACGACGACATGCTGGCCGCTGGCGATGATCGGGTGCGACGGCCACGCCACCGACTGGATCGGCTCGCCGCCGACGCGGCGGTTCTGCTGCACCAGATAGGGCATGGCGTCATAGACGCCGCCGAGATCGTCGCCCGGAATGTTGGCCGGACGCGGCGATTCCGAACCGCCGCAATAGAGCACCGCATCGTATTCGGCGAGCAGCTCTGCCACGGACTTGTCGACACCGACATTGACGCCGCAATGGAAGGTCACGCCCTCGCCCTGCATCTGCTCGATGCGGCGGTCGATATAGTGCTTCTCGATCTTGAAGTCGGGAATGCCATAACGCATCAGCCCGCCGGGGCGGCTCTCACGCTCGTAGACACTGACCTCGTGCCCGGCGCGGCCAAGCTGCTGCGCGGCGGCCATGCCGGCCGGGCCGGAGCCGATGACGGCAACCCGCTTGCCGGTCTTCTTCTCCGGCGGATAGGGCCGGATATGGCCGGTTTCGTAGGCCTTGTCGGCGATCGCCTGCTCGACCGTCTTGATGGCGACCGGAATGTCTTCGAGATTCAGCGTGCAGGCTTCCTCGCAAGGCGCGGGACAGATGCGGCCGGTGAATTCGGGGAAATTGTTGGTCGAATGCAGGTTGCGGATCGCATTGTCCCAGTCGCCATTGTAGACGAGGTCGTTCCAGTCGGGGATCTGGTTGTGGATCGGGCAACCGGTCGGCCCGTGACAGAACGGAATGCCGCAGTCCATGCAGCGTGCCGCCTGTTTCTCGACCTCCTTGTCCGACATCGGCAGCGTGAACTCACGGAAATGCCGGATGCGGTCGGATGCCGGCTGGTACTTGTGCACCTGCCGGTCGATTTCGAGAAAGCCTGTTACCTTGCCCATAGTCCAGTTCCTGCTGTCCAGATGGTGCGGGGTTCGCCGCACCCGTTAACCCCTTGAGGCAGCCATGGCAACCTTGCGTCAGAGGTCAAACTGTCGCTGAAAGTTCCGCCGGGAAGCCTGGGCCTCCCGGCAAGTTCAAAAGCCTATTCCGCCGCCACGCCCATGCGCATGCGTTCCATCTCGATCAGCGCGCGGCGGTATTCGACCGGCATGATCTTGCGGAATTTCGGCCGGAAGGTCGTCCAGTCGTCGAGGATCTCGCGGCCGCGCACCGAACCCGTGAAATGCACGTGGTTCGAGATCAGCTGGTAGAGCCGCTCCTCGTCATGGCTGGTCATGTCGCCGGAGACGTCGACGCGGCCCTTATGGTCGAGGTCGCCGCCATGATGCAGCAGCCTTTCCATCAGATCGTCCTCTTCCGGAACCGGCTCCAGCTCGACCATTGCCATGTTGCAGCGCGCGGCGAAATCGCCGGCTTCGTCCAGCACATAGGCGACGCCGCCCGACATGCCGGCGGCGAAGTTGCGGCCGGTCTGGCCGATGACGACGACGATACCGCCGGTCATGTACTCGCAGCCATGATCGCCGACGCCTTCGACGACGGCGGCCACGCCCGAGTTGCGCACCGCGAAGCGTTCGCCCGCGACACCGGCGAAATAGGCCTCACCCTCGGTTGCGCCATAGAGCACCGTATTGCCGACGATGATCGATTCCGCCGCGACGATTTTTGATTCTTCCGGCGGCCGGATGACGATGCGTCCGCCCGACAGACCCTTGCCGACATAGTCGTTGGCGGCGCCGACGAGATCGAACGAGATGCCGCGCGCCAGGAAGGCGCCGAAGGATTGGCCGGCGGTGCCGGTCAGCTTCACCTGGATCGTGTCTTCGCGCAGGCCCTTGTGCCTGAAGCGCTTGGCGACTTCGCCCGACAGCATGGCGCCGGTCGAGCGGTCGACATTGCGGATGTCGACCTCGATCTTGACCGGCTGCTTGCTCTCAAGCGCGGGCTTGGCCAGCTCGATCAGCTTGCGGTCAAGCACATCGTCGATCGGGTGCTTCTGCCGCTCGGTCCAGTGTATGGCTTCATGCGGCGCATCCGGCTTGAAGAACATCTTGCCGAAATCGAGCCCGCGCGCCTTCCAGTGCTGGATCATCTCGCGCTTTTCCAGAAGATCGCTGTCGCCGACGATCTGGTCGATATGGGTGTAGCCCATTTCGGCCAGCAGCCCTCTCACCTCTTCCGCCACGTAGAAGAAGAAGTTGATGACATGCTCGGGCGTGCCCTTGAAGCGCTTGCGCAGCACCGGATCCTGCGTCGCGACGCCGACCGGGCAGGTGTTGAGATGGCACTTGCGCATCATGATGCAGCCGGCCGCAATCAGCGGCGCGGTCGAGAAGCCGAACTCGTCGGCGCCGAGCAGCGCGCCGATGATGACGTCGCGTCCGGTGCGCAGGCCGCCATCGACCTGCAGCGCCACGCGTGAACGCAAGCCGTTCAGCACCAGCGTCTGATGCGTCTCGGCAAGGCCCATTTCCCACGGGCTGCCGGCATGCTTGAGCGAGGTCAGCGGCGAGGCGCCGGTGCCGCCATCATAGCCCGAGATGGTGATGTGGTCGGCGCGCGCCTTGGCGACGCCGGCCGCGACGGTGCCGACACCGACTTCCGACACCAGCTTGACCGAGACGTCGGCCGCCGGATTGACGTTCTTCAGGTCGTAGATCAGCTGCGCCAGATCCTCGATCGAATAGATATCGTGATGCGGCGGCGGCGAGATCAAGCCGACGCCGGGCGTCGAATGCCTGACCTTGGCGATGGTCGCGTCGACCTTGTGGCCCGGCAACTGGCCGCCCTCGCCGGGCTTGGCGCCTTGCGCGACCTTGATCTGCATGACATCGGAATTGACGAGATATTCGGCGGTGACACCGAACCGGCCCGAAGCGACCTGCTTGATCGCCGAGCGTTCCGGATTCTTGCCGCCGCCGGGCAGCGGCAAATAACGGTCGGCCTCTTCGCCGCCCTCGCCGGTGTTCGACTTGCCGCCGATCTGGTTCATGGCGCGCGCCAGCGTGGTGTGCGCTTCGCGCGAGATCGAACCGAACGACATCGCCCCGGTCGAGAAACGCTTGACGATGTCGGCGGCCGACATCACGTCCTCTATCGCGACCTTCTTGCGGCCGGTCTCTTCCGCCAGCTTAATCCTGAACAGGCCGCGAATGGTCTGGGCCCGGGCCGTCTCGCTGTCGATCTGCGCCGAGTAATCCTTGAACGTCTCCCACGAGCCCTGGCGCACGGCGTGCTGCAAGGTGGCGACGGCGTCGGGCGACCACATATGGGCTTCGCCACGCATGCGGTACATGTATTCGCCGCCGACCTCGAGGCTGTTGCGCAGCACCGGATCGTTGCCGAAGCCGTCGCTGTGGCGGCTGAGCGTCTCGGCCGCGACCTCGTCCAGACCCACACCTTCGATCAGCGTCGCAGTGCCGGTAAAGTACTTCTCGACGAAATCCGTCTTCAGCCCGATGGCGTCGAAGATCTGCGCGCCGCAATAGGACTGGTAGGTGGAGATGCCCATCTTGGACATCACCTTGAGGATGCCCTTGCCGATCGACTTGATGTAGCGCGAGACGACTTCGTAGGCGTCGACCTCGGCCGGCAGTTCGCCGCGCTTGTGCATGTCGAGCAGCGTGTCGAAGGCGAGGTAAGGATTGATCGCCTCGGCGCCGTAGCCGGCAAGGCAGCAGAAATGATGCACTTCGCGCGGCTCGCCGGATTCGACGACCAGGCCGACCGCCGTGCGCAGTCCCTTGCGGATCAGATGGTGGTGCACCGCCGCCGTCGCCAGCAGCGCCGGAATGGCGATGCGGTCCGGCCCGACCTGGCGGTCGGACAGGATGATAATGTTGTAGCCGCCGGCAACGGCCGCTTCGGCCCGCTCGCACAGACGTTCGACGGCGCCCTGCATGCCGGCAGCGCCCTCGCTCGACCCGTAGGTGATGTCGATCGTCTTGGTGTCGAAACGGTCTTCCGTATGACCAATCGAGCGGATCTTTTCCAGATCGCCATTGGTCAGGATCGGCTGGCGCACTTCGAGCCGCTTGCGGCGCGAATTGCCGACCAGGTCGAAGATGTTGGGCCGCGGCCCGATGAACGACACCAGGCTCATCACCAGCTCCTCGCGGATCGGGTCGATCGGCGGGTTGGTGACCTGAGCGAAGTTCTGCTTGAAATAAGTGTAGAGCAGCTTCGACTTGTCCGACATCGCCGAGATCGGCGTGTCGGTGCCCATCGAACCCACGGCTTCCTGGCCGGTGGTCGCCATCGGCGACATCAACAGCTTGGTGTCTTCCTGGCTGTAGCCGAACGCCTGCTGGCGATCGAGCAGGCTGACATCCTTGCGCAGTTCGCGCGGCTCGACCGGCTTCAGATCCTCGAGGATCAACTGCGTGTTATTGAGCCAGGTCTTGTAGGGATGCCTGGTCGCGATTTCCGACTTGATCTCCTCGTCGGAAATGATGCGGCCCTTGGCGAGGTCGATCAGAAGCATGCGGCCGGGCTGCAGCCGCCACTTCTTGACGATCTTCTCCTCCGGCACCGGCAGCACGCCGGCTTCCGAGGCCATGATGACGCGGTCGTCGTCGGTGACGATGTAGCGCGCCGGGCGCAGGCCGTTGCGGTCGAGCGTGGCGCCGATCTGGCGGCCGTCGGTGAAGGCGACCGCGGCCGGCCCATCCCACGGCTCCATCAGGGCTGCATGGTATTCGTAGAAAGCCTTGCGGTCGGCATCCATGAGCTTGTTGCCGGCCCAGGCTTCCGGGATCAGCATCATCATGGCGTGGCTGAGGCTGTAGCCGCCCTGGAACAGGAATTCGAGCGCATTGTCGAAGCACGCCGTATCGGACTGGCCGTCATAGGAGATCGGCCACAGCTTGGAGATGTTGTTGCCGAACAGCTCGGAATCGACCGAAGCCTGGCGCGCCGCCATCCAGTTGTTGTTGCCGCGCACCGTGTTGATCTCGCCATTGTGGGCGACCATGCGGTAGGGATGGGCCAGCTTCCACGACGGGAAGGTGTTGGTCGAAAAACGCTGGTGGACGAGGATCAGCGCCGTCTCGAAACGCGGATCCGACAGATCCTTGTAGTAGGCGCCGACCTGGTAGGCCAGGAACATGCCCTTGTAGACGATGGTGCGCGCCGACAGCGACACGCAGTAGGCGCCGACATCCCGGTTGTTGTTCTCGGCGTAGATGCGGCCGGAAATGACCTTGCGCAGCAGGTAGAGCCTGGCCTCGTACTCTTCGTCGTCGGTGATGTCTGGTGTGCGGCCGATGAAGACCTGGCGATGGAACGGTTCGGACGCCGCGATATCCGGCGCCTTCGACAGCGATGAATTGTCGACCGGCACGTCGCGGAACCCGAGCAGCGGCAGCCCTTCGGATTGCGCCGATTCGGCGATGATGTCTTCGATATGAGCGCGCAGCGCCGCGTCCTGCGGCATGAACCAGTGGCCGACGCCGTATTGCCCAGCCGCCGGCAGTTCGATGCCCTGCGCCGCCATCTCCTCACGGAAGAAGCGGTCCGGGATCTGCACCAGCACGCCGGCGCCGTCGCCCATCAGCGGATCGGCGCCAACGGCGCCGCGATGCGTCAGGTTTTCGAGCACGAACAGCCCGTCCTTGACGATCTGGTGCGACTTCACATTCTTCATGTTGACGATGAAGCCGACGCCGCAGGCGTCATGCTCATTGCGCGGATCATAGAGACCCTGCGCGGTCATGCCATTAGTGGTCAGGCCGTTGGTGGTTCGGCCGGTATTGGTCAGAACGGTATTTTTAACGGCTGCCGCTTTCGTCTGCGCGGCCTGGCCGATAATCGCAGATGGCGTCAGTTCCGTCATCGTCCTGTCCTCCGTTCCGGCCCCTTGCACTTCTAGCGTTTGGGGCGCTGGTCTACCTTGGGAAGCGACTGGCTTCCGCTCTCATTCTTGCGGCACGTCTTGCGAAATCCTTGGCGAACCGAGCGGTGCGCCGCCGGTTCGTATCCGGTATCGTACAGGCCACAGCCGAACCGTCTACCCGTCGCTCGCGGCAACGGCCGGAGTGGCCCAAATGATACGCCAATCCAGCCTGACTTGTGCGACAAAATAAGACAGCACTACTGTCCTAAATTTTTATGGCAGAAATCCTGAACACACACAAGACCGATTCACAAAAATCTTGGGCGTTTGGCGACAGAAAATTACGCGACACGCAGTCGAAACGAAAACTTCGGTCCCCGCACGCCTTCGTGATCAGCCTCTGGCTTTACCGCTTTTTCAGCCCCTGGCCCTTGCGCGTCAAACCCCGAAGCAGCCATGGTCGCGCTCCTTTTCGCAAACAGCCATGGACTTTTTGAATGTTCTTTGCATCCGACAACTGGGCGGGCGTCCATCCCGGCATTGCCGCCGGCCTGTCAGCCAATGCCGGCGGCTTTTCGACCGCCTATGGCGATGGCGATCTCGATCGCGCCGTCTACCAGCGTTTCAGCGAGATTTTCGAGCGCGAAGTCGCGGTGTTCTTCGTTGCCACCGGCACAGCCGCCAACTCGCTGGCGCTGGCCGCCTACAACAAACCCGGCGGCATTTCTTTTGCCCACCGCGAATCGCACATCATCGAGGACGAATGCGGCGCGCCGGAATATCTCGGTGGCGGCTCGCGCCTTCATGCGATCGACGGTGCACTGGGCAAGATCGATCCGCACAATCTTGAGCGCACCATCGCCCGTTTCGCGCCCGAGATCGTCCACTGGGGACGGCCGACGGCCATCTCGATCACCCAATCGACCGAGGTCGGTACGATCTATGGGCTCAATGATATCTCCGCGATTTCGGATATCGCCAAGCGCTTCTCCCTTCCGCTGCATATGGACGGCGCGCGTTTTGCCAACGCGTTGGTCGCGCTTGAGACGACGCCTGCTGAAATGACCTGGAAGCGCGGCGTCGACATCGTCTCCTTCGGCGGCACCAAGAATGGCTGCTGGTGCGCCGAAGCCATTGTGCTGTTCGATCTCGACCGCGCCAAGGAATTGTCCTTCCTGCGCAAGCGGGCCGCGCAGCTGTTTTCCAAGTCGCGCTTCATATCGGCGCAGTTCGAGGCCTATTTTAGAGATGGCCTTTGGTTGGACACGGCCCGCCACGCCAACGCCATGGCCGCGCGCCTGGCCGCGGCGATTGAGGATTCGGCAACGGCGAAGCTCGCCTGGCTGCCGCAGGCCAATGAGGTGTTTGCGGTGATGCGGAAGGATCAAGCTGAAAAGCTGCAGTCGGCGGGCGCCGCCTTCTACGACTGGCACAAGCCGCACAGCTTCGATGGCCATGTCGGCGAAGACGAGTTGCTCTATCGCTTCGTCACCAGCTTTGCCACGACTTCGGATGAAGTCGACCGCTTCGGCCAGTTGATCGCCTGAGCGCCCAAGGGATCGAGCGTAAAGAGATGACCAAGCCACCCCTCGGCTCGACCATGCGGCTGCTTCGCCCGGCGCCAAAGGTGCTGGGCTTCTACGATGGCCGCGTCGACGGCGTCCGTGCCTGGTCGGACGAGCCGAATTGGCTGGATGACGGCGCCTATGCCCTCGGCATCTGCACCTATGCGGTTGTCGACGGGCCGCAGGCGCTTGTCTACGACACGCATATTTCGCTGCCTCACGCGCGCTCTATCCGGCAGACGCTCGAAGACATGGGCGTCCGCTCGATCCGCGTCGTGCTCAGCCACTGGCATGACGATCATATTGCCGGCAATGAAGTGTTTCAGGACTGCGAGATCATCGCCAACGCGCTCACCGCCTCGGCACTCAAGAACAACCGGGCCGAGATCGAAGGCGGCGTTCCGCCGATCAAGCCACTCGTGCTGCCGAACAGGACCTTCGACGGCAGCCTCGACCTCACCGTCGGATCGATCGCGGTCGAACTGCGCCGGGTCGAAATCCACAGCCATGACGGCACGGTGCTGTTCATGCCCGAAACCGGCCTGCTGCTGGCAGGCGACACGCTCGAGGACCCGATCACCTATGTCAGCGAGGCGGATCGTCTGGCGCAACATCTGGTCGATCTCGAACGCATGGCTGGCTGGCCGATCAACCGCATCCTGCCCAATCACGGTTCGCTCGAAGCGATCGAACGAGGCGGCTATGACAAAAGCCTCATCGCCGCGACCCAAGCCTATGTCCAGAAACTGCTCCGCTGCCGGCATGAGCCCGATCTGGCCAAGCAGGATCTGAAAACCTTCGGCGCCGACATGTTCGCCACCGGTGCGGTCGAGTACTTCGCGCTATACGAGCCCGTTCATCGGCAGAACGTCGAGGCCGTTCTCGCGACCGGCGCCTAGGCCAAGAAAGGCCGTACCAACAACTCCAGGCCAAGCAGGATCAGGAAAATGAGAAACCAGCGCCGGAAGGTCGCCGGGCTGATCCGCTGCCGCAGCAATTGGCCAAGCCACATGCCGAGCAGCGCCGGCAGGACCGCCAGCGACGACATGGCGATGTGTTCGACCTTGAAGGCGCCGTGCGAGGCAAGGCCGGCGGCAAGCGCGATGGTCGACACGGTGAAGGACAGGCCGAGCGCCTGGATCAGGTCGTCACGGCTCAAGCCCAGCGCCTGGATATAGGGCACAGCAGGGACGACGAACACGCCGGTGCCGCCGGTGACGAGGCCGGTGAGAAAACCGATAACAGGCGACGACCAGCGCTCGGCCGACGCGGGAACCGTCAATTGCCGCGCCAGCAGTGTATAGACGGCATAGACAATCAGCGCAGCACCGAGGCCGGCGGTGGTCCATTTGACGTTGTCGCTGGCCAAGAGCCACGAGCCCGCGAGTGTCCCGCCGACGATGCCGATCATCATCAGCCACAACCGCCTGAGGATCGAGGCGAAGCTCGGACCGGCAAACAGCTGCCAGATGTTGGTGACGAAGGAGGGCACGATCAGCAGGGAGGCCGCGGCGACTGGCGGCATGATGGTGCCGAGCAACCCCATCGCCAGCGTCGGCAGGCCCATGCCGGTAACGCCCTTGACGATGCCGGCAAGCAGGAAGGTGACGGCGATGGTGGCTGTCAACGCCAGCGAGAAATCAGACATCGCCCTTCATGGGAAGGCGGCGCCCCTACCGAAAGAGCCAGAGATGATGGTTCGGGGTGGCAGACTTCGGCGCCACAAAAAAGCGGCGCCTCGCGGCGCCGCTTTCGTCTCGGGAGGAGACGCTTCTATTCCTGGGCGTTACTACGTCCCTTGGGCGTTGTGACGCCGCCGTCTTGATTACGCGGCGTTCTTGGCCTCGATCTGCTTGGCCTTCTCGGAGCTGGCGGTAATCGCGATCTTGCGCGGCTTCAGCTCCTCGGGGATGTTGCGGGTGAGATCGACGAAGAGCAGGCCGTTCTTCAGCGTGGCGCCGACGACCTCGACATGGTCGGCAAGCTGGAAGCGACGCTCGAAGGAGCGCGAGGCAATGCCGCGATAGAGCAGCTCGGAGCCTTCGCCATTGCCCTCTTCCTTGCGCTCACCCTTGACGGTCAGCACGTTGCGGTGGGCTTCGATCGATATCTCTTCATCCGAGAAGCCGGCAACCGCCATCGAAATGCGATAGGCGTTCTCGCCGGTGCGCTCGATGTTGTAGGGCGGATAGGTCTGCGCGCTCTCGGGCTGAGCCAGGCTATCGAGCATCGTGAAGAGTCGGTCGAAACCGACGGTCGAGCGATGGAGCGACGAAAAATCAACGTGACGCATGAGGTGTTCTCCTGTTGAGCAACATGGTTTGCGTGTGGCCGGTGCGAAACCCTGAAAAAGGCGTTTCGCGTGAACCAGCAGCCCCGACATCGGCGGCTGCATCCGACATTTGGGGAGCGCAAAAGCGCATTTCAAGGATTTTTGAACAGCTGTGAATCGAGGCGACGATGAACGGCAGATGAACCGCCGCTTCGGCGCCCGTTCAGCCGGCCGGCGCTAGAGTACAGCCAGGATCAACAACCAGGCGGCACCAGTAGAAGGTGCCGCGACGAAGCCGAACCGGGTGTAACGTCCCTTCCTCCCGGATCGACAGAGGCCGGAAGCACGCCGCAAGCTGCTTCCGGCCTTACTCGTTGTTCGTCCGCCCCCTTGGCGCCCTCCCTTTGCTTTTCATCCATTGGCGTCTATCACCATGCCGACGCCCTGCCGGGCGAGACACCACCAAACGCAAGCGCCGAATGACGGATCTCTTCCACCCCACGCCAGGCAATCCGCCGCCGCAAAACGTCGCCGGCGGTTTCTTCACCACGCGCGACGGCAAGAAGATCCGCTATGGCCTTTTTGCCGCGGTCACCCGACCGCTGAAGGGCACGGTCGTGTTGCTGCCCGGCCGCAACGAGTGCATCGAGAAATATTTCGAGACCATCCGCAACCTGACCGATCGCGGCTTCGGCGTGGCCACGCTCGACTGGCGCGGCCAGGGCGGTTCGGACCGGCTGCTCCGTGACCCGCAACGCGGCTATGTCCGCTCCTTCTACGACTACACCGGCGATCTCGAGCAGTTCTTCGAGGACATCGTGCTGCCCGACTGCCGCGGCCCCTACTACATCCTCGCCCATTCGGCCGGAGCCGTAATTGCGCTGCTCGCCGCGCCGTCGATGGTCAACCGGGTGCGCCGCATGGTGCTGATTGCGCCTTTCCTGACGGTGCCCGATTTTCCGCTGTCTGCAAAAGCGGTGCGCCGCGTCTGCTCTGCATTGTGCTTTCTCGGCCTTGGCCGGCTCTATGCCGCCTGGGGTCCGCGTCCGCGGCAAACCCTGCCCTTTGCCCTCAACAAGGTGACTTCGGACCCCGAGCGTTATCAGCGCAACACGCAGATTTATGAAGCATGGCCGCAACTGGCGCTCGGCGGCCCGACCATCCGCTGGCTGCAGGCCGCCATCAAGGCCGGTGAGGTCATCACCGAGCCGGATTTCATGGCCAGGATCCAGGTGCCGCTGCTGGTGATCGCCGCCGGCGCCGATCAGGTCGTCTCGACCAAGGCCGTGGAGGCCTACACCAGGCGTCTGCGCGTCGGCTCGCTGCTGACGATCGATGGCGCCAAGCACGAGATCCTGCAGGAGGCCGATGTCTATCGCGAGCAGTTGCTCGCCGCCTTCGACGCCTTCATTCCCGGCAACGACGACCCCACGACCTGATGCCGCCAGCGCCGCTGGTTGCGGCGCCTTGAGCTTGCGCCTGCTGACAGCCTTCTGTCAGGAGGACCGCCCGGCAGCGCCGGCCGCACGCAAAGAGCTAAAGATTCTGACAGCCGGTGCTGCCCCGGAATGCTCATCTCCCAGTCGAACTGAACGTCCCAGTCGAACTGAACGCCAAGGAGATGACATCATGACCGAGAAAACCTGCGCTGCCTGCGATTGCCAGCTGGACGCCAACCCGATCCGCGTCAAGGTCGGTGGCAAGACCGTCGAGGTCTGCTGCGAGGAATGCGCGATAGCGCTGAACGAAGCCGGCGCCTCTGTGGCCGGCGCCTCTGTAGTCGGCAACGGGGAGGCCTGAGCGATGCGCGCCAATCATGCAACGGTGGTGCACCTGGCACAGGCACCCGCAACCCAATCCGCGACCTTCCGGCGTTCCTTGCGGACACACTGCATCGCGGCGGCCAATTGGATCAGCCGTCAGCTGGAGAGGCGCCGAAGCCGCCTTGCACTGCTCGAAATGACCGACGAGCAGCTCAAGGACATCGGGCTGTCGCGCGGCGAGGCCCATGCGGAATATGTGCGCCGTTTGTGGGACTGAGCCGGGCTGGTCGCGAAAACTCTGACAGGTGAAGTCTCCTGACAGGTTTGGACAGGCCGATCGCCTAAAGTGCCGGATAGCTTGTGGTGCAAAGGGAAACGCAACGGCCATGTCGCAATTCGCAGTACAGACGCTCCTGGACACCGGTACCGTCAGGGTAAGGGACGTCGTCTGCAGCGGCGAATGCCGGCACAAGAGCGAAGAAGAATGCACTGCGGCCACGCATCTGGTGTTTCCCTATCGCGGTGTCTTCGTGCGCCATGTCGGCCGCAACGATGCGGTCGCCGAAGCCAACCAGTTGCTGTTCTTCAATGAGGCCGAGCCATACCGGATCAGCCACCCCGTCGAGGGTGGCGATTCCTGCCTCGATCTCGTCATCGAGGAGGCGCAGCTGCAGGAATTGACGCCGAAGGAGCAGTTGCGCTCGGGCAGCGCGTTGGCGTTTCGCCGCCAGCGCCGCCGCATCGACCCGCGGGCCCAGGCGCTGGTGGCGGTGCTGCGCCACAGCCTGAGCCGCAACATTGCCGAAACGCTGGAGGCCGAAACATTGGCGCTGACGCTGGTGCGACGCTCTCTCGGCGAGCGCACCTCGCATGCCGCCGGCGCCAGCGCCGGCCGGCAGAAGCTGGTCGATCGCGCCAAGCTCGTCCTGTCCTCGGACCTGTCGCGGCGCTGGACGCTGGCCGAGATTGCCCCCGAAGTCGGGGTGTCACCGGTTTATCTGACGCAGGTCTTCCAGCAGGTCGAGGCGATGCCGCTGTATCGCTACCATCTGCGCCTGCGGCTGGCGCGTGCGCTCGACCTGCTCGGCCGCTACGACAATCTGACGACGCTTGGGCTGGACCTCGGCTTCTCCAGCCACAGCCATTTCAGCGCGGCGTTCCGGCAGGCCTATGGCCGGACGCCGGCGGAATTCCAGCGCTCGATCAAGCGCTGACAGAGCAAAAAAATCAGCCGCGTAAGGCCGCCATCGCCGCCGCGTGAAGCTCCGGCGTCGCCGCGGCCAATATGTCGCCGCCCTTTTCCGCCGGGCCACCCTCGAATGTGGTGACGACGCCGCCGGCCTTTTCGATGATCGGGATCAGCGCCACGATGTCATAGGGCTTCAATCCGGGATCGGCGACGATGTCGACGCTGCCCGAGGCAATCATGGCGAAGGCATAGCAATCGGCGCCGTAGCGAACGAGCTGGACTTGCTTTTCGAATTTGTCGAAGCGCGTGCGCGCCTCGCCCTTGAACAGCGCCGGCGTGGTGGTGAACAAGGTCGCCTCGTCGAGCTTCGTCGTCTTGCGGGTCGACAGCTTCCGCGGGCCGCCTGGACCCTCATAGTGGGAACCGGAAGCGTTGGCGTAGAACAGCTCGCCGGTGAAGGGCTGCGCCATCATGCCGGCGACAGCGTCGCCGTCGACCGTCAGCCCGACCAATGTTCCCCACACCGGCAGGCCGGAGATGAAGGCGCGGGTGCCGTCGATGGGATCGATCACCCAGACATGCCTGGAGGAAATGTTTTCGCTGCCGTGCTCTTCGCCCAAAATGCCATGATCGGGAAACTCGGCCGATATCAGCGCCCGGATGGCGCGTTCCGCCTCGCGGTCGGCTTCCGTGACCGGATCGAAACTGCCCTTTTCCTTGTTGGCCACCGCGCCCTGTGCGCGGAAACGCGGCAAGGTTTCAGCCGCCGCCGCTTGCGCGATCCGGCGCATGAAATCGATGCTGATGTCCACCTGATTCTCCCGCATTGCAGAGTGCCTGATCCGGTCTGGCGGCACTTTTGCGCCAAAACAAGCCGGTTTATCGATTTATCACTGAGATAATTGTTGCCAAAATGTCACATCAACGCCATTCAAACGCAATTTCCACATCAGAGTGAATTAAAAAAGCGTGGAATCGATTGACATTTGTGCATCGCACAATAACTTTGTACTCGGACAGGTTTTCCTGTCCATGCCCTCCTTGGGCGTTTCCTCCCTAGACTTCGACCGTGTCGTGCAAACGATGCGGTCTTTTTTTACGCCGCCGCGTGGCTGGCGCGGGATCGCGCAAATAGCCGCCGTTCTGGCGTCATTCGGCAGCCAGTGGCAGGTCGATGAAATGGTGATCGGGCATCGCCATCAGATCGGCCGAAAAGCGCGCCATGTCGTCGGCCAGCGCATCGAAACCAGCCGATTTCTGGAACGTCCGTTCATTCATGTAGAGCCCGCGATTGACCTCGATCTGCAGCGCATGCAGATGGCGCGCCGGCCGGCCGTAATGCTCGGTGATGAAGCCGCCGGCATAGGGCTTGTTGTGGGCGACTGTATAGCCCATGCCGGTGAGCAGCCCTATCGCCGTCTCGGTCAACGCAGCCGTGGCCGAGATGCCGAAACGGTCGCCGACGATGAAGTCCGGCCGCAGGCCGCTGTCACCCACCCTGATGCTCGCCGGCATCGAATGGCAGTCGATCAGCACGGCATAGCCAAACCTGGCATGGGTTCGGGTCAAAAGCCGCTTCAGCGTCTCGTGATAGGGTTTGTAGACGGCCTCGATGCGCTGCACGGCCTCCGCCAGCGGCAAGCGGCCGGAATAGATGTCGAGCCCCTCGCCCACCAGCTTGGGCACGGTGCCGAGCCCGCCGGCCACGCGCGCCGAGCGGATGTTGCAGAAGGACGGCACCGGCTCGGCGAACATGCGCGGGTCGAGTTCCCAGGGTTCGCGATTGACGTCGAGATAGGCGCGCGGAAAATTCGCCGCCAGCATCGGCGCGCCCAGCGCCACCGCACCGCCGAACAACTCATCGACATAGCAATCCTCGGAACGCCGGATGGCGTTGCGGTCGAGCCTGGCCATGGCCAGGAAGCGGTCGGGATAATAGCGGCCGCTATGCGGCGAGTTGAAGACGAAGGGAACGCGCTGCTCGGCGCCCGATCGGATTTCGAAGGGTGGAACGACCGAAAAATCCTCGGCTGCCGTCGTCAATTTGAACGAACCCGGAAACAGCAATGCATCATGATGGGAAACTGCCACCTCATCGGCCGCATGTCCAGCATTTCGGCGTGCCAGAAACCCCGGCAAATCAGGATTAATGCTGCTAGCGTTCACTTGATGTTTACCGTCACCTCCTCATATACAGGATGGTTAACGGGCTTGCCGGACGGCAGGCTTGGGTGGGGTGATTCGGACGGGATATGATGGCACGCATTCTGCTGGCGGAAGACGACGACGATATGCGCCGGTTCCTGGTCAAGGCGCTGGAGCGAGCGGGCTACCAGGTCAGCGATTTCGACAATGGCGCCAGTGCCTATGAGCGGCTGCGCGAGGAGCCGTTCTCCTTGCTTTTGACCGACATCGTCATGCCGGAGATGGACGGTATCGAACTCGCCCGCCGCGCCACCGAGATCGATCCCGACCTCAAGGTGATGTTCATCACCGGTTTCGCGGCCGTCGCGCTCAACCCCGATTCCAAGGCGCCGAAAGACGCCAAGGTGCTGTCGAAGCCCTTCCATCTGCGCGATCTCGTCAATGAGGTCGAAAAAATGCTGCAGGCCGCCTGAAGCACGCCCAGTGTGATTCCGCCGCTCGCCTGGCGGCGCGACAAAACGAGCCGTTCTTTCCCTTTTCCGGCTATTGACGCGCTGGATCAAAAATGGTGTATGCGCGGCTTCGGATGGGCGTGTAGCTCAGCGGGAGAGCACTGCATTGACATTGCAGGGGTCACAGGTTCAATCCCTGTCACGCCCACCATCCAGACCAAAGCCGCACCAGAGCTGACCGAGCGCCAACGGCTGTTGCCGTTGCGCCATCCCTCAGGCGCTGCCGTTCGTCATGCCATCGGGCGGGTAAGCCTGCCTTGACAACCGGGCTGATTTCACCCGGAGGTCGCCGGATGCATTATCTCAATGCTCACAAGCTCATGACCAACCTGCCGGTCGTGCAGGCCTATTTCGCCAGGCGTGGCGAACCGCGTGCGGATTTGCGCATCTTCATGCAGGACGAGCACAATCTGGTGCTTCCCGGCGGACGCGACGTCTCCCGCTCGACGCCCCGGGGCGTCGTCCCATCGATGTTCGGCGGCGACGGAAAATACCTGGTGCGCATCGTCGGGGAAAAGCAGTTCCGCGCCGCCGATATCGTGCTGGAATACAATGTGCCGAACATCGTCAACATCAAATCCAGCGGGAAATTCTCGCGCGATCTGTGCGACCGCATCGTCTACTGCCCCGCCATCCCGTTTCCGTATTCAAATGCCGGCGGCCGGCAGATCGACGTGCTGACCAACATCATCAACACCAGCGAGCCGAGACGGGCAGCCCTGATCGAAAAGCTCGAAGGATTCCCGGGCTACCGGAACGCGCAAGGCATCTACGACCTGCCTGGGCTGCAGTCGCTGTACCGGAGCGCGAAGATCGTCGTGAACCCGCACCAGACCTGGCACCACCATTCGATCGAAGAGTTCAGGGTGCTGCCGGCGTTGTCGCAAGGCTGCCTTGTCATCAGCGAGGACGTGCCGTTGCGAACGCACATCCCCTACCATGAGCATATGATCTGGTGCCGCTACGAAGACATCCCGGACGTCGTCGCCGCGACGCTAGGCGATTACGACGCCATCGTCGAGAGGCTGCACGGTCCCGCGCTGCAGGCATTGCTGGCGTCGATGGTGACCGAATTCGAACGGTCGATGGATGCAGCGTTGGCAGCCGACGACGCCCGGTCTTCTCGCGTTTCGGGATTTCTTTCAGCCATTCGGCGCAATCTGACCTGGGGTATCTAAGGGAAAACCGGGTAGCGGTTTTCCAATCCGTAACGGCATCCGGTTGGTGGTGCGGGAAACGTCCCGGCGCGAGCCGAGACGATTCAGGCGCGTGGATCATTGCGGCCGCGGATCGGGCTTGTCATGGTTGCGGCCTTCACGGCACGGGGTGCCGATGCCGCAGCATTTGCCGTTATAGGTGACACCAGGTTTGGTCTTCTCGCATTCCCTCGGCGGTGCCGTCTGACACCCCGCCAGCACCGAAACGGCGATGGCGGCGAGAAGGACGTTTCTTGACGTGATAGACATGGACGTTCTCCTTGATGGACCGTGTTTGCTACACAGCGCTTGGTCGCGGGCGGCACCGAAATGGTTCATGAGCAAAACGGAAATTGCCGGCAAAGCTTCCCGGCGCAGGCTGGTGAGCAGGCACGATAAGGCCCGGGACAAATTTTCCGTCGTGACGCCCGGGCCCGATGGCTTTAAGGCTGGAGCTGACGCGATGTTCGGGTGGGGAACAATGCGAATGACGACATCAGGATGGTCGAGGATCTCCGACCACTTGCGCGCTCGCTCTGGCGGGTGGCCATGACGTCTACTCCGGCGGAGCGGAAGGCGGCCTGGCAACGCATTTACCTCGAACTCAAACGGACGAGGAAATATCTCCAATCGCCGGGCGCGAGCCTTGGCGGCGTGCTGGTTGCGGCAAAGCGAACGCTCGAACACAGGCGCGATGTCAGGCTTCGCACCAGGGCGGCGCGTGACGCATACCCTGCCTTGCCGATTGCGGCGGCGAAGGACAGCTTCATGCTCGTCCGCATCATTGGCAACGATCTCGAGCCGAGGCACCGCAAAGGCCAGTCCTTCGACAATGCCCGTTTCATCCTGGACAATGAGCCGGCCTTTCCTGACTGCGACAAATTCTGGATCGTCAATCGGATAGCCGATGCGGCTGAAGAGGCCCGCATCGTCGAGCTGCTGGAGGGGCGCGGCCAAAGCTTTCTGCGCATCCCTTTCGATCTCGAGGCCTATGGCAGAATTGCGTGGGACATTGACGGGCTGACGGCAAAGGAGCTCCGGCTTTCCGGCAGAAGCG
Organism: Mesorhizobium sp. P2_B11; assembly: GCF_056404855.1. NCBI lineage: Bacteria > Pseudomonadati > Pseudomonadota > Alphaproteobacteria > Hyphomicrobiales > Phyllobacteriaceae > Mesorhizobium > Mesorhizobium sp. P2_B11. Next base: position 277,487 of record NZ_JBFUDF010000004.1, read on the forward strand.
GCCAATCGGCTGAGCTCACAGCGCGCTACGAAACGCTCATCAGGCGCAGCAAGAACCGTTATCTCATGAATAACAACGGCGCCCGCAACAAGGCGCTCGAGATCGCGCGCACACGGGCGAAGTGGCTGATGCCGTGGGACGGAAACTGCTATCTGACCGAGCAGGCATTCCGGCAGATACGCGAAGCAATCGAGGCGCGGCCGTATTTACCCTATGTCATCGTGCCGATGGCGCGCATTGTCGAAAACGCGGGCCTGCTCGACGAGAATTTCAAGCCGGCGGCCAGGGAAGAGCCGCAGATCATCTTCCGCACCGACACCACTGAGCTGTTCGACGAAAACTATGCCTATGGCCGCCGGCCCAAGGTCGAAATGCTGTGGCGGCTCGGCGTTCCCGGACCGTGGAACCGTTTCCGCGACGACCCATGGGATTTCCCACGTCCGTCGCTGGCCCCCGATGCCGGGCTTTTCCAGAATGCCGGCTGGGTGGCGCGCCTGGATTCCGGGCGCGCGCATCTGGAAATCGGCAAGGTCGGTTTCGTCGCCCGCTGGAGCAGCCGCGACGAGGCGATCGTCGACATGATCGACCGCTGCGATGCCTTGGCGACCGCCGCCAGGCTCGATCCGGCGCGCCTGGCATTTTACGATGACGCTGCCCTTGCCGCGGCATCCGGGAACGCCGAGCTTCGCCGCCAGCTCGAAACGGCCGCGAGCGAGGTGCTCGCCCGCGCTCATCGCACCGATCTCCAGCAAGCAGGCGATCCTGCCCACCTGCGCCATGCCCTGCACGACACCACCGTGCTGGCGCTGGCGGCGGCCGTGCTCGGCGAGCAGCGTTTTGCCGCCCATGCAGTGCAAGGGATCCGCGCCTGGTTCGTCGACCCCGACACAAGGATGAACCCGCCTTACGCGCAGCAAGCTGTCCTGGGGCTTGGTGATCTCCACTTCTTTCTCGATGCCGTCCGCCTTGTTGAACGCGCCGGGGCGCTGAAGGGACAGGACCGGGAGGATTTCCAAGCCTGGCTTGGCAGCTACGGCAAATGGCTGGCCACCGCGCCGGCGACGGCGTTTGGCAATCGCGGTGTTGTCAGCGATCTGCAACGGGCATCGATCGCACTGTTTCTGAATGACGGCGCGACGCTGGCCAGGGTCCGCCTCCGCGTCCGCGAAAGGCTGGTTGCCGAGATCGCATCCGACGGCTCATTTTTGAACGAACCGTCCAGCCCGCACGACGCCATGTTCGTCTTGCAGGCCTGGACTTCCCTGGCGCGGCTTTTGTCCTCGGTCGGCGACGATCTGTGCCAGGCTGCCGAGGGACAGGGGCTGGTCACGGCGCTGCGCCGGTTTGCAGCCGATATCGACAGACAAGATATCGAGACCATCGACCGGGATCTGGCCCGGCCGCTGCTGTTCGATCTCGCATGCCACGACCCCGAGGCCGCAGCGCTTGCCGAAGTCAGCCCCGGGAGACCGCTTTTCCACCCCGACCGGGGCATTGCACCGTTCTGGATCTGGCGAAGGCCGTGACGGACTAAATCCTGATCCCGGCTTTCCAAAGCCGCAGCCGCGCTTTCAACAGCGGGCTGGAGTCACGCGTCGCGATCGGCCGGATGGAGCGCCTGATCTTCCTGAACAATGCATTGGCCGGTTCGGCAGCCTGCGACCTGGCGATCATCTCGAGCGCCGGTTTCAGTTCGCCAAACCCTTCATGCAGAATATGGGCCGCGCAGGCCGTGGCATAGGGATGACCGGCCTTCGCCGCGGCAAGATAGAACGCGAAATCCTTGCCCATGGCGTGGCCGTGCATTGTCTTGCGCGACAGGGCCGAAAGCATTGGCAGCGGCATCTTGGGATGCGCCTCGAACTGCGCCGTCATGCGCGATTTCAAAATGGCTTCGCCCGAAGAGTAATCCTTCTCGCGAAAATAGGAGGCCACGATCTTCAGCGCATAGGCATCGTTCTCAGGATCGAGCGCACAGCCTTTGCCGAGAATGTCCCTTGCCCTGGCCGGGCTGATGTCATCCTCGACAGCCAGGAACGCCGACAGATAGCCGAAGGCCGCTTCGAGCGGATGATAGTCGGCGTGATTGTGCGCCAACTCATCGAGCATGAGTTGCGAGGTCCGGGGCGGGCTGAACAGCGCGGTGGTCTTGATGCGGGGAGAGTCGCCCATCACCGAGGCCACCGATGCGAACACGCTGCTGCCGGCATAGATCCGCTGGCAGCGCGCCAGAAGCGCCATCTCGAAAAACGCCCTCAGCGTCTGATCCTCGAATTCGTTTGCGCCGAAATCGTCGGTCAGCAACGCGCCGGTTTGCGATCTCAGATAGTCGAGCGTCGCACGGTCCTGGCCGACCAGCAGCGTCGCTATGCCCTGTGACGCGAGCTCCGCCACAATCGCCTTGGCCAGAGTCGAAGGAATCACCTTGCCGTTGAAATTGAGCGTCGAACGGTATTTGCCGCGAACGATATCGCCGCTGCGCAGGTGCAGCCCGGCCATTTGCTCCGGAAATTGACAGGACTGGGCCGTGCGCAGCGCGTGGTTCACCGGCTCGGCAAAGCCGATCGTCCTGATCGTGTCGGACGTCGCGAGCGGCTTGCCGTTGTCGCAAAAAGACTCCAGAACATTGAAATCGTTGCAGAGCCAGCCGCGAAAAAAGCTTCGCCGGGCTGAGGCGTTCAGGCTTGCGCGGGTGAATTTCCCTTTCTTGAGAATCTCAAGAGGCGTGCCTGTGATCTTTTCGCCCAGCCAGTGCTTTTCGATGAAGTCTGGAGCAAATATTTTATCGACCGTATCGACAATGTGAAACGTCTTGTCCGAGACGGCTCGCTTCCAGGTGAAACCGAAGCGGTGGCCTGTTGCATCGGCAAGCGCCTTTGCGTTGACCATGGCCAGAAGCCGGCCGCCCAGCCCGTCATCCCGGGTCGCGGCAATCAACTTTGCATGCCGAGAATTGGGGTCAGGCCGCGCCGAGGCGGACGTCACCCTTCTCAACATGCTGGAGAAACCAGGCATATGTCTGTTCCAATCCACTGCGAAGCGCGTAGCGCGGGCGCCATCCCGTAGCAAACAGCCGCGACACATCCATCAGCTTGCGCGGCGTGCCATCGGGCCTCGTCGTATCGAAGGCGACCGTAGCCTCGACGCCGGCGACGGACGCGACGGTTTGGGCGAGTTCGGCAATGGTGACATCCTCCCCCGAACCGACATTGACATGGCTGTCGCCGGCATAATTCTTCAACAGCCAGACCAGCGCATCGGCGGCGTCGTCGACATGCAGGAATTCGCGCCGCGGTGTGCCCGAGCCCCAAACCTCGAGGCTGGTGCGGCCGCTCAGCGCCAGCGCATGCGCCTTCCGCATCAACGCCGGCACCACATGGCTGCTCTGCAGGTCGAAATTGTCACCCGGGCCGTAAAGGCTGGCCGGCATCGCCGAGATGTAATCGACGCCGTATTGGCGCCGATAGGCCTGGCACAGTTTCAGCCCGGCGATCTTGGCGATCGCATACCATTCGTTGGTGGGTTCGAGCGGGCCGGTCAGCAGCGCGTCTTCCCGGATCGGCTGCGGCGCGAGCTTGGGATAGATGCAGGACGAGCCGAGAAACAGCAATTTGCCGACCTCGCTGCGAAAGGCGCCGTCGATGACGTTGCTCTGCATCACCAGATTTTGCTGCAGGAAGTCGACCGGCAACCTGTCATTGGCCAGGATGCCGCCGACCTTGGCGGCCGCCATCACCACCGCATCCGGCCTGTGCTCGGCTATCCAGCGCCGCACGCCCGTCTGGTCGAGCAGGTCGAGCCTGTCGCGCGACACAGTGAGCACCTCGCAGTCCTCGCTCGCCAGCCGGCGCACGACGGCCGAACCGACCATGCCGCGATGCCCCGCGACGAAGACGCGCTTGCCTTTCAGCTCAAATGTCGCGTCCATCGGCCTGCCTCACGCAGAGCGGCTGTTCTGTAGCGTGCCGCCGGCAGCGCGCGCCAGATCGGCCTGCACCATTTCCGCCACCAGATCCCTGAACCCGGTCGTGTGCGACCAGCCAAGTCTTGCCTTGGCCTTGGCGGGGTCGCCGAGCAAAAAGTCTACCTCGGTCGGCCGGAAATAGCGCGGATCGATGCGCACCAGCACAGTGCCCGAACCGGCATCGACACCGACCTCGTCGACACCCTCGCCTTGCCAGGCAATGGTCCGTCCGGTCTCGGCGAAAGCCAGTTCGACGAATTCGCGCACCGAATGCGCCTCGCCGGTCGCCAGCACGAAATCGTCGGCTTCGCTGTGCTGGAGAATGCGCCACATGCCTTCTACATAGTCGCGCGCATGGCCCCAGTCACGCCTGGCGTCGAGATTGCCGAGATAGAGCGTGTCCTGCAGGCCGTGTTGGATCGAGGCGACGGCCCGCGTGATCTTGCGGGTGACGAAGGTTTCGCCGCGCGTCGGGCTTTCGTGGTTGAACAGGATGCCGTTGGCGGCGAACATGCCGTAGGCCTCGCGGTAATTGACCGTGATCCAGTAGGCATAGAGCTTGGCCGCAGCATAGGGCGAGCGCGGATGGAACGGCGTCGTCTCGCTTTGCGGGACCTCGCGCGCCTTGCCGTAAAGCTCCGAGGTCGAGGCCTGGTAGAAGCGCACCGACTTCTCCAGCTTGAGGATGCGGATCGCCTCCAGCAGCCTGAGCGTTCCCAGCGCATCGGCATTGCCGGTGTATTCGGGCGTCTCGAAACTCACCTGGACATGGCTCTGGGCGCCGAGATTGTAGATCTCGCTGGGCTGCGTCTCCTGCACCAGGCGAATGAGATTGGTTGCGTCGGTCAGGTCGCCATAATGCAGGAAGAAGCGTGCGCCGCGCTCATGCGGATCGACATAGATGTCGTCGACGCGCTCGGTGTTGAACGAGGACGAGCGTCGTTTGACGCCATGGACAATATAGCCCTTCCGCAGAAGCAGCTCTGCGAGATAGGCCCCGTCCTGCCCGGTTACACCGGTGATGAGCGCCACTTTTTCCGTCATTGCCGCATTCGTCCGCACTGAATCCCGGCAACGGAATACAGATTTGGCGCGAGAACGCAAATCCCCATACGGGGGATGCTTTTCAGCCGGCTACGCTGTTCTCAGGCACCCGCAACCGCGCAGAAATTCTTCATCCTGGCCAGCGCAAGCGCGGGATCGGCGAGCAACCCTGCCTGGTCGGCAAGGCGAAAGATGTCGGCATAGTGCAGGATGCCGCGCGCCGACTGCATGCCGCCGACCATTGTGAAATGGTCCTGGTGGCCGTTGAGCCAGGCCATGAAGACGATGCCGGCCTTGTAATACTCGGTCGGCGCCTCGAAGATCTTGCGCGACAGCGGCACCGTCGGCGCCATCAGCGCGTCATAACCGGCGCGGTCGCCGTCGGCCAGCTTCGCCAGCGCCGCATTGGCGACCGGGGCGATGGCGTCGAATATGCCGAGCAAGGCATGCGAATGCCGCTTCCCGTCGCCGGCAATCAGTTCTGGATAGTTGAAGTCGTCGCCGGTGAACATGACGACGCCTTCCGGCAGCCGGTTGCGCAAGGCAACTTCCTTATCGGCATCGAGCAGCGATATCTTTATCCCCTCGACCTTGCCGGCATGGCGCTCGATGATGGCGACGACGGTATCAAGCGCCGCGTCGAAGTCGCCGCTGCCCCAATAGCCTTTCAGGGCAGGATCGAACATGTCGCCCAGCCAGTGCAGGATGACCTTGCCGGAGGCCTGGCTGAGGATGCGGTCGTAAACCCTGACATAATCATCCGGGCCTTTGGCGACCGCCGCCAGCGCCCGGCTGGCCATCATGATCGCCTTGCCGCCCTCGCCTTCGATGAAAGCGAACTGCTGTTCATAGGCGGCGATCACGTCGTCGAGCGTTCTGGCAGCTCCCGGCGCCAGATGATCGGTGCCGGCGCCTGATGCAAGGTCGGCGCCTTCGACACCGCGTGCCTCGGCGATCGAGCGTCGAATCAATTCCTGCGCGTTCGTCCAGTCAAAGCCCATGCCGCGCTGCGAGGTATCCATCGCTTCGGCGATGCGGAAGCCGAGCCGCCACAGATGGTGGCGAAACGCCATCGTCTTGTCCCAGTCGACCGCAGGCTTCGACCACGGATTGGTCATGGCGAAAGGATCGGCGACGACATGGGCAGCTGCATAGGCGATGCGCGGGAAAGCTGCACCGATCCTGGGCTCGACCGGGTCGCCCACGAGCTTGTAGCCGGCGCGGCCGCCATTCTCCGCAGGCAGGGCAATATCCATGGCAACCTCCGTTTCCGGCATCCTATAAATGGAACGTTCCAATAAATCAAGAACCTTTATGATTCCTGAAATTGAACCGGTCCAAATGGCAAACCGAGGCTAAGGGCCTTGCCGTGCACCACATCCATCAATTTTTCAGGCGCTCGCCAGAATCCCGATTGACTCTCGTTTGGCACAGTGATTAGAACGTTCCAATAGATTTGCCAATTCAGACGGAGGAAACCACTCGTATGGCCAGCCGGCCCAAGGCAACGATCCTGGACATCGCCCGCGAGGCCGGTGTGTCCAAATCGACGGTGTCGCTCGTGCTGCAAGGCTCAGGGCTGATCCGGCCTGAAACCGCGGTCAAAGTCCGCAAGGCGATCGAGGATGTCGGCTATGTCTACAATCGCGGCGCCGCCAATCTGCGCAAGGCCCACTCCAACGTCATTGGCATGGTCATCAACGATCTCACCAACCCGTTTTTCGCCGAGCTGGCGGTCGGCATGGAGCGCGTCTTCCAGTCGGCTGGCATCGTGCCCTTCATCGCCAACACGGCGGAAAATCCGGTGCGCCAGGAAGAAGTCTTGAAGTCACTGATGGAGCAGGGCGTCGCCGGGTTGATCGTGTCGCCGGCGCGCGGCACCACGCCGGGCGCCTTCCGCCGTCTTGAGACGGCAGGCGTGCCGGTGGTCTTTGCCATGCGCCGCCTGCCGGACAGCCGCATCCCGGTGATCGCGCCGGACAATCATCGTGGCGCATACCTCGCCGCGGCCCATCTGATCGGCAAGGGCCATCGCCGGCTCGCTTTCTTCGGCGGCACCTCCGATCTGGTCGTCTATCAGGAGCGCCTCGGCGGCTTTCGTGAGGCCTGCGAAACGCTTGGCATTACCCGGCGCGACGTGCTCGTCGTCGAAGGCGAGACCAGCCGCAGGGGCGGCATCGCCTGCCTGGAAACCGCCCTTGCCATGGCCGAGCCGCCGACAGCGGCGCTGTGCTTCAACGACGCCGTCGCCTTCGGCGTCATGCTGGCGCTGCGCAAGCGCGGGCTGGAGCCCGGCGCGGATTTCGCCGTCGTCGGCTTCGACGACGTGGTCGAGGCCGAGCATTACATGCCGGCATTGACCAGCGTCTCGGTGGACACGCCCGGTCTCGGCGAGCGCGCCGCCCACGTCATGCTGAAGATGATCCAGTCGCGCACCACACATGCCGAGGACCATATCGGCGCTGTCAATCTGGTCGTCAGGGATAGCTGCGGTCCCGATCGCCGCGCCCAGAACAGGCCTGCAGGAATGGGAGACGCGGCATGAGCGTCAGATGGGGGTTGATCGGCGCCAGCACGATCGCCAGACAATTCATGATCAACGCCATCCGCGCCCAGGCGGATGGCGAGATAGCAGCGGTGATGAGCTCCAGCCCGGAGCGGGCCAAGGCCTATGCTGCGGAAAACAACGTTCCGCTGGCCGTCTCGACGCTTGATGCATTGCTCGGCGCCGATATCGATGCCGTCTACATCTCGACCACCAATGAACTGCACCTTGAACAGGCACTGGCTGCCATCAAGGCGGGAAAGCATGTTCTGTGCGAAAAGCCGCTGGCACTGACCAGCGCTGACGCGCGCAAAATGGTCGCTGCGGCCAAGGCCGCCGGCGTTGTGCTCGGCACCAACCACCATCTGCGCAATGCCGGCGCTCACCGCGCCATGCGCGAGGCCATATCGGCCGGCCGCATCGGCAAGCCCATCGCCGCGCGCGTGTTCCACGCCGTCTACCTGCCGGAGAACCTGCAAGGCTGGCGCATCACCAAGCCTGAGGCCGGCGGCGGCGTGGTGCTCGACATCACGGTGCACGATGCCGACACGCTGCGCTTCGTGCTTGGCGACGATCCGATCGAAGTGACGGCTTTCACCCAGTCTGCCGGCATGGCCGACAGCGGACTGGAAGACGGCGCCATGTGCATCTGGCGCTTCCGGTCCGGCGTGATCGCCCAGTCGCATGAAGGCTTCACCACAAAGTTCGCTGATACAGGCTTTGAGGTGCATGGTTCCGAAGGCTCGCTGATCGCCAAAAATGTAATGACGCAGAAGCCCATCGGCTCTGTGCTTCTGCGCACGGCAAAAGGCGAAGAGGAACTGAGCTTCGACCGTGAAGACCTTTATGTCCGGTCGCTGCGCCAGTTCCATGCCGCTATAGGCGGTCAGGGTCAGCCCTCCGCCACCGGCGAGGACGGCGTCTGGTCGCTGGCCTCGGCCGAAGCGGCACTGCAGTCGGAGAAATCCGGCAAGGCGGTAACCATCGATCCAAAGCTTGGGAGCGCCCAGTGAGCAAGCTCGTTTCCGCCGCTGAAGCAGCAAGCCTGATCAAGGACGGCATGACTGTTTCCGTCTCGTCGTCCAGCGGCCTCGGCTGCCCGGACGCGGTGCTCGCCGCCATCGGCGAGCGTTTTGACATGGAAGGCCATCCGAAAAATATCACCACGCTGCACCCGATCGCCGCGGGCGATATGTACGGCATCAAAGGCATCGACCATCTGGCCAAGCCGGGCCTGCTGAAGCGCACGCTGTGCGGCTCCTATCCCTCGGGCCCCTCCTCGTCCGAGCCACCGCAGATCTGGAAGATGATCGGCGACAATTCCGTTGCCGCCTACAATGTGCCCTCCGGCATCCTGTTCGACATGCATCGCGAGGCCGCCGCCAAGCGCCCGGGCGTGCTGACCAAGGTCGGCCTCGACACCTTCGCCGACCCGCGCCACCAAGGCTGCGCCATGAATGCTGCCGCCAGCGAGCCGATCGTCTCGGTACAGCAGTTCGACGGCGAGGAATGGCTCTATTTCCGCTCGATCGTGCCCAACGTCTCCATCATTCGGGCAACCACCGCCGACGAACGCGGCAACCTCACCTATGAGCATGAAGGCGCCTATCTCGGCGGCCTCGAACAGGCGCTCGCCGCCCGCAACAATGGCGGCATCGTCATTGCGCAGGTCAAGCGCGTGGTCGAGAACGGCACGCTGAAGCCGCATGACGTGCGCGTGCCTGGTGTCCTGGTCGACCATATCGTTGTTGCGCCCGACCAGTTGCAGACGACGCTAACGCCTTACGACCCGGCGATTTCGGGCGAGATCTTCCGGCCGCTGTCGAGCTTCCGCAACGCCGAGATGAACGTGCAGAAGGTCATCGCGCGCCGCGTCGCCATGGAGTTGCGCGACGGCATGGCCGTCAACATCGGCTTCGGCATCTCGGCCAACGTGCCGCGCATCCTTCTCGAGGAAGGCCAGCACGGCAAGGTCACCTGGGTGATCGAACAGGGCGCTGTCGGCGGTGTGCCGCTGCTCGACTTCAAGTTCGGCTGCGCCTCCAACGCCGAGGCGATCATGCCCTCGCCGCACCAGTTCATCTATTTCCAGGCCGGTGGTTTCGACGCCTCGCTGCTCTCCTTCTTGCAGATCGACCGCCATGGCTCGGTCAATGTCTCGAAACTCTCGGCACGGCCGCATGTCACCGCCGGCGCCGGCGGCTTCGTCGACATCACCGCGCGGGCGAAGAAGATCGTCTTCTCCGGCTTCTTCAACGCCGGCGCCAAACTGTCGCTCGCCGATGGCGGCATCCGCATCGACGCGGAAGGCAAGGTGAAGAAGGTCGTCAACGAGGTCGAGCACATCTCCTTCTCGGGCAAGCGCGCCGTCGCTCAGGGTCAGGACATCACCTACGTCACCGAACGCTGCGTGATGAAGCTGACGCCGGACGGGCTGATGGTGACGGAACTGGCGCCCGGCATCGACCTTGAGCGCGATGTGTTGGCGCAGTCCGAAACGCCGCTCGGCGTCGCCAACGACCTCAAGGTCACGCCGACGGCCCTCTACCAGGATCGGCCGATCGGCCTGTCGCTGAATGGCGGCGCCTCGCTCGGAGGCGCCCATGACTGAGCGCCTCGTCACCTTCGAGCAGGACGGCGCCATCGGCGTCGTCACGCTGCGCCGGCCGGAAAAGTTCAATGCGTTGGACATTCCGATGCTGCGCGCGCTCGAAGCAGCCCTCAACGAAGCCGAGATGGCTGAAGGCGCACGCGTCGTGCTGGTCCGCGGCGAAGGCAAAGGCTTTTGCGCCGGCGGCGACGTCGAGGCCTGGGGCGAAATGAGCGCCGCCGATTTCCAGGTGCAATGGGTGCGCTACGGCCACCGCGTCTTCGACCGGCTGGCAAGGCTGCGGCAACCGACCATCGCGGTGCTCTCCGGCCATGCGCTGGGCGGTGGGCTGGAGCTTGCGGTCGCCTGCGACTTCCGCGTCGCCGAAACCCAGGTCAAGCTCGGCTTCCCCGAGACATCGATCGGCGTCGTGCCCGGCTGGTCCGGCACGCAGCGCGCCGTGCGCCGCTTTGGCGCACAGGTCGTGCGCCGCATGGCGCTGGGGGGCGAAGTCTTTGTCGCCCCAGAGGCGCTCGCCCTGGGCATTGTCGACCGCGTGGTCGAGACAGGGCAGGCGCTGGCCGAGTCCAAGACGTGGGCGCAAAAGATCGCCGAACGCGGGCCGCTCGCAACCGAGGCCGCCAAGCTGATGATCGCCGTCGCCGAAGGCGAGGAAAGTGCTGCCGCCACCGAGGCGCTCGCCAGCGGCTTCATCGCGCTGACCGGCGACATCAAGACCGGCGTAAGCGCCTTCAAGGCCAAGCAGAAGCCGGCCTTTTCGAGATCCTAGAGAAAGCACGATGAACGCACCACTCAACATTTCCATGCCGGCTGAGGCGTCCAGGACGCCGAAGGCTTACAAGCTCCTGATCGACGGCAAGCATGTCGATGCCCATGATGGCCGCATGCTGGAGCGCAACAGCCCCGGCCACGGCTTCACCGTCTCGCGCTATGCGCAGGCCGGCGAGACCGAGGTGGAAGCGGCCATGCAGGCCGCGCATCGAGCCTTCGAAACCGGCCCCTGGCCGCGCATGAAAGCGGCCGAGCGCGCCGCCATCCTGCTCAAGACCGCCGATCTGATCGAAGCCCAGTTGGAAGACATCGCCCGGCTCGACGCGCTGGAATCCGGCAAGCCGATCGCCCAGGCCCGCGGCGAGATCGGCGGCGCCGTCGACATCTGGCGCTATGCCGCCTCGCTTGCCCGCACGCTGCATGGCGAGAGCTACGCCAATCTCGGCGACGCCATGCTGGGCGTGGTCGTGCGCGAGCCGATCGGCGTCGTCTCGATCATCACGCCGTGGAATTTCCCTTTTCTCATCGTCAGCCAGAAGCTGCCCTTCGCGCTTGCCGCCGGCTGCACGGCGGTGGTCAAGCCGAGCGAAATGACTTCGGCCTCGACCTTCGTGCTCGGCGATATCCTGATGCAGGCCGGCCTGCCCGCCGGCGTCGTCAACATCCTGGCTGGCCTCGGCGCCGATGTCGGCGCACCGATGGTCAGCCATCCGCTGGTCGAAATGGTCTCGTTCACCGGCTCGACCCGGGTCGGCAAGATGACCATGGCGTCCGCCGCGCAGTCGCTGAAGAAAGTCTCGATGGAGCTCGGCGGCAAGAACGGCCAGATCGTCTTCCCCGATGCCGATCTCGAGGCCGCCGCCGATGCGGCGGTGTTCGGCGGCTTCTTCAACGCCGGCGAATGCTGCAATGCCGGCAGCCGGCTGATCGTGCACGAGGCGATCGCCGATGATTTCCTCGCCGCGGTGAAGGCGCTTACCGCCAAGGTAGCGGTCGGCGATCCGCTCGATGACCAGACCAAGGTCGGCGCGATGATTTCCGCCGATCATCTGAGTAAAGTCGCGGGTTACGTTGCGGCAGCTCAGAAAGACGGCAGCAATGTCTACAGCGGCGGCGCGCAGCGGGTCTCCAATGCCGGCCAATACCTCGATCCGACCATTGTCAGCGGCGTTACCGAGGACATGGCTATTGCGCGCGAGGAAGTGTTCGGCCCCGTCCTCTCGGTGCTGACTTTTGAAACGATTGAAAAGGCGTTGCACATCGCCAACAACACGCCTTATGGTCTATCGGCAGGGGTGTGGAGCGCCAGCATCGACACGTGCATGTCGGTGGCGCGTGGTGTGCGTTCGGGGACGGTCTGGGTGAACACATTCATGGAAGGCTACCCCGAGCTGCCATTCGGGGGCTACAAGCAGTCCGGTATCGGACGCGAACTCGGCAAACGCGCTGTCGAGGACTATACCGAGGAAAAGACAATCCAGTTTCATCGCGGCCAGCGCACCGGTTGGTGGGTCGGCTGAGTTTGGAAGAACCCGGCGGGCATCCGTCGGTTATGTGACTGCAACAAGGGAGGTAGTACATGTTGCGCAAACTGCTTATCGGAACGGCTCTTGCGACGGCCTTTGCTTTCTCGGCCCATGCCGAGGACGTCAAGGAAGTGCAGATGCTGCATTGGTGGACGTCGGGCGGCGAAGCGGCTGCTCTCAACGTCCTCAAGGGCGATCTGTCCAAGGAAGGCTATGCCTGGAAGGACGTGCCGGTGGCCGGCGGTGGCGGCGACGCCGCCATGACCGCGCTGAAGGCGATGGTCGCGGCCGGCAACTACCCGACCGCATCGCAGATGCTCGGCTACACGGTGCTCGATTATGCGGCGGCCGGCGTCATGGGCGACCTGACCGAGACGGCGAAGAAGGAAGGCTGGGACAAGTCGGTTCCGGCGGCCCTGCAGAAGTTCTCCGTCTATGACGGCAAGTGGGTCGCGGCTCCGGTCAACGTCCACTCGGTCAACTGGCTGTGGATCAACAAGGCGGTGATGGACAAGATCGGCGGCACCGAGCCGAAGACCTTCGACGACTTCGTCGCTTTGCTCGACAAGGCCAAGGCGGCTGGCGTCATCCCGCTCGCTCTCGGCGGCCAGAACTGGCAGGAAGCCACCATGTTCGACTCGGTCGTGCTGTCGACCGGCGGACCTGAGTTCTACAAGAAGGCCTTCAACGACCTCGACGATGCTTCGCTCAAGTCCGACACGATGAAGAAGTCGTTCGACAACCTCGCCAAGCTCGTCACCTATGTCGACCCGAACTTCTCGGGCCGCGACTGGAACCTGGCCACCGCCATGGTCATCAAGGGCGACGCCCTGGTGCAGGTCATGGGCGACTGGGCCAAGGGCGAGTTCAACGCCGCCAAGAAAACCCCGGGCACCGACTTCCTGTGCTATCGCTTCCCGGGCACCGACGGCTCCGTGATCTACAACTCCGACATGTTCGGCATGTTCAACGTTCCGGACGACCGCAAGGCCGCCCAGGTCGCGCTGGCCACCGCCACCCTGTCGAAGAGCTTCCAGTCGGCCTTCAACGTCGTCAAGGGTTCGGTTCCGGCCCGTACCGACGTTCCGGACACCGACTTCGACGCGTGCGGCAAGAAGGGCATCGCCGACCTGAAGGCTGCCAACGAAGGCGGCACGCTGTTCGGCTCGCTGGCCCAAGGTTATGGCGCGCCTCCGGCGGTCGCCAATGCCTACAAGGACGTCGTGTCGAAGTTCGTCCATGGTCAGATCAAGACCTCGGACGAAGCCGTGACCGAACTGGTCAAGGCAATCGACGACGCCAAGTAAGCGCTACGCCTAAAAACACCTTCCCCGCTTCGGCGGGGAAGGTATCCATCTCGCAATGGGCCGGCTTGAACACCATGCCGACCAGAGACCCGTATGCACGGGGCCGCCTTGCCGCCTGACGGCAGAGCACGGACGACCCGAAACGGGAGGAGCCTCATGAGCAGTGTAGCGACAAGCCAGATCAAGCTGACGCCGGAGCGGTCGCGCCCCTCGGTGCGCTCGCGCCTGCAGGACGCGCTGCCGAAGATCGTGCTGGCGCCGAGCTTCGCCATCACCATCGTCTTCGTCTACGGCTTCATCCTATGGACGGTCTATCTGTCCTTCACCAATTCCAAGACCTTCCCGTCCTATGTCATCACCGGACCGCGCGCCTATCAGCGGCTATGGGGCTGGACTTTCGACTCCGACCCGCCCTCGAGCTGGTACACGTCGATCGTCAATATGGGCATTTTCGGCTTTCTCTACATCGCCATTTGCCTGGCGCTCGGCCTGTTCCTGGCCATCCTGCTCGACCAGAAGATCCGCGGCGAAGGCGTGTTGCGGCCGATCTATCTCTACCCGATGGCGCTGTCCTTCATCGTCACCGGCGTCGCCTGGAAATGGTTCCTCGATCCGGGTCTCGGCCTCGAGCAGACCTTGCATCAATGGGGCTGGACGAGCTTCCATTTCGACTGGATCAAGAACAAGGATTTCGTCATCTACACGGTGGTCATCGCCGGCGTCTGGCAGGCCTCCGGCTTCATCATGGCGATGTTCCTGGCCGGGCTGCGCGGCATTGACGGCGAGATCATGAAGGCGGCGCAGATCGATGGCGCCACGACCTTCCAGCTCTACCGCCGCATCGTCATCCCGCTGCTGCGGCCGATCTTCCTGTCGGCCTTCATCGTGCTCGCCCACCTTGCCATCAAGTCGTACGATCTGGTGGTGGCCCTGACCAGCGGCGGGCCCGGCGGCTCGGCCTGGCTGCCGTCCAACTTCATGTATGAGTACACTTTCAAGCGCAACGAAATGGCGGTCGGTTCGGCCAGTGCCGTGATCATGCTGATGACCATCGTCGCCATCATCGTGCCCTATCTCTATTCCGAACTCAGGGAGAAGCCGCGATGAGCGCTGTCGCCACCCCTGCTCGCCAGGCCTCCGGCGGCATGAGCACCAAGACCCTGAACCGCGTCGTCATCTACGGGCTGCTGGCGCTGTTTGCGCTGTTCTATTTGATGCCGCTGTTCGTCATGCTGGTGACGTCGTTCAAGACCATGGACGAGATCCAGAACGGCAACATGCTGGCCCTGCCCAAGGCGCCGACCTTCGACCCGTGGCTAAAAGCCTGGGGTGAGACCTGCGTCGGCCTCACCTGCGCCGGCATCAAGGGCTATTTCTGGAACTCCATCAAGATGGTGGTTCCGGCCGTGCTGATCTCGACCATGCTCGGCGCGCTCAACGGCTACGTCCTGACCAAATGGCGGTTCCGCGGCGCCACGCTGGTGTTCGGGCTGATGCTGTTTGCCTGCTTCATTCCGTTCCAGTCGGTGCTGCTGCCGATGGCGACCATCCTCGGCAGTCTCGGCCGTTTCGGCGTGTCGCTGCAGAACTCGGTCGGCACCAGCTTCGGCCTCGGCAACCCGACGGTCAATCTGGTCTTCGTCCACGTCGTCTACGGCATCGGCTTCACGACGCTGTTCTTCCGCAACTATTACGAGGCGTTCCCGAACGAGTTGATCAAGGCCGCACAGGTCGACGGCGCCTCGTTCTTCCAGATCTTCCGCCGCATCATGCTGCCGAACTCGATGCCGATCTTCGTCGTCACCGTCATCTACCAGTTCACCAACATCTGGAACGACTTCCTGTTCGCTTCGGCCTATGCCGGCACCGGTGACTCCATGCCGATGACGGTGGCGCTCAACAACGTCGTCAACACCTCGACCGGTGTCGTCGAATACAATGTCAACATGGCGGCCGCGATGATCGCGGCCCTGCCCACCCTGATCGTCTATGTCGTCGCCGGCCGCTATTTCGTGCGCGGGCTGATGGCCGGTGCGGTCAAGGGCTGAGCTATCAGGAAGGAATAACCCAATGGCTTTTCTGGAAATTGATGGACTGAAGAAGCGCTTCGGGAATGTTGAGATCCTGAAGGGTATCGATGTCGAGCTCGAAAAGGGCGGCTTCCTGGTTCTGGTCGGCCCGTCCGGCTGCGGCAAGTCCACGCTTCTCAACACCATTGCCGGCCTCGAGCAGATCACCGAGGGCGAAATCCGCGTCGACGGCCGCGCCATCAACGATCTGCATCCGTCCAAGCGCGACATCGCCATGGTTTTCCAGAGCTATGCGCTCTACCCGAACATGACGGTGGCCGGAAACATCTCCTTCGGCATGGAGATGCGCGGCGTGCCGGCCGACGAGCGCCAGAAGGCGATCGACAAGGTGGCCAAGGTGCTGCAGATCGGCCATCTCCTCAACCGCAAGCCAAGCCAGCTTTCCGGCGGCCAGCGCCAGCGCGTCGCCATGGGCCGCGCGCTGGTGCGCGACCCCAAACTGTTCCTGTTCGACGAGCCGCTGTCCAACCTCGACGCCAAGCTGCGCGTCGACATGCGCATCGAGATCAAGCGTCTGCACGCCACCACCGGCACGACCATCGTCTACGTCACCCACGATCAGATCGAGGCGATGACGCTGGCGACCAAGATCGCCGTCATGCGCGACGGCGAGGTGCAGCAGTTCGGCACCCCGGCCGAGATCTACAACAACCCGACCAACCTATTCGTCGCCGACTTCATGGGCTCGCCGGCGATGAACCTGATCCCTGCGACCATTGCGACATCGGGCAATGCGCTGTCCGTCGTCTTGCAGCGCGAGGCGCGCGAGCCGATCGCGCTGCCGATGGCCAACGCGCCGGCGGGCCTCTCGGCCTTCCAGGGCAAGCCGATCATCTTCGGCGTGCGGCCGGAAGCGCTGACCGATCCGGAAGGCGCTGAACGCAACGCCTCCAACATCGCCACCGCCGACCTGCACATCGAAGTGGTCRAGCCGGCGGGCTCCGACACGTTCGCGGTCACCAATCTCGGCGGCAAGCCCGTTGTTGCGCGGCTGCGTGCTGACGCCAACATCCAGCCGGGCACCAGCACGCCGCTCGCCTTCAACCTGACCAAGGCAGTGTTCTTCGATCCGGCGACCGAGAGCCGCATTCGCTGACGGCTATGGCAAATCCGGACATCGTCATCATCGGCTCCGGCATCGGCGGCGCCACGATCGCCTCCGGTCTGGCGGGCAGCGGCGCGTCGATCCTGATGCTGGAGCGCGGCGAACCCTTGCCGGCGACGCCGCATGCCCGCGACACGCGCTCGATCTTCGTTGACGGTCACTACCGCCCCAAGGAGATGTGGCGCGAAGCCGGCGGCGCGGCCTTCAATCCCGGCAATTACTACTATGTCGGCGGCAACTCGAAATTCTTCGGCGCGGTGCTGATCCGCTACCGCAAGGAAGACTTTGCCGTCATGGAGCACTTCGGCGGCATCTCGCCAGCCTGGCCGTTTTCCTATGACGAGTTCGAGCCTTGGTATTCGAAAGCAGAACAGCTGTTTCGCGTCCGCGGCTCACTGGGCGAAGACCCGACCGAACCGTTCCACTCGATCCCCTATGCCTTCAAGCCGGTGCCCGACGAGGCGCCGATCGCGCGCGCCCGCGCCGAACTGAAGGGCCTCGGCCTGCACCCGGCCTCGCTGCCGCTCGGCGTCGACATCGACACCTGGCTGAAAGAGGGCAAGACCGGCTGGGATGCTTTCCCGAACACCGGCCAGGGCAAGATGGACGCCCAGACCGCACCGCTGGCGGCAGCACTCAAGAACAGCAACATCCGGCTCGAGACCGGCTGCTACGTCGAATATCTCGAGGCGGCGTCGGACGGCAAAAGCATCGCCTCCATCCACTACCGGCAGAATGGCGAGCTCAAAAAGGTGGCGCCAAAACTGGTCATCCTCTCCGCCGGCGCGGTCAACTCCGCCGTCATCCTCCTGCGCTCGCCTTCATCGGATGGCAAAGGCCTCGCCAACCGATCCGACCAGGTCGGCCGCAATTTCATGAACCACAATTCGAGCGCCATGCTGGCGATCGATCCGCGCCGCAGGAACGACAGCGTCTACCAGAAGACGCTGATGCTGAACGACTATTATCTCTCCGACGGCAAGGGCGGCATGCCGCTCGGCAACGTCCAGTTGCTCGGCAAAATCGACGGCAACATGCTGAAGGCCAATGTGAAGTCCGTGCCGAAATTCGCGCTGGACTACATGGCCGGCCACGCCGTCGACTGGTATTTGATGTGCGAGGACCTACCCGATCCCGAAAGCCGCATCATGGTCGACGGCAAGGACATCGTCATGCAGTGGCGGCGCTCCAACATGCAGTCGCTCGATGGGCTGACCAAGGTGATGCGCGAACACTTCCGCGCCTGCGGTTACCCCATCGTGCTGTCGCGCCCCTTCGACAAGCGCACGCCGTCGCACCAGTGCGGCACGGTCAAGATGGGCGACAATCCCGCAACCGCACCGCTCGACCCGTTCTGCCGTGCGTTCGATCATCCGAACCTGTTCGTGGTCGACGCCAGTTTCCTGCCCAACTCGGCCGCGGTGAATCCGGCATTGTCGATCGCGGCCCAAGCGCTGCGGGTTGCCGATCATATCCGCCGGACGGACCTAGCGGCATGACCCGCCCCTCCGCCATCGTCACCGGCGGCGCGCGCGGCATTGGGCTGGCCTGCGCCGAGGCGCTGGCTGATGCCGGCTTCGACATTCTGGTCGCCGATCTTGCCGAACAATCGCCGGACGATCTGGCCGAGAACATCACCGGGCGCGGCGCGAAGTTCGCCTATGCCAGCTGCGATATAGCCGATCTCGCCGGTCACGCCGCGCTGGTCGACAAAGCCACAAACGTCTTCGGCCGCATCGACTGCCTCGTCAACAACGCCGGTGTCGGCGCCGTCGTGCGCGGCGATCTGCTGGAGCTGAAGCCAGAAAATTTCGACCATGCGCTGAACATCAATTTGCGCGGCACCGTTTTTCTCAGCCAGGCCGTCGCCAAGGCGATGCTGGCGACGCCCGGTGGTCATCCGAAGTCGATCATCACCATCACCTCGGTCAGTGCCGACATGGCCTCGCCGGAACGCGCCGACTACTGCATCTCCAAAGCCGGCCTTTCCATGTGGGTGAAGAACCTGGCGTTGCGCCTCGCCCCTGAAAACATCGGCGTCTTCGAGCTGCGCCCGGGCATCATCCGCACCGACATGACGGCGGGCGTGACCGCAAAATACGACGCGCTCATCGACGGCGGCCTGGTGCCGGCCAAACGCTGGGGCGAAGCATCAGACATCGGCGCTGTGGTGGCGACACTTGCTGCCGGCAAGCTCGGCTTTTCCACCGGCTCGATCATCAATGTCGACGGCGCGCTCTCGGTGCCGCGACTGTAAGTGGACCAGGACCATGACCGACTACATCATCGTTGGCAGCGGCCCCGCCGGTTGCATTCTCGCCAACCGGCTGAGCGAAGACCCGGCAAATTCCGTGCTGCTGCTTGAAGCCGGCGGCAAGGACTGGCATCCCCTGATCCATATGCCGGCGGGCTTCGCCAAGATGACCAAGGGCATCGCCTCCTGGGGCTGGTCGACCGTGCCGCAGAGACACATGCAGGACCGCGTCTTGCGCTACACCCAGGCCAAGGTGATCGGCGGCGGCTCGTCCATCAACGCACAGGTCTACACGCGCGGCAACGCCCGCGACTACGACAGTTGGGAAAAGGAAGAAGGCCTGGTCGGCTGGGGCTATCGCGACGTGCTGCCCTATTTCAAGCGCGCCGAGAACAACCAGCGCTTTTCCA
This sequence comes from Mesorhizobium sp. P2_B11, assembly GCF_056404855.1. NCBI lineage: Bacteria > Pseudomonadati > Pseudomonadota > Alphaproteobacteria > Hyphomicrobiales > Phyllobacteriaceae > Mesorhizobium > Mesorhizobium sp. P2_B11. The sequence goes on from NZ_JBFUDF010000004.1 coordinate 297,114, forward strand.
ACGACTATCACGGCGACCAGGGTCCGCTCGGCGTCTCCAACCCGATTTCGCCGCTGCCGATCTGCGAGGCGTTTTTCCGCGCCGGCCAGGAAATGGGCATGCCTTTCAATCCCGACTTCAATGGCGCCAGCCAGGAAGGTGTCGGCTACTACCAGCTGACACAGAAGAACGCGCGGCGATCCTCGGCCTCGGTCGCCTATCTCAAGCCCATCCGCGACCGCAAGAACCTGACCGTCCGGACAGGCGTGCTGGTGACGCGTGTCATCATCGAGAAAGGCCGCGCCATCGGCGTCGAGGTCGTCGACCGGCCCGGCAGCCAGAAAACGATCCTGCGCGCCGAGCGCGAAGTGATCCTGTCCTCCGGCGCGATCGGTTCGCCGAAGCTGCTGATGCAATCGGGCATCGGCCCCGCCGACCATCTGAAATCCGTTGGCGTGACGCCGATCCACGACCTGCCCGGCGTCGGCTCCAACCTGCAGGATCATCTCGACCTGTTCGTCATCTGCGAATGCACCGGCGACCACACCTATGACAACTACGCCAAGCTGCACCGCACGCTCTGGGCCGGCCTGCAATATGTGCTGCTGAAAAAGGGGCCGGTCGCCTCCAGCCTGTTTGAGACCGGCGGCTTCTGGTACGCCGACCCGACCGCCGCCTCGCCAGACATCCAGTTTCACTTCGGCCTTGGCTCCGGTATCGAGGCCGGCGTCGAGAAGCTGAAAAACCCCGGCGTGACGCTGAATTCCGCGATGCTGCGGCCGCGCTCGCGCGGCACCGTGCGGCTGAACAGTGCCGACCCGGCCGACCATCCGCTGATCGACCCCAACTACTGGGCCGACCCCTATGACCGCGACATGTCGCTGAAGGGGCTGAGGCTGGCGCGCGAAATCATGCGGCAGAAGGCGCTTGCGCCTTACGTCCTGCGCGAAGTGCTGCCCGGACCCTCGCTGACCAGTGACCAGGAGCTGATCGACTATGCCTGCCGCACCGGCAAGACCGACCATCATCCGGCCGGCACCTGCCGCATGGGCAACGACGCCATGGCCGTGGTGACGCCGGACCTGCGCCTGCGCGGCATCGAAGGTTTGCGTGTCTGCGACGCTTCGGTGATGCCGCGCGTGCCCTCCTCCAACACCAATGCACCGACCATCATGGTCGGCGAAAAGGGCGCCGACATCATCCTCGGCCGCGAGCCGCTGCCACCGGCGGTGTTTTCCGGCAATCGCGCGGCGTAACAAGTTCAGCAAGGACTCTCAGATGATCAGGCACTGTGTCTTCGTCAAATTCCGCAGCGATGTCGCCGACGCCGAGCGGACGGCAATCCATGCCGATCTCGAGGCGCTGCGCTCCGTTGTTGACGGCATGGACACAGTCCATTTCAGCGCCAATGTCAGCCCGGAGCCATTCGCGCGCGGTTTCAGCCATGGCTTCACCATCGACTTCCGCGATGCCGCCGCCCGCGACGCCTATCTGGTGCATGAAGCGCATCAGCGCGCCGGCGCTCGGCTTGTCGCCGCCCTCGAAGGCGGCACCGACGGGCTGATGGTGTTCGATCTCGATATCTCGAAAAAGTGACCGCCGTCTTTTCGAAAGCCGGCTGATCGCTGTTCTCTTTTGCGAGCCGAGGAACATATCGTTGCCTGGGGGATGCATTGGAGCAACGTCGTGGCCCTCACCTCGCAACAGAAGAAAACCGTCCTTGCCTCCTTCCTCGGCTGGACGCTCGACGCATTTGATTTCTTCCTTCTGACCTTCCTGCTCACCGACATCGCAGCCGAATTCAACACCGACGTCCCGGCGGTCTCCAAGGCGCTGTTCCTGACGCTGGCGACGCGCTTCATCGGCGCGTTCGTCTTCGGCATGCTCGCCGACAAATATGGGCGCAAACCCATCCTGATGCTGAACATCGTCAGCTACTCGGTGATCGGTGCGCTCGCCGCCTTCTCGCCCAATCTCGGCATTTTTCTTGCGTTGCGCGCGCTGTTCGGCATCGCCATGGGCGGTGAATGGGGGCTGGGCAGTTCGCTCGCCATGGAATCCATTCCGCCCAATGCGCGCGGCATGGTCTCGGGCATCCTGCAATGCGGCTACCCCACCGGATATCTCCTGGCGGCCGTGGTCTATGGCCTACTCTACCAGCAGACGATCGGCGGCTACACGATCGGCTGGCGCGCCATGTTCCTGCTCTCCTTCCTGCCGGCGCTGATCGTGCTGTTCATCCGCTCGCATGTGCCGGAATCGCCGGCTTTCGTCGAGGCGCAGAAATCCGTCAAGCCGGGGCTTCTGGAAACGCTGCAGAAGCATTGGGGCGTCGCCGTCTATGCCGTGGTGCTGATGATGTTCTTCAACTTCTTCAGCCACGGCACGCAGGACCTCTACCCGACCTTCCTCAAGAAGCAGCATGGCTTCGACCCGCACACGGTGAGCTGGATCACCATCGTCGCCAACATCGGCGCCATCGTCGGCGGCCTGGCGTTCGGCGCGCTGTCGGAAAGGATTGGCCGCATAAATGCGATCACGCTCGCCTGCCTGATCGCGCTGCCGGCGATCCCGCTCTGGGCCTACAGCTCGACCCCCTTCATGCTGGCCATCGGCGCCTTCGTCATGCAGGTCGCCGTCCAGGGCGCATGGGGCGTCATCCCGGTGCATCTCAACGAGCTGTCGCCGGGGGCGGTGCGGGCGACCTTGCCCGGCTTCATCTACCAGGCCGGAAATCTCGCGGCCTCCTATGGCGGTCCCTACCAGGCCGGCATCGCCGAGGCGCCGGGAGGCAGCTACGGCTATGCACTGGCGCTGTTTGCCGGCGTGGTCGCCGTCTGCATCATCGTCGTTATCCGCTTCAGTCCGGAACGGCGCGGCCAGGTGATGACGGTGCTCGGCTAACCCAGCCGCAACGCCACCACACCGGCGACAATGCTGAGCGCGGCCGCACCGCGCCAGCCCGTCATCTTTTCGCCCAGCGCGAAGACCGAGATCATCATGGCAAACAGGATCGAGGTCTCGCGCAACGACGCCACCGAGGCGATCGGCGCCTTGGTCATTGCCCACATCACGATCCAGTAGGCGGCGCCGCTGAGCACGCCGGTGAACAGGCCTGCCTTCCAGTCGCGCGCCAGAACGGGAAGCGCCTTGGGGCCACGAAAGATGAGGCACAGCACCAGCGCGCCGAACGCGTCGCAGATGAACAGCCAGGCGGCATAGCTCTGCGCCGTTGCCGCCAGCCGCGCCCCGCTGCCGTCGGAGAGCGTGTAGCTGGAGATGAAGATCGAGGTGCCCAGTGCAAAGGCGACCGCGCGCAGATTGATCCGCTCCAGATGCGCGCCGCCGCGAAACGACATCACCAGCGTGCCGGCCGACAGCAGAAGAATGCCGAGGATGGCGAACGGCGCCGGCATCTCCTGCACCACGACAACGCCGCCGAGCGCCGTCAGCAGCGGTGCCGTGCCACGCGCCAGCGGATAGGTCTGGGCAAAATCGCCGGCCTTGTAGGCGCCGATCAGGAAGGTCCGGTAGCCCATGTGGAAGATCACCGAAGCGATGATGTAGGGCCACACTTCGGCCTTCGGGAACTCGACAAAAGGCAGCACGAAGAGTGCTGCAAACCCCATGCCCAGCGTCATCAGCGTGATCGACAGGAAACGGTCGAGATGCACCTTGACCAGCGCGTTCCAGATCGCGTGCATGGCGGCAGCGGCAAGCACCGCGAAAAAGACGAAAAGCGTCATCGAGGACTCAGCGACCTCCCGAGCCCAAAGGCGTTTCGAGGTCGATGTCGACCCGAACCGGGAAGTGATCGGACGCCACCTCGTCGATATCGGCACTGACCGAGCGGACGCGGTCCGCGAACATGCCGCCGACGAAGCAATGGTCGAGCCGGCGCTTCGTCACCTTGCCGTCGATGGTTTTCACATGGGTGTGGAAGTCACCTGCCGGTTCGCTGGCGACGGCAGCCGCATCGACAAAGCCATCGAGATAGGCGGCGCCGCGATGGTATGGCGTGCTGCCGACGATGCGGCGATATTCGGCACTCCCCGGCTCCATGTTGAAATCGCCCATCCAGATCGCCGCCGTCGGATTTTCCGGCTCGGCTTCGCCGCTGGTCCAGTTGCGCGCAGGCTCGTCATCGATGCCGCTCCACGGTCCGCCTTCTGACGGCGCGCGGCGATGTTCGGCAAGCAGATGGTCGATCTGCTCCAGCCGCTCTTCGGCAGCAATATGCGCGAGATGCAGCGACAGGAAACGCACCGGACCGGCCGGCGTGCGGATCATGCATTCGAGTGCGGCATTGCGGGTGTTGAGCGGCCTCAGCGTGCGGCGCATCGGCAGCGCATGCAGACGCGACCAGACGATCGGCAATCTCGACAGAACCATGGTGCCGAACTGCCGGCGGCGGTTGACGAGCCGGCCGTCACGCCGCTCGCTGGCGTCCATGTCGAAAGCCGGCCCGTAGACCCAGTGATAATCCGGCAGCAGTTTTGACAGGATCTCCGGCTGGTCGTCCTCATTGCTCCGTTGCCAATGCCGCTCCACTTCCTGCAGCGCAATGACGTCGGCGCCGTCAACGATCCGCGCGGCACGCGAAAGATCGTAACGGCCGTCGCCGCCGAACCCGTACTGGATGTTGTAGCTGACCAGCTTCATTGCTTATCCGGCTCAGTTTCGCTGTTGGCAGTAGCGGTTCGGCGATGGGCTTGCAATGGACCGCCGCGGCAACGGCGCTGGGCCAGCCTACCAGGTGGTCAGCGGCTGGAAACTTCCGGCCGGCGACGCCGCCAGTTCCGCCCAGTCGATTTCCTCTTCCAGCCGGTGATAGGCCTCATCACCGATCGTGCCGTTGCGGCGCAGTTCTTCCAGCGTGTCGCGCTGGCGGTTGATGGCATAGAGGCGCAGCCGGTCATATTCGGTTGCGGCCTGAGCGTCGTCGGGATTTTCCGCGATCAGGCGCTGCGCTTCATACTGCTCGCGCACCACGGCTGCCGCGGCCGACGTCTTGCGGCTCAACACGTCGAGGGCTGCCTGCATGACGGCAACGCGCGCCTGCGCCACCTCGTTGTCGATCGTCCTGTCCGGGGCGAAGTTGATCCAGCGCAGCAGCGGCTTCAGGGTCATGCCTTGCAGCACCAGCGTGCCCAGAACCACTGCGAAGGCGGCAAGCACGATCGGGTCGCGGTGGGGAAAATCGGCCGGCAGGGCAATCGCCACCACCAGCGTCACCAGCCCGCGCATGCCGCACCAGCCGACCAGCACGGCGCCGCCAAATGTCGGCAGATCGCGCTTTGCCTCCTGGCTGCCGAGGCGGGCAAGCCATCGGATGATGGCGACGTAACTCCCGACCCAGACCAGCCGCGCCACGATGACGACCACCAGCACGGTTCCCGCGAAGAGAAAGGCTTCGCCTTGCCCGTCGCCGGCGAGACGGCCGACGATCGAGCGAGCCTGCAGGCCCATCAACACGAAGGCCAGCACGTTGAGCACGAACACCGCTGATTCCCACACCGAATAGGTGCTGACACGGCGTCTGGCCGACATACGGCGCGGCGCCCTGCGTGCGATGGTGATGGCGTAGACGACGATGGTGATGATGGCGGAAAGACCGAGCCTGTCGGCGATGATCCAGACGGCAAAGGTTCCGGCGAACTGCACCACCGTGCTGCTCGCCGCGTCCTCGATGCGGCCAAGCGTCAGCAGCGAGATCCGGCCGAACACATAGCCCGCGACCAGACTGCCGATCGTTGCCAGCAGGATCACCGGAATGGCGTTGCTCAGCATGATCGTGCCGAGCGCTGCCGAAACCGCCAGCCGGTAGATCAACAGCGCGGTGGCATCGTTGAGCAGGCTCTCGCCCTGCAGGATGGCGGTGATGCGGTGCGGCACCTTGAACTGGCTGAGCACGGCGGATGCCGCCACCGCGTCCGGCGGCGCGACGATGGCGCCGAGCGCGATCGCCGCCGCTATCGGCAGACCGGCCATCTTCCAGCCGACGAAGGCAACCACCACGGTGGTGAAGACAACCGCGCCAAGCGCCAGCAGCGCCAGCGACAGCCGGTAGCGCTTCAGGTCGCGCAGCGAGGTGTCATAGGCGGCATCGAGAAGCACCGGCGCGATGAACAGCGCAAGCGCAAGTTCAGGATCGATCTCGATCGTCGGCGCACCGGGTACGAAGGCAATCGCGACCCCGGCCAAGGCCAGCAGGGACGGATAGGGTATCTCCAGCCGTCTCGACAGCGCCGTCAGCGCGACGGCAGCCAGAAGCAGGACAAGGGTCAGTTCGAAAAGAGCCATGGCCCATCGTAGCGGCGAAGCGGCATCATGGGCAGTGGCTGGACGGCAAGATGCTGTTGATTGTCCAGCAAACGCCCGGCTCTGGCCGTATGCCCGGACCGGACTGCCGGCGTATAGAATTGGTCATGATCCTCATCGGCCAGTATGACTCGCCCTTCGTCCGCCGCGTCGGCATCGCCATGACCCTGTATGGCATTGCCTTCGAGCATCGGCCGTGGTCCGCCTTCGGCGACGCCGACAAGATCCGCCCCTACAATCCGCTGACGCGGGTGCCGACGCTGGTGCTCGACAATGGCGAGGTGCTGATCGAAAGCCACATGATCCTCGACTATCTCGACAGCCTTGTTTCGACCGACAAGAGGCTTTTTCCAGCGGGCGAACCGACGCGGCATCAAGCCCTCAAGGTCGCTGCCCTGGCGATAGGCCTCGGCGACAAGATCGTCAGCCTGTTCTACGAAGGGCGCCTGCACGACAAGGTCTCCGACCTCTGGGTCGGCCGCTGCCGAAAGCAGATCGCGACGGTTCTGGCCGTGCTTGAAGCAGACCGCGCCGCCCGATCCAGCGCCTGGTGGTTCGGCGATGATTTCGGCCATGCCGACATAGCGGTGGCCGTGATGCTGCGCTTCCTCGGCGACGCCCATCCGGGCCTGGTTTCGCTGGCCGACTTCCCGAAGCTGGAAGCCCACGCCGCGCGGATGGAAGCGCTGCCGGTTTTCCAGGAGATTTCGCAGGCCTTTATCGCACCTGCTTGACCTGTCGAAGGCTTCGGTCGTTTACTGCGGAACGCTGAAACTCACAGGTTTCAGCCGTGTAAGGAGCTCTCGGTGAAAAGACTATTCATAGCATTGTGCGCGTTGATACTGCTTTCACCCGTTGCGAAGGCTTCCGCGCTTTACGACGAATTGAAAGCGGCAAAGATCAAACTTCTAGGAACTCCGCGACCGGACCCAGGTATGGGACTCTGGGCGCAGCAGACGAACGAGAAAGCTCTCCCCCTCCTGGAAGGAAAATGGTTCGATGTAGGATATGCCGACTTGACCAGCGAGGACGGTGTAAAGGAGGATTGCCTCGACTACGGCGTAAACTTCAAGAAACTGACTGATTATTCCTTCGAAATGATAATCCAGCCTCGCCGCGAGAAGCAGGCAATCTACAAAGAGTATATTTTCAGGATAGGAATGACCTACAGCTATCGGTGGAACGTCCAGCAGAAAATGGACGTCCAGGGGACACTGGGCGGAAACGGCAAAGAAATTCTAAGATCCGCCAACGGCACAAGCGCACTGATGATGATGACACCCAACGCCATGATGGAGGTCGATTTCGACTACGGAATGCCTACACTCTGGGGTCGTTGTCCGGCCGAATAGAACTCCGGCCTGGTTTACTCCTCATCATCGAAGCCCGCGTCTGCCCCTTTTAGTGCAGCACCAGCATATCGTCCGACGAGAACGAAATCTCGGCCTTCTCGCCGACGGCGGGCGGCGGCGAGGCCGGGCTATTGAACGTGTCGAGCGATACCGTGTTGCCGCCGATGCCCACCCGAACCCGGATCACCGAGCCGAGGAAGTGCACCTCGGAGATTTCGCCCGACAGGCTGGAATCGCGGCCGGGCTGACGCCCCAGCGAAATCGCCTCGGGGCGCAGCGCAAGCGACAGCATGTCACCGGACTTCGAACCGTTGAGCTTGCCCTTGAGCGAGACTTGCTGGGTGTTGACCTGCACCGTGCCGGCCGCGGCATCGGTGACCTTGCCTTCGAGCACGTTCAGCGTGCCGACGAAATTGGCGACGAACTTCGTCGCCGGCCGGTTGTAGATCTCGAACGGTGTACCGACCTGCTCGGCCTTACCGCCATACATGACCGCGATGCGGTCCGAGATTGACAGCGCCTCTTCCTGGTCATGGGTGACGAAGATGGTGGTGATGCCGAGCTTCTTCTGGATCGAGCGGATTTCCTCGCGCAGCGACACGCGCACCTTGGCGTCGAGCGCCGACAGCGGCTCGTCGAGCAAGAGCAGCTTCGGCTTCGGCGCAATGGCGCGAGCCAGCGCGATACGCTGCTGCTGGCCACCCGAGAGCTGGTAGGGATAGCGGTCGGCCATCTGCGGCAGCTTGATGATGTCGAGCATCTCGGCGACGCGCCGGTCGGCATCCGGCTTGTTCATGCCGCCGACTTTCAGCCCGAAGGCGATGTTCTGCGCCACCGTCAGGTTGGGGAACAGCGCATAGGCCTGGAACACCATGCCGACATTGCGCTGGTTGGGCTTCAGCCTGGTAATATCCTTGCCGCCGACAACGATCTTACCGGCCGAGGGCTCCTCAAAGCCGGCGACCATGCGCAGCACGGTCGTCTTGCCGCAACCGGATGGGCCGAGGAACGAGATGAACTCGCCCGGTTCGACATCAAGGTTGAAGTCCTCCACCACCGTGGTGGCGCCAAAGGACTTTCGAACGTGCTGGATGGAGAGGAATGGGTCGGCCATGGCGTGGTTCTCTCGATCAATTTGGGCGGTTCGCCGATTTCGGCGCGAAGCGGGACAGGATCTGGATCAGCGACATGCAGCCCCAGGTAATGGCGAAGGCTATCACAGCAAGGGCCGCGGGTTCATAGGCGCGGTTGGCGCCGATGTTCTGCAGATACGGGCCGAAAGCCGGACGGCTGAGCAGACTGGCCATTGTAAACTCGCCAATGACGATGGCGAATGTCAGGAATGCGCCCGACAGCACTGCGATCAGCACATTGGGCAGGATGACGCGGGTGATGATCGTGCCCCAGCCTGCGCCCAGAATTTGCGCGGCTTCGGTCAGCGTGCGCACATCGATGGTGCGCAGACCGGTGTCAACGGCTCGATACATGTAAGGCAGGGACAGCGTCGTATAGCCAATGACAAGCAACGCGTTCGCACCCCAACTGCTTGCCAGGAACGGCAATGGCGAGTTGGAGCCGTACATCCTGATATAGCCGAAGACGATGACGATCGCCGGAATGACGAGTGGCAAAAGGGTGATGAATTCAACGATTGGCCTAAGCTGCGGCAGACGCAGCCGGATCCAGTACGCGGCCGGCACCACGATCAGCACCCCGAGAATAATGGTGCAGATGGCAGCGACGACTGAAAACAGGAAGGTCGACTGAAAGCGCGCGTCGCCCAGCACGACTTGATAGGCGTCGAAGGAGTGGACGCCGCGCCGCATGCGCAGCGAGAACTCGACCGTCGCCATCAGCGGGATGAAGAAATAAGCGGCCCCGACAATAAAGACGACCCAGGCCCAGAACTTACCCGACTTCATTTGAGCCACCTTTCGGACCGTGTCCGAAACCAGATGTAGAAGACATTCGCCAGCCCGGTGATGACGATCATGCCGAAGGCTATGGCATAAGCCAGTTGCGGGTTGTGCAGCACGTCGCCATTCATTTGCGAGTAGAGCTTGATCGGAACGATGTTGAGCGTCGGACCAGCAAACGCATAGGCGGTCGCGATAGCGCCGAAGGCGTTCGCAAACAACAGGATGACCGTGCCGAGGAAACTCGGCCATATCACAGGGATGACTACCATGCGCCAGTACTGCGCCTGCGTGGCGCCGAGCGTGGCAGCCGCCTCTCCCCATTCTTTCTTCAAACCGTCGATCGCCGGCACGATGATGACCACCATCAGCGGTATCTGGAAGAACAGATAGACCGCGATCAGGCCCGTTGTGGTTAGAAAATTGAAGCCCATCGCGTAAATGTTGATGTTGAGGACGTCACGCAGAAGCGTCGTGACGATGCCGACGCGGCCGAGCGTGGCCAGGAACGCGAAGGCGAGTGGCAAGCCGGCGAAATTGGAGGCAACGCCGGAAAAGGTCAGGGTCGCGGAGCGCGTCCAGCTGGGCAGTCCGCCGCGCACGATCGCGATTGCTATTGCGAGCCCGGCAAACGCCCCGATGATGGCCGACCAGAAACTGATCTTGATCGAAGACCAGTAGGAATTGCTGATCGACGGATCGCTGACCAGCTGCAGAATATTGTCAAACGTGAACCCGCCTTCACCGTTCCGGAAGGCGCCCAACACCAGATAGAGCGTGGGCATGATAAGGAACATCAGGGCAAAGATGAAGAACGGCGCCACGCCGATCCATTGCGTCGGCAAGCGGAAAGCGGTCGCCTCCTTCGGTGGCGCCGGCTTGGTGGCAAATGCCTGATTTGAAAGCGAGAGATCGGTCATGCGCCGGCTACCGTCTTCTGGAGAGAGCCGGGCGGCCTTACGACCGCCCGGTGGATTTTCCAAGTCTTACTTGACGTTGGCGCCGACAGTGGCGTCCCAGTTCTTGGAGATGGCTTCCTTAGCCTTGGCCTGCTCCTCGAGCGTCGGGAACACGGCAGCGGCATAGGACTCCGCCGGCGGCAACTTGGCCAGCACGTCAGCCGGGATCTTGCCGTTCTTGGCGAGATCGTTGAAGCGGATCGGGTGGCAGTAGCCCTTCAGCCAGCCGATCTGGCCTTCGTCGGAATAGAGATGTTCCATCCAGAGCTTGGCTGCATTCGGATGCGGCGCGTAGGCGCTGATCGCCTGCACGTAGACGCCGGCGACGACGCCGGTCTTCGGCACGATGACGTCGACGGGCGGGTTGCCTTTCAGCGTGTCGCGGCCGGCGAGCGCGTTGTAGTCCCAGGTGATCAGGATCGGGGTCTGGCCCTGGGCGAGTGTCGCAGCCTTGCCGACGACGGGAACGAAATTGCCGGCGGCGTTGAGCTTCTTGAAGAAGTCGAGGCCCGCGGTGCCGGCGGCCTCACCAGCAGCGGCGCCCGTCGACAGGCCTGCGGCATAGACGCCCTGGATCGCCTGGTTCGAAGTGCGCGGATCGCCGGCAAGGGCGACTGCGTTGGCAAATTCCGGCTTCAAGAGGTCGGCCCAGTCGGCCGGAGCCTCCTTGACCAGATCCTTATTCACTTCGAAGGCCAGAACACCGTAATAGTCGCCATACCAGAAGCCGTCAGCATCCTTGGCGCTGTCGGGGATCGAGTCCCAGGTCGACACTTTGTAGGGCTGGATAAGGCCGTCGGCCTTCGCGGTCGGACCGAAGGACAGGCCGACGTCGATGACGTCAGGTGCCTGCGGCCCTTTGTTGTCCTTGTTGGCCTTGATCGCCTCGACCTCGTCGCCGGAGCCGGCATCGGGGTTGAGTTCGTTGATGGTGATTTCCGGATATTTCGCCTTGAAGCCGTCGATGACGGCGCCATAGCCGCACCAGTCATGCGGCAGCGCGATGGTGGTGAGCTGGCCTTCCTTCTTTGCCGCGGCAACCAGTTCATCCATGGACTGGGCCGACGAGATAGCAGAGGTCGCCATGAGGGCGACGGCCGATAGGGAAAGCACTTTCCCCGTAAACTTGAACATGTGTTCTCTCCGTTGAACTGGCGTCATGGACGCCTGCGATGCGGTATCGTTTTCATGTGACAGCCAGATGAAAGCTTTTTGAAACTGGCCCCGGCGGCACGAAAAGTTAACTCTTTTTAACGGGCCGTAGCAATTAGCCTCTACTTAATTTCCCGGCTAATGGTTTATGGCCTTGCGTTTTGCCCCCTTACCCTTTCCTTTCCCCTCGTTTCCAGATCACTTCCGTCGCCGCAATCCGCCTCAGACGGTGCCGGCAATGGCGTTTTCGAGCAGCGTCAGCGCCGCCTTCTTGGTCAGCTTCACCGGGTTGCCGCCGGCAGTCGGATCGACCACCGCCATGTCGGCGATCAGCCCCTTGCGCTTCTTGTCCATGTCGAGGCCCTTGATCAGCCCGGGCAGCGCATGCGGCACCTTCAGCTCCTTGCGCAGCTTGATGATCGCTTTGGCAAAGCCGTCGAAGCCGCCCTTGATGCCGCAATAGGCGGCGAGCCGGGCAATGCGCTCCTCGATCGAGTCCCGGTTGAAGGCCAGGACATAAGGCATGAACACCGCATTGGTCATGCCGTGATGGGTGTCATAGAGCGCGCCGATCGGGTGCGACAGCGAATGGATGGCGCCCAGCCCCTTCTGGAAGGCGGCGGCGCCCATGGCGGCCGCGCTCATCATATGGGCGCGGGCAACCAGGTCCTTGCCGTTGGCATAGGCCTTGGGCAGGTTCTCGAACACCAGGCGGATGCCTTCGACGGCAATGCCATCGGCCATCGGGTGGTAGCCAGGCGCGCAATAGGCTTCGAGACAGTGGGCGAGCGCATCCATACCGGTGCCGGCGGTGATGAAACCGGGCATGCCAACCGACAGTTCCGGATCGGCAATGACGATTGCCGGCAAAAGTTTCGGATGGAAGATGACCTTCTTGGTGTGCGTCGCCTCATTGGTGATGACGCCGGCGCGGCCGACTTCCGAACCGGTGCCGGCGGTGGTCGGCACGGCGATGATCGGCGCGATCGCATCGGAATTGGCGCGTGTCCACCAGTCGCCGACATCCTCGAAGTCCCAGACGGGCCTTGTCTGCCCTGCCTGGAAGGCGATCAGCTTGCCGAGATCGAGCGCCGAGCCGCCGCCGAAAGCGATGACGCCGTCATGCTTGCCCCTCTTGAACACGGTGATGCCGGCGGTGAGGTTGGAATCGACCGGGTTCGGCTTCACCTCGGAAAACACGCCATAGGGCACCTTGGCGTCGTCGAGGATCTTCAGCGTCGAAGCGACAACAGGCAGTTTGGCCAGCCCGGGATCGGTGACGAAGAGCGGCCGCTTGATGCCGGTGGCCTCAAGCACGTCTGGCAATTCCTTGATGCGCCCGGCGCCGAAGCGGACGGTGGTCGGGTAGTTCCATTTGGAGATCAGCTTGGACATGTCTTGTCTTTCAAAAATCAGATGGCTTCGCGCAGGTGGAAGGATTTCGGCCGGGTCAGATTGTCATAGCCGAGCGCCGACAGGGCAACACCCTTGCCGGTGTCCTTGACGCCGGTCCAGACCAGCGCCGGATCGAGATAGTCGCAACGGTTCATGAACACCGTGCCGGTCTCGACACGGTCGCCGATGGCGATGGCGTGCTCGGTGTCGCGCGTCCAGATCGAGGCGGTCAGCCCGTAGGGGCTGTCGTTCATCAGCGCGATCGCCTCTTCGTCATTGCGCACCTTCATGATGCCGACGATCGGGCCAAAGCTTTCCTCGCGCATGACGCTCATCTGGTGGTCGACGCTGGTCAGCACTTCCGGCGCCAGATAGGGCGAGCCGGCTCTATCGTTAGCCACCTTCATATTGATATGCGCCACCGCGCCCTTGCGCAGCGCCTCGGCCTTCTGCTCGCGGATCAGGTCGGCGAAGCGCGCCTGCGCCATCGGCCCCATTGTCGTCGCCTGCTCCAGCGGATTGCCGACGACATAGTTCTTCGTCTCGGCGATGAAGCCTTCGACGAACTGGTCGTAGACCTTCTCATGCACATAGACGCGCTCGATGCCACAGCAGCACTGGCCGGAATTGTAGAAGGCGCCGTCGACCAGATTGGCCACCGCATGGTCGAGCTTGGCGTCGGGCAGAACATAGGCCGGATCCTTGCCGCCAAGCTCGAGGCCGAGCGTCATGAAGGTGCCGGCCGCCGCCTTTTCGATGGCGCGGCCGCCGCCGACCGAGCCGGTGAAGTTGACATGGTCGATCTTGCCGGAGCCGAGCAGCTTCTCGGTCTGGGCATGGTTGAGCACGACATTCTGGAACACGCCCTTGGGCAGACCAATCTTGTCAAACGCTTGGCTGAACCGTTCGCCGACCAGCAGCGTCTGCGCCGCATGCTTCAGGATGACGGTATTGCCGGCCATCAGCGCCGGCACGATGGTGTTGACAGCGGTCAGATAAGGATAGTTCCACGGCGCAATCACCATGACGACGCCGAGCGGATCCTTCTTCACATAGCGGCGGAAGCCGTCCTTGGGGTTGGACGCCGGCACGGATTTCAGCGCCTGTTCGGCGATCTCGACCATGTAGTTGGTGCGTTCCTTGACGCCGCCGAACTCGCCGCCATAACGCACCGGCCGGCCCATCTGCCAGGCGATCTCGGGCACGATGTCGTCGGTCATGGCAACCAGCGCTTCCAGCATCGCCAGCATATACTTGCCGCGCTCGAYGATCGGCGTCTGCGCCCACTTCTCCTGCGCCGCCTTGGCGCGCTCGACCGCGGCATTGATCGCCTGGTCGGTCGCGATCGGGCGTTCGGCATAGATCGAACCATCGATGGGGGATTTGAGTTTGACCGTTTCGGTCATTTTGTAAGTCCTCGTACTTTTACAACAATCAAGAATGACATGGCTTGGCGCTGCCTCCGCTCCAACGGCGGCGCACTCTCTCCCATTCTCAACGGGGAAAGAGTGCGAGGCAGCCGACGTTCGCAGGCTGCCCTAGTACCGCTCGAACCCCCTGTGCAGTTCCCAATCCGTAATGCGGCGGTCGTATTCGAACTGTTCCCACTTGGCGGTGTGGACGTAATGTTCGAGCACGTCGTCGCCGAGCGCCTGCTTCAGCATCTTCGACTTGGCGAGCGTCTCGGTGGCATCGCGCAGCGTCTTCGGGATCTCCGGCAGGCGCGACGCCTGGTAGGCGTCGCCGACGAACGGCTTCTGCAGTTCGAGCTTCTCATCGATGCCGGCAAGGCCGGCCGCGATCAGCGCGGCGAAGGCCAAATACGGGTTCAGATCGGCGCCGCCGATGCGGCATTCCATGCGGATGCCCTTGGTGCCCTCACCGCAGAGCCGGAAGCCGGCGGTGCGGTTGTCCTCGCTCCACATAATCTTGGTCGGCGCGAAGGTGCCGGCCTGGAAGCGCTTGTAGGAGTTGATGTAGGGCGCCAGGAACCAGGTGAACTCCTTGGCGTATTTCAGCTGCCCCGCCGCCCATTGCTGGCCGAGCGTCGATAACGTCCAGTCCGCCTTCTTGTCGAAGAACAAAGGCGTCTTGCCGTCGGCGCTCCACAGCGAATTGTGGATGTGGCTGGAATTGCCCGCGAGCCCGTAATTGTATTTGGACATGAAGGAGATCGACTTGCCTTCGGACTCGGCAATCTCCTTGGCGCCGTTCTTCAGGATGACGTGGCGGTCGGCCATGTCGAGCGCTTCGGCATAGCGCACATTGATTTCTTCCTGGCCCGGACCCCATTCGCCCTTGGAGTTTTCGATCGGGATGCCGGCCGCTTCCATCTCGTTGCGAAGCCGGCGCATGACGCCTTCTTCCTTGGTGGTGATGCCGATCTGGTAGTCGCCGATATAGGGCGAAGCGGTGTCGAGACCCTGCCAGTGCTTCTTGCGGGCCGAATCATAGGTCTCGTTGAACAGATAGAATTCGAGCTCCGAGGCGAAGTAGCCGATATAGCCGCGCTCGGAGAGCCGCTTGACCTGCTTCTTCAGCATGGCGCGCGGCGAATGCGGCAGGTCGTCATGGGTGTGGTGGTCGAGCACGTCGCAGATCACCAGCGCCGTCTTTTCCAGCCACGGAAGACGCCGCAGCGTCGATAGATCCGGCTTCATGACGAAGTCGCCATAGCCCTTCGACCAGCTTGCCGCCTTGTAGCCCGGCACCGGCTCCATATCGATATCGGCGGCGAGCAGATAGTTGCAGCCATGCGTCTCGTCATGGGCGGAATCGACGAAATACTGCGCGAGGAAGCGCTTTCCCGCGAGCCTGCCCTGCATGTCGACGATGCAGGCGAGCACGGTGTCGATCTCGCCATTGGAGACCGCTTTCTTCAACTGATCGAACGAGAAATTTCCGGCCATTCCTTTGGCACTCCAGCGCTGGTCGATTGAGGGGTAAATGAAACCATGGCCGGCGCGAGGCCGGCCATGGCCATGGTGATTGACGTCAGTGGCCGGTTTCCCCGACCGCCTGCTCGGCTGCCTTGATCGCTGCCTGGCGGGCCGCGATGATGTCGCCGAGCGGCGGACCCTGGAAGCGGTTGCGTTCGAAAGCGAACCATACGATCGCCGTCAGGATGAAGAAGCCGACGGTGATGTAGAGCGCCCAGTCGTTTGGCGGCTGAATGCCGATGACGAAGATCAGGATCATCGAGATGATCGAGAGAACGCCGAACAGCATGAAGATGCCGCGGCCCAGATTCCACGGCCCCATCTTGTCCCACTTCGGCGTGCCCCAGGCCATCATGCCGAGCACGATTGGCACGGTGAAGGACAGGAACAGGAAGATGACGGTGCAGGACACCACGATGGTGTAGGCCGAGGTGCCGGCAACCGAAACCAGTGTCGAACCCCAGACGAACAGCACCGACAGGATCGATGCCGTCCAGATCGCCGCCACCGGCGTGCGGTAGGTCGGGCTGACCTTGGCCAGCGCCGCCGAGCCGGGCAGGCCGCCGTCACGCGAGAAGGCGAAGATCATGCGCGAAGCCGAGGTGACGGTTGCGAGGCCGCACAGCAGCTGGGCGATGAACACAACAAGATAGACGAACTCCTTGAGGCCGGGGCTGACGCGCTGGTCGAAGGCCCAGAAGAACACGTTCCAACCCTGCTTGGCGGCGTCGTCCATGTTCGGGATCATCAGCACGAAGGCGGCCAGGAACAGATAGCCGAACACCGCCGACCAGATCACCGACATGACCATGGCGCGCGGCACCGAGGACGCCGCCTTGATGGTTTCCTCGGAAGTGTGCGCCGAGGCATCGTAGCCGGTGATCGTATAGATCGGCAGCAAGAGGCCAAGCGCGAACACCCAGGCATTCGAGACCGACGGCCAGACGCTGGCGCCAGCCTCACCCGAGTAGTTGTGGAAGGTGAAGAGCCGGCTGAAGTCCCAGGTGTCGGCGGAGAACAGGCAGACAACCGCGATCAGGATCGAGCCGAAGAAGATCAGATAGCCCGAGAAGTCGGTCAGCTTCGCCGTCAGCTTGATGCCGAGATGGTTGATCAGTGCCTGGGCGCCGGTGATGATGACCAGGAAGATCATCTGGTTGGTCAGCGTGCCCTCGATGCCGAGCGTCGGGCCGAAGGCGCCGACGAAGAACGTCCAGGTGCCGACATTGATGGCGCCGAGCACGGTGATCAGGCCGAGCAGGTTGAGCCAGGCCGTCACCCAGCCGGTGCCGCGGTTGCCGAGGATCGAACCCCAGTGATAGAGGCCGCCCGCCGTCGGATAGGCCGAACTGATCTGCGACATGGCCACCGCGAAGGTCAGCGAGACGAAGCAGCCGACCAGCCAGCCGATGCCGATGCCGATGCCGCCGGCGCCCGACGTTGCCTGTGCCAGCGAGTTGATGCCGCCCGACAGGATGCAGATGATGGAGAAGGAAACCGCGAAATTCGAGAAGCGGCTGAGCCGCCGCTCCAGTTCCTGGGCATAGCCCATGCTGTGGAGGTGCTTTACGTCCTCCGCCTTGTCTGTGTCTGAATAACCCGGTGCTGCCATTTGAAGTCCCCTTTGCGTTCTTAGCTGGCGGGCCTTGCCCCGGTCGGCTTGCGCCGGCCGGGGCATTTAGTCTTGCTGTTAACCGGCCGTCTGGCCAACGGCTTTTTCCGCAGCCGCGATCTCCGCCGCGCGGCGAGCGATATCGGCGCCGATCGGCGGGCCCTTGAAGCGGCGCGACTCGATGCCGAACCACAGAACCACGAGCAGAACGATCAGGCCGATGGCATAGTTGATCAGGATGTCGAATGGCGGCTGGATGCCGGCATACATCAGGACCAGAACGCCAAGCACCGTGATGACGGCGAATGGCTTGGACCAGACGCCGAGGCGGAACGGACCGAATTCGGTCCAGGTCTTGCCCTCGGCAAGCAGGCCGGCCGCCACCGGCATGGCGTAAGACACGTAGAGGAACAATGCACAGCCGGCGGCCAGTGCGGCAAAGGCCGGCGAGTACAAAGTTGCCGCGACCGCGAGCACCGCTCCGAGCCAGATCGCCGCCACCGGCGTACGCCATGTCGGGCTGACCGTCTTCCACACCGACGAACCGGGCAGGCCGCCGTCACGCGCAAAGGCAAAGATCATGCGCGAGGTCGACGTCAGTCCGGCGAGCGCGCAGATGAAGTTCGCCAGCACGATCGAGATGGCAATGATGCTCTTCAGCCAGAATGGTGCCGGCAGGTTGTTGAAGAGATTGAACCAGGCATTGGCGCCGTCCTTGGCCGTAGCTGCCAGATCGGGGCTGGCCAGCACGAACGACACGGCCATGACGAAGCCGAAGACCAGCGACCACAGAACCGAATGGATCATGCCGCGCGGCACCGCCACGCGGGCATTGTGGGTCTCTTCGGACGTGTGGGCCGAGGCATCGAAGCCGGTGATCGTATAGAGCGGGTAGAGCAGGCCGATCAGGAAGGCGACGAGTGCCGTCCGTGCGGTGGGAACGTATCCGGCGCCCGGATCACCCGTGTTGTTGACGAATGTGGTGAGCCGCGAGAAATCCCAGCTTGCGCCCCAGATCAGGAACATGGCGGTCAACACGACGGCGACGACCAGAATGAGGTAGCCCGAGAAATCCGTCAGTATGGTGGTGAGCTTGATGCCGAAATGGTTGATCAGCGCCTGCGCGACGGTGATGATCACAACGCCGATCACCTGCTCCTGATAGCCCCACGCCGATACGTCGTGGCCGAACACGCCGGACCAGACGAGGTCCTTGAACAGTGCATAGACACCGACATTGACCGAAGCGACGACGAAGATCAGGCCGAGCAGGTTGATCCAGGCCGTGGCCCAGCCCCAGCCGCGTCCGCCGAGAATCGACGACCAGTGGTAGAGACCGCCGGCCGTTGGGTAGGCCGAGCCGATCTGGCCAAGCGAGGCAGCCACGATAAGCGCAAAGACGCCGCCGATGATCCAGCCGACGGTCGCCTCGAAGCCACTGCCGGTCGCCATGGCCAGCGGGAAGGAGGTGATGCCGCCCGCCAGAATGCAAATGATCGAAAAGGAAATCGCGAAGTTCGAGAAGCCGCTCATGCGGCGAGCCAATTCCTGGGCATAGCCCATGCTATGGAGGGTTTTTACGTCCTCCGACCTCTCATGGTCTGATGTATCCGGTCCTGCCATTTTCGTTCCCCTCGTGTTTCTAGCTGGCCGATTGAACTGATTTTCCCATTGCGTGTCGCCGGGAACCCTTGGCCTCCTCGGGTTCCAGATCAGAAAAGATGCCGGTGAGCAGATCCGCCCATTTCCGCTGCCCGGTCTCGCCGGAGATTTCGTCGTTGCGGATTTCGATCATCGCGCAGGCAAGGCCGCGCGAGCGCGCATGCCGCTCCAGGGTGAAGTACACGCGGTCGGCCGGCGAATAGGGTTCGTTGATGCCGACGGTAACGCCGGCAAGACGCTGGAGTGCTGCTATCAGCGGCGACGCCAGCCGGCGGTCGTCATCATGGATGATGCCGATATGCCAAGGCCGGCTCTTGCCCTTGTAGACTGGGGTGAAGGAATGCACCGACACCAGCCACGTCTCCTGCCCGCGCGCCAGCCGATCGTCGATGATGTTGGCGATCGTGTCATGGAACGGGCGCCACGACAAACCGATGCGCTCGGCGCGCTGCGCGTCCGAAAGGCCGGTATTGCCTGGAATGATCGTGGTCTCGCTGACTGGCGGAACCAGGTCCGGCGCGTCGAGCGGACGATTGCAGTCGATGATGAGGCGCGAGATGCGGGTTTCGACCAGCGTCGCATCGAGCGCCTGAGCCATGCGGCTTGCCACCGGCAGCGCGCCCGGGTCCCAGGCGATGTGGCGAGAAAGATCTTCTGCGCTCAGGCCGAGCGTGCCGAATTCGGCCGGCAGGAAATTGGAAGCGTGGTCGCAGGTCAGCACGAACGGGCTGGACCCGCCGGGGTTCGTCACCCTTACGGTATCAGACGATGCAAGGCTGGCGGGCCGTGCTCTCTCCATACTGCCGTCCCCTGGGGAGCGCTGTATCTTATGTTACGTATTTTGCCTCATTGCGTCCCTGTGGATGATTTCATACAGTTTGTCAGGCTTTGTCAAATGCGATTTCGGGGAAGCATGACGGACCGGGCCAAGAGCGGGGGAAAACCATGATTTCCAGCATTGCCGAACTGATTTCGGACCGCATTGGCACGATGCCGGCTGGCGAACGCCGCGCCGCACAGACGCTGATCGCCAACTATCCGCTGATCGGCCTGAAGACGGTCGCAGAGTTCTCGGCCGCCGCCGGCGTGTCGTCGCCGACCATCCTGCGCTTTGTCTCCAGGCTGGGGTTCCAGAACTATCCCGAATTCCAGTCGGCGCTGCAGGACGAACTGGCGGCGCAGTTGCAGTCGCCGGCATCGCGCACGCTCAACCCCGCATCGCCGGGCAGCAGTGCCGTATCGCCGATGCTGGAAGCGACGCTGGACAACATGCGCGAGACCTTCAGGCATCTCTCCGACAGGCAACTTGCCGACATCGCGGCCAGGCTTGCCGAGCGGCGCGGCAAGACCTTTCTGATCGGTGGCCGCTTCACCGACCCGCTGGCGCGCTACATGGCCGCCCACCTCGCCATCATCCAGCCCGATGTCTATCACCTCGCCGGCCAGGAGAGCATCTGGCGCGACCGGCTGATCGACATGGGCAAGCGCGACGTGCTGGTGATTTTCGATATCCGGCGCTACCAGGACAGCCTGGTGCGTTTTGCCGAGACGGCGCATCAGCGCGGCGTGCAGATCGTGCTGTTCACCGACCAGTGGCTGTCGCCGATCGCCCGCTTCGCCCGCCATGTCATTGCCGGACGCACCGCCGTGCCGTCGGCCTGGGATTCCTCGGCGGCATTGTTCGTCGTCGCCGAGACGCTGATCGGCGCCGTCACCCGGCAGCTCGAGACCGACAGCGCCAAGCGCATCCGCGACCTGGAGGGACTGCGCTGAAAGCCTCAATCCCGGCCCCAGACGCGCAACGTTACGCAGATTTAATGTGCATGGCCGCGGCAGAATTGCCATAAAGCCATGATATTGCGTGGCTTCGCACAGTGAGGGGTGCGTCGCCGCGGTTTTGTGTTTCGAAAACCGGAAGACGTTTTTGCCAACCGGAGTGCCGATGGCCGCCTGGAAACAGATCGTTCTTGCGCTCGTGATCCTGGTCGCGGCTGCCCTCGCCTGGGCGCGCTTCTTTCCGGGCGCGCCGGAGGTTCTGGCACGCTGGGGCATCGACTGGGCCTATGCCTCGGCGCCCGCCACGACCGGCGCGGTCGACACGACGAAACAGGCGAATGGCCGCAGCGCCGCCGGGCGGCCGGCAAATGTCGTTGCCTTGCCGGCGGGCACCGCCACCATCAACGACCGCCTGCAGGCGATCGGCACCGGCCGCGCGAACGCCTCGGTCACGGTCAACCCGTACAGCTCCGGCCGGCTGGTGGAATTCCTCGTCCAGTCCGGCACTCGCGTCGACAAGGGGCAGGTCATCGCCGTCCTTGATTCCGAAACCGAGGTGATCTCTCAGGATCGCGCCAAGCTCGCTCTGCAGGATGCCCAGAACAAGCTCGAGCGGGTGAAGTCGCTGCGCGCTTCCAACGCCGCGACACCTGTTGCCGTCGCCGATGCCGAAGTGGTGCTGGCCGGCGCCAAACTCGCGCTCCAGGACGCCGAACTCGCCTTGCAGCGACGCTCGATCGTCGCGCCGATAGCGGGCACCGTCGGCATCCTGCCGATCTCGGCCGGCAACTACGTGACCAGCCAGTCGGCGATCGCCACGCTCGACGACCGCTCCTCCATCCTGGTCGAGTTCTTAGTGCCCGAGCGCTTTGCCGCCGCCGTCAAGGTCGGCGCGCAGCTGTCGGCGACGCCGATCGCCAATCCGAGCAAAGCCTATACCGGCACGGTGTCGGCCATCGACAACCATATCGACGAAAAGAGCCGCACTCTTCTGGTCAAGGCCGCGATCGCCAATCCGGCGGATTCGCTGCGCGCCGGCATGTCGTTCGGCATCACCATGCGCTTCCCCGGCGACACCTATCCGGCCGTCAGCCCGCTGGCGATCCTGTGGGGCTCCGACGGCGCCTATGTCTGGCAGGTCGAGGACGGCAAGGCCAAACGCGTTCCCGTGCGCATCATCCAGCGCAACACCGAGACGGTGCTGATCGACGCCGAGATCGAGGATGGTGACATGGTGGTCACCGAAGGCACCCAGAGCGTCAGCGAAGGCGGCGAGGTCCGCATCGCCGGCCAGCGCGCCGCCAACGCCGCCGAAGGCTCATGACCGCACCCGTCAACGCCGCCAGCGAAACCGGCTTCACCGCGCTCTTCATCCGCAGGCCGGTCATGGCCTTCGTGCTCAACACGCTGATCGCGGTGGCGGGCCTCGCCGCCTTCTACGGCGTCGAGATCCGCGAACTGCCCGACGTCGATCGCGCCGTCGTCACCGTGTCGACCGTCTTCGAGGGTGCGGCCGCCGAAACCGTCGACCGTGAACTGACCGACACGATCGAGGGCGCGGTGGCGCGCGTCTCCGGCGTCAAGTCGATCTCGTCGACCTCCTCCTTTGGCCAGAGCCGCGTCACCATAGAGTTCAACGACGGCGTCGATTTGAACGTCGCCGCCTCCGATGTGCGCGACGCCGTTGGCCGCGTCGCCAACATGATGCCGGAGACCGCCGATCCGCCGCGCATCGTCAAGGCCGACGCCAATTCCGATCCGGTGATGCGGCTGGCCGTCACCTCCGATTCAATGTCGGTGCAGGACATGACGGTGATCGTCCAGGACCAGATCGAGGACGAACTGGCCGCGGTGCCCGGCGTCGCCGACGTCCAGGTCTATGGCGACCGCGACAAGATCTTCCGCATCGATGTCGACCAAAACAAGCTGGCGAGCCTGGGCTTCACCGTCGCCGACTTGAGGGCAGCGCTTGGCTCCGTCGCCTTCGATTCGCCGGCCGGGTCGATCACCACCACCAACCAGGACCTGATCGTTCGCACCACAGCCGATGTGACGACGCCGGAAGAATTCGAAAACATCATCGTCGGCGGCACAACCCGCATCCGCGACGTCGCCACCGTCACCCTCGGCCCCGATATCGGCCAGACCTCGCTGCGCTCCGACGGCAAGACCGGCATTGGCCTTGGCATCATCCGCCAGGCGGAATCGAACACGCTGGATATTTCCACCGGCGTGAAGGCAGCGGTCGCCAAACTGCAGGAAAACCTGCCCAAGGGCATGTCGATCAAGATCACCAGCGACGACGCCGTCTTCGTCAACGGCGCCGTGCACGAGGTCGAGATCGCGCTCGGCCTGTCGATCTCGATGGTGCTGATCGTCATCTATATCTTCCTGCTCGACTGGCGCGCGACGCTGATCCCGGGCCTGTCGATGCCGGTCGCCATGATCGGCACCATCGCCGCCATCTACCTCGCCGGTTTCTCCATCAACATCCTGACCTTGCTGGCGTTGGTGCTGGCCACAGGCCTGGTCGTCGACGACGCCATCGTCGTGCTCGAAAACATCGTGCGACGGCGCAACGAAGGCATGGGGCCCCGCGCCGCCGCCGTGCTCGGCGCCCAGGAAGTGTTCTTCGCCGTCATCGCCACGACGCTGACACTGGTCGCCGTCTTCGTGCCGATCTCCTTCCTGCCCGGACAGACCGGCGGCCTGTTTCGCGAATTCGGTTTTGTGCTTGCCATGTCGGTGCTGCTCTCCTGCGTGGTAGCGCTGACGCTGTGCCCGATGCTGGCCTCGCGCATGCTGACCAGCGCATCGCTCCACCATGAAGGCGGCCACGGTATTGGCGCGCGCATCGGCGGCGCGCTGAATTCAGCCTACAAGCGCGCCCTGCACGCCTGCCTCGGCGCGCCCTGGATCGTGCTTCTGGTCGCGGTGCTGTTTGCAGGCGTCGCCTTCAGCCTGTTCGGCACCATCCGCCAGGAACTGACGCCGAGCGAGGACCGCGCCGTCGTGCTGTTGCGCATCAATGCACCGCAAGGCGTCAGCCTCGACTACACCACGCAGCAGATGCAGAAGATCGAGCGGCTGATCCAGCCGCTGCGCGATTCCGGCGAGATCGTCTCGACCTTCGAAAACGCCGGCCAGAACGGCGCCTATAACTCAGGCTTCATGGTGATGACGCTGGCGCCGTGGGACGAGCGGGCGCGCAGCCAGCAGGAAATCATGGCGGAGATCAGCCAGCTAACCCGCCAGGTGCCATCGGTGCGCATCTTCCCGGTGCAGGCCAACAGCCTCGGCATCAGAGGTGCCGGCAACGGCCTGCAATTCGCGCTGGTCGGCAACGACCGCAAGGCGCTCGGCGATGCCGCGGTCAAAATCATCGCCCAGATGCAGGCCGACCCGCGCTTCCAGACGCCGCGCCTCTCCGTCGACCCGACACAGCCGCAGCTGGCGGTGGCCATCGACCGCGAACGCGCTTCCGATCTCGGCATCGACATATCAGGGCTCGCAAACACGCTGCAGGCGATGCTCGACGGCAACGATGTCGTCGACGTCTACATCGCCGACCGCAGCTATGGCGTGAAACTGGTCTCGACCACCAACCCGATCAACGATCCGACCGATCTCGAAAACATCTTCCTGAAAACCGCTGACGGCCGCTTCGTGCCGATGTCGACCATCGCCACGCTCACCGAGCGCGCCGTGCCGCCATCGCTGACGCGCGAACAGCAGCAGCCCTCGGTGGCGATCACCTCGAACCTGAGCGGCAATTTCGCGCTTGGCGACGCGCTTGGTGTCGCCGAGCAGATCGCCACGCCGCTGCTGCCGCCAGGCAGCCGCATCCTGCCGCTGGCGGAAGCCGCGACGCTCGGCGAGACCAACAGTGCCATGGTCACCATTTTCGGCTTCGCGCTGGTCATCATCCTGCTGGTGCTTGCCGCGCAGTTCGAGAGCTTCGTCAGCGCGGTCATCATCATGGCGACGGTGCCGCTCGGCCTTGCCTGCGCGATCTTTGCGCTGCTGCTCTCCGGTACCAGCCTCAACGCTTACAGCCAGATCGGCCTGGTGCTTCTGGTCGGCGTCATGGCCAAGAACGGCATTCTCATCGTCGAATTCGCCAACCAGCTGCGCGATCGAGGCCTCGGCGTACGCGAGGCGATCGAGCAGGCCTCGATCATCCGTCTCCGCCCGGTGATGATGACGATGATCTGCACCATTCTCGGCGGCGTGCCGCTGGTGCTGGCCGCCGGCGCCGGCGCCGAGGCGCGCATCGCACTCGGCTGGGTCATCGTCGGCGGGCTTGGCCTCGCCACCGTCTCGACGCTGTTCCTGACCCCGGTCGCCTACCTCCTGCTCGGGCGCTTCGTCACGCCCAAGACGCATGAGGAAGCAAGGCTGAAGCGCGAACTGGAAGAAGCGGCGTATACGAATATCGAACCGGCGGAATAGTTGGCTCTCCTGTCAATAGTGCGCCTGTACTATTGACCAGTGAACTCTGGAAGCTGGATGTACGGATTGGCCGGGTCGTAGCGGCGCTTTGGCTCACCTTTCCCCGGTGATATGGCACCCGCGATCAGTGCTCCTTTCGGCCCGAATTGATAGTCTATTCCGGCACAGAGGTGAGCGAGATCTTGATAGTCGAAACCGCGCAGTGCAACGCCGGTTTGAAACGCTGCCGCCTTGAGGGCGTCAGGCGAAAGCCCACCGAGCGTGCTGTCGCCATATGCTTTGAGCTTGGCTCTGTTGAGTTTGGACGACTGACACTCCGAACCGAGTTCTCGCGCCAGCACGATATTTCTGACTGCGGTCGCAGCAGGATCGTCCAGGGCTGCCGAATATTTCTTGAGGAAGAAGTTTGTGCTGGGATCGTTGGTCATCGACTTGCGCCAGGAAGGAGGGAACTTGTCGGCGGCCTCGGCAGAAATCGTACCTGCCATCGACGTGAGGACGACTGCAACGAACCATAGCTGCTTCATGGGGAGAAACCTCGAACTTGTCTGATCTATGGCTTAATAAACACCTTCCCGTTCGGCTTGGCGAGTTCCGCCGGCACCTTCGCCATCGCTTCGTCCAGCGGCAGCACGGCCGTCACATCCGTCGACCAGCTTCCGTCGGAAAAGCGCTTCTGCGCTTCCATGATAGCCGGGCCGCGTTTGTCGCGGAACTGGCGCATCCATTCGACCAGCCAGAAGCCCTCAATCTGCTTGTTCTGGAAGATCATCTGGCCGGGCTCACGGATGACAGTGGTGTCGGGGTCGAGCCGACCGTAGATGATCCAGCGCGCGCGCTTCGGCATAGCGTCGAAAATGGTCGAAGCCAGTGGGCCAGTCACCGCGTCGAGGAAGATGCGCGGCTGTTCGGCCTTGACCACCTCGCGCAGCTTCGCCTTGAAATCCGGCGCCTTCTCGTTGAGCACATGGACAGCGCCAATCTCCTTCAGCAGCGGTATCTGCTCGTCACGGCGCACAGTGACGATCGGCCGATACCCCGCCTCCTTGGCGAGGCCCGCGATCAGCTTGCACAGTTGGCTGGCGCCGGCGGTCATGATGAAGGCCTTTTCGCCGGCCTCCTTGACGATGTCGAACATGGCGATCGCGGTCAGCGGGTTGACGATCAACGCCGCACCGTCCTCGTCGCGGACGGTGTCGAGCAGCGGGATGCAGACAGCGGCTTCGGCGACCGCGTATTCAGCCCAGGCGCCCCAGTTGGTGACACCGGTGGCAAAGGCGACGCGCTTGCCGGCCAGGCTTTTCGGATAAGGTTCATCGCCGGTGGCAACAATGGTGCCGACGCCCTCGAACCCGGCCGGCTGGCCCTTGGCGCGCGGCTGGCCATACTGACCCTTGATGAACATCACGTCGGACGGGTTGATCGAAGCGAGGCTGACCTTGATCAGCACCTGGCTCGGCCCGGGCGTCGGCACGCCGATGGTGCCCGGTTGCAGATACGGCTCCATCGCCTCCAGCACGCTGCCGGTCGGCGTTCTTGTGTAGCCGTCGCCGGTCAGCAGCAGCGCTTTCATGTCTGAGGGGATCGCCATGGCCGGGCTCCTTTAAGGTTTGAGGATGAGCTTGCCGGAAGCACCGCGGCCGAGCACGCGCTTCAGCACGGCGGCGGCGTCGGCAAGCGGGTACGTGCCTTCGATCACCGGCCGGACCTTGCCGGCGAGATACCAGCCGACAAGCTCCTTCATATTGTCGGCATAGACGCGCGGCTCCTTGGCCGTGAACGCGCCCCAGAACACGCCGACGACCGAAAAGCCCTTGACCAGCGCCAGATTGACCGGGAATTGCGGGATGGTGCCGGAGGCAAAGCCGATGACCAGCAGCCTTCCGTTCCACGCCATCGAACGGGCCAGCACGTCGAAGGTTTCGCCGCCGACCGGATCGAAGCCGACATCGACGCCCTTGCCGCCGGTGACCTCTTTCAGCGCTTCCTTGAGGTTGTCGTAGCCGAGCGCAATGTCGGCGCCGGCCTCGGCGGCGATGCGGCGCTTTTCCTCCGATGAGGCGACGCCGATGACGCGGGCGCCAAGCGCCTTGCCGATCTGGATGGCGGCGATGCCGGTGGCGCCGGCCGCGCCCAGCACGCAGAGCGTTTCGCCTTCTTTCAGCACGCCGCGCTGCTTCAGCGCGTAGTGCGACGTGCCGTAGCCGGCCAGCAGCGCGCACGCGTCTGCGGCAGGCATATCAGGAGGCAGCGGCATGACGAACGGCTCGGCCGCAGCCACCCGCTCGGCGTAGCTGCCATGGGTCGAGAGCGCGGCGACCCGGTCGCCGACCTTGACCGATTGCACGTCAGGCCCGACCGCGACCACCCGTCCCGCGACCTCCATGCCGGGCACGAAGGGCAGTGGCGGCTTCATCTGGTAAAGACCCTGGACGAGCAGGCCGTCGGGATAGTTCACACCGATCGCCTCGGCCCCGATGACGACGGTATTGCCCTTCGCCTCCGGCTCCGGCCAGTCGCCATAGACGAGCTGGTCGAGCGGCGCGAAGTCGCGGGCGATGATGGCTTTCATGCCGTCATACCTTTTCCTGCGTGTATTTCCTGAGCTCCGTGCGCGCCACTTGCCGGCGATGCACCGCGTCCGGCCCATCGGCCAGCCGCAGGGTTCGCAGATGCGTCCAGGAGCGCGCCAGCGGCGTATCCTGGCTGATGCCTTGCGCGCCGAACATCTGCACCGCTTCGTCGGTGACTTTCAGCGCGACGCGGGGCGCGATGACTTTGATCTGGCTGATCCAGGGCGCCGCGGCGCGCGCATCGCCCCGGTCGATCATCCACGCCGCCTTGAGGCAGAGCAGCCGCGCCATTTCGATCTCCATGCGGCATTCGGCAATGATGTCGAAATTGGCGCCGAGTTTTGCCAGCTTCTGGCCGAAGGCCTCGCGCCGCACGGAGCGCTGGCACAGCATTTCCAGCGCCATCTCGGCCTGGCCGATGGCGCGCATGCAGTGATGGATGCGGCCCGGGCCGAGCCTGCCTTGCGCGATCTCGAAGCCTCTGCCCTCGCCGAGGATCAGGTTCGATGCCGGCACCCTCACATTGTCGAAGCGAAGATGCATATGCCCATGCGGCGCGTCGTCGTCGCCATAGACCTGCATCGGCCGCAGCTTGGTCACGCCCTTGGTATCGGACGGCACCAGGATCATCGAATGCCGCCGATGCTGCGGCTCAGCATCGCTGCCGGTGCGGACCATGACGACATAGATGGCGCAGCGCGGATCGCCGGCGCCCGACGCCCACCATTTCTCGCCGTTCAGCACATAGTCATTGCCTTGCCGTTCGCAGCGCATGGCGATGTTGGTAGCGTCGGAGGAAGCCACATCCGGCTCGGTCATCAGATAGGCCGAGCGGATTTTCCCTTCGAGCAGCGGCTCCAGCCATGCCTTCTTGTGATCCTCCGAACCGTAGCGCTCCAGCACCTCCATATTGCCGGTGTCCGGCGCCGAGCAGTTGAACGTCTCTGCGCCCAGATGCGCCTTGCCCATCTCCTCGGCGAGATAGGCGTACTCGACGGTGGACAGGCCATAGCCGCGCTCGGAGCCGGTCAGCCAGAAATTCCACAAGCCGCGTTCCCTGGCGGTTTTCTTCAGCCCTTCGAGGATTTCGGTCTGCCGCGCGCTGTAGACCCAGCGGTCACCCGCCTTGCCGACCTCGCTCAAAAATTCATGGTCGAGCGGCATGATTTCCTCACGCACCATGGTGGCGACGCGGGCGTGGATCGGCTTCAGTCGCTCGGTCATGCCGAGATTCATGTCGCTCATCGTATGTTCTCCTCAGCCGCACCCAGACCACGCGCCGCGAAAGCGACGACCTCGCCGACTATTGCCTCGACATCGCCGTCGGTCTCGGCCGGTCGCGGCGTGTACCAGAACAGCGGCGAGTTCAGCGTCAGGAACATCAACTGCTCGGCAATGCCGATCGTGTCGAAGCGCATGTCGCCTTCGTCGCGCGCAGCCGCAATCGCCTCGCGAAAGATGCGGCCATAGGCATCGCGATACTGCATCAGCCTGGTAAATTCCTCGCGCTGTTCGGGTGTGGTCGCACCGCGCAGATAAAGCTCGACGCCTTCCCAGACGACGCGCTGGAACGGCTTGGTGCGGATCATCTGGCCGCAATGGATGGAAGCCATCTTGCGCCAGCGCCCGATCGCCGGGCCGGGCAGCGTTCGCACCGGCTCTATCGCAGCGAAATTCATATCCATGCCGGCGCGGAACACATCGGCGAACAAGTCGGCCTTGGATGGGTAATGGTGGTAGATGCGGCCCTTGGTCGAGCCGAGGCTGCGCGCGACATCGTCGATCGAACTCGCGGCATAGCCGCGCTGCATGAAACAGATGGCGGCGGCGCGCAATATGTCGGCGCGCGGGCGGTCCAGCAGTGGAACTTCGACGCTGAGCATCGGATT
This sequence comes from Mesorhizobium sp. P2_B11, assembly GCF_056404855.1. NCBI lineage: Bacteria > Pseudomonadati > Pseudomonadota > Alphaproteobacteria > Hyphomicrobiales > Phyllobacteriaceae > Mesorhizobium > Mesorhizobium sp. P2_B11. The sequence goes on from NZ_JBFUDF010000004.1 coordinate 327,091, forward strand.
TCGCCTTTCGCCTGCTTCCGCAGCGATGCTGCATTCAAGGCCTTTACGTCTGCGCAAAAGTTGAACATACTACCGGGTATGTTGTCAATGCGGCAACCGCCCAAAGAGGCGGCGTTTCCGCGGGGAGGATCGATGAGCTATCTCGACGAGCTGTTTACAGTTGCCGGGAAGACCGCGCTGGTGACAGGAGCCGCAACCGGCATCGGCCGCATGGTTGCGACCGCTTTGGTCCAGGCCGGCGCCAGCGTGATGATCGCCTCGCGCAAAGGCGAGGATTGCATCAAGGTCGCCGCCGAATTGAACGCGCTGGGCACCTCCGGCCGCGCCGAAGGTTTTGCCGGCGATGTCTCGACCGAGGCCGGCATTGCCGCACTGGTCGCCGAGGTCAAGGCGCGCACCGAAAAACTGCACATCCTCGTCAACAATGCCGGCATATCCTGGGGCGCCACGTTGGAGGATTTTCCCTATCACGGCTGGGCCAAGGTGCTGGCCGTCAACGTCACCGCCGTCTTCCACCTGACGCGCGAACTTCTGCCGCTGCTCGAAGCCGCCGCCAGCGATGCCGATCCGGCGCGCGTCATCAATCTGGGTTCGGTGATGGGCACGCAGCCGCTGGCCGACGATGCCTACTCCTACACCGCGTCCAAGGGCGCCGTTCACCATCTGACGCGCACCCTGGCGATCGAGCTTGCGGCGCGGCGCATTACCGTCAACGCCTTCGCGCCCGGCCCCTTCCAGAGCCGCATGACCGCCTTTGCCACCGGCACCGAGGAAAAGGCCAGACATGTCGGCAGCCATGTCCCCATCGGCCGTATCGGCGTGGCGGATGACATTGGCGGCGCAACCCTCTATTTGTGCAGCCGTGCCGGTTCCTATGTCACCGGCGCCATCCTGCCGATCGACGGCGGGCAGTCGGTGCAGCATGGGCTGACACTGTTCAAGGAATGAGCCGCGGTCGGCGGCAAACGGAGGACACCGCAGTGGAACCGATCAGTCTCGATGTGCTTTTGGCCAGCGTCGGCAAGGAAGTCGGCGTCTCACCCTGGCGCGTGGTCACCCAGACCATGATCGACCAGTTCGCCGACGCCACCGACGACCACCAGTTCATCCATTGCGACCCCGAGCGGGCAAAGCGAGAGACGCCGTTCGGCGGCACCATCGCGCATGGCTTCCTGTCTTTGTCGCTGCTCTCGGCCATGACCTTCGAGACCATGCCGCCGCTGGAAAAGGGCAAGATGGGCGTCAACCACGGTTTCGATTCGCTGCGCTTCCTGGCGCCGGTGAAGACCGGTTCGCGCATCCGCACCCGTTTCGTGCTGGCCGACGTCAAGGTCAGGCCCTCGGGCTGGGTGCAGACGGCGCATGACGTGACCATCGAAATCGAGGGCTCGAAGAAGCCGGCGCTAACCGCGCGCTGGCTGACGCTGACATTGATCGAGCGTGAGCCGGAGACTGCATGAGCGGCGACGCCAACGCGCTCGACCAGGCAGCGCTCGCACCCTATCTCGAGGCGCACATCCCGGGTTTTGCCGGGCTTTCTACGATCGAAAAATTCAAATCCGGCCAGTCGAACCCGACCTATCTCATGACCGCGGCCAGCGGCCGCTATGTGCTGCGCGCCAAGCCGCCGGGCCAGCTTTTGAAATCGGCGCACCAGGTCGATCGCGAATTCACCGTCATGAAGGCGCTTGCCGGCAGCGCCGTGCCGGTGCCCCGGATGCTGCATCTGTCGGGTGAGGACTCGCCAATCGGGCGCATGTTCTACGTCATGGAGTTCCTCGACGGCCGCATCTTCTGGGATCCGACCGTGCCGGAAGCCGGCGGCAATGAGGAGCGCGCTGCGCTCTATGATGCCATGAACGCCACGCTGGCGGCGCTGCACGACGTCGATGTCGAGGCCGTCGGGCTCGGCGATTTCGGCAAGCCCGGCAATTACTTCGAACGCCAGCTGGCACGCTGGACCAGCCAGTATCGCGCCTCGGAGACGGGAACCGTCGCCGACATGGACCGGCTGATCGCCTGGCTGGAGACGCATATGCCGGCCGATGACGGCCGTGTCTCGCTGGTGCATGGCGACTACCGGCTGGACAACATGATTTTCGCAGCCCGTGAGCCAAAGGTGCTGGCGGTGCTCGACTGGGAACTGTCGACGCTCGGCCACCCCTTCGCCGATCTCGCCTATCAGTGCATGCAATGGCGGCTGCCGCACGCATCGAGCCTGCGCGGCCTGCGCGGTATCGACCGGGCCGCGCTAGGCCTTTCCTCAGAGGAGGACTATGTCGCCGCCTATTGCCGGCGGCGCGGGCTCACCGGCATCGGCAACTGGAACTTCTTCCTGGCCTTCTCCTTCTTCCGGCTGGCTGCGATCTGCCAGGGCGTCTACCGCCGCGCGCTGGACGGCAACGCGTCCAATCCGGGAAAAGCCCAGATCTATGGCGAGATCGTCAAGCAGCTGGCCGGCCTCGCCGTGGACATCATCGACACCAAGACCTGAAAAATCCGGGAGAGCTGAAATGGGCCGTTTTGACGGAGCAACGGTGCTGATCACGGGTGCCGCCGGCGGCCTCGGCCGGGGTGCTGCGAAAGGCTTTGCCGCCGAGGGCGCCCGCCTGGTGCTGTCCGATATCGACGACAAGGCGCTGGCCGATCTCGCCGGCTCGCTGCAGGCCGAGACCGCTATCCTCGCCGGCAACATCGCGGACGAAAAACTGTCCGAAGACCTGGTCAAACTGGCCACGGAGAAATTCGGCCGGCTGGATATCGCCATCAACAATGCCGGCATCGTCCAGAGTTTCGTGCGCCTGCCGCAAGTGGCCTCCGACGAGGCGCGCCGGGTGCTGGAGATCGACCTGCTCGGCGTCTTCTACGCCATGAAGCACCAGATCCCTGAGATGGAGCGGCAGTTCAAATCGGATGGCAAAGGCGGCGCCATCGTCAACATCGCCTCGGTTGCCGGGCTGGTCGGCGCGCCGAAACTGTCGGTCTATGCCGCCGCCAAGCATGGCGTCGTCGGGCTGACCAAATCGGCGGCCGCCGAATACGCCACCAAGGGCATACGCATCAATGCCGTTTGCCCAGCACATACGAGAACGGCCATGGTCGACAGCTTCGTGCGCATCTCTGGCGCCCCGGAAGCCGAGGCGCTGGCCGAGTTGACGCGCGGCGTGCCGATGAAGCGGGTGGCCGAAGTCGACGAGGTGGTGACCGCCATCCTGTTTGCCGCCGACCCCTCGAATTCCTTCATGACCGGCCACACGCTCGCCGTGGATGGCGGCGTCGGCGCGATTTGATACCCAGGATTTGATTTACCCCCGATTTGGTAACCATTGGCCGTGGGGAACCTACGGCGCCCTTGTTCGTTTTCGTACAGCGTATATAATTTAGCCAACACCCACCACATGAAGGCAGACTCACGTGCCGCTGAGCGTCCAGAAACGCCGCGAAAAACAAAAGGCAGAACTGCGTTCCGAGCTGCTCGACGCAGCCCACAAGCTCGTCAAGGAAGAGGGCTATGAAGGTCTGACCATCCGCAAGCTGGCCAACCGGGTCGGCTATGCCCCGATGTCGGTCTATTCCTACTTCGCCGACAAGCAGGACATCCTGTTTGCGCTGGCCGAGGATGCGTTCGAAACACTTGCCCGCAACATCGAGGCGCACCCGTCCGACGACCCGATCGAGGCGCTGAAGGCGGTGATGACCGAGTATGCCGCCTTCGGGCTCGGCAATCCCAACGAATACCGCACCGTCTTCATGACCGAAAAGACCAAGCTGCCGGAAGGCAGAAGCTATGAGGAGATGGAAGAGGGCAACCCGGCGATGAAAGCGCTGATCTCCAGGGTCGAAGCCTGCGTCGCCGCCGGCAAATTGCACGGCGATGCGCGTGCCATCGCCACCATGCTGTGGGCGGTCGGCCACGGCACCATCTCGTTGCTCATTACCTTTCCGTTCTACCCCTTTGGCGACCCGCAGGCTTTCGTCAGGCGGATGTGCGATTCCACCCTTGCCTCGCTCACCACGCAAGACGTGCCGCCGCTGACCGAGACCCCGGTCATTTGCTGATCACCTGGGTATTCCCCGGCTCTCCGATTGAACGTCCGGCCCGACACTTCGGCTGTGTCAGTACGCCGCGATATCAGGTGTTCAAAAAAATTTTCGTACGTGTACGTTTTCTGACTTGAAAGTCCGTTTCCTCGGGCGTATCTGTACGTTGTATCGTACATGTACGAAACCAAATTAACCGATGGAGACTGACATGAACAAGACCCTTCTCGCTCTCGCCACCGTGCTGGCGCTCTCCGGCTCGGCTTTCGCAGGCAGCAACACTGTTTCGCCCAAGCAGGCTCCGGCAGCGACCTGCGTCGACACCAAGACCAATGCCAAGCTCGATTGCAGCGTGACCGGCTCGGTTGAAAAGTCGGACGTCAAGGCCAAGGGCCCGCGCCTCGGCATCGAGATCGACCCGTGGATCGTGCCGAGCACGTTCTAAGTTGATGGAACTCGACCACGCACAGCACAACAACTGAGGGCGGCAGGACAATCCCGGCCGCCCGTTTTCCTCGGCGCAGGCCGAGGTTCCCCTGAGTTCAAACCCAAGCGTCGCGGAACGGATTAGTTCTTGCGAGGCTTTCTGCCCGGCACCGTCTTGGCCTTGCCTGGTCTTGCCGGCGCACCAGGAATGGCGGTCGCGGTGATCGACACCGGATCGCTGGCCGGGAACGTGTCCTCGAGACCTTCCTCAAGTTCCTCTTCGGCACTCACCGCGTGATGCTGCTCATGTTCGAACGAGCGCACCGCCGACGTCTTCTTGACCGGTGACTTTGGCGTGGCTTTCGGCGGCATGGCGGCTCTCCCTCGACAGGCGGAAGCAGAACGAGCCTGCGCGGCAGACGTTCCCGGAGCAATCCTGGGGAAAAGCGTTTAGCGCTTTCCCCGGGGATTGCTCTACGCCGCTGCGTCGCTGGCTGCTTCCGACAGGAAAGTAAAGACATAGTCGGAGAAGGAACGCCAGCACTCGACCCGGAAGGCGTCGTCTGCCGTACGCAGCAGCACGATCTCGCACTTGCCGAGAATGGTGCGCGACGCCGCGCCCACGGGAAATGCCTCGAGCGACAAATCCTGCGGACAGCCGGCGTTGATCGCCGCTGCCGCCGCCGCACCAGTGACGGCGAAGGCGACGTTGCGATGCGAAATGCCGACCGCCGAATGCAGCGCGGCCACCTTGGCGCAGTCGGCGAGCGGGTCTTTTCCGGCCTCGTCGATCACAAACCATTCGTCCGGCCCGAGCCACAGCGCCGTGCGGCCAGCCTTGGTCGCCGAGCTCTTCGGCTGCTTCGGCAAGGTCAGTCCGAGCGCCTTGGACAGCGCGGCAATGGAAGCCTCCGGCGCACGCAGCGATATGCGCTCCGCTGGTGGCAGCACCTCGACCTTGACGTTCTTCGCCGACACGCTGCGCCCGGCCTGCGCCGGACGGCGCTCAGCCGCGGATGCGTTGGTTTTCACGGCGGCCTTAGCCATTGAGGCGCCCTCCCGTCTCGTCGAAGAACACCATACCGGTAACCTCCACTTCGATCACCCCGTTCGGCATCGGCACGTAGAGCGTCTCGCCCATCCGGTCGCGCCCGCCGGCGACCAGCGCCAGCGCGATCGAGCGGCCGCAATTTTCCGACCAGTAGCTCGAGGTGACATGGCCGATCATCTTCATCGGGATCGCCTGCTTCGGGTCCGCGACGACCTGCGCGCCTTCTTCCAGCACCACTTTCGGGTCCTTGGTTTTGAGACCAACCAGCTGCTTGCGGCCCTTGGCGACCAGATCGGGCCGCTTCAGGCCTCTGATGCCGACGAAGTCGGTCTTCTTCTTGCCGACCGCCCAGTCGAGACCGGCATCATCAGGCGTCACTGTGCCGTCGGTGTCCTGGCCGACGATGATGTAGCCCTTTTCGGCGCGCAGCACGTGCATCGCCTCGGTGCCGTAGGCGGCAGCGCCATGCTTCTGGCCTTCGGCCCACAGCGCTTCCCACACAGCCTGGCCGTAATCGGCCGGCACATTGACCTCAAAACCGCGCTCGCCGGTGAACGACATGCGGAACAGCCTTGTCGGCACGCCGCAGATCTTGCCTTCGCGCACCGACATATGCGGCAGCGCCTCGTCGGACATGTCGATGCCTTCGACCAAGGGCGCGATGATGTCACGCGACTTCGGCCCCTGCACGGCAATCACCGCCCATTGTTCGGTGATCGAGGTCAGCCAGACATTCAAGTGCGGGAACTCGGTCTGGAGATAATCCTCCATGTGGTTCATGACGCGCGGCGCGCCGCCGGTCGTCGTCGTCACATGGAAACGGTCCGGCGCCAAGCGGCCGACGACGCCGTCATCATAGATGAAGCCGTCCTCGCGCAGCATGATGCCATAGCGGCAGCGGCCGGGTTCCAGCTTCTCCCACGGATTGGTGTAGAGCAGCTCCATGAACTTGGCKGCATCCGGCCCGACCACTTCGATCTTGCCCAGCGTCGAGGCGTCGAACAGGCCGGCATTGCTGCGCACTGCGACGCATTCGCGGTCGACCGCGGCGTGCATATCTTCGCTACCCTTGGGGAAATACCAGGCGCGTTTCCACTGGCCGACGTCCTCGAACACGGCGCCCTGCGCTTCGGCCCAGGGATGGATCGCGGTTTTGCGCGTCGGGTCGAACAGCGGCCCGCGCGAATGGCTGACGATGGCGCCAAAGGTCACCGGCGTGTAGGGCGCGCGGAACGTGGTCAGGCCGACCTCGGGGATCGGCTTGCCCAGCGTCTCGGCGGCAATTGCCAGGCCGTGCATGTTGGAGGTCTTGCCCTGGTCGGTCGCCATGCCGTTGGTGGTGAAGCGCTTGACGTGCTCGATCGAGCGCATGCCTTCATGCACCGCCTGGCGGATGTCCTTGGCAGTGACGTCGTTCTGGAAATCGACGAAGGCCTTGACCGTCTTGTCCGGCCCGGCGCCGGGCGCCGCGCCCAGCATGCCGCGCGACCAGCTTTCCGACGCATCGACCTTCGGCTTCGTGCCCTTGCCCGCCTTAACGCTGGAATCCTTGGCAGCGGCATCCTTCGCCGCCTTGGCGCCCGCCGCATAGGCTTCGTCGATCGACGCCGACAGCCCGTCCGTGCCGTTGGAAGCGCCGACCGAGACGCAGTCCTGCGCGTAGGTGCCGGGCACGAAGCGCTTGGTCTCGTCGTTGAAGGCGACCTTGCCGCGCGACTGCGAGAACAGATGCACCGACGGCGTCCAGCCGGCCGACATCAGGATGGCGTCGACGGGAATGGTGCGCTCGCCGCCGCCATTCTTCGGCTGCACGGTCATCGAGGTCACGCGCAATTTGCCACCGGCGCGGATCACCGCGCGGCCGAAATTGATCTCGATGCCGAGCGCCCTCGCCTCGTCGATCACCGGCCCGGTCGGATGGTCGCGCAGATCGACGATCGCCGCGATGTTGACGCCGGCCTTCTTCAGGTCGATCGCCGCCGCATAGGCTGAATCATTGGCGGTGTAGACGCCGACATTCTTGCCGACCGCCACGCCATAATGGTTGAGGAAGATGCGCGCCGCCGAGGCCAGCATGATGCCGGGCCGGTCATTGTCGGCAAACACCATGTGGCGCTCGATCGACCCTGTCGCCAGCACCACGCGCTTGGCGCGGACCTGCCACAGCCGCTCGCGCGGCACATCGTGGCCGGGGCTTTGCAGATGGTCGCTGACGCGCTCGACCAGGCCGACGAAATTCTGCGCATAGTAGCCGAAGGCCGTCGTGCGCGACAAAACGCGGACATTGTCCATGGCCTTGAGTTTCGCGATCGCCGCTTGCGCCCAGGCATAACCGTCCTGGCCATCGATCTTCGCGCCGGTCTCGAAACGCAGGCTGCCGCCGAAATCCGCCTGCTCGTCGGCGAGGATGACGCGCGCGCCGGTTTCGGCAGCGGCGAGTGCTGCCGTTATGCCGGCCGCACCACCGCCCAGCACCAGCACGTCGCAATGCGCATAGCGCGACGAATAATGGTCGGGATCGGGCTTGTCCGGGGAAACGCCAAGGCCTGCCGCAGCGCGGATCTTCGGCTCATACAGACTCTTCCAGGCCGCCTTCGGCCACATGAAGGTCTTGTAGTAGAAGCCGGCGGAGAACATCGGCGATGCCAGATCGTTGACCGCGCCGACGTCGAAGGCAAGCGACGGCCAGCGATTCTGCGAACTGGCGACGAGCCCGTCATAGAGCTCCTGCACCGTGGCGCGGATGTTGGGCGCCTTGCGCGCCGCGTCGCGCTCGATTTGAACCAGCGCATTGGGCTCTTCCGCGCCGGCCGACAGGAAGCCGCGGGGACGGTGATATTTGAAGGAGCGGCCTACCAGATGGACGCCATTGGCAAGCAGCGCCGAGGCCAGCGTGTCGCCCTCGATGCCGGTATAGGACTGGCCGTCGAACGAGAACCGTGCGGTCTTGGCCTGGCTGAGCCGGCCGGCGCTGGGAATACGGAACGCCCCGCTCATTTCACAACTCCCGGCAGCTTGGACGGTTTCGGCTCGCCGGCTTTGTAAGTCATGACGAACTTGTCGGTGACGGTGTCGCGCACCGCGTTGAAGAAGCGCGCGCAGCCATGGATGTGGCGCCAGCGCTCATAGATGATGCCCTTGGGATTCGAGCGGATGAAGAAGAACTTTTCGAAGTCGTCGTCGCTCTCGCCCGCCATATTGGCCGAACGCGCAATATGCGCCTCGCCGGCGTTGCGGAATTCGAGCTCCGGGCGCTCTTCCTCGCAATAGGGGCAGCGGATGAGAAGCATTCTGTTTCGTTCCTACAATTCGCCGTGGCCGATGGCCGGTTGATTGCAAAGCTTGCCGGAGATCAGTGTGCCACTGCCGCCGCCGCTGCCTCGTCGATGAGGCGGCCGGTGCGGAAGCGCTCGATGGTGAAGGGCGCGTTGATCGGGTGCGGATCGTCCTTGGCAATGGTGTGGGCAAAGACATGGCCCGAGCCCGGCGTCGCCTTGAAGCCGCCCGTGCCCCAGCCGCAATTGACGTAAAGGCCGGGCACCGGCGTCTTGGCCAGGATCGGCGAACGGTCGGGCGTGACGTCGACGATGCCGCCCCAGGAGCGCAGCATCTTCATGCGGGTGAAGATCGGGAACATCTCGCAGATGGCGTCGAGCGTATGCTGCAGAATGTGCAGGCCGCCGGTCTGCGAATAGGAGACATACTGGTCGGTGCCGGCGCCGATCACCAGCTCGCCCTTGTCGGACTGCGAGATGTAGGCATGCACCGTGTTCGACATCACCACGCACGGCACGACCGGCTTGACCGGCTCCGATACCAGCGCCTGCAGCGGGTAGCTTTCCAGCGGCATGCGCACGCCGGCCATATTCATGATGACGGAGGAATGGCCGGCCGCCACGACGCCAACCTTCTTGGCGCCGATGAAGCCGCGCGTCGTGTCGACGCCCATGACCGCACCATTGGCGGCGCGCTTCACCCCGGTGACCTCGCAATTCTGTATGATGTGGACACCGCGCGCCGAGGCGCCGCGGGCATAGCCCCAGGCAACCGCGTCGTGGCGCGCCGTGCCGCCGCGGCGCTGCAAGGCAGCACCCACCACCGGATAGCGTGCCTGCTTGGAGATATTCAGCGGCGGGCAGAATTCCTTCGCCTGTTCCGGCGAGAGCCACTCATTGTCGATGCCGTTCAGACGGTTGGCGTGCACGTGGCGCTTCAGCACCTGGATGTCGTGCACATTGTGCGCCAGCATCATCACACCGCGCGCCGAATACATGACGTTGTAGTTGAGCTCCTGGGAGAGCCCATCCCACAGCTTCAGCGCATGGTCGTAAATGCCGGCGCTCTCGTCATAGAGATAGTTGGAACGGATGATGGTGGTGTTGCGCCCCGTATTGCCGCCGCCGAGCCAGCCCTTTTCCAGCACCGCCACATTGGTGATGCCGTGCACGGTGGCGAGATAGTACGCGGTGGCCAGGCCATGGCCGCCGGCGCCGACGATGATGACGTCGTATTCCTTGTTCGGCTCCGGCGAGGACCATTGTTCCTCCCAGCCCTTGTGGCCGCGCATGGCCTCGCGGGCGATGGCGAATACCGAATATTTTTTCAACGTTCCAGCCTCGCAAATGGCAGCAGGGCGTTCCCCGGCGCGCGAGGTGTATCACTAGCGAAACAGCGCTTCCACCCTTGCGCTGTTTGCGACGGCGCTTGCCGTTTTGCGCCGTGCCGAAAAAGAGGGCTCGGCAGCCTTCGCACGTATCGGGTGGCTCGCGCTGCCCCAACCTGCGATCACCATCCCAATTGCCGGCGCTGCTGGCGAAGAAAAAGGATGCAGAAAAATGTTCGCACTCGCCAACAAGATCGCCATTGTCACCGGCGCCAGTTCCGGCATCGGCCGCGCCACCGCAAAACTCTTTGCCGAGGAAGGCGCCAAGGTCGTCGTTGCTGCGCGCCGGCAGGCCGAGCTCGACGCGCTGGTTGCTGAAATCGAGGAGGCCGACGGCACGGCAGTAGCCCTTGCCGGCGATGTCCGCGACGAGGCCTATGCGAAAGCGCTTGTCGATCTGGCTGTCGAAAAATTCGGCGGGCTCGATATCGCCTTCAACAATGTCGGCGCCGTCGGCGCGATGGGTCCGATTTCGGAACTGTCGCTCAAGGGTTGGCGCGAGACCCTCGACGCCAATTTGACCAGCGCCTTTCTCGGCGCCAAATACCAGGTGCCGGCCATGGTCGAACGCGGTGGCGGGTCGCTGATCTTCACCTCGACCTTCGTCGGCCATACCGTCGGCATGCCCGGCATGACCAGCTATGCCGCCAGCAAGGCCGGGCTGATCGGGCTGACGCAGGTGCTGGCCGCCGAATACGGCGCCAAAGGCGTGCGGGTCAACGCGCTGGTGCCGGGCGGCACCGACACGCCGGCAAGCATCACCAACGCACCGGATGCCGGCCCTGAAGTGCTGGCCTTCGTCGAAGGGCTGCATGCGTTGAAGCGTATTGCGCAGCCGCAGGAGATTGCCCGCGCGGCGCTCTTCCTGGCTTCGGACGCGTCGAGCTTCACCACCGGCTCGGCGCTGTTTGCCGATGGCGGCGTCTCGATCACCCGGACGTGAAGCATTTCGCGGTCATTGCCTCTCCCGATCAGCCATAGCGCTCGAAACCGGACTTGCTTTTTCCTCGCGATTTGGCAATTCGGTTTCGAGTGAGGAGACGGACATGCTGCTGATCAGAACCTATGTCGCCCAGAGCGCAATCGAAGGCGTCGGCGTCTTCGCCGCCGAGCCGATCAAAAAAGGCGCCTCGATCTGGCGGCTCGATCCGGATTTCGACCGGCTGATCCCGATGGACAGATACGAGACGGCCCCGCCGCATCTGCGCGAATTGCTCGACCGCTACGCGTATCCGAGCCCGGACCGCCCCGGCTTCATGGTCTATGAGGTCGACAATGGCCGCTTCATGAACCATGCCGAGCGGCCGAACACCGACTTTTCGCAATATGGCGGCGCGACAGCGACCCGCGACATTGCAGCCGGCGAGGAAATCACTTGCGATTACGGCGAATTCTTCGAGGATTTCGCCCGGCTCCATCTGGCCAGCGCCTGATTGGCGCCTTATCTCGGGGCGTCCGTGGCAAATTGGCGGGCGCTCTTCATTTCGAGTGTGGACAGCGCAGCCTGATTCTGCTATCAGCCGCCACAATTCGTGGTGTAAATCGCCGCGGAGGCATGTGGCTATGGCCGCTTGCCTGTTGATATCAAACCCGAAAGACAGGATTGCCCGTGCAGGTACTCGTCCGCGACAATAACGTTGATCAGGCGCTTCGCGCTCTCAAGAAGAAGATGCAGCGCGAAGGCATTTTCCGCGAAATGAAGATGCGCGGCCATTACGAGAAGCCTTCCGAGAAGCGCGCCCGTGAAAAGGCTGAAGCCGTTCGCCGCGCTCGCAAGCTGGCCCGCAAGCGCGCTCAGCGCGAAGGCCTGCTGCCGATGACGCCGCGCCCGGTTGCTGCCGGCGCCGCCGGTGGTCCTGGTGGTGCTCCGCGTCCGCCGCGGTTCTAACGCCAATTTTTCGTCCTTTTCGAAGGATATCAGAGGTGGCGCGATGCGGAATCGCCGCCACCTTTTTGTTTAGAGCGCCGCCTTTTTGTTAGAGGGCGTTCCCTTGAACGCGCAAACGACGCTCTAGATTTTGTTACGACAATCTGTGGACCCGGCCCGGAGGGGGACCTGGACTGAGCGACGCGACTGAAGTGAGGACAGGGCAGACATGAACGCAACCAGCGTAGAGCGCAGAACCACAATGCGCGGTTTCGCCCTGACGGCAGCCTTGCTCTCCGGCCTGGCGCTTGCCGGTTGCCAGACGGTCCCGACCGGCGAGTTCAACAACATCGACAAGGCGCAAGGCTCGACCGAGAACATCTCCTCGCTGTCGGCGGTGATCCAGCGCAATCCGCAGGATCCGGAGGGCTACAATGTGCGCGGCTCGGCCTATGGCCGTGGCGGCCAGTACCAGGCGGCGCTCAAGGATTTCGACACCGCCATCCAGCTCAATCCGAATTTCTACCAGGCCTATTCGAACCGGGCGCTGATCCAGCGCTTCCTCGGCAACCAGGCCGCCGCTCTTGCCGACTACAACCGCTCGATCCAGATCAATTCCAACTATGACGCCGCCTATATCGGCCGCGGCAACCTCTACCGCAAAGCCGGCCAGACCCAGCAGGCCTTCAACGATTTCCAGAAGGCGATCCAGCTCGACACCACGGACGCGCGCGCCTACCACAATCGCGGCCTGATCTATCAGAGCCAGGGCCAGCACAAATTTGCCATCGAGGATTTCTCGACCGCCATCTCGCTGGCGCCGGATGCCGCCGAACCCTATAACGGCCGCGGCCTGTCCTATCTCGCCATGAATGACGAGGACAACGCCTTCTCCGACTTCAACATGGCCATCAAGCTTGACGGCAAGAACGCCGAGGCCTGGTCCAACCAGGCGTTGATCTACGAGCGCCGCGGCGACAAGGTTAAGGCGTCGAAAGCCTACCGCGAGGCGGTCCATCTCGACCCGACCTACCAGCCGGCCAAGGACGGCCTGTCGCGCACGTCGGCCGCCGCCGCCGGCTGATAGCTGGCGAAAGCTTTCGCTCTACGAGCACCCCCACCCTAACCCTCCCCACAAGGGGGAGGGAACGCTGCCGCGCGCCATTCACATTGGAGTCCCGACCTTCGGCGATTTGGCACTGTTCAGCGCCTGCGGAAGTCTCCCTCCCCCTTGTGGGGAGGGATTAAGGGTGGGGGTCCTCGTAAAGCGCAAGCCTCTCGCAAAAGCGTTCAATTCCGCTACCCGCAACCAAAGTCGTGCAGCAAAATCGCAATCTTTGCGTGCCAGAATGGAAGCCGGACCGCGACATCGGAACGGCACCGCGATGGATGAGAACGAACTCCTGATCAAGCAGCAGATCGCCTGGCTTGAAACCGCCTCTCCCGACGATTGGCACCGAGCCGTGCTCGACTTCAACTGGGACTGGGACATCGACCCGCTGTTCTGGATCGCCCGCCAGCCGCAATGCGACAAGGCCACGGCCTTGACCATGTTCTGGCTGGGGCAGCCGGCTTATTACCTTATCCTGGCGGCGGAGAATGGCGGATCGGACGACAGCGACGCGCCGGTATGGGAGATGCTGAAGTTCATTGCCCAACGCATAAACGCCAATGGCTATGTCCGTTCGAAGATCGCCTACAAGGTGGACGAAGGCACGCTGCAGGACTTCGAGGAATTGACGCAAACGGCAAGGCAGTTGCCCAACTCGCCGCTGAAACCGCATCCCGACATGCGCCGCTCGCTTGGCGGCAGCAAGGTCATCAACGACCTCGCCTTTTACCAGCGTTATCCCGAGGAACTCCATGGCTCCGTCCTGGTCGACCTGCCGGACGACGAGGACGAGAGCCCGTTGGACAAGGCGTGGTCCACGCTCAGCCGCCTGTGGCGCCACTAGGCACTTTAGGGAAAATCGGCTTTCCGCCGGGAGCGGCGCACCGTTTCCCTGAAGAAACGGTGAAGCGCAATAGCATCAACCATCACCCAATCTTAACCACCGACGGCAAAGCGTTAACCCTTGCCTTGATCGCGCCAAGTTTTCAGCGGAACGCTCCGGGCCATTCAACCGTTGTTGAAGGCAATTTTCGAAAGGACTGACCCATGATCAAGAAAATCATCTGTGCCGCAGCGCTCGCCACCACCGCTTTCATCGCTCCCGCCAGCGCCGGCAAGCTTCAGCTCGGCACGCTCGATTGCACCATCGACGGTGGCGTCGGCTACGTCGTCACGTCGAACAAGGGCGTCGACTGCACCTTCCGCCCCTACCACCATGGACCGTCCGAGAAATACACGGGGATGATCTCCAAGCTGGGCGTCGATCTCGGTCAGACGCATCAGGGCCAGCTGGTGTGGGCGGTTCTGGCCGCCACCCGCGGCCAGGACGCGGGCGACCTTGCCGGCCATTATTACGGCGTCAACGCCGAGGCGAGCGTGGTGACTGGCGGCGGCGCCAATCTGCTGGTCGGCGGGCTGGACGGCGCCTTTGTGCTGGAGCCGCTCAGCGTGCAGGCGCAGACCGGCGTCAACGTGGCAGTGGCGGTGACCTCGCTGGAACTGATCCACTCGTTCAAGTAATCGGCAAATAAGGATCGACTGATCCGTCTACATGCGGCGCGGAACAGGATACTGTTTCGCGCCGCATGCTTTTAGAGCATGATCCCGAAAAGTGGGCACCGGTTTTCGGAAAAGATCATGCTCCAACAAAGAGAAGATCAGGACGCAAATCCTGATCTGGGGGACCGCCATGCTCAAGACAATCATCGCCGCCGCCATTATCGCCATTGCCTGGACTGGGCAGACCCGGGCGCAGGACCAGGGCCTCGAACTCGGCGTGCTCGATTGCGCCATCGGTGGCGGCACCGGCTTCATCTTCGGCTCCAGCAAGGATCTGAGCTGCACCTTCACCCCGGCCGACAAGAGCTTCTCGCCGGAAGCCTATGTCGGCGCCGTCAACAAATACGGGCTCGACATCGGCACCACCAAGCAGACGGTCATGCAGTGGCTGGTGCTGACGCCGCTGAAGAACATCTATGCGCCGGGCGCACTGGCCGGCGACTATGTCGGCGCCAGCGCCGAAGTGACGGCCGCGGTCGGCGCCGGCGCCAATCTTCTGGTCGGCGGCTCCTCGCAGGCCTTCACCCTGCAGCCGCTCAGCCTGCAGACCCAGACCGGCATCAACATCGCCATCGGCGTCAGCCAGTTCCAGCTGCGCAGCACCGAGAACTGATCGGCAACGTCGAGGCGATCCCGAACACTTCGTCATCCACGGGCGGAGCAAGGAGCGTAGCGACGCGGCGCAGACCCGAGGATGACGAAGCTGAGTGTAAAAAGCCGCTTGAACTCAACCGTGGTTGAGGTTTTACAAGCCTGCCCTGACTGAAACAGCCGCGCATGGCCCGGCCGGAAAGCCTCCCTGGCTTCTGGCGTCTTGCGCCGGCATCGCGCTATGCAAAGGCAGGGTAAAAAGAATGACTGACATCACCAGCAACAAAGTCGACTGGCGGGCATTGTGGGCAAGCGGCGACCTTGCGCGCTTCTGCTTCATCAGCCTTGGCATCCTGCTGCACGCCACCAACGAGACGATGGTGGCGACCGTGATGCCGGCCATGGTCGGCGACCTCGCCGGTGTGCAGTTCGTCGGCTGGTCGCTGGCCGTCTACGAACTCGGCGCCATCGTCGCCGGCGCTGCCGCCGGGCGCATGGTCAGCTATGTCGCGCTGCGCTCCAACGTCACGGTCGCCGCTTTGCTCTATGCCGCCGGCGCACTGATCTGTGCCACAGCACCTTCCATGCCGGTGTTTCTCGCCGGCCGCCTGGTCGAGGGTCTCGGCGGCGGCGCGCTGGTGTCGCTGGCCTATGTCTCGGTCCAACGGCTGTTCGACCGCAACATCTGGCCGCAGTTGTTCGGCATCATGTCGGCGATCTGGGGCGTTGCCGCGTTCAGCGGCCCGATGCTCGGCGCCATCATGGTCGAGCTATTGTCCTGGCGCTGGGCTTTCGGCGTCTTCGTGCTCGGCGGCATCGCCATGGCGCTGGCGAGCTTCATCGTGCTCAACACGCCGGAAGCGACAAAGCCGCAAGCCGCCGCCGGCACCTCGCCGCCCTTCCCCTTTGCGGCACTTGGCGTTCTCACCATCGCCGTTGTGCTGATCGCCACTGCCGGTGTCGACGTAGCCCTGCTGCGGTCCTCGCTGCTGCTCATCCTCGGCCTCGCCGGCCTGGCGCTGTTCGTCTTCGTCGACGCCATGAAGCCGCGCTCGCGGCTGTTCCCCTCGCAGCTGTTTTCGTGGCGCTCGCCGCTCGGCAGCGGCATGACCGTGGTCGCCGCTTTTTCGGTGGCGACGGTCTCCTTCTCGATCTACGGGCCGCTGCTGCTCACCACGTTGCACGGCATCCCGATCCTGACCACCGGTTACATCATCGCCGCCGAATCGATCGCCTGGTCGATCCTGTCGATTGCCGTCGCCAATGCGCCGCTGGAGCGTGAGCGGCAGATCATCGTCATCGGCGCGCTGATGATTGCATCCGGCCTCGCCGGTTTCGCCTGGTCGATCCCGTCG
This sequence comes from Mesorhizobium sp. P2_B11, assembly GCF_056404855.1. Lineage (NCBI taxonomy): Bacteria > Pseudomonadati > Pseudomonadota > Alphaproteobacteria > Hyphomicrobiales > Phyllobacteriaceae > Mesorhizobium > Mesorhizobium sp. P2_B11. The sequence goes on from NZ_JBFUDF010000004.1 coordinate 343,756, forward strand.
GGGTCGATCCCGCTGATCCTGGTCTGCGCCCTGCTGCAAGGCGGCGGCTTCGGCGTCACCTGGCCGTTCCTGACTCGCATCATCGTCGCCTCGGCCCGCGATGGCGAGCAGACGATCGCCTCGGCCGCCGTGCCGACCATGCAGCGCATCGGCTACGCCGTGGGCGCTGCCGTGGCCGGCATCATCGCCAATGCCAGCGGCTTCTCCGCAGGGTTGAACCGCGACGCGGCAGCCAGCGTCGCCGGCTGGCTGTTCCTCGCCTTCGTGCCGCTCGGCATTGTCGGCTGTTTGGCGGCGTTGCGGATGGCTGTGACGGCAGGTCGGCCGCAATTGGCGACAGGCTGAGGCCATCGCCGGGATTGCCCGGTCGCCTCCGGACCGGCCACCCCTCAAAGCGACGGAAGAACGCTGCGGATGTGATTGGCGAACGCCTCCACCGCAGGCGACCGCTCGGTGTCGGCAAAGGCGATCAGAATGCCGAGGCGCGGCAGGGGCGGCAGCGGCAGAATATGCAGGTCGGATGGCACCGCCTCCTGCGCCATCACGCTGATCGCCAGGCCCGACCGCGCCACCGCGATCAGCCCGGCAAGGCTGTTGCTGGCATAGGCGATCTTGTAGCGCAGCCCGGCGCGGGCCATGGCCTCGCAAGCCGCTCTGTGGTCGACGGCATTCGACGCCGACAGCGCCAGCGGAACGGTGTCGCCGAACTCATAGAGGTCGAGCGCCGGTTTGCTGCCGACCCAGACCAGACTTTCCGTACGCACGACGCCTTCCGCATCGTGCGCATTCGAGACCAGCGCCAGGTCGATCTGGCGTGCGTTGAGCAGCGTCCTTAGCTCGACCGTCGGCGCCGAGACGACCTTGATCTCGACATCGGGATACATCGTGCCAAAACTCTTCAGCAGTGCTGGAAAGAAGGCGCTGAGATAGTCCTCGGGGCTGCCGAAAATGATCGAGCCGTGCAGGCCCTTGTCGGACAGCGCCGAGATCGCCTCGTCATGGATTTTGAGAATGCGCTCGGCATAGGCGAGAAACCGCTCGCCGCTGCCGGTCAACCGCACGCCGCTGCCGCTGCGATGAAACAGATTCTGGCCCAGCGCCTCCTCGAGCCGCTGTATCTGCATGGTCACGGCCGACTGCGTGCGCCCGACCTGTATGGCCACCGCGCTCAGCGTTCCCGAATGCGCCGCGCGCACGAAGGTCGCCAGAAGCTTGAGGTCGAGCGGAGCCTGCATATCAATTCCATTGATATCGGAATCCGATTACTATCAATTTTACTGCATTCGCGCCATCGGCTATTTTCCTCCTCAACGGTTTGATGGAGCAGCGGCATGTCGAAAAACGCGGATCGGGAATTCTGGGCTGCGGCGCAGAAGCATTTGATACGCTACGGCGGCAGCTTCGAACCCGCCATCATAGAGCGCGCCGCAGGCTCCTTCGTCTACGATGCCGACGACAGGCCGATCCTCGACTTCACCTCCGGCCAGATGAGCGCGCTGCTTGGCCATTCCCACCCCAGGATCGTTTCGACGGTGACCCGCCAAGCTGAAAAGGTCGCGCATCTCTTCAGCGGCATGCTGTCGAGGCCGGTGGTCGAGCTTGCCGAACGGCTTGCCGCCCTGGCGCCGGGACTCGACCGAGTGATGCTGCTTTCGACCGGCGCCGAGTCCAATGAAGCCGCGATCCGCATGGCGAAGCTGGTGACGGGAAAACACGAAATCGTTGCCTTCTCCAAGAGCTGGCACGGCATGACGGGGGCGGCGGCCTCGGCGACCTACAGCGCCGGCCGCAAGGGCTATGGACCGGCCACGGTCGGATCACTCGCCATCCCCGCCCCTAACAGCTTCCGGCCGCGCTTCAGGCACGCCGATGGTTCGCTCGACTGGCGCACCGAACTCGACGATGCCTTCGACCTCGTCGACAGCCAGTCGACCGGAAGCCTGGCGGCTTTTGTCGCCGAGCCGATCCTGTCGAGCGGCGGCATATTGGAACTGCCGCTGGGCTATCTGGCGGCACTGCAGCAGAAGTGCCGCGAGCGCGGCATGCTGCTCATCCTCGATGAGGCACAGACCGGTATTGGCCGCACCGGCGACATGTTCGCCTTCCAGAGGGACGGCGTCACCCCCGACATTCTCACCCTGTCCAAGACCATCGGCGCCGGCCTGCCGCTGTCGGCAGTGATGACGACAGCAGACATCGAAGACGCAGCACACGAGAAAGGCTTCCTGTTCTACACCACGCATGTCTCCGACCCGCTGCCAGCGGCCATCGGCCTCGCCGTGCTCGATGTGGTCGAGGAGGAAAAGCTGGTCGACCGCGCCCGGCATATGGGTGCGCGGCTGTTCGACGGGCTGTCGCGGCTGAAGCAGCGCCATGAATGTGTCGGCGACGTGCGTGGGCGCGGCCTGCTGCTTGGCGTGGAGATCGTCAAGGACGGCAAGGAGCCGGACCACCAGCTCGGCGCCGCGATTGCGGCGGAAGCGTTCCGGCGCGGGCTCAGCATGAACATCGTCAAGCTTCCCGGCATGGGCGGCGTCTTCCGCATCGCCCCGCCACTGACCATCTCCGAACAGGAACTGGATCTCGGCTTGCGGATCATTGCTGACTCGATCGAAGCCTCGCTCGCTGCGGGCGCACCAGGCATCGCGGCGGAGTAAGGCGGCCGGGAGGCTCAGACCACGATGGTTTTCAGCCGTTCGGCGATGAGTGCGGCGAGCCGCGCCGCCACCTCGTCCTTGCTCATTTCCGGCCATTCCTCGACGCCGGTCTTGGAAACGATGCGCACCTTGTTGCGGTCGCCGCCCATGACGCCGGTAGGACCGACACCGCTTTCATGCGAGACGTCATTGGCGACGATGAAATCGGCGCCCTTCTTCTTCAGCTTGGCCTCGGCATTGGCGATCAAATCCTGCGTCTCGGCGGCGAAACCGACGACCAGACCTGGCCGCATCTGGTGATGACCGACGCCGGCGAGAATGTCGGGGTTTTCGACCATCTGCAGCGCCGGCGGCCCCTCGCCCGCCACCTTCTTGATCTTCTCGCCGGCGGAATTGGCGGTGCGCCAGTCCGCGACCGCCGCCACGAACACCGCCGCGTCCGCCGGCAGCAGGCTCTCGACAGCGGCTTTCATTTCGCCCGCGGTCTCGACATGCGTCGTCGCGACGCCGGCCGGATCGGGAATACTGACCGGGCCGGAGACGAGGCGCACATCCGCACCCAGCCTCGCCAGTGCCGCCGCAATCGCATGACCCTGCTTGCCCGACGAGCGGTTGGCGATGTAGCGCACCGGGTCGATCGGCTCATGCGTCGGCCCCGAGGTGACGATGATCCTGCGGCCGGAGAGCGGCTTCGGCTTGCTGTCGAGCAATGCCTCGATCGCCGCGACGATCTCCAGCGGCTCGGCCATGCGGCCTTCGCCCGCCTCGTTGCTTTCCGCCATCTCGCCTCTGGCCGGGCCGACAAAGGCAATACCGTCCTTGGCCAACGTCGCCCGGTTGCGGCGGGTCGCGGCATGCGACCACATTTTCGGGTTCATCGCCGGCGCCATCAGCACCTTCTTGTCGGTGGCGAGCAGCACGGTCGACGCCAGGTCGTTGGCGTGGCCGTTGGCGAGCTTGGCCATCAGGTCGGCGGTGGCCGGCGCCACCACCAGAAGGTCGGCCTCGCGCGACAGCCTGATATGGCCCACATCATGCTCGTCCTTGCGGTCGAACAGTTCGGTAAACACATGGTCGGCCGAAAGCGCTCCTACCGAGAGCGTGGAGACGAACTCCTGCGCGGCCGCCGTCATCACCACGCGCACCGCAGCACCGCGCTCGCGCAGCCGGCGGATCAGGTCGAGCGCCTTGTAGGCGGCAATGCCGCCGCCGATGATGAGCAGAATGCGCTTGCCCGACAGTGAACCACGCGGCGATGGCTTGCTGGCAACGGCGACAGCCGCAGTCGCCTGTTGGTTGGAACCAGCTAGGGCGAGCAGTGTCTTCTCGATCTGCTCGATGCGGTCGGCCTGCCCTGCCCGGCCCTCAACCGCCGCCCGGATCATCAGCCGCGCCTGCTCTTCCATCGAGCAGCCATTTTCCGCTGCGAGCTGCCGCAGCAGATCCTTTACGTCATCGTCGAGGTTACGGATGGTGATGCTGGCCATGTGATTGCACTCGTCAGGTCCGTCACGAGTGCAATGATAGCAATGCTATCGCAGGTCAGCAATCACAAGATTTTCCAGGCGATATAAACCAGCGTCAGCGCGATCACCCACAGGGCGATCCGGCCGGAGCGGGTGTAGCGGGCTTCGGCCTTGCCGATGGCACGCGATGTCGCCTCGTCGAAGCGCAGGCCGTGCTCGGCCATCAGGTCGATCTCGCGCGACAGCCGCTCGGTGCGGGCGACAAAGTCTGAGGCCTGGCGGGCGAGCGCCAGCAGCGCCTTGGCGCCGTCGCGCGCGTCCATCAGCAGGCCGCTCGGGCCGAGATTGCCGGCGATCCACTGGCCCACCACCGGCTCGGCCGTCTTCCACATGTTGAAGGCCGGGTCGAGCGTGCGGGCCACACCTTCGACCACCACCATGGTCTTCTGCAGCAGGATCAGTTCGGGCCGCGTCGCCATGTCGAACAGTTCCGTGACCTCGAACAGCAACGTCAACAGCTTGGCCATCGAGATGGTCTCGGCCGGCTGGCCGTGGATCGGCTCGCCAATGGCGCGGATGGCTTGCGCGAAGGCCGCGACATTATGCTGGCGCGGCACATAGCCGGCCTCGAAATGCACTTCGGCGACGCGCAGATAGTCGCGGGTGATGAAGCCGTAGAGGATTTCGGCGAGGAACCGGCGCTCCTTCTTGCCGAGCCGCCCGGCAATGCCGAGATCGACAGCGACGATATCGCCGTTGGCCTCGACGAACAGATTGCCCGGATGCATGTCGGCATGGAAAAAGCCGTCGCGCAGCGTGTGGCGCAGGAACGACTGGATCAGATTGGTGGCGATCGCCTTGAGATCGTGACCGGCCGCCGCAAGACCGGCCAGATCGTTCATCTTGACGCCATCGACCCATTCCATGGTCAGCACGTCGCGGCCGGTGCGCTCCCAGTCGACCGACGGCACGCGGAAGCCCGGATCGTCCTTGGTGTTCTCGCCGAGCTCCGAAAGCGCTGCCGCCTCGAGCCTTAGATCCATCTCGACCTTGGTGGTCTGTGCCAGCGTCTCGGTCACCTCGACCGGCCGCAGCCGGCGCGATGACGGGATGTATCTTTCCTGCAGGCGGGCGGCGAGGAAATAGCTTTCGAGATCCTGGAAGAAGCGGCGGCGCACGCCCGGCCGGATCACCTTCACCGCCACCTTGGTGTCGACGCCATCATGGATGGCTTGCGCAGGATGAACCTGGGCGATGGAAGCCGCCGCGACGGGATCGCCGAACTGCGTATAGAGCTCACCGATCTTGCGCCCGAGCGAGCCTTCGATCGCCGCCACCGCTTCCGCCTGCGGAAAGGTGTGCATCTTGTCCTGCAGCATGGCGAGGTCGAGCGCCATGTCGTTGCCGACGACATCGGGCCGCGTCGCCAGGAATTGGCCAAGCTTGACGTAGGAGGGCCCGAGCCGGACCACCGCCTTGGCCAGGCGGTCGCTGCGCTCATAGGCGAGCGCGCGGCGGCGGGTGAACAGCCTGGCCATGCGCCAGCCAAATTTCGGCAGGCCGGTGAGTTCGTCACCCGGAAGTGCCGCGATCACGCCCTCGCGGACCAGCACCCAGCCGGCCCGTGCGAGCCGAAAGGCGGCGCCGACGCTGCTCATGCCCGAGCCTGCTTCTTCAAATCGGCCTGCCTCAAAGCTTCCAGCCCGAATGCAGGGCGGCAATGCCGCCGGAATAGTTGCGGAACGAGACCCGCTCGAAGCCGGCGCGGGTGATCATGGCGGCAAAATTCTGCTGGTTTGGAAATTTGCGGATCGACTCGACCAGATAGGAATAGGGCTCGCCGTCGCCGGTGACCATCTTGCCGATCTGCGGGATGGCGTTGAACGACCAGGCTTCATAGACCTTGTCGAGCAGCGGCATTTCGACCTCGGAAAACTCCAGGCACAAAAAGCGCCCACCGGGCTTCAGCACGCGGAAGGCTTCAGTCAGCGCGACATCGATGCGCGGCACGTTGCGGATGCCGAACGCGATGGTGTAGGCGTCGAAGGTGCCGTCGGCAAAAGGCAGTTCTTCGGCATTGGCCTCGACGAAATCGGTGCTCGCGGACAGGCCCTTCTTCTCGGCCCGGTCGCGGCCGACGCTGAGCATCGAGCCGTTGATGTCGAGCACCGTGGCATGCGCGTTGCCATGGCTGGCGTCGACGATGCGAAACGCGATGTCGCCGGTACCGCCGGCCACGTCCAGCACTTTCCAGCCTGGACGTTTCGGCGGATTGAGCCATGTCACCATGGCGTCCTTCCACAGCCGGTGCAGTCCGGCCGACATCAGGTCGTTCATCAGGTCGTAGCGGTTCGCCACCTTGTGGAAAACGTCGTTGACCAAGGGCTGCTTGTCGCCTGGCCCTACGCTCTTGAAACCATAGGAGGTTTCCATGCCGCCCGCGGCCGTGGTTCTCTCAACTGACATTATTTTGATCCGTCATAAAACCGGCGGGACCATAGCCGATCGATGGTGCGGGCGCTATTGTTTAAGGCGCGGTGTTCAGCCGCGCTTCCAGGTGGCGGGTTTGTGAAGACCTGGACTGACAGACGGGATGTTTGAATGCCTTTGAAAGCAGAACTGCACTGCCACATTGAAGGGGCAGCGGCGCCCGAGCTCGTCATCCGCCAGGCGCAGAAATACGGCAAGGACACCTCGCCCTATATCCAGAACGGCTCGTTCGTCTGGCACGACTTCACCTCGTTCCTCGCCGCATACGATTTTTCCGCCGATTTGTTCCGCACCGAAGAGGATTATGCCCGCCTCGCCGACCACTATCTGACCAGCCTCGCCCGCGACGGCGCCATCTATTCCGAAGTCTTCACCTCGCCCGATCACGCCGTCAGGGCCGGGCTGTCGCCCAAGGCCTACACCGATGCGCTCGGCGAAGGCATGCTGCGCGCCAAGGCCAAGACCGGCATTGAGGGCCGCATGATCGTCACCGGCGTGCGCCATGTCGGCGTCGAATCGATCGAGCAGGCGGCGCGCTTTGCCGCGCGCTGCGGCAATCCGCTGGTTACCGGCTTCGGCGTCGCCGGCGACGAGCGCATGGGCGAGATGGAGGATTATGTCAGGGCCTTCGAGATCGCCCGCGAAGCCGGCCTCGGCATCACCATCCATGCCGGCGAACTGACCGGCTGGGAGACGGTGCAGGCAGCCCTCGACCACATCCGCCCGTCGCGCATCGGCCACGGTGTGCGCGCCATCGAAAACCCCGATCTCGTGAGGCGCATCGCCGACGAGGGCATCGTGCTCGAATGCTGCCCGGGCTCCAACATCGCCCTCAAGGTCTACGACAGTTTCGCCGACCACCCCTTCCCCGCTTTGCAGGCAGCGGGCTGCAAGGTGACGCTGAACTCCGACGATCCGCCCTATTTCTGGACCTCGCTGAAGCGCGAATACGACATCGCCGCCGAGCATTTCGCCATGAGCGAAAAGGCGCTGATCGCCGTTACCAAAACGGCGATCGAGGCGGCTTTCGTCGACAGGAAGACAAAGACAGCGCTTCTGGCACGGCTTAACAGCGCCGCGCGCTGATCGTTTCCCCGATTTCTGGCGACAAAACTGTGGCCGGTCACGCCCAAGCGGTTCCTTGGCCGGCGCATTGTCGCTAGGGTTGTTCCAAGCAGCGAAAAATTCAGGAGCAACCCATGCAGGGCGTCACCGTCGTCGACCATCCGCTTGTCCAGCACAAGCTGACCATCATGCGCAAGAAGGAGACGTCGACCGCCGGCTTCCGGCGGCTGCTGCGCGAGATCTCGCTGCTGCTCGGCTACGAGGTCACCCGCAACCTCGAACTGACGACGACCACCATCGAGACGCCGATCGAGACCATGGAGGCGCCGACGCTTGAGGGCAAGAAGCTGGTCTTCGCCTCGGTGCTGCGCGCCGGCAACGGCCTGCTCGAAGGCCTGCTCGACCTGGTGCCGGCGGCGCGCGTTGCCCATATCGGCCTTTACCGCGACCACGAGACACTGGAGGCGGTGGAATATTTCTTCAAGGCGCCGAGCGATCTCGCCGACCGACTGGTGATCGTCGTCGACCCGATGCTGGCCACCGCCAATTCGGCCATCGCAGCCATCGACAAGCTGAAGGGGCGCGGTGCCACCAACATCCGCTTCCTCTGCCTGCTGGCGGCGCCTGAAGGCATCGAGCGCTTCACCAAGGCGCATCCGGATGTGCCCGTCTTCACCGCCTCCATCGACCGCCAGCTCAATGAGAAGGGCTACATCATGCCCGGCCTCGGCGATGCCGGCGACCGCATGTACGGGACCAAATGACGGTGGCCGGCAAAGCCGGCTGACATTGCCGTCGTTTACCGCCCGTTTACGCAAAGCCCGGGTTTCGTTCCGGCGTTAAAGCGGCAAACACCATGTGCGGACAAGAATGGGCCTTCACGAAGGTCCATTCATGCTGCGCAAGCTTATCATTCTGGGCGTGTTCGCCGGAACATCGGCATCGATCCCGATCGTCTACCAGTCGAATCCGCAGATCCTCGATGGCCTGCTGAAGTCGGCCGTTGCCAGCAAGCCAGCCCCGCAACCGCAGCCCGAGCTGAACCTCGCCTCGGTTCCCGACAAGCCGACTGCACCGCTGCCCACCGGCCGCAAGGTCATTGTGGCGGCTGACGAGCGCGGCCATTTCACCTCCGCCTTCAAGCTCAACGGCCGCCAGGTCGACGGCATGATCGACACCGGCGCCACTTTGGTCGCCATCAACACCTCGACGGCACGCCGCATCGGCATCTCGCTCAACCCGTCGGATTTCAGCCATCAGGTCAACACCGCCAACGGCGCGATCCGGGCAGCCGTGGTCAACATCGACCGCCTGCAGATCGGCAAGATCAGCGTCGACAACATCCAGGCGGTGGTGCTCGACGACAGGGCGCTGCAAACCAACCTGATCGGCATGAGCTTTCTGCAGCGGCTGGCAAAATACCAGGTCGAAAACGGCACCTTGCTGCTCGTGCAGTAGTCGCTTCCAGCTTTATCCTCGAGGCAAAACACGCCTGATGACGGTCTTGTCGGCGGCCGGCTTGGATCCGCCAACCGTGTAGGCCGCAAGTATGGTGGCTGCGGCCGCTTCGGCATCCGCTTGCGTGCGGGCATGGACCAGCGCCAAGGGCTCACCGGACCGCACCTCGGCGCCGAGCGGCAGCAGCCTTGTGATCCCTACTCCATGATCGATCCGGTCGTCCGGCCGCGTCCGCCCGCCGCCGACCCCGACCACGGCAAGGCCGATATCGCGGGTGGCGATCCCGCTGACAAAGCCGTTGCCGCGCGCCTTGACGGCAAATTCCACCGCCGCCTTGGGCAGGTATTTCTCCGGCTTTTCGACGAAATCTGCGGGGCCGCCAAGGGCGGCCACCATGCGTGCGAAAATGGCCGCCGCGCGGCCACCCGCGAGCGTCTCGGCGGCGCGCCTGAGACCATCTTGCTGGGACGACACCAACCCCGTCGACTGCAGCATCTCTGCCGCCAGCGCCAGCGTCACATCCTCCAGCCGCTTGTCGCGGAACCGCCCGGTGAGGAAGTCGACGGCGTTGCGCACCTCGACCGCATTGCCGGCCGCCGAGGCCAGCGGCTCGTTCATGCCGGTGACCAGCGCCGAGGCCTTCAGGCCGGCGCCATTGGCGACCTCAACCAGGCTGTTGGCCAGTGCAGTCGCATCGCGCGACTTCTCCATGAAGGCGCCATTGCCGACCTTGACGTCCAGCACCAGCGATTGCAGCCCGGCGGCGAGCTTCTTCGACAGGATCGAGGCGGTGATCAGCGGCACCGATTCCACCGTCCCCGTCACATCGCGGATCGCATAGAGCCGGCGGTCGGCGGGCGCCAGATCGGCGGTCTGGCCGATGATGGCGCAGCCGGTCTCCAGCACCGTCTTGCGGAAGCGCGCGATATCCGGCTGGCTGATATAGCCCGGGATGGCGTCCATCTTGTCCAGCGTGCCGCCCGTGTGTCCGAGTCCCCTGCCCGAGATCATCGGTACGTAGGCGCCGCAGGCGGCGACGATCGGCGCCAGCATCAGCGAGACATTGTCGCCGACGCCACCGGTCGAATGCTTGTCGGTGACCGGACCCGGCAGGTCCGACCAGTCGAGCACGTCGCCGGAATCGCGCATCGCCAGCGTCAGCGCCACCGCTTCGTCGCGGCTCATGCCGTTGAAGAACACGGCCATGGCAAAGGCGCCGACCTGGCCGTCCGTGACGCTGCCCGAGGTCACGCCGGCGACGAAGGCCGCTATCTCCTGCGCCGACAGCTTCTGGCCGTCGCGCTTGCGGCGGATGATTTCCTGCGGAAGCATCAGGCGTCGTCGCTCTTCGGCTCCGGAAGACCGTCCTGGAACACATGCGCAAGGATCGTCGCCAGCCGCGCGCCGCCGATCGGCGCCATGTCCTTGGTCTCCTGATGCGACAGCTCCGCCCCGGTCATCCCGGCGGCAAGGTTGGTGATTACCGAACAGGCGGCAACGCGCAGGCCCAAGAAACGGGCGAGGATGACTTCAGGCACGGTCGACATGCCCACCGCATTGGCGCCCATGATGCGGGCCATGCGGATTTCCGCCGGCGTTTCGAAGCATGGGCCGGAAAACCACATATAGACGCCCTGATGCAGCCTGGTTCCGGTCGCCTTCGCCGCGCGTTCGATCGCCGCGCGCAAGCCGATGTCATAGGCCTCGGTCAGGCCGACGAAGCGTCGGTCGCTCGGCTCGCCGATCAGCGGATTGGAGCCGGAGAAATTGATGTGGTCGGTGATCATCATCACCGAGCCCGGCGGCATGTCGGGATCGACCGAGCCGGCGGCGTTGGTCAGGATCAGCTTGGTGATGCCGATGCCGGCGAGCACTTCCAGCGCCGGCCGCATCGCGGCAGCAACGCCGTGCTCGTAATAGTGGGCGCGGCCCGACAGCATCAGCACCGGCGTACCGGCGAAAAGTCCCGCCACCACTTCGCCGGCATGGCCGGTGACCCCGCTGCGGGGGAAACCCGGCAGGTCGGCGTAGGAGACGCGCACGGCATTTTCGACCTGGTCGACAAGCCCGCCAAGTCCCGAGCCCAGCACCATGGCCGTGGTTGGCGCCAGCCCGTCCAGCTTCTCGACAAGATGGTCCAGAGCTTCTTTCATGTCAGCCAATCTTCATTTCAAAATGTCGCCACGGAAGCCGTAGGGCAGCATGTCGCCCATAGTCACGGTCTCGACCACGCCGCCATTGTCGCAGAGGTAGAGTTTTGTGTCCGGCCGGCAGAACTCCGCCAGCCTTTGCCGGCAGCCGCCGCAGGGCGAGCACTTCGCCATGCGCGAGGCAATGACGGCGATCTCCACGATCTTGCCGCCGCCGCCCATGATGTAGTGGCCGAGCGCGGTGGTCTCGGCGCACCAACCCTCCGGATAGGACGCGACCTCGATGTTGGCGCCGGTGAAGACACGGCCGTCCTCGGTGCGCAACGCCGCACCCACCGGAAACTTGGAGTAGGGCGCGTAGGCCTTGGCCATGGCTTCCTGCGCGGCTTCGAACAGATCATGCGACATCTAGACGTTCTCTCCGACGATCATGGTCAAAACCCGGCGCTTTGCGTTTTCCCCGCGCCTTTCAAGCACCGAGGTTCGGCTCAGCGTTCTCAGACTAGCGTTAGCGGATCACCGTTCCTTGACATAGGGCACGCCGCCGGCGCGTGGCGGGATCGCCTTGCCGATGAAGCCGGCCAGCAGGATCACGGTCAGCACATAGGGCAGCGCCTGCATGAACTGCACCGGCACCTTGCCGATGAGCGGCAGCGGCGAGCCCTGCAGGCGGATCGCCGCCGCGTCGAGGAAGCCGAACAGAAGGCAGGCGAACATGGCGTTGACCGGCCGCCATTTGGCAAAGATCAGCGCCGCCAGTGCGATGTAGCCCTTGCCCGCGGTCATGTCCTTCACGAAGCCGCCATTCTGCACCATCGACAGATAGGCGCCGGCGATTCCAGTCAGAATGCCGGTGCAGATCAGCGCCCGGTAGCGCAGCCAGGCGACCGAAATGCCGGCGGTATCGACGGCGGCCGGGTTCTCGCCGACGGCGCGCAGGCGAAGACCGAAGCGGGTGCGAAACAGCACCCACCAGGTGAACGGCACCATGGCGAAAGCGAGATAGACCAGGATCGAATGGCCGGACAGAAGCTCGGCATAGATCGGTCCGATGATCGGCACGTCGCGAATGGCGTCGGCGCCCGGCAAAATGATGGCCTCGAAGCGCTCGCCCGGCTGCAGCGCCGGCGTTCGCCCGCCTTGCTGGAACCAGGCCTGGCCCAGAATGATGGTCGACCCTGCGGCGACGAAGTTGATTGCCACGCCGGAGACGATCTGGTTGCCGCGATGGGTGATCGAGGCAAAGCCGTGCACCAGGGCAAAGGCGACCGACATCACGATCGCCATGCCGAGACCGAGGAAGGCCGAATGGAAGACCGAAGCTGCCGCCGCACCGGCGAAGGCGCCGACCAGCATCTTGCCTTCCAGCCCGATGTCGAAGACGCCCGCGCGCTCGGAATAGAGGCCGGCGAGGCAGGCGAGCAGCAGCGGCACCGACAGGCGTATGGTCGAGTCGAGGATCTGCACGATGGCGATGAACACATCCATCTCAGGCGCCCTTCCCTTTGACCGCTTCAATGCCGACCGACCTTGGACTGAACGAGGCGAACAGCGCCTGGACATAGGGCCGGAACATGTGCTCCAGCGCACCGGCGAACAGGATGACGAGGCCCTGGATGATGACGATCATGTCGCGGGAAATCGCCGGCATCTCGAAGGCAAGTTCGGCGCCGCCCTGATAGAGCATGCCGAACAGGATCGCCGCCAGCACGATGCCGACCGGATGCAGCCGGCCCATCAGCGCCACGGCGATGCCGACGAAACCGGCGCCGGAGACGAAATCGATCGCCACATTGTGCTGGTCGCCCATCACCGGGTTGAGCGTCATCATGCCGGCCAGCGCGCCCGAGATCATCATGGCGATGATGATGATGCGGGTCTCCGAAATGCCGGCATAGCGCGCCGCTTTCGGGCTGTGGCCATAGGTGCGCATCTCATAGCCGAGCTTGGTGCGCCAGATCAGCAGCCAGACCAGGAAGGCCATGACCAGCGCCAGCAGGAAGCAGATATTGAAGGGCGCCGAGCGGATCTTGGCGCCGAACAATTCGATGATCCAGTTGAGCTTGGGCAGTTCTGCGCCGGCGAGGAAGTTGCGCGTTTGCGGCGCCTGCGACGCCGCCGGCTTCAACGGCCCGACCAGGAGATAGACCATGATCGACGCGGCGATGAAGTTGAACATGATGGTGGTGATGACGATGTGCGAGCCGCGCTTGGCCTGCAGATAGGCGGGGATCAGCGCCCACAGCGCGCCGACGGCCGCCCCGGCGGCGATCGCCAGCGGAAACGTCAGCCACCATGGCAGCACACTGTCAAAGGTCAGGCACACCACGCCGACGCCAAGGCCGGCAATATAGGCCTGGCCCTCGGTGCCGATGTTGAACAAGCCGCAATGCGCGGCCACCGCCACCGACAGGCCGGTGAAGATGAAGGTGGTGGCATAAAACAGGGTGAAGGCAATGCCGGTTCCTTTGCCGAAGGCGCCTTCGACCAGGATGACGGCGGCGCGGAACGGGTTCTCGCCCACCAGCATGACGACGAAACCGGCAACGATGAAGGCGACCGACAGGTTGATCAGCGGGATCAGCCCATAATCGGCCCATGCCGGCAATTTGGCGTAAGGCGTGCTCATTGCGCCGCCTCCTGGCGCTCGACGCCGGCCATCAAGAGGCCAAGCTCGCCTTCGGTCGCCTCGGGGCCGCGCTCGCCGACGATGCGGCCGGCAAACATCACCAGGATGCGGTCGGACAGCGAGCGGATCTCGTCGAGTTCGACCGACACCACCAGCACCGCCTTGCCCTGGTCGCGCATGGCAATCAGCCGCTTGTGGATGAATTCGATGGCGCCGACATCGACGCCGCGCGTCGGCTGGCCGACGATGAGAACACCCGGGTCTTGTTCCATTTCCCGCGCCAGCACGATCTTCTGCTGGTTGCCGCCGGAGAAATTCGCCGTCTTCAGGCGCGGATTGCCGGGACGGATATCGTATTTCTCGATCTTGTCCTTGGCGTCGGCCATGATCGCATCGATGTTGAGGAACGGCCCTTTGAGATAGCGCGGGTCGTCATGATAGCCGAGGATGGAATTCTCGTTCTCCTCGAAGGCCAGCACCAGCCCGACATGATGGCGGTCCTCCGGCACATGGGCCAAGCCCCGGTCACGCAATTCGCCGGGATCGGCCTTGCCGGTAAGATCGATCGGCTTGCCGTCGAGCATGACCGAACCGGAGACGGCATGCCTGATGCCGGAGATCGCCTCCAGCAGTTCGGATTGGCCGTTGCCGGCCACGCCGGCAATGCCGACGATCTCGCCGGCTTTGATATCGAACGAGATGTCGTCGACCATGGTGACGCCGCGCGAATCCTTCACCGTCAGGTTCTTGACCGCGAGCTTGACGGCGCCGGCTTCCGCCTCGCCCTTTTCGACCCGCAGCAGCACACGCCGGCCGACCATCAGCTCGGCCAGTTCCCCCACCGTCGTCTTGTTGGTTTCGCGCGTCGCCACCATCGTGCCCTGGCGCATGACCGAGACATTGTCGGTGATGGCCATGATCTCGCGCAATTTGTGGGTGATCAGCACCACCGTTTTTCCCTGGTCCTTCAATTGCTTGAGGATGCGGAACAGATGATCGGCCTCGGCCGGCGTCAACACGCCCGTCGGCTCGTCGAGGATGAGGATTTCGGCGCCGCGATAAAGCGCCTTCAGGATTTCGACGCGCTGTTGCAGGCCGACCGGCAGTTCCTCGATGATGGCGTCGGGATCGACTTCCAGCCCGTATTCGCGTTCGAGGCGCTCCAGCTCGGAGCGCGCCTTGGCGATGCTCTTCTTCAACAGCGCATCGCTTTCGGCGCCGAGGATGATGTTTTCCAGCACGGTGAAATTGTCGACCAGCATGAAGTGCTGGTGCACCATGCCGATACCGAGCGCGATGGCGTCATTGGAGGTCTTGATCGACGCCGGCTTGCCGCCGACGCGGATCTCGCCGCTGTCGGCCTGGTAGAAGCCGTAAAGGATCGACATCAGCGTCGACTTGCCGGCGCCGTTCTCGCCAACGATGCCGTGGATGGTGCCGCGCGCGATCTCCAGGTTGATGTCGCGATTGGCGCGCACGGCGCCAAAACTCTTGTTGATGCCGATCAGCTCGATTGCGGCTTGCGCCATGCAGCCTGTCCCACTCTTATTTTTTTATCGCTTGGTCAAAACGCCTAGCATGATGCCCCACCCGTGCCAATTGGCGGCGCAGGCACACTCTCGACAAATCCCTGTACGATTGTCAATTTCGAACGTGACCTGAGACCTTCACATTCACTAATATACAAAGCTCAATGCCGCAGCATTGTGCAGCTGCGTGCGCCAGAACCTGGGGAATTTCTCGATGATCATGCCTGCCGACCGGCTGACGACGCTGGAAATCCGCGCCACTGAACAGGAAAAGACCATCGAAGAACTGTCGGGCCAGATTGCCGAGCAATGGCAGGTCATCGAACGCATGCAGCGCAAGCTCGATGCGCTGGCCGAGCGCTTCATGGCGCTGGAGGAACAGTCGTCGCCTGATGTGCCGATAACCAAACCGCCGCACTGGTAGCAAGGAGAAGCGGATGGCCAGTGAAAGCGATCGAGTAGCCCGTGCCGGCGACTATGTGCTTGGCCTGATGAACGACCGCGAGCGCGAGCGCGCCGAGCGCGACCTGGAGATCGACCCTGCCTTCCGCGACACGGTGATGCGGCTGGCCGAGCGCATGCATGTCTTCGATCGCACGGGGCGGCCATCGGGCGATGGCGATCGCTGGCGACTGATCTCGCAACGCATCGCCGAAATGCCGCAAATGCGTGTGGTCGGCCATGACGAAGCGAGGCCGATACCGGTGATCAACAAGCTGGAGCGCCGCCCCTATGGCGTCGGCGTGCATTCGCTCGGCGGCCGTCGCGGCGCCGTCATCGCCATTGCGCTGATCGTGGTGTTTGCGTTGGGATATCTCGTGGGGCAGCTATAGTCTGAGCTCGCGAGACATCAGAGCCATTGGTTCGCCATCCTGCTCGAAGGATTGCACCTCCACCCAGTTGAGCGCTTCGTAAAAGCGGCGCGCTTGCCAAGTGTAGAGATAGAGCCTGCCAACGCCCGCCGATGCCGCATGGACTTCGACCGCCCTGACCAGCGATGTGCCGATACCCCGCCCCCGATGGTCTTGGTCGACGATCAGCCCGGCAAGCCATGGCGTCAAATCGTGCGCCGGATCGATCTCGTTGCGGACCAGCAGACAACTGCCGATTGGCAGGCCCTGGTCTCGCGCAACGAATGCGGCCTCGAACCCGTCGCTGGCCAGCAATTCGCGAAGCCCGGCTGCGTCTTCCGCCAAAGTTCGTCTGGTACCCGCGAAGAACGCGGCAAGCCGCAGCCTTGCGACGGCCTCCACGTCGCGCTCCGCCATGGCTTCGATTGTGGTCGGCATCACAACTGCCCCCCAAAACAAAACCGCCGGGCTTTCACCCGGCGGTTTGTAAGCGAATTCTTGCCGATCAATACGGGCAGGCGTTGTCGGCGGTGTAGTCGTGCACCTGGATCGTGCCGGCGATGATGTCGGCCTTGGCCTTTTCGACCGCCGCCTTCATCTCGTCGGTGACCAGCGCCTTGTTGTTGTCGTCCATGGCGTAGTCGACGCCGCCTTCCTTGAGGCCGAGATTTTGCAGGCCGCCTTTGAAGGTGCCGTTCTTGCCGTCCATGAAGGCGGTGTAGACGGCCACGTCGACGCGCTTCAGCATCGAGGTCAGCACCTTGCCGGGCTGCAGGCCGTTCTGGTTGGAATCGACGCCGATGCCGAGCTTGCCGGCATCCGCCGCCGCCTGCAGCACGCCGACGCCGGTGCCGCCGGCCGCGGCGTAGACCACGTCGGAGCCCTGGTCGATCTGCGTCTTGGCGATCTCACCGCCCTTGGCCGGATCGTTCCACGCCGCCGGCGTGTCACCGGTCATGTTCTGGATGACGTCGGTCGCGCCGGCAGACTTGGCGCCGCCGACATAGCCGCATTCGAACTTGCGGATCAGCGGAATGTCCATGCCGCCGATGAAGGAGACCTTCTTGGTCTTCGAGGCCATCGCCGCCAGGATGCCGACGAGATAGGAGCCTTCGTTCTCCTTGAAGACGAGCGAGCGGACGTTCGGCATATCGACGGCGTCGTCGATGATGGCGAAGTTGAGGTCGGGATATTCCTTCGCGACCACCTTCAGCGCATCTTCCCAGGCAAAGCCTGCCATCACGATCGGGTTGCGGCCGTCCTCGGCGAAGCGGCGCAGCGCCTGCTCGCGCTGCGAGGCGTTGGACACTTCGAACTCGACATAGGCGGTGCCGGTTTCCGTCTTGAACTTTTCGGCGCCGTGATAGGCAGCCTCGTTGAAGGATTTGTCGAACTTGCCGCCGAGATCGTAGAGGATGGCCGGCTGGACATCCGCGGCGAAAGCCGGAAGAACCATTGCGGTTGCGGCCAGGAGGCCGAGAACGATACGTTTCATGTGATCCACACCCTGTCGGTTATTCTTTTCCGTTACGCGCCGCCCGCCTGCCCGGTTCTCCGGCAGGCATGCGACATCAGCCAGGAGCGTACTCCCCTCCCGCTCCAGGCAATCTGGCACGGCCCGAAACAAAATTCACGCGGAATTTTGACCTTTTGGAAAAGCATGCCCAAGGCGGTGACAGCCGTGGAACGGTAGCCGCCTTGCCGTCGCAAGTCCGCCGGAACAATCCGTCAGCCCGGCGCGAATTCTCCGCCGCGCCGCCGGCGCCGGTAGCCGACCGCGTAGAGCAGCAAGGCAGCGACCGCGAACACGGCAAAGCCTGGCTGGGCAAGCACCCAGGCGATGCCGCCATCCCATACCATCGGGCTCGCCTTGGCGCGCACGAAGGTCTCGAAGGCCGCGCGGGTGTCGGGCGACACCGCCAGCCAGCTCGAATTGAGCGGCGTCATGACCAGCGCGGAGGCGGCCACCGAGCGTGTCGCGTCGAGCACCGCCATGATGACGGCGACCGAAAGTGCGACCATGGCCGCGAGGCGAAACAAAAAACGCAACATCGAGATCTTTCCTCCGGTCCTCAAGCTCCTCCCGAGGACCTTGCGGTCAGGACGAGGAATAGAATGCGTACGCCCGGCGCGCAATCGGCCTACGCGAATTTGAAGCCCCCGTCCGCCTATATCGCTGCCTTTCGGCCGCGCCGGTGGACGAGCCAGACGGCAAGAATGCCGCCGGCAATGGCGCCGACCACCAGCCCGGCAAGGCCGATGAACACGGCAAAATAGCCGCAGCCGCCCTCGAAACAGCTCATGTCGGTGACTTCGGCGATGACAGCACCCAGCCCGAAGCCGGCGACGGCGCCGACGACCGCCCCGAGGATAATGCCGAGCAGGGCTGCGGCAATCGAGGCGAAGGCTGAAGGCGCTTGCCCCTGTGGTGCGGCATAGACAGCCGTGGGTCCGGCATCGCGGCGCAAAAGGTAGATGCAAAACAGGCCGATGCCGATTTCGGCGGCGGTGATGGCCAGGCTTCTGGCGGAGAAGACGAATTCCGGCACGGCCAGCACATAGATCTGCCTTGCCAGCAGAAAGACGATGACGGCGATCTGCCAGAAGGTGAAATGGCGCGGGAAGTGCGCCGAACGGCCGAAGGCGAGGCCGAGCAGATAGAGCCCCCAAAGGATGGTGATGATGTCGAAGGCCAGCGCGCCGAGGACGAAATAGAAGATCGTGTCCGGCAGGCCGGAACTGCCGACCAGCCACCAGGCGGAGATCAGCCCATAGACCGACAATGCCATGACGAAGAGGAGCCAGACCACCGGGATGAAGGACAGGTCCGAACGCCCGGGCGACGGCAGCCCGCCTGGCACGCCGCTGCCCGGCACGCCTCCGGCCGGCGTTCCGCTGGCCGGCTGTTCATTGCTCGATGTCATGTCTGGACGTTGCCCCCGCAAAGCCTCTGCCTCACTCGACAGCTGGCCGGGGACGAAGTCAAGCGCGGCCGGCTCTGCCGCCTTGGCCGTGCACACCATTCGCAGCCGAGGCGCCCCTTGAAGCGGAGGCGTTGGCGGCCTCACGAAACGATGCATGGCCGGCAAAGCGAATAGACTGCCGTTATGGCTTGGCATTCGGCGCCGGATCGACTAGATGAGCCCCGCGCCTGTTTGATTGACGGGCGCCGGGAAGGGCATCCGCTGGTTGGCGGCGCCCGTGACGCGGGTCTCCCCCGCACTTCCCAAAGGGATGCATCTCCCCAACCCGCGCGGCACAACCGGCCGGCGCGCATGCACAAGACGGAGAGGTGGCCGAGTGGTTGAAGGCGCACGCCTGGAAAGTGTGTTTACGGGAGACCGTAACGCGGGTTCGAATCCCGCTCTCTCCGCCATCTATTCAATAAAACTGATTAAAATCAACCTGATAGAAAACTGTTACGCAGAGACCCACCTTATGGCCCACCTTAAGGCTGTTCGCTTTGAAGTGCCGGGGCAGGCTACTGAGGGACCCAGCTTTCCTGAACGTCGTTTCATGGATTAGACCGCGACGCGCACGGCAGCGTTGCGCCTCATCTCAGCCCCACAAATAGCATTTGCTCTCGACCCTTTAGTCGCCCTGAGACGCCGCCCTGCAACACTATTCGGTCGTGCGCCTTCCGCCGATGTCAACTAAGAGATGGACAGGATCTCGAGTTCGCGCGGACCTAGATGGACAACATCTCCAACGGTTTTGCCGATCAGCGCGATGGCAACCGGTGAACCATGCGATATGGAAGCTTGAGAGGGGTTGGCCTCATCCTCACCGACGATGCGGAAGGTCTGAGTGCGGCCATCGTCACGCTCGAAGGTAACGGTGTGACCGAAGGTGATCACTTCATTGGAGGTTGGCACAGGCATAAGCTGTGCTGTACGGACGCGTTCGGTATAATAGCGTAGATCTCGAACCGGAACCGCCGACTGCCGCCGCCTTTCGTTGACATCTTCCAGCACGTTTGCAGCCTCGAGCGCCTGTTGGGCGCGAGCCAATTCATCCTGCAGCATCTTAAGCCCCGCCTCAGTGACGAGGTTGATGCGGTCGGAGATAGGCCGAGCCGGCAATATGGTTTCCGACGCTGCCTCGGCGCTTTCCTCCTTGGCAAATGCTACGCTCAATTGGTCAAAACTCCCTGTCGAACACCATCATTAATCAGATAACGCAGGGCTGACGGTAAAGCTGCAACAATCTGGGTCTGGCTTCGGCAGGAACGTCCATACGTGCTCAGGGCAGGCTGTTCCCTCGCATTCAATGCTAGAGGCGATTGCCTTGAGAAGGACACGGGCAACTTCCGCGTCGCAATCTTGTATTGCCGGCTAGAGCTGGGATTCGATCGGAAGATGGCGGACCAAGGCTGCAAGGATACGACGAAAGAACCCAGCTTCCGGCTCGTGCGTATAGTCCTGCAGCTTGCCTTCGTCGCAGCCGTGCCAGTGCAAGACATTGTGCTTCAGTTCGAGCCGGTAGCTCGCTTCTGGAGATATCTCTGACTGGAATCGATCTCGCAACTCAGCGACCAAACTCGCATCCTCGAAGAGCACGCCCATTTCCGAATTGAGAGACACCGACCGCGGATCGAAATTGAAGGAGCCGACGAAGCCGGTCTTGTCGTCAACGGTGAACGCTTTCGTATGCAGACTGGCGCCCTTTGAACCAAACACCGAGATCGACGGCTGACGGCTGAAGGGTTGAAGCTCGAAAAGTTTGACGCCCTTCCTCAGCAGCCGCTTGCGGTAGTTTGCATACGCGCCGTGGACCGCGGCGACATCCGTGGCGGCCAAGGAATTGGTCAGGACCGAGACCTCGACGCCGGCGCCGACGAGGTCCAACAGGATCGCTGACCCCCTTTTGCCTGGGATGAAATAGGGAGACACAATTTCCAGACATTTGCGTGTCGATTGAATGATGGGGCGCAGCTCTTTCATAAGCCAGCTGCGACGTCTCCAACCACGAACCTTCTCCGGTGGATCCGAAATAACCCGCACACCCTCCACCCAGTGAACGTCGTTGCTGGCCGCGATAAATTCTACGACAGAGCCTCGGTCCCCAATGCCGTTCAAGAAGTTTGTGTCGGCTTCGGACTCGTTCACTTCGAACCGTTTGACCTGCTCATGCTCCGTCGCTGAACCAAGTGTCTTGATTGGCTTGGATTCCTCGCATGCCCAGAAGGCATCGAATATCGCCGCCGTTTGCTGTACCGCAGGCCCCATGAGCAGCATGTCGAGGTCGCGGAAATTCGTCTCCGCCGCATCGAAATATGCGTCGCCAATATTCCGACCACCGACAATGGCAAACCTGTCATCGGCGATCCAAGCCTTGTTGTGCATACGTCTTGTCAGTGCAAAGAGCCGCAACAGCACTTCCACACCGCGCATGATCCGGCCGCTCCTGATGCCGCTCGGATTGAACAATTTCAATTCGATGTTTGGATGATTGTTCAGCGCCAGATAAGCAGCATCGTTCTTGCGTGGATTGATGTCGTCAAGGAGCATGCGCACCCGCACTCCGCGCTCAGCAGCTCGAAAAACCTCCTGCAGCAACAAGCGGCCGGTGTGGTCATCGTGCCAAAGGTAGTACATGAGGTCGAGGGTGCGCTCTGCACTTCGTGCCGCCAGCACGCGCACGGCGAAAGCATCATAATTGTCCGAGACAAGCAGCAAGCCGCTCTTGCCGGCCTTGATATTGTCGTCCGCGGTTTGAGAAACCGATACGTCCATGAAATTTGGCCACCTTCGGACGGCGGTCGCAGCCGGCCTTGCTCAAAATCATAGCAAGAACCCTCCACGGCCAATCTGGTTGCATAACCAGCCGTTTAATAGCCTGGCGATTCGACCAGCCGCGGAACGAGCCGCCGGTCAAATGACGGCGAACCGGCGGTGGACCACCTAAATCCTACGGCCGGTTCAGGTTGATCTCGCTGATGACAATGTTCTTCCCGGTGGATGGGTCTTTGTCGGTTGTCGTCAGACGCATGCCATTGTCGCCAACCTTCTCCAGCTTCAGCTGGGCCGCCCGGTCGCCATTGACCTCTTTCGCCCAACGAATGCCCAGCACCAAGGCGTCGCCTGAACGATTGCCATTCAGTCCAGCCGGGCCGGTGCTCGATCCGGTATACGTGCCCGTATATGTCTCGCCATTCGTCTTGACGTCGGCGCCGATGGCTCGCGAGAACACGACGTAGCCTGTACATTTGCCATCAAGTGACAGCGAGCTGACCGTAGCGCTGGACGCAAATTTGCAATTGATCTTGATGGGCTTGGAATCGGCGTCGGTTTTCACCGTGCCCTTGCCAACCCAACTTCCGGCAAACGATTTCAAAAAGGCACCGTCATCGGCCTGTGCGGGCCCTGCGATGCAGAGCATTATTGCCGCGATACCGCCTAGGGATTTCTTCATGATAAGTATCCTTCAATTCAACAAGTGGATAACAGGGAATGGCAATGCCATCCGCCTAGGCGGCGGCAACTGCCTTCTCTATCTCCTGGGTGGAATGGCCGGTGAGATCCTTGGCGATTTCGCCGATGAGCACGGCTGACAGTTTCTGATGGTAGTGCTTGCGCAGTTCGCCGAGCGTTTTGGGCGCGGCGATGATGATCAGATTGTCGATCCGCCCGCCAAGAACCTGGCGGTTGAGCAGTTCGGCGGTTCCGGCTGCGAAGCTATCTTCCTCGATCCGGCTGTTGTCTGGGTTGGCGGAGCTGCTTTGATGCCGGGCACCGGATCCCTTGTTCTCGTTTGCCACGTCCTCAACTGCTGCGGCAGTCAGGCTGGGATTGGCCTCGTCTCCCGAATTGCGAAACAAATTGAGCTTCTCGCCATCAGCTACGGCTACGGTCGCTCCCTTGGGGATGTCCATTTTTATTGGTCTCCGAGATTGCGCCAGCCGGTGGCGAATCCGGTTGATTGCCCGCTGACGTCAGTCTCAACGTTTCAACGCGCTATTGGATGCGTCTCGTGAAGTTTGGTCGAAACCGGGTGTCCCAGCTTTCGCATGGGCGGCAGAGAGCTGTAGCGAGGCGCCACCCAAAACCGTCGGTGGCCGGGCAGCACTCGTCTTGCAAGGCGGATGAGGCAGCCCGACGAATTGCAACCCAAATCGAAGCGATGGGGGCCACGACGACGGTACGGGGGACATATGAAATTGTGTCATCAACCGGTCCGTTAAACGCGGCCGTCCGGGAACAAAACACAGTCTCACCTATTGATGCGTAGCATTCAGTGGGTGACGACAGATGACGGACAACACAACACCGGCGGATAGAGCGCCCAAGACATTCCTCGGGCGCCTGACCCGGGCGTCGGTTCCCCGTCACGAGCTGGAATTCATCAGCAAAGTGGGCCGTCTCAATCGCGAGGAGACGGTTGCTCTTTTGCATAAGCATATGGGCGATCGAGAGGCAGTCTTCCGGGAGCTGGCATCGCGTCGCAAGGTCTGACCCTCGGAGGACGAAAGCATGGACGATGCATTAAGACAGAGGCTGATCGACCACAGCGCCCGCATGCAAGCCAGGGCAACCGAGCTGGCGCTGCCAGACGGGAATACCGATATCTCCGCGCTGATGTCGGGCATTGCATTGACGCTCGAAGCCCTGCTGGTCATTGCCGAAGAGACCAAGACGCCACGGTCTGGGCCAACATTGGACCCGTCTGACCGCGCGTAAGATTTCGTCGAGGCTTGGCAAGCAAAAGCACGCGATCCCGCTGAAGCGAGGAAATGACTATGAACCAACTGACTCGGGAACAATGCCGTGCAGCAAGAGGGCTGCTTGACTGGCCACAGGCGCGGTTGGGCGCAAAGGCGAATGTAAGTGAGGGAACAGTTCGCGATTTCGAGAACGGCAAGCGTGTCCCCACTGCCGACAAGCTCAGTGCAATTCAATCGGCGTTGGAACTGGCAGGTGTGGCTTTCCTGAGCGGTGGCGACGCCGGCCCGGGGGTTCGGCTCGGAAAATCAGCTGTCCCGCGCGCGATTATTCGGGACGGCGAAGCCGGCATCATCGAGAACAGCGAAATGTAGGCGTGTCGAGGCTGAGGGTCATCGCCTTTCGTCACAGCTGCTCTTTGGTTTGCCCAACCATTTTTACCAGTTCTGGAAACGGCGTCATCGCTAGGCGGTTGCGGCCGTCGCCTGTGCCGGAACCCGCTTTCGAGGGGCCGGACGGCGTCGATCGCGGCGTTTCGACACGACTTTGAGGGGAACAGCCGGCGCCGGAGACAGCGCGCCAAGCACGGCGTCGACCATGCCACTGGCGACGAAATCGGCGCTCATGTCGGCCGCCAGAGCTTGCCCTCCCTGGCCGGCATCGCCCTGCTCCGCGTCCGACCAGAACACAATCCCAATTCTCAATCCTGCCTTGGCGCGTTTCAGTCGGCGGACCAGAAAGCGAGCATGTTTGAGAGAATCCCGGTTCAGGAAACCGACCACGACAGTGTCGATCGTCGCGAGGTCAAGGCGACGAATACCTGCCGGCTCCAAATCGACGAAACTTGCCTTCGCCACCGTTGCGCCTTGCACCTCCAGCACCTGAGCGAGCATGGCGGCCGCGGCGTCGTCGAGTTCCCCCCGCCCCCCGGCACAAAGCACCGACATGTCCTTGCCGTCGGGCAGTTCGATCTCTTCCTCCTCGACGCCATCGGGCTCCTTGCCCGCGCTGCCTTCCGCGGTCGGCTCATCTTCCTCGCTTGCTTCTTCCAGTGCATCGTCGGCAAGATTTGCCACAAGAATTTCGGCGCTCGCCGCCACCTGCCTTCGCTGCTGATCCCCCATCACGCCACGCATGCGGTCCTGCTCGCCCAAGAGGAGAGCAGGAATGGCGACCTTGTCGTAGAAATCGATCAGATACTTCTCCTCGAGGATTTCCTCGGCATGATCGGTGGCCTCGTCCGGATCGCCGGCCAGGAGCCGCTGATAGAGCCGGGCGTGCGGCTCGAGGACTGGCTCGTTGCCAAACAGGACGTCGAGAAACTCGAACTGCGGAACGTGCCGGCCAAGGACGACGAGACACACCGTCAGCGGCGTTGAAAGCACCAGGCCAAGGGCCCCCCACAGCCACGTCCAGAAGATCGCTGCGACGATGATCGCCAAAGGCGAAAGTCCCGTGCGCGAACCGTAGAGCCACGGCTCGACGATGTTGCCGGTTACCATTTCCATCACGATGAACAATGCAGCGGTCCACAGCACGAGCGACCAGCCGGGTGCCACGGCCAGGGCGAGGAACAAGGGCAGCATCGCGCCTATCGCCGGGCCGATATAGGGAACGAAGCGAAGCGCCAGTGCCAGCAACCCCCACAGCAGCGCGTTGGGAATGCCAAGCACCCAAAGCCCGATCGCAATGGGTATCGCGTAGACGATGTTGACCACCAATTGCATGAGCAGATAGCGGCCCACCCGCTTGCCGGCGTCCTGCAATGCCTGTGTCGTGCGATGGAGATCGCCGTAACCGACCAGCCGGATGAACCGGTCGCGCAGGTCCTCGCGCTCGAGCAGCATGAAAATGACGACGATGATGATCAGGCCGGCCGACGCCAACGGGCTGATCAACGGTCCGATGATGTTCTGCAGGACCTCGAGCGGTCGCTCTCGGGCGACGATCTCGACGGGCACAGGGTCACGGCGGGGCTTGTCCGTGGCAGGCGGCGGCACGTCCTGTTTGTCGATCTCCTGACCGACACGCTCGATCACCCCGCTTAGCCTGGCAATGATGCCACCACCAACGCCCGTTTCCTTGAGCGAACGCACCTTGGTCAGAATGTTTATCTGGTAGGCAGAAATGTTCTGGGCAAGCTCGGTGACCTGGGTCGCCACAATGAAGCTGAACAGGCCGAGCGCCGCGAACGCGCCAATCACGCTCAGAAGAACAGCAGGCAGGCGGGGTACGCCGGCACGTTTCAGCCCGGCAACAACCGGCGCCAGCGCAAAGGTCAAAAGCAACGCGATGGCGATCGGCAGAAAAACCTCGCGTCCGAAATACAAGGCAGCGACCGTCGTGACGACCGTTGCCACCGTGGGCAGCGCTGTCCGCGGATGGGGATTCCCTGCCGCAAGGATCCGTCCCAGCCCTCGCTCGGACGATGCGATGTCGTTTCGACGATTTGCAGCCACCTGATTCCCCCCGTTGCCCAACGATAGTTAGCCGCATTCGGCGGCCCGGCAATGTTAGCAGGGTCGAATACATGCGTTTTGCCGCTTACAGGCTCCAGATTCCCGCCTCACCTCTCCGTGAAACCAAGCTCGGGAACCGCCAATTGTGAATATGTTTTTGTCCGTTCCCCTAAGCTCGCCTGATGCGGGCTTGAGGTGTGACGGCCCCAACGAAATGAGATTGTCATCGGCTGCCGCTCATACCGTGTCGGCGGCAAGCGGGACCGGAACCAGGGGAGCGCTCAACGGCTTGTGGTCCTAAACCTCTCCGAACTCGGCCTCGTTCTTCAACGTCGGGCGTCGCTCATAGTCAACGGGCGGCGCAAGCATGACTTCGGTTTCCTTGCGGCCGAACTCTCTGCCTATCTTGAACGCCGCATAAATCGCGCCGAGGCGGATAAGGAATCTAAGCATATGAGTCTCCTTCGACGGTAGAAACCGCATGAACACGTGATTGTTCCAAGGTTTGCGCGTTGGGCCGATCTTGCGGCCAATGTACGCGGCGGGGTTTGCGGTACCCGCTCGACCCCTGCTAGGCCGCAGGAGAACCCGAGAAAGTGCTCAAGAGGTTTTCCTCACGTGTGATTCCCGACTTGAACAATGTGACCAACGTCGCGGCATGAGCTTCCCGCTCCCTGGCCGAGGCACCGCCTGGAAGGGTTGCCTCCAACACACGTTGGAGCATCTGTATGTCGGTTGGTTTGAGGACGGCTCCGCCCTTCGGTTGTTGCTCGAATCCCATGCCTTCTTGTCCTGGCTCAATCGCATCCGGCAAGATAAATGCGGAGAACGGCGCCTGGTTGCGCTGCGATCATAAAGAGCTGATCTGCGTGGAAGTAAAGGCATCAAGGCGCGCCGGCTGGAACCGAGCGACCCGAGATACGTTCTGGCCATCATGGATGAGTTCATTGAACGTTTCGGGCAGCAGACATGGCTACCCTTTTCCGTAATTTCAGCCAGGCTTTTGCTCGCGGCGCTCTTGGGGTCAATCGTTGGCCTGGAGCGCGAGTGGCGTAATCGGCCGGCGGGACTGAGAACGCACATCCTCGTCTGTCTCGCGACGGCCTTGATCGCCATCCTCACGATTGAAATAACCCATCTTCACGTCTTCGACGGCCAGGAAATCGCGATCGATCCGATCCGCTTGATTGAAGCCACCACCGCCGGTGTAGCGTTTTTGGCTGCCGGCATAATCTTCTTCTCCAAGGGAGAGGTTCAAGGTCTCACCACCGGGGCGGGCATGTGGCTGGCGGGTGCCATAGGTTTGGCGGTAGGCCTCGGCTTCTGGCAGATCGCAGCTTTGGCAACTGTGCTGGCCGTAATCGTGCTGGGTCTCTTGCAGTTCGTGCAGGTCGGCGACAAGGACTGAAACAAGAATTCGGCGCTACGGGGTCGCACCGACCCGCACCCGGTAAACTGGTCGCGCGATCCCCGGCCGAGTGCCGATCCCTTTTCAACCTCACCCTTTCAAAACGGATGCACAACACAACGGCGCAAGCTATGTTGTCGCCGTCGGGCCTACGTCATTGAGGGAGGGCATGACATGCAGGCGATGCCGATAGCGCATCAAGCCGGGCAAGCCGAGGTTGGGCCCGTATCCTCGCCCATATCCTCCTTGACCGGCTATCCGGCCGCAGTCCTGTGCTGGCTGCTTTCGGCTGGCGTCTATATCGCGGCCAAATGGGTGGCGCCCGAGATGCCGCCCTGGGGCCTCTGCTTCTGGCGGCTGACGCTTGCTTGCGCCATCCTGCTGCCGATTGTGCACCATCATCACGACGCGATGATCGGGCTTTTGCGCACACGCGCCGTGGAGGTCATCGCGGTGGGGGCGATCGGCCTCACGCTCTGCCAAGGCATGATCTACCACGGCCTCAACGACACCGACGCCACCACGGCCGGTATCATCATGGCGCTGTCGCCTGTCATGACGATGGTGCTCGCCCGTTTCGTGCTTGGCGAGCCGCTCGGGCTGTGGAAGTCGCTTGGCGCGCTGGTTGCGCTCGCCGGCATGATTTTCATCGTTGCCCACGGCAACCTGACGGCGCTGCTGCAACTCAAGTTCAACGCCGGTGAGCTGTGGATCGTCGGCAGCGCGTTCTGCTGGGGCCTGTACACCGTGCTTTTGCGCCGTGCCAAATTCGGCATCGAACTCCTGCCGATGGTGGTGCTGCTGCTCGGCGCCGGTGCGCTGGTCGCCTTGCCCTTCCATGCGTGGGAATTGTTCAACGACGAACGCTCCGCCATGGACGTCGATAGCATTCTCGCGCTCGCTTATCTGGCAGGTCCCGGCGGCGCCTTGATGTACTATCTCTACAACAAAAGCGTGGAAACGCTCGGCGCGAGCCGGGCGAGCATGCTGCTCTACCTGCAGACGGTGTTCGTCGCCATGCTCGCCTATCTGCTGCTCGGCGAGGAGTTGCACGATTACGACCTGGTCGGTGCGGCCTTCATCGTCGCCGGCATCGTCCTTGCCACCGCGATCAAGCCAAGGCCTGCTTAACCACCGGCAAGGCAACTTTGGCCAAGGTTGCCTCAGCCTGCGGCCTGGGCGCCGCGCGTCGTTCACCTTCTGCCAGACGGTCGCAGCCGAACATTGCTGGAACGAGTTCGCACCTTGCGACGTTGATGCGTCTCATGGTTGCGCCGACCTGACGGACGCAACGATGGTATTGTCAATGAGGATCGCCTTATGAGCCGACTGTCCCTCTGGATCGCAATCGTCGCAATTGTCCTGGTGGTTCTCTACGTCCTCCAATCACAAGGCATAATCAGGTTCTGACGCCGACACATCCGGCATCTTCCCATTCCTGCACTGAGCGGAACGTCACGCGGACGAGGCGCGGCAGGATGGCCGACGCGCTCCTGAGCGTCCCTGGCTATCGCCCTCTACGTCTGCCTTCCCGCATCAAGCTGCACCCCAAGCCGCTCCTTCCGTCTCCACCGAACCACGGCGCGATAGCTGGTCTGATCGACGGGCACGTGAAGCACGAAACGGTCGGGAATGGCGATGTCGGCCTTTACCCGCAACTCCGCGCCGTGAGCGTGCTGGTTACAGACCAGGCAATTGATAGTGGCGTCGCCGGCGTGGATTGTCGCTTCCTTCAGAACAAGGTTACGGCTATGGGAGCGTCGCTCGATGGGTGGGTCAGTCGGCACTGCTCATTCCTTTGATTTGACGGACCGAAACCCTTCATTCCGGAACGCGGGTTGGAAACGCACTACCGGCCGAGCGGCTGCCGCGAAAGCGTGACGAGCTCGGCTTCGTCGACCACGCCGGCCATATAGTTCGCGATAATCCGGGATGCGAGAGCCTCGCGAGCTTCCGGCGATTGACCGTCGAGCTTGAGCTGGTCGAAGACGCGCCCCAACAGCTCGAGTTCGGGTGGCTGCAGAATGCCGGCCTCCGTGGCCTTTCGTCGAATGGGCATTTGTTCTCCTCCACCCCGGTCAACGAACATACGACCGCGGCCAGGAAACTCAACTCACGTGTTGAGAGCGCCGCTGCGACGGGCGTCAACGAAATTGCCAACGCATCCCATGCTCGCCCTTCGCTTCATGGCGGATTGCCGGCCTGCTCCTGCAGCCAGGCGCAAAAATGCCTCGGAGCCGAGCGGCGGTCGTCGGTGCGTAGCAGCGCATAGTGCCAGGCTGGACCGCTCAGCACGTGGCGGAAGGGGGCGACCAGAAGTCCCTGGGCTAACAAAGATCCGAACAGGGTGGGTGACAGCAGTGCCACGCCACCGCCTGCCAATGCGACATTGGCGTTGAGTTCGTGGGTTGGAAAATCGACCGCGGCGAACCGCACGGCCGCCGGAATTTCGCCTTGCGCCATCATGAACCATTGTTCCCAGTCTGGATGCGGCAACAGCTCGAAGTCCACCAGGTCCGCCGGAGCGGCAAGCGAATGCGTTCCGAGCAGTGACGGCGCCAGCATCGGCGTCACGTCCACCGGAATGAGCCGATGTTCCTCAAGGCCGGTCCACCCGCCACGACCCGTTCTGATGACGACGTCAAAGGCGTTTGGGTCGCGTATGTCCGTCGAGACATCGAGCTCGATGCCGGCCGGCCCCGACGCGGGATATTGCGGCAGACGCGGGGCGAGCCAGCGTGATGCGAATGTGGGTGGTGCGGTGACCTTGAGCGGAGGCGTCGCCGCCTGAAATCGGTCGACCGCCTCAGCGATCCCGGCGAGCGACTCGCGAATCTGGCTTGCCAGTGCGGCGGCGGCAGGGGTCGGCACGACGCGCCCATGGCCGCGTACAAAAAGCGGCTGCCCAAGCTCGGCCTCCAGCGAGCGGATACGCAGGCTGACCGCTGCAGGCGTCAGAAACAGGCGTTCGGCCGCGCGGGCAAAGCTGGCGGTCGCCACGCATACTTCGAGAATGCGCAAGGATTCCAGGGAGGGCCGCATGATTAGTTTTCCTTGTGACAGCGACAAGAAGAGCGCGTTTTTCGAGCAACGCGCACTGGTCTAGATGCCGGGCCTGAAATTAGGAGGCATTTGATGTCGCTGCAATCAAGACACCTGTTTACCCTCTTCATGACGCTTCACCCCGTCCTGGATCTTGGCCACACGCCGGCCGGCGGCCGACGTATTTTCGCGGTCTCGGGCGGACACTTCCAAGGCGGGCACATAAGCGGCACGGTCTCGCCGCTCATCGGGTCCGATCTGCTTCTCGGCCGAGCGGACGGCACATTCCAACAGGATGTTAGGCTGCTCCTCGTCGCCGATGATGGCGGCTTGATCATCATGACCTATCGCGGCGTGAGGCGCGCCTCTCAGGCCATCGACGAACGCCTGGCACGGGGAGAGGTGGTCGATGCATCCGAATACTATCTGCGCACAACGCCATATTTCGAAACCGCCGCGCCGGCCCATGCCTGGCTTAACAGCATTGTGTCGGTCGCCAGCGGTGGCCGGACGGCAGGCGGTGTCGAGTATGAGGTCTTTGAAATCCTCTGACGTGAAAGCGCGGCTACCCACTACGCCTCGCCTGGAGCGAGCATGGCAGATGATGCTTGGCTGGTTTCGGCTGCAAATGCAGAGGCGCCAAAGCTCGCGCATGCTGCGCGAGCTGACAGACGAGCAACTCGGCGACATTGGCCAGCGCCGCAGCTCCAACGGGAAAATCTCGCCACGCCCAACAGACCGCCTCGATGAACGCTAGCCAGGTCAATGTCGCTTCGGTTGCTGAACGGCGCGGCGCAATCGGCGAGGCCGCTATCTGCAGCCTCGCCAGACAAGCGCTGCCCTCAGCCAGCCACCTCAGCCGCCTTTCGCCGCGCATCGCTCACCGTCAGCCAGACAGCGGAGACCAGGAAGTAGAAGGCGCCGAAGGCGGCATAGGGCGCGATGTCGGTGATGCCGACCGTCGCAGCACTACCCGCCATCTTCACAAAGAAGATGCCGGCCAGCGCCGACTGGGCGCCGCTCAGCACCATTGCCCACTGCGCGCCGGACTTCCAGCGCCGGACCGCCGTGGCGAGCTGGAAAAGGCCAGACAGCACCGCCCAGACGCCGAATACGGCGAGCACCGCATTCATGGACTTGCCAAGCGCAATAGCGACCGCAACCGTGGTGACGATGCTGACGACGAGGTTGAGCAGCTGCGTCTTGTTGCGGTTCAAGCCGCCGCTGCGGCGGGCGTCGACGAAATTGGCCAGCGCATCCCAGGCCGGGTACGCGACCAGCATGATGGCTGCCAGGGACGGCATTGACTTGGCGAGGGTGAACGCCAGCAGGACCCAGGCAGCCGCCACGGCAAAGCGGGTGAAATAGTAGGTCTTGAGCCAGCTGTTCGAGGATTGGACGAAGTTGGTCTCATTGGTCTTGGCAAGCATGTTGTTTTCTCCTTTGTATCTGATAGTTTGCATACCTACTAGAAGGTAGGCAGAGTGGACGTGTTACGAGGATGCGGCGGCGATCTCGCCGCCTCTGTCTGGCAAATTCCTTGTTAGTGAAGCTTCGCCGATAGACGCTGCACGGCTGGCGCCAGGATGGCGTCAAAGATGGCCGGGTTGCCATAGGCACGCGCCGACAGCATCGCGCCATGGACGGTGGCCATGAAGGTCTCGGCCTCCAGTTCGGCAGAGCCGGCGAATTTAAGCACCCCCTGTTCGGCGCCTCGCTGCATGACCTTGGTCAACCAGGACGACAGAAACCTGAAATAGGCCCGCACCTCGACGGCAATCTCGGGCGGCAGTGCCGGAAGTTCGCTGGCAAGCAGTGCGCAGACGCAAAACGGCATGCTCGCATCTTCAATGCATTTCGCCCAGAAACCGGCATAGGTTCGAAGCGATGCGAGCGGATCGAGAACTTTGCTTTCCAGATCCGTCATGCTGGCCTCGGTACGCTCGCGATGCTGCACAACGACAGCGCGAACGAGATCGACCTTGCCGGGGAAATGATGGTGGATGCTCGCCTTGCGAATTCCCACCTCGCCGGCGATATCGGCGTAGCTGAATCCGTTGTAGCCGCCGGCCACAATGAAGTTTCGCGCGGATGCCAGTATCTGGTCGGAGGTCGTTGCAAGGTTGCTCATGTCGCTTACCTACCTACTAGTAGGACGATTGTCAATCCTAGATTTCCACAAGCCGTGCGAGGCTTCTCCAAACGGCTCGACAAATCTCAAAAACGGCTCGACAACCGTACGAGCCAACCGCAACATCGGTTCGCAAAAAGGGGGCGAGGCATGGACACTGAGAATGCAGGTTTGGCGGTCGAGCAAGCCAGGCTCAACAGCATGCTCACCCGGGGCATCGTCTATTCCATTGTCTGGCTTGCCGGTTTCGGATCTTCCTATGCCCTTTACCAAGGATTGCGGGCGCGACGGATGCTGAAGCTGAACCCCATGCTTCAGGGCAATGGCCGCGCCTGGTGGTGCATCCTTGCAGGGGGACTTGGGGTCGCGGCGCTATGTGCAGTCGTTGGCGTCGGCATTTCAACGCCGTGACACAGCCATAGGTCAACCGCGACACCGCCTGTATCGCCTGCAATGAAGAGCCCGCCGGCCAAGCCAGCGGGCGCCATACCCGGCTAGAACCAGCGCCGATCCCGCTCCTGGCTTTGCCCGAGTAGCAGGCCGATCAACAGCCCGGCAATGCCGCCAAGCACGAAAGCGCTGCTGATGGTGCCGGGATTCTGCTGAACGGTGTCGGACACCGTCTGCGCCTGCGACTTGAGCTGTTGCGCTGCCCGTGCCGCGCGCTCTGTGGCGCTGCCATACCAGGCGCCGGCCTCTTCGACGGCATCGTCGGCGCGCTCGGCAAGTGTGCGGTTGATCTTGCTGATCTCGCGCTTGAGCGATGCAACCTGCTTCTCCAAGGCCTCCTGGGCCTCGCGGGCGGAAATCTTCGGGGTGTCGTTGTCGGCCATGGGCTATTCCTTTCGTTGAGGTACGGGGAACGGCTTACGGACAAGGATGGTTCCGAACGCTTGTGCGTACAGCCGCGCACGGCCTTCTCATCCGGCCTCGGCTCGCCGGTCAGCTTCTTCGCAATGCTGCGGAACCACAAGGAGTCTGCCGTGTTGTAGGATTCAGAGCCAAGCGAGAGGATACCGCACGTGCTAAGCACCGTTCGAACGATGATCGGCCAGACCCGCGACGCAATCGGTTTTGCGAAGCGCACGCCCGCCCAGACCGACAGCGATACGCCCGTCTCCAGGGAAGTCGCTACCCTCGCCGCCATCCGGCTCACCGACATGGCCGGCCTTGGCCCATCGTTAGCCGACAGCTGACGGAACAGCCCTTCAGCCCGCCTCAGGTCGGGACATGTGAGGACGACAGGCCGAGACCATTCCGCTGCAGGATCATGGCCAGTTCGTTGAGTTTGTTGTTCACTCGTCCTTCCAGATCACCCGCCTCTCCCACCTGATCTCGATCAGGCGCCGGAAGCGGATCGTCACCAGTTCCTGCCCAACCGGATGAAACAGCTCCGCGCCCATCGATTCCTTGCGGCCGCATTTCTCACAGCGCAGCTTGGCGCGCAGCTGGTCTACGGTGACGTTTCCGACAACCTCTCGAAGCTCCAGCGGTTTGTAGAAGCGCTTGATGTTGCAATAGCCGCACCGGACGCGCGCCACCTGCCCGGCATCGTGCGCATGCAGCAAGGTCCATTGCGCGCCTTTCGGCCATTTCTCGGGTTGTTCCGGCATATCCTGACATGAGGAACATATTCCTACCTCGTCAAGAGGGCTTTAAGTCCGATATCCTGTTTTGCTCGCTGTTCACAACAGGCATCCAGCGCAGCGGACAGGCCGCTGTTTCCCGAACAACAGGGTTGCCGGCCCGCCAACTTTTGATGTTGAAAAACGCCTCGGACGAGCGTTATAAAAATAGACGTTTCCCATTGCTCATTCAGGAGATTTGCGATGGATAACGTCCAGAGCAACACAGTCGATCAACCCGCCGTCGAGGTGGTCGAGGCGTGCGGAGAATGGTTCGTCCGCGTGGTCGAAGACGGCAAGGCAACCACGACATCGTTCGAACTCGAAGCCTTCGCGCTGACCTTCGCCGAGGGCCAGCGAATACGACTGAGGTTGGAGACGATCACGCGGGTTTAGCGTTGGCGCGCCTGGGCGCGCTGAAGCCTTCAGCTTCTGACAGCAGGCGGCCAGTCTTTGAAGACGGTGGTCGAAATGTGCAGCGTAAACAGCTTGCGCCGCTGCCCGTCGCTGACTTCCATGCGCCATTCCCGATCGCGTTCGAATGCCCCGTCCAGATCGCGCAATATGTGCCCGGTGGTCTGCGTTGCCTGCTCCCAGGCAGCGTCGACATCGACCAATACGACGCCGTCATCGTCGCGCAGCAGCGGTCCGTATCCGGTGTCGAAAAAGTATCTGGGCATCGGTCTGCCTCGAGGTTTGCCTTCGCAACCCGGATGGGTTGGTCTTGCCATAAGACACCGAATCGCCCCTCGCGCATTCACATGCATTAAGGCCAGATGAATTAAGGTGGCGCAAAAGGCTTCAGCCGCCGACAGCTGCTTTCGCCCGCAAATGCAGGTAGTTCGGGTTCCATCCGGCTTCCTGTTCGAGCCCCTTGGCATTCAGCACCGTCAGCTGATCACCTTCGAGGCTGATCAGCGATTTGCGCCGAAGCGACTGCAGGACGCGGTTCATATGCACCGGCGTCACACCCATCGTGTCGGCCAGTTCGACCTGCGTGAGCGGCAGCGTGTACCGGTCGTCGGAGACAAGGCCAACCGAGCGCAGCCGCGCCAGCAATTCGCACAGCAGATGCGCAATTCTTGGCTCGGCCTGTCTTTGACCGATATTGACCAGCCATTCGCGCAACGTCCCCTCGTCGACCATCGTGCTCATCAGCATGGCCCTGGCGATGGCCGGGCGGTCAAGCAGCTGCTGGATGGCCGAGCGGCTGACGTCCACCACCTGGCATTCGGCCAGCGTGCCGACGGAGTGATCCATGTGATCGAGCAGATAGACGTGCAGGTCGCAGAGATCACCGGGCACAAGGTAGGCCATGATCTGGCGCCGGCCGTCCTGCAAGATCTTGTAGCGGCAGGCAAAGCCGCGCAGCACCAAATGCACATCGCCCGGCTTGTCGCCTTCGGAGATCAGATCGACATAGGGCTGGACTGTGCGGGTCTTGCCCACCACCGCGTCGAGGAGCGCGAGATCGGCTTGGTCGAGGTGGCCGAAATTGAGAAGCTTTCGACTGAGAAAGTTGACGCTCATTATCCAACCTGCGGTGAATTCCCCTGCAGATTTAAGGCCAGTTCCGGGATTGGCCTTAACATATGATAAGACGCGGCTGGCCAAAAGCCGTCACACGGCCTATCTCTGTAAGGTGGTCGTCGAAGCGGGAATGACTTCCCCAACAGCGCACGATGCCCTCCCCAGCGCGGGATCGGCCGGTGGATCGGTTTCTTCGCAAACCGAGGATTGTTCGTGCCACGATTTTACTTCGACGTTCAGCGGGACGCGGTCCCCGAACCCGACCTGATAGGCACCGAACTCACCAGCGACGCCCTCGTTCCGCAACTGGCGCTGGGATTGGCGCTGGAGATTGCGAGGGAAGCCCTGCCGCAACTGATGACCATTGTCGTCTCGGTGCGGGGCGCCGGACCCCTGCAACTTTATCAGGCAACACTCAGCCTCGTCGGTAAATGGGACGCCTAGCGTTAACATAGGTTGCGGCAGACAATCCGAAGAACGGCATAATCCTCCCACGCGCTCGATCTTGGACGCGCGCGTACGCCTTCGCGGGAGGGCAGCCCTTATGGTATTCGGCGTATGGAACAGAGATGAGCTTGCGCTTTGCAGGCAAGTCTTCCGGCATTGGTCCGGAACCAACGGCATCATCGAAACATTGCCGCGCGAGGATCTGGCGTGGGAAATCCTGCAGGCGCACAACGCCGGCGCAACCACCTACGCCAAGCTGGTCGCGGCGATTACCACGAGGACGGGCGAGGCCTGGTATTTCAACGCGATCGACAGCGGACCGCCCATTGACCGCGAAGCACCCGTTGAATTCTAGAGGCTGTGATGAAATCCGAGAACGCCGTCGACATGCCCTACGACACAGAGGGCTTCGCTGAAAAACATGGCATCACGAGGCGTGCAGCCGAGATCGTTCTGATTTCCAACGGGCCATCGAAAGTCGCCTGTGATGCCGCGGCCCGTGCTTTCAAGGAAGCAGTGTCGATGCTGAGCAGGTCTTTGCAACGCGACTAACAAACGGCTGTCCGGGGGATGTGCCATGGCTGATCACTACGCATCGAATAGCGGCGTAGCATATCCGGATGACCTCACGCTGCTGAAAAGGGTGTACGACCGCATCTGCGCCGAGCGGGGCCTGCCTCACGGTTGTCCCGAGGCTGCCGAATTGGCTGCAATGGCGATGGATCTTTTTGGCCGCGGGATTTTTGAGGAAGAAGCGCTCTACGGCGAGCTTAGCCGAATCTGAGCAATTGGTCTGATCTTGGGGCGAATCCTTGGAACGCTCTCTGCGCCCAAGGGTTGTTCTCGCAAGAGAGGACACGCATGTGCCGAACCCATTGAACCATGTCGAAACATTGCGGGCGGTGTCCGACCTGCTCCACCGCGCCCGCCTTGCCATTCGCGACGGGGGGCATGCCGTCGTGATGTTCGAAATCGACACGCTGCTGCAGGTCGCCCAGACCGAGGTTGCGCGCAGCCTCGAACGCAGCGATCGCTGAAGCTCGACAGTATCTCGCGGGGACAAGAGCGGGCTTTCTTCGTCAGCGGCAGGAACCTGTGTCAGGCGGGGGAGTTGACCCTAGTACCCCCCATCACAAGAAGGACGAACAACAATGGCACCCACAAAGGCATCCAAAGGTCTCAGCGATCTCTTTCACGACACGCTGAAGGACATCTATTTCGCCGAAAAGAAGATCCTGGCGACACTGCCGAAAATGGCCAAGGCAGCGCAGAGCCCCAAATTGAAGGCGGCGTTCGAAAAGCACCGCGGCCAGACCGAAGAGCATGTTGCCCGGCTGGAGAAGGTGTTCGCCGTCATCGGCAAGAAGCCGGTCGGCAAAACCTGCGCGGCGATCATGGGCATCACCGAGGAAGGCGCCGAGATCATGGACGAATACAAGGGCGCTGCAGCGCTCGACGCCGGCCTGCTGGCGGCAGCACAGGCCGTCGAGCATTACGAGATTTCGCGCTACGGCACCTTGCGCACCTGGGCCGCGGAGCTCGGCTACAACGATGCGGTCAACCTGCTCGAGCTGACGCTGAGCGAGGAAAAGGAAACCGATGCGGCCCTGACCGAACTCGCCGAGTCGACCGTCAACATCGCAGCGGAAGCAGCGTAGCGTTACCGACAGCGCTTCCCGGCTGCACGCTCCTGAAGCCTCGATGCTCGCGCATCGGGGCTTCATCATGATGGGTAGGAGAATCATCTCGCCTTAAACGTCCGCGCGGCGGAACAAAGCTCTCCGGTACTTGTTAGCCCCTCAGCACAATGTGTGCCTAACGAGGATCCTATTTATGAAAAATCGTATGCTTCTGGCTCTGGCCACGGCCACGGCCATCACCTTCGCTCTGCCCGCTTTCGCCGCCGACAGCGCGCAGGATTTCGTCGACAAGGCCGCCGCCGGCGGCATGTTCGAAGTCGACTCCAGCAAGATCGCCGAGGACAAGGCGCAGGACCAGGCCGTCAAGGATTTCGCGCAGAAGATGATCGACGATCATGGCGCGGCCAACGCCAAGCTTCAGACCATCGCCGGCGAACAGAAGCTGACGGTGCCCAAGGAACTGGACGCCAGGCACAAGGCTGATCTCGACTCGCTGCAGAACGCGAAGGACGCCGTCGACAAGCCGTATGTGCAGCTGCAGCGCGATGCGCATTCGGAAGCGGTCACCCTGTTCGAGAGCTATGCCAAGGACGGCGACAACGCGCAGCTTAAAACCTTCGCATCGGAGACTTTGCCGACGCTCAAGATGCATCAGGAGATGATCGAGAAGATCGCCGCCACCGGCACTTCCACCACCGGCGAGGCAGCCCCCGCCACTAGTTCGACCACCCCTGCCGTGACCACGACCGACACCGCCAATCCGTCAGCTCCCGTTCCCGGTGCCAACTCCTTCACCGAGGACCAGGCCAAGGACCGCATCAAGGATGCCGGCTACTCCGACGTGTCGAAGCTGACCAAGGACGAGCAGGGCATCTGGCGCGGCCAGGCGACCAAGGACGGCAAGAACACGACCGTCGCGCTCGACTACCAGGGCAACATAGTTGCCGGCACCAACTGAACCGACTGAAACCAGATCAAGGAGATCAAGACCATGAAAACCGTAACCGGACTTTTCGACAATTACGATGACGCTTCCGACGCCGTCGGCGAACTGGAGGCCAGCGGCGTTCCGCATGCCAACATCAGCATCGTCGCCAACAACGCGAACGATTGGTACGACGACGGCGACACGTCGAAGGCAGCTGAAGATGCAACCGGCGGTGCCGGTGTGGGCGCCGTCATCGGCGGCGCCGGTGGCCTGCTGACCGGGCTCGGCCTCATGGCCATCCCAGGTGTCGGCCCTGTCGTGGCCGCCGGCTGGCTGGCGGCCACCGCGGTCGGCGCCGTGGGCGGCGCGGTCGTCGGCGGTGCTGCCGGCGGCATCGTCGGGGCGCTGACCGATTCCGGCGTCTCGGAACGGGATGCACATGTCTATGCCGAGGGCGTTCGCCGCGGCGGCACGATGGTGACCGCCAAGGTCGACGACGATCAGGCCGGTGAAGCCGAGCGCATTCTCGGGCAGACCAATTCGGTCAATCTGGAAGACCGCCGCGGCACCTACGAGGCCGGTGGCTGGACCGGTTTCGATCCCAAGGCCGACCCTTACACCGACATCGAGGTGGAACGCGACAGGACGCGCAACGCCAGCCCGCTCTGATCACCGATGCCCCGTCGCCGAAAGGCGGCGGGGCTTCGCCGTATCGACCACCCAGGAATGCGTCCACTCGCTACCCCAAGGAACCCGTCCATGTCCAAGTCTCCAAGCCGCGTCAGCAACCGGGCTGTCATCCACGATCAGAAGCTTGTTCGAGGCGAAGGGGGCGAGTTGCATCAGATTGCCGAGGGCGACGTCCCTGTGCTGACCACCGCCCAGGGCGGTCCGGTCTCAGATGACCAGAACTCCCTGAAGATCGGCGCCCGCGGACCGACCGTTCTTGAAGACTTCCATTTCCGCGAGAAGATTTTCCATTTCGACCACGAGCGCATCCCCGAGCGCGTCGTGCATGCACGCGGCTACGGCGCGCACGGCTATTTCGAAACCTACGAGTCGCTCGCCAAATACACACGTGCCGACATCTTCCAGCGCGCCGGCGAAAAGACGCCGGCCTTCGTGCGCTTCTCCACCGTCGCCGGCAACAAGGGCTCGGCAGACCTGGCGCGCGACGTGCGCGGCTTCGCCGTCAAGCTCTACACCCAGGAAGGCAATTGGGACATTGTCGGCAACAACATCCCGGTGTTCTTCATCCAGGACGCGATCAAGTTTCCCGACCTCGTCCACTCCGTCAAAGAGGAACCGGATCGCGGCTTCCCGCAGGCGCAATCGGCGCATGACAATTTCTGGGATTTCATCTCGCTGACGCCCGAATCCATGCACATGATCATGTGGGTGATGTCGGACCGCGCGATCCCACGCTCCTTGCGCTTCATGGAAGGCTTCGGCGTCCATACTTTCCGCATGCTCAACGCCAGGGATGAATCGACCTTCGTCAAATTCCACTGGAAGCCGAAGCTCGGCCTGCAGTCGGTGGCCTGGAACGAGGCGGTCAAGATCAACGGTGCCGATCCCGATTTCCATCGCCGCGATCTCTGGGACTCGATCAAGGCCGGCGCTTTCCCGGAGTGGGAGTTGCAGCTGCAACTGTTCGACCAGGACTTCGCCGACAGTTTCGATTTCGACGTGCTCGACGCCACCAAGCTGATTCCCGAAGAAATCCTGCCGCCGATCCCGGTCGGCCGCTTGGTGCTCGACCGCATGCCCGACAATTTTTTCGCCGAGACCGAACAGGTCGCGTTCATGACCCAGAACGTTCCGCCCGGCATCGACTTCTCCAACGACCCGCTGCTGCAGGGGCGGAATTTTTCCTATCTCGACACGCAGATAAAGCGGCTGGGCAGCACCAATTTTACCCACATCCCGATTAACGCGCCGAAATGCCCGTTCCACAATTTCCAGCAGGACGGCCATATGGCCATGCGCAACCCAACCGGCCGGGTGAACTACCAGCCAAACTCGTTCGGCGAAGGCCCGCG
This sequence comes from Mesorhizobium sp. P2_B11, assembly GCF_056404855.1. Lineage (NCBI taxonomy): Bacteria > Pseudomonadati > Pseudomonadota > Alphaproteobacteria > Hyphomicrobiales > Phyllobacteriaceae > Mesorhizobium > Mesorhizobium sp. P2_B11. The sequence goes on from NZ_JBFUDF010000004.1 coordinate 384,964, forward strand.
GGAATCGCCGCAGCGCGGCTTCCGCTCGTTTGCCGAAGCCGAGCAGGGTCCCAAACAACGCATCCGCGCCGAGAGCTTCGCCGACCATTACAGCCAGGCGCGGCAGTTCTACATCAGCCAGACGCCGCCCGAGCAGGGCCATATCGCAGCCGCACTGACCTTCGAGCTCAGCAAGGTGCAGACCCCTGTCATTCGCGAGCGCATGGTCTCCCACCTTCTCAACATCGATGAAGGGCTGGCGGGCAAGGTCGGCGACGGGCTTGGCCTGAAGGCAATGCCGAAGCCGGCCGATGCCGCCATTGCCACAAGGCAGGACCTAGCTGCTTCACCGTCGCTCAGCATCATCACCAACGGCCCCAACCGTTTCGAGGGCCGCAAGCTCGGCATAGTGGTGACCGACGGCACCGATGCTGCACTGCTCAAGGCGCTCACCGCTGCATTGACCAAGAGCGGTGCGGTGTTCGAAATCATCGCTCCCAAGGTCGGCGGCGCGAAGGCCAGCGACGGCAGCATCATCGAGGCGCAGCAGATGATCGGCGGCGGCCCGTCGGTGCTCTACGACGCGGTCGCCTTGCTGCCATCAAAGGCGGCGATGGCCGGTCTGATCAAGGAAGCCACGGCGCGCGATTTCGTCGCCGATGCTTTCGCCCACTGCAAGTTCATCGGTTATGTCGAGGCCGCACTGCCGCTGCTCGACAAGGCTGGGGTTGCCGACAGCCTGGACGAGGGCTGCGTTGCGCTTTCCGGGCCCAAGGATGTCGCCGGCTTTGTGTCGGCCCTCGGCGCGCTGCGCCTGTGGGCGCGCGAGCCGAAGGTGAAGATGGCATAGCCACGCCTCATCCGAAGTAACACAGGCAAGGAGTTCGACATGAACGATGACAGCGACCGGACGAAGGTCACGGGCAAGGCGTTGCGGGTCAATGACAACAGCGCGGGCGAGCGCGACGAGACGTCCTTGCCGGTGCCGACGAAGCCGCGCACCGATGCCGGACCGAACAAGGTGGAGGGAAATGCTCTGCGGGTGAACGACAACAGTGTCGAGGCTGAAGAGCCCCGCCCGTCGCCGGCCCCTACCCGAAAGCAATGAGTGCGGCGGCGAGCCTAGAGCTCGCCTGCCGCCAACGCTAGCGCATCAGCCCTGCCGCCAACGCTAGCGCATCAGCCCTGCTGCGCGCAGCGCATCCTCGATGACCTTGGTAATTCCGCCGGCTGTTCCGCGCGCCTCGGCAGGTTCCGGCGTGGGATCGACACGGACCGCGCGCGGTTTTTCCTTCGGCGCAAAGGCCTGCAATGCGGCGCCTGAAGCGGTCTCGGTTTTTGCCTTATGTTGAACGTCCGGCCTGGTCAGCTCCCAGAAGCGGGCGATGTGGCGCGTCGAGGAAATCCCGACATCCAGCATGAATGGCCCTGCTCTGCCGAGGCCATCGTCGCCGCCCGTCTTCAGTGGCGTGCCATGGCCCATGCCTGCAACGGTGTATGTCTCCACGACGTCGCGTCCATTGCTGTCGGACCAGACTTTTCGCGTCTGACCGTCGACCTTTTCGGTGCGTGTCGGCCTCTCACTGACGCCGTGCACGCCTTGCCATTGCGCCAGCACCGCATCCGCATTGGAAGGCACGACGGTGGTGTCGGCCAAGCCCTGCCAGATCGAAATCCGCGGCCATGGACCCTTGTGCGGCGAAGCCTGCCGCAACAGACGCTGCAGGTCGGTCCTGGACGGGCCGCCATGGCCCCGCATGCGGTCAAAAGCTTCGGGGATGGTCGAGGCACTGCCATAGGCAAGTCCGGCAATGATCGCCCCACCGGCAAACACCTCCGGATAGGCCGCCAGCATCACCGCCGCCATGGCGCCGCCGGCGGACAGGCCGGTGACGAAGATCCGCTTGCGGTCGAGACCATGCGTGACGACAGCCGCCTCGATCATCTGGCGGATGGACGCCGCCTCGCCGCTGTCGCGGCTGATATCGCCCGGCACAAACCAGTTGAAGCACAGATTGGCGTTGTTGGCGCGCTGCTGCTCGGGAAACAGCACGGCAAAGCCCTGCTCGGCGGCGAGCACGCTCCAGCCTGAGCCATGATCGTAACCGGCGGCAGTCTGGGTACAGCCATGCAGCACGACCACCAGCGGCGCCTGTTTTGGCAGAGTCTCCGGAAGATAAAGCCGCGCCCGCAGGGCACCGGGGTTGGATCCGAACCCCGTCATCTCGGACAGGTGGTCGTCCTTGTGTTGCCCTGCACCAATGGGTCGGCCACGCATCGCGCTGAGGCGAGCGATCGTATCGGATATATTTCGCAAATCGATATCCTTGCGCGCCGGAATGGCAGTCGTGCACAACGCACTTGCAGCAATATCGTTGCTGCACTGCACAATAACAAGCTGCGCGGCGGATTAATGGCCCCGACGAGGTCATACGATCCGCTGCGCAGCTTGTAACCGACGAGCGCATTTGGGCCCGGCTGACCGCGCCAGGGGTCAGCAGGTCGAGGGCTATCACATATGAGTTTTTACGAAGGGGACCCCCACCCTAGCCCTCCCCACAAGGGGGAGGGAACGCTGCCGCGCCCTATCCATCAGCGCTGAAACCTCGGGAGTTATTGAGATCAGCGCCAGCGGGAGTCTCCCTCCCCCTTGTGGGGAGGGATTAAGGGTGGGGGTACGTGCCCCACAAGCATCTGAGATTGATGCGATAACCCTGCCCCTTGTGTGAAGGGTTGGTTGCGGGTGTTACCAGCGCTGATGCACGTAGGGCTTGATGTCCTGGTCGTAGATCGCCTTCACCTTGGCCATCAGCGCATCCGACAGCGGCGCAAGCTCGGCCGCTTCGGCATTGGAAACCGCCTGCGCCGGGTTGCGGGCGCCGGGGATGACCACCGTCACCGCATCGAACATCAGGATCCAGCGCAGCGCGAATTTCGCCATCGTCGTGTCGCCCGACACCAGCGGCCGGACCTTCTCGACCGCGGCCAGGCCGACCTCATAGGGCACGCCCGAAAAGGTCTCGCCGACATCGAAGGCTTCGCCATTGCGGTTGAACAGGCGATGGTCGGTGCTTTCGAACTTGGTGTCCGCCTTGAACTTTCCCGACAGCAGGCCGCTGGCCAGCGGCACGCGGGCGATGATGGCGACATCGTTCTTCTTTGCCTGATCGAAGAACAGCTCGGCCGGGCGCTGGCGGAAGGCGTTGAAGATGATCTGCACTGAGACGACGCCGGGATATTGCATCGCCTTCAGCGCCTCTTCGACGCGCTCGACGCTGACGCCGTAATTGCGGATCTTGCCCTGCTGGGTCAGCTTGTCGAGACGCTCGAACACTTCCGGGTGATAGTAGAGATCGGTCGGCGGGCAATGCAGCTGCACCAGGTCGAGCGTATCGGTCTCGAGGTATTTCAGGCTGCGGTCGATCCAGCCGGTCAGGTTCTCGAGGCTGTAGCCCTCGACGCTCTGCTTCGGCAGACGACGTCCGGCCTTGGTGGCGATGAACGGGCGCGCGCCGCCGCGTTCCTTCATCACCCGTGCGATCAGCTTTTCCGAGCGGCCGTCGCCATAGACATCGGCGGTGTCGAGGAAGGTGACGCCGGCATCGAGCGCGGCGTGCAAGGCGGCGATGGCATCGTCGTCATTGACCTCGCCCCAGGCGGCGCCGATCGCCCAGGCGCCGAAGCCGATCTCGCTGACATTGCGGCCGGTCCGGCCAAATTTCCGTGAATGCATCTCGCTGTTCCTGACTGCGGCTTCGCCGGCAATGCCGGTTCCATGATTCTGATTTCGGGAAGCCTCATATCGCATGGCAACGCGATTGACATCCCCTTCCGTAAGATTTACCAGATAACAGGGTTGTATGACAACCCGGTAAGACTGCAATGATTTGGAGTCGGGAGGATCTCAAATTGAAAACCGTATTTAAACTGGCCGCCTCGGCGGCCTTGTGCCTTGGCGCGTTCGCCCATCCGGCGCTCGCCGAAGACAACATCGTCAAGATCGGCGTCGTCGCCGCCGAGTCGGGCTCGTTCGTCTCAGCCGGCCACACGCTGCCGGCGGGCGTCGGCCTTGCCGTCAAGCAGATCAACGACGCCGGCGGCTTCAAGGTCGGCGGCAAGACCTACAAGCTCGAAATGGTCAAGCGCGACGACCGCACCGATATCGCCACGGCAATCGCTGCCACCCAGGAGCTGGTCCGCGACATGAAGGTGCAGGCGATCTTCGGATCCGAAACGCATGACTTTACGCTGGCAATGGCCAAGATCACCCAGCCGGCCAAGATCATCCATTTCGCCGGCAATTCGACGCTGGCGAAAATCCTGACGCCGGACTCGGTCAAGCCAGGCGGCGAGGACCACTATCTCTTCCAGTCCGAACCGCAGGAATTTCAGCGCTCCGGCTCGACCGCGCGCGGCGTGCTCTCTTTGCTCGAACCGCTGCTCGGCTTCAAGCCGAAGAAATCGGTGATGATCGTCGGCAATGACGCCACCGGCCAGTTCCTGTCATCCTACTATTTCAAGGCGCTGAAGGCCGAGGGCCAGGACGTCCCCGACATTATCTTCTACCCGCCTGACACCACCGACTTCTCGCCCTTCCTGACGCGGGCGAAGAGCCTCAATCCTGACATCATCCACTTCTGGTACAATGGCGATTCAACGCTGACCGCGCTGCCGCAGGCGCTGGAACTCGGCGCCGCCAAGAGCTACTTCCTGTTCGGCGTCGACCCCGGCATCTGGAAGGAAAAGCAGCTTTCGGCCGATGTGCCGGTGGCGATGAGCTGCGTTCCCGTGTGCTGGGGCGAGTCCTCCAACCCGAAGGCGAAAACCTACTTCGACGCCTATTTCGCCGCCGGCGCGCCGCATGGCGTGACCTCGTCAGTGTCGTTGCTCTACCACGACTATGTCCACTTCCTGGTCGAGGCCTGGCAGAAGGCCGACAGCTTCGATCCGGACAAGACGGTCGAGGCGCTGCTCAGCCTCCACCACCAGGGCGTGGTCTCGGATGATTTGACCTTCAACCCGACGCACCAGGTCACCCACGCGACGGAAGTCTGCGCGGCAGCCCCGGGCGGTAACATCTCCTGCGCCATGCAGCAGCCGCCGGCCGAAGCGCCGAAGAGCTGAGGCATCATCCCCGGGCTGGCGGCCTTATCAGCCGCCAGCTTCTCTTTTTCTGAACTGCAGACAGGTTTCGATTGCCGTGGATATTTTCATCCAGCAAATCCTCAACGGCCTTTCCATCGCCAGCGTCATCACGCTCATCGCCATTGGCGTGACGCTGATCTTCGGCCTGACCGGCATCATCAATTTCGCCCATGGCGAGTTCCTGATGGTGGGCGGCATCGTCACCTGGCTTGCCGTCAGCGCCGGCCTCGGCTTCCCCTTGGCGGTGGTGCTGGCAATCCTCGCGGTCGGGCTGATGGGCTATGTGCTGGAGCGCGGCCTGTTCCGCTTCACGCTGGAACGGCCGACCAACGGCTTCATCGTCTCACTCGGCCTCATCGTCGTCCTGCAGCATGTCGTCGTGCTGTTCTGGAACCCCAACCAGAAGAGCATCCCGCGCCCGCTCACCACCGTCTGGGAAGTCGGCGGCGTGCGCATCGCGTCCGTACGCGTCATGGTCATCCTCATCACCATCGCCGTCGTGGCGCTGAGCTTCCGCATGATCACCGCCAGCCGCTACGGCCGCGCGCTGCGGGCCAGCGTCGAGGACCGCGACACCGCCGCCTTGATGGGCATTCCGGTGCGCCGCTACATCACCGGCGTCTTCGTGCTCGGCAGCGCTCTGGCCGGCCTCGGCGGCGCGTTGCTGATCGCGCTGTTCCCCATCACCCCCTTCACCGGCGGCACCATGGTGATGAAAGGCTTTGCCGTCGCGCTGATCGGCGGCCTCGGCAACATCTATGGCGCCGTTGCCGCCGGCCTCATCCTCGGCGTCGTCGAAGGCTTCAGCGCCGGCTACGGCTTCTCGCAATGGACCGACGCCTACTCCTTCGCTTTGATGATCCTGGTGCTGATCGTGCGCCCGCATGGCCTGTTCGGCGGCACCAGCGGACCGAGGATGGCATCATGAGCATCGCCCCGAAGGCGTTGCGCTCGCTGCTTCCGGTGCTGGTCATCCTGGCGCTGATCGCGCTGGTGCCGCTCGCCTCGCCGTCGAACCGCTTCCTGTCGCTGGCGATCTCGGCCGGCATCAATGTCATTGCACTCTACGGCCTGTCGGTGCTGTTCGGCCAGACCGGCATCTTGTCGATGGGTCATGCCGCCCTGGTCGGCGTCGGCGCCTATGCGGCGGCGATCCTGGCGCGGGATTTTGGCGTCGGCTTTTGGGCAGCATTGCCCGTGGCGGCGATCGCCAGCGCCGTCTTCGCCATGATCGTCGGCATCCCGTCGCTGCGCGTTGGCGGCCATCACTTCGTCATCATGACCTTCGCCTTCGGCCAGCTGCTCGCCATCGTGCTCACCAATGGCGGCGACTATACCGGTGCCGCGACCGGGCTTGACCTGACCGACCACGTCACCCTCTTCGGCGCCGATATGACTGACCTTACCCGCTACTATTTGATGGTGGTCGCGTTCGTCACAGCAGCGGCCGTCGCAAGCTGGGCGATCATCCATTCCTCCTATGGCCGCACATTGCGCGCCATCCGCGAGAACGAAAAGCTCGCGGCCTCGCTCGGCATCAATGTCGGCCGCCACAAGATCGGCGCCTTCGTCGTCAGCGGCGTCTTTGCCGGCATCTCCGGCGTGCTGCTCGCCTATTTCCTCGGCCACATCTCGCCCTCGCAATTTTCTTCTTTCCCCAGCATCTACCTCGCGCTGATGGTCATGATCGGCGGCGCCCGCCTTATCGAGGGACCGCTCGCCGGTGGCATCCTCGTCGCCTTCCTGCCGGAGGTTCTCAACCTCGATCCGGTGCAGTCGCGCATCGTCTATGGCGTCTGCCTGATCGCGGTGATCATGCTTCTGCCCGACGGCCTCATTGGCGGCGTCGTGCGGGTGCTGCGCGGCCTGTTCGCGAACAAGCCGAAGCCGGAGACGGCGGAGCGCGAGACCGCCCCTTCGGAGGCGCGCCAATGAGCCCGATCCTGGCCATCAGCGGTCTCTCAAAACAATTCGGCGGCGTCACCGCGCTGGCCGGCGTCGACCTTGCCATCGAGGAGGGCGAAATCCTCGGCGTCGTCGGCCCGAACGGCTCCGGCAAGACGACCCTGTTCAACGTCGTCACCGGCGTCCACAAACCGAGCGGCGGCACGGTGCTGTTTCGCGGCCAGGACATCACCGGCCTCGCCCCGCATGCCATATCGCGCACCGGCATCGGCTACACGTTTCAGCAGGCCATGGCCTTTGCCGGCCTCGGCGTGTTGGAAAATGTCCAGATCGCCGGCGAGCACGCGCGGGCTTCCAGCGGCGCCAGCCCGTGGCCGACGCCGCAGGCGCTGCTCGACTTTGTCGGCTTGAGCGCGCTGGCCCAGGAAAAAGCCGGCGTGCTGCCCTTCGGCAGCTTGCGCCTGCTCGGGCTGGCATTGGCATTGGCCTCGCGCCCGTCGCTGCTTCTGCTCGACGAACCCGCCGCCGGCCTCAACGACCGCGAAACCTCGGCCCTTGTCGGCCTCGTGCGCCAGCTTCCCGGCCACGGCATCACCGTCTGTGTCATCGACCATGACATGAAGCTGATGCAGATGCTGTGCCGGCGCCTTGCCGTGCTCGATTTCGGCTCCAAGATCGCCGACGGCCCGACCGAGGCCGTGCTGGCCGACCCCAAGGTGCTCGACGTCTATCTCGGAGGCGAGCTATGAGCCTGCTGGCCGTCTCCGAAGTGATCACCGGCTATGGCCCGACCATCGTCAATCGCGGCGTCTCGCTGACCTTGGCCGAAGGCGAGATCGTCACCATCCTCGGCCCCAATGGCGCCGGCAAGTCGACGCTGCTCAAGGCCATCGCCGGCCTGATCAAACCACGCGCCGGCAGCATCGCCTTCGACGGCGCCGAGGTCACCGGGCTTGCCGCCGATGTCATGGCCAGGCGTGGCGTCGTGCTGGTGCCGGAAGGGCGAAAAATCTTCGTCGACATGACGGTGGAGGAAAACCTGCGCCTCGGCGCCTATGCCCGCCGCGACGAGGCCGCCGTCGAGGCCGATTTCGAAACCATGTTATCCTTCTTCCCGATCCTCGCCACCAAGCGCCGCGACCGGGGCGGCTCGCTGAGCGGCGGCCAACAGCAGATGCTGGCCATTGCGCGCGGGCTGATGACGCGGCCGCGCGTGCTGTTGCTGGACGAGCCGTCGCTCGGCCTGTCGCCGCTGCTGGTCAAGGAGATCAAGGCGATCATTCTGGGCATTGGCGAACGCTTCGGCGCCTCTGTGCTGCTGGTCGAGCAGAATGCCGGCCTGGCGCTCGCCGTGGCGTCGCGCGGCTATCTCATGCAGAACGGCAGGATCGTCGTCTCAGGTCCGATTGCTGAACTGCGCGACATGTCGCTGATGCGCGAACTCTATCTCGGCGGAGTCGCCGGATGAGCAAGCCGTTAGTCGTGAGCAGCCCCTTATTCGTGAACAGCCTTGTCGCGCAAATCCTCGAAGCGGGCATAGCTCTTGGTCAAATGGCTGCGCATGGCGCGCCGCGCCGCATTGACGTCCCTCGCCTCGATGGCCCCGAGAATGGCGCGATGTTCTCGCTGCATGCGGTCGAGATATTTTTCCCGCTCGGCCTCGGTCATCCGGTCGAGCCGCGTCCACTGGCGCGGGATCATGGCGCTGCCGAACGTGTCGAACAGCCGGGTGAAATTCGCATTCTGCGTCGCCGCGAGAATGGCGCGGTGGAAACCAAAGTCCTCTTCCGAGCCGGAGCCGCCGGCGCGCACCGCCGCCTCCAGCGCGTCGAGCTTCGCACTCATTTGCGAGAGCGCCGCATCGGTCCGCCGCTCGGCGGCAAGGCCGGTCGCTTCCACCTCGATGCCCATGCGCAGCTCCAGCACACGCAGCACCTCGTCGATCGATTCGAGATCGTCGGGCAGGACGGAAAAGGTCTTCGGCAGCGGATCCTTGGCGACGAACGCGCCGAGCCCCTGGCGCGTGGTGATCAGCCCGCGGGCACGCAGCGCCGCAAGCGCCTCGCGCACCACGGTGCGGCTGACGCCCGTCGCGGCGACGATCTCCTGTTCGGTTGGCAACCGCTGGCCCGGCGCCAGGTCGCCGGATTCGATCTGCGCGATCAGCGTGTTGACGAGCCCGGTCCGCAGATTGGGCGCCTGCGGTATGGCATCGAAAGTCATGGGGTCCGCCATCGAGGGCACTCCGGTTCGATTCTTGTTCAAAGGATTGCATCGACGGATGCGCACCGCAAGGTGACCAATGGTTAGCTCGCCGGCGCGGGCCACAAGGAGGATTGCATGAAAGAACGCATCGGCTTCATCGGCCTGGGCAGCATGGGCGCCGGCATGGCCGACAATCTGCTCAGCAAAGGCTGGCCGCTGACGGTGCATGTGCACCGCAGCCGCACTGCAGCCGATCGGCTGATCGCTGCCGGCGCCACGGAAGCCGCAACCCCAGGCGCGCTCGCCGCCGCCTGCGACATCGTCATTCTCTGCGTCACCGGCTCGCGCGAGGTCGAAGCGCTGGTCAAGGGCGCGGACGGGCTGGCTGCAGCCGCGGACGGACATGCCGCCGCGGGGAAGCCGCTGCTGATCATCGACTGTTCGACCTCCAACCCCTCCTCGACGACAGCGCTTGCCGCCGACCTCGCCCAGCAAGGCATAGTGCTGATCGACGCGCCGCTGGCGCGCACGCCCAAGGAAGCTGCCGAAGGCAAGCTCGACGTCATGGTCGGCGGCCCGGCCGAGATCGTCGCCCGCGCCCGGCCGGTGCTCGAAGCCTTTGCCGCGCGCGTCGTCCACACCGGCCCGACCGGCAGCGGCCACACCATGAAGCTGCTCAACAATTTCGTCTCGATGGGCTATTCCGCCATCTACTCGGAAGCGCTCAGCCTCGGCGCCAAGGCGGGGCTGACGCCGCAGGTCTTCAACAGCGTCATTTCAGGCAGCCGCATGGATTGCGGCTTCTACCAGGCCTTCTTCGATTTCGTCCTCAACCGCAACGAAAACGCCCAGCGCTTCGCCATCGCCAATGCGCTGAAAGACATGACCTACCTCGCCTCCTTCGCCCAGGCCGCCGGCATCGCCAACCCCATCGGCGCGGCGGTGCGCAATGGATTTGCGACGGCGGTCACGACGGGTCATGGCGAGAAATTCGTGCCGGCGCTGTCGGATATTGTGGCGGGGTTGAACGGGGTGTCGCTGGTGGCGGCGGCGGAGTAACCCAAAGCAGTCGGACAATTTCTGAGACGTTTGCCCGGCACGTACCCCCACCCCTAACCCCTCCCCACAAGGGGGAGGGAGACTGGCGTAGGCGCTGACCTCGCCTAACTGCCTACGTTTCGACGACGAGTAAGGGATAGTGCGCGGCAGCGTCCCCTCCCCCTTGTGGGTGTTTGGACCGGGGACATCGCGAACAGGTGTGCGAGGACATCGCGAACAGTTTTGCATGCTATCGAGCCAGAGTGTTGAGGTCGATTGTTTCTATTTTCTGATGTCTGAACCATGCGTCGAAGACGCCGTCTGTGGCGGTAGGCCTGAAGGCGACGGACTTTCCCGCGAAGGCTTTGCACACGTGGGTTTTGCGACCGAGGATCGAGACGAAGCCTTGCTGCTCGACACGGCRGATGAGATCGTCCTTGGCGTATTCGAACGGCTCGACCGTTTCGCGATACTGACGCGGCGAGACCTGATAGCGATCGAGCGGCACGCCGCCGGTAAGCGCATCGTGGGGACGCTGGGCGTTGTAGACGTGGCGCCACTGGTCGAATGCGTCCTGGGCCTCGGCGAGATCTTCGAAGGGTGGTCCCTGCAGGGTCTCGGCCTTGAGCGAACGATGGAAGCGCTCGTCCTTGCCGAGGGTCTGGGGATGACAGGGCCTGGAGTGGCTGACCAGGATGCCGGTTTCGATCAGCCAGACCGTGAGCAGCGTGAAGTCGTTGCGGCCGCCATCGCCCCAGGGCGGGCCATTGTCGGTGGCGATACGCCACGGCAGGCCATAGCGGCGGAAGGCGGTGATCAGCCGGGCTTTTACGGTCTCGGTGGTCTGGTCGGCGCAAGCCGACAGCGCGACCGAGAAGCGCGAATGATCATCGAGCACGGTGAGCGGATGCAATCGGCCGGCCCGCAAGGCGACGTGACCCTTGAAATCCATCTGCCACAGATCGTTGGGAGCGGCATGCTCGAAGCGGATGAACGGTTTTGCCCCGCCGCCCAGCCCTCCCAGCGCGATGCCGTTGCGGCGCAGGATGCCGGTGACCGTGGAGGCTGCCGGCGTGCCGATACCCTCACGGGSAAGCACACGCGCGATCTTGCGTCCGCCCCAGGCAGGATGCGCCACACGCAACGAAAGGGTGGCCGCTTCCACCTCCGGCGCACTGCGTGCCGGGCTCGACCGCGGCCGCCGCGACTGCTCGACCAGGCCAGCCTCGCCATCGACCCGATAGCGCGAAAGCAGCTTGTGACCACAGGTCCGGCCAATGCCAAAACGCCGGCACAACGCACTCACATTCGCTCCCGGCGCCASCGCCAGACGAACAAACTCTTCCTTCTGTCTCATCGCGCTTCTGTCCTCGAATGGCATCCCGAACCTCCTCGCGCAAAAAGCGCAAAACTGTTCGCGATGTCCTCGCACACCTGTTCGCGATGTCCCCGGTCCAAACAGTGGGGAGGGTTAGGGTGGGGGTCCTTCTTCGCAAGAATCCTTTTGCCATCGCCCACGGCATATCCGGACTGAGCTACCGCCCATCCGCGCCGTATCAATCTCGGCAGATGAATTGCGTCTCCTACCGCTGGCAAACACCATCCCATCCATGTCAAACCGCAAGATCGGTCGAGCGCGGCATTTCCGGAAAGGCCTATCTGGTGCCGCCACGAAAGACACGGAATGAAGACGGCACTTGAAAACTACCAGGCCCGGATGCAGCGGGTGCTGGACCATATCGACCAGCATCTCGGCGAGGATCTGGATCTGGACGCCCTGAGCGCCGTCGCGGCGTTCTCGAAATTCCATTTCCACCGGCAGTTCACGTCAACCTTCGGCGTGTCCGTGCATCGCTATGTCCAGCTCGCCCGCATGAAGCGCGCTTCGTACAGGCTGGCCGAAAGCGACGCCCACAGCGTCACCGACATTGCGATGGACGCCGGCTACGACGCACCGGATGCCTTCGCCCGCGCCTTTCGGCAACGGTTCGGACAATCGCCGTCGTCGTTCCGGAAATCCCCCAACTGGGGGTCGTGGCTCATGGCCTTCGGGCCGCTCGAAAAAGCAAGGACCACGCTCATGCAGATCATCTTCGAACCCGACGACGTCACGATCCGCGAGGTGCCACCGACGCCGGTGGCGATCATGGAGCATCGCGGCGACCGGGCGACGCTTCCTGACACCATCCAGCGCTTCATTGCCTGGCGCAAGGCCGCCGGCCTGTCGCCTGAGACAAGCCCGACCTTCAACGTCTTCCGCTCCGAACGGGAGCCGGCGAATCCGGCCGACTACAGCATGGACATTTGTTCCGCGACCGAGATGCCGGTAGAGGGTGGGCCGATCGAGGACGCACAGATGAAGCCCGGCGTGATCCCCGGTGGACGCTGCGCGGTGCTGCGCTACCCCGGCAACACCAACAATCTCGAGCCGGCAGCCCTATACCTCTACCGTGAATGGCTTCCGGCCAGCGGCGAGGAGGCGCGCGACTTTCCGGTCTATTGCCAGCGACGGCTGTCCTTCCTGCCGGAGGCGCGGGTGCAGGAAGTGGTGCTGGAATTGTTTTTGCCGCTGAAGTAGCGCGGCGGGGCCTGTCTCTTTTGATGGCAGCGCGATCGCATATGAGGTTTTACGAAGAGGACCCCCACCCTAACCCTCCCCACAAGGGGGAGGGAACGCTGCCGCGCGCCATCCCTTTGGCATCGAAACGTCGGTAGATTGCAGGGATCAGCACCTACCGAGTCCCCCTCCCCCTTGTGGGGAGGGGTTAGGGGTGGGGGTATTCGTAGAGCGCCATCCGGCGGGGGCTGGAACTCTAACCCCCAGCCCTACCCCTTACAGCCTTCCGCAACCGCGAATGCCGCACCGGCGACGCCACCTCTTTCGCTGGCACCTCCGCGGCCTCCCCATCATGCAGCCCCACCCGTAGTGCAGCACCGGCCAGATGGTCGCGCATCGCGGCTTGCGCCCCTTCGACATCGCGGTGGCGGATCGCGGCAAAAATGCGCTCGTGCTCGCCAAGCGTGATGCTGGCCATGTCGTCGGATTTCTGCTGGTTGCCGGCGGCCAGAATGCTTTCGCGCACGCGCTCGGACACGAAGACCAGGAACTGGCCCATATAGGCGTTGCGCGTCGCCTCGGCGACGGTGCGGTGGAATTCGAGGTCGCTGCGCAGCCAGGCGACGCTGCCATAGGGTGCGGCGCGCATGCCGGACAGCGCATCGCCCATGGCTTTCAGATCGGCGTCGCTGCGGCGTTTGGCGGCGAGCGCCGCCGCCTGCACTTCGAGGATGCCGCGCAGCTCGAACAGGTTGCGGAAGGAATCGGCGCGCTGCAGCGTCTCGTGGTCGATGGTCAGCACCGTCGGGTTGTTGGTTTCCGCAACGAAGGCGCCACGGCCCTGCTGCGACCAGATGCGGCCTTCGGAACGAAGCCTGGCGATCGCCTCGCGCACCACGTTGCGGCTGACGCCGAATGTGGTCGCCAGCGCCGCCTCGGTCGGCAACTGGTCACCCGGCTTCAGCCGCCCTTGCGCGATCTCGCGCGAGATGGAACTCGCCACCAGAGTGGAGAGGTGTGGACCGCGATTGACCTTGTCGAGTTTCAGCGTCATCGCTCACCTATAGTCGACAGCGGCGGCCGGCGCCAGAATGCGGCCGTTGCTCAGGATATGGCGTGGGTCGAACGCGTCCTTGATGCCGGCGGCCAAATCGAGCGTTACCGGATCGATGCGGTCGAGGAACGCCTTCTGCTTGACCCGGCCGATGCCGTGCTCGGCGCTGATCGAGCCGCCATAGCGGTCGACGACAGAAAAAATCTCGGCTTCCGCCTCCTCGAACAGATGCTCGATGGCCTCAGTGCCCATGCCTTCCGGCGGCACGACGTTGAGATGGATGTTGCCGTCGCCGACATGGCCGTAGGTGACGGCCAGCGCATCGGGCCGGGCCTTGTCCAGCGCCGCCAGCGCATCGGTGACAAAATCGGCAAGCCTGGAGATCGGCACCGACACGTCGGTGCGCAGATAGCGCCCGCCCCTGCCCTGCCGCTCGACCATGATCTCGCGGTAGAGCCACAGCCGCTCACCTTGAGCCCTGGTCGAGGCAATGATGCCGTCCTCGACAATATCCTCGACGCTGCCGAGGAAACCGAGAAGCATGCTGTTGAGGTCGATCAGCCCGCCGGAAGACACTTCGATCAGCACATAGGCCGGATAGGGCTTGCCGAGCGGTTCGGCAAAACCCTGGCCTTCGCGCATGGTGATCTCGATGCCGACGCGCAGGATCAGCTCGAAGGCGGTGAGCAGGTCGCTGCAGTCGCGTCGGGCGCGGGCATAGAGCGCCATCGCATCCTCGACCGAGCGCAGGCCGACCAGTGCGGTTTCGATTTGCGTCGGCTTGGGGAAGAGTTTCAGCGCCGCGGCGGTGACGATGCCGAGCGTGCCTTCCGAGCCGATGAAGATCTGCTTCAAATCATAGCCGCGATTGTCCTTGCGCAGCACTTTCAGCCCGTTCCAGATCCGGCCGTCGGCCAGCACCACTTCGAGGCCGAGCACCAGGTCGCGGGTCATGCCGTAGCGCAGCACATTGAAGCCGCCGGCATTGGTGGCGACATTGCCGCCGATGCGGCAGCTGCCTTGCGCACCGAACGTGATCGGCAGCAGGCAATCACTCGCTTCCGCGGCGCGCTTGGCGTCTTCCAGGATGCAGCCGGCCTCGACCACCATGGCGAAGTCGATCGGGCTGATCGAGCGGATCCTGTTCATGCGTTCGAGCGAAATGACGATCTCGCCGCCATCGGCGGCCACGGCTGCCCCGACCAGCCCGGTCAGACCGCCTTGCGGCACCACCGGAATGCGCTCGGCATGGCAGAAGCGCATCACCGCCGACACCTCTTCCACCGAGGATGGCCGCGCCACCGCCAGCGGGCGGCCGTAGTGATCGCCCGACCAGTCGCGGCTGTAACGCGCCAGATCCGCTGCCTCGGTCAGCAGCCCGCCATCCGGCAGCAGGCCGGCCAGGGCTGCGATCTGCGATGCGGAGGTGGGCGGCACGGCATTCATGAATGGACTCTGCACCCCAGGGGACTGGACAAGCACGGCTGTTGTCGTGTTATCATACAACCCTGATTGAGAACATCAAGCGTAGCCATATCCCCGCCAACCGTTTGATGTGGATGGTCAGAACTGCAAATCCCATTCGGAGGACTTACCCAATGAGCGACGCCCCGGGCTTTCGCTATATGCACACCATGATCAGGGTGCTCGACCTCGACAAGTCGATCGCCTTCTACACCGAAGTGCTTGGCATGACCTTGCTGCGCCGCGACGACTATCCCGGCGGCAAGTTCACCAACGCCTTTGTCGGCTACGGCCCCGAGGACAAGGAAGCCGTCGTCGAGCTGACGCTGAACTGGGGCCGCGAGGAACCTTATGAGATCGGCACCGGCTTCGGCCATCTGGCACTCGGCGTCAACGCCATCTACGCCGTCTGCGCGGAACTGGAAAAGCGTGGCGCCAAGATCCCGCGCAAGCCAGGCCCGATGCAGCACGGCACCACCCACATCGCTTTCGTCGAAGACCCGGACGGCTACAAGATCGAGCTGATCGGCCTCGACACGATGCAGTAACTTTAGGTCGGACCGCATCGGCCTCTCGCCGATGCGGTCCCTTCCTGCCCGCGCTTGCTTGGGAGGCGGGATCACTTGATGACCGCGATCTTGCTGCGGTCGATGGTGATGGCGACGGCGGCAATCAGCACCGCGCCGAACACCATGTTTTCCAGGAAGATATTGACGCCTACAAAGGTCATGCCGATGCGCACGATCGAGATGATCAGTGCGCCGACCGCTGTGCGGGCAACGCCGCCGAGCCCGCCGGTGATCGCGGTGCCGCCGACGATGACAGCGGCGATGGCAGGCAGCAGCAGCTGATTGGCCAGAACCGGCGAACCGCTCGAAAGACGCGCCGCTAGCACGACGCCGGCGATGGCCGCCAGCATGCCGGACGCCGCGAAGGCGATGATCTTGGTGCGGTCGACATTGATGCCCGCCGCCCAGGCCGCCGGCTCGCCGGCGCCGACCGCAATCGCCTGGCGGCCGAAGCGCGTGTAGCGCAGCGCCAGGAAGGCGGCGATGCCGATGACCGCAGAAATCAGCACCACCACCGGAATGCCAACGACGGTGGCGTTGATCCAGGCGGTGTTTTCGCGCCCGCCCTCCTCGATGGTGATGGCGCGGCCATTGGAGACCCAGAGCGCGAGACCGGTGACCACACCGCCGGTGGCGAGCGTCGCGACGAAGGACGGCACGCGCAGCTTGACATGGACGACGCCGCTCAGGATGCCGAAGGCAAGGCCGGAGAGGATCGCGACCGGGAAAGCGGCAAGGCCGAGCGACGGCAGCAACTGCGCTAGGATGACACTGGCCAGCGACGCCACCGCCTGGATCGACAGGTCGATGCCGCCGAGCAGGATGGCGAAGGTGACGCCGGTCGCCAGGATGAACAGCACGGCGGTGTTGGCAAACAAAAGCGCCACGGTCTCGCCGGTGAGGAAGCCGGGCGCCGCGATCTCGATGATCAGCAGCAGGCCGACCAGCAGGACCAACGGAATGGCGCCCTGCGTCCACTTGCCTTCGAACACCCGCTTGATGGAGAACGGTTCATTCATCGGCTCACACCATCGCTCGTAGTAGATCGACTTGATTCGGCTTGTTCCCTGGGCTGGCATCGAAACGCGCGGTGATCTCGCCGTCGCGCATCACCAGCACCTGGTGCGACAGGCCTATCGTTTCCTCCAGCGTGTCAGAGATCAGCAGGATCGCGACACCTTGCGCCGAGAGATCGCGCACCAGCTCGTAGACCTCTTCCTTGGCGCCGACATCAAGGCCGCGTGTGGGATGGTCGAGCACCAGGATGCGCGAGCCCGCCGTCATCCAGCGCGCCAGCACCACCTTCTGCTGGTTGCCGCCGCTGAGCTTGCGGCAGGCAGCATCCGGCCCGGGCGCCTTGATGCTGAGCCGCTTGATCCAGTCGGCGGCAAGCCGCCGCTCCTTGCCATAGTCGATGGCGCCATGGCGCATGACGCTGGAGAGATCGGCCAGCGAAATGTTTTCCGCGATCGACAGGAACATCACCAGTCCCTCGAGCCGGCGCTCGCGCGGCACATAACCGATGCCCTTGCGCACCGCCGGCTCCGGCGAGCCGAAGCGCACCGTATCGCCGGCGATTTTCATCTCGCCGGCATCATGCTGCACGAAGCCGCCAATGGTGCGCGTCACCTCCTCGCGGCCGGAGCCAACGACGCCGGCAATGCCGACGATCTCACCCGCCCGGATCTTCAGATCGACGCCGTGATAGAAGCCGTTGGCGCCAAGGCCCTTGGCCTCGACCATGACGGTGTCGCGCGGCACCAGCTGGCGCGCCTCGCGATAATATTCCGCCTGCAGGCCGCGCCCGACCATGATCTCGTGCAGCTCCGGCGCTGTCACTTCCGCCGCGCGGTGCTCGGCGACGACCGCGCCGTCCTTCATCGTGTAGACGCGGTCGGAGATATTGAGCACCTCGTCGAGGCGGTGCGAGACGAAGACGAAGCTGGCGCGGGATTTGAGCGAGCGCACGCGCGCGAACAGCACCTCGATGTCGGCGGCGTTGAGCACCGACGTCGGCTCGTCCAACAGGATGAGCAATTGCCGTTCGACGACTTCTTCCAGGGTCAGCGCCTTGGCCAGCTCGACCATCTGGCGCGCGGCGAAGGTGAGTTCGGAGGTGCGCGCGGTGACGTCGATGTCGATGCCGATCTTGGCCAGCTGCCGGCGCGCCGCCGCGTTCATCGCGCGCCAGTTGACAAGGCCGAAACGGGTGAAGCGGTCTTCCTCGCCGAGATAGATGTTTTCGGCGACCGTCAGATTGAGCACCAGCGACTGTTCCTGGAACACCATGCCGATGCCGTGCCTGGCGGCGTCGCGGGCATTGCGCATGCGCAGTTGCTCGCCGTCCAGAGTGAGGCTGCCGCTATCCGGCCGGTAGCCGCCGGCCAGCACCCGCATCAGTGTTGATTTGCCCGCACCATTCTCGCCGATCAGCCCGACCACTTCGTTGGGCCGTACCTCGATGGAGACGTCACGCAAGGCATGGACGCCAGGAAAATTCTTGATGATGTTCGACGCCTGCAGCATGGCGCTCACTTCACGATCTTCAGGCGGACGCGGTCGAGCGACAGCGCCACGGCGGCAATGATCATCAGGCCCTGCACCGTCTGCTGGATGTAGGGCGAGATGCCGAGCAGGATCATGCCGTTGGCCAGCACGGTGACGATCAAGACGCCGATCAGCGTGTTGACGACGCCGCCCTCGCCGCCGGTCAGCGCGGTGCCGCCGACGACAACGGCGGTGACCGCGGCAAACAGCCTGCCGTCGCCGATGACGGCATGCGACTGGCCGAGCTGCGCTGCCGCCAGCACGCCAGCTATACCGAAGAAGAAACCGGCCAGCGCAAAGGCGGTGACGCGCACGCGCACCACGTTGACGCCGGAGAGCTTGGCGACATCCTCGTCACCGCCGATCGCCAGAATATGGCGGCCAAGCTTGGTGTGGTACTGGATGACGGCGGCAAGCAGGAAAGCTCCGAAAGCAACCCACACCGCCACCGGCAGGCCGAGGAATCGGTGCAGTGCCAGGTCGCGGATCGAGGCATCGTTGAGCTTGATGGCCGAGCCGCCCAGCATATAGACCGACAGGCCAAGGCCGATGAACCACATGCCGAGCGTCGCCATGAAGGACGGGATGCGCAGCATGGTCTGGACGAGACCGCTGACCAATCCCATGGCGGTACCGGCAACGATTGCCGCGAGCACCGCCCACCAGCCATAGTCATTGCCATTGCCGTCATTGGCCGCGAGCAGCACGACCACCATGGCCGATACCGACAGCGTGCCTTCGACCGAGAGGTCGATGCTGCCCATCAGGATGATGAAGGTCAGCCCCATCGCCAGCGTCAGCGGCACGGCGGCGGAGTTGGCGAGGCGCACCAGATTGCGGACCTCGATGAAATTGGGATTGGCAATCGCGATCAGGACGCACAGCACAATCAGCACCGCCAGCGGCGCCAGGCTGCGCCAGCGCCTGCCGCCGAACAGTGTGGCGATGCGGCCGGGGATCAAACTCATGGAGGTCGTCCGCTCGATGTCCGAAACGGACTTCAGGGGTTCTGTATGGATTGTCAAGAAACCGCTTCCCGTCTGCTGGTGACAGCCGTCGCGACAAGGGGGAATCGCGACGGCTGCGGGAGGAAGCGGGCCGCCAGGGAGAGCGGCCCGCTCCGATGGATCAGGTGCGGATCGCCCCGGTCACCCGGCCCCACAGATCGTTCCAGTCGATCTCGGGCTTCGCGTCGACATTGGTCTTGTAATACTCCTCGACGTTGTCGTGCGAGATCAGCACCGCCTTGCCGTAGAATTCGCGGTGTTCCGGCGGCTCCTTGGTCGGGTCGAACTTGCCGATCTTGGCGTTGTAGCCGATGGCCAGACCCATGCCGCCCTGCCAGAACGGATCCGACGTGACGGTGCAGGCGAACTCACCGGTGCGCACCGCATCGACCGCCGTCTTGATGCCGTCGACACCGACGATCGGCACCTTGCCGGCGAGGTTTTCGGCGCGTAGCGCCTCGAGCGCGCCGGAGCCCATATCGTCATTGGCGGCCCAGATGCCCTTGATGTCGTCGCCGAAGCGGGTGAGCAGGTTGCCCATCAGGTCGAAGGCCTCGGTCGATTTCCAATTGGCGACCTGGAAGTCGAGCAGCTTGATGTCGGGGTTGGCGGCGAGAGCCGCGTCGAGACCCTTCTTGCGTTCGATCGCCGCCGTGGTCGAGATCAGGCCGCCGAGCGCGACGATGCCGCCCTTGCCGCCGATGGTCTTGAACAGGATTTCCGCAATGGTCTTGCCGCTGTCGATGCCGTCGAATTCGATATGCGAAACATAGTTCGGGTTGAAATCCTTCGGATGCAGATCCGCCGGCTTGTTCCACTGCGTCACCACATAGGCGCCGGCTTTGGCGCAGGCCTCGACGATCGGGCGCGCATCCGGCGTATCGTTCGGGTCGGAATTCAGCACCATATTGCCGCCGGTCTTGGCCAGCATCGCCTTGATGTCGGCAATGCCCTTCTCGGAATTGCCTTCCGAAACCAGCGTGACGTGTTCCAGCCCCGCCCATTTGGCATAGGCCTCAGCGCCGGTCTTCCACACCGCGTGATAGGGGTTGGACAGTGAGCGGATCGACGTCACCAGCGTCGGCTTGTCCTGCGCGCGCAGCACGCTCGGCATGGCGAGCGCCGCTACGCCGGCGGTAGCGCCCAACATCAGCGTGCGCCGGTTGACGGTAAAATTCTTCGTGTCCTTCATGTCGCGAAATCCTCCCGATTGAATTCTGTTCCCGCCCGGCATGGTGCGCGGAGCGCGCGACCGGGACTTCCATGCGACGGGTTATCAAGCTCCTCTACTTGTACGACAACCCTTCAACACGATAACCATACCCTTTCTCTTGACGCGGCACAAGCGACTTGAGATCGTCGCACGCAAGAGAAGGGGGCACTGATTTTGCCCCGGCAAAGGGAGTGAGAATGCCGGACTACATCATCGTCGGCGGCGGCTCGGCCGGCTGCATTCTGGCTGCCAGGCTGAGCGAGGATCGCGACGTCTCAGTCGTCGTGCTCGAGGCCGGCCCGCCCGACACCGACCGCTACATCCATCTGCCGGTCGGCTTCTTCAAGATGACGTCGGGGCCGCTGATCTGGGGTTATGACACCGCGCCCGGCAAGGCGATCGACGGCCGCACCATGGTCTATCCGCAGGCGCGCGTGCTCGGCGGCGGTTCCTCGATCAATGCCCAGGTGTTCACCCGCGGCTGCCCGCAGGATTACGACGGCTGGGCGACTGACGATGGCTGCGCCGGGTGGAGCTATGCCGACGTGCTGCCCTACTTCGTCCGCTCCGAGGGCAACGACACGTTCGCCGATGCGCAGCACGGCATCGACGGACCGCTCGGCGTTTCCAGCGGCGCGCCGCATCCGCTGACCCGCATCTTCGTCAAGGCGGCGCAGCAGGCCGGCCTGCCCTTCCGCGCCGACTTCAATGCCGGCGAACAGGCCGGCGCCGGTTTCTACCAGACAACGACGCGGCGGGGGAAACGCTCGAGCACGGCGGTTGCCTATCTGAAGCCCGCGATCGGCCGCCAGAATCTGACGCTGCGCACCGACGCCACCGTCAGCCGCGTCGTCGTCGAGAACGGCCGCGCCATCGGCGTCGAGATCATCGCCAATGGCCGCACCGAATTGTTGCGCGCCGAACGCGAGGTGATCGTCACCGCCGGCGCCATCGGCTCGCCGAAACTCCTGATGCTGTCCGGCATCGGACCTGCCGCGCATCTCGGCCAGCACGGCATCAAGGTAGTCCATGATGCGAAAAACGTCGGCCAGAATCTGCACGACCACATGGATGTCGACGTCGTCGCCGAACTCAACGGACCGCACGGCATCGACCGCTACAAGAAGAAGCGCTGGCAGGCGGTGGCCGGCCTCGAATACGCGCTGTTCGGCAAGGGACCAGTCGCTTCCAACATCGTCGAGGCCGGCGGCTTCTGGTGGGGCGACCGGGCAGAGAAAACGCCCGACATCCAGTTCCATTTCCTGCCCGGCGCCGGCGTCGAGGAAGGCATCGGCTCGGTCCCCGGCGGCAATGGCTGCACGCTGAATTCCTATCACGTGCGCCCGCGCTCGCGCGGCAGCGTCACTCTCAAATCGGCGGATCTGCGCGAGGCCCCTGTTATCGACCCCAACCCCTTCGCCGAGCGCTACGATCTCGAGCGCGCCATCGACGGCATCGAAATCAGCCGCGAGATCCTGTCGCAGCCGGCTTTTTCGAAATACATCAGCCGTGAGCATCTGCCGGGCAAGGCGATGCAAGGCCGCAAGGCACTCGAAGCCTTCGCCCGCGAACATGGCCGGAGCGCCTACCATCCCGTCGGCACCTGCCGCATGGGCGGCGACGCCGACAGTGTCGTCGACCCCGAGTTGCGTGTGCGCGGACTGCAGGGACTGCGCGTCTGCGACAGCTCGGTGATGCCGAGCATCGTGTCGTCCAACACCAATGCGGCAGTGGTGATGATTGCCGAGAAGGCGGCGGATCTGATTGCGGGGCGGAAGGCGTCGGCGGCGTAAGGGGCTACTCCTCCGGAAACATCTCCCGCGGTGGAAAACCATCGCGGCTGTAATCCACCACAATGAACTTCCCACCCTGATACCGTTCGACCACCGGATTGTCGGTCACCTTGCCGCGCACGCGTTCGGCCTGGTTGTCGGAACTGTCGAGGGGCGCCCAGCCGAGCGTCAGCCTGGCATCGTTTCGCCAAAAGCCGCGGCTGTTGTTGGACTGGCCCCAGATGACCGAGCAGTCGACCTTTTCCGCTACAGCACAGCGCTCGATCAGCCGCACGAAATCGTTATGCGATATCCAGGTCGACAGGATGCGTTCGTCCGGCACCTCCGGCAGCACCGAGCCGATGCGGATGAGCACGCTTTCCACCGCATGTTTGTCGAAATAGAGCCGCGCCAGCATCTCGCCATAGGCCTTAGACAGGCCGTAGTAGCCGTCCGGCCTGAGCAGGCAGTCCTGGTCGAGAATCTCGGTGCGCTCGTAAAGCCCAACCGCATGCACCGAAGACGGAAACACCACCCGCGCCTTCTCCCGGCGCGCCGCCTCGTAAATGTGGAAGGCGCCGCGGAAATTGGGGCCGAGCACGGTCTCGAAGGATTGCTCGGTGGAGATGCCGCCGAAATGCAGGATCAGGCCGCAGCCCTCCGCCAGATCGTCCACCGCTTGCCGGTCCTCGATATCGGCAAGGGTGAAGCTCGCTCCGTCCGGGAGCGGGATCGGCAACGGCACGATATCAGTGAGCCGCAAGGTCCACCCCAGGGCTGCCAACCGCGCTGACAGCAGGCGTCCGATCGTGCCGGAGGCCCCGGTCAACAGTACCGGTTTTTCGGGGATCATCATGCCCTGCCCTTCCGCTGAACCCGCAGACATGTTCGTGTCGGTGGGGCAAGGCGAATAAAGATTGGGCTCGGCTGACGTGTCCAAGATCTTATCATATCACCAGACAAATTATGGGTTGCCAAGAAACGCCGTTCGTTTATTGCTTGGGGACGATGAAACGTTCCTTTGGCCTTCCCCCGCAGATCAGCCGCACGGCGCAGGTTGCCGACTGGTTTGCGCGCGAAATACGGGCGGGACATTTGACCAGCGGCGAGAAACTCCCGACCGAGCAGGAACTGATCGCGCAATTCGGCGTCAGCCGCACGGTGATCCGGGAAGCGATGGCGTCGCTGCGTTCGGAAGGGCTGGTGACAAGCCGCCAGGGTTCCGGCGTGTTCGTCGCCGACCACCAGACCAACACCACCTTCCGCATCATTTCCGACGAACTCCATTCGCTGACCGAAGTGCAGAACGTGCTGCAGCTGCGGCTTGCGGTGGAACTGGAAGCCGCCGGCCTCGCCGCCGAGAAGCGCAGCGACGACGACCTTGCCCGCATGCGCGACTGCCTTGATGCCATCGACGCCTCGATCGCCGCGGGTGAAAGCGCCATCGAGCCCGACTTCGCCTTTCATCGGGCGATCGCGTCGGCCACCGGCAATCCCTACTTCGAGCGTTTCATGCATTTTCTCGGACCCGTCCTCATTCCGCGCCAGCTGATGCGCCCGCGCGACGAGACGCCTGAGCAGCGGCGGCACTATCTGGAGCAGGTCCAGATGGAGCATCGCCGCATCTACCAGGCGATCGAGCGGCAGAATGTCGAGGCCGCCCGCTTCACCTTGCGCGAGCATCTGGAAGCCGGGCGCGAGCGCTATCGCCGCATGGTCGACGGTTCGGCCTGACACGTCGTCAAATCCGGTCTTCGATCCACCCGCCCGATCCATCTGCTTTTACGCCAGTTCCGCGACCGGCATCTTGCAGGACTGCATCAGCGCTGCGAGCTGGCGCTCTTCATCCGCGGTCAGGTCGAGCAGCGGCGACCGCACCGGACCACAGTCGATGCCGGCAATGCGCGCACCCGCCTTGACGATCGACACGGCATAGCCGGCGCGCCGGTTGCGGATGGCGAGGTAGGGCAGGAAGAACGAGCGGATGAGATCGCCGACTTCGGCCGCACGCCCGGCGCGTAGCGCATTGAAGAAACGCAGGGCAATCTCCGGCGCGAAATTGTAGATCGCCGAGGAATAGGTCGTCATGCCGATGGCGGCTGCGGCACTGGCATGAACTTCGGCCGTCGGCATGCCGCCGATGAAGACCAGCCGGTCGCCCATGCGGTAGCGCGTGGCGGTGAGCAGTTCGATGTCGCCGACACCGTCCTTGAAGCCGATCAGGTTCGGGCAATCCTGCGCCACGCGCTCGAGCGTCTCAGGCGTCAGAATGGCATTGTCCCTGTTATAGGCGATCACGCCGATGCCGACCGAACGGCAGATGGCGGTGAGATGACGGCGCAAGCCCTCCTGCTCCGACTTGACGAGGTAGGGCGGCAGCACCAGCAGGCCGTCGGCGCCATTGGCTTCGGCGGCCTTGGCGAACTCCACCGCCATATGCGTGCCGTAGCCGACGCCGGCCAGCAGCGGCATGGTATCGGGAACCTCTTGCGACGCCGCCCGCACCACGCGCTTGTATTCCTCCAGCGTCAGCGAAAAGAACTCGCCAGTGCCGCCGGCTGCAAACAGCCCGCTCGCCCCGGCTGTGCCTTGGGCAGCGACATGGGCGCGATAGCCGCCTTCGTTGAAGGCGCCGTCATCGTCGAAAAAGGTCAGCGGAAAGGACAACAGGCCACGGCCAAGGGATCTGGTCAGTTCGGTGGGTGAGAACGTCAAGGCGAATACTCCATGCAAGGCGCCGGCAAGGGGGAGTTCTTGTCGGCAAGGATTTTGGCAGCAGCCGCAGGCGGCTGGTTCATACGAGGCCGGGCCGGACTTCGGCCGCGGCGGCTTCGATCGCCCTGGTGCCGAGGCCCGACTTGACGATGCGGATCAACTCCTCCTCGCTGGTGTCGGCGGTGGAGGCGTCGAGCGCGACCTCGCCCGCATGCAGGAAGTTGATGCGATCGCAGACCTCGAAAATCTGATTGTAGTTGTGGACGATCAGGATCACCGAGACCTGGCGCTGCTGGCGCAAATTCTGGATCAGGCCAAGCACATGCGCGCTCTCGCGTACGCCGAGTGCCGCCAGCGGTTCGTCGAGCACCAGAATCTTGGGCGACGAATAGATCGAGCGGGCGACCGCGATGCACTGGCGCTGTCCTCCCGAGAGCAGGTCGACCGTGCTGTTGACGCTGGGGATCGTAATGCCCAGCGTGTCCAGATAGAGCTGCGCCTGTTCGCGCATCTTCCTGTTGTCGAGCAGGTTCAGGCCGAGGAAGCGCTTGTGGTATTCGCGTCCCAGAAACATGTTGTGGAAGACGCTGAGGTCGCCGACCAGCGCCAAGTCTTGATAGACGGTTTCGATGCCCTGGGCGCGCGCATCGCGCGGCGAGGCGAAGCGCACTTCCTTGCCTTGCGAGACGATGGTTCCGGTGTCGGGCTGGTGAAAGCCCGACAGGATCTTGATCAACGTCGACTTGCCCGCGCCATTGTCGCCGACCAGCGCCAGCACTTCGCCCTGGCGCAATTTGATCGAGACATCGACGAGTGCGGTGACCGCACCGAAGCTCTTGGAGATGTTGTTCATCTCCAGCACGACAGGCGCGTCGGCGGCGAGCGGTGGTATCGTCTGCGTGTTCATACGCGCCTCCGTGTGCGCAGGCGGTCGACCTGGATTGAGAGGATCATGGCGGCGATGATGGCCGCGCCGAGATAGATATCGGAGACGGTCGCCTGGGCGCCGATCATCACCAGGCCGTTGTTGAGCGAGGCGACGACAAAGGCGCCGATCAGCGCGCCGATAACGGTGCCCGAGCCGCCGAGCAGCGAGGTGCCGCCGATGACCGCGGCGGCGATCGCCTGCAAGGTGAGGAACGGGCTGCCGGCCTGCGGGTCGGCTGAGGTGAACTGCGCCGTGTTGATGATGCCGGCAAAGGCGGCAAAGCCGCCGGCGATCATGAAATTGTAGATCTTCATGCGGTCGGTGCGCACACCGATTTCACGCGCGCCGATGATGTTGGAGCCGGTGGCAATCGTGTGCAGGCCGAAGGTGGTGCGCGACAGCACGAGCGCCAGAACCAGCACCAGCACCACTGCCCACAGGAAGGGCGTGAAGGCGGTGATACCGTGCAACGACAGCAGCCCGTCGGAAGGCTGATAGAGGCTCTGGCCGAAGATGGCGTTGAAGGGTTGCTCGACCGGCGCCACAATCGGCTGGCTGTTGTAGATCGAGACGACGATGCCTTGCAGGAAGAACAGCATGCCGACCGTGGTGATCAGCGACGGCACCTTGAAGCGCACGGTGATGATGCCATTGATGGCGCCGACGAGGATGCCGATGAGCACGCCGATCAGCGCGCCGACGACCAGCGGCACGCCATAGGTGACCGACAGCAGGGCCATGACATAGGGCGCGATCGAGAAGATGGCGCTGAGCGACAGATCGATCTCCCCGGTGATCATCAGCATGACTTCGGCTGCGGCGATCAGGCCGAGCCGGCCGGTGTCGCGCAGCACAACGCTCATGAATTGCGGTGACAGGAATCCACCATCGCTGCCGATCTGAAAATAGACAACGAGCACAATGGCGACGACGGCGATGCTCGCCTCGCGATAGCGCGACAGCAAGATGAGCAGCCTTTCCGTCGCCGTCTGCGGAGCCTTGACGCCGACGGCGCCCTTCCCGGCTGTTATGGTTTTGCTTGGCGGCACTTTTTCTTCCTGATTTGTGAGACGGCTGCCTGAACGGCAGCAACTGGCGCCCTCGCCGCGTCACCTCAAGGTGACGCGGCGAGGGCTGGAGTTGGCGGCTGAACGCGTCAGGTCGGCTCGACGTCTGAGCGGCCCTCGAAGCGGGACTTGCCGACATAGGCGTCGACATTGTCCTTGGTCACATAGGCCTGGCTGGTGTCGCTGTTGGCCGGGCCGACGAGGCCGCCGGACAGCTTGTAGAGATACATTTGCTGCACCGGCAGGAAGCCCTGCAGATAGGCCTGCTGGTCGGTGGTGAAGTTGACGTCGCCGGCCTTGATGAAGTCCAGCGTCTGCGGGAACAGGTCGAAGCCGGCAACCGCGCCGCCTGCCTTCACCAGCCCGTATTTGTTGGACACGAAACCGCAGGCATAGGTGTCGGAACCGCCGGTGCCGAACAGGCCGTTGACGGTCTTGTGGCTAAGATAATAGCTCTCGACGCGCGAGATTTCGGTTGCCGGATCCGGGCCGGTGTTGACGACATCGTAGGTGACGCCGGTGTTGCTATCCTTGATCGCCTGGATGTAGCCGTCGAGACGCGGCTGCGTGTTGAGCGAGCCGGGCACGCCGATCGACAGCATGACATGGCCACCCTTGGGGATCAGCTTCAGCCACTTCAGCGCCGAATTGTAGCCCGATTGGTAAAGCGGCTGGCCGACATAGGAGAGCCGCTTGTTGGGGCTGCCGACCGGCACGTCGGCGTTGAAGGCGACGACCGGAATGCCGGCCTGCGCCGCCATGTCGGTGGCGGCGTCGAATGCCGTCGGGTCGACGAGGCAGACCGCAATGCCGTCGGACTTCTGCGCGATCGCCGTCTGCATAGCGCTGACCATTTCGGAGACGACGTTCTTCTGCGAACCCGTCCACTGATAGGAGCAGCCGAAGGCCGCACAAGCGTCCTGGATGCCGTAGACCGTCGGCGTGAAGAACTGGTCGAGCGTCACATGGCAGACGAAGTGGAACTTGTAGGGCTTCTTCGGCAGGCCGGGCGATGAATCGGCTGCCTTTGCCGCGCTGATGCCGCCCGCGAGACCAGCGCCCAGACCGCTGGCGAGGCCGGCAGCACCGAGGCCAAGCTTTCCCGCCAGCGCAAAAGCGCTGCGCCGGCTGATCGCCGCCATCTGATTTTTCGTGTCGTCGTCCATGCGTTCCTCCCTTGTCGTTTTGTAGGCGTCGCTACATTTGTCGTCTGATTACATTGTTATATGACAACTTTTGTGTCAATGGTCTTTCGCCACCGAAATCGGGACGGACGCATCCGATCTGAACGGCGCGGGAAGGCGGCCGCAGGGTCGCCGCGAAGGACGATCAGGAATTACAGGAAGAGAACATGGCTGAAATCGAATTCAGGGCTGTCAGCAAGGGCGGCCTGAAGGTGACGACGATCGGGCTCGGCGGCACGGGGCTCGGCAACATGTACCGCGCCGTGGATACCGACGCCGCGGTCAACACCGTGCAGGCGGCCTATGCCAACGGCATCCGCTATTTCGACACAGCACCCGTCTACGGCTTCGGTGTCAGCGAGACGCGTCTCGGCCTCGCCATCAAGTCGCTGCCCCGCGCCGACATCGTCATCTCGTCCAAGATCGGCTACGACCTCGTGCCGATCCCGCCCGAAGACTTGAAGCCGGCGCTGTGGGATCAGCCCGGCGCCTTCCGCGCCGAGTTCGACTATTCGCGCGATGCCGTGATGCGCTCGCTCGAAGGCACGTTGAAGCGGCTCGACACCGACTATGTCGACATGATCTCGATCCACGATCCCGACGAAGCCATCCATTTCGGCCCCGGCGAAGATCCCTATGCCAGGAGCCGTTTCAAGGAAGCCATGGACGGCGCCTATCCGGCGCTCGACGAATTGCGTTCGCAAGGCGTCATCAAGGCGGTCGGCGTCGGCATCAACCAGTGGCAGATGCTGTCCGACTTCGTCGTCGCCGGCGCCTTCGACTATTTCCTGCTCGCCGGCCGCTACACGCTGCTGGAGCAGGAGCCGCTGGCGACCTTGCTGCCGCTTTGCGAACAGCGCGGCACCAGGATCATCATCGGCGGTCCCTACAATTCCGGCATTCTCGCAACGGGCGCGGTGAAGGGCGCAACCTTCAACACGCGCGAGGCGCCGGAGCCGGTGCTGGAGCGCGTGCGCCGCATCGAGGCGATCTGCGCCAGCCACAAGGTTTCGCTGCCGGCGGCAGCCCTGCAGTTTCCACTCGGCCATCCGCTGGTGTCGAGCGTCATTCCAGGCGCACGCTCGGCTGAAGAGCTGAAGCAGAATTTGGGATATCTCCGGGAGACCATTCCGCCGGCGCTGTGGGCCGATCTCAAGCAGGCCGGACTGATCGAAGCGGACGCGCCAACGCCTTGAGCGTTGGGCAATCGCATAAAGATACTTGCGAAGAGGGACCCCCACCCTACCCCTCCCCACAAGGGGGAGGGAACGCTGCCGCGTGCCATCCCTTTTTGGCGTCGAACGTCGGCGATTTGCGGAGATCGGCGCCTACCGGGTCCCCCTCCCCCTTGTGGGGAGGGGTTAGGGGTGGGGGTATTCGCGTAGAGCGAAAGCCTCGGCTATGCGATTGCCCTGCCTGCTATTGAGAACTTGATGCCCGAACCAACACTCCAAACGACAGCCGTCGCCAGCCCTTCAACCGCTACTTGCGCAACCCGTACAACCCACCGGAAACCCCCGGTTGCGCGGCCTTTGGCGGCATCGAAGCGGCGATGCGAAAGCGCTTTTGCGCCAGTTCCGCGATCACACCATATGAACCGATCCAACCTCTGATACCTTGTTGAGCGCGGGACTTGTCCCGCTTTGGCCGGTGCTTCAGGCAACCCCATCCCAACCCCCCSCCCCCTGTGGCGCCGGCCATCCCCTCCCTCCCCTTACGAAGACTGCGAGCGCCGACGGAGCCTATGGCTGCGGCGGTTTCTTCTCTTTCCTGGCGCGGCGCACTGCTTTTGTCCACGAACGGATCGGGAAACGGCTCGCCTGTCCGCATCGCCCGGCTTGCCAAACATCGCCACGCCGCCCATAGAACGGCTCGCATCATCGCCCGAGAGGCTGTTGTCCGCAGCCATGTGTCAAGGATCCTTCCGATGTCTGTGACGCCTTGGTCAAAGCTGTGACGGCCACGCTCGCAAGTCTCGGCTGGACGGATTTCTTCAGCGATCAGCTTGAAGCCGATGAGGCCAATCTCGTCCCGACGCGCATCGCCTCGGTGCACCGTGACCGCCTGGCCGGCCTGTCTCTGGCAGGGCCAGCGGATCTGACGCTGCCGGCCAATGCCAACACCGGCGACTATGCCGTCGGCGACTGGGTGCTCGTCGAGCCCCATACGTACCTGCTGCGCCGGCGCCTGACCCGCAAGACGGTGCTGGAGCGTCGCACGCAGGGCGGCAGGGTGCCGCAACTGGCAGCGGCCAATGTCGACACGCTGTTCATCGTCACGTCCTGCAATGCCGATTTCAACATCGCCCGGCTCGAGCGCTATCTGGCGCTGGCCAACGAGGCCGGAACGACACCGGTGATCCTGCTGACCAAGGCCGATACGGCTGACGACGCCGAGGCGTATCGAACGCAGGCCGCCGCCCTTCAGCGCGGACTGGCCGTGGTGATGCTGAACCCACGCGTCGCCGATGCCGCAACAGCACTTGCCGCCTGGTGCGGCGCGGGCCAGACGGTGGCGCTGGTCGGCTCCTCCGGCGTCGGCAAATCGACGCTGGTCAACACGCTGGCCGGATCGGCACAGCAATCGCCGCAACAGACCGCCGGCATCCGGGAACACGATGCCAAGGGTCGCCACACCACCACCGCCAGATCGCTGCACGCCATTGCCGGCGGCGGCTGGGTGATCGACACGCCGGGCATGCGCACGCTGCATGTCAGCGACGTCGCCTCTGGCATCGACACGCTGTTTGCCGAAATCACCGAGCTTGCCCCGCTGTGCAAGTTCCGCGACTGCACCCATGTCCACGAGCCGGGCTGCGCGGTGCAGGCTGCCTTGAAGGCTGGTACGCTCGATCCCGAGCGCCTGGCCCGCTGGCGCAAACTATCCGAGGAAAACCAGGGCAACACGCCGGTTCAGAGCGGCCCGCGCGGCAACAAATCTCCTGGCTCTCCCGGCGCTCGCGGCAAGCGGCGCTGAACGACCAAATTCCACGACGAGAAATTCGGGAGGTCCGGCGGGTATTCCAGGCCTATCTGTATTGATAGCCGCGCTATCTTGCCTGCCTGTTGCAGGATCATCGCCGGCACAAGGGCCTTGACGCCGGCCGTCGCGCGATGAGCGCCCTTGCCCCGAGCGGCGGCGGTCACGCGTCCGGCTTGCGCCCGCAGATCAGAACGTAGCAATCATAGAAGCTTACATAGTCGGGCGTACCCTTGTCCGGCCATTTGCCGCTGTCGAAATGGGTTTTGAGAAGGCCTCTGCATTTCGCCACCTTCGCTGCATTGCTGTCTGGAAACAGAGTGACCCGCAGGCTTTGCGGCGCGCCAAGGGAAACCGCCGAGAGAATGAGGCAGCCAAGGCTGGCGGCGAGGAAGAGATAGAGATTGCGCATTGTTACCGAATACGGCCGGGCCGATGTCATGACAATGAACAAGCCATATCATGATTAACACATGCGTAGCAGCATTTTTGCTTCATCCAATATAGGCGCCAAAGAGTACTTGGCTTCAGATGCAGCCAGGTCTGCTGAACGACTGCAACGCCTTCGGCAGGACAATCACCCACCCCGCAAGCACCTCCCCCATAATCCCTTGGGGTTATGGTCGCGCTGCGCCGGCTAAGTCATGCTCCGCCTCAACTTCGAGAAATGCGACCGGACGCCTGCTCCTGAGGCAGTCTCCGGAAAAGCATCGGACACAAGCTTCCCGGAGGCGGAACAATGCAAGACACTGTCAAACTCGACCGCGCGCTCGGCCTCTGGTCCGTCGTGCTTTTCGGCCTGGCCTACATGACGCCGATGATCGTCTTCGGCACTTTTGGCGCGCTGGCAACGGCAAGCCAAGGCACCACCGCCATGGCCTATCTCATCGCTGCGGCGGCCATCCTGCTCACCGCCATCAGCTACGGCGTCATGGCGCGCGTCTATCCCGTCGCCGGCTCGGCCTACACCTATGCCCGCCGCTCGATCAGCCCCAGCATCGGTTTCCTCGTGGGATGGGCGGTGCTGCTCGATTATTTCTTCCTGCCGATGGTGATCTGGCTGATCGGCGCCGCCTATCTCGCTTCGGCCTTCCCCGCCGTTCCGACCTGGGTGTGGATCGTCGGCTTCATCGCTGTCACGACGCTGGTCAATGTCGTCGGCATCGCCTTCGCCAACCGCATCAACTTCATCCTGATGCTGGTGCAGCTCGGCGTGCTCGTCGCCTTCCTGGTGCTCGCCGCCCGCTATGTCGTGGCGCTGAACGGCTCCGGCGGCCTCGTCTCGGTCACGCCCTTCTTCACCACCGGCGTGCCGTTCTCGGCGTCGGTCGCGGGCGCGGCAATCGCCGCCTACTCCTTCCTCGGCTTCGACGCGGTGTCGACGCTGACCGAGGAGACCAGGGACGCCAAGCGCACCATGCCGAAGGCGATCCTGATCATCGCTTTGGCCGGCGGCCTGATCTTCATCGCCTCGGCCTACATCACGCAGCTTGCCCATCCCGGCGCCGCTTTCGCCTCGGTCGATGCAGCTGCCACCGAAATCGCCAAGGCGATCGGCGGCGACCTGTTCGTCACCATCTTCCTGGCGACGCTGGTCGTGGCGCAGTTCACCTCGGGCCTGGCCGCACAAGCCAGCGTCGGTCGGCTGCTTTACGCCATGGGCCGCGACACGGTGCTGCCGGCCTCGTTCTTCGGCAATCTGCATCCGAAATGGCACACGCCGATCCTCAACTTGATCCTCGTCGGCGTCATCGGCCTCGCGGCGCTGACGATGGACGTCACCACCTCGACCTCCTTCATCAATTTCGGCGCCTTCCTCGCCTTCACCGCCGTCAACGTCTCGGTGATCGCGCTCTACCTCAAGAGCGACCAGCAGGTGCGCCCGCTCGGCATGCTGATCGGCCTGGTCGTGCCGGCGCTGGCGGCGGTCTGCGACCTCTTCCTGCTGTGGAACCTCGACGAGCACGCCAAGGTACTCGGCCTGATCTGGCTGGCGGTCGGCGTCGCCTATCTCGCCTACCTCACCCGCTTCTTCCAGGTCGCGCCGCCGGAGATGGACTTCGCCGAGTGATGCTTGGGCGGCGGGCTTTGTTCGAGAATCAATTTACCGCCACGACATTCGGCTCGACGGCAAGGTCGGTCTTTACGCGCACTATGGTCCCATCAATGCCCGGCAACAACGATCCGCAGGTGCTGGGATATGTGTTCGCCGTATATACAAAGGTGGTTGAACCACCTTCAGTCGCAACGTTGCGAAGCTGGTAGTCGCTTGATCTCAGGTACTCGTGCACCTTGAAAAATGAGGCACCGTTGTCATGGGCAAAATCGGATGTCGCCTTTTTGTTCAAAGCTTCATTTCGGGACTGATCGCAGGTCATCTTGGGATCCGGAAAACGCGGGGGATTGAAGACGATGTAGAGTACCGCAGCGTTCGCGATCAGCGACACTGCCAAGAGAATATTCTTTATCATGGGCGCAGCTCCATCCAGCACGGCCGGTCACACTGCATGCCCGATGCTTAAACGACAGCTAACCACCCAGTTCAGGCGCCCATCTGATTGAATTTTACCTACGTCAGGAACAGCCGGAACAGCTCCGCCTGGCTGGAAATAGCAAGCTTCGAATAGATCTGCCGCCGATGCACCTTCACCGTGTTGGGCGACAGCGACAGCACGGCGGCGAGCGAGAGGTTGGAATGCCCTTTGAGGATCAGCGTGACGATCTCGAGTTCGCGCCGGGTCAGCAGTGGATGCTCGATCCTCGCCGCGGGTGCTGCGTCTTTTATGTCGAGCGAGAGGCCAGGCACGTGAAACCAGTGTCGTGCCGCCAGCGCGCAGACGATAGGCGCGGCGGATCTCAGCCGCTCCAGTTCGTCCTCGGCGAAGACCGGCGCGTCACCCGTGCGCGACAGCGACAACACACCGGCAAAACCGTTCTCCAGTTTCAAAACGAAGCCGATCTCGTCGCCGATCTCGGTCGTCGCGTAGTGCCGCCGATAATATTCGGTGTGCTGAAAATCGTCGGGCGCGAGTTCGCGCATGACGATCATGCGCTCTGTGCCGTCGCTGCGAACCGCGTCGTAGAACGGGTCCAGCACATAGGCGCCGGCGAGGTAACGGTCGACGATGATCGAACGCTCGGCGACGATCTTGTCATTGTAGAGGTCGAAGGCGCGGCCGGCCGGAGAATAGAGAAAACCGTTCATCATCTGGAAGGGCGTGAGCAGCCGCAACGCCGCAGCCAGCGCATCGGGAAATCCGCGCGAGCCGATGGCGGATGCCGCGGCACCGAGGCCAGCATTCCAGGCATCGAAGGACGGGGGCGAGCCTCTTGGCGCGGGTTTCATAGGAACGATAGGTCTCGTATTGGCGGCACCGGCGAGATTGCACAGGTCCGCCCGTGCAGCACAAGGAGAACCTCGCCATGACCCATCCGCTGGACCTCACAGCCAACGCCATCGCCGATGGCATCCGCTCCGGCGCCTTCAGCGCCGAAACCGTGGTGGGCGAGTCCATCCGCCGCGCCAAAACGGTTGGCGAAACGCTCAATGCCTTCGCCGTGATCCGCGAGGAGCAGGCGCTGGAAGTGGCACGGCTGGCCGACCGCGCCGTAGCGCGTGGCGAGGCGACCGGGCCGCTGCACGGCGTGCCCTTCGCGGCCAAGGACCTGACACCGACCGCCGGCGACCTGACGACGCTGGGCTCGTGGACCAAAGGCGATTGGGTGCCGACGGAGACGGCGCTCTGCATCCGCCGCCTGCAAGCGGCCGGCGCCATCTTGATCGGCAAGACGACGACGCCGGAATTCGCCTTCTCCTCCTTCACCAACAGCCCGCGCTGGGGCTCGACACGCAACCCGTGGAACCCTGAGCGCACCAGCGGCGGCTCTTCCGGCGGATCCGGCGTGGCCGTAGCGGCGGGCGTGGTGCCGTTCGCCGAGGGCACGGACATGGGCGGCTCGGTGCGCATCCCCGCCGCCTTCTGCGGTGTCGTCGGCCTGAAGCCAAGCCTCGGCCGCATCCCGATGACCATCCTGCCCAGCGTCTTCGACAACATTTCGCATTTCGGCCCACTGGCGCGCCGCGTTGGCGATGCCGTCGCCTTCATGGAAGCGACAGCCGGCGGCAGCGACGAGGACATCACCTCGTTGCCGATCGGCTTTGACGGGGCAGCTGCGCGGACAGGCGGGCTTCAAGGCAAACGCTTCGCGCTATCGCTCGACCTCGGCTACTACCAGATCGAGCCGCAGGTCGAAGCCGTCATCCGGCAAGCTGTCGCCGAGATGCGCAAGGCGGGCGCCATCGTCGACGAGGTGCCGATGGTCTGGACGCGCGCCGTCAACGACGAATGGTTCGATCTCTGGTGCGTCTTCATGTCGGCCTTCTTCGGCGACGAGCTTGCAGACCACCGCCATCACATGGACCCGTCGGTGGTCGCGATGATCGAGCGCGGGCTGGCGATGAACGCCACCGCCTACAAGCGTGTCGAACTGCTGCGCACCGCAATGTGGCGCGACATGGCGAAGCTCTTCGAACGCTATGACGCATTGCTGTGCCCGACCTGCGCCATCACGGCGCCACCGGTGAGCGAGACCGACGACGACTATGTCGCGACACTACCCGACGGTCGCTTCAAGGGCCTGGACCTGACCTGCCCCTTCAACATGCTGCCGCAACTGCCGGCGCTGTCGCTGCCGGCCGGGCTTGCGGCGGATGGACTGCCGGTCGGCCTGCAGATTGTCGGGCGGCGGTTTGCCGATGAAGAGGTGCTGGCGATGGGGGCGGCGGTGGAAGCGCGGTTGGGGGTTTCTGGTTTCGATGTGGATCGGTTTGCTGCGGCAACGGCATCCAGGGCAATCGCATAGGTCGCGCCAGCCCACTCTCCGTCTCGGCTTCGCCGAGCCACCTCTCCCCCATTTCATGGGGGCGAGGAAACGCTAGTCTCCGAGGTCGCGGCCTCCATAAGCTTGGGTTCCTCGCCCCCGCGGGAGCGGGGGAGAGGTGGCTCGGCGAAGCCGAGACGGAGAGGGGGAGCGCCGTAGGTGATTGGCACTGCCGCCAAACCACAGCAACTACCCCACCCCTCACCCAAACCGCGCTGCCGTCCAAGCCCCACCGGCCGCGTTCGACTCCACTGCCGCCGCGACAAACTTCACGCCCCTCGCCCCATCCACGACATCCGGCACCTGCGCCGCCCTTGCTGCGTCCACCATCCCACCAGAGCGATGCGCGCGAATGATATCGGCGGCGTCGCGGTAGAAATTGGCGAAGGCTTCGATATAGCCTTCCGGATGCGCCGCCGGCATGCGCGACACGCGCTGGGCTTCCGCCGTCGAGCCATGGCCGCCGCGCACCAGCGTGCGGGTTTCCTCGCCATAGACGGAGAAGCGCAGTTCTTCCGGCCGCCCGCCCGACCATTCGAGCCCAGCCTTGTCGCCATAGATGCGCACGGAGAGATCGTTGTAGTGGCCGGGCGAGGTCTGGCTGGCCAGGATCGTGCCGCGCGCGCCGCCCGTCCAGCGCAGCAGCACATGCGCATTGTCGTCGAGCCGCCGTCCCGGCACGGCGGTGAACAGATCCGCCGACACCGCTTCGGCCTCGCAGCCGGAGATATAGCTTGCCAGGTTGAAGGCATGCACGCCGATATCGGCCAACACCGCCGACTGCCCGGCGCGCGCCGGATCGGTGCGCCACTCCGCCTGCTTCTGGCCTTCCGCGTCGATCGGCTTGGTCAGCCAGTCCTGGATATAGGCGCCGTGCACCGACACGATCCGTCCGAGCTCACCCGCTGCCACCATCTCGCGCGCCTGGCGCACCATGGCGTAGCCGGTGTTGTTGAGGGTGACGACGAAGCGGCGCTTTTTCGCTTTGGCCAGCGCCACCAGCGCTTGCGCCTCATCCAGCGTCGTCGACAGCGGCTTGTCGCAAATCACGTCGATGCCGGCCTCGAGAAAGGCGGTGGCGATCGGTGCATGCAGATGGTTGGGCGTAACGATGACCACCGCTTCGATGCCGTCGGGTCGCGCGGCTTCAGCTCGTGCCATCTCGCGGTAGTCGGCATAGCTGCGCTCCGGCGCGATGCCGATCTCGGCCGCCGAGGCGGCGGCATTTTCCGGGTCGGACGACAGCGCACCGGCGACCAGCACGATCTGGTCGTCGAGCCGCATGGCCAGCCGATGCACCGCGCCGATAAAGGCATTGCGCCCGCCGCCGACCATGCCGACCCTGAGCCGCTTGCCCGCCGATCCGTCCGATGTTGCGTAGACCATTTTGCTTCTCCTCCCGGCAGACCGCTTTCGAACACGATTTCCAATTTTCATATTGTAAAACAATCGTATCGCGCTAGCCTGAAAATCATGAGTGGCGCAAGCAAAGCATCCGGACGGTCGGTCGTCGACGAGGCGGCGACGCGCAAGCGCGGGCGCTCGCTGGCCGCACTCGGCTACATCCAGCCGCAGACCTATGAGGAACTGCGCGCCGTGCTGTCGTCGGGCACGGTGCATTTCCCCAAGCGCCTGCGCCAGGTGGCGATCTTCCTGTGGCAGCATCCGAGCGATGTGGCGCTCGGCACCATCGCGCAGGTGGCGGCGCAGGCCGGCGTGCAGCCCTCGACGCTGGTGCGCTTCGCCCAAATCTTCGGCTATTCCGGCTTTTCCGATTTCCAGGGCCTGTTCAAGGAACACGTCAAGGGTTCGTGGCCGGAAGGGCGCGGCGAGCCGCGCACCGAGACCGAGCCCAATCTGCATTTCCTGCGCGGCATGGTCGGGGCATCGCAGGCCTCGCTCGGCCGCATCGAGGCCGGCTTCGACGTCGCGAGTTTCGACAAGATGGTGGCGCTGCTGGCGGATGCCGAGCTGATCTATGTCATCGGCTCCAAGCGCGCCTTTCCGGTCACCGCCTATCTGTCGCTGACGCTGTCGCAGCAAGGCGTGCGCAACGTGCTGGTCGACAATGTCGGCTCCTCGGCGCTCGACCAGATCGGCTGCATCGGCATGAAGGATGCGGTGCTCGCCGTCTCCTTCAGCCCCTACAATTCGATCACGCCCGACCTCGTCGCGGTCGCGCATGAGCGCAAGGCGCGCATCGTCACCGTCACCGACAGCACCTTCAGCCCGCTGATCCGCCTGTCGGACGCCTGGCTGGAAGTGGTGGAATCCGACTTCGCCGGCTTCCGCTCGCTGGCGGCATCACTCGCCGTGGGAATGGCGCTGGTCCATGGGGTGGCAGCGCGGCGCGGGGAGTGAGGCGCCGCTGGTCCAATTGACTATCGGGAATTAGCGTTCCATATTTCTAAAAATAGAAACTTTATTCCCGGGAGGAGGAATGGAGATCCGGCTGGACGGCAAGGTGGCTTTGGTCACCGGGTCGACGCAAGGCATTGGCCGTGCGATCGCCGAGACGCTGGCCCGTTCCGGTGCGGCCGGCCTTCTGGTCACCGGGCGCGAGATAACGCGCGGCAAGGCCGTGGCGACCGAGCTCTCGCAGTTGGGCACGCCGACCGTCTTCGTTGCTGCCGATCTCGCCGACCCGGAAGCCCCTGCCCTTCTGGCGCAAGCCTGCATCGAGCGCTTCGGCCGCATCGATGCGCTGGTCAACGCCGCCGGGCTGACCGACCGTGCCTCATTCCTCGACGCCAGCCTCGACGACTGGGCGGCGCTGTTCGCCGTCAATGCGCGCGCGCCGTTCTTCCTGATGCAGGCGGCGATTGCCGACATGAAGAAACGCGGCCAGGGCGGCGCTATTCTCAACATCCTGTCGATCAACGCCCATTGCGGCTCGCCGGAGCTCGCCGTCTATTCCGCCACCAAGGGCGCGCTGGCGACGCTGACCAAGAACGCGGCCAACGCCCACCGCTTCGACCGCATCCGCGTCAACGGCATCAATGTCGGCTGGACCGACACGCCGGCCGAACGCGTCATGCAGGCGCAGACGCTGGGTAATGGCCCGGGCTGGCTCGACAAGGCCAATGCCGCGCAGCCTTTCGGCCGGCTGCTGACGCCCAACGATATTGCCAGCCTGGCCGTTTTTCTGCTCTCCGACGCCGCAGGGCCGATGACCGGCGCGGTGGTCGACCAGGAGCAAGCGGTGATCGGGGCGAACCGATGAGCGCTTCCGCCGAGACACTCGGGCCGGGGCTGCTCGATCGCTTGCCGGCATCGGTGCAGACACCGTCCTACGACCGCACGCTGCTCTCGCCCGGCATGGCGCATCTCGGCGTCGGTGCTTTCCACCGCTGTCACCAGGCCGAATACACCGACGATCTCATCTCGCTCCGCTTCGACCGCTGGGGGATCGTCGGCATCAACATCCGCCCACCCGGCCTTGCCGACACGCTGGGACGGCAGAGCGGGCTCTACACACGACTGATCCGGGAAAACAGCCACATCGAGGCGCGCGTCATCGGCAGCATCGTCCGGGTGGTCGACAGCCAGGAGAGCGCCGCACCGGCGCTGGGTGTTCTGGTGTCGCCCGACATCGAACTGGTGACAATGACGGTGACGGAAAAAGGCTATTGCCACATCCCGTCGAGCGGTGAACTCGATCTTACCCATCCCGACATCGTCCACGACCTCGCCAACCCCGAGACGCCGCGCAGCGTGCCCGGCCTGCTGGTGCGGGCGCTGGAGCTGCGCATGGCCACGCATGAGCGGCCGCTGACACTGCTCTCCTGCGACAACATCCCGGCCAACGGCATCATCCTGGCCAATGTCGTGCGCAGCTTTGCCGAACGGCGCGGCAATGGGCTGGCGGATTGGATCGCGGCCAGTGTCGCCTTCCCGTCGTCCATGGTCGACCGCATCGCCCCGGCGGTGACGCAGGATGACCTCGATAGCGTCGAAAACTGGTTCGGCTACCGCGATGGCGCCGTTGCTGTCGGCGAGCCGTTCCGGCAGTGGGTGATCGAGGAAAAATTCGCCGGCCGCATGCCGCGCTGGGATCTGGTCGGCGCCACCTTCGTCGACGACGTCACGCCGTTCGAGCATCTGAAGATGCGGGTGCTGAACGGCGCCCAGACGACGCTTGCCACACTCGGCGTGCTGGCCGGCCTCGAGCACACGTCGGATGCCATGGCCGACCCGCTGCTGTCGGACTTCATCAGGCGCATGCTGGTCGAAGAGACTGTGCCGACGCTGATGCCCGTGCCGGGCATCCTGCCGCTCGCCTATGTCGAACAAAGCCTTGCCCGGCTGAAGAACACCGCAATCCGCCACCGCAACCACCAGGTCGCCACCGACGGTTCGCAGAAGATCGTCCAGCGCCTGCTCAACCCGATCCGCGACCGGCTGAGCCAGGGTGAGAGCATCGGCCTTTTGGCGGTACCGGTCGCCGGCTGGATGGCCTATCTGATCCAGGCTTCCGACCGCTTCGGCAAACGCTGGCCGGTGTCGGATCCTTATGCCGGCAAGGTCGCTGCGATCGCTGACGCGGCTGGCCATGATGCACAGACGCTGGCTTCCGCCATCCTTGCCATCGACGGGATATTCGATCCCGGCCTTGCCGCTGACGGGACGTTCCGTGCGGCCGTCACATCGGCACTTGGCGACCTGCTTTCGGACACTCCGATGGCGACCGTCCGGCACAGTCTGGAACAAGATGAGGTTGCACGGTTGAAACGATCCAAACAATCGGCATTATAAGGATTGGGAGGCATGATGAAACTTGGACTGCTGACGGCACCGTTCGCGGAGACGCCGCTTGCCGAAGTCGCCGGCTGGGCGCATTCCGCCGGCTTCGAGGCGCTGGAGATCGCCTGCTGGCCGAAAACCTCCGGCGCGACGCGGCGCTATGCCGGCACCAGCCATATCGATGCCGCTTCCACCTCGCCGCAAGAGGCGAAAGAAATCGTCGCGGAGTTGACGCAGAAGAAGCTGACGGTCTCCGGCCTCGGCTACTATCCGAACCCGCTGCACCCAGACCCCGCGCACCGCGAGGCCGTTATCGGCCATCTGAAGAAGGTGATCGTGCTGGCCGCCAATATGGGCGTGCCGGTCGTCAACACTTTCTGTGGCGGCGATGCCTCCAAAACCGTCGACGTCAACTGGCAGGACGCGCTGAAGGTCTGGCCCGAGATCGTCGCTTATGCGCGCGACCACGGCATAAAACTCGCCTTCGAGAACTGCCCGATGATCTTCAGCTATGACGAATGGCCGGGCGGGCACAACATCGCGTACTCGCCGCAGATCTGGCGCCGCATCCTGGAGGCATGGGGCGGCGAGGTCGGCATGAATTTCGACCCCTCGCATCTGGTCTGGCAGATGATCGACCAGGCCCGCTTTATCAGGGAATTCGGCCCCTACATGCTGCATGTCCACGCCAAGGACCTGATGATTGATCATGATGGACTTTATGAGCGCGGAATCCTTTCCGCCGGGATAGGCTGGCAGGTGCCGCGCATGCCGGGGTTGGGCGATGTCGACTGGAGCGGCTTCTTCTCCGGCCTCTACCGCGCCGGCTATGACGGCTCGGTCATCATCGAACATGAGGACAGGCGATTTGAAGGCAGCGACGATCAGGTCAAGCGCGGTTTCCTGCTGGCCCGCGACGTGCTGCGCCCCTTCGTCAAATGACGAGGCAACAACTTGGTTTTGACCCCGTCGGGAGCAAAACCCAGAAACTGAAAAAACAATGTGGAGGAGTACTGACATGAAGAAAATACTGACCATGGTCCCACTACTTGCGGGTGCCGCGCTGCTCGCCTCGATGGGCGTCTCGTCGGCCGAAGGCAAATACACGATCGGCATTTCCAACACCGTGCAGGGCAATGGCTGGCGCGAGGAAATGGTCTGCGCCATGAAGGCGCAGGCGCTGGCTTCGGGCGAAGTGACCAAACTCAACATCGCCCACCGCAACACCGACGCTGCCGGCCAGCTCGAAGACATTC
Organism: Mesorhizobium sp. P2_B11; assembly: GCF_056404855.1. Taxonomy (NCBI): domain Bacteria; kingdom Pseudomonadati; phylum Pseudomonadota; class Alphaproteobacteria; order Hyphomicrobiales; family Phyllobacteriaceae; genus Mesorhizobium; species Mesorhizobium sp. P2_B11. Next base: position 427,172 of record NZ_JBFUDF010000004.1, read on the forward strand.
GCAACCTGATCAGCGCCAAGGTCGACGCCATCGTCGTCAACCCGGCCGATCCCGCCGGCATCAAGGCGGGCCTTGAGGAAGCCACCAAGGCCGGCATCGTCGTCGTCGCCGTCGACCAGGCGGTCACCGAGCCGTCGGCCTACATCATCTCCAACAACCAGGAGCAGTATGCCTATCTCGGCGCCAAATGGCTGTTCCAGCAGATGGGCGGCAAGGGCGAGGTATTTTACATGCGCGGCGCCGCCGGCGCGTCCGCTGACTCCGATCGCGACAAAGGCTTCAAGAAGGCGCTGGCCGAATTCCCCGACGTGAAGGTCGCGCAGGAGGTCTTCACCGGCTGGCAGCAGGACCAGGCCAAGCAGCAGATGCTGTCGTTCCTGGCCACCGGCACGCCGATCAACGGCATCTGGACCTCCGGCATCGACAACGTCATCGTCGACGCGCTGGTGGAATCGCAGGCGCCGCTGGTGCCGGTGGTCGGCGCCGACAATGCCGGCTTTGTCGGCCAGTTGAGCTCGGTCAAGGGTCTGGTCGGCGCCGCCGTCACCAACCCCGGCTCGATCGGCGGCGCCGGCGTGACACTCGCGCTGCAGATCCTCGACGGCAAGAAGCCGGCGCAGCAGACCGTGCTGGTCGAGCCGCAGCTCTGGGAAAACGCCACCGAAGAAGGCAAGGCCAAGCTGAAGGCAGCGGCCGATCCGTCGCTGAGCCCCGAATGGCCGGTCTCGATCTCGATCCCCGAGTGGACGACGTACACGAAGGAGCAGATCGTGGCGTGCAAGGGGCCTGGGGAGTAAGCAGGGCGCCTCTGCCTTCTCCCCTTGTGGGAGAAGGTGGATCGGCGCGTTAGCGCCGAGACGGATGAGGGGTGTTCCGGGGAACACCAACGCCTCACTCCGCTGGAACACCCCTCATCCGTCGCCTTCGGCGACACCTTCTCCCACAAGGGGAGAAGGGGGAGCCTTTCAGCAGTACGCCGCGCACAAGCCTGGCGTACTGTTGTTTTAAACAGACCACACAAACCGAGACCACCATTTGACCACCAGCCCCCTCCTCGACGCCTCTGGCGTCGCCAAGAACTACGGTGCGGTCGCCGCCCTGCGCAACGCGTCGCTGTCCGTCCTGCCGGGCGAGGTCCACGCCCTCATGGGCGCCAACGGTGCCGGCAAGTCGACGCTGGTGAAGATCCTGACCGGCGCCATTCCAGCCAACGCCGGCCGCATCCTGATCCGCGGCGAGGCGCGCGACATTCGCTCGCCGGCGGCCGCGCGCCGCGCCGGGCTGTTGCCGGTCTACCAGGAGCCGTCGCTGATCCCCGACCTCGACGTTTTGTCCAATCTCAGGCTGACCGGCACGCCGGTCGAGCCGTTCCGCGCCTGGGTGCGCGAGCTCGGCATTGCCGACCTCGATCTGCGCGACACCGCGCGCGACATTCCGCTCGCCGTGCTGCGCGTGCTCGACCTTGCCCGCGCACTCGCCGTCGAGCCCGATGTGCTGCTGCTCGACGAGATGACGGCGGCGCTCCCCGCCAACCTCGCCGAAAAGGTGCTGGAGGTGGTGCGCCGCCAGGGCGATGCCGGCCGCGCGGTGATCTTCATCTCGCACCGCTTCGTCGAGATCTCGGCACTGTGCGACCGCGCCACCGTGCTGCGCGACGGCGAGACCGTCGGCGTCGTCGACATCGTGCCGGGCGTGGAAGAAAAGATCGTCGAGCTCATGCTCGGCACCCGCATCGTGAAAACCCATGTCGCCGCGCGCAGCGCCGCCGAGAAGGCAGCGCCCGCCGCTGCCAAGCCGCGGCTTGCCGTGCACAATCTGCGCGTCGGCACCAAGCTCAGCGATGTCTCTTTCGATCTCGCCGATGGCGAGGTGGCCGGTGTCGTCGCGCTCGAAGGCCAGGGCCAGGACGAGTTGTTCGCCGCACTTGCCGGCTCGATCCGCCCCTCCGGCGGCACGATCGAAGTCGATGGCGCCCCCGTGAAATTCTCCCACCCGATCGACGCCATCCGCGCCGGCATCGCCTATGTGCCTGGCGACCGTTCCGAGGCGCTCGCCATGCAGCGCTCGGTGCGTGAAAACATTGCGTTGCCCTTCAGTGCCGCCTTGCGCAACTGGGGGCCGATCAACATGCGCCGTGAGCGCGCCACCGTGCTCAGCGCCATCGAGCGGCTGCAGATCGACACCCGCGCGCAAGGAGAGGTGCAGCGCCTGTCCGGCGGCAACCAGCAGAAGGTGACCATCGCCCGCTGGATCGCCGCCGACGCCCGCACGATCCTGTGCTTCGACCCGACGCGCGGCATCGATGTCGGCACCAAGCAGGAGATCTACAAGCTGCTGCGCGAGCTCGCCGGCAACGGTAAGTCGGTGCTGTTCTACACGTCGGAGTTGGAAGAGGTGCAGCGCGTCTGCGACCGCGTCATCGTCATCTTCGGCGGCCGCCTGGTCGACATTTTTCCGGTCGAGGAGGCCGACGAGCCGGCGCTGATGCGCGCCGCCTATGGCCTGCCGCGCGGCGCCAAGGCCGATATCGGCATATTGGCCGATCCGACTGCGAATGCTTCTGATGCGCCGGAGGCGACGCCATGAACCATTTCCTGCGCCGCCAGGGCTGGGTCGTCGGCCTGTTCGCTTTGCTCATCGTGCTGTTCATCGCCACCAGGATCATCCAGCCCGCCTATGGCAGCGGCGATTTCGGCTCGCTCGCCCGCGCCGTGCTGCCCTACGCCTTTGCGGTGGCCGCGCAGACGGTGGTGGTCATCGCCGGCGGCATCGACCTGTCGGTCGCCGCCATGATGGCGCTGACCAGCGTCACCGCCGCTTCGATGATGAATGGCGCGTCGGAGGAATACGCGCTGTTCGTCGTGCCGTTCGTGCTCGCCATGGGTTTTGTCCTTGGCGCGCTGAACGGCTTGCTCATCGTCGTCACCCGCGTGCCCGACATTGTCGTCACCCTCGCCATGCTGTTCGTGCTGCAAGGCGCCGCCCTGCTGGTGCTCGACGCGCCGGGCGGCGCTGCCGCCGAATGGCTGAAGGCGCTGATCTCCGGCACCGTGCCGATCCCCGGCCTGCCCGACTCCATCGACGCCTGGCTGCCCAAGGCGCTGCTGGTGCTGATCGTCTGCCTCTGCATCATCTGGATACCGCTCAGGCGCTCGCGCCTCGGCCTTTCCCTCTACGCCATCGGCTCGAGCGAACTGGCGGCGTTCCGCTCGGGCGTGCCGGTCAAGCGCACCCGCATCATCGCCTATGCGCTGTCTGGCCTGTTCGCCGCCTTTGGCGGTCTGGCGCTGACCATGAGCACCGGCATCGGCGCCCCCATCCCCGGCCCCTATCTGCTGGCCAGCGTCGCCGCGGTCGTGCTGGGCGGCGTGGCGCTCGGCGGCGGCAAGGGTGGCCTGCTCGGCCCCATCGTCGCCGTCTTCGTGCTGCGCCTGGTGCGCACGGATCTGACGCTGCTCGCCATCGACCCGAATGTCACCGCCATCATCGAGGGCCTGATCATGGTGGCGGTGGTGATGTTCGGCGCGTTTATTACGATGCGGGGGCGGCAATGATGGGTGGGCATCAACGCGCGCTTCTTCCTTCCCCCCTTGTGGGGGAAGGTGGATTGCCGCGCAGCGGCAAGACGGATGAGGGGTGTTCCAGAAAACACCGACGTCTCACTCCGCTGGAACACCCCTCATCCGTCTCGGCGCCATCGCGCCGATCCACCTTCTCCCACAGGGGGAGAAGGCAAAGATGCGTCGCGCCACTCCAATCGCGAGCCACCCCATGAGCACCAGCGCGATCACCCCCGTCCCCCTCGGCCGCCGCATAAAGCGCTTCATGGCCGATCGCCCGCTCATCCCGCTGATCATCCTGCTCGTCATCCTGGTGGCGATCCTGCAGATCCTGCGCCCCGGCATCGTCAACGAGCGCTGGATCGCCAACACGATAAAGTTCGCCATACCGCTGGCGATCCTCGCCGGCTGCCAGACCATGACCATGCTGACCGGCGGCATTGACCTTTCGGTCGGCACGGTGGCGACGATGAGCGCCTTCATCATGGCCACGCAGATCGTCAACCAGGACCCGGCAGTGGCATTCCTGCTGGCGATGATGCCGGCGGTGCTGATCGGCCTGGTCAACGGCGTCGGCGTCGGCGTCTTCCGCGTCCACCCGCTGATCATGACGCTGGGCACCAGCCTGATCGGCACCGGCTGCCTGCAAGTCTACCAGCGCACGGTGATCGCGTCGGGCGCCAAGATTCCCGACTTCCTCGCCTGGCTCGGCACCGGCGTTACCTGGGGCTTCCCCAACGCACTGCTTCTGTTCCTGCCGCTGGCAGCGCTGATCGTCTTCACGCTTGCCCGCACCGGCTTCGGCCGCCTGCTCTATGCCGTCGGCGACAATGAGCATGCGACCCGCCTGTCGGGCGTGCAATACTGGCAGGTAATCACCGCGCTCTACGTCACCTCCAGCGTGCTCGCCGGCATCACCGGCCTGCTCTATATCGGCCTGATCAAAGCCCCCTCACTGTCGCTCGCCGAACCGCTGGTGCTGCCTTCAGTGGCGGCGGCCGTGATCGGCGGCACCTCCATCTTCGGCGGCCGCGGCGGCTACACCGGCACCATCATCGGCGCGCTGATCCTGACCGTGCTGACGACGCTGCTGACGATCCTGCAGATGCCGGAGGGCGCGAGGCGGATTTTGTTCGGGCTGATCGTGCTGTTCGTGACGGCGGCGTATCTAAGGATTGTCGAGGAGAGGTAGGGCGGTCTCAAGGCTGCATTCGCCAAGCTTGCCATCCGGGCGCGGGACAATCGCACGGGAGCAAGTTCCCCCTCACCCGGATTGCCAACCGAATTGCGAAGGGCAATTCGGGGCAATCCGACCTCGCCCCGAGGGGAGAGGAGGGAGCCAGCGATGTGCCCATCTCTTCTCCCCTCGGGGAGAAGGTGGCCGCGAAGCGGCCGGATGAGGGGGCCTTTTACACGCGATTGCCATCACCCTTGGCGAGCTCACCCACCCAGAGCGATGCCCCCTACTTCAACGAAATCGCGATCCCGCTCAAATCCGCATTCACCTGCAACCCCACCTGCCGGCCCGTGAGCTCCAGCTTGGCGCCCCTGTCATTGGTCATAACAATCACCTGCGCGCCCTTGCCGATCGCGCCACCGCCTCCCGCAGCACCATAAACCCCGGTTGCATCCCGAACCCTGCGGATGTTGCGCACAGTCCCTTTGAAGTAGGTCTTGGACACGCCAAAGGCGAACCCGCCCGAAACGCCGCCGATCGAGATGGGGTAGGAGCGGCCATGGTAGGTCAGCGTCCCCTCGCCACCGGAGCCACCGACAAAGAACGCCGCCTTGTAGACGGAAAAGCGAATCGTGGCGCTATCGGCATGCGCCGCACTGGCAGCGCTGACGGCAACTGCGGCGATAGCCGCAACCGCAAGCGAACGAAAGCTGGACGAGATGGTCATGGATGAAGCTCCTCAAGATCGCCGCTTACCCAACAGGCAGGGCTCGTCGGCGTCGAATCAAACTGGAACAATTTAGCGTGTGGTTTGGTTCCCGGCAGGCGGATGGGTGCGACAAGACTTCCACGAAAACGGCACGCGCGGCATACGCCGATTATCGCCCCTACCTCCCCCGCACCCGCCTCAGCACCCTGCGCACCACCAACTTCAACCGCCTCACCCGGTACTGCCGCCGCAACGTCGCCAGGGCCGCGCGGTGGGCGGCGTCGATCGCGGGCAGCGTGTCCGGCGCGCTCACTTGCGGCAGGGCAAGCAGCGCTTCGGCATGACGGTCGGCGAAGGGTTTCGGGTCATAGCTGGCAAACGGCGTCGGCGGGTCGCTGAGCACGGTGGGATTGCTGTTGATCTCGAACACCACAAGCCTGCCGTCCACGAAGGTGTAGTCGATGCGGCCATACTGCATGCGGGCTTTTTCGAAGACCTGCATGACCGCATCGGCGTCAGGATTCGTATCGATATAGCTCCTGATTTCTTCGATGTGCGCCGGCAGCAACTGCGCGGGCGAATTCTTGACGAACCATGATTTCGACATGGCGCAGTGCTGGCCATAGATCGTATCGCCGACCCGAAAGGCGGCGTATTTCCTGAAGTAACCGTCCGCCCCTGGCGTACCGATCATCTCCACCACCATCGGCCGCATCAGATCGCTGCCGTCCAGCCGGGCGATTGCGGCGTCCAGCGCCGGGCGGCCGTGCAGCAGTGGCGGCTCCTTGTACAGCGCGCCCGCCTCGTCGCGGATGAAAACGGGATAGCGTATCGGGTTTTCCAGCTCGTCCGGCCTGAACACACGAAAAGCGTTGCTGCCGTCGGCGTGCAGCATGCGCAAAAGGTCGAAGCGCTGCAGGCTGGCGGTCGGGTGATTGAGCTGTGTCAGACCTGTCTTCTCAGCCAGTTCGGCGCTGATGGAGGCGGCGCGGCTCAATTCGTCGGGACTTAGCCGGTCCATGTCGGACCAGATGACCACGCCGGCGCGAACGCCGCGCAGCAGCCCGGCATCCTCATAGCGCACCAGCCGGAACGACGCCTGCAGGTCGGTCCGATGATAAAGCAGCACCACCGCCTGGGTGTATGCGTGCTCCCTATGTGCCACATAGAATATCATGCGATCCCATTATCCGTATGTAATTGCAAAGGGGAACCATGATGATTAGAGAGATTCGGGGAGGCCGTGAAATGGTTCTCGTTCCAGCGTTGCGTCAAACAGGAGATAGAACTGGTTGACGTTTCCATGCAGCTGCAAATCGTATTGGCAGGAACTGCCATATGCCACTAACGCGCTAAAAGTCGAGGCAGCCGGCAGATGAATTTAGACAATGTTGCGGTACCCATCCGCCAATTAGACATGGAAGACATGCCGTTGCTGATGGAGCTCGAGGCTGCCGCCTGGGCCGCCCCGCTGCAAGCGAGCGAGGCAACCATTCGCCGCCGGCTGGCGCTTGGGCACACGATGTTCGGAGCAATCCATGGCAACGTGCTCGCCGGCACCATCTGCTTCACCGAGACCAGCCAGGACCCCCTGGTGCGCGCCGATTTCCCGGCAAATTTCGATGCCTATGCGTCACTGCCGCGCAGCGAGCCGGTTCACGCGCTTTACGCCTACAATCTCTGCGTCCGCCCCAGCCATCGCGGCTCCAACACGGCGATCCGGCTGCTGAAGGAGATGGAGCGCCACGGCCGCCGCCTCGGCGCCCGCTGGCTGATCGGTGATGGCCGCTGTTCGTCCTATGCCGGTTCCCCGGCCGAGGACGATGACCATGTCAAGGCGGACCCGAGGTTCCGCGCCACCATCGACCGTTGGAACGAGACCGGCATAAGACCGCCGCTGGAAGAAATCATCCGGGATCCGCTGCTCCGTCTGCATTATCGTGCCCTTGAATGCGAGTTCCTCTATGTCATGCCGGATTTCTTTCCGCAGGACCCGGCATCCGGGGGATTTCGGGTCATTTCAGCCAAGGATCTCAGTGCCAAAGGATCTCAGTGAATGACACACGTTCCGGCCGCTTCATGACGGTTCCGTTCTTCGATCCGTTCGTGCTCGGCGACGATCCGTTTCCGCATTTTGCCCGCATGCGCGCCGCCGGCGGCATCGCGCGCGGCACGGCACCCTATCCGGAGATTGCCGACGCCTATTATGTCTTCAGCCATGACCTGGTGTCGCGCGTGTTGAAGCACCCCGCTCTGCTGCAGGCGCCGCCGGGCCAGTACGAAGAGGTCCGACGCAAGCTTGTCGACCAGGCGGCGATGGCGCTGCTTACCCGGTCTTTGCTGCTCGCCGATCCGCCGCGGCATGGTGCCTTGCGCCGGCCGGTCGCCGGTTACCTCGCCCGTCCGGCCGTCGAGGTGCTGACGCAAGGTCTTCGGGCGCTAAGCCGCGACCTGGTAGACCAGGCGCTGGCCGACGGCCGCGTCGACGCCGTTGCCGGCCTCGCCGTGCCGGTGTCCTTCTGGCTGCTGCAGGAAATCCTCGGCCTTGAGATTGAGGACCCCTGGGCCCTGAAATCGGTGACCCGCCGCATAGCAATCGCCTTCGACATGCGAAAGGAGCAGCCGGCAGCAGCAAGCGCCGAGGCCTATGGCGAATGCCAGGCTTTTGTCGAGGAACGGCTGGCTCGTCACGCCTATCGGCCGCATGGAATGGTCGCCGGCATGGTGAGGGAGGTGGCAGAGGGCCGCTGGTCGCGCGAGGACATGGTGGCCAACGTGGTCTTCATGCTGTTTGCCGGGCAGGAAACCGTCGTCGACGCTCTCGGCAACGCCCTGGTCGCCCTGGATCGTTTCCCCGAACAGCGCGCGCTGCTCGAGCGCGGCGTGGTCGATTGGAGCAACGCCGCGGCCGAACTGCTTCGCTATGGTGCCTCGGTGCAATACGCTGTCGCCCGCATCGCGGCGGAAGACATCGACCTCGGCGAAATCAGGATTGCTGCCGGCGAAGCGGTCGTACCGGTGCTCGGCAGCGGCAACCGCGACGATGCCGTCTTCCCGCATGGCGACCGGCTGGACCTCACGCGACAGCCGGCCATGTCGATGACCTTCGGCACCGGCCTGCATGTCTGCCTCGGCCAGCATGTCGCCCGCATCGAGATCGCGGCAATGATCGAAGCGCTGTTCACCCGTGCGCCCGGCTGGCGGCTCGATGCCGCAAATGCCGAGCGCCGCGCCTCGATGTCGTTTTACGGCATGGCCACCGCGCCGCTTGTCCTCAGCCGCGCTGCGTGAACAGCGGCCGCGTCTGGGCGATGACCGCCGGGTCAAGCGATGCGACGATTTCCGCAACCTTTGCTCGCAAGGTTCTGACCGTCGCATCGTCGAGCGGATCGAAAATATCGTTCTGATCTCTCGACGCCCTGTACTCTTCGAGCGACGGCGCCTCGCTCTGCGGCGTGTAGCCGCCGCCGCGGGCATGCTTGTCAGCCAGTTCCTGCTTCGATTTCACGGCATAGTGGCGGATCCAGCCGATTTTCCATTCCATCGGCATGGCGGCCGGGTGCTTGTCGAGCGTCATGCCGTCGACCAGCGTCCGGCGCAGCGAGATGCGGAAGCCGTGCGGGTGCGGCATGAGCAGCTTCGGATCGCGCAGCGCCTTGCGCAGCACCGACGACACGCGGGCAAACGATTTCTTCCAGCGCGCGGTCGGGGCGACATGCGTGCCGCGCCTTTGAAACCGCACCGTCACCAGTTCGTCGTCATAGACCTCTTTGCCGTCGCTGCCGAAATTCACCCAGCGAAAAGCGGCGCTGCGCACGCCGGGCAGGCTCAACAGCGAGCGGACCAGTTCCGCTCCGCTCCAGGGCGGTCCGTCGAGCGGCTCGAGGAACTCGTCGGCGTCCATGAAGCCCAGATAGCGGTAACCGTTGAGCAGTGCCTGCCAGTAAAGATAGGAATAGGCCCGCCGCTGCGGCAGCACCGTGTCGTGCCGCCAGTCGACCAGCCGGATCCAGCCGGCATCGCGCAACGCCGAAAGCACCGCCGTCTGCGGTCCGGCGGTGCAGTTGTCGGCGATCATCAGGTCGAAGCCATGCAGCTTGTGCCACGCGACCCACTCGATCACATAGGGCTGCTCCAGCTTCATGATCGCGCAGATCACCGGCCTTTTGACCGAAAACGGAATTCTCATCGCAACGCTTTCCCCGCGCCATCGGCTGCTGCCCGAGGCTCAACCTGCCGGAACGGGATCGCATCGCCATAGAAGGCTGCGAGTTGCTCGGAAGAGCCCGTCCAGTCGCCCATGTCGAATTGGTGGAACCGATAGCGGGCGTCGTCAAGCGGGAGCAGGTCGATATCGGGCCTGATCAACGGGTCGAAGATGCCGGCCACCGGCAGGCTGATCGTGCGCGCCGACGACAGCCAGCAGGCCAGCCAGGAAAAGCTGCTGACCGCGGCGACGAGATGGCTCGCCCGGCGCAGCGTCTCGAAATCCGTCAATGGCGAAATCTTCGGCGCAAAGACGGCGTCGGGAAAACGCTGCCGCAGGCGCCGGCAATAATCATTGTCGTCATGGGTCTGGCCGACAAAGACCGGCTTGCGGCCGCTCTCCCTGATGAGAGCCTCGAAAAACCCGAATGGCATCGGGCAATAGTTGCGATGGAACCCGTCGAGGATTTCGCCGGCCCGCACATTGATGACGAGAAAATCGTCGCCGTAGGTTGGCGCTTCGATCGTGCGCCCGTCAAACAGCCGGGACACCTCATCCCGGTCATAATAGCCCAGCCTCTGCGCGAAGCCCTTGAAGCGGATGCTGCGCGCCCGTTTTTCGCGGAACGCCGCAGTGATGCCGTCGGGGTCGTAGCGATGAAAGCCCGCGACCCGAAGCAGCCGATATTTCCAGAACAAAGGCGGCCGCACCCTGGCGATGGACCATTCCGGCAGCTCGGCGTTGCAGACATAGCCCTCGGGGATGCGCTTGGCCAGCACATCGCAAAACATGTACTGGAACATTCTGTTCGCGATGCCGCCATAAGGCTGCATCACGATGGGAACATGCCGCATTGGACCCCTTTCGCCAAAGGCAGCCATTGTTACCCGAACGGCGCGGGCCGGTCGACAGGCCACTACCTACACCGATACGTGAATCCCCCAGCGCCCGAAAAACTGCATCACCGGCCCGGCCAACCTCAGTGCTGTCACGACCATCATCGCAATCCAGCCGAAGGTCACCAGTGACGCCACGGCTATCTGAAGGTACTGCGTTCCCCTGGGGCGAAAGAGTGCGCGGCCAGCCCACAGGAACATCCGCCATAGGTCGAACAAGCCCGGGATGATCTTGCTGGCAAGGATCAGCGAAACCACGAGGCTAAAAATCAACCCGAACGGTGTCTGCGTGTCAGCAAGCTGCCGCCAAAACGTCACGGCAATCATCGTGGCGAACGTCATCGCCAAAGTCTGGAAGGCCAGAGCCTTGGCGAGGCTCGCCAGCCGCTGCATGCGGTCGTTGTGCCACTTTACCGTTTTGGGAAATCTCTGAAGCACTGCAAGCCCCCAATGCTCGAACGCCTAACACCTCGCGAGAGGTTGAACCAGCTTGACGGCCGATCCCGCAAGAAGAATGTGGCCATTGTCAGCTCCCGCCGCAACCGGCGACCACCTGAGCGGTAGGCGCCCCCTACCCCACCTCCGCAAACAGCCAGTCCCGGAACGCCTTCACCTTGCGCTGCCTGATCGCTTCCGGCGGGTACACCACGTAAAAACTCGAAACCGCCTTCAGCGCATGATCGAAAGGCCGCACCAATCTCCCAGTCGCGAGGTCGGCTGAGACCAGCATGGTGCGGCCGAGCACGACGCCTTCGCCTTGCACGGCCGACTCGACCGCGAAGGTGGCGGAATCGAAGGTCAGCCCGCTATTGGGATCGACGCCTTCGACGCCAGCGCTTGCCAGCCACGCCGCCCAGTCGATGCGGTATCCGTCGCGGATCAGCGTGTGGTGTTTGAGATCCGCAGGCGTGCGCAGCGGGTGCAGCCCTTCGAGCAGCCTTGGGCTGCAGACCGGAAACACCTCCTCGCCGGTCAGGAATTCCGAGGTCAGCCCGGGGTAATGGCCGCCGCCATAGCGAATGGCGATGTCGATGCCGTCGCCGAGGAAGTTGGTCAGCTTGCCTGACGTCGATACCCTGACATCGATGTCGCCATGCGCGCGATGAAAACGGTAGAGCCGGGGCACCAGCCATTTGCCGGCAAAACCGTCCGAGGTGCTGACATTCAGGCTCGTGTTCGAATGGCGCGATGTCGCAGCTAGCGTCGCCACCGACAGCTGGTCGAGCATCTCGCGCACGGCGCGGGCATAGGGTTCGCCGACAGGGGTGAGGCGCACCGAGCGCGTCGCGCGCTCGAACAGCTGTACGCCGAGCTGCTCCTCGAGATGTTTTACCGCCCGGCTGATGGCACCATGGGTGAGGTTGAGCTCGTCGGCCGCGCGGGAAAAATTCAGATGCCGGGCGGCGGCCTCGAAGGCCGGCAATGCGTTGAGCGGCGGCAGTTTCCGGGGCATGCGCGTGCCAAGGATTTGTGAGCGTTGGTAACAAATACTTGCCAAATTTTGGTTTGTCCATGCGGCTTTTTCCAGTCACAAATCCTCACAAGATTTGTGATCAAACCTCACTTCAGGAGGACGACATGGCCACCATTCACCCCTTCCTCTGGTACACCGGCAATGCCGAGCAGGCCCGCGACTTCTATCTCTCGGTGTTCGCCAACAGCCGCGCGCTGGAGACGGTGACCTTCACCGATCATGTCGGCGGCAGCAACGTGCCGCACGCGATCTTCGACTTCGAGCTCGAGGGGCTGCGGCTGACGGCGCTCAACGCCGGCGGGATGCCGGCCTTCAACGAGCGCATGTCGCTCTACATCGAGACGAAGGACCAGGCCGAGACCGACTATTACTACCAGGCGCTGACGGCGGGCGGCGGCGTGGAAAAACCCTGCGGCTGGCTGAAGGACAAGTTTGGCGTCTACTGGCAGGTCATCCCCGAGGCGGCGATCCGGCTGATGAACGATCCGGACCGTGACAAGGCGCACCGGGCCCGGCAGGCGATGTATTCGATGATGAAGATCATCCTCGCCGACATCGAAGCCGCCCACGCCCGCGCGGAATAATCACCGAATTTCCAACAACAGGAGGTGTCAATGGCATCGCTCAGGGGGGAGAAAATCGTCGTCGTCGGTGGCAGTTCCGGCATCGGTCTCGGCGTGGCGAAAGCCGCGTTGGAAGACGGCGCCGAAGTGGTGATCGTGGGCCGCTCGGCCGACAGGCTGAGGGCGGCACAAAAGGCGCTTGGCGGCCGGGCAAAGAGCATTGCCGCCGACATGACCGACGAAGCCGAGATCGCCCGCCTGTTCGACGACGTCGGCGCCTTCGACCACCTCGCCTCCACCGCCGGCACGCCGCCGCCGAACTATCCGATCGGCGACGCCGACATGGCGTTCGTGCGCGGCTTTGTCGACAACAAGCTGATCGGCGCGGTGATGCTGGCCAAGCATGCCGTGCGCGGTCTGAGAAAGGGCGGCTCGTTGATTTTCACCTCGGGCATCAACAAGGACCGGCCGCCTGTTCCCGGTGGTTCGGTGGTCTCGGCGATCGCCGGCTCGTTCAGCTATTTCGCCCGCGCGCTGGCGCAGGAGCTTGCCCCCACCCGCGTCAATATCGTCTCGCCCGGCTGGGTCGACACGCCGATGTGGGACGAACTCGTCGGCGAGGCCAAGTCCGGCTACTTCGCCGCCATGGCCGGGCGCGTGCCGGCAGGCAAGGTCGCGGCGCCGGCCGATGTCGCGCCGGCCTATCTCTACCTGATGGGCAACGACTTCATGACCGGCGAGACGATCCACATCGATGGCGGGCAGCGGTTGGTGTAAGCGGATATGTCCAGCGACATCAAACCCGGGCGGTCCGCCCGGGACGAGCACAGCGCGCAATAATCCTCTCCAGCGCATCTTATCGTTGCACGAAACCAAGCCTTAGCGTCTGAAGTATAGGCTGAGCAACGATGACCTTCCTTGATCTCCTTCTCGGATTCGGCATGCTGGTTGTGGCGATCGCCGCCGCCATCTGGGTCATGGCGTCCGGAGGCTCGGACCGCGCTGTGTTCCTGCTGCTGGTCTCGGTTGTCCTGTTTGCCTGGATCGTGGCCATCGCATACTCGCACCAACAGGCCGACGACTGGCTCGCCGCCTTTCCCGGACCGGTTGTGATCAGTGCGCCAACATGGCAGCGGGTTCTGCTCTGCCTCACTATGCTGTTGCTGACAGCCGTCCCCCTTTTTGGTGGCGTCATCATCGAGGTCCGACGCGGCGAATGGGAATTCGCAAAGGTCGTGGTCGCGTGCATCTTTGGTTTGGTGTGCGCGATTGGCGCTCTTATGTTGTTGCCGCGCCGTGAACTGGTGCTCAGCCTTGACAGGCTTGAATACCGGTCATTTCGGCGGATCCATTCCTATCGCTGGTCCGAGTTCTCCGGCTTCCGTGTTTTCAATGCGAAGTGGAGCTATCTTTTGTGCGAATTCGCGCATCAGTCGCACCGCCATCCGGTCCTTCGGCGTTCACTGATGATCGCCGGCCCACTGGGCGTGTCCAATCAAGCGCTCAAGACGCTGCTGATCGAATGGCAGGAACGCGCGCTGGCCGGTGCTCCGGTGCCCACCGCGGTTCCTCGCGCCGATGCGCCACGCAGCCGATCGCTCCTCGACTATGCCTAGCCTGGTGCTGGAAAAGTAGCGCGGTTCCGATGAACCGCCCTACGGATATTTCGCCGGCTTGGGTGCGTAGATTTGCGGATCGAAGTCCAGATCCTTCGGCAGCGGCCGGCTCGAGCACTGCAGATGCACCTGGCGGGCAATCAGCCTTCGCTGCTGCTGCTGATGCTCCTTTGCCGCCGCGACGAGGCCCATGCTGTAGGGCCCTAGCAGCACGCCGAAGCCCCATCCCGGCTGCCCCTTCTCGCGCTGGTCGTAATTCATGGCATCGGTGCGGGCCTGCTGGCATTCCGGCGTCGCCCATTTCGGATCCTGCGGCGAAAGCGACGCGCCGTATTGGGCCGGAGACGACACGCATCCCGCCACTGTCGCGGTCAATGCGACAACCATTGCAATCCTCATCCGCAAGCCTCTCCTAATTTAGGACGGCGACTACAGGACGATTCGAGCCGCAAAAAGGCAGCTTCGAGATTTCGCAGAAGCCGCTCAACCCAAAAGGTTGCGCGCCGTGCGCATGAAGATTTTCGAGCCGATCGGGATCAGATCGTCGGGAAAATCATAGTCCGGATTGTGCAGCGAAGGGGTACGCTCGCCGGCGCCGAGGAAGAACATCGCCGACTTGGCCTTGTGGCCGAAAATGCCGAAATCTTCCGAGGCGCGCATCGGCAGGGCTTCTTCGCTGCGCATGACACCTTCCTCGTCCAGCGCGCGGTTCAGATGCTCCACGGCATCCGGCGCATTGACGCTGGCGACGAAGATCTCGTGATAATCGCAGCGGATCGACAGGCGGTGCTCGACCGCGATCCTGGTGGCAAGCACTTCCGCCGCGGCGACCAGCTCCGCCATGCGCTCGTCACGCCTTGTGCGCAGCGTCGCCCAGACCTCGGCATGGGCGGGCGCAATGCCGAACACTGCCTCGCCCATCGTGGCGTGGGTGACGGTCACCATGCTGAAATCGTCATCGGCAAAGGTGCCGCGCCCGAGTGCCGGCAGTGCCGGCATCAGCTGGCTGATTGCCGGCATCGGCGACACCCCGGTTTCTGGCATGGAGGAATGCGCGGTCTTGCCCTCAAGCACGATGCGGATGCCGCGCGAGGCGCAGTTGACCACGCCGGGCTTCAGGCGCACCTCGCCGAACGGCACGCCAGGCAAATTGTGCAGCGAGAAGGCGAAGTCCGGGGCGATCTCGCCAAAGCGCGGATCGGCAACGACGCCGGCCGCACCATTGCCGGTCTCCTCCGCCGGCTGGAACATCAAGACGACGCGGCCACGCGCCGGCCTTTCGCGCCCAAGCTGGCGGCCAAGTGCGGCGAGGATCGCGGTATGGCCGTCATGGCCGCACATATGCGATTTTCCCGGCACCTGCGAGGCATGGTCGACGCCCGAAAGCTCCTCGATCGGCAGCGCATCGAGCTCCGAGCGGAACAGCACCGTCGGCCCCGCCTTGCCGCTATCATAGACCGCCGCCACGCCATGCCCGCCGAGACCGGTCAGCACCTTGTCCGGACCGGTGTCGGCGAGGAAGGCGACGACCTCTTTCGCCGTCTTCTCCTCCTCATTGGAGATTTCCGGCTGCTGGTGCAGCTTGCGCCGCCATTCGGTCAACTCGACAATGTCGCGATTGGTCAGGGTCATGGCGAGGCTCCGGTGATGCTGTCAGTCAAAACACGATGGGGTTTTTCTCGCGTCGTGCAACGCGGATCAACTCCGCTAGCTCAATTGCAAAATCTCGCACATCGGGATCGGGGCTCGATACGATGATCTTTAGTTCGCACTCCAGTTCACCGAAGCTAGGCTCCTCGATAACATCTCCGCAATGACTGCCGGAATAGAGCACAAGCCGTTCCAACGCCGTTCCTTCACCGATATTGCCGGCTATCCACTCGCGCAGGTAACCGACTTGGGCGAGGTTTCCTACACGGAAATGGCAAGCCGTGACTGCGTCGAGGGCAAGGTTAACTCCCGCGGGATGGATCACTTCGCATTCGCCGGTCATCGGCTCTCGTTGGAACCGATAGCCGGGAAATTCCCGCTCCATGGTCGAGACATTTTTGAAAACTGCGATGTCGAGACCCATGCCCATCCTCCCCGTGAACCGGAAACCATCCTTACATTCGACACCGTTAAGCGGTCAAAGCTGACAGAGGCCGACCCTGAAATCGCGGGAGCGAATGGAGATGCGCGTCTTCTGGTTTGCAACTCTGAACATCGTGACGATGTTGTCAGCGACGCCTTCCTTTGCCTGCGCCATGCAAGCCCAGCGGGATCTGGATGACATCAAGTACGCTGACGTCGTCGTCGTTGGCCGGATTGTCAACTATCAGATCGTTCGCGACCCGGTCGCCCGGCAACGATATCGCGACATGCTGGCCCGCTCCCCCAAGTTGCGGGAGGTCATGCCAAAGGAGCCTCGCGGCTTCATGACGGACTACGCGCGCTTCGACATAGTGGTTAGCGAGGTTCTACGCGGAAGAGCGCCGGACCGGTTGGCAGCGACCTGGGACAATTCCACATTCGGTGAGGCCGACGGTATGGGGCCGGGCACGTTTCTGATCGCGCTGCGTGACCCCAAATCTCCGATGCCGCCGCTGCGCGGCCAAGCGCCACGATTGCACCCAACCCGGCTCCGGCAATGCTGACGGTGCTTCAGGCGCCTTGCGCAAATCCGTTCTTGTTCGAGAGTTCGAGCAAGGAAGCGGCCCAGCTGCGGAAGATCCTGAGCCAGCAAGCCGAATGACATAAGACGCCCTTTCCGAGATCCGTCGATCTCATCTCCGACATCCGGCGGCCGCTCCTGAGAAGCACAGGGGGGCACGCCTGTGGCACACCTTCGGCGATATCAGGCTCCATCCAGCCGAGGGCGGTTCCGGACAAATGGCCAGGCGGTTTGCGTTTCTGTTGGTTCGCGACTTCACACTGTCGCCGCTGTCGCTGTTCATCGACACGCTGCGGCTCGCCGGCGATGAGGGCGACCGCAGCCGAAGGATCGAGTTCGACTGGGAGATCGTCGGCGAACGCGGCCTGCCGATCCGCGCGAGCTGCGGTGTCGAACTGCTGCCGACCAGAGCGATCGGCAATCCGGAGGAGTTCGACAACATCGTCGTGGTCGGCGGCCTGCTCGACACCAATCGGTCACTCAGCTCCGAAAAGGAAGCCTTCCTGTTGCGCGCCGCCGAAAAGGGCGTGCCGCTGACGGCACTTTGCACCGGCAGCTTCGTGCTCGCGCGCTACGGTTTGCTCGACGGCTACAGCGCTGCCGTCAGCTGGTTTCACATCAAGGATTTCCGCAATCAGTTCCCCGATGTGAACGCCCATGCCGACAGCCTGTTTTCCGTCGACCGCGGCCGCTCGACCTGCGCTGGCGGCACCGGTGCGGCGGACCTTGCCGGCCATTTCGTCTCGCAGTTCATCGGCCGCAAGGCGGCGGAAAAAGCCGCCAAGATCCTCGTGCTCGACCGCATCCGCTCGAGCCGGGACGTGCAGCCCGTCGGCGACCTCTTTCCCGCGGCGTCCAGCCGCGCGGTGAAGCGGGCGCTGTTGCTGATGGAAAGCAACCTTCAGGAAACGTTGTCGGTCGAAGAGATCGCGAGCCGGTTGACCCTGTCACGACGCCAGCTCGAACGTTTGTTCGGCGCCGAGCTCGGCATCGGCCCGATGGCGGCCTATCTTGCGCTGCGCGTGCATCACGCGAAGTCGCTGCTGGAGGGGAGCGACTTGGCAATCGGCGACGTCGCCTACCGCTGCGGCTTTCCCAATGCCGGCCATTTCAGCCGTGTCTTTCGCCAGCAAACCGGCATCACGCCGACCCATCTCAGGCATCCGGACCGAATGCCAGGTGAGGCGCTGGCGCCTACCGCTCCGTGAACGCCCGGGCGAACGAATCCAGCATCGGCCGCGCCAGATATTCGAAGAAGGTCCGGTCGCCGGTGCTGATAAACGCCTCGACCGGCGTTCCCGGGTAAAGCTGCTCGGCCTTCACGCTCTGCGGCAGCGTGTCCGTGATCTTCAGCCTGGCGCGGAAATACGCCTCATGCGTGGTTTCATCGATCAGCCGGTCGGCGGAAATCTGTGTCACCGTCGCCGGGACCTCGGGCGTGAGGCGCGCATTCAGCGCCGACAGTCGGAGCTTCGCCGGCTGACCGACGCGAACCAGATCCACGTCCTTCGGCCGCAGCTTCGCGTCGACAATGAGGCCTGACGCGGTGGGCAGGACTTCCATGATCTTCTGCCCTGGCGCAATCACGCTGCCCTTGGAATTAAAGGTCGACGACACCACGATGCCGGCAGCCGGCGCCTTGATCGTCGTGCGCCTCAGCACCGCTTCGGCCGCCGTGATCTGTTCGCCGATGTCGGCCAGCTGGGTGCGAACCTCGTCGAGCTTGGTCAGCGCCTCCTCGACGCGTTGCGTGGTGGCGCGCTCGACCTGCGCCTGGGCTTCGACGATCTGGGTCTTGGTCGCCGCCAGGTCGGCCTCCAGCGCGCCGGCCTGGCCGACCAGATCGGCCTCGCTGCGCAGAAGCTGCGAATATTCACTGCGGTTGGTGAGGCCCTTGTCGAGCAGGCTGGCCTTGATGCCGAGCTCCTTCTTCACGATGTCGGCCTGTTGCTGGATGGCCAGTTTCTGCGCATCCAGGCCCAGCGCCGATTCGCGATGCATGGCGACGCGCTGCGCCAGGATCGACTGCTCGGAGCGGAACCGGGCAAGCCTGGCGTCGAACTCCTTCTGCTGCTCGTGCACCAGACTGTCGAAATCGCCCTGGAACGGCGCGGGTGCCGCCTCGGTGATCGGCGCCAGCCTGTCCGATCCATCGCGCTCCGCTTCCAGCCGCGCCGCACTTGCCCTGAGCGCGATCGACTGTCTGGTCAGCCGATTGAGGTCGGCCTCGGCCGCCGTGCGGTCGAGCAGGACCAGCGGCTCACCTTGTTGCACGCGGTCGCCTTCATGGACCAGCAGCTCATCGATAATGCCGCCCTCAGGGTGCTGGATGAGGATGTTGCCGCCCGTCGCCGAGATCGTGCCGGACGTGATCACCGCGCCGGAGAGCGGCGCGCTTGCCGCCCAATAGCCGAAGCAGCCGGCGAAAAGCGCAATCGCTGCGTAACCGACAACGGCCGTGCGGCGGAAGTCGGTGCGCGGTCGGCTGTCGAAGACAAGGCTCTGCTGCATCATCGTCTATGACCCGAAGCGGACGCTGTGCGGGCGCACGGTCGGCACGAACGAGCCCGTCACCATGGCGCTCGCGGCGACGCCCTTACCGGCCGCCGATTGCCGCAGCACCTCGCTCGCGGGACCGAAGGCTTCGATCGCGCCGTTGCGCAGGACCATCACGCGGTCGCAGGCCGCGGCGATCGACGGGCGATGTGTTATCACGAGCACCGTGACGCCCGCGCCACGCGCGACCGACAGCATCGCTTCGAGCGCCGCTTCGCCGCTGCCGTCGAGATGGGCGTTGGGCTCGTCCAGCACCAGCATGCGTGGCTTGCCGTAGAAGGCTCGCGCCAGCCCGATCCGCTGCCGTTCGCCGCCCGACAGCACGGTATGCGACGGGCCGATCATGGTCTGATAGCCGTCGCGAAACGTCAGCACAAGCGCATGCGCCTCGGCGCGCATGGCCGCTTCGACGATCGCTGCGTCATCGGCATCCGGGTCGAAGCGGGCGACGTTTTGCGCGATCGATCCGGGGAAAAGTTCGACCTCCTGCGGGAGATAGCCGATATGCCTGCCAAGCTGGGTTTCGTCCCAGCTCCTGAGGTCGGCGCCGTCGATCCTGACCGCGCCGCCGGTCGGCTGCAGTGCCCCGACAAGCAATTTCGCCAGCGTCGATTTGCCGGCGCCGCTTGGACCGACGATCGCCACCGCTTCGCCGGCGCCGATGGCAAAATTCAGCCGCTTGACGATGGGCTCCGTGCCGAAAGACGCATTCGGCGCGATGAAGAACAGATCCTGCACCGAAATCGCGCCGGACGGATCGGGCAGGACGAGCTTGCGCGCTTGCGTCGGTTGCGCCGCAAGCGCGGTGTCCAGCCGCTTCCACGATCGCCTGGCGTCGACGATCTGCCGCCACGATCCGATCAGCTGGTCGAGCGGCTGCAGCGCGCGCGACGACACCAGCGAGGAGGCGAAGATCATGCCGGCGGTCATCTGCCCTTGCAGCACCAGCCACGCACCGGCGCCGAGGATCGCCAGTTGCAGCATCATGCGCAGCGATCGCGATGTCGCGCTGAAGATCGCGTTGGCGCTTCCGGAACGGTCGTGCATGGTCAGCGCCTCACTGACGTGCTGTCCCCAGACCGCGGCGGCATTTTGCACCATGCCCATGGCGCGCAGCGTATCCGTGTTGCGGGCAAAGGCCTGCTCCGCCTGGCTGGCCAAGGCCGAGCGTTCCGCCGACACGGCATCGTTTCTGCCGATGGCAGACTGGTTGGCGACGACCAGCAACAACAGCAGCACCGCGCCGCCGAGCGTCAGCCAGAACAGCACGGGATGGATGAAATAGAGCAAGGCCAGGAAGACGGGCGCAAACGGCAGGTCGAACAGCACCGCCACGCCGCGCGACCTGATGAAGGCGCAGGCCGTGGCAAGGTCGCTCAGCGGCGACAGCGCGCTGCCGGCATATCTGGCGCTGAGCGAGACAGCGAAGGTTCGCGGTCCCAGTTTCTGGCCGACGGTAGCCGCAACACGCTGCGCATAAATGGCTCGCACCGCATCCAGCAGGCCGAGTAAGGCGAGCGCGACGACCGCCATGGCCGAGAGATAAAGCAGCGTCTCGATGCTGGAGGACGGCAGCACCCGGTCATAGACCTGCAGCAGATAGAGCGGGATCACCAGAAGCAGGATGTTGATCAGCAGCGAGAAGAGGCCGATATCGGCGATGGCGCGCACAAAGACCGGGCGCAGGCCGGGCCGAATGGCTGTATCGCTCTGCATTCCCTAGACCGCGTGCTCGCCTGTTGAGTTCAGATGGCTCTGCTGCACATCGTCCAGCGTGTAGGCGCGGATATAATCGATCTTCATCTGCGCGGGCGTGGCCAGATAGTCGGGCGGCGCGCCGGCTTGACCGCCGATCGCAAGGTCGACCAGCATGTACATGGGCGTGTTCATATCGGAGGGCGTCGCCGCTTCCGCGACCTGGACGCCATCATAGGTCCAGATCAGCTTGTCCGGCGCCCACAACAGGCCGTAGGTGTGATAGCCGTCGGTGTTCGAGACATTCACCGTCGACCCGACCGTGGTGTGGGTTCCCGTCTCATTCGTGTGCGCCGTCATGAGAAGCCCATTCGGGTTCTGGCCATACGTTTCGATCACGTCGAGTTCCGGGGGCCAGGAACCGTCTTCGGGCAGAAGCCAGAAGGCCGGCCACGCGCCGGTGGTTTCCGGCAGGTCGGCGCGCATTTCGAAATAGCCGTAGGTCTGCGAGAAGGTGTCGTGCGTCGTAAGCAAGCCGGAGGTGTATTCGTAATTGTTGATGAGCGGCTTGATGTCGTCCGCCGCCTGCGCGGCGGTGATGGTAAGCACGCCGCTTGTTACGCTGAACGGATGGACCGAGTTCGTCGGCGCATAATTGGCGTCGATATACCATTGCAGCTCGCCGTTCTGGGGCTGCGAGCTGCCGTTCTGCGCCCCCCACCAGAAATTGGAATCCCAGGTGCCGCTCTGGCCGTTCCACAGGCTCAGCGTGTTGAAATCGTCGTTGAAAGACAGCGTCATGCCTGTCTTGTCGATCGGCAGCTCGAACTGGCCGGGCTGAAACTTGTCGATCGTGGTGTTGTTGAACACCAGCACCTCGCTCGAGCCGAGGTTCAGCTGCACATTCGATCCCACCTGGACCATATTGGCCTGGACGGCCTCGAACGAGGTGAAGGCGTAGCCGTTGAGGCGCACCGTGTCGGTCGCGCCGAAATCGGAGATCAGGTCGCTGCCGTTGCCCTTGGTGATGATGAAGGTGTCGGCGCCGGCGCCGCCGATCAGCACGTCATTGCCCTTGCCGCCGTCTAGCGTCTGACTGCCGGCGCCGCCGGTGATGATGTTGTCCTGTCCATTGCCGAAGGCATAGTGGCCGTCGCCGGTGACGACCAGGTTCTCGAAATTGGCCGGCAGCTTGTAGCTCATCCAGGTGTCGATCGTGTCGACCCCCGCGCCGTAGGTCTCCACCGCTTTGTTGATCGTCGAATAGAGATGGTAATAGTCGTCGCCGGCGCCGCCATACATGGTGACCTTGACGTTGGTGTCGCCCCAGAACGAATCGTTGCCCGAGGTGCCGTAGAGGTAAGGCGCGCCAGTCGCCGAGAACCAATGGGTGGAAGCGCCGGTGTAAGGAAGCGCAATGCCTTTGGCGTTGAGGACGGTGGTCATTCGGACACTCCTTGCGCGTGCTGCCTTGGTCGCTCGACAACCTTCGAGCGAACACTTCGGATCAACTTTTAGATTAATCCATGGCTCCTGGGAATCATCCTATAGTACAGGAGGAAGATAGTCACTCAGTCAGGTCGAATATAATAAGATGATCCTAATACAATTTTAAGGAGAGACTTTGCCAATTTTAATAAATATTGCGAAATTTGTGCAAAAATATTAGGCAGAGTGTCGGTGATGCAGGCATTCCGTCGCGCTGTGGCTACACTCCGAAGCGGCGGCACGAAATCGCGGGACGGATGGCTGCAAGCAAGCGGCCCAAAAAATTTGACAGGCAATGTCGGACCGGGCGAAGTTCACCCGTCCTTGGGGCATCGACCAACGAAACCACAAAGGATACCGAAGACATGCCAAGCACCGTACGTTTGCACCGCGTTCTGACGAGCAGCCCGGAGAAAGTTTACCGCGCATTCACCGAGGCTGATGCGCTGGCAAAGTGGCTTCCGCCGAACGGCTTCACCTGCACGGTGCACAGCTTCGACGCGAAAGTCGGCGGCACCTTCAAAATGTCGTTCCGCAACTTCACCACCGGCGGCAGCCATTCCTTCGGCGGCGAATATCTCGAGCTCGTTCCCGGCGAGCGCCTGCGCTACACCGACAGGTTCGACGACCCCAATCTGCCCGGTGAGATCGAAGTGACCGTAATCCTGAAGAAAGTCTCCGTCGGCACCGAACTCGATATCACCCAGGCCGGCATTCCCGACCTCATTCCGGCCGAGGCCTGCTATCTCGGCTGGCAGGAATCGCTTCGCAACCTGGCAAAGCTCGTCGAACCCGAGATCAATCAGTAGAGCCGCATGGCGGCGCGGTCCAACCGGCCCGCGCCGCCGAACCCTTGCCTCATCGCAGCGCTCACGGATCCTTGCAGATCGGCGTCGGCTGTGGTGGCGGTGGCGGATTGTCCTTCTTGTATTGCGCGATGATCGGCTCGAGGCGCTGGCGCGGCCAGAATTTCGGCTTGCCGATCTCCCTGAGGCACGACGCGTTCCAATAGGCGCCGGATTTGCCGGCCGCCGCGATATCACGCGATTCCGGATAGATGTAGAGCGTCGTCGGATTGCCCTTCACCATCGAAATGATCTGGTCGGCGTCGGCCGGCGACCAGCTGGTGCAGCCATTGCTGCGGCCGCCGGCGTAATCCACCAGCTTGCCGTAGGGCACAAAGCCGTCATGGTCGGCGTAGGAACTGTTCGGCTTCTTGCGCAGGCACATGCCGCGCAGCAGACGCGCCGCGTGGCCGCCGATCACCCGCTGCCGGGCATTCGCTGTCTCGCCCTCGCCGTCGAACTGGATGAAGGTGCGTTGCAGAATCTGATCCTGCTTGGCGCCGACGCGATAGAAACCCTTGAACGAGGTTTTTGCTTCGCTGGTCATATAGGCGCCGCCCATCGTCAAGGACGAGTCCAGGGCGTTGCCGAAGTTTTTCGCGCAGCGTTTCCCGTTGGAGAAATCGACGACACCCTTCAGATTGCGGCCGCCGCCGTGCCCTGACGATA
The DNA here is from genome assembly GCF_056404855.1 of Mesorhizobium sp. P2_B11. Taxonomy (NCBI): domain Bacteria; kingdom Pseudomonadati; phylum Pseudomonadota; class Alphaproteobacteria; order Hyphomicrobiales; family Phyllobacteriaceae; genus Mesorhizobium; species Mesorhizobium sp. P2_B11. Next base: position 451,280 of record NZ_JBFUDF010000004.1, read on the forward strand.
TCGCACGAAACGACTGCTTGGCCTCGCAAATGACATAGTAGCGCCGTCCCAGCGCACCGCCGCCGAGATCGCCGGGCCGCGTGGCATCCATGGCGAAATAACAGCCATTGTGGACCGCGCCCTGAGACACCTTCTTCTGATAAAGCGCGCGCGCCCGTTCCAGCACCACTTGAGAGATTTCGCCGTCACCGTCGCCGACATGCGCCTGCAGCCAGTCCGGTATAGCGGAGGACGCGGCAAACGACCGGACCGACACCGTGATCGCAATGGCGACGACGCCAAGCATGCCGAGGACAAAGACAGCCAGAGATTTCAACCGCACCGGAGCAACCCTCCCGCCCGAACCGTTCCGCGATTCTCGGGAATGATCATAAATCGCCGCACGCCGAACGGCGAAACACATATTGTTCAGCAGCGCCTCACCCATCGCGCCAGTTACAGCGCAAGGCTCCCCTGCTCCGCCTCGACGGCATTGGGGTCGCCCGGCGCGGTTGCCCAGGCGAGTTCGACCAGCGTCACGGTACGCCGGCCGGTGCCGTCGAGCTGGCAGACGATGAGGCCCTGTTCCTCGATATAGGTGAGCAGCCGTCTGGCCCGGCGCAGCGAGTGCGAGCCATAGGCCCGCGCGATCGCGGCGTCGCTCGGGCACGGCCAGCCTTCCTTCGCCGCCCGCGCGATCATCATGAACACGCCCTGCATGTCCTCGGGCAGCAGCGACGCACGGACGGAAACATCTTGCCAGGCGTCGTCGCCTGCCATGTCGGCGCCGAGCCCGGCGCGGGCCCGCGTCAGCATACGGCGGAATTCGGTGAGATCCGGCACCACCGAAGCAAGCCCTTCGATGCGGCAGCGGACGACGAACTCCTGGTAAAGCACGCCGATGACGCGAAAGCCGGCATCGGGCTCGGCCAGCACGGCGCGCAGCACGCGGTCGACGCGCCCACGCCGCTCGGCCAGATCCTCGGCGCTGATTTCCGGTTCCGCCGGCTCGGGGCGGATTTCCATCGCCGCAGACTTCGCCGCCATCAGCTGGTCGAGCAGGTCCGGCGATGCGACCCGGCGCGGCGCACGCATCGTTTCGGGCGGCGGCGCCGCCAGGATGATGGCGCGGGCATCCTCAAGTGCCGATTCCGGCATCGCCATCAGCCGCGGCGTGCCGTTGCGCGGGCTTGTCTCGGTCTGGCCGATGCGCACGCCGAGCGGTCGGCGCGACAGCGCCGGTCCGAGCGCCATGAAGTGCCCCCGCTCCAGGTCGCGGAACGCCTCGGCCTGGCGCCGCTCCATGCCCAAAAGGTCGGCGGCGCGCGCCATGTCGATGTCGAGGAAGGTGCGGCCCATGAGGAAATTGGAGGCTTCGGCCGCGACATTCTTGGCGAGCTTGGCCAGCCGCTGGGTGGCGATGATGCCGGCCAGGCCGCGCTTGCGGCCGCGGCACATCAGATTGGTCATGGCGCCGAGCGAGAGTTTGCGCGCTTCGTCGGACACCTCGCCGGCCACCGCGGGTGCAAACAGCTGCGCTTCGTCGACCACCACCAGCATCGGGTACCAGTGCTCGCGGGCGACTTCGAACAAGCCGTTGAGAAAGGCGGCGGCGCGCCGCATCTGGTTCTCGGCGTCGAGCCCTTCGAGATTGAGCACGGTGGAGACGCGGTGGATACGCGCCCGCTCGCCGGCCGCCTGCAGGCCGCGCTCGGTATGCTCCTCGGCATCGATGACGAGGTGGCCGTAATGGTCGCCCAGCGAGACGAAATCGCCTTCGGGGTCGATGATGGTCTGCTGCACCCAGGGCGCGCTCTGCTCCAGGAGCCGGCGCAAAAGATGCGATTTGCCGGAGCCGGAATTGCCTTGCACCAGAAGGCGCGTCGCCAGCAGCTCCTCGAGGTCGAGCGCCGCCGGCGCACCCGCCGTCGTCTGTCCCATCTCGATGGCTACGGTCATATCACGACTCTCCTTGAGGAGAGGGCTTATCAACCTGACCGCAAGCCGTCGAGCGCGCGAAGGCAACAGTCCCGGTGTTCCACACCTATGCTGCCAAAGCGCCACACCTCAGCCCGCCTGCCCCATGGGAAGGCGGATCAGGCAGGCTTCACCGGCGGCAGATGCGGCGCTTCCAGCCCGTCGAAGGGATCGCGCCAGGCGTCGATGGCTTCGAGCCGGCGATACCAGGCGAAAACGCAGGGATAGTCGCCCAGCGGCAGGCCGGCGACCTCGTTGAAAGGCAGGAATGTCGCCATGCGGAAGTCGGCATAGGAAGGCGAACCGTCGACCAGCCATTCCCGCCGGGCAAGCTCCGCCTCGAGGATCGCCGCCGCCCTATGGAACTCCGCCAGCCCCTCCTCGACCTTGCCCTGGTCGATCGGGCCAATCCCGTAGCGCTGCTTGGTGCCGCGCTCGAAATGGACCATGTCGCAGGCGCGGACGAAATTCTCCTTGCCCCAGCTCAGCCAGCGGATCATGTCGGGCTGGTCGTCGCCGGCGCGCCAGAAATCCGACCCAGACTCGCGCGACAGCTTGCAGGCAATGGCGTCGGCTTCCCACAGGCTACCCCATGATCCCACCAGGATCGGGATGGAAAGGTTCGGGTTGAGCGACCGGAACCGCTCCGCCTGCCCCGGTGCGAAAGGTGCCGCGAACTCAAACTCGACCTTGGCCTGGAGATGACGCGCCGTTGCGACCGCGAGGCGCGGATTGGGGTTGCGGCTGAAGTACAGTTTCATGTCGGTCCATAGGCGCTGTTGGCTCGATCCTATCAAACACGCAAACGTGCCCGCTCGGCAATCTGGTCGGACCACGATTCCGCTGGCGCAAACCGCCGTTCGGCGTATCATTCGCTTGGGAGAGGGTTCTTGGCAGGAGGAAGCCAATGAACGCAGTATCAAGCGTACCTGTCATCGATCTGACAGCACAAAATCTTGTTTCCTCAGTGCTTTCAAAATTCCGCGCCGGCGATACCGTCTCGACCAGGGCGGCGCTCGAAGCCATCCGCCGCATGGATCCGGCCTGTGTCGACAGCGACGACGATCTCGTCGAGCTGATCGTCATGGCGGCAATTGGTAAGACCATGGCGGTCGTATTCGACCACCGCCAGCAGTAACGCTGGAACGAAACGGGCATTGCGCCGTTTCTGACGTCTTCAAGTTCGAGCAATTCCAGGAAAAGTGCGAGCGGTTTTCCGTCCGGAATTGCGTCAAAGTAAACAGTTGAGTTCCAGGAGTAGCGTCAATGCGCGATGAACAATTCGACGTTCCCGTGACCATCGAAAGCCACGGCCTGACCGTGACCGGAACGGTGCAGGCAGCCTCCCTGCTGGTCGACGGATGGCCGGATGAGGAGCGCGGCCCGAAATACCGGTCCGCGCTCAAAGCGATGATGGATGCGATGGAACAGCGCCGCGCGGTTGGCACGGCGCGCCGCGCCTTCACCGCCGCGGCCCGGGAAGCGCATCTGGTCGTGCGCGAAGGTTAGCTCCCCAGGGGATGCGGCATGTAGCCGACGAAGCCGGCAATCTTCCAGCGCCCCGCCACCTTCCTGCAGAAATACAGCGTCTGCCACTTCAGCCGGTCGACGCTGCCGTCAGCCTTGGTGACCGAACCATTGAACTTCTTGTGCAGCACCGCGCGATCGCCATCGACATCGATGTCGCGCATGTTGGTGACGCGAAACAGGGCTTCGCGCAGCGGCTCGGCGAATTTTGTCGCCGCCGTCTCCTTGGCCTGGCGCAGCCATTCGTCGCGATAGACGCCAAGCGATGGAAATTGCAGCCGCCAGGCGTCGGCATCGCTCAGGAAATGCGCGTGCATGCCGAAGAAACTGTCGGCGATGAAATCATCCTCGACCATCGCCCAGTCCTGGCCGATGAAGGCGTCAATGTCGCGCCGCACCAGCATTTCCCACAGCGCGTGACGATCGGCGTCGCCTTCTGGAAACGGGTTCTTGTCGAAGTTCATTGGAAATCTCCTGTCCGAAAAGGCGACGCGCAAGATGCTGGCGGTCCCCCAATAAAGCAACACGCGTCTGGAAAAATCTTGCTTTCCCAAAAGCCCCCTATGAGGATCATGGGGAGAGGCGTAGAGCGGTCGGCTGGAATTGAACCGCAGGCGTGATCCGCCAAAGTCTGAACAGGAGTTTTCCCTTGCCCAAGCAGTGTTTCGGAACATCGCATGTGCCGCTGTCTCCGGCGGTGCGCGCCGGCGATTTCGTCTACATCTCCGGCCAGGTGCCGGTCGATGCCGACCGCATCGTGGTCAAGGGCGGCATTACCGAGCAGACAGAGCAAGTGCTGCAGAATGTGAAGGCGGCGCTGGCATTGGCCGGCTGCACCATGGACGATGTCGTCAAGACCACGGTCTGGCTCGAGGACGCGCGCGACTTCGGCGCCTTCAATGCCGTCTACGCGAAACACTTTCCCAAGGATCCGCCGGCCCGCACCACGGTCGAATCGCGGCTGATGATCGACATCAAGATCGAGGTCGAAGCCGTCGCCTACCGGCCGGTTTGATCGCCGACAAATACAAGACCAGATACGGAGGCAGGCGCCGATGCAGTTCGATCTCCTGATCAAGGGCGGCCGCCTGATCGATCCGGCCTCTGGGCTTGACGCTCCGCGTGACGTTGCCGTCGCCGGCGGTCGCATCGCGGCCATCGAAGCCGCGATCGATGCCGAACACGCCGCGCAAGTTGTCGATGCACGCGATTGCATCGTCACCCCCGGCCTCATCGATTTGCACAGCCACGTCTACTGGGGCGGCACCTCGCTCGGCGTCGACGCCGACCGGCTGGCGGCCAAGAGCGGCACCACCACCTTCATCGACGCCGGCAGCGCCGGCGCCGGCAATTTTTTGGGCTTTCGCCGCCACGTCATCGAGCGCTCTAAGGTGCGCATCCTCGCCTACGTCAACATCTCCTTCGCCGGCATATTCGGCTTCTCGCAGACGGTCTCGGTCGGCGAATGCAGCGATCTCAGGCTCTGCGAACCACGCGAGACGGTAGCGGCGGTGCGCGAGCACGCCGATGTCGTCGTCGGCGTAAAAGTGCGCTCCGGTAAGCATGCCGGCGGCACCAGCGGCATCGCGCCGGTGGACCTTGCCCTTGAGGCGGCCGACCAGGCCGGCTTGCCGTTGATGGCGCACATAGACGAGCCGCCGCCCGGCCGCTCCGAAGTGCTGCCGCGCCTGCGCCGCGGCGACATCCTCACCCACTGTTTTCGGCCGTTCCCCAACGCCCCGGTCTTTGCCTCCGGCGCGGTGCGGCCGGACATGTATCTGGCGCGCGAGCGCGGCGTCATCTTCGACATCGGCCACGGCATGGGCTCGTTCGACTTCGCGGTGGCCAAGGCAATGCTGGCCGAGGGCATCGCGCCCGACGTGATCTCCAGCGACGTGCATCTCTACTGCATCGACGGCCCCGCCTTCGACATCCTCGTCTGCATGTCGAAACTGATGGCGCTCGGCATGCCGCTGGTCGAAGTGCTGCGCGCCGCCACGCAACGCCCGGCCGAGGCGATCGCCAGGCCGGAGCTAGGTACGTTGAAAGTCGGCGGCGTGGGCGATGTCGCGGTGCTGCGCCTGACCTCCGGCCGCTTCACCTTCGTCGACGCCGTGGGTGCGGCGCTCGTCGCCAATCAGCGGCTGACGTCGGACGGCATCGCCATCGGCGGTGTCTGGTATCCGAACGAGGCGCCTGACCACAATGCGACTGAGAGGTTCGAGCCGCATGCACCGCATACGCATGTGGAGGTGGCGGCACGGCATTTCGGGCGGAGATAATCTCCCCCCTCGTGGGGGAGATGCCCGGCAGGGCAGAGGGGGGCGCGAAGGGACGCTAACCTTTAAGGCCTTGCGGCCTAGCAAGAAGTCGACGACCTGCAATCGAGCCGAGACCTCGGCGGGACAGCGCCCCCCTCTGTCCTGCCGGACATCTCCCCCACGAGGGGGGAGATTGGCCGCTTCACCGCCCCGAATTACTCACCTTCCCATAAACCGGTGTTTCAATCCCCTCCATCCGCGCCTTGATCTGCAGCGCCACATATTTCGAATAAAACCGCGACAGCGCCAGATTGCCGCCGTGGAACCACAGCGCGTCCTGTGCCGTCGGCTTCCACATGTTGCGCAACTCGCCTTGCCATGGGCCGGGATCGCCCTTGACGCCGGAGCCGAGGCCCCAGCACGGGCCGACCTTGTCGGCGACCTCGCGCGAGACGATGGCCGCCACCGTCTCGTTCATCGACTGGTAGCCAGTGCATGAGACGATCGCGTCGACCGCCAGCTCGCTGTCGTCGTCGAACAAAATACCGGTCGGCGTCAGCGACTTGATGCCGACACCGCTCTTCACCTTGATCTCGCCGTTGATGATCAACTCGCAGGCGCCGACATCGATGTAATAGCCGGAGCCGGTGCGGTAGGCCTTCATCAACAGCCCGGTCTCGTCCTCGCCGAAATCGATGGCGAAGCCGGTCGCGCGCAGCCGGTCGTAGAAGTCGGCGTCGCGCGCCTTGATCACCTCGTAGAGGTCCCGCTGCCCCTTCGGCACCAGCGCGAATGGTGTCGAAGCAACGATCAAATCGGCTCTGTCGGTGCTAATGCCGAGCGCCAGCGCCTTTTCCGAGAAGATTTCGAAACCCACCTCCATCAGCGTATCGGACTTCACCACCGTCGTCGGCGACCGCTGGATCATGGTGACGTCGGCGCCGCTCTCCCAGAGGTCGACGCTGACGTCGTGCCCCGAGCTTGCCGCGCCGATGACCGCGACCTTTTTGCCGCGGAATTTTTCGCCGCTTGCGTACTGGCTGGAATGCAGCAGTTCGCCCCTAAAAGTCTCGGCGCCGGGTAGCGCGATCTGCCGTGGCGGGCCGTAGGCGCCGGTGGCAAAGACGATGTGCTTCGGCTTCAGCGTGATGTGCCGGCCGACGCGGTCAACCACAACGGTCCACACCTTCTCGGCCTCGTCATAGCTGGCGCTAACGCATTTGGTGGCGACCCAATAGTTGAGCTCCATCACCCTGGTGTACATCTCCAGCCAGTCGCCCATCTTGTCCTTGGGCGTGAACACCGGCCAGTTCTCCGGGAACGGAATGTAGGGCAGATGATCGTACCAGACCGGGTCGTGCAGCACGAGCGAGCGGTAGCGGTTGCGCCAGGAATCGCCGGGGCGCGCATTCTTCTCGATGATGATGGTGGGCACGCCAAGCTGCCTGAGCCGCGCGCCGAGCATGATGCCGCCCTGGCCGCCGCCGATGACCAGGCAATAGGGCTGTTCGGTGGCGCCGAGGTCACGCGTCTCGCGCGCCCGCGCTTCCGCCCAGGTCTCGCGCTTCGGATCGGCCCTGTGGCGGATGCCCAGCGGGCGCGCCGGTCCCTTTTGTTCCTCGAACCCCTTGAGCTCGCGCATCGCCGTGAACAATGTCCGGCAGCGGCCCCCCCTAAGGCGCATGATTCCTTCGCCGCGCGCGACAGAGGTTTCGAAGCTGAACCATGCCTCGATGGTGCCTTCGTCCGACGTCGCTTCGCCAGATAAGGTCCAGTGTGAAGGCTTCGCAACCGCCAGCGTGGCCTGCAGCATGTCGCTTATGGCGTCGCGGCCTTCCATGGTCGTGATGTTCCAAGTGAAGGTCAGCAGATCGCGCCAGTAGCAGTCCTCGACGAACAGGTTCGCGGCCGCCTCGGCGTCATCCGCTTCCAGCGCCCGCGCAAGGGTGGAGAGCCATGTGGCCGCCTGTTTCGATGGTGCCATGTCGAGCATCTGATCTTCCCCTATTTTCCGCTCACATTGTTTCGAAAGACGGCGCCGCCGCAAGAGGGGCCACGATATCAAGGCATCATTTTCGGGCGCCGCTGCCGGCGGGCTGTGGTGGCCTAGACTGGCGCCGAATGTCGGAATTGCGCTCCAGCTCGGCGCATTTCATGGCGCCTTCCTCACGCCCAGGCCTGAAGCTGTCCTTGTTAACTCAAGGAGAGTTTGCATGCGTGGTCGTTGCTTATGTCGCGCCATTGCTTTTGAAGTCGATGGCCCGGTACAGGCCTGCGTGGTCTGTCATTGCGAAAGTTGTCGGCGGCAATGTTCTGCGCCGATGACCGCCTACATTGGCGTCCTGGACAGCCAATGGCGATGGCTGTCCAAGCCACCGAAGGTCTTCAACTCGTCTCCCGGCGTGGAAAGAACATTTTGCGATCAATGTGGCTCGCCGCTGTCCTTCCGCTCAAAGAACATGTCCGGTGTCATGCATTTCTTTTCGGCAGCTATGGAGGAGCCGGAAAAATTTGTACCCACGCTGCATGTCGCTTTTGAAGAGAAGCTCCCCTGGTTGAAACTCGCCGACGGCCTGCCGACCCGTGTCGGGCCTGACTATACGAAAGGCTAGCGCGGAGATCGGCGAGCGCGGACTGGTTCAGTCGCAGCGCGCGGGCCGGCGCAAAATCTTTATAGGAATTTTATATCTTTCCTCCGCGGCCCGTCTCGAACCTTTATGGCGATCGGGTCCATATTCCGTTGCGAGCAAAACGCTCCGGCCGTCGTGACCGATCTAGGTACGGCGGGTCGTTCTCATGGAATTTCTGGCTCGCCAGCAGCTGGCGCCAAATACAAGCAGCAGCAAGGAACAACAAGAATGGACATTGTCGTCATCGGGATCGACGTTTTGTTTTTCGCTCTTTCCCTCGTCTACATCAAAGCCTGTGACGCGCTTTAAGCGGAAGGATCACACCATGCTTGTCGATTACATCCTCGGTGGCGGCGTGACCTTGTTCCTGCTCGTCTACCTGACATACGCCCTCGTTCGCCCAGAACGCTTCTGATCGCTCCTGGTGCAAGGCACGGAAAGCTATTCTCATGACTATCAACGGATGGATACAGATCCTCGTCTATTGCGGGATCGTCGTTTTGCTGGTGAAGCCGCTCGGCGGCTACATGTATCGCGTCTTCAATGGCGATCGCACCTTTCTCTCGCCCATACTCGGGCCCATTGAACGCGGCCTTTATCGCATCTCGGGAACCAGTGAACGCGAAGAGCAGCACTGGACGACCTATTCGGCAGGCATCATCTTCTTCAGCCTGGCCTCCTTCCTGGTGCTTTACTTTCTGCAGCGCCTGCAAGGCGTGCTGCCCTACAATCCGGCGGGCATGACCGCGGTCGAGCCCAATCTCGCTTTCAACACCGCCGTCAGCTTCGTCACCAACACCAACTGGCAGAATTACGGCGGCGAAAGCACGATGTCCTACCTCGTGCAGATGGCCGGCCTCACCGTGCAGAACTTCATGTCCGCGGCTGTCGGCGTTGCCATTGCGGTGGCGCTGATCCGTGGCTTCGCCCGGCATTCGGTCAAGTCGATCGGCAATTTCTGGGTCGATATGACCCGCTGCACGCTCTACATCCTGCTGCCGCTCTGTATCGTGCTCACCTTGGTCTACGTCTGGCTCGGAATGCCGCAGACGCTCGGGCCGTATGTCGACGCCACCACGCTCGAAGGCGCCAAGCAGACCATCGCGCTCGGCCCCGTTGCCTCGCAGATCGCCATCAAGATGCTCGGAACCAATGGCGGCGGCTTCTTCAACGCCAATGCCGCGCATCCCTTCGAGAACCCGGACGCGATCTCCAATCTGATCCAGATGGTGACGATCTTCGCGCTGGGTGCGGCGCTGACCAACGTCTTCGGTCGCATGGTCGGCAACCAGCGCCAGGGCTGGGCGATCCTGGCCACGATGGGCGTGCTGTTCATCGCCGGCGTCGCCATCTGCTACTGGGCGGAAGCCGCCGGCAATCCGCTGGTCCACGCGCTGGGCATCGACGGCGGCAACATGGAAGGCAAGGAGAGCCGCTTCGGCATTGCCGCCTCGGCACTGTTCGCAGTCATCACCACGGCTGCCTCGTGCGGCGCCGTCAACGCCATGCATGACTCGTTCACGGCCCTTGGCGGCTTGATCCCGATGGTTAACATGCAGCTCGGCGAAGTCATCGTCGGCGGCGTCGGCGCCGGCTTCTACGGCATCATGATGTTCATCATCGTCGCCGTCTTCGTCGCCGGCCTGATGGTCGGCCGCACGCCGGAATATCTCGGCAAGAAGATCGAGGCCAAGGAGGTCAAGATGGCCATGCTCGCCATCCTTGCTCTGCCGCTGGTCATGCTGGTCTTCACGGCAATCGCGGTGGTGCTGCCGAGCGCCGTGGCCTCGATGGCCAATGGCGGTCCGCACGGCTTCTCCGAAGTTCTCTATGCCTACACCTCGGCGGCGGCCAACAACGGCTCGGCCTTTGGCGGCCTTTCCGGCAACACGCCCTGGTACAACATCACGCTGGGCATCACCATGTGGGTGGGTCGCTTCTTCGTCATCATTCCAGCGCTCGCCATTGCCGGCTCGTTGGTGGCGAAGAAGACGGTGCCTGCCTCCGCCGGCACCTTCCCGACCGATGGTCCGCTGTTCGTCGGCCTGCTCGTCGGCGTCATCCTGATCGTCGTCGGCCTGACCTTCTTCCCGGCACTGGCGATCGGGCCGATCGTCGAGCACCTGGCTGCGATCAACGGACAGACCTTCTGAGGCTCGTGATGTCCTGGTTCAACCCCAAACGCAGGAAGGGCCGGCCGCGAGCCGACACTGAGGGGGAGGAAACTCCCCCTCCCTTCCCCAGCGTGTCCACCTTCCTCGGCCTCGCAGCAGTCATGATCGTGATCTGGCTGCTGGCCTATGGGCCGCCGCAACTCTTTTCGGCATCCGACCACTCGGTGCCGGCCAACATTCCAGATACTGGAGCCACCAAATGAGCCAGTCCAAATCCGCTGTCATCATGGATGCCAGCATCCTGTGGCCCGCCATCGGCGGCGCCTTCAGGAAACTCGACCCGCGCACCCTGATCAAGAACCCGGTGATGTTCGTCGTCGCCATCGTTTCACTGCTGACCACGGTCCTGTTCATCAGGGATCGCTTCACCGGCGGCGGCGATTTCGGCTTCACCTTGCAGATCATCATCTGGCTGTGGTTCACCGTGCTGTTCGCCAACTTCGCCGAAGCCGTCGCCGAAGGCCGCGGCAAGGCACAGGCCGACTCGCTGCGCAAGGCGCGCACCGAGACCCAGGCCAAGCTTTTGTCCGGCGAGGACCGCTCCAAATTCAAGCTGGTGCCCGGCACCAGCCTGAAGGTCGGCGACGTCGTGCTGGTCGAAGCCGGCGACATCATCCCGTCCGACGGCGAAGTGATCGAAGGCGTGGCCTCGGTCAACGAGGCGGCGATCACCGGCGAGTCCGCACCCGTCATCCGCGAATCCGGCGGCGACCGTTCGGCGGTCACCGGCGGCACGCAGGTTCTGTCCGACTGGATCCGCGTGCGCATATCGGCCGCGTCCGGCCACACCTTCCTCGACCGTATGATCTCGCTGGTCGAAGGTGCGGCGCGCCAAAAGACGCCGAATGAAATCGCGCTCAACATCCTGCTGGTCGGCATGACGCTGATCTTCGTGCTCGCCACCGCGACGATCCCGAGCTTTGCTTCCTATTCGGGCGGCTACATCTCGGTGACCGTGCTCGTCGCACTGTTCGTCACTTTGATTCCGACCACCATCGGCGCGCTGCTGTCGGCCATCGGCATTGCCGGCATGGACCGCCTGGTGCGCTTCAATGTGCTGGCCATGTCGGGCCGTGCCGTCGAAGCCGCGGGCGACGTCGACACGCTGCTGCTCGACAAGACCGGCACCATCACGCTCGGCAATCGCCAGGCGACCGAGTTCCGCCCGGTCAAGGGCGTCACCGAGCAGGAACTGGCCGATGCGGCGCAGCTTGCTTCGCTCGCCGACGAGACGCCCGAGGGACGCTCGATCGTCGTGCTGGCCAAAGAGAAATACGCCATCCGCGCCCGCGACATGGCGACCTTGCATGCCACCTTCGTGCCCTTCACGGCGCAGACCCGCATGAGTGGCGTCGACATCGATGGCTCGTCGGTGCGCAAGGGCGCCGTCGATTCGGTTCTCGCCTATGTCAACCAGTCGACATCGGCCACCCATGGCGCGCGCCCCGGCAGCGACACCGTCAAGGATCTCCAGGCGATCGCCGACGAGATCGCCAAGGCCGGCGGCACGCCTCTGGCGGTCGAGCGTGATGGCCGCCTGCTCGGCGTCGTCCACCTCAAGGACATCGTCAAGGGCGGCATTCGCGAACGCTTTGCCGAACTGCGCAAGATGGGCATCCGCACGGTGATGATCACCGGCGACAATCCGATGACGGCGGCCGCGATCGCGGCCGAAGCCGGCGTCGACGACTTCCTCGCCCAGGCGACGCCCGAGGACAAGCTGAAGCTGATCCGCGACGAACAGGCCAAGGGCAAGCTGGTCGCCATGTGCGGCGACGGCACCAACGACGCACCGGCGCTTGCCCAGGCCGATGTCGGCGTCGCCATGAACACCGGCACGGTGGCCGCGCGTGAAGCGGGCAACATGGTCGACCTCGATAGTGACCCGACCAAGCTGATCGAGATCGTCGAGATCGGCAAGGCGCTGCTGATGACGCGTGGTTCGCTGACGACCTTCTCGATCGCCAACGACGTCGCCAAATACTTCGCCATCATCCCGGCGATGTTCGCCGTCTTCTACGTCGCGCCGGGGCAGACCACCGGGCCGCTGCAGGCGCTCAACATCATGCACCTGGCGACGCCGCAAAGCGCCATCCTGTCGGCCATCATCTTCAACGCGCTGATCATCATCGCGCTGATCCCGCTGTCGCTGAAAGGCGTCAAATACCGCGCCATCGGCGCCGGCGCCCTGCTCAGCCGCAACCTGCTGGTCTACGGCCTCGGCGGCATCATCGTTCCCTTCGTCGGCATCAAGGCGATCGACATGATCGTCACCGGCCTCGGCCTCGCTTAAGGATAAAGCCCATGCTCACCCAGATAAGACCCGCGATCATCATGATCGTCTTCTTCACCGTGCTGACCGGCCTGATCTATCCACTCGGCATGACAAGCATCGCCCAGGCGCTGTTCCCGCACCAGGCCAATGGCAGCCTGATCGAGAAGGACGGCAAGGTCGTCGGCTCCGAACTGATCGGCCAGGGCTTTGCCGGCGACAAATATTTCCGTGGCCGCCCCTCGGCTGCCGGCGACGGCTATAACGCCACCGCCTCGAGCGGCTCCAACCTCGGCCCGACCAACCCCAAGCTGATCGACCGCATCAAAGGCGATGCCGACAAGCTGAAGGCGGAGAACCCGAACCAGCCGGTGCCGATGGACCTGGTCACTACCTCCGGCAGTGGCCTCGACCCCGACATCAGCCCCGAGGCCGCCTATTTCCAGGTCGCCAGGGTGGCCAAGGCCAGGGGCTTCGACGAAGCCAAGGTCAAGGCGATTGTCGACAGCCATGTCGAAGGCCGCGAGCTCGGCTTCCTCGGCGAGCCGGTCGTCAATGTGCTGGCGCTGAACCTGGCGCTGGACGATACCAAGCAATGAAGCAAAGCGCCGGGGATCGACACCACCCCCGGCGCCGTTCATGATCGAGCCTGATGCCGGACGACCGAAGCAACGATAACAGACCCTCTCCGGACGCACTGCTCGAGCATGCGGAGCGGGAAGAGCGCGGCCGTCTGCGGATATTTCTCGGTGCCGCACCCGGCGTCGGCAAGACCTATGAGATGCTGATGGCCGGCCGCGCCCGGCTGGCCGACGGCGTCGACGTGGTGATCGGCATCGTCGAGACCCACGGCCGCAAGGAAACCCTGGCGCTGGTCGACGGCTACGAGGTCATCCCGCGCAAGAAGGTGGACTACAAGGACCGCGTTCTCGACGAGATGGACATCGATGCCATTCTCGCCCGCCGGCCGGCGCTGGTGCTGGTCGACGAACTTGCCCACACCAACGCGCCGGGCAGCCGCCATCCCAAGCGTTATCTCGACGTCCAGGAACTCCTGACGCGCGGTATCGACGTCTACACCACGCTCAACATCCAGCATGTCGAGAGCCTGAACGACGTCGTGGCGCAGATCACCCGCGTCAGGGTGCGCGAAACGGTCCCGGACTCCATCATCGACCAGGCCGACGACATCGAGATCATCGACCTCACGCCCGACGACCTGATCAAGCGGTTAAAGGAAGGCAAGGTCTATTTCCCCAACACCGCCCAGCGCGCGGTCGAGAACTATTTCTCGCCCGGCAATCTGACGGCGCTTCGCGAACTGGCGCTGCGCCGCACCGCCCAGCGTGTCGACGAGCAGTTGCTCAACCACATGCAGTCGCACGCCATCCAGGGCCCGTGGGCGGCGGGCGAAAGGGTGCTTGTCTGCGTCGACGCGCGTCCGGGCGGTGCGGCCCGCATCCGCTATGCGCGCCGGCTGGCCGACCGGCTGCGGGCGCCCTGGACGGCGCTGCATGTCGACACGCCGCGTTCGGCGGCCATGTCGGAGGAGGACAAGGACCGGCTGGCGACGCTCTTGCGCCTTGCCGAGCAGCTCGGCGCCGAGGTGACGACCATTCCCGGCCAGAACGTTGCCCAGGATATCGTGCGCCATGCGACGGCCAACAATTTCACGCACATCGTCGTCGGCAGGCCGACACGATCGCGCTGGCGAGAGCTGATCGAAGGCTCGCTCACCTACGATCTCATCCGCAATGCCGGCGACATCAGCGTCCATGTCATTTCGGGAACCGAGCGCGGCAACGAGGCGGCCTCACGGAACGTCAAGGCGGCCGACGAACAGTGGCAGTTCGACGTCTGGCCCTATCTCAAGGCCACGGCATTCGTTGCCGGCTCGCTCGGCTTCGCCGTCCTGCTCGACCAGTTTCTCGACGTTCGCAATCTCGCGATCATCTTTCTCATCGGCGTGCTGACATCGGCGGTGGCCGGAGGTCTGTGGCCGGCTCTGTATGCCTGCGTGGCCAGCGCCTTTGCCTTCAACTATTTTTTCCTCGAACCGCGCTACACGCTGACGATCCGGGACCCGGAGAGCATCGTGGCGCTCGCCGTCTTCCTCGTCGTTGCCGTCATCGCCAGCAATCTTACGGCACGCGTCCAGCGCCAGGCGGTCGCTGCACGCTCGCGGGCGCGGGCGACGGAAGACATCTACCTCTTCTCCAAAAAGCTCGCCGGCGCCGGCACGCTCGACGACGTGCTGTGGGCCACCGCCTTCCAGATCGCCTCGATGCTGAAACTGCGCGTCGTGCTGCTGTTGCCGGAGGACGGCACGATCACCGTCAAGGCCGGTTATCCGCCCGACGACACGCTGGCCGAGGCCGACATCGCCGCCGCCCGCTGGGCCTGGGAGCACAACCGTGCCGCCGGCCGCGGTGCCGACACGCTGCCCGGCGCCAAGCGCCTCTATCTGCCCTTGCGCACGGGCCGCACGGCCATCGGCGTCGTCGGGCTCGACAATGACAAGCAAGGGCCGCTGCTGACGCCGGAGCAGCAGCGCCTGCTCGACGCACTGGCCGACCAGGCGGCTGTCGCCATCGAACGCATCCAACTGGTCGCCGATGTCGACCGCGCCAAGCTGGCGGCCGAGGCCGATCGGCTGCGCTCGGCGCTGCTGACGTCGATCTCGCATGATCTGAAGACGCCACTCGCCGCCATCATGGGCGCGGCCGGCACGTTGCGGGAATTCGCACCTTCATTGCCCGAGAACGATCGGGCGGAGCTGCTGACGACCGTGCTCGACGAATCCGAACGGCTGAACCGCTTCATCGCCAATCTGCTCGACATGACCAAGATCGAATCCGGCGCCATGGAGCCGAATTTCGCGTTCCACTATGTCGGCGACATCGTCGGCTCGGCCTTGCAGCGGGCGCGCAAGATCACCGCCGGCCACACGACCGAAGTCGACATTCCAGCCGACCTGCCGATGCTGAAGCTCGACCCCGTCCTGTTCGAGCAGGTGCTGTTCAACCTGCTCGACAATGCCGCAAAATATGCGCCGCCGGGATCGACCATCCGGCTGCAGGGCTGGGTCGACAATGGCTCCGTCATGCTGCAGGTCATGGATGAAGGCCCGGGCATTCCACCCGCCGACCTTGAGCGGATCTTCGACAGCTTCTACCGGGTGCGCAAGCGAGACCAGGTCCAGGCCGGCACCGGGCTCGGTCTGTCGATCTGCCGCGGCTTCATCGAGGCCATGGGCGGCACGATCACGGCGGCGAACCGCAGCGACCGCCCGGGCGCGGTCTTCACCATCCGCATGCCGAGGCCGGCGCAATCGCCCAGCATGGACGAACAGAGCGCGGACGGGCAAACATCTGGTGATCCGGCATGACAAATTCCAACGTCAGCATTTTGGTGGTCGATGACGAGCCGCCGATCCGCAAACTGCTGCGCGTCGGCCTCGGCAGCCAGGGCTATGCGGTCAGCGAGGCGCCCAACGCCAGGGCCGCGATCGAGATCGTCGATATGGAAAAGCCGGATCTGATCCTGCTTGATCTCGGCCTGCCCGGCATGGGCGGCCTCGACCTGTTGCGCAAATGGCGCGACGACGGGCTCGATGTCCCCGTGGTCATCCTGTCCAGCCGCACCGACGAGGCCGGCATCGTCGCAGCACTGGAACTGGGCGCTGACGACTACATCACCAAGCCGTTCGGCATGAACGAACTGGTCGCCAGAATCCGTGTCGCGCTGCGCCACAAATTCCAGCAGCAGGGCGAGAAGCCGGTCTTCCACACCGGCGATCTCAGCGTCGACCTGGTCAAGCGCATCGTCAAGGTCGAGGACAAGGAGATAAAACTCTCGCCGAAGGAATACGACATATTGCGCATTCTGGTGCAGCACGCCGGCAAGGTGCTGACCCACCATTTCCTGCTCAAGCAGGTGTGGGGCGATTCGACCGACGTGCAGTATCTCCGGGTCTATGTCCGCCAGCTCCGGCAGAAGATCGAAAAGTCGCCCGACCAGCCACGCTACATCACCACCGAAACCGGCGTGGGGTATCGGCTGCGCGAAGTCGAGTGACCGGGCGGGCGCTGCTCAGTCCGCCGACAATTCAGCTGTCCGGGCCAGCGCGCCGCCAAAGCCGTTGAGCGGGATGGTGAAACTCACCGCCTGGCCGGTGTCGGCCGCAAACGCGTCGATCTTCAGCGTCGTGCCTGCCTTGAGCAGTGGCGTCAGGCTGGCGTCGAACGCCACCGGCACAAGGCAGCCGACGGCCTGGCAGGTGTTGAAGGGCAGGCTGCCGTCCAGCTTCTGGTCGTCGATGGTCAGGCTGACGCCCTTGGCCAGCGCCAGGCCGAACGGCAGCGCCAGCGTTCCGGCAGCATCCTCGCCGCTCTTGCTCGACAGCTCTATCGCCAGCAGGCGCTGGTTGGATTGCTTGTTGAACTGCTGATGCGACAGGCTGCAGGCCTTATTGGTGCCCGTTATCTGGCAATTGACCGTCCAGTCGCCATGGGTTTCGGACAGCGCCGACGCGCCGCCAGGCAGGGTCGGGGCGGCGGCAGCGGCGGCAGGTGCCGCCTTGTCGGTCTTGGTCTGCGCAGCGACCGCCGCCGGGCCAAGAATACAGATGCCGCCCAGTAGCGCTGCGAAATATACTTGCCTGCTTTTCATCAATATGCTCCCGATTCTGCCTCGAGCCGCCCGCCATTGGGCCCGAGGACCGCGCCCGATAGAGCGGTCATCAGGTGATTTCTGTCAAGTGCGGGCAGGTCGCTTCGGCGCCTGGTTCTGCCGATTTCGGCGGCCCATGGCAGATCGGTGGGGACGCCCTATATAGGGAGGAGATTATGTTTGTACGGGAATGAACGGATGTCGACGCTTCGCCTATCGACGGTTCTGATGTCGGCGATGCTGGCGGCAGCGACGCTGTCGGGCATGGTGCGAGCTGCCGCGGCGCAGGCCGTCAATCCCAGCGCCAACCGGCTGATGCAGCAGAACCAGCTGCAGCAGTTGCGCAACACTCTGCAGCGGCAGCAGTTCCAGCAACAGCAGCAGCAGTATCGCGACCAGGACCGCCGGATCGTGCCGCAACCGCGCCCCGACGTCCCCGTCGTCAGGCAAGCTTGCCCGATTCAGATCGTCAACAACCAGATTGTGCGTGTTTGCCGTTGATATCGGTCGCTTTCGATTTACTTAGTCGACTTATCTAATAAAAATGCTTCATTGCCTCGCGGGCATTTTTGGGGTTTGCAGACGGCGTACGGCGATGCGCCCGTCGACCGGGTTTTTCAGCACATGGCAACGACGAAGAAAAAGGCGGTGCGCAAGGCAAGGCGAGGCGAGCGGATACGCCAGGTCGCCGCCATCCCGTTTCGCCTGGATGAGCATGGCAATTTCGAAGTGATGCTGGTGACGTCGCGCACGACCAAGCGCTTCATCGTGCCGAAGGGCTGGCCGATGAAAGGCAAGAGCGGCCGCAAGGCCGCCACCATCGAGGCACGAGAAGAGGCCGGCGTGCTCGGTAAGACGCGCAAGGCGCCGGCCGGCAGCTACTCCTACTGGAAACGGCTGGAACACAATTTCGTTCGCGTCGACGTCGTCGTCTACCTGCTCGAAGTGCACGAAGAGCTGGCCAACTGGCAGGAGGCCAAGAGCCGCCAGCGCGCATGGCTCAAGCCACAGGACGCGGCATTGCTCATCGACGAGCCCGATCTTTCGACACTGATGGCGAACCTGGCGACCACGCAGCCAGCGGTGCCAGGCCCGGTCTAAACCTCACTTGCCCTCGTCGCCTTCAGCAGGAAACGGCCGCACCGGCGCGCCGGTATACGCCCATAGCCATTCGCGCGGCAGCGGCCCCTTGTTGCGGTCGCTCTGCTGCGACTGCTCCCAGGCATGCGCCAGGATGCCGACCGAGCGCGACAGCACGAACAGGCCGCGCGTCAGCGGCGGCGGAAAGCCGAGTTCGCCATAGATGACGGCGGTGGCGCCGTCGATGTTGAGCGGGATCTTCTTGCCCTTGCGCCGGGCGACCTCCGCCTCGACAGCCTCGGCGATGTCGGCGAAGCGCCCGCTGACGACGCCGCGCGCGGCAAAATCGCGGGTCACTTCGATGAGGCGCGGCGCGCGCGGATCGACCGGATGGAAGCGGTGGCCAAAGCCCGGCACGTAGCCTTTCTCCTCGGCAGAGAAGCGGTCGAGCCGCGCCGAGACCGCTTCGCTGAGCGCAGCACCTGCATCGAGCGCCACCGCGATGTCGCCGTAGAAGGACAGCGCCTGTTCGCCGGCGCCGCCATGCACGTCGCCCAGCACATTGACGGCCGAGGCCATGGCGCTGTTGATGCCGACGCCGCAGGTGATCGCCATGCGGGCAATGGCGATAGACGGAGCCTGCGGCCCGTGATCGACGGCCGCCCCCAGCGCAATGCCAAGCAGCGCCGCCTGCTCTTCGCTGGGCAACTCGCCGCGCAGCATTAGCCAGATCGTGGCCGGGAAGCTGACCCGGCCGATCAGATCCTGGATTTCATAGCCGCGCAGCCGGATGATGCCGGGGCTCATCTCGATGATGCCGGTCTGCCACCACTCCTCGCCGCGCTCGCGGCCGGTTTTTTTCGCCTTCTCGCTCACGCGCTTCTCCTGGCGCGCGGCGGCAGGGTGGAAAAAACCTCGTCCATATGCTCGCCGAGCACCGGCG
This sequence comes from Mesorhizobium sp. P2_B11, assembly GCF_056404855.1. NCBI lineage: Bacteria > Pseudomonadati > Pseudomonadota > Alphaproteobacteria > Hyphomicrobiales > Phyllobacteriaceae > Mesorhizobium > Mesorhizobium sp. P2_B11. The sequence goes on from NZ_JBFUDF010000004.1 coordinate 470,794, forward strand.
GCGGCAAGACCGGCAAGGGTGCCGTGCCATCGACCATGAAACCGCCGCGCACAACGGTCAGCGGCTCATCCATGCCGGGCAGGCCCCGGAAGCTGGCGGTCATGTCGCGCTCGACCACCTGGCGCTCGCCCAGCACCTGCGGGATGGTCAGCACCCGACCCGCCGGCACGCCGGCGCGGTTGAACTTTTCTTCCCATTCGGCGGCCGAGGCACTGGCGAGCGCCGTCTCGATCAGCGCCTTCAGGGCCGCGCGGTTCAGCTTGCGCGTCTCGCGCTCGGCAAAGCGCGGATCCGAGGCCAGCTCCGGCTGGCCGATCAGGTGGCAGAGCGTGACGAACTGTTCCTGCTTGTTGGCGGCGATGTTGAGCAACCCGTCGCCGGTGCGGAACGCGCCGGAGGGCGCCGCCGTCATGTTCTCATTGCCCATCGGCTTCGGCTCGACGCCGGCGGTCAGATAGTTGGAGACCGGCCAGCCGAGCGCCGACAGTGTGCATTCAAGCATCGACACATCGAGAAACGCGCCCTCGCCCGATGTCTTCTGCTTGACCAGCGCAGCAGCGATGGCAAAGGCCCCGACCAGCCCGCCCAGCGTGTCGGCAACGGGATAGCCGACCCTGAGCGGCGCGGTCTCCGGCGTGCCGGTGATGCTCATAATGCCGGACAGCCCCTGGATAATCTGGTCGTAGGCCGGATTGTCGCGCATCGGTCCGGTCTGGCCGAACCCCGATATGGCGCAATAGACGAGATCGGGGCGAACCTCTTTCAGCTGCTCATAGCCAAGGCCAAGACGCGCCATCACACCAGGACGAAAATTCTCGACCAGTGCGTCGGCGGAGGCCACCAGATCGAGGAAACGCTCGCGGTCGGCTTCTTTCTTCAGATCGAGCACCACCGAACGTTTGCCGGCGTTCTGGGCCAGGAACGACGCGCCCATGCCGGCTTTGTTGAGCGCCGGCGAGGCGCCGAGCTGGCGCGCCAGATCGCCGCCTTGCGGCGCCTCGACCTTGATGACATCGGCGCCGAGCAGCGCCAGCTGGTAGGCGCAGTAAGGCCCGGCCAGCACGTTGGTCAGGTCGAGAACGCGGATACCGGCAAGCAGATCGGTCATGATACTCCAGATCGCTCAGGCATCGCCCGGCACATGCTCCGGTCCGCGCCGGCGCCGATGCTCGATGAAGGCCCAGATGTGCGGACCGGCGAGGCCAATGAAGGCGAGGATCAGCAGCACCAGCGACAGCTTGTGGGTATAGAACACCGACCAGTCGCCATTCGAGATCGTCATCGCGCGGCGGAACTGGGTTTCGGCGAGCGGCCCGAGGATCATGCCGATGATCACCGGCGCGGTCGGGAAATCGAAGCGCCGCATCAGGAAGCCGGCGGCCCCCAGCAGATAGAGGATGACGAGGTCGATCGGCGATTGCGAGATGCCGTATGTGCCGACGGTGGCGAACACCAGGATGCCGGCGTAGAGCTGCGGCGCCGGGATTTTCAACAGCCGCACCCACAGCCCGATCAGCGGCAGATTGAGGATGACCAGGATGACGTTGGCGATGAACAGGCTGGCGATCAGGCCCCAGACCAGATCGGCCTGCGTCGTCAACAGCAGCGGCCCCGGATTGATGCCGTAGCTCTGGAAGGCCGACAGCATGATCGCGGCGGTCGCCGAGGTCGGCAGGCCAAGGGTGAGCATCGGCACCAGCACGCCGGCGGCCGACGCGTTGTTGGCGGCTTCCGGGCCGGCGACGCCCTCGATGGCGCCGACCGTGCCAAACTCCTCCTTGTGCTTCGACAGCTTCTTTTCGATGGCATAGGACAGGAAGGTCGGGATTTCTGCGCCGCCGGCCGGCATGGCGCCGATCGGGAAGCCGATCGCAGCACCGCGCAGCCAGGCCTTCCACGAGCGCCCCCATTCGGCGGCGGTCATGTAGAGCGAGCCCTTGAGCGGCACGATCTCGTCCTTGCCGGCATAGCGGCGTGAGGCCATGTACAGCGTCTCGCCAACGGCAAACAGGCCGACCGCGGCAATGATGACATCGACGCCGTCGAGCAGTTCGTTTGTGCCGAAGGTGAAGCGCGGCTGTCCGGTCTGGAGGTCGACGCCGATCATGCCGATGACGAAGCCGATGAACAGGCTGGTGAGGCCGCGCACCGCCGACGAGCCGAGCACGGCGGACACTGTGATGAAGGCGAGCACCATCAGCGAGAAATATTCGGCCGGCCCGAAAGCCAGCGCGAACTTCACCACCACCGGCGCCAGGAAGGCGACGCCCAGCGTGCCGATGGTGCCGGCGACGAAGGAACCGATTGCCGAGGTCGCCAGTGCCGCGCCGCCGCGGCCGGAGCGGGCCATCTTGTTGCCTTCGAGCGCGGTGACGATGGTGGCGCTTTCACCCGGCGTGTTCAGCAGGATCGACGTTGTCGAGCCGCCATACATGGCGCCGTAATAGATGCCGGCGAACAGGATGAAAGAGGCCTCCGGCGCCACCTGGTAGGTGATCGGCAACAGCAGCGCGATGGTGAGTGCCGGCCCGAGGCCGGGCAGCACGCCGATGGCGGTGCCGAGCGTGGTGCCGACCAGGCACCACAGCAGGTTCATCGGTGAGAAAGCGACGGAAAATCCGTGACCGAGATGACCGAGCGTCTCCATGGCGTCAGCCCCTCACTGCAGTGATGATCGCGTCGATCACCGTGTTCAGCTGGTTTTCGATGAAGCCGGCGCCGATGTTGACGCCGAGCGCCCTGGCAAAGCCGAAATAGGCGGCCAGCGCCAGGATCAACCCAGTCAGCGCATCGCGCAGCGTGTGCTTGCTGCCGAACCCGTAACAGACGAGCACGAACATGATGACGGAGGCGGCGGTGAAGCCGAGCGGCTGGATCAGCACCAGATTGGCAACCAGGCCGGCAACGACGATGCCCATCGCTTTCCAGTCGGTCGGTGTTTCCTTTTCCTCCAGCGGCTGCCAGCCGCCGCGCACCGCGGCGACGATGAGCAGCAGCGACAGCACGATCATGCCGGTCATGGTGATGTAGGGAAAGACGGTCGGCCCGACCTTGGAATAGAGCGGCGACACCGGGATCGCCAGGGTCTGCCACGCCACGGCCGCGGCGCAGGCGAGAAGCCCGACGCCGATCAACAATTCGGGCATGGCAAGGCGCGGGGGCGCCGGCTGCTGGTCGCTGCTGCTCATCAATGTCCTCCCAATAGGGCCGGCATCCTCCCGCCGGCCGCATCCGCAGTTTCACTCCCACCGCATGATATGTCCATGCCGCAGGCGAAAGTCGGAAGGGGCGGCCCAAGCTTCCTTGGAGAGGCCGCCCCGTGAAGACATCAGGCGAGGCCGAGATCCTTGAGGATGGCGGCGATGCGTGCGGTGTCGTCGGCGAGGAATTTTGCATAGTCGTCGCCGGTCAGAAGGATGGGCGTCCAGTTGCGGTTCTTGCACTCGGTTGCCCAAGCATCGCTCTTGGCCATGGTCTCGATCATCGTGACCATCGCCGCCTTGTCGGCATCGGAGACGCCGGGCGGTGCGAAGACGCCGCGCCAGTTGAACAGCTCGACGTCGATGCCGGCTTCCTTCATCGTCGGTGCGTCGATGCCGTCCTGGCGCTTGTCGGCGGAGATCGCCAGCAACCGAAGCGCGCCCGCCTTGACCTGTTCTGAGAACTCACCAAAGCCGGAAATGCCGGCCGCCACCTGGTTGCCGAGCAGCGCCGACAGCGCCTCGCCGCCGCCGGCGAACGGCACGTAGGAGAGGTTGGTTGCCGGAACACCGACCGTCTTGGCGATCAGGCCGAACAATATATGGTCGGAGCCGCCGGCCGAGCCGCCGGCAACCGGCACCTTGGTCGGATCCGCCTTGAGCGCGGCAACGAAATCGCCGGCCGTCTTGAACGGCGAATCCGCCGGCACCACCAGCGCCTCGAACTCGCCGGTGAGGCGGGCGATCGGCGTGACTTCGGAGAGGTTGTTGGCGGATTTGTTGGCGATGATGGCGCCGACCATGACCATGCCGGCCACCATCAGCGAATTGCCCTTGCCCTTCCACTGGCTGATGAACTGCGGCAGGCCGACCGTACCGCCGGCGCCGCCGACATTGGTGATCTGCGAGCCGGAGATCAGTTTTTCACTGCGCAGCACCTGGTCGATGGTGCGTCCTGTCTGGTCCCAGCCGCCACCCGGCGCGGCTGGCACGAAAATCTGGATCTGCGGAGCATCTTGGGCGAAGGCGGGCGTCAAATGCGTTGCGACGAAACCGGCAGCGCCTGCGGCCGCGGTGCTCATCAAAAATTTGCGTCTGTTCAGCATGGGATTCCTCCAAATCACGACACCTCCTCCGGTGCCTGCCAGAAACGTAGCCTGAAAACAGACCCGCTCGGCAAAAATTCATGCCGATTTCAGCACGTTCTGTCAACAGGAACGACGTTCTACTAGACAGAACAATGGATATGCGGCACAATCCTGCCGATCGGCCTGTGCCCGAGCGAGTAAACTGGAATGAAACCGTCCCTGAGATGACCGAAGCGCGATCCCAGCCGTTGCCGGCCGATGGCGTTGCCGCGCTCGATCGCGCGATCGCCATTCTCGACGCTTTCGCCACCGCCGACCGCTCGCTCAGCCTGGCCGAAATCGCGGCGCGGACCGGGCTCTACAAGAGCACCATTTTGCGGCTGGCGAACTCGTTGCTGCGCGGTCAGTTGCTCGAGCGGCTCGACGATGGCCGCTACCGCATCGGGCCAGCGACCTTCCGGCTTGGCGCGCTCTATCAGCGCTCGGTGGTGGCGGTCGACATCCTGTTGCCGATCATGCGCGATCTCGCCGAGCGCAGCTGGGAAAGCGTGGCCTTCTATGTCCGCTCGGGCGACGCCCGCACCTGCCTCTACCGCGTCGAATCCAAACATCCGATCCGCTACACCATCCGGGAAGGTGACCTGCTGCCCCTGCTCGCCGGTTCCGGCGGCCGTGTACTCGCTGCCTTTTCTGGCCAGCAGGGCGAACCTTACGAGACCATCCGCGAAACCTGCCACTATCTGTCGATCGGCGACCGTGACCCCGAGACCGCGGGCGTGTCGGCGCCGGTGTTCGGGCCCGGACACATTTTGCTCGGCGCCTTGACGCTCGCCGGCCCGTCGACGCGTGTCGACGCAGCGTTCCTGCGGCGCATGACGCCGACCCTTCTGGAAGCGGCGGCCCGAGCCACGCGTGCCTTCGGCGAGGACGCGTCAGCCCTTGAGCGTGCAGGCGTGCAAGCAGGCAACCTCACCTAGCGCAATCGGGCCCCGCAACGCGATCAAACCTGCGGTCACGCAGTGTTTCCACCCGCCCTTGCAGGTCCTCGACCGCGAATGTATTCTCCTGGCGTACTCGAATACAATGCAGCTTTTGCGAAAGATTGCGCGCCTGACGCCGCGTAAGCACGTTTTACAGAAATCGGGCCAATCCGGAAGCAAATAGCCTAAGAATTTATTGGCTGTTAATGCCGGTAGGCTAGTCAAACAAGCGTCGCCGGATATGGTGACATGGGGAGAGGGTCGGCCGACCGGCATCTGGGCGGCAGGCAATTCGTGAGGAGCCATGGCTATTCCCATGGAAGCTTGATGAGGCTGTCACCAACCGACACCAGCCCCCGTCTTCTCGGGCTGGTCTGGCCGTTCATCCTCGTGGTTCTTGTCCAGGCCCTGGTTGCCAGCGGCAGCCTTTACACGCTCTCGGCGGTGCGCGCCTATGTCGGCGGCGAAAGCCACTGGTCCAAGGGACAGAAGCAGGCCATCTACTTTCTCAGTCTCTATGCCGAAACCGGCAAGGAAGAATTCTTCAACGAGTATCGCGGCGCCATCGCCGTTCCGCTCGCCGATCGTTCGGCTCGACTTGCCCTCGAGCAACCCGAACCCGACATCGCTGCTGCCCGCGCCGGCTTCCTGCAAGGCGGCAACCACCCTGACGATCTCTCAGGATTGATCTGGCTGTTCCAGAACTTCCGGAAGGTGAGCTATCTCGACATTGCCATCCAGCACTGGAGGGCCGCCGACCGCATGATCCTTGAAATCGATCGGCTCGGAACCACGATCCACCAGGGATTTGCGGAAGGTGCCGTTTCGGCTGCGCAAATCAGCATCTGGAAAGCGCAGATCCATCAACTCAACCATCTGATCGGTCCCCTTTCCAAGGCCTTCTCCGACAGCCTCGGTGAGGGATCCCGCTTCATCAAGATGGCGCTGACGCTCGCCAATCTGGTTACCGCTGCCTTGCTCATCCTGCTCGCCGTGTGGCGCACCCGCAAACTGCTGGCGCAGCGCCGGGCTTTCCAATCCGCCCTCAACGCCGAACGCGAGCGCGCCCAGATCACCCTCGCCTCGATCGGCCAGGCTGTCATCAGCACGCAAGCGGACGGACTGGTGGACTACATGAATCCCGTCGCCGAGCGGCTGCTGGCACACCCGCTCCACACCGCCAGAGGCAAGCCGATAGCCTCGCTGTTCCGCTTGCTGGACAAGGACACCGGTGTCGAGGAACTTGGGTTGGCGGAACGCCTGGTGGCTGGCGAGCCGCGCCGCCCCAACGTGCGCCCGCAACTGCTGCAGCGTGCGGACGGCTCGGTCATCCCCGTGGCGCTGACCGGCGCGCCACTGCTAATTTCCGGCCATGTGGTTGGCGCAGTGCTGGTTTTCCACGACATGACGCGCGAGCAGGACTACATTGAGCGGCTCTCCTGGCAGGCCTCGCATGACGCGCTGACCGGGCTTGCCAACCGCCACGACTTCGAAAGCCGGCTGGAGTTGGAAATCGCCGAGTTGCGTCACAAGCCCCGCCAGCACACGCTGATGTACCTGGATCTCGATCAGTTCAAGCTTGTCAACGATACGTGTGGTCATGCCGCCGGCGATCAGTTGCTGCGGCAGATTTCCGTTCTCCTCGGCAATGCGCTGCGGCCTGGTGACATGCTGGCGCGGCTGGGTGGCGACGAGTTCGGCGTTCTGCTGTTCGATTGCAGCCCGGATCTCGCCGTCGACATCGCCGAACGCCTGCGTGCAACGGTGCAGGACCTGCATTTCACCTGGGAAGCCAGGCCTTTCAACAGCAGCGTCAGTATCGGCGTGGTTCAGATCACCAATGCCGAAATCACCATTGAAGAGACCCTGCGGGCTGCGGATGTCGCCTGTTACATGGCCAAGGAAAAAGGCCGCAACCGGGTTCAGCTGCACAGCGACAGCGATGCCGCCTTGCGCGAACGGTTCGGCGAGATGGCCTGGGTTCAGCGCCTGCATGCCGCGCTGGAAGAAAACCGCTTCACGCTTCATGCCCAGGAGATCTGGCCGCTCAACGAGGTCGCCGCCGAAGCCGGCGCACATATCGAGATCCTGCTGCGGCTGACCGACGAGGACGGTCTCGTCGTCTCGCCCGCCAGCTTCATTCCGGCCGCCGAGCGCTATGGGCTGATGCCGTCGATCGACCGTTGGGTCGTGCGCAACACCTTCGGCGTCCTGGCGGCGCGCCTCGCCGATCCGTCAGCCTCTCCCATCACAACCTGTGCCATCAATCTTTCCGGCGCAAGCTTCGGTGACGAGACCTTCCTCGGCTTCCTGCGCGAGCAGTTTCTTGCCTATGGCATTCCGCCGAAAATGATCTGTCTGGAAATCACCGAGACCAGCGCCATCGCCGATCTCGCCAATGCCATGCGCTTCATTGCCGATCTGCGCGGCTTGGGTTGCCGCTTCGCCCTCGACGACTTCGGCTCCGGCATGTCGTCCTTCGCCTACCTGAAGCACCTGCCCGTCGACTATCTGAAAATCGACGGCAGCTTCGTCAAGGACATGCTGGAGGATAGGATCGACCGCGCCATGGTCGAGATGATCCATCATATCGGCAAGGTGATGGGCAAGCGCACCATCGCCGAATTCGTCGAAAGCGAAGGCATCGTCGCGGCGCTGAAGGAAATCGGCGTCGACCACGCCCAGGGCTACGCGATCGCCCGGCCGCAACCTTTCGATGCGTCGACGAGGTTGCTGAACCCGGGTGCAGCACCGTCCGGTCGAGATGACGATCTGTGGAGCGACCTTGCGCGCAAGCTGCGCAAGGCTGGATGACCACAGAAACCGGCTTCCTCAGTTCGCCTTGACCAGCACCACGCGGCGGTTCTTGGCGCGGCCGGTTTCGTCGTCATTGCTGGCGACAGGCGCCATCATGCCGGCGCCGGCGGCAGTCAGCCGCCCGCCGTCTATGCCGTATTTCGAGACAAGGGCGGCCTTCACCGACTGGGCGCGGCGCGACGACAGGTCGATGTTGTAGTCGAAGGCGCCCTGATTGTCGGTGTGGCCGACGACGATCACCGCCATGCCGGGTTCGTTGGTCAACAGCGTCGAGATCTCCTTCAGCGTCGGTTCCGATTCCGCCTTGATGTCGGCCTTGTCGGTGTCGAAGAAGATGCCGTAGAGCGAGATCGATCCGGTGGCCGACAGCGAATCCGCCATCTTGGCGGCTTCGACCACCACCATCTTCTTGTCGCGCGCCTTGGGCTCCAGCACCTGGACGACGGCGATGGTGCGGCCGTTGAGTTCCTTGCAGTATTGCTCATCGATCATCGAATAGGCCTGCACGGTGACATAGGCGTCGCCGCCATCCTGCGGCACCTTGGCGGCGAAGAAGCGCTGGTCGTTGATGCCCGAGGTCAGGGCACAGGCGCCATTGGAAAACGCCGCGTCCTTGATGTCGCTTTCATGGAAGAAATACATCATCAGGCTCATGTCGCCGCCGCCGCCGCTCGACGACCGGTCGGCAGCACCGCCGCACTCTTCCTTCTTGCATTCAAACAGCACTTCGCCGCCGGCGGCCTCGACCACATCCTGATAGTTGCGCAGCACTTCGAGCGGCGAGCGCTCGGCCGGCAGCACATAGGCGATGCGGGTGAGCGCGCCCTCGACCTCGGCCTTCTTGTCCGGCGCATAGATGCGATTGTTCATCGTATCGCGCGCCTCCGCATCGGCACTGGGCTTCAGCGGCGACAGCGGGACAGTGAAATCGGTGTAGGCGAATTTTTCGTAGGAGACGATGAACGACCCCTCATAGCGCTTGGCCAGATGATTGTCGGCGGCACCCTCTAGGTCGGCGGTCGGCACAGTCGCATCGGCGCCAGCCAGCCGCACCGCTGCAAACAGCAGCAGCCCCGCCCAGAAAAACTTTGCAACTATCGCATTGATCGTACGCATGGTGAGCCTCCCCCAAGAGCAATTCCAGGAATCAAGAGCAATTCCAGGAAAAGCATGAGCGGCTTTCCCACCGGAATTGCGTCGCTGGATCAGGATGGCAATTTTTCCAGAACGAGGCAATTGCGTCGATGAAGTGCTTCACACCCGCCGTTCGAGCAGGATCGTCGGCCCATCGTGATAGGTGGTTTCCAGCACTTTGATGTAGCCGCACTTTGCCGCGACATTCAGCGAGCCGGTGTTTTCCGGATCGATGATGCAGACGGTCTTTGCGCCGGCAAAGGTTTCGTCGCCCCAGGCCAGCGCTCGCCTGACGATTTCGCTGGCAAAACCCTTGCCATGCGCGTGCGGCGCCAGCGCCCAACCCGCCTCCGGTATGCCTTCGAGCGACGGCTGGATGTCGCGCTTCAGATCGTGAAAACCGGCCTCGCCTATGAAGCGGCCGCTGGCCTTGTCCTCGACCGCCCAAAAGCCGTAGCCGAGCAGCGACCACAGGCCGGCGTGCCTGAGGAAACGCATCCAGCTTTCCTCGCGCGTCCGCGGCTTGCCGCTGATGAAGCGGGTGGTGACGGGATCGGCCCACATGACGGCGTAGTCGTCGAAATCATCGATCCGGTGCGCCCGCATGATGGTCCGCTCCGTTTCGAGGATCGGAACGCCGGCTGCTTTTGGACTACCCATGAAAACTCTGCCTCCGTTGACGTGGCAGCGCTTAGCAAACCCGCGCGCCCGGACAAGGGCCAGGCCGTATCATCGTACGGCCAGGGAAACTATCTCGATCAAACCAAAAGCTGGCTGTCAGGATGTGGCGTCAATGACACTGATGAATGGACCAGAAGCAGCCCGCCTCTGGGAATTCTGCCGAACGATGCTACCTTCCGCAACCGGTCCGGCAAGGGCCGGTCTCGATACCGCCAATGGCAGGAGAACACCATGGACACCACCGATCTTGTGCTTGCCATTTTCCATCATCTTCTGGTGTTCTCGCTGGCCGGCATCATCGGCGCCGAATTTGTCCTGATCCGCGGCGATCTGTCCGCCGCCACGCTCAAGCGGCTTGCCAACATCGACCGCCACTATGGCGTCCTCGCCACGCTGATCATCATCATCGGCATCGGCCGCGTCATCTACGGCCTGAAGGGCTGGGAGTTCTACATCTACAACTGGGTGTTCTGGGCGAAGATGGTGGCGTTCGGCATCGTCGGCCTGCTGTCGATCGTGCCCACCATCCGCTTCATCTCCTGGAACCGGCAGGCCAGCGCCAGTCCTGGCTTCCAGGTGCCGGCGGCCGAACTCGCCTCGGTGAAGACCTATGTGCGCGCCGAAGCGTTCATCTTCCTGCTGATCCCGATCTTCGCGGCGGCGATGGCGCGCGGCTACGGTTATTGAAGCAACGCCGACACGAAACCCCACCTCCGCCGGGCATACGCCCCACTGATCGCCATGGCTGCGAACGACTGTATTTAACAGTTTGCGTCAGGCGACAATCTGTTAGCTTGCTTTTGTTGCACCATCGCTGCCTGACCTGCACAGCGATCGGAAATTGATATCCTGGGAGGAGAATTACGATGAGGAAATTTGTTGCCGCCCTGGCCGCCGCGGCCGTCACACTCTATTCGTTCACCGCCAGCGCTCAGACCTATCCCGAACGCACCATTACCGTCGTGGTGCCGTTTGCGGCCGGCGGCCCGACCGACACGGTCACGCGCCTTGTCGCCGAGGCCATGTCGAAGGATCTCGGCCAGCAGATCATCGTCGAGAATGTCGGCGGCGCCGGCGGCACGCTGGGCGCCGGCCGCGTCGCCAACGCCGACCCGGACGGCTACACGCTGCTCCTCCACCACATCGGCATGGCGACAAGCGCCACGCTCTACAGGAAGCTCGCCTACGACACGCTGAACGCTTTCGAATATGTCGGCCTCGTCACCGAGGTGCCGATGGCCATCGTCGCCCGCAAGGACCTCGAGCCGACAGACCTGAAAGGGCTGGTGGAATACGCCAAGGTCAACAAGGACTCCATCACCGTCGCCAATGCCGGCATCGGTGCTGCCTCGCATCTGTGCGGGATGCTGTTCATGAGCGCCATCGGCACGCCGCTGGTCACCGTGCCCTACAAGGGCACCGGCCCGGCCATGACCGACCTTCTCGGCGGCCAGGTCGATATCATGTGCGACCAGACGACAAACACCACCAAGCAGATCCAGGGCGGCACGATCAAGGCCTATGCCGTCACCACGCCGGAACGCCTCGATGTCATGAAGGACGTGCCGACGACCATCGAAGGTGGCCTGCCCGCAGTGCAGGTCGGCATCTGGCACGGCCTCTATGCGCCCAAGGGCACGCCGGCCGCAGTCACCGAGCGCCTGTCGAAGTCGCTCCAGGTCGCGTTGAAGGACCCGAACGTCGTCGCCCGCTTCGCCGAACTCGGCACCAAGCCGTCATCCGAAGCCGACGCGACGCCGGCGGCGCTGAAGGCCAAGCTGGAAGGCGAGATCACGCGCTGGAAGCCGATCATCGAAGCCGCCGGGCAATACGCCGACTGAGGGCTTGAACGGGGCGCGACCAGTGCCCCGTTTTCGCTTCGACCCGTTTCCATTCGCAACGGCAGGGCCCGGGGGCCTGGGAGGACCGTCATGAAACCTTTCGCTATCGACAGGACAAACGGCCTGTGCGCCGCGCTGTTCATCTTTTTCGGCGCCTTTTTCGCCATACAATCGCTAGGCCTCGAAATCGGCACCGCCTTCCGCATGGGACCGGGCTATTTCCCGCTGGTGCTGGCGGTCGTGCTGATCGTGCTTGGCGCCATCATCCTCGTTCAGGCGGTGCGCATCGAAGGCGAGCCAATCGGCCCCATCGCCTGGCGCGGYATGCTGTTCATCCTGCCTGCGCCGATCTTCTTCGGCCTGACGGTGCGCGGCCTCGGCTTCGTTCCGTCGATCTTCCTGACGGCGCTGATCGCCTCTTTCGCCAGCGCCCGCATGAAGCCGCTGACGGCACTTCTTCTGTCGGCAGGCCTGACGCTGTTTTCGGTGCTGGTCTTCAGCTACGCGCTCGGGCTGCCGTTCCAGCGCTTCGGCCCCTGGCTGCCCCAATGGCCGGCAATTCTGAGGTAATGAGATGGACCTCCTCAGAAACCTCGAACTCGGCTTCTCGACGGCGACAACGCCGGCAAATCTCGGGTTCTGCCTGATCGGCGTTCTGCTCGGCACGCTGATCGGCGTGCTGCCCGGCATCGGCGCCACGGCAACCATCGCCATGCTGTTGCCGATCACTTTCCAGATCGGCGACCCGGTCTCCTCGCTCATCATGCTTGCCGGCATTTACTACGGCGCCCAGTATGGCGGCTCGACCACCGCCATTCTGATCAACATGCCGGGCGAATCCTCCTCGGCCGTCACCGCGATCGACGGCTATCAGATGGCCCGCAACGGCCGCGCCGGGGCAGCGCTCGCCATCGCCGCAATCGGCTCGTTCTTCGCCGGCACGGTGTCGACCTTCCTGGTCGCTGTCTTCGCCCCGCCGCTGACCGCAATCGCCCTGCAATTCGGCGCGGCGGAGTATTTTTCGCTGATGATCGTCGGCCTCGTCTCGTCCATCGCGCTCGCCCATGGCTCGATCGTCAAGGCACTGGCGATGGTCGTGCTCGGTCTGCTGCTCGGCATTGTCGGCACCGACATCTACACCGGCACGCCGCGCTTCACGCTCGGCATCCGCGAATATGCCGACGGGCTGAACTTCGTCGCGGTGGCGGTCGGTGTCTTCGGTGTCGCCGAGATCCTGCGCAACCTCGAAAACGAGCACGAGCGCTCGGTGCTGATCAAAAAGGTCTCCGGCCTGATGCCGACCCGCGACGACTTCAAGGCGATGGCGGCACCCATCGTGCGCGGCACCATTATCGGTTCGGCGCTCGGCATCCTGCCCGGCGGCGGCGCGGTGCTTGCCGCCTTCGCCTCCTACACCGTCGAAAAGCGTGTCTCGAAACACCCGGAGGAGTTCGGCAAGGGCGCCATCGCCGGCGTCGCCGGACCGGAGTCGGCCAACAATGCCGGCGCCCAGACCTCCTTCATTCCGATGCTGACGCTGGGCATTCCGGCCAACCCGGTCATGGCGCTGATGATCGGCGCCATGATCATCCAGGGCATCGTGCCCGGTCCCAATGTCGCCACCGAACAACCGGCACTGTTCTGGGGCATCATCGCCTCGATGTGGATCGGCAATCTGATGCTGATCGTGCTCAACCTGCCGCTGATCGGGCTTTGGGTGAAGCTGTTGACGATCCCCTATTATGTGCTCTTCCCGATCATCATGGCGTTCTGCTCGATCGGCGTTTACAGCGTCAACACCAACGCCTTCGATCTCTATGCCGTCGCCTTCTTCGGCCTGCTCGGCTACGTCCTGACCAAGCTGCGCTGCGAACCCGCACCGCTGCTGCTCGGCTTCGTTCTGGGACCGCTGCTGGAGGAAAACCTGCGCCGCGCCATGATCCTGTCGCGTGGCGATCCGAGCACCTTCGTGGAGCGACCGATCAGCGCCGGCCTGCTGCTCGTGGCACTCGCCGTGCTCGTCGTTGTCTTCCTGCCCTCGGTCAAGAAGAAGCGCGAAGAGGTGTTCGTGGATGAGAACTAGGAAGTAGCTGCGCCAGGCAATGAAAATAGTTCAGGACCGCTGTCGTTGTTCGGCAAGCTCATTCGTCTTCATGTCAGGGGGCGGAAGAAATTCGCCCAGGCAAGGACATGGAGACGATGACGATCACGATCACAGCCTTTGAACGATCGCCGGATGGCGGCAAGGGACTGGCGCGCGATACACGCGTTCGCTGGGCGCTCGAAGAGGTGGGGCAGCCCTATGAGGTTCGTCTCGTTTCCTTCGCAAAGATGAAGGCGCCCGACCATCTGGCCATCCATCCCTTCGGCCAGATCCCCACCTATGAGGACGGTTCCCTCTCGCTGTTCGAGACCGGCTCGATCGTCTTTCATCTTGCCGAACAGCATGCGGGCCTGCTGCCCAGGGATCGCGACGCGCGAGCGCGTGCGATCACGTGGATGTTTGCCGCCCTCAACACCGTCGAGCCACCGATCCTCGACCTGACGACGGCAAGAATATTCGAAGCCGACAAGCCTTGGAGCGAGGCGCGCTTGCCGCTGGTAAAAGACCGTGTTCGCGCTCGGCTGGACCCGCTCTCGGCACACTTGGGCGCCGCCGACTGGCTCGATGGTGCGTTCAGCGCCGGCGATTTGTTGATGGTATCCGTGCTGTTGCGCCTGAGAATGTCCGGCATTCTGGACGAATATCAAAACCTGGCAGCCTATGTCGCGCGCGGGGAAGCCCGGCCCGCTTATGTCAGGGCGTTCGCCGCGCAATTTGCGATCAACGCCGCATCAACCAGCTGAAAATCACCACACGCTTGGGACCAAGGTCCTCGCTATGGCGCTTGCTCGCCAACGGGGACGGGCGCCGAGATTTCCACCAGCGGCGCCGGCACATCGGTGGTCTTCTCCGCCGCCTTGCAGGTATCGGCGATGACGCAGGCCAGGCAGTCCGGCTTGCGCGCCTTGCAAACATAGCGGCCATGCAGGATCAGCCAGTGGTGCGCGTGGCGCATATACTCGTCCGGGATGATCCGCAGCAGCCCTTGCTCGACCTGTTCCGGCGTCTTGCCCGGCGCCAGACCGAGCCGGTTGCCGATGCGGAAAATGTGGGTGTCGACCGCCATCGTATGCTGGCCGAACGCCATGTTGAGCACGACATTGGCGGTCTTGCGCCCGACGCCCGGCAGCTTGACCAGTTCATCGCGCTCGCCGGGCACCTCGCCGCCATAGTCGCGGATCAGCGCCTCCGACAGCGCAATCACGTTCTTGGCCTTGTTGCGCCAAAGCCCGATGGTTTTGATGTACTCGCCGACCCTGGCCTCGCCAAGCGCCAGCATCTTGTGCGGCGTGTCGGCGATCTTGAACAGCGCCCGCGTCGCCTTGTTGACGCCGGCATCGGTCGCCTGCGCCGACAGCACCACCGCCACCAGCAGCGTGAAGGCGTTGACATGCTCGAGCTCGCCCTTCGGCTCGGGCCGCTGCACCGAAAACCGCCGAAAAATCTCGTGCACTTCGGCGGCGCTGTAGAGCGAGCGGGCGCGTGCCGGCCGCGGCCGCGGCTTGGCGTTGGAGCCATCGCGCCGCCCGGGCGGTAGTTCACTTTTGGGCAGGGAAGAATCTTTGGACTTGGGGCTCGCCATTTCCCTCCTATAGTATCCCGCCATGAGCGACACAAACGCCTCGTTTCAGGCTGACGAGCCATTCTTCCACGCATTGCTGACCCCACACCGGTCGCTGGGCAGGACGGGCTTCCTGATCCTGATGGGCGCGCTGCTGTTCGGCTGGGTGGTCACGGGCGCATTTTTTCTGTCGCGCGGCGCCTGGCCGGTGTTCGGCTTCTTCGGGCTCGACGTGATTGCCGTCTACATCGCCTTCCGCGTCAACTACCGCGCCGCCCGCGCCCGCGAGGAAGTGTCGGTGTCGCGCACCAGCCTCGACATCCGCAAGACCGCGCCCTCGGGCAAGTCGGAAGCGCATCGCTTCAACCCGTTCTGGGCGCGCTTTTCCGTCGCCCGCCATGCCGAGATCGGCATCACCAGGATGGCGGTGGAAGCACAAGGGCAGAATGTGCCGATCGGGTCTTTCCTGGATCCAGAATCCCGCGAAAGTTTTGCCACTGCCTTTTCGCGTGCGCTGACAAAAGCCAGGACGCGCTAGAGCCTGCGTTAGAACCGGAAGCGCAGGATCCTGCCGACCTTGCGTAGCGCGGGAATGTGTCTCCATAGCCCGATGAACAGTCGCGCGGACCAGCCCATGTGAGTGGTGCGTTCGGCGCTGTAGGCCGAGATGTCATCGACAAAGCGCAGCTTCGGGACGGCGCGCTCCAGTTCGTGCGGGTCGTCGATCGCCCAGTGAACCTCGGCGCCGGTCGCCCTGATGGTTGGGTTGAGGCGCAGCAGCTTCAGGCCGAAACGGCTGTAGGCGTCGAACATCAGCTCGCCGCTGGCAAGATGTGCGACGAGGCGTGCCAACAGCCGTGGCCCTTCCTCTGCCGGGAGATAGGGCGTCAGCCCCTCCATCACCACGACGGCCGGGCGGTTGCGCGGCACCTCAGCCAGCCAGTCCGGTTCGGTGACCGATGACGCCACGAGATGATAATTGTCCCGGGACGGGTAGAGCTTGCGCCTGAGTTCGATGACGTCGGGAAAATCGACATCGAACCACTCGACGCCTTCCGGCGGATCGACGCGGAAGATGCGTGTGTCGAGCCCGCAGCCGAGATGCAGCACGATGGCGCCGGGATTTCTGGCGAGAAAATCCTGGACGCGGACGTCGTACGTTTTCGCCCGGATCGCCAGGCCAATGCCGAGATTGCTGTCGACCTTGAGCCGCGAGAAATCATAGTCGATCGCGCGCACCGCCTCATCGGCGAAACGGTCCTTGAGCAGCGAATGCGGCAGCCGGCTCTCCAGCGCCTTGCCGTAGAGCGTCATCAGCAAGGTCTCCCTTGCCCCGCTCAGGTTTACCTTTTCGCCGGCCATCGGCATCTCCTGCTTGGCAATCCTGTGTCTATCTGGGAACGGTCGGCGACAAGGCAAGTTTCGGGTGGTTGCAATGGGCGGAAAGACCGATATTCGCGGTCAAGGAGATATTGCCATGAACGCCCAGATGACCATGAATACGCAAATGAAACCGACAGCCATCCTGCAGCACGACATCACCCCCGAAGGCAGCGACTACGAGGTCGTGCGCCGCGCCATCGAGAAGATCAGCCTCGACTATCGCGACCAGCCCTCGCTGGAAGCCCTGGCAGCCGATGTCGGCGAGACGCCGACCGGGCTGCAAAAGCTGTTCACCCGCTGGGCCGGCCTGTCGCCAAAAGCCTTCCTGCAGGCGGTCACGCTCGACCATGCGCGCAAGCTGCTCGATTCAGGCATGCCGCTGTTGGAGACGTCGTTCGAACTTGGCATGTCCGGCCCCGGCCGGTTGCACGATCTGTTCGTCACCCATGAGGCGATGTCGCCGGGCGACTACAAGACGCGCGGCGCCGGGCTCACCATCCGCTACGGCTATCACATCTCGCCCTTCGGCATCGCCTTGATCATGGTCACCGATCGCGGCCTTGCCGGGCTCGCCTTCAACGATCCAGGCGGCGAGCGGGCGGCCTTCGCCGATATGTCGGGCCGCTGGCCGAACGCGACCTATGTCGAGGACATGAGCGCCACCCAACCCTATGCCGCGCGCATCTTCGATCCGACGCTATGGCGCGCCGACCAGCCGCTGCGCGTGGTGATGATCGGCACCGACTTCCAACTGCGCGTCTGGGACGCCCTGCTGCGCATCCCGATGGGCCGGGCCTGCACCTATTCCTCGATCGCAGCCCAGATCGGCGCGCCGAAGGCCAGCCGGGCGGTGGGCGCGGCGGTTGGCGCCAACCCGATGTCCTTCGTCGTGCCCTGCCACCGGGCGATCGGCAAATCCGGCGCGCTCACCGGCTACCATTGGGGCCTGACGCGCAAGCGCGCCATCCTCGGCTGGGAAGCGGGCCAGACCGCGTCCTGAAACGAGCCGCTTAAAGCAACACCGGCGAAACCCTTCGCCGGTGTTTTTTGCGTCTGGCCCCAGGCGATCGGCAAAGCCACTCGCAATTTGCGCAAAACATCCGCATGGTCTGGCAAGCTGCCGGCTTACGGGTTAGCGTCCGGCACGTTCTGCTGGAGGCATTTTCTTGATTATCGTTATCGGCTCGATCAACCTCGACCTTATCGCCAATGTCGACCGCTTGCCCTCGCCGGGTGAAACGGTGCGCGGTTCCGGCTTCACCACGGCCCCGGGTGGCAAGGGCGCCAACCAGGCGCTGGCCGCGGCCCGTGCCGGCGCCAAGGTGCGCATGGTCGGTGCCGTCGGTAAGGACAACTTCGCCACCGATGCGCTCGCCCTGCTTGTGGCCGGCATGGTCGATCTCTCCGGCGTCGGCCAGAGTTTCGCCTCCACCGGCACGGCGCTGATCCTGGTCGGCGCCGACGGCGAGAACGTCATCGCAGTGGTGCCCGGCGCCAATGATTCGGTGCTGCCGGGCGATCTTGCCAAGGCTTTCCTTGCGAAAGGCGACGTCGTCCTGCTGCAACACGAGATACCGCTGCAGACGGTCGATGCCGCCCTTGATGCCGCGCGCGCCGCCGGCGCGATCACCGTGCTCAACACCGCGCCCTTCCGCGGCGAGGCGGCTTCTTTTCTCGGCAAGGCCGATTACGCCGTCGCCAACGAAACCGAATTCGACCTTTACGGCGAGGCGCTGTCGCTGAAGGGCCGCGACCGCCCGGCGCGCATGCGCGACTTCGCCGGCAAGACCGGCCGCACCATCGTCGTCACGCTCGGCGGCGACGGCGTGCTGGCGGCGACGCCTGACGGTTTCCTGACCGTGCCGGCGCTGAAGATCACCCCGGTCGACACAGTCGGCGCCGGCGATACGTTTTGCGGCTATCTTGCTGCCGGGCTCGCGTCCAACCTGCCGCTCGAACAGGCTCTCATCCGCGCCGCCGCGGCTGGTTCCCTGGCCTGCCTGAAGCCCGGCGCCCAGCCGGCGATCCCGCTKGCGGCCGATGTAGATGCAGCCCTGCGCAACAACGCCGAGTAACAGCCCATGCGCCCCGCGATAAAACACGCCGTGCCGCCGGCCGGCGACATCTGCCGCCTGTCCGCCGTCGATCTCGCCGAAGCGATCAAGAGCCGCCGCCTGTCCGTGCGCGAGGTGGTGACCGCCTTCCTCGACCGCATCGACGCGGTGAACCCCTTGGTCAACGCCATCGTGTCGTTGCGCGAGCGCGCCGACATTCTGCGCGAGGCCGACGCGGCTGACGCGCATCTGACGCAAGGCAAGCCGGCCGGCACGCTGTTCGGCCTGCCGATGGCGATAAAAGACCTCGCCATGACACGCGGCTTGAGGACCAGTTTCGGCTCGCCGATCTTCGCCGATTTCGTGCCGCAGGAAGACGATTTCTTCGTCGAGCGCATCCGCAAGGCCGGCGCCATCATCATCGGCAAGACCAATGTTCCCGAATTTGGGCTCGGCTCCAACACCTACAACCCCGTGTTCGGCCCGACATTGAACGCTTTCGATCCGGCCCTCACCGCCGGCGGCTCGAGCGGCGGCGCCGCTGTCGCATTGGCGCTCGACATGGTGCCTGTCGCCGACGGCAGCGATTTCGGCGGCTCGCTGCGCAATCCGGCCGCCTGGAACAATGTTTATGGGTTCCGCCCGTCGCAGGGCCTTGTTCCCGGCGGACCGGACGTCGAGGTCTTTCATGCCCAGATGGGCATCGACGGGCCGATGGGCCGCAATGTGCGTGACATGGCGCTGCTGCTCGATGTGCAGGCGGGCTATCACCCGCAGGCGCCACTGTCGTGGGACAAGCCTGGCTCCTTCCTCGCAGGCCTGGCTACGCCGGCGACGGGCGGCCGCATCGGCTGGCTCGGCGACCTCGGCGGCCATCTGCCGGTCGAACCAGGCATCCTCGATCTGTGCGGGGCCGCGCTCGGCCGCTTCGCCGAGGCATCCTTCGTGAGCGAGCCCTTGCTGCCGGATGTCGATGTCGAGGCGCTGTGGCAAGCCTTCGTGACGCTGCGCCAGGCGACCAGCGGCTCCGCGCTCAAGATCCATTATGACGAGCCGCACAAGCGCGCCCTGCTGAAACCGGAAGCCGTCTGGGAGGTGGAGAACGCCATGCGGCTGACGGCGCCGCAGATCCGCGCGGCCTCGGTCATCCGCACCTCCTGGCACAGGACGCTGCTATCGCTGTTCGAGCGCTTCGATCTCATCGCGCTGCCGACGGCGCAGGTGTTTCCTTTCGAAGTCGGCATTCATTGGCCGCGCGAAGTCGCCGGGCGCGCGATGGACAGCTACCACCGCTGGATGCAGGTTTCGGCCTTCGCCACGCTCGGCGGCTGTCCGGCGCTTAACATTCCCGTCGGCTTCGACGCCAGGGGCAGGCCGATGGGCATGCAGCTGATCGGTCGGCCGCGCGGCGACCTTGCGGTGCTCAGGGCCGGAGCCGCCTATGAGGCGACGCTGCCATGGCAGGCAGGCGCATAGATACCCAGGGTCCGAATTGAAATCCTGGATCCACTTATCGCTCCCTCAAAGTTGTTGTATAAGTCCGTCGTGGCAGAGGGGAAGGCCAGCCCCATACGGGGCAACAGAGGGTAATGCTGACCGCGCCCAGGGTCTTGGGCACCGGGTGAGAAAAGGGCAGCTCACTCCTTGCCTCTGCCACCATTCTTGATTGGCTCTGCTCTCCAAGCCGGCTTGCACCGGCCTTGCTGGCGTGCATTGATCACGATCTGACGCGCCCGTGCGAGGCGCATCCTGCCTGAGGAAATCCCCGAGGAACCCAATGTCGCTGGAACTCTACGCCGCCTATGTCCTTGCCTGCATCGTCATCATCCTGGTGCCCGGCCCGACCGTGACGCTGATCATCGCCAACAGCATCCGC
This sequence comes from Mesorhizobium sp. P2_B11, assembly GCF_056404855.1. NCBI lineage: Bacteria > Pseudomonadati > Pseudomonadota > Alphaproteobacteria > Hyphomicrobiales > Phyllobacteriaceae > Mesorhizobium > Mesorhizobium sp. P2_B11. The sequence continues at coordinate 491,513 of NZ_JBFUDF010000004.1, forward strand.
CATGGCGCGCGCGCCGGGCTCGCCAATGTCGCCGGCACGCAGGCGGGGCTTGCCGTGATGATCGCGATTGTCGGCATCGGCCTCAACACGCTGATATCGGGCATGGGCCACTGGTTCGAATGGGTGCGCCTGATCGGCGCCGCCTATCTGATCTGGATGGGCGTGCAGATGTTCCGCGCCAAGGGCACGCTGAACGCCGACGGCACCGCCAGGAAGCCGCGCGGCGGCTTCTTCCTGCAGGGCCTGCTGGTGGCGCTGAGCAACCCCAAGACGCTGGTGTTCTTCGGCGCCTTCTTCCCGCAGTTCATCGCCCCGCAGGGCAACTACACGCTTCAGATCGTCGTCATGGGCCTCACCGCCATGATCTTCGCCGCCGTCTCGGATTCGACCTACGCGCTCGCCGCCAGCCGCGCCGGACGCCTGCTCTCGGCCAGCCGCATCAAGCTGATGTCCAGGATCAGCGGCAGTTTTTTGGTCGGCGGCGGCCTGTGGCTGGCCTTTTCAAAGGCGAAGTAACAACCGCGAACAGATATCCCCGACGCAGTATGAGCCGGAACACAAAGGCTGATTGAAAGTCTGCCTTTACGCCACCACATGAATCGGCGTGGGGGGATTCACGTCGATGTCATGGACTTACGCTGGCATAAAAAGGGACACGCCCGGCGTGGTCCTGATCGTCGTGCTGTTTGCGGTGATGGTTCCTTCGGCTCTCTACAAATGGACGAATGATGCGAGCCCCATCCGGTCGGTCGAGCCAATCGACGCAACGGTCAGAAGTACCCATTCAGACCACGGCCGCACGCTTTATCTGGTTGCACTCGAAACCGGTTCGTCCACTCTTGTCGAAGACGACCTCCCGCATCTGATCGGCGCGCCGGCAAGATTGGAGCTTGTCACGCGCGAGAATGGCTCGACCTTCTACAGGTTCGCGAATTGAACCACCACCGGTCACGGTACCGATGAAACACAGCGTCCTTGCTGTCAGGTGATACGCATGACCAATCACCGGCATTCCCTCGCCTGGATAACCCTGCAGGAGAACCTCAGGGGCATCCTCATCACCATCCTCGTCGTAGGCGTCTGCGCCCTTGCAATCGGCATCCCGATTGCAAGGCAAAGCAGCCCCATCGTCAATGTGGAACGCCTGACCGGTACTGTGATCAACGTTCTCAACACGACTCCGGATCCCGAAAGCTCGGCCGGCAGAGGGTTCACCTATTTGTATGGAATTCGCCTCGACGAAAATGACCGCCTGGTCTTCGTCTATGGCGACGCGACAGCGCCGCGAGCCATCGGCGCCAAGGTCTCGATCGAGCGGCAGCATCGCCGCAACGACACCCAAACATACCGCCTGCTGCGCGAATAGGCGAACAGCCATCGCCCAGAGGCGCAAGCCCCTGGGCGAACGATCTGCATCGAGGCAGGCTTAGAGCCGCGCCAACCGCTCCACCAGCAGCGCGAAAAACGCATCATGGTCGATGTCGCGCATCACCATGGCGTTCTTCGGCCGTTTGGTCACGCCCCACCAGTCGATGACGGTCATGCCCATGGTCAGCTCGGAGGCCGTTTCGACGGTCACGTTGCAGTTGCGGCCCGTGAACAGCTCCGGCTTCAAGAGATAGGCAATGACGCACGGATCGTGCAGCGGCCCGCCATCGGTGCCGTATTTCTCCTCGTCGAAGCGCTCGAAGAATTCCAGCATCTCGGCCGTCGCGGTGCCGACCCTGGTGCCGAGCTGACGGATGGCCTGTGTACGCTTGGCTGTGGTCAGCGCCTTGTGGGTGACGTCGAGCGGCATCATGACGATCGGGATGCCGGATTTGAACACCAGGTCTGCAGCCTGCGGGTCGACATAGATGTTGAACTCGGCGGTCGGCGTGACATTGCCGCCTTCGAAGAAACCTCCGCCCATCAGCACGATTTCCTTGATGCGCGGTGCGATCTTCGGTTCGCGGATCAGCGCCAGCGCGACATTGGTGAGCGGGCCGAGCGCGCACAGCGTGATGGTTCCGGCCTCTTCCTTCATCAGCGTTTCGACGATGAAATCGACCGCATACTGGTGCTGCAGCTTCATCTTCGGGTCGGGCAGTTGCGGGCCGTTGAGGCCGGTCTTGCCATGCACTTCCTCGGCGGTGACCAGTTCGCGCGCCAGCGGGCGGATGGCGCCGGCATAGACCTTGATGTCGGGCCGGCCGGCCAGTTCGCAGATTTTTCTGGCGTTCTTCTCGGTCAATTTCAGCGGCACGTTGCCGGCAACAGCGGAGATGCCGACGATCTCCAGTTCGGCGCTGCCGAGCGCCAGCAATATGGCGACGGCATCGTCCTGGCCGGGATCCGTGTCGATGATGATCTTGCGGGTTTGGGGCATTTCATTTCCTTATGCGGGGGAGTCTTTTTGGCGGGGGTTTTAGACGGCTTGAACTTCGCCGCGGCGCGGACCATATCAAGACCATCGGGAAAAATGCCATCCGGGTTTTTCCAGTTTATGTCGCTCCAAAGAGGACAGTGTAACATGAGCCGAATGACGCCCTTCTCCAGCCCGCTTCTCCTGGGTTTCGATGCCATGGAAAAGACCCTGGAACGATTGGCGAAATCCGGTGACAGCTATCCTCCCTATAACATCGAGCGCCTCAGCGGTGCCGACGGCAAGGCCGAAAGGCTGCGCATTACGCTCGCTGTCGCGGGATTCGCCGAAAGCGATCTCGATGTCACCACGGAGGAAAACCAGCTGGTCGTGCGCGGCCGTCAGACCGACGACACCGAGCGCGAATTCCTCCATCGCGGCATCGCCGCGCGCCAGTTCCAGCGCTGTTTCGTGCTGGCCGACGGCATGCGGGTGATCGCAGCGGAACTGAAGAACGGCCTTTTGTCGATCGATCTCGATCGGCCTGACACCGAACGGCTGGTACGGAAAATAAATATATCGGTGAAAGACTGATCTTTACCGATGGCTCTCATGCGGGATGGCCTTGAGCGGCGTCCTCGCGCCAAGGAGGCTTGAAATGACCAGAACTGACGAAACCATCACCATGACCAGCGGCGAATTCGCCCATCTCGGCGAAGGCTCGGTCGCTTACCTCCGCAAGGTCTCGAGCGAAGAATTGCTCGGCCGCTTTCCCAATCTCGGCGAAATCGCGCCCGGAATGGTCCTGTGGGCGCTGTTTGCCGCCAACGGCCAGCCGATCCTGCTTTCGGATGCGAAAGACCGGGCTCTGGCCGGCGCCATGGAAAACGACCTGACCACCGTCGCCATTCACTAAGGCGATAGCGTTCAGTGTCGGAAATGCACAGGGCCGCCTTTGGCGGCCCCTGGAACGCTTAATCCAACAAAACTTCAGGCAGCGTGCGAAGCCTGCGTGTCCGACAGCAGCGCGTGGATGGCGACCGCATCGCGCGTGCCGCGGATCTTGGCCACCGTGTCAGCGTCACGCAGCACCCTGGCGATGCGCGACAGCGCCTTGAGGTGATCGGCGCCGGCGCCTTCCGGGGCCAGCAGCAGAAACACCAGATCGACCGGCTGGTCGTCCAGCGCCTCGAAATCGACCGGCGTCTCCAGCCGGGCAAAGACGCCGGCGATACGCTTGACCCCCGCGAGCTTACCATGCGGAATGGCGATGCCGTTGCCGACGCCGGTGGAACCCAGCCGTTCGCGCTGCAGGATGGTGTCGAACACTTCGCGCTCCGGAATGCCCGAAATCGCCGCCGCTCTCTCGGACAGCAATTGCAGAAGCTGCTTTTTGGAGTTCGCCTTCAACGCCGGCATGATCGCCGGAACGTTGATAAGATCGCTCAGATCCATGCTTGAAAATCCCTTATTCGCCTGCCGTCGCCAGTCCTCGCCCCTCGCGCGGCTGGCAATTATCCTTGTGCGACTTTGGTCGTGGACGGGTCGATCCAGCCGATATTTCCGTCCGGTCGCCGATAGACGATGTTGAGGTGGTCGTTTCCGGCGTTGCGGAAGACGAAGACCGGGCTCTCCTTGGTGTCGAGCTCGATGACTGCCGACGCCACCGACATGGTCTGCAGCGTCATGGTTGATTCGGCGACGATGGCCGGGGCGAAATCCTCCGGAAACTCCTCGTCGTCGTCGGCAAGCGGCGCCATCACCGTATAGGCGATGTCGGTGATTTCGCCGTTGCCATTGCCTGAATTGTGCGATTTCAGCCGGCGCTTGTAGCGCCGAAGCCGGGTTTCGAGGCGATCCGCCGCCGCCTCGAAGGCCAGCGTTGGATCCTGGGCATCCCCGGTCGCCTGCAGAGAAGCGCCGGAATCCAGCCTTATCATGCAGTCGGCGGAATAGCGCGACCCCGATTTGATGACGGTGACATGTCCTGAAAAACCGCGATCGAAATATTTACCGATCGCTTCGCCGACACGATCGGTGATGCGCGTACGAAACGCATCGCCGATATCCATGTGCTTTCCCGATATGCGCAGCTTCATCTGAAAACTGACCTTCCTTGCTCAGGCTTCAAACTGGCCAGAGTTTATACTCGTGGTCCGTGCGCACAAGCTTTGCGGCGTCAACTCGCGCCGATTTTAGATCCGAACTTTCCGGTTGATCACAATCCGCCTTCTTGGCCGTCCCGTGGCCTTCATCGTGACGGACCATCCGCATGCGGGCCGCAAGCCCGTCTCATGCGGGCGGGCTTCTAGACACTTCATTGCAGCTTGTCAATGAAGCTCCAAACTTGTGGAAATCCAGCCGTAGCAAAAGCCCCGTCGGGCAAGCACAACTAGCGCCCGGCACTGGCCAAAGCGCGCTTTTCACGCCGCCTCTGCACCGAGGAGGGGATGTTCATGCCCTCGCGGTATTTGGCCACCGTGCGCCTGGCAATATCGACGCCGCTTTCCTTCAACATGTCGACGATGGCGTCATCGGACAGCACGTCAGCGGGCTTTTCCTCGTCGATCAGCTGCTTGATGCGGTCGCGCACCGCTTCAGAGGAATGCGCGTCGCCGCCGCCCGACGCCGCGATCGAGGCGGTGAAGAAATAGCGCAGCTCGAACACGCCACGCGGCGTCAGCATGTATTTGTTGGCCGTCACCCGGCTCACGGTCGATTCGTGCATGCCGATGGCGTCGGCCACCGTACGCAGGTTGAGCGGCCTGAGGTGACGTACGCCATGAACCAGAAAAGCGTCCTGCTGGCGCACGATTTCCGACGCCACTTTCAGGATCGTCTTTGCCCGCTGGTCGAGGCTGCGCGTCAGCCAATTGGCGTTCTGCAGGCATTCGGCCAAAAAATCCTTCTCCGCCTGGTTCTTCGCCTGCGGCGAGACCTGGGCGAAATAGATGTGGTCGACCAAAACCCGCGGCAGCGTCTCGGCATTGAGCTCGACCGTCCAGCTGCCATCATTGGCGGCGCGGACTTCGACATCGGCAACGATGGCGTCGCTGGTGCCGCCCGAAAATGCCGTACCCGGGCGCGGGTCGAGCGCGCGGATTTCGGCCAGCATGTCGAGGAGATCCTCCTCGTCGACCCCGCAAAGCCGCTTCAGCGTCTGGAAGTCGCGTCGCGCCAGGAGTTCGAGGTTGCCGATCAACGTCTTCATCGCCGGATCGAGGCGATCGCGCACGGCAAGCTGCAGCGACAGGCATTCGGCAAGGTCGCGCGCAAACAGGCCGACCGGCTCGAATGTCTGGCAGACGGCCAGCACCTTGGCCACCATGGCCTGATCGCCGCCGAGCCGTTTTGCGATGTCTGCCAGGTCGGCGCGCAGATAGCCTGCCTCGTCCAGGCCATCGGCCAGCTCGCCGGCAATCAGCCTTGCGGCCGGATCGGCAAAGGCAAGCGCGATCTGCTCGCCGACATGCTGGCGCAGCGTGATGGCGGCAGCAGCCATGTCGCCGACGTCGAAGCCTTCGGACGAGCCGGACGAACCATTGCCGGTGGCCGACTTCCACTGCGCCGTCAGGTCGGGACCGAGCCGCTCGCTGGTGCCGGGATCGTCAGGAAACAGGTTTTCCAGCGAGCTGTCGAGCTTGTCCGAGATTGCTTCGGCGCTCCAGACCGTCTCGCTCTCGAACCAGTCGCCATCGGCGGCTGGCTCAGGCGCGGCATCGCTCTTCTGCACCTGGTCGCTTGCGGCGTCGTCCTGGGGCTCGGCGCGCTCCAGCAATGGATTGCGCTCGATCTCGTCGTCGATGAAATGGTCGAGCTCGATATGGGTGAGCTGCAGCAGCCTGATCGACTGCATCAGCTGCGGCGTCATCACCAGCGACTGGGATTGTCGTAGCTGTAATTTCGCCGCCAGCGCCATGGTTCGGTTTCAAACGCCCTTCTGCACCCGCAAGCCTACACATCAGAAGCTGCCGAAAAATGAATTTTTCCGACCCTCCATAGAAACTGGCCCGGCTTTTGCTTGTCAAGGCAAATGCTGGCAAAAGGCGCCTACCGGAGCGCTATCTCACGCAAAATCGGCGAAAAAACTCCGGCGACGCGGCAAAAAATCACGTCAGGAAACAAATTTCACGCTCAGAGTGTGAAACCCTCGCCGAGATAGAGCCGGCGCACATCGGGGTTAGCCACCACTTCGTCGGCGCGGCCATGCGTCAGCACCTGGCCGGCATGAATGATGTAGGCGCGGTCGATGAGGCCGAGCGTTTCGCGCACATTGTGGTCGGTGATGAGCACGCCGATGCCCCGCGCCGTCAGATGGCGCACAAGCTGCTGGATGTCGGCGACGGCAATCGGGTCGATGCCGGCGAAAGGCTCGTCGAGCAGCATGTAGGCCGGGCGCGTCGCCAGCGCACGGGCGATTTCGAGGCGCCGCCGCTCGCCGCCCGACAGCGACATGGACGGCGACTTGCGCAGATGGCTGATGTGGAATTCCTCGAGCAGTTCGTCGAGACTGCGCTCGCGCACCTTGCGGTCCTTCTCGACCACCTCAAGCACGGCGCGGATGTTCTGCTCGACATTGAGGCCGCGGAAGATCGATGCTTCCTGCGGCAAATAACCAATGCCGAGTCGGGCGCGGCGGTACATCGGCATCGAGGTGACGTCGAAACCGTCGATCTCGATCGTGCCCTCGTCGACCGGCACCAGGCCGGTGACCATGTAGAAACAGGTGGTCTTGCCGGCGCCGTTCGGGCCGAGCAATCCGACAGCCTCGCCGGCGCGCACGCCGATGGTGACGCCGCTGACCACCTTGCGACCCTTGTAGCTCTTGGTCAGACCCTTGGCGATCAGGGTGCCCTTGAACTTCGCGGAATCGACAGTGACCGTGGCCGGGGCAGCAAGTTTGCTCGCCGCCCGTCCCGGAAGGCGGGTCAGCAGCGAAGATACGCCAGTCATTACTGTTTCGGCGCCTCGGATTTCGGCGGCGGCGTCATCGACATGATGACGCGCTTGCCGCAACCATCGACCTGAGCCAGGCCACTCTTCATCTGCACGGTGAGCTTGCAGCCCTTGAGCACGTTTGGGCCCTGGGACAGCACGACTTCATTGCCCGACAGGACCAGAACCTGCGTCTTCATGTCGAACGTGGCGTTGTCGCCAGTGGCGATCTGGTCATTCGACTTGATGTAGACTTTGTTTTTGACCACCAGGTGATCGATGTTTGCCGAACCTGTCATCGCCGAAGCGCCGGCGGCCGCACCCTTGGCGGCATTGGGGTCCTTGACGTAGTAGACCTCCATACTGCCGGCCTTGAGCAGCGTCGGCCCCTGCGTGACGGTGACGTTGCCGCTGAACAGCGCCATGCTGTCGGCCTGGCGGACCTCGAGCTTGTCGCTTTCGATCTGGATCGGCTGGTCGCCCGACAGCTTGAGCCCCGATTGGCTGCTGGCGCTGGACTGAGCCCAGGACGGCGCCATACCCAGCAACAGCAAGGCCGAGGCTGCGGCGACAAGCCGTGCCGAATTACTGGGACGCATTCGATTCTCCGCTCTTTGCCTCTGCCGCCTTCATAGTGGCCGGATCGATGTGGACGCTTACCTTGTTTTCGAAAACGACAACCTTGCCATTTTCTTCGACCGACATCGAACCCGCCGTGATCCGCGAGCCGTTGCGGCTGACATCGACCGGATCGCCTGTCTTCATAGAGCCTTTGCCCATGTCGAGGAAGACCGATTTGAAGATGGCCGCGACGCCGTCGGTGGTGGTGACGGTGACGTCGCTGGTCATGTCCATCGTGTTGGCGCTGCGGTTGTAGATGCCGCGCTTGGCGTCGACGACCGCCACATTGTCGGCCGTCAGCGGCAGTTTGGCATGGATGCCTTCGAGCTCGATGATGTCCTGCTTGCCGACGTCCTGGATGGCGCGCTCCGCCGTCAGCGAATAGGGAAGCTTCTGCTTAGTGAAACCGTTGAGCTTGGGATTGGCCATCACCAGCTTGCCATCGGCGAAAGCGGTGCCGTCTGCCTGTATCGAAATGTTGATCGGCGCCGCGAGATAGGAATAGACCGGAAATGCAACCGCGATGCCGGCGGCAAGCAGCGGCACTGCGAATTTCAGCACCCGCACGCGGCGCGAATGGCGTTGGGCACGGTCGAAGGCGTCACCGCGCGTGCCCGCTGGCGCCGTGGGCGCCAAGGCCGCATCGGCGTTGGTCGGTTCGTTCGATCGCGCTAGCATGACTGTCTTCTAATAAACCCTTGCCGCCAAAACACCTGCTATAGGTGGGTTGCCGGCCCCCGCAAGCAAGCACAAGCGGAGGAAAACCGCAAAAATGTGACCGCCGTTGTTTTTGCAAACGGAAATCAGGCGACACAATTTCGGCACTTCATAGCAGAAACCAACGCGCCGCGTAATTCTTTCCTGAAAGGCTGCCACTGCCTCGGTCGCTTCGTCGCAGGCCCGTGAGGAAGAGGTAGCCGGGCGCTGACGCTTGCTTTAAAAGCATCGCTTCCCACCGACTATGAGGCAGACCATGGCACTGAGAGCCGACGACCTGATCGACCGCCGCCGCTTGCGGCGCAAGCTGACCTTCTGGCGCGGTGCCGCCATTGCCATCGTGGCCCTCGGTGTGATTGCGCTTGCAAGCTGGTTCTACGGCGAAGACCTCGGCGGCACTTCCGTCGACCACATCGCCAAGGTCAGGATCGAAGGCACCATCACCGAAGACGAGGAACTGATCAAGCGGCTGGAAACCATCCGCACGTCCTCGCAGGTCAAGGGCGTCATCCTGGCCATCGATTCGCCCGGCGGCACCACAGTTGGCGGCGAATCGATCTACGAAGAGGTGCGCAAGCTTGCCGCCGACAAGCCGGTGGTGGCCGAGGTCGGCACGCTGGCCGCATCGGCCGGCTACATGATCGCCAGCGCCAGCGACCACATCGTCGCCCGCAAGACCTCGATCGTCGGCTCGATCGGCGTGCTGATCCAGTATCCCGATGTCAGCGGCCTGATGGACAAGGTCGGCATCAAGCTCGAAGAGGTGAAATCCTCACCGCTGAAGGCCGCGCCCTCGCCCTTCAAGCCGACCAATGACGATGAGCGCGCCATGGTCCGCAAGCTCATCCTCGACAGCTATGACTGGTTCGTCGGAATCGTCGCCGAGCGCCGCAAGATGACCCGCGAGCAGGCACTCGCCTTGGCCGACGGTTCGATCTTCACCGGCCGCCAGGGTCTCGCCAACGGTCTGATCGACGCTGTCGGCGGCGAAAGCGTGGCGATCGACTGGCTGGCAACCAAGGGCGTCGACGCCAAGCTCAAGGTGGTAGAATGGAAGGACACCGAACGGCGTGGCGGCTTCCTGTTCTCGAAAGCAATGGCGCGCAGCGTCGGCAGCGCGCTCGGCCTGTCGGACTCGGGAAGCGACGTTCTTCACGAAATTGGCGCTGATCGCTTGTTTCTTGACGGTCTCGTTTCCGTCTGGCACCCTTGATCTGCCGTCTGGGGCGAGTAAAAAAGCAAATAAAATCATCCTGATAATTTGACCGCAGCGCTTTCACGGGGACCTTTCTGATGATCAAATCCGAGCTTGTGCAGATCATTGCCACGCGCAACCCGCATCTTTTCCTGCGCGACGTCGAAAACATCGTGGGGGCGATATTCGACGAGATCACTGATGCCCTTGCTGAAGGCAACCGGGTCGAGTTGCGCGGCTTCGGCGCCTTTTCGGTGAAAAACCGCCCTGCCCGCACCGGCCGCAACCCGCGCACCGGCGAATCCGTCGAGGTCGAGGAGAAGTGGGTGCCGTTCTTCAAGACCGGCAAGGAATTGCGTGAAAGGCTGAACGGCGGCAAATAAGCGCGGACCAACGCGCCGGCCTTTCTCAAGGCCTGCCCTCCCCAAGGAATCTCTATGTTCAACCGCTTCATACTCATCGTGGTCTTCGTGCCGCTGGCCGTCATCCTGATTGCGCTGGCCGTCGCCAACCGCGAACTGGTCGCCTTCACGCTCGACCCGTTCAATCCCGGCAACCCGAAGCTGACGCTGAACTTGCCGCTGTTCATCTACCTGTTCGTGGCGCTCGCCATCGGCATGGTCGTCGGCAGCCTGGCGACCTGGGTCAAGCAGGGCCGCTACCGCAAGCTGGCACGCCAGCGCGGCGTCGAAGCCGAGAATTTGCGCCAGGCGGTCAGCCGCGTGCCGGCCGCGCCGCAAGGCTCTGCCCCGGGGACGGCGCTACCGAAGCCGACGGCCTGAGCCGGCGCTTTTATCGTCGCGGAGTTTTGCATGCTGACCATTTCGGCCGACGCTGTCGACCAGGCGCTGACCTTTCCCGGACTGGTCGAGACATTGCGCACGGCCTTCCGCGAGGGTGCTGTACAGCCGGTCCGCCATCATCACGGCGTCGAGCGGCCCGACGGCGCCACGTCCACGCTGCTTTTGATGCCGGCCTGGACCGACTTCCATGCCGCCGGCACATCGGTGGGCGGCCATATCGGCGTCAAGATCGTCACCGTCTCGCCCGACAACAACGCCATCGGCAAGCCGGCTGTCATGGGCCTCTATCTCCTGCTCAACGGCGCCACTGGCGAGCCCGAGGCGCTGATCGACGGCCAGCGATTGACGCAGTGGCGCACCGCTTGCGCCTCGGCGCTGGCTGCCTCCTATCTCGCCCGCGAGGACGCCTCACGGCTCCTGGTGGTCGGCGCCGGCGCGCTGTCGCCATTCCTGGCCAAGGCGCATTCGGCGGTGCGGCCGATCAAGACCATCCGCATCTGGAACCGCACGCTGGCCAATGCCGAAAAGGTCGCGGCGGAATTAAGCGCTGAAGGTTTTGCGGCCGAGGCCGCTGGCGATCTCGACGCCGAGCTTGCTCAAGCCGACATCGTCTCGTCGGCGACGATCACGACGACGCCGCTGGTCAAGGGTGCGCTCTTGAAACCGGGCGCGCATGTCGATCTGGTCGGCGGCTTCACGCCGACCATGCGCGAAAGCGATGACGATGCGATCATGCGTGCCCGCATCTATGTCGACACCCGCGCCGGGGCCACCAAGGAAGCCGGCGACATCGTCCAGCCACTCGCCTCCGGCGTGCTGAAGCCGGAAGCGATCGTCGCCGATCTGCACGAACTGGCGCGCGGCGAGAAAAAGGGCCGTCAGAGCGCCAGTGAGATTACCCTGTTCAAATCGGTTGGCGCCGCGCTCGAGGATCTCGCCGCCGGCATCGCCGTCTACAACGCGCTCAAGCCGTAGCGTCTGCCACGACGCCCGCCTTGCGATCGAACTTCCGGATCGCTTCGGCGCTGACCGGGGTGAAGAAGTTCACCAGATTGCCGTCGGGATCGCGCAGCAGCAACGATCGGTTACCCCATGGCATGGTCGTCGGCGTCTGCACGAAATCGCCGATGATTTCCCTCAACCTGCCGTACTCCGCATCGACATCATCGACACGAAACTCGATGATGGCCGAGCGATTGGCGGCAGGCTGCGCCACGTCCGCCCCGAACAGCGCCAGCGTGCGCGTGCTGCCGATCGCCAGCGTGCAGGAAGCGGTTGCCACTTCGGCGAAATCTGGCGTGAACCAGGTTGCGCTAAGGCCGGTGATCGTCTCGTAGAATGCCACCAGAGGTTTGATCTGGTCGGTGATGATGCGAATTGAGACGAAGTCCATAATATTCTCCTTGGAAACAAGTGCGGCGTTTCAAACCGCTGGTATTGTTGTCGTACAAGGCTGCTGACGGCTTGGCCCCAGCAGCCTTGTGATCATTGCCAATCAAGCCGAAGACCTCACGCCGCCTCGGCGATGTTGGCGCCCATCGCCTGCGCGATCAGCTGGAAATCGTGCTGGCTGATCTCGAACAGGCCGAAGCGCAGCTGATAGCCCCAGTTCGATTTGCCCCTGGTGAAGTCGAGTTGTTCGAGCAGCGGCTTGATCGGCGCCTCCGTCCCGTTCGACCATGCGACGTCGCGCCGGAACGGCGTGAAGCCGCCGCCCATGTCGCCCTGATAAGGCTCGCCTTCGCGCACCGTGCCGATGGCGGTGAAAGCCTGCAGCCCGTCCTTCTCGCGCAAGACGGTGGTCGGCGAGTAGTAGACCAAACCGTCGCCAGGCTTGATGCGGCGCAGCGGTGCCGCCTTGCCGTGGTTGACCTGCATGAAGCCGGCCGCGCGGCCGCGTCGCACATGTTCGGCGGAAGCCACCGCGATCCAATGGGCGCTCATGCCTGGGCTCCTTCGAACGGCCAATAGACGCGCAGGCGATGGTTGTCGGGATCGAGAGCGACGAAGGTGCGGCCGAAATCGAGGTCAGTGGGCGCTTGCAGGATGGCAAGGCCCCGGCTCGCCCAACCCTGATGCGTGGCGTCCACCGCTGCCGCGTTTTCGACTGCCAGCACAAGTTCGCCGCCTCCGCCCGTCGCGGCAGCCGCCGGCTCAACGGTATGGCGCGACCAGAGGCCGAGCTTGAAGCCCTTGTCGAGAACAAACATCGCAAAGGTCGGTGAAGTCTCAACCGGCTCGCGCCCGAGCAAGCTGGCATAGAAGGCGCCGCTCTTTTGCGGGCTGTCCACATAGAGGATGACGAAATTGGGGGTGTTCATGTCTGCTCTCCAAGGTTTCGATTGGAGGAGCATAGGCGACCCTACTGTCAGATTCTGGCAGCAGCGATCGACAGCACGCGGAAAGAAGCATCAGGCGCCGGGCTGACGCTTCGACGCATCCAATGTCGCCCGCCATTCCTTCAGCAGCACCTGCCGCCGGCGTGGATAGCGGATATCGGTGGTGTTGAGATCGGACATGCGGTCGGCGCGAAAGTGGCGGAAATCCTGCCGCGTCTCGCACCAGGCCGCCACCACCCGCACCTTGTCGAAGAAACCGAGCGCAAACGGCCAGACCATGCGTTCGGACGCGGCGCCGCCGGCATCGCGATAGAGAAAGCCGAGTTTTCTCTCGTTGCGGATCGCCTGCCGCACCACGCCGAGGTCGACGCTTTCGACCAATTCACCGCGCGGGCCGACCAGGAGCGCGTTTGCATCGAGATCGTCGCGCAGATCGTCCGGCAGCACGGCGGCGATCTTGGCCAGCGCATCGGTGGCTGCCTCCGACAGCCGCTTGTCCGGTTGTCTGGCAACCCAACGCGATCCCAGCACAATGGCCTCGATCTCCTCGTCGGTGAACATCAGCGGCGGCAGCATGAAGCCGGGTTTCAGCACATAGCCCAGCCCCGCCTCGCCCTCGATCGGCGCCCCTTGCCCTTGCAGCGTGGCGATGTCGCGGTAGAGCGTGCGGATCGAAACGCCCATCTCGCCGGCAAGCGTGTGGCCGCTGACCGGCCGGCGATGCCGGCGCAGGATTTGGATCAGGTCGAGCAGGCGTTCGGAACGGGACATGATTCTCGGAGACTGGAGCCTAAGTCCACGATAGAGCCGCTTGGGCGCGGCAGGAAGCCAGGGCGGTCCGAGCCGCCCGGAATGCTGCCGCGCCCGCTCCGGTCAGAGGCGAAACACCTTGACCTCATTGCCGCGCTCCAACGCCTTGTTGGCGATGAAGATGTCCGCCTTCGACTGTTCGGCCTCGCGATCGGCAAGAACCCGCAGCATGGCTTCCAGCCGCTTGAGGGCAATCGCCTTGTTGCGATGCTGCGAGCGCTCGTTGCGCGCCGTCACCACAATGCCTGTCGGCAGATGGACGGCGCGCACCGCGCTGTCGGTGGTGTTCTGATGCTGCCCGCCGGGGCCGCCGGCGCGAAGTGTTTCGAAGCGCACATCGGCAAGCGCAATCGAAGCATCGGCAGGCGCTGCCGCCGCTAGATCCACCGTCTTCACGCCGACAAACCAGTTCTGGCGTTTGTGGCCCGGACGCACCGGGCTCTTGAAGACGAATTTGACGGTGCCGCAATACTCTGCCGCCAGCGCCGGCGCGGATGCGCCTTCGATGGAAAGCAAGGCGGATTTGGCGCCGTGCCGGTCCGGCTGATGGCCGAAGGTGACATCGACGGTGCAGCCGCGCCGGCCGGCTTCGGCTTCGATGATTCCAACCAGCGCCATCAGCGCGATGCGGCATTCCACAGGCCCGTTGCCGGAGGTGACGAGAAGATCAATCGCGGGCATGGCGATCCCTCCTTTCCCAGCGGTCGCGGTTCGGTTTGCCACGCGTCCGGTCCGGCGGACCGTCGATGGCCTTCTTGTATGTCACCAGCGGCCTCATCGCCGCCAGTGCCGTCACCAGCCCGGCCTCGCTGAGATCCCGCACCACCTGGCCGGCATCCTTGTAGGCGGTTGCCGCTTCCTCGATGACCAGATTGCGGTCGTCGCAGATCAGCTGCCCGCCCCATTCGTTTCGCAACAGCGCGTCGCGCTCCGACCGGTTGCGGCCGACGCGGCCATGCATGGTGGCGCGGTCGTATTTGCGGCCGGCGCCATGCGAAATCCCGCCCAGCGACGACCCGCTGCCGTCCAGAGCCCGCACGACATAGCTCAGGCTTGCCCGCGATCCGGCGATCGGCGCGATGTCGCCGGCCGCAACCGCTGCCGAGCCCTTGTGATGCACCAGTCCGTCAGCCCGGTCGCGCACGAGATTGTGCGGGATGTCGCTGACCAACCGGACATCGCTTTTCAGCGCAGCCGCCGCACGTTCGGCGATCAGCGCGCGGTTGAGCGAGGCCCAGGCAACGCAGACATCATGCTGGCGGCGCCAGTAGATGCCGTCAGCGCTGTCGGGGTCGAGGCCCTCGGTCAGAGTGGACAGCCGATCGAGCATCTGCCCGAAGACAAAGGCGCCGAGGCCGCGCGAGCCCGAATGCACCAGAAGATAGAGCTTCTGGCGATCGAACAGGTTTTCGCCATCGGCATCGATCGTCTCGTCGACCGCCTGCAGCTCGCAGAAATGGTTGCCGCCGCCGATCGTGCCTAGCGCCTCGGGATAGAGATCCCGCGGCAAGTCCGAACGGCAAAGCGCCTCAGCCGGATCGAAGATATTCTCGGCCTCGAGCTGGCGCAGCCGTTCAGCCGCTCTGTCGATCCTGAGCTTGCGCAGCGGCAGGTCGAGTTCGAACAGCGACATGCCGCAGCCGATATCGTTGCCGATCAGCTGCGGATGCAAAAGCCTGGACAGAACGGCAATGCCGGTCGGGCCGTATTTGCCGGGATGCAGGTCTGGAAAGGCCGCAACCGAGCTGACGCCGGGCAGCGCCGCGACGTTGTTCAACTGCTGGAGTGCTGCGCCCTCGATCCATGTCTGCGGCGAATAACAATGGTGGATGCGCGCGGGCTGCGCCACGCACGACGAAGAGGAGCCGAGGCCCCCGCTAAGATTGCCCATGATGGAACATCTCTGGATACAGGTCCGGATTCGGACGCCGTCAGGCATCCGTTCGACCGGCGTCCGTCAGCAAAAATGCTGGCTTACGCCGGAACCCTCAAGGGGTGCGCTGTGAAGATGGTCGTCATCTTTCGCTCCCATTCCAGAAACAACAAGGCGGCCCTCTTAGAGGAAGCGAGCGAAAACACAAGTGCGTGGCTGCAACAGTACGAGCGTCATCGCTTGTTGCGCCGCCGCGGCCCACATGCCAAAAGCGGCCACTCGGCCCGGAGACGCTCCTGCTTGAAGTCTTTTCGCGACAAACGCCGCGACAACCGCCCGCCCGCAAAAGGCAGGGCCGAACACGTGCGGCCGCAGCCGGCCGCTGCGCCAGTGCGACCGGAGGCCAGGCGCAACGACGCAAAACCGGACGACCGGTCTGATCCGAAGCCCGCGCCGCGCATCCTTGCCCGCCGCGATGGCGCCCTGCCCGCCGAGCGCCTGCCGGTGATCCTCGAAGTGGCGCCCAATCAGGACTATGCGCTGCTCGACAGCGGTGCCGGCGAAAAACTCGAACAATACGGGCCTTATCGCATCGTGCGGCCCGAGGGCCAGGCGATCTGGCAAAAGGCCTTGCCGGCCAGGGACTGGGACCGCGCCGACGCCATCTTCACCGGCGACACCGACGAGGAAGGCATCGGCCGCTGGCGCTTTCCCAAAATGCCGCTCGGCGAGACCTGGCCGATGAAGCATGACGGCATCGACTATCTCGGCCGCTTCACCTCGTTTCGCCATGTCGGCGTCTTTCCCGAGCAGGCCTCGCACTGGGACCATATGGCTGGCCTGATCGCGGCGGCGAAGCGCCCGGTCAAGGTGCTGAACCTGTTCGGCTATACCGGCCTTGCTTCGCTGGTGGCGGCACGCGCCGGCGCCGAGGTCACCCATGTCGATGCCTCGAAGAAGGCGATCGGCTGGGCACGCGAAAACCAGGAGATGGCCGGCCTCGGCTCGAAGCCGATCCGCTGGATCGTCGACGACGCGGTGAAATTCGCCGAGCGCGAGGAACGCCGCGGCAGCCGTTACGACATCATCCTGTTCGACCCGCCCGCCTATGGCCGCGGCCCCAAGGGCGAGGTCTGGCAATTGTTCGAGGACCTGCCCGGCCTCACCGACCTTTGCCGCGCGATCCTGACGCCGAAGCCGCTGGCGGTGGTGCTGACGGCCTATTCGATCCGCTCCTCCTTCTTCGCCATCCACGCGCTGATGCGCGACACCTTCGCCGGCATGGGCGGCACGGTCGAGTCGGGCGAACTGATCATCCGCGAGCAATCCGCCGGCCGGGCGCTCTCGACGTCGCTGTTTTCGCGCTGGCTGGCCTGAATGCCGGGGAGACTTGAATGCCCGAGAGTCAAAAATGAATGAGCGGCATGCCGGCGCGCCGGGGCAGGTGAAGGAGGTCACCAGCCTCGCCAACCCGCTGATCAAGGACATCAAGGCGCTGGCGCAGAAGAAATTCCGCGACCAGCAGAACGCTTTCATGGCCGAAGGGTTGAAGCTGGTCATCGATGCGCTCGATCTCGGCTGGTCGATCAAGACGCTGGTTTTTGCCAAGGCCGGGCGCGGCAACGCGGCGGTCGAAAAGGTGGCGGCACGCACGGTTGCCGCCGGCGGCACCGTGCTCGAAGTCTCCGAAAAAGTGCTGGTCGCCATCACCCGCCGCGACAATCCGCAAATGGTGGTCGGCGTCTTCCAGCAGAAACTTCTGCCGCTGAAGGACATCCGCGCCCGCGACGGCGATGTCTGGGTGGCGCTCGACCGGGTGCGCGACCCCGGCAACCTCGGCACTGTCATCCGCACCGTCGACGCCGTCGGCGCCAAGGGCGTCATCCTGGTCGGCGAGACCACCGATCCGTTTTCCGTCGAAACCGTGCGCGCCACCATGGGCTCGATCTTCGCCGTGCCGGTGACCAGGGCAACGCCGGAAGCATTTCTGGCCTGGCGCAACAGTTTTTCAGGCCTTGTCGTCGGCACCCATCTGAAGGGCGCGGTCGACTACCGCTCGGTCGATTTCTCCAGAGGGCCGGTGCTCCTGATGATGGGCAATGAGCAGCAGGGCCTGCCTGACAATCTGGCGGAAAGCTGCGACAGGCTGCTCCGGATTCCGCAGGCCGGCCGCGCCGATTCACTCAACCTGGCGGTCGCCACCGGCGTTATGCTGTTCGAGATCCGGCGCGGCGCCTTGAAGCTTGCCCCCGAGGACGCCAAATCGTGAAATCATGGTCCCCCTACGTCCTGCTGGCCATCGTCGCCTTTGCGCTCGACCAGTGGATAAAACATCTGGTCGAGACCGGCCTCGCTTTCCAGGAAAAGCTCGACCTGGTGCCGTTCCTAGCGCTCTTTCGCACCTACAACACCGGCATCGCCTTCTCGATGTTTTCGTCCTTGAGCGATACTGGCCTGGTGGTCATTGCCACCCTCGTCGTCGCTGTCGTGCTTTATCTTGCGACCCTCACGCCGCGCAGCCACGTATTTGCCCGCACCGGCTTTGCGCTGATCGTCGGCGGCGCGCTCGGCAATCTCGTCGACCGCGTCACCTATGGCCACGTCATCGATTACATCCTGTTCCACACGCAGACGTGGTCCTTCGCTGTCTTCAACCTCGCCGACGCCTGCATTTCGGTCGGCGCCGTGCTGATCGTCTTCGACGAACTCATCGGTTGGCGGCGTGAGGCGAAGCCGCAAGGTCCGGACGCTTGAATGCTTCTTTCGACTGATTGACCTCGCCGGACCGCCGCCGCACAGTCCGGCCAGCCTTGCCAGCCTTCACAGCTGCCCGACCGAGGAGAAAAAAGTGCCCGAAACCTTCAAAGCCATCCTCGTTTCGCGCGACGCCGACAAGAAGCAATCGGTCGAGATCGTCGATCTCACCGAGGCCGACCTGATGGAGGGCGATGTCACCGTCGCGGTCGAGGCGACCACGGTCAACTACAAGGATGGGCTGGCCATCACAGGCAAGGCGCCGGTGATCCGCCGCTGGCCCCTTGTGCCGGGCATCGATTTCGCCGGCACGGTGATTTCGTCCTCGCATGCCGATTGGCGCAAGGGTGATCGTGTGATCCTCAATGGCTGGGGCGTCGGCGAAACGCATTTCGGCGCCTATGCCGGGCGCGCCCGCGTCAAGGGCGACTGGCTGGTGCCATTGCCCGACGGCATCAGCGCGCATGATGCAATGGCGGTCGGCACCGCCGGCTATACGGCGATGCTGTGCGTCATGGCGCTGGAGCGGCACGGAATTGTGCCCGATCGCGGCCCGGTGGTGGTCACGGGTGCCGCCGGCGGCGTCGGTTCGGTCGCGGTCTCGCTGCTCTCCAGCCTCGGCTACCACGTCATCGCCTCGACCGGCCGCAACGCCGAAAGCCCCTATCTGATCGACCTCGGCGTCGCCGAAGTGATTTCGCGCGAGGAGCTGTCCCAGCCGGCCAAGCCGCTGGCCAAGGAGCGCTGGGCCGGCGGCATCGACGCCGTCGGCAGCCACACGCTGGCCAATGTGTTGTCGATGACCTCCTACGGCGGTGCGGTCGCCGCCTGTGGCCTGGCCGGCGGCATGGACCTGCCGTCGAGCGTCGCCCCGTTCATCCTGCGCGGCGTCTCGCTCCTCGGCATCGATTCGGTGATGGCGCCCAAGGCCGTGCGCCTCGAAGCCTGGCGCCGCATCGGCAGCGATCTCGACCTGGAAAAACTCGCCGGCCTGTCGACGACCATCGGCTTCGACGGCATCATCGCCGCCGCCCACGACATCGTCGAGGGCAAGATCAGGGGCCGAGTGGTGGTGGATATGTGAGGTTCCGAAGCATGATTCCGAAAAGAATCCGGTTGTCGGAAAAGATCATGCGATGCCGAAAACCGCACAAAATGCATGACCGCTAAAATTCGAACGATCCGCCGCGCTTTTCCATAATCTCTATCTGGCAAGGATTTCCGCATGATCGCGGAGTCCGCCACGAAAGAGAACGACCGTGCCGAGAGCGTCGACGGGCCGAGCCCGGCGACGCCGAAGCGGCAGCTTGTTGCCGCGCCGCCGCTGGCGCCGGATTTTCCGCGCGCCACGCAAGAGGGCCTGCTGTTCCTGACGGTCGTCGCCAGTGTCGTGCTGGCGGGCCTGTCCCACCTCACCGGCGCGCCGATCTTCCTCACGCTCGGCCTGCTGGCGACCGGCCTTGGCGGCGTCGCCATGCACCTGCGCAATCGCCACACCGTCCATCGCGCGACGGCCTTGCTCGACGAAACAGCCGCCCGCAGCCGCGCCGAGATCGAGACGCTGGCCGACCGCATGTGGGAGATGCAGGAGAGCGAGGAGCGCTTTCGCGGGCTGATCGACGCGCTCGGCGACCTCGTCGTCCATCGCGACCGCGACGGCCACATCGTCTATGCCAACAAGGTTTTCGCCGGCCTCGTCGGAACCGATCAGCGCGATCTTGCCGGCAGGACGCTGGCTGAACTCGGCATCGATGTCGGCATCGTCCCCGACGCCGCCTTTTCGGATCACGAATGCCTGAGTTCCACCGACGTCTCCATCCGAACGCCGAACGGTCCGCGCTGGTTTTCGTGGATCGAACTGTCGGTGCGCGACAAGGACTCAGGCGCCGTTTCGCACCGGGCGATTGCCCGCGACATCACCGCTCGCAAGCGCGCCGAATCCTCGCTGATCACCGCGCGCGAGCGCGCCGAATATGCCAGCCAGGCCAAGTCGCGCTTCCTCGCCACCGTCAGCCATGAAATCCGCACGCCGATGAACGGCATCATGGGCATGGCCAAGCTACTGGCCGACACCAATCTGTCGCCGGAGCAGCGCACCTATGTCGGCGCCGTCTCGACCTCGGCCAGCGCGCTGTTGGCGCTGATCGAGGACCTGCTCGACTATTCCAAGATCGAGGCCGGCCGCTTCGACCCGGAGCCGCAACCGACATCTGTGCGCGAGATTGCCGACAACATCATCGAACTGATGGCGGCGAAGGCCTTCGCCAAGAACATCGGCCTTGGCTGTCACGTCGAACCCGACGTGCCGCAGATGATCATGGCCGATCCGGGAAGAGTGAGGCAGGTGCTGCTCAACCTGATTGGCAATGCGATCAAGTTCACCGACACCGGCGGTGTGCTGGTCTCGGTCGCGCGTGCCCGCACCGAAACCAGCGACCGCATCTGCTTCACCGTCGCCGACACCGGCCCCGGCCTGCGCGAAGAAGACATGGAGCGCATCTTCGAGGAATTCGAACAGTCCGACGGCACCTCGACCCGCGCCCATGGCGGCGCAGGCCTCGGCCTTGCCATATCGAGGCGCCTGGTGACAGCCATGGGCGGCGCAATTTCGGTGTCGAGCCGGCTTGGCGAGGGATCTGAATTCGTCTTCGAGCTCCCGGCCACAGGGGCAACCGAAGCGCCGCAGACCCGGCAAAATATCCTCGCCGGCCGGCGCGCCGTGATCGTGTCGAACAACGCTGTGGAGGCCGATGCCATCGCCCGCACCATCATCGCCCATGGCGGCGCGGTCGATGTCGCCGCAACCAGCTCCCAGGCGACGCCTTTCGCCGCACATTGCGACGTGCTGTTCATCGATGCCGCCATGGAAGACAGCGACGGCAGGCTGCTCAAGCGCCTGCGCCAGAGCGGCTTTACCGATTGCGAAGCGATCACGCTGATCGCGCCGACCGACCGCGGCATGCTTGGCGAATTCCGCGCTAGCGGCTACACCACCTTCCTGGCAAGGCCGGTGCGCGGCGAAACGCTGCTGCGCGTGCTGTTGACCAGCCATGCTCCTGCGTTGCCCCTGCCCAAGAAGCCGGAAAAGAGCGGCGCGGCATCGCTTCGGGCCGTCGGCGCGCGCCAGCAAGGCCTGTCGGTGCTGATAGCCGAGGACAATGACATCAACGCCATGCTGGCTCGCGCCACGCTTCTGAAGGCAGGGCATCGGGTCAAGGTTGTCGGCAACGGCAAGGCCGCGGTCGAGGCAATCACAGAAGCCGGGCTGAAACACCGTTTCGATGTTGTGCTGATGGATTTGCACATGCCGGTGATGGACGGGCTGGACGCGATCGCCGCCATCCGCCGCCACGAGGAGGAAATGGCCGTGCCGCCGGTTCCGATCATGGTGCTTTCGGCCGACAGCCAGGAAAAGACCCGCCACACCGTGCTCGCCCACGGCGCCAGCGGCTTCGTCACCAAGCCGCTCGACCCCGAGGCGCTGGTCCATGCCGTCGAGGGTCAGGTCGCCGCCTGAGGTCGTCCCGACGTGCTGTCTACTATCACGTAAGGTAGCCGGTTGAGGGTTTTCGCCAGCCGACGAAGTATTGCCCGCAGCGCCGTATCACGGTACTGTCACAATCCTGTTGCACCTACACCGTATCCCCGTGCCAAGAGGGATGGCTCGAAGGAGAATCACTCGTGCATACAGTTATGCCGGAATGTGACACTCGGCCCAACGCAGGCGGTGCTTTGCTCGCCGCGCGTAACGCCGATGCCGTCGCAACAGGCGCTCCGCTGGGCCGGATCGGCAATCTCGAAGTGCGGCTTGCCCGCAATGAGGCCGAGATCGCTGCCGCGCAGGAAGTGCGCTACCGGGTATTTTATGACGAGCTTGGCGCCAGGAAAGACCTGTTCCAGGCGCAGGATCGGCGTGACGCCGACCGCTTCGACCCGCTCTGCGACCATCTGCTGGTGCTGGATACCTCGATCTCCGGCCCGGAGCACCGCCGCATCGTCGGCACTTATCGCCTGCTGCGGCAAGAGATCGCGGCGACCGCCGGCGGCTTCTATTCAGAAGGCGAATTCGAGCTGACCAAGCTGATTGCCCGCCACCCCGGCCAGCGCTTCCTCGAGCTCGGCCGCTCCTGCGTTCTGAAGGAATACCGCTCCAAGCGCACCATCGAGGCGCTGTGGCAAGGCATCTGGGCCTACATCAAGCACTATGAAATCGGCGTGATGACCGGCTGCGCCTCGTTCCACGGCACGGTGCCGGCGGCGCATGCCGAAGCGCTGACCTATCTTGCCCATCACTGCCGCACCAATTCGGCCTGGGATGTGCGGGCGGTCGCCGGACGCTACTGCTCGATGGACCTGATGCCGATCGAGGCGGTCAACGCCAAGGCGGCGATCGCGGCCATGCCGCCGCTGGTCAAGGGCTATCTGCGCGTCGGCGCCCGCATCGGCGACGGCTGCGTCATCGACCGCGAATTCTCGACCGTCGATGTGTTCGTCGTGATGCCGGTCAAGGAAATCGGCGCCCGCTACGTGAACTACTATGGCGGCGAAGCGCAGCGCTTTGCGGCCTAATAGCGAATAGCGAATAGCGAATAGAAAGTTGCGCGGGCGTTGTTCGTTCAACCCCTATTCGCTACTCCCTATTCGCTATTCGCTTCTTCACGGAATATCCTCCGGACGCCTTCCCGGGCGGCTCTTGTAGGACGGAAACGTCCAGCCGAATTTGAGCGCGCCGCCGCGCACCAGGAAAGCCGCGACAAAACCGGCGAGATCAGAGGCAAGCGGCGGCAGACCGGCAAGATCGCCAAGCGTATAAAGCCCCGCGCCCGCCAGTGCCGCGCTGACGTAGATTTCGGGCCTCAGCAGCACCGACGGCTCGCCGGCCAGCAGATCGCGCAGAATGCCGCCGAATGTGGCGGTCAGCACGCCCATGATGACGGCGACGACCGGGGAGCCGGTGATGGCCAGCCCCTTGGCCGCGCCCATCACCGAAAAGGCCGCCAATCCGATCGCATCGAGCCAGAGCAGCCATTTCCAGCGCGAGTCGAAGCGGTGGGCGATGAAGAAGACCAGCACCGCAACCGCCGCGCAGATCAGCACATAGCCGGAGTTGGCGACCCAAAAGACAGGCAGGTTGAGGATAACGTCGCGCAGCGTGCCGCCGCCGATGCCGGTCACGCTGGCCAGGAACAGGAAGCCGATAATGTCGAGCTGCTTGCGCGAAGCCGCAAGCGCCCCGGTCGCCGCAAACACGGCGACGCCGGCATAGTCGAGGAGGTCGATGGGTGTCAGGGACATGAGGTAGTAGGGATTGGGCAGTAGGGATTGGGCAGTAGGGATTAGGAATTAGGGAAAGTATGAATAACACGAAGCCGCGCGATTGATACGCTTGCCTTGTTCCCTACTGCCTACTGCCTACTGCCTACTGCCTACTGCCTATTCCCTACTCACGCATCCCTCTCAGCCTCATCATTCACCGGCCCCGGCTCGACCGGCGCCTCGGCGGCCGCGAATTTGGGGCCGCCCTTGGCGACGCCGACCATGGCTGGCCGCAATACGCGCTCGCCGATCGAATAGCCCGGCTGCACGACCTGGACCACGGTGTTGGCTGGCACGTCGGGGTTGGGCACCTCGAACATCGCCTGGTGGAAATTCGGGTCGAACTTCTCGCCTTCCGGCTCGAGCTTCTTGACCCCATGCCGTTCCAGCGCCGACAGCATGGCGCGCTCGGTGATCTCAACGCCGTCGATCAGCGCCTTGAAGCCGGCATCTCCGGCCGCCTTCGCCTCGGCCGGGATGGCATCCAGCGCGCGGCGCAGATTGTCCGACACCGACAGCATGTCGCGGGCGAAATTGGCCACCGCATAGGCGCGCGCGTCATGCACGTCGCGGGCGGTGCGGCGGCGCAAATTCTCCATCTCGGCCGCAACGCGCAGCGCGCGGTCCTTCAGCTCTTCATTTTCCTTCAGCAGCCGCACCAGCGCCTCATAGTCGCCGTCGATGCCGCCTTGCGTGCGCTCGGCCTCGGCCGTTTCGATATCCTCGGGCGCGCGTTCGTCTTTTGCCTGGTCGCTCATCGCCGTTTCCCGTCATTCGAATGGTTTGGATTTGCGCCCGATATCGAGGTTTGGTGGCCAAAAATCAAGGGGCAAGCGATGCTTGGAGCCATTCGGAGGACCTTGGCACGGATCGCGAAGATCCTTCTAAATTAATTCAAATTTTACCGTGATTGCCGGCTTTGCTTGCCAATACCCCGCTATGGGGGAACCATTCCGTGGCCGGAGGAGTTTCGAAGCCAACACAGGATTTTCGGACAATGACAGGCAACAACGGCAACAGGAGCGAAGAGCTCGCCGCCGATATCAGGCGCCAGTTCGGCACCGAGGCAACGAAGCGCTTCCTGCGCAGCTTGCCGGCATTCCGCACCGAGGCCGACATTCCGGACCATTTTCGGGACCTGCTCGACCGTCTGGATGGCATAGAAGCCAGCGTGGATGACGGCCAACGCCGGCAATAGAGCAATTCCAGGAAAAGTGTGATCGGTTTTCCCGGGAAAAGCGCGTAGCGCTTTCCCTTGGAAATTGCGTAAGAACAAAGAGCTAGGGCGTTTCGCCGTTTCCGTGAAACGGTGAAATGCTCTAGCGACGCAAATCGCGCGACAATTACGCGCAGTAATTTAGCGTGAGCTTTTCCTTGCGGCGGCGGGGAGCCGCGACTATGCTTCCTGATGAACATGATTTCCCCCGAGACGGCCGCCAACAGCAAGCGCGCCTGGTTGAAGATTCTGGCGCGCTACAAGAAGCCCGACCGGCGGCGCAGCGCTCTCGAACTCGCCATCACCCTCATTCCTTTCGTTACGCTCTGGGCGCTCTCTTCGGCCGCCTATTCCTACGGCCATTGGTGGGGCCTGATCCTCATCCTTCCCGCAGCAGGCTTTCTGGTGCGGATTTTCATGATCCAGCACGACTGCGGCCATGGCTCCTTCTTCGCCAACCGCACCGCCGACGACTGGATCGGCCGTGCGCTGGGCGTGCTGACGCTGACGCCCTATGATTGCTGGCGGCGCGCGCATGCAGTGCACCATGCCAGCGCCGGCAATCTCGACGAACGCGGCATGGGCGACATTCGCACGCTGACCCTGGCCGAGTATCGGCGCCTGTCATGGCGCGGGCGCCTTGCCTATCGTCTTTACCGCCATCCGCTGGTGATGTTCGGCCTCGGGCCGATCTGGCTGTTCATTTTCGAACAAAGGTTGCCGATCGGCATGATGCGCGGCGGGCTGACGCCCTGGGTGTCGTCGATGACGACAAACCTAGCCATTGCGATTGCCGCGGCCCTGCTCATCTGGTGGATCGGCCCCGGCGCTTTCCTCGTCGTCCATCTGCCCATCGTTGTCCTCGCCGGTTCGGCCGGCATCTGGCTGTTCTACGTCCAACACCAGTTCGAGGAGACGGAATGGGCGAAAGACGAAGAGTGGGAATTCCAGCACGCCGCGCTGCACGGCTCGTCCTATTACGACCTGCCGCCGGTGCTGAACTGGTTCACCGGCAATATCGGCGTCCACCACGTCCACCATCTCTCGGCCAAGGTGCCGGGCTACCGGCTGCAGGAAGTGCTGCGCGATTATCCGGAACTGCGCGGCATCGGCCGCGTCACGCTCCTCGACAGCCTGCGCTGCGTCAAGCTGGCCCTGTGGGACGAACAGCGCCGCAAGCTGATCTCGTTTCGCGAAGCTCGGGCCTTAGCCTAGAATAAACCGCCGCACCAAAGGCGCGGCGGATTTCCAGAACCGGCTATTTTCAGGACCTGTTCAGGCAGCCTTGCGTTCGTCGCGCATCAGCGCCTTGCCGTCGCGGATCTCGGTGCCGAGCACCTTCAGGCATTCGCGCATGAAAGCGGCAAGGCCGGGCCAGCCCTTGGCCGACACCAGGTTGCCGTCGACATGGGCGCCGTTCGGCGCGACATCGATGTAGATGCCGCCGGCCAGCGTCACCTCCGGCTCGCAATATTGCAGTGCCGCCACTTCCCGGCCGCGCACCACGCCGTCGACCGCGATCAGGATCTGCACGCCATGGCAGATGGTGAAGATCGGCTTGCCGGTTTCGTGGAAATGCCTGACCAGCCCCTGCACCCTTTTGTCGATGCGGATATATTCTGGACCGCGCCCGCCGGCGGCGTAGACGGCATCGTATTGTGCCGGATCGACCTCGGAAAACGTCTTGTTGAGGATGTAATCGTGGCCGAGCTTTTCGGTGTAGGTCTGATGGCCCTCGAAATCATGCAGCGAGGTCTTCAATATGTCGCCGGCCTTCTTGTCGGGACAGACGACGTGAACGGTGTGGCCAACCGCATGCATGGCCTGTTCAAAGACGAAAATCTCATATTCCTCGCTGAACTCGCCAACGAGCATCAATATCTTCTTGCCTGCCATGCCGGTCTCCTCCCTTGCTGGCATTATTTCGGATCGCGAAATAATGACCCTATCCTAGGGGCAGGCTCGCGAAAGGAAAAGCCCAAATCGCACAATTGGTCTGACCAGATTGAGTTTTCTAGACGTGAGTTTGGCGCCACATAGGCGCGGCCAGCGGGAAACAGCAAAGTTGGTCCGACCACCGTACGGGAAATCAGGCAGCGGCCCTGATCATGTCAGCCGCCTTTTCAGCGATCATGATGGTCGGCGCATTGGTGTTGCCGCCGATCAAGGTCGGCATCACCGAGGCGTCAACGACACGCAGCCCCTGCAGCCCGCGCACCTTGAGCTCAGGATCGACGACGGCCATGGCATCGACGCCCATCTTGCAGGTGCCGACCGGGTGATAGATCGTGTCGGCGCGGGCGCGGATATGCGCCATCAGCTCGGCATCGCTGGAAACGCCGGCGGTATAGATCTCCTTGTCGCGATACTTCGCCAGCGCCGGCGCCTCCAATATGCCGCGCATCATCCTGACCCCCTTGAGCAGCAGGTCACCGTCCCGTTCATCGGACAAGAAGCGCGGATCGATGCGCGGCGGCGCCAGCGGGTCCGGGCTCGACAGCCCGACCTCGCCGCGCGAATGCGGTCTGAGCACGCAGACATGGCAGGAAAAGCCGTAGCCCAGATGCAGCTTGCGGCCGTGATCGTCGACGATGGCAATGCAGAAATGCAGTTGCAGATCGGGCCGGTCGATCGCCGGATCGGATTTGAGGAAAGCACCGCCTTCCGCATAGGGCGTGGCGATCATCCCGGCGCCGCTCTTGCGCCAGCGCAGCATATGCCTGAGCAGGGCGGGCAAGCCGCGCAAACCGATGCCCATCAGATCCGTGTCGCGCGATTTCCAGGCCAGGATGAAATCGAGATGGTCCTGCAGGTTCTTGCCGACGCCGGGCAGTTCGTGGGCGACCGGAATCCCGTGCATGGCAAGTTCGGCCGCCGGGCCGATGCCGGACAACAGCAGGAGCTGCGGCGAACCGAAGGCGCCGCCGCAGACGATGACCTCACGCCTGGCCTTGGCCACGGCCTCGCTGCTGCCCTTGCGATAGCGCACCCCGCTGGCGCGCTTGCCGTCGAGCACAATGCCGGTGGCATGCGCGCCGGTGATGACGGTCAGGTTCGGCCGGTTCATCGCCGGATGCAGATAGGCGGCGGCCGCCGAGCAGCGTTCGCCATTTCGGGCCTCGCCCCAGAACTGCGTGACCTGATAAAGCCCCGCCCCTTCCTGTTCCGGCCCGTTGAAATCGTCATTGCGGCGGATCTGGTTCTCGCCGCAAGCCTCGACAAAGGCGCGCGCGATCGGGCGCGGCTCCTGCTGTTCGCCGATCCTGAGCGGCCCGTCGCCGCCATGCAGCGCATCGGCGCCGCGCTGGTTGCCTTCGGCCCGCCTGAAATAGGGCAGCACCTCGTCCCATGACCAGCCCTGGCAGCCAAGGCTGGCCCATTCGTCGTAGTCGCCGTGATGCCCTCGCGTGTAAAGCATGGCGTTGATGGCGCTGGAGCCACCGAGCGCCTTGCCGCGCGGCTGATAGCCCTTGCGGCCGCCGAGCCCTTGCTGCGGCACCGTCTGCAATCCCCAATTGTTGATCTTCGGTCGGCCGGGCAGCAGCGCGATGATGCCTGCCGGCGCGCGGATGAGCAGGTTTTTTCCCTCACCGCCGGCTTCGATCAGGCAAACGGTTTTCGACGCATCTTCCGAGAGCCGTGCGGCAAGCGTGCAGCCGGCGGAGCCGCCGCCGGCGATGACATAGTCGAAATCCATGGCTTCCTCCCTGGCGTCCCGCGGATGTTTCCGTCCGGACAACCAAGAGAAGGCCCGATCAAGGCTGATGTAAAGACGCGCGCAACTACCGCTGCGTCAGTTGTCCCGCAGCCGCCGCCAGGAATATTTCGGTCCCTTCGGCTCAGACGCTTCGGTCGGCTGATAATACAGCCCCAGCCCGCCAACGCGGCCTTCTTCGAGCCGCTTCAGCAGCACTGGATTGGAAATCTCGAATTCGTCGAAGCCGAGCCGCAACATATGCGGCAACTGGTCGACAAGAACCTGCCCGGTGGCACGGACCGCGCCCTCGAACTGGTAGCGGCTGCGCAGCAGCTCGCCCTTGGAAAACGAGCGGCCATCGTTGAAGGCCGGGAAGGCCAGCGCCACCAGCGACAGCTGGTCGAGCAGATCGGCGATCTTTTCCAGCTGGTCGCCGGGCTGCAGCGCAACGCCGAGCCGTTCCTTGGCCGAGCGGCGCACCTCGGGATCGAGGCCGAGAAACGCCTGCAGCGGCAGGATGAAGCGGCCATTGCCCGCCAGCGCGTCAGCGCTCTCGGCGTGGCTCCACTCGTCCTCGCGAAATCCCCCAGGGGTCCAGAGCCGGGTCTCCGGTGTTGTCTGTTCAGTCATCAAAAGTTCCTAAAAATTCAAACAGGCGCAGCATGTGTTGAGATTCAGGTCAGGCTGCGCCGAAAATGGCTGATACCGAGAACCGGAGCGGAGCGTACTAGAAGTACGTGAGCACCGGAAGCGCAGGAAACCGGCATTTGCAGGCCAGCCTCACCTGAATATCGACATATGCTACAGGGATGCGTCGGTCAGCGACTTCTCCAGCCCGGAGAGGTGAATGCCGCACTCGGTCTTGGCATGACCGGCCCAGCGGCCGCTGCGCGCATCCTCGCCCGGCTGCACCGGCTGCGTGCACGGGAAGCAACCGATCGACAGATAGCCGTAGGCAACCAGCGGATTTTCGCGCAGCGCATGCGCCCGCATGTAGTCGGCCTGGTCAGATGTCGTCCAATGCGCCAGCGGGTTGATGCGCACGCGCGGGCCGACCGCCTCGAACACCGGCAGCGCCGTCCGCGTCGAGGCCTGGAAGCGCTTGCGGCCGGTGAACCACGCGCGGAAGGGCGCCACGCCCCGCGCCAGCGGCTCGACCTTGCGCACGTCGCAGCAGGCATCGGTATTGGTCTGGTGCAGATCACCGGTCGGGTCGATGCGTTCGAGCGCCGCCTCTTCGGGCTTGATCACCCTGATGTTGGTCAGCCCGAAATCGGCGGCGAGCGCGTCGCGATAGCCGAGCGTCTCTTCGAAATGCTTGCCGGTGTCGAGGAAGATGACCGGCAGCGTGCGGTCGATCTCGGCGATCATGTGCAGCAGCACCGCCGAATCCGCGCCGAAGGACGACACCGCCGCGATTTCGTCGTGAAACAGCTCGCGGGCCGCGCGTTCGATGATCTCGAGCGGCTTCAGATGTCCGTACAGCGCATCGAAGCCCGCCGCTTTCGCGGCGATGCTGTCGTCGACGTCGACGATACGGTCAAGCGGCCTTGGTTTCGCCAGCATAGAGCGCCTCCTTGAACGGCGCGGGACCGACACGGCGGTAGGCGTCGATGAATCTTTCACTGGGACTGAGCCGAAGGCCGAGATAGGTGTCGACGATCTGCTCGATGGCATCGGTGATCTCTTCCGAGGAAAAGCCGCGGCCGATGATCTCGCCGACCGAGGTGTTCTCGTCGGCCGAGCCGCCAAGCGTCACCTGGTAGAGCTCGGAGCCTTTCTTCTCGACGCCGAGAATGCCGATATGGCCGACATGGTGGTGGCCGCAGGCATTGATGCAGCCGGAGATCTTCAGCTTCAGTTCACCGATTTCGCGCTGCCGCTCCAGCGAGGCAAAGCGCAGCGAAATCTCCTGCGCGATCGGGATCGAGCGCGCCGTCGCCAGCGCACAATAGTCGAGGCCGGGGCAGGAAATGATGTCGCTGATCAGATTGGAATTGGCCGTCGCCAGACCGATATCGACCAGCGCGTCATAGACCGCCTTCAGATCGGCGCGCGCCACATGCGGCAGGATCAGGTTCTGCTCATGGCTGACGCGCAGCTCGTCGAACGCGTATTTCTCGGCGATGTCGGCGACCGCTTCCATCTGGCTGTCGGTGGCGTCGCCGGGCACCTCGCCAATGCCCTTCAGCGAGATCGTCACCGCTGCATAGTCGGGATGGCGGTGCGTCACGACATTCTGGTCGAGCCAGTCCGAGAAGCTCTTGGAATCGAGTCGTGCAAGCTTGATCGCCGCATCGCCTTCCGGCCGACCCACCAGCTCAGGCGGCGCGAAATAGGCGTCGATGGCACGGATGTCGGCATCCGGCAGCTTCAGCTCGGCGTCCTTCAGTTCCTGCCACTCCGCCTCGACCTGGCGGGTGATTTCCTCGACGCCGGTCTCGTGCACCAGGATCTTGATGCGCGCCTTGTACTTGTTGTCGCGGCGGCCATAGAGGTTGTAAACGCGCAGGATCGCGGTGCAGTAGGACAGAAGGTCGGCTTCCGGCAGGAAGTCGCGGATCTTCTTGGCCACCATCGGCGTACGGCCCTGGCCGCCACCGACATAGACGGCAAAGCCGAGTTCGCCGGCGGCGTTCTTCTTCAGGTGCAGGCCAATATCATGCGTCTGGATGGCGGCGCGGTCGCGCTCGGCCCCCGTCACCGCGATCTTAAATTTTCTGGGCAGGAACGAGAATTCCGGATGCACCGACGACCATTGCCGCAGGATCTCGGCATAGGGGCGCGGATCGGCGACCTCGTCGGCGGCGGCACCGGCGAAATGGTCGGCGGTGACGTTGCGGATGCAATTGCCGCTGGTCTGGATCGCGTGCATTTCCACACTGGCGAGATCGGCCAGGATCGCCGGAATGTCCGACAGCGCCGGCCAGTTGAACTGGATGTTCTGGCGCGTGGTGAAGTGGCCGTAGCCCTTGTCGTATTTGCGCGCGATGTGGCCGAGCATGCGCAGCTGCTTGCCGCTCAGCGTGCCGTAGGGCACCGCGATGCGCAGCATGTAGGCGTGCAGCTGCAGATAGACGCCGTTCATCAGCCTGAGCGGCCGGAACTGGTCCTCGGTGATTTCGCCGGACAGCCGGCGCTCGACCTGGTCGCTGAACTCGGCGACACGGGCCTGGACAAAATCGTGGTCGAACTCATCATAACGGTACATGCTTCGTCTTTCAGGGCGCGTCCGCCCGTTTCACTCAAAATCCTGGCTACGCCGCCCGCTCGGCCTGCTTGCCGAGATCTTCCCGGATGGTCGGGCCGGCGGCGCGGATCTTTTCGCGCAGCCGCACCGGCTCGACAGCACCATTGACGACCTCCGCGTCGATCAGATTGACATCGACCACTTCATTGTCGGCATAGGCCTTGGCGCCGATCGCCTCGAGGCGATCCTCCGCCGCCTTGTCATGGGCGAGATCGGCGTGGTCCACCGTCTCGGCCCAGCCGCCATCGGCGTACCACACGGCGATGCCGTCGGTGAGGCGGTTTGCGGTCAGTATCTTCATGGTTCGATCTCTGCGGCGGCCGCGTTGGCAACGGCCTCATGATTATGTGCCGCGAGCGGCTCGGAACGTTCAAAGTTGGCGCCGGCAACCGCGTCGCCGATGATGGTCATCACCGGGCCGGTCAGATCCGCGCGCGCCTCAAGCGAAGGCAGGTCGGCCAAAGTGCCGTGGAAACGGCGGCGGTTGTGCAGGCTGGCATTCTCGACCACTGCAACCGCAGTATCTGGTGACAGCCCGGCCTCGATCAGCCTTCCCGCAACCTCGGCCGCGACCGAGCGGCCCATATAGACGGCAACGGTGGCGCCGGAAATGGCGAGCTTTGCCCAGTCAGGCAGCGAATTGCCTTTCAGATCGTGGCCGGTGGTGAACACCATCGACGACGACACGCCGCGCAGCGTCAGCGGCAGTTCGAAATCGGCGGCGGCGGCGAAAGCGGCGGTGACGCCGGGGATGACATCATAGGCGATGCCGGCATCGCGCAGCGCGGCCATTTCCTCGCCGGCGCGGCCGAACACCAGCGGATCGCCGGACTTCAGCCGCACGACGCGTTTGCCCTGCCCGCCAAGCTCGACCAGCAGCGCGTTGATCTCGGCCTGGCTCTTGGTGTGGCAGCCCTTGCGTTTTCCCACCGGCAGCCGTTCGGCATCGCGGCGGCCCATGGCGACGATCGCCTCCGGCACCAGCGCGTCATAGACGATGACGTCGGCTTCCATCAAAAGCCGATGCGCACGCAGCGTCAAAAGATCCTCAGCACCGGGGCCGGCGCCAACCAGCGCGACATGGCCAGAAACCGGTGCCTTCGACAACAGCAGGTCGACGGCGGCGTCATGCGCCTGCGACAGCTCGCCGGCCTCGACGGCACGCGCCGGCGCGCCCTGGAAAAAACTGCCCCAGAACTGGCGGCGGGCATTGCCCTTCGGCAACAGCTTTTCGGCGGCGCCGCGGAATGAAGCGGCAAGCGTTGCCAGCGGCCCGAGCGAGGGCGCGAGCATCTGGTCGATGCGGCTGCGCAGCATCTGCGCCAGCACCGGCCCGGCACCCTCGGTGCCGATGGCGATGGCGACCGGTGCGCGGTTGACCAGCGCCGGGGTGAAGAAATCGCAGAGCTCCGGCCGGTCGACGGCATTGACCGGAACGCCAAGGCGGCGTGCATCCTCGGCGACGCGGCGATCGAGCGCCTCGTCACCGCTGGCGGCAAACACCATGACCGCACCTTCGAGATGCGGGGCATCGTAGGGGGTAGCGATGTGGGTGGCGCCGGTCGCGGCAATGAAAGCCAGCAGTTCGGCATCGGCAGCAGCGGTGATGATGCGCAGTGTCGCACTCGACTGATCAAGCAGCCGCGCCTTGGCCAAGGCCTCGGCTCCGCCGCCGACAATGACCACGGCTTCGCCGTCGACCCGCAGGAACACCGGGAACGCGTTGAGCTTGGGATTTGACTGCGGCATGACGAACAAGATTCCGGAACAGTTCGGCAGTTTTACGCGCGGACGCGAAAAAGCTGAAGGAACCCACTCGCGCATCCCCTGACAGGAGGCAATCGGTTTTCCGCAAGCCTGAAGGCCAAGAGAAAAATATTCCACATCCGCATATCAAGCGGATTCAAGCTGCTGTCGCAGGCCTTGTTCTGCGGCTCTTTTATCCTTGGCTTGGGCGAGCCGCAAAATTGTTTTTTCTAAATTCTACCAATTTAGTAGATTAAAGCCATCACCGCCGAGGTTGCTCTGGCAGGAGGTTGAATCGGCTCAATATGGGCTGCCGGCAAGCCCCGACGAACGACGTGGAACGTTCCCGCTCCGCCATGCGTTCTGACCCTGCCTACGCCTGACAATCGTCGGCTGGATTTGAAACCTTCAAGCAGGAGCGCACAATGAACAAGATCAACCTGAAACATGGCCTTCTGGTTATGGTGGCCGATGGCGAGAAAGCGCTGTTCCTGAAGAACGAGGGCGACAACCTCTATCCCAACCTGCAGCTCTTCCAGGAGATGAAGCAGGACAATCCGGCGACGCGCGAACAGGGCAGCGACAGCCCCGGCCGCCACAATGACGGCCCTTCCGTGCACCGCAGCGCGGTCGAGGATACGGACTGGCACAGGCAGGGCAAGGAACGCTTCGCCGAAGAGATCGCCGACCGGCTCTACAAATTCGCCCATCACGGCATCTTCGACAACATCGTGCTGATCGCGCCGCCGGTGGTCCTCGGCGCCATGCGCAAGAAACTGCACAAGGAAGTCACGGACAAGGTGCGGGCGGAGATTCCGAAGACACTGACCAACCATGCCCTTATCGACATCGAGGCCATGCTGCAGGCGGCCTGAAATCCAACCGGATGACCATCCGGCTTCAGCTATGCGGCGCGCGCAGCGGCTTTGCTGCGCGCGCCTTTCGTTTTTCGGCCCCTTGCGCCAGCAATTTGCGTCTTGCGGGTTGCGTCGCCCGCACCCCCTCCACCATATTGCAAAAGGCGGCGGCTTCGGGCGGCGCACACCCGACATCACGGATTCCGGAAAGGCGCTCCATAGACAATGCCGCATGACACGCCCCTTATCGCCACCATCGTCGCCGGTCTGGGGCTGGCATTCATCTTCGGAGCACTTGCCAACCGTTTTCGCATCCCGCCGCTGGTCGGCTACCTCGTCGCCGGCGTGCTGGTCGGGCCGAACACGCCTGGCTTTGTCGCCGATGCCAGCCTTGCCAATGAGCTGGCCGAAATCGGCGTCATCCTGCTCATGTTCGGCGTCGGCCTGCATTTCTCACTGAAGGATCTGCTTTCGGTCCGCGCCATTGCCGTGCCCGGCGCCATCGTCCAGATCGGCTTTGCCACCGCGCTAGGCGCCGGCCTGGCCTGGATGCTCGGCTGGTCGATGGGCGCCGGCCTGGTCTTCGGTCTGGCGCTGTCCGTCGCGTCCACCGTGGTGCTGCTGCGCGCGCTGCAGGAGCGGCGACTGATCGAGACCGAGCGCGGCCGCATCGCCGTCGGCTGGCTGATCGTCGAGGACCTGGCCATGGTGCTGGCCCTGGTGCTGCTGCCGGCGCTCGCCGGCGTGCTCGGCGGCCAGCCACAGGTCGACGACCATGCGAGCCTGCTATCGCTGCCGGCGAGCTACGGCATTTGGGGCGTCGTCGGCCTCACGCTGGCCAAGGTCGTCGCTTTCGTCGTCGTCATGCTGGTGGTCGGCCGCCGGGTCATTCCGTGGATCCTGCACTATGTCGCCCATACCGGCTCGCGCGAGCTGTTCCGGCTGGCAGTGCTGGCGATCGCGCTTGGCGTCGCCTTCGGCGCCGCCAAACTGTTCGGCGTCTCGCTGGCGCTCGGCGCCTTCTTCGCCGGCATGATCATGAGCGAATCCGAGCTCAGCCACCGCGCGGCGGAAGAATCGCTGCCGCTGCGCGACGCTTTCTCGGTGCTGTTCTTCGTCTCGGTCGGCATGCTGTTCGACCCGTTCAGCCTGATGAGCAACGGTTGGCCGATCCTGGCGACGTTGGTCATCATCGTCATCGGCAAGTCGCTGGCCGCCTTCGTCATCGTCATAGCCTTCCGCTATCCGCTGGCGACCGCCTTGATGATCTCGGCCAGCCTCGCCCAGATCGGCGAATTCTCCTTCATCCTGGCCGAACTCGGTGTCGGCCTGAAACTGTTGCCCGAACAGGGCCGCGACCTGATCCTGGCCGGCGCCATCCTGTCGATCCTCGTCAATCCGCTGATGTTTTTGGCCCTCGACTGGATGAAGCCATGGCTGGACGCACGCGCCGCCAAGGCAGCGCCACCGGAAGAAGCAAAACCGGTCGACCCGGCGACACAGCCGGGACAAGTTGCCTCGGTGGCCGCCGCGGCCAAAGAGGATGGCCCGCCACCGCACACGACGCTTTCCAATCACACCATCCTGATCGGCTACGGCCGCGTCGGCAGCCTGGTGGGTGCCGCGCTGAGAGAGGCATCGCTGCCCTTCCTGGTCATCGAGGACGCGGACAAGACACTGGCGAGGCTGAGGGACGACGGCGTCGAAATCGTCTCCGGTAATGCCGCCAATGCCGGCGTGTTTGCCGCCGCCAATCCGCAGGGCGCCAAACGGTTGATCCTTGCCATCCCCAACGCCTTTGAGGCCGGGCAGATCGTGCTCAGGGCACGCGCCGCCAATCCCGCCATCAACGTCATCGCCCGCGCCCATTCCGATGCCGAGGTCGAGCATCTCAAGGGGCTCGGCGCCGACACCGTCATCATGGGCGAACGCGAAATTGCGCGCGGTATTGTCGAGGTGGTAACCGCCTCGGCCTCTTTCCGGCCGGAAGGACCGGCCAAGGGCGTCGAACCGCAACCGGCGTGAGCTACGCGTTCATATTTTAGCTAGGTTGATCTGCGGCAAATGCGGAACCGCCATTCTGCGCGATATTGCTGAGATACTTTCCCGGCGGCTTGCCCAGCGCCTTCTTGAACATGGTGATGAAAGCCGTCACCGATTCATAGCCGAGATCGCCTGAAACCTGTTGCACGCTGGCGCCCGAGGCCAGCTCCCGTATCGCGACGATCAAATGCAATTGCTGGCGCCAGCGGCCGAAGCTCAGGCCAGTCTCCTTCACCACGAGGCGGGCGAGGCTGCTTTCTGAGAGCGCAACGCGGTTGGCCCACTCCGCCAATGTGCTGCGATCGGCAGGGTCCTGCGCCAACGCTTCGGCGATCCGCCGCAGGCGCGGCTCGGCGGAGATCGGCAGATGCAGTTGCTGGACCGGCATGTCGGGCAGTTCGGCGAGCAGAACACTTCCCAGGAAAGCGCACCTGGCCCCGCCCGGCGCGCAGTCCGACAGCTCGATGATCAGCTCGCGCAGCAGTGGCGAGATCGACAGTGTGCAGCAGTGGTCCGGTAGGTCGGCAGCGCCCGGCTCGATGTAGACGAAGAAAATCCGCGCATTGGCGGTCGCGATGTTGCTGTGTTCCATGCCGCCGGGGATCCACACCCCGCAATGCGGCGGCACCATCCACAGCCCGCTCGGGACACGGCAGGTGATGCCACCGCCGAGCGAGAAGACGAGCTGGCCCTTGCGGTGCCAATGGGCGCCCGCTTCCGCCTTGGTCTCGGGTATGTCGACCCGCACAGCAATGGCTGGCGTCAGCACATCATCGACATCGAAGTGGACCCAGGGGTAGCGAAGCGGCTGTTTCATGATTGACTGATTTTAGCGACTATTCGCCATGATAGCTAAATTATTTGCTCAGGTGAGTCGATAGGGTCCGGGTCTACAACCCAGATTGAAGGTATGACCCATGCGCGCCCTCATCATGTCTCCCGACAGCCCCAGCGGGCTGAGGCTCGCCGAGGTCGACGAACCCCGGCCGCTTGCGAACGAAGCGCTTGTCTCGGTCCACGCGACGTCACTGAACCGTGGCGAACTGCGGCTGCTCAACATACGTCCGGAGGGCTGGATACCCGGTCAGGATGTCGTCGGAATTGTCGAGCGGGCAGCGGCTGACGGCTCAGGACCCGCCGTGGGCACCCGGGTTGGGGCATTGGTCGACGAGGCCGGCTGGGCCGAGCATGTCGCCGTTCCAACCGACCGTCTCGCCGTCATCCCGGATAAGGTCAGCTTCGTTTCCGCCGCGACGCTCCCCGTGGCCGGCACGACGGCGCTGAGAGTCTTGCGCCATGGCGGCGACCTCACGGGACAGCAGGTGCTGATCACCGGCGCCAGCGGTGCGGTCGGCCGTTTTCAGATCCAGATCGCCCGCGAGCAAGGCGCGGCGGTGACGGCGGTGGCTGCCACCCGGCATGCCGAGGATCTCCGCGGCCTCGGTGCTCAGCAGGTCCTGGAGTCGATCGAGCGGGCTGAAGGGCCGTTCTCGCTCATCACCGAGTCGGTCGGCGGTCAAAGCCTCGCCCACGCCATAGTACGCGTCGCACCCGGCGGCACCATCGTCATGTTCGGTTGGAGCAGCGGCGAACTGACGCCAATTGGCTTCAGGCAGTTCGTTCCCGGTCACGAGGGCGCGCGGCTTCAGACCTTCGCCTACTACACGTCCGGTCCAGCCATTGGCGCCGATATCGCCGCGCTGCTCGCTCTGGTCGCAGCTGGCCGGCTGGAAACCCGCGTGTCCCTGACTGTGCCATGGACAGAGATCGGCCAGGCTCTGGACGCCCTGCGACAGCGCAGCTTCAGCGGCAAGGCCGTTCTCACCATAGCCTGAAGTCAGCGCCTAAACGTGCTGGCCGCCATTGATGTGGATTTCCGAGCCCGTCACGTAGGACGCCTGCTGCGAGCACAGGAAGTAGATGATGTCGGCGACTTCCGAGGTGGACCCGAGGCGCCGCAGCGGGATCGTCTCGACGATCTTGTCGGTGCCCGGCGACAGGATCGCGGTGTCGATCTCGCCCGGCGCAATCGCGTTGACGCGGATGCCGTGCGGCCCGAAATCATGCGCCATCTCGCGCGTCAGCGAGCCGAGCGCCGCCTTCGAGGTCGCATAGGCGGTGCCGGCGAAAGGATGCACGCGGGTGCCGGCGATCGAGGTGACGTTGACGATCGAGCCCTTGGCCGCCGCCAGCTCCTTGAACAGGCCACGCGCCAGCATGATCGGCGCGAAGAAATTGACCTGGAACACGTCGCGCCAGACATGCATCGGCGTATCGATCGAGTTCATCCGGCTGTTGCCGTCCTTGAGCTTCGGCGAAATGCCGGCATTGTTGACCAGCGCGTGTAGCTGGCCGCCATGCGCTTCCAGCCGGTGACGGATCTCCGAAACGGCGATGCCGACATCCTCCTGGTCGGCGAGATCGACCTTGATGTGGTCTTCCGGGCCGGCCGGCCACGGGCAGTCCTCAGCAAAGGCTTGGCGCGAACAGGTGATGACCCGCCAGCCCTCGCGCGAAAAGCGTTTGACCGTGGCATGGCCGATGCCGCGGCTGGCGCCGGTCAGCACGATGGTTTTTCTGGTGTCGGTTTCGGCCATGGCGTGGTCTCCGGCGCGTGATCTAGCCGAATATGGCGACGATTGCGAGGGGCCGCCAGGAGACCAGGGAGCCGGCCGCGCCCTAACTTTTCAATAGCAGGTCGGACAAGCCACAAGCAGGCCGAGATTCAGAAGAAAGACCAAACCGGCCAGCGACCAAAGAACCCATAAGAACGTGCTGCGCGATCGCCCTGCCAAGCGCGCAACGCCCCACGCCAGACCATAAGGCAAAAAAATCCCCATGATGAAGGAGCCGTATGTCGCGCCGATTCTTTCCTGATCGAGGAACGCTCGATTGGGAAAATAGAGGTTTGGCAGGTGCCGAATGGCAACGACAAGGACTGTCATCCCAAGCAGCAACAACGATTGCCACATGCCTAATCGCTTGTAGTCTCTCACATCATTGGGCGCAGGCACGCTCGCCATCAGCCGCCGCCAAGAATGTCCAGGATCGACGTCTTGCGCTTCTTGGTCGGGCCGCCGACGCTGCCGGGCGGCACCGGGTGCTTGATCGAGGCGGTGGTGCCGCCGTCGCCGGGCATATCGAAGCCGTCGGCGTCGACGGTTTCGGCCGGACGGCGGACCGGGGCCGGGGCAGCAGCGGGCGCCGGGGCAGGCTCCGAACGGCCGACGGCCACGACAGGCTGAGGTGCTGCCTGGTTGTTGTCGACTGACG
This sequence comes from Mesorhizobium sp. P2_B11, assembly GCF_056404855.1. Lineage (NCBI taxonomy): Bacteria > Pseudomonadati > Pseudomonadota > Alphaproteobacteria > Hyphomicrobiales > Phyllobacteriaceae > Mesorhizobium > Mesorhizobium sp. P2_B11. The sequence continues at coordinate 531,302 of NZ_JBFUDF010000004.1, forward strand.
GAATATCGTCGGGAACAATGGTATCGGGCGGCGTCGACTTCCACGTGCCGGGCAGCGGCCTCACCGGCACGCCCTCATGCGCAGCAACCATGAATTCATGCCAGGCCTGCGCCGGGAGCGCGCCGCCGGTCACCTTCTTCATCGGCGTGCCGTCATCATTGCCGAACCACACCCCGGTGGTGAGGTTGGCGGTGTAGCCGACGAACCAGGCGTCGCGCGAATTCTGGCTGGTGCCGGTCTTGCCGGCCGACGGCCAGGCGAAGGCCGCTTTCTTGGCCGTACCGGTCTCGACCGTGCCGGTCATCATCGAATTCATCATGCCGACGATGTCCTGCTTGACGACGCGCGGCGCGCTGCCGCCATTGTCGTCATAGAGCACCTTGCCTTCGGTGGTGGTGATGCGGCGGATGAAATGGATGTCGGGCTTGTAGCCGCCATTGGCGAACGGCACGTAAGCCGAGGTCAGTTCCAGCGGCGTCACTTCCGAAGTACCAAGCGCGATCGAAGTGTTGGCCGTGAGCTCGGATTGGATGCCCATGCGGTGTGCCGCCTCGACCACCGCGTCGGGGCCGACTTCCATGGTCAACTGTGCCGCGACCGAGTTGAGCGACTTCGCCAAAGCGGTCGCCAGCGTCACCTTGCCAAAATACTTGCCGCCGTAATTGTCCGGCGTCCATTTTCCGATCTTGATCGGCGCATCGTTGCGCACGCTGTCAGGCGTGCGGCCGGCTTCGAGTGCGGCCATATAGACGAACGGCTTGAACGCCGAGCCCGGCTGGCGGCGCGCTTCCGAGGCGCGGTCGAACTGGCTGGTCGAATAGTCGTAGCCGCCAACCATGGCGCGCACGGCGCCCGAATTGTCGATCGACACCAGCGCGCCCTGGCTGACATTGAGTTTTTTGCCACTCTCGTCGATCAGCCGGCGGATCGACTGTTCGGCAAGCTTCTGCAGGTTGAGGTCGACCGTGGTGTCGACGACGATGTCGCTGCGCACATCGCCGATCAAATCGGGCAGTTCTTCCATGATGGTGTCGGCGACATAGTTTTCCGAGCCGGTCCAGTAGGACGGCGCGCGCGTCGCCGGCGCGCTCATCGCGGACGCCAGTTCCTTGGCGCTGATCTTGCCTTCGTCGCGCATGGCGGCCAACACCAGCTGCGAGCGCTGTTCCGCCGCCTTCGGGTCGCGCGCCGGCGACAGCCGCGACGGCGCTTTCAGCAGGCCGGCGAGAAGGGCCGCCTCCGAAAGCGTGACGTCGCGCGCGCTCTTGCCGAAATAGCGGCGCGAGGCCGCCTCCACGCCATAAGCGCCGGAGCCGAAATAGACCCGGTTGAGGTACATTTCGAGGATCTGGTCCTTGGTGTGCTTGTGCTCCAGCCACAGTGCCAGCAGCACTTCCTGCACCTTGCGCTCCAGCGTGCGGTCGGGCTTCAGGAACAGGTTCTTGGCCAGCTGCTGGGTCAGCGTCGAGCCGCCTTGCGAGAAGTGGCCGCCCAGCACATTGGTCACCATGGCGCGCGACAGGCCGATCGGGTCGATGCCGAAATGCGAATAGAAGCGGCGGTCCTCGATGGCGATCACGGCTTCCGGAATGTAAGGCGACATTTCGTGCAGGCCGACCGCCTCGCCGCCGCTCATGCCGCGGTTGGCAAGCAACTGCCCGTCGACCGAGACGATCTTGATGTTGGGCGCGCGGTCGGGGATCGACCAGGTGGTGGCCGCCGGCATCTTGGCGCCGTAGTAGACCACGATGCCGGCCACCGCGATGCCGCCCCAGATGCAGAGCACGAAGCACCAGTAGAGCATCCGCGCCATCACGCCGAACAGGCCGCGCCGGGGCTTGCCGCGCCGGCCGCGCGACGATGCTTTTGCCTTGGCGGGTTTGCGCGCCGAAGAGGATTTGCGATTGCCCGGCACGACGCGATCCTCCTCGTTCACCGAAAACCCGTCCTGGGATTTCGCGGGGCGCGATCCCTCGAAGCTGGGTTCGATGCGACTGTCTCTGCGGTTCGCCATGCGTTGCGCTGTCTTCCCGGTGCCAATGGCGCTCGGGTTGAAGGGTAGATGCGGCGGTTTAAGGGCGCGTTAAAGCAGGGTTTATGCACCCTTTTGAAATTCCTTAAGAATTTCTAAAATCCGAGAACGCCGGCTAACCGATGCGCTTTTCGCGACCCTTGAGCCGGGCGTCTACCGCCGTGCATCTGCGCAGCGGCAGGTAGCGGGCCCGGCCAGGCTGAAATGCTCAATTCTGCTGGATCGAGATGCCCTTGTCGTCGATCTTCAGCTCGACGCCCTTGGGCTTGGTCTGCTCGTGATAGACATAGATGCCGAGCGCAATGACCGCGACCACGAGCGCGCCGATGATGAGATAGAGCGTATTCTGTTTCATGGCGCGCTCCTGTTGGTGCAATATAGTTCGAGCGTCACGCTCGCTTCAGGATCTTGACCAGCACCAAAAGGATGACGGCACCGATCGTGGCGTTGATGATGGAAGCCAGAATGCCGCCGCCGATGGCGAAGCCCAGCCGTGGGAACAGCCAGCCGGCGATCAAAGCGCCGATGATGCCGACGACGATGTTGCCGATCAGGCCGAAGCCGAAGCCCGAGACGATGAGGCCGGCGAGCCAACCGGCAATGGCACCGATGATCAGGAAGATGAGAAGGCTTTCAATGCCCATGGCGAGTCCCTCCAGGAAGAGAGGCGGCGACGGAGCGGAAGGCCCCGAATCGGCCTCGTTATCAACGACTTCAGGCTATGCTAAAGCGCACGACCCTGCCAGCGGGCTCACTGATCGTCGTCATCGTCGCTGGAGGCTGGCCGCCAGCTGGTCGGTTGGACCTTCTTCTGGGTATCGCTGTCGGTGTAGACCCACCAGACGCCGTCGCGAAACTGCCCGACGGATTCGCTGACGACGCCGTCGCCGCCTTTCCAGAGCACCGTGACCTTGGACCCATCCGTCGGGGCGGTTGCTATCGGCTTTCGGTCTGCCATGTGATCCCCTCTTCGCGCAGAACAAGTATCTGCAGCCGACAGAACGCCGCCGTCCGCATCCGGTTCCAGACCGGCGTCCGAGATACCCGAACCGTTAGCTGTGGGCGAAGATGTCTTCCTCGCCCCAGCCCATCAGATCGAGTTTGGCGCGCGTCGGCAGAAAGCGGAAGCAGGCGTGGGCTTCCTTGGTCCGCCCGTCCCGCACTAGGCGTCCAGCCAGCACGTCGCGCAGCCGGTGCAGATAGAGCACGTCGGAAGCGGCATATTCGAGCTGTTCGGGCGACAAGGTCTCGGCCGCCCAGTCCGACGATTGCTGCACCTTGGACAGGCTGACGCCCAGAAGTTCGTTGCAGATGTCCTTCAGCCCGTGCCGGTCGGTATAGGTGCGCGTCAGCCGCGAGGCGATCTTGGTGCAGAACACCGGTTCGGCCATGACGCCAAAAGCGTTGTAGAGCACGGCGATGTCGAAACGGCCGAAATGGAACAGCTTGGTGATGCCGCGGTTGCGCAGCAGACTGACAAGGTTCGGCGCCTTCTTCTGGCCCGGCGCGATCTGGATCACGTCGGCCGAGCCGTCGCCCGGCGAGATCTGCACCACGCAGAGCCGGTCGCGGTGCGGGTTCAACCCCAGCGTCTCGGTGTCGATAGCGACAGCATCGACATTGTAGCGGGACAGGTCGGGCAGATCGTTTTTGTGGAAGCGGATGTCGCTCATTGTCTTCTCCGGATCGCGGCGTGATCCCTCGTCGCCGCGATCCGAGGAAAAATCAACCAGAAATCTGGTTTTCTCTAGCTTTCAGGTGGGTCGAGATTCAGGTCAGGCCGAGCCGAGAGCAGTGGGCTCCGAGAACCGGAGCGGAGCGTACTTTTGGTACGCGAGCACCGGAAGCACAGGAGACCATTGCTCGCAGGCCGGCCTCACCTGGATATCGTCCTACCTAGCGCGTCAACGCATCGAGAATCCGAGCCCAGGAGCGCTGGCCTTTGTGGAAGGAGGTCAGCTCGTATTTCTCGTTGGGCGAGTGGACGCGGTCATTGTCGAGGCCGAACCCGACCAGCAGCGATTCCATGCCGAGATAGGTCTGGAAATCACCGACCACAGGTATCGAGCCGCCGCTGCCCGTCGTCACTGCCGGCTTGGACCATTCATCCGACAACGCATTCTTGGCCTTGGCCAGGAAGGGCGAGTCGTAGGAAAGCTGGATCGCCGGGGAACCGCCATGCGGATGGAACTCGACCGAACAGTCCGCGGGAATGCGCTCCCTGACGAATTTCTGGAACGCGGCGCGGATCTTCTCCGGGTTCTGCTTGTGGACGAGACGGAAGGAGATTTTCGACGACGCCTCTGCCGCAATCACCGTCTTGAAGCCCTTGCCGGTATAACCGCCGATAATGCCGTTGAACTCGGCCGTCGGCCGCGCCCAGGTCAGCTCCAGCACCGAGCGGCCTTTTTCGCCCGACGGGATCGACAGGCCGACAGGCCCGAGAAAGGCCTCGGCGGTCTCGCCGAGCGTCTCCCATGATTTCAGGATCTGCGAAGGCGTTTCCTCGACCCCGTCATAGAAGCCGGGAATGGTGATGTGGCCGTTCTCGTCATGGATGTCGGCCAGGATTTTCGCCAGGATGCGGATCGGATTGGCGGCAGCGCCGCCATAGAGGCCCGAATGCAGGTCGCGATCGGCGGCCTTCACGGTGATCTCTTCACCGACCAGTCCGCGCAAGCCGACGCAGATCGACGGCGTTTCGCGGTCCCACATGCCGGTATCGCAGACCAGCGCGAAATCGGCCTTCAGTTCTTCGGCATTGGCTTCGAGGAACGGTTTTAGCGACGGAGAGCCGGATTCCTCCTCGCCCTCGAACAGGATGGTGATGCGGCAGGGCAGATTGCCATGCACCTGCTTCCAGGCGCGGCAGGCCTCGACGAAGGTCATCAGCTGCCCCTTGTCATCGGCCGAACCGCGCCCGGTGATCACCTTGTGGCCGGGTCCGACCTCCTTGATCGCCGGCGCGAACGGGTCGTTTTCCCAGAGCTCGATCGGATCGACCGGCTGCACGTCGTAATGGCCGTAAAACAGCACGTGCGGCGAGCCGGCCGGCCCCTCATGGTGCGCCACCACCATCGGATGTCCAGGCGTGTTGCGCACTGAGGCATCGAAACCGATCAGCTTGAGGTCGGCCACCAGCCATTCGGCGGCCTTGCGGCAGTCGGCGGCATAGTCGGAATCGGTGGAAATCGACTTGATACGTAGCAGGCCGAACAGGCGCTCCAGGCTCTGGTCGAGATTTTTGTCGAGACGGTCGAGAACGGGGGAGATTGTGGACATGTCTGGCGGGCCTTTCTTTTCGGAGCCGGGACCGTAAAGGCAGCGCATCAAAACGAAAAGCCCGCGATCGTTAGACCACGGGCTGGAATTTGCTTGTTGAAAGGCCAAAAAAAGAGCCGCCGTGGTGGAGGGGGAACCACGGCGGCCTTTACTCGAAACGTTGCGGCAGCCCGGAGAGGGGGGATAGGCTGCCGCAGTTGTCCGGGATAGGCGGGGGACGGGCCTTGCTCCGGACTCGGCGAAAACTGCCGATGACGTTTATTTGTGTCTTCGAACGTGGCGTTTCAAGGGCACGAAAATTACACTTTTGTAACATGGCTGTGAGCGGCCGAGCTTCCACAACGAGGCGTTCACAGGCAGGCTCTGTCAGGATGGCGCCGCAACGCCTGTTGGAAGCCTGCCTTTGCCATGGACCGCGCCGCCCTGCCGCGCTATCCCTGCCGGCATGAAAAAAGGCGATCATCTCTTCCTTATCGACGGCTCCGGCTACATCTTTCGCGCCTACCACGCGCTGCCGCCGCTGACCCGCAAATCCGACGGTTTGCCGGTCGGCGCTGTCTCCGGCTTCTGCAACATGCTGTGGAAGCTGATGCAGGACGCCCGCAACACCGATGTAGGCACTGTACCGACGCATTTCGCGGTCATTTTCGATTATTCGTCGAAAACCTTCCGCAACGAGCTTTACCCGGAATACAAGGCCAACCGCAACGCGCCGCCCGAAGACCTGATCCCGCAATTCGGCCTGATCCGCCAGGCGACTGTCGCCTTCAACCTGCCTTGCATCGAAATGGAAGGCTTTGAGGCCGACGATCTCATCGCCACCTATTGCAAGCTTGCCCACGAGGCCGGCGCCGACACCACCATCATCTCTTCCGACAAGGATCTGATGCAGCTGGTTGGCCCCTCGGTCGGCATGTACGACCCGATGAAGGACCGCCAGATCGGTATTCCCGAGGTCATCGAGAAATGGGGCGTGCCGCCGGAAAAGATGATCGACCTGCAGGCGCTCACCGGCGATTCCGTCGACAATGTGCCCGGCGTGCCCGGCATCGGCCCGAAGACGGCGGCGCAGCTTCTGGAACAGTTCGGCGATCTTGACGCGCTGCTGGCGCGGGCCAGCGAGATCAAGCAGGACAAACGCCGCGAATCCATCATCGCCAATGCCGACAAGGCCCGCATTTCGCGCCAACTGGTGACGCTGAAGAACGACGTGCCGGTCACCGACGGGCTCGACGATTTCGTGCTGCATGCGCCGGACGGGCCGAAGCTGATCGGCTTCCTGAAAACCATGGAATTCACCTCGCTGACCCGCCGCGTCGCCGAGGCGACCAGCACCGAAGCCGGCGACGTCCAGGCCGTTGCCGTCACCGTCGAGCGTGCCGACACCGCGCATGGCCCCGATGTCGGCTCCGGCAAACCGGTGAGCCCAGGCACGAACGAAGCTGCGCCGGCTGCAGCCAAGGCGGAAGGCACCAAAGCGGGCGATACCCCTTCTCTGCTTTCAGCCCTCCGCCTCGAAGCGGCATCCGCCGCCAGGATCGATCCCGGCGCCTATGTCACAATCCGCGATACGGCAACGCTCAAGACCTGGCTGGCCCAGGCGAAAGAAACCGGCATCGTCGCTTTCGACACCGAGACGACGTCTTCCGACCCGATGCTGGCCGACCTCATCGGTTTCTCCCTGGCGGTCGGCCCCGGCCGTGCCGCCTATGTGCCGCTGGCGCACAAGAGCGGCGCCGGCGATTTGCTCGGCGGCGGCACACTGGAAAACCAGATTCCGGTTCGCGAGGCGCTGGCGCTGCTGAAGCCGCTGCTGGAGGACAAATCGGTCCTCAAGATTGCCCAGGACGCCAAATACGACATCGTCGTGATGAGCCGCCACGGCATCGACATCGCGCCGTTCGACGACACGATGCTGATCTCCTACGTGCTCGACGCCGGCACCGGCCACCACACTTTGTCGTCTCTCGCCGACAAATGGCTTGGCCATGCGACGACCCCGCTCAAGGATCTCGCTGGCTCCGGCAGAAGCTCGGTCGGTTTCGAACAGGTCGATATCGACAGGGCAACCGCCTATGCCGCCGGCCATGCCGACGTGGCGCTGCGTCTATGGCAGGTGCTGAAGCCGCGGCTGGCGGCCAAGGGCCTCGTCTCTGTCTATGAGCGGCTGGAGCGGCCGCTGGTGCCGGTGCTGGCCCGGATGGAACAGCGCGGCATCTCGGTCGACCGCCAGATCCTGTCGCGTCTCTCCGGCGAACTGGCGCAAGGTGCGGCACGGCTGGAGGAGGAAATCTACGGCCTGGTCGGCGAGCGCATCAACATCGGCTCGCCAAAGCAGCTCGGCGATATCCTGTTCGGCCGCATGGGCCTGCCCGGTGGTTCCAAGACCAAGACCGGGCAATGGTCGACCTCGGCGCAGCTGCTGGAAGATCTTGCTGCCGAAGGACACGAACTGCCGCGCAAGATCGTCGACTGGCGCCAGCTGACCAAGCTGAAATCGACCTATACCGACGCCCTTCCCGGCTTCATCCACCCCGACACCAAGCGCGTCCACACCTCCTATGCGCTGGCGGCGACGACCACGGGCCGGCTGTCCTCCTCCGATCCCAATCTGCAGAACATCCCGGTGCGCACCGCCGAGGGACGCAAGATCAGGACCGCCTTCATCGCCGACAAGGGCCAGAAACTGGTCTCGGCCGACTACAGCCAGATCGAACTGCGCGTGCTTGCCCATGTTGCCGAGATCCCGCAGCTGAAGCAGGCCTTCGCCGACGGCGCCGACATCCACGCCATCACCGCATCGGAAATGTTCAACGTGCCGGTCGAAGGCATGCCTTCGGAAGTGCGCCGCCGCGCCAAGGCCATCAATTTCGGCATCATCTACGGCATTTCCGCCTTTGGGCTGGCCAACCAGCTGTCGATCCCGCGCGAGGAAGCCGGCGCCTACATCAAGAAGTATTTCGAGCGTTTTCCCGGCATCCGCGACTATATCGAGGCGACCAAGGCCTATGCTCGCGAACACGGCTTCGTCGAAACCATCTTCGGCCGCCGCATCCACTATCCGGAGATAAGATCCTCAAACCCGTCGATCCGCGCCTTCAACGAACGCGCCTCGATCAACGCCAGGCTGCAAGGCACCGCCGCCGATATCATCCGCCGCGCCATGGTGCATATGGACGAAGCGCTGGAGAAAGCCGGCCTGTCGGCTCGCATGTTGTTGCAGGTGCATGACGAACTGATCTTCGAGACGGTGGAAGCGGAAGTCGAGGCGACGATCCCCGTGGTGCGCCGTGTGATGGAGAACGCGCCGATGCCGGCCATCTCGATGTCGGTGCCGCTGCATGTCGATGCACGGGCAGCCAACAATTGGGACGAGGCGCATTAAAGCGCCGGAACGCAGGATACGCCGCGTTCCTTCACACCCCCCTCTGCCCTGCCGGGCATCTCCCCCTCAAGGGGGGAGATTAGCAGCGTTGGCGACGTGAGCATTCTGCGACGTTGTTGATTGGCGAAAGCCGCTGTGACATCCAATCTCCCCCTTGAGGGGGAGATGTCCGGAAGGACAGAGGGGGGTGCTGTCCCTCCAGCGTCAAAAGGCTAGAGCAGTGCTGCCTTAGGCCGCTTCCGCCCTACACTTCGCACATGTCCCGCGAAACTCGATCACCGCTTTCTTGGCAGCGAACCCCGTCGAGCGCACCCACTCATCCAGCCGATGATCGACATCGTGGTCCGACATTTCCGTCACCTGCCCGCATGTGTCGCAAATCGCAAACGCAGTCATCGAGTGGCTGTGGTCGTGCGGTTCGGCGCAGGCGACGAAGGAGTTGAGGCTTTCCAGCCGATGCACGAAGCCTGACTTCACCAGGCTGTCGAGCGCCCGGTAGACCTGCAGCGGCGCGCGGAAACCGCGCTCGCGCAACTGGTCGAGCAGCGTATAGGCGCTGAGCGGTCCGCTGGCGGCCTCGAGCTTCTCGAGCACGCTCAGCTGATTCTTCGTCAGCACATCCCTTGCCGCCATGATCCTGTTTTCCGATCTTTCCGCACCGCCTGCACGACATTTCTGTCATGCGGCGGTCCTAATTTCCTTGAGATAGCGATGAACCGGGCTTTTTGCCACTGTTTCCGTTATCGCCACCGACACCATGACCACTACCGCCGGTTGACGGCACTGACCACATTCAAAATACTGACAAAATTCTCAACGAGGGGTAGCGCACTTGGAAATTCGATCGGGCTTGGGGAAGCAATCATGATCAAATTGACACGACGGACGCTGCTCGTCGGCACGTCGGCGCTTGTGGCCGCCGGTACGGTGTCGTTCCGCGCCCGCGCCGCCTCGCGCGCCTATCATGCGCTGCTGGTCGCCTGCACCGACTATCCGAGCTTGCCGCAGAAGAACTGGCTGATCGGCCCGAAGAACGACGCCGGCCTGGTCCGCGACTATCTTCTGAAGAACACACCCGATCCGGTGAAGTTCGCCCCGGAGAACGTCACCTTGCTGGCCACGGAAGTCGAAGGCGCCAATGGCCCGCCGACCCATGAAGCAATCAAGGCTGCCCTTGCCGATCTCGCCGCCAAGGTCCAGCGCGATGATTTCGTTTATCTGCATCTGTCCGGCCATGGCGCCCAGCAGCCGCAGGCCAAAGGCGGCGACGAGACCGACGGCCTCGACGAGATCTTTCTGCCTTCCAATATCGAAAAATGGGTCGACCGCGAGAAAGGCGTGCCTAACGCGCTGGTCGACAATGAGGTCGGCGCTGCGCTCGACGCCATCCGTGACAAAGGCGCCTTTGTCTGGGTCGTTTTCGACTGCTGCCATTCCGGCACCGCAACGCGCGCCGCGGAAGTCGATGACGAGCTGGAACGCAAGGTCGAATTCGCCGACCTCGTCGGCGGCGATGACGCGGCCAGGGCTGCGGCCGTGAAGGCGTATGACGACATCACAGCCAGCGCCTCGCGCGGTTTCGACGAGAATGGCGGCCGCAAGCCCGCCTTCAACCTGACACCGACCGGCGCCGAGCCGATCGCCAGGGGCAAGCTGGTTGCCTTCTACGCCGCGCAGACAGTCGAGACGACGCCGGAAATGCCGCTGCCCAAGGGCACGCCCGACGCGCCGCGCTTCGGCCTGTTCACCTTCACCATCCTGTCGAAACTGGCCGAGAACCCCAACGTCACCTATCGCCAGCTCGGCCAGGCCGTGCTGCAGCAATATTCGGCCGACGGCCGCACACGGCCGACACCTTTGTTCGAGGGCGAGCTCGACGCCCGCGTCTTCGGCACCGACAAGACCGACGCCGTCATGCAGTGGCCGATTGCCGTCAAGGATGGCGACGTCGCGATCGGCGCCGGGCTGCTGCAGGGCCTCACCCCCGGCAGCAAGCTCGCCATCCTGCCTTCGGCGCTGTCGAAGCTTTCCGACGCGGTCGGCTATCTCGAAGTGCAATCGGCCAGGAACCTCGAGAGCAACCTCAAGCCGGTCGAGTTCGACGGCAAGCCGGCGCTTGCGCCGACCGCCGTACCTGCCGGCGCTTATGCACGCGTTGCCGAGCTCGCGGTCGACTACAAGCTTCTGGTGGCAAAACCGGCGCCGACCGCGGGGCTCGAAAAGGAAACCGAGCTCGTCAATTCGGTTCTCGACGAACTGGCGGCGAAGCCAAACTCAGGCTTCCACATCGCTCTGGTCGAACCCGGCAAGGGCGCCGATTTGCGGCTGGCGGTGCTTCGCGAAAAATCCATCGCGGGTGCCGCCGCCGACGCCAGTGACGAGCCGGCACTGTGGTTCCTGCCGGCGTCCGGTGACATCAGCCTGAAGGACGGCAGCAAGCCGCCGCGCATCGTCATCCATCAGGATGGCCGCGACAAGCTCGCCGAGGCCACAGCCAAGAACCTGACCACCATCTTCCGCGCCACCGGCCTGTCGCGGCTCGCCGCCGCCTCCGACTATCGGCCAGACGAGGTCAGCGTTCAGTTCCTGATCAAGCGTCAGGACAGCGGCGCGATGGAGCCGATCGAATCCTCGACCGTGCCGCGCGTTTCGCCAGGCGACCAGGTGCATGTTGCAGCCAAAAACGAGTCCGACGAGTTTGTCGACATCAACGTGCTCTATATCGGCAGCGACTATTCGATCACCCACATCGTCTCCGAGCGGCTGGCGCCGATCAACCAGCAGGCCGACCAGGGCCTGAAGGAAGGTCTGCTTGCCTTCACCGACACCAGCTTCGGCATGGAGCGCATGATTGCCGTGTTGACCGAGGCGCCACCGCAAAGCGAGAAGGAAGATCTGAGCTTCCTTGCCCAGGAGGGCGTGCGCGCCGTGACGCGGGGGGCAAACGGGCCGCCCGGCTTCTCCGACATGCTGGCCGACATCGGCATGGCGCCGGCGACGCGCTCGGTGATGCGGCTTGCCGACAAGAGCGGTCCAAAGGGCGCGGTGATGATCTTCCCGATGGAGACGGTGCCGCGCGGCTGACCTGACATTGCTTCGCCGGCTCTTGCCGGCGTGATATATGAACATTTCCCCGCTCGCGGCGCCTCGATCTGCCGCAGCGGAACGCAATAGATGAGGACTTCAGTGACTATCCCCGTGCTTTCCTGGCGTACAGCGACTGCCGGCCTAGCCGCCGGCCTGTTGCTGGTTGCCAGCGCCTCGGCGGACGAAAACTGCGGCCTGTGCGCCAAGCAGATCGTCACCAACTCCGAGCTCGCCACCTGCTTTCTCGACCAGTACGACCAGATCGCCAAGACCGGCAGCACGGCCGTCGTCGTCGATCTCTCCAGCTGCGCCTCGCGCGGCGTGGTCGAGCCCTTGCCGTCACCCAACAAGGCGGCTGCCGAACCGGACGTGCAGTTCATGATTTCGCGCACGCAGCTCGATTGCCTGAAAAAGAAACTGGAGGCGCCCGGCATCGTGCTCGATCCCTCCGCCACCATCCAACTGGACAGCTGCGGATGAAAAAGCCGGGGGGCACTGCAACACAAAAACGGCCGGCCCTGCCGGTGCCGGCGTCGAGCAAGAAGCCGGAGACCTTGCCGGAAACCACCGAAGGTTTTCCGTGGCCGAGCAGCCACGAGATCAAGAAAGAATCCAACCCGTTCACCGATCGCGACTGGCGCATGTTGGCCTACGCCTGGTCGGGTCTCGCCGTGCGGCTGGCGATCATCTTCACCCTCGCCTTCTCGGTCTTTCAGTTTCTGGCAAACCAGGAACAGAAGCGCGTCGAGCAGACGATGTCGCTGGTCGAACTCTGGGAAAGCAAGGATTTTCAGCAGGCACAACGCGCGCTCAAGGAGCGGCTGGCGGCGCTCAACGCAAAATACGACAATCTGCTCAGCGCCACGCCGTCGCCGACCGAGGAACAGGTGTTTCGGCAACGCATCGGCATCGAGGCGATGACAGCCGGGGGCGGCACCATGCCGATCGCCGATTTCAACGACAATTTCGACCGCATCGTCTATTTCCTCAACCGTCTGTCCATCTGCGTTGAAGGCAAGCTCTGTTCGCGCGACGTCGCCGATGCCTATTTCCGCGACTATGCCGTGTCGTTCTGGAGCTACTTTGCCGGCTACATAGAAAAGGAACGCAAGACCGGCTCCGCGAATTATGCCCAGGCGATCGAGAATTATGTGCGCCACGGGTCGCCGCCGCCGGCTGACTCCAAATAGCGGCACGAAAAGTGCCGGACCGCTCTCACCCCTTGCGTGCTTTCCGGTGGCTGATCCTGGTCGGTCTCTTCGTGCTGGCGTCAGCAGCCCGTGCCGAAGACCTCGATTTCCATCTCGATCTCAACACCGGCGGTCACAGCGCCAGGGTTTCCGACCTTGCCTTCACGCCGGATGGCCAGGAATTGGTCTCCGCCTCCGACGACAAGACCATCCGCATCTGGGACTGGCAGAGCGCCGTCACGCTGCGCACCATTCGCGGCTATCTCGGCAACGGCAATGACGGCAAGATCTTTGCGATCGCCGTGTCGCCGGACGGCAAGACTATCGCCGCCGGCGGCTATTTCGGTGCCGGCATCGGCGACAAGCCGCCCTATGGCGATGTCAGGCTGTTCGATTTCGCCACCGGCAAGATCAAGGCCGTGCTCAAGGCCGCCGACTACGCGATCTACGATGTCGCTTTCGCGCCCGACGGAAACATGCTCGCCGCCGGGGGCGGCGACGGCTTTGTCTATCTCTGGCGGGCGGACGACAAATCCGCATCGGGCTGGACGCTGGCTGCAAAACTCGATGCCGATTCCTGGCGTGTCGAAAAGCTCGCCTTCGCCGCGGCCGGAACCCGACTGGCGGCGACGACCACCGACAATGGCATAAGGCTCTGGGATGTCGCCAAGGGCGAAGAGATCGTCTTGCCCGACGAGGCCGAACCGCTGCGCGACGTCAGCGTCGGCGCGCTCGCCGTCTCGCTGGATGGCAAGCTGTTCGCCACCGGCAGCAAGGACGGCGACGTCCAGCTCTGGCAGGCCAGCGACGGCAAGTTCGTCCGCGCCATGCCGAAGCAGGATTTCCAGATCGGCGCGCTGAGCTTTGCTATGGGTTCGCGGCTTGTCGCATCCTGCACCTATCGCTGCGCTGACAAGCACCGCTCGGTGGTCTGGAACACCGACAGCGGCGAGCAGGTGCTCGACTATTCCGGCCATGACGGCACGGTCTTTGCCGGCGCCAGCAATGCCGACGGTTCGCTGGTGGCGACCGCCGGCGGCACCCGCAACGCCATCCAACTCTGGGACCCCGCGACCGGCGAGCGCAAGGCGCTGCTGCAAGGGGTCGGCGAGCCGGTAACGGCCGTCGGCTTCGATGCGGCGAGCGGTTCCATCGCCTGGGGCAATGCCAACCCCTGCCCCGAACGCGTCTCCTGTCCGGAGATGCTGGGCACGCTGGACAAGACGCTGGCGCTGCCGACGGCCGAGCGGTTCTTCGAGGACCCGGAAGCGTTGGCTGAACAGAGCGCCTATGCCCGCGCCGCATTGGCCGACGATGACTGGTCGCTTCGCGCCGTCTCTGGCGGCAAGGACGGCCTGGAGAATGCGGTGCTGGAAATCGCTAGCGGCGGCAAGGTCGTGCACAGCATCGAGAACGCCGCCACCAATGGCTTCGTCCATTCGGCCTATACGCTGATCGACAAAGGGCTTGGCCTGATCACCGGCGGCAGTGATGGAACGTTGCTGGAATACAAAACCGCCACCGCCGAAGTGTCAGGCGAATTCACCGGCCACACCGGCGAGATCAACGCCATGGCCGCCTCCGAGAAGGAAGGACTTCTGGTTACCGGCAGCGCAGACCAGACCGTGCGGCTGTGGAATTTGCAGACGCACAAGCTGATCGTCTCGATGTTTTTTGCCGGCTCCGAATGGATCGTGTGGATGCCGCAGGGCTATTATTATTCCTCCGCCGACGGCGACAAGTTGATCGGCTGGCAGGTCAATCAGGGCCGCGATCATGAAGGGCGCTTCATCAGCGCCGGTCAGCTGAAGAAGTATCTCTGGAGCCCGGAAATGGTGCGCCGGGCCATTGTCCTGCACAGCGCCGAACAGGCCGTCCAGGAAATGCGGCCCGGCGTCGACCGCGAACTGGAAAAGCTCTTGCTGCGCAAGCCGCCGGAATTCGGCATCAAGCTTGCCACCGACCAGAGCAATGTCCGCGAGGGCTATGTCGCCGTCGAGATCACGGGCGCACAGGAAGCCGGTGCCGATGTCGCCGGGTTCTCGATCCTGTCGAACAGCCGCAATGTCGGCGATGTCACCGCGCGTTCTGCCGATGGCGGCAAGAGCACCATTGTCGAGGTGCCGGTCGAGAATGGCGAAAACACCATCCGCATCACCGGCACCAACGAATTCGGCTATTTGACCGAGCGCAGCGTTACCGCCCTTGGCCGGAAAACCGAAAAGCCCGCCAACAAGGGCAAGCTCTATGTCGCCGTGATCGGCGTCGACAAATATCCTTTCCTCACCGATGCCTGCGCCGGCCGCGCCTGCGATCTGCGTTACCCCGTCGACGACGCCACGGAATTCCTCAAGGTGATCTCGCAGAAATCCGCGCCACTGTTCTCGTCGATGGAGACATTGGTGCTGGTCAACCGCGAAGCGCTGGATGAGGCGCCCGACGCCGGCAAGGACGTGTTCAAGGTCGCCAGCGCCGACAACATCCTGGAGCCGGATTCCGACACCATCGACGATCAGCTCGCCGATTTCCTCGACAAGCCCGGCGAGAACGACACCACTATCATTTTTGTCGCCGGTCACGGCATCAACATCGACGAGGACTATTATTTCATCCCCACTGACGGCCGCAAACAGGATGCCGACCGCTGGAAGCGCTCCTCGCTGGTCGACTGGGGCGACATCCAGAAATCGGTCGAGCGCGCCAAAGGCATGCGCTTCATGCTGCTCGACACGTGCCATGCCGCCAACGCCTTCAACCCACGCCTGGAAAAGGACGCGCAGGACGCACGCATCGTCGTCTTCTCGGCCACCGCCGCCAACAACACCGCCGCCGAACTGCCCGAGCTCGGCCATGGCGTCTTCACCTATTCCATCCTCGAAGGCCTACGCGGCCGGGCCAAGACATCGGATGGCGGCGTGACGCTGTTCGGCCTCGCCGACTATGTCTCGCGCGAAGTGGTGCGGCTGACCGCGGCGAAACAGAAGCCGTTCTATTATGTCGGCGGTGTTGAAAACATCGTGCTCGCCGAGCCGTGAGAGGATTGCGCCAAGGCACCCCCCTCTGGCCTGCCGGCCATCTCCCCCTCAAGGGGGGAGATCAGCCATTCTCTCCCGCTTCGCAAATCATCAACGTTTCAAATGAAGAGCCGGCGACGAAGCGCTTGATCTCCCCCCTTGAGGGGGAGATGTCCGGCAGGACAGAGGGGGGCGCCTGGGCGCAAACCTGCATTCTGCTGCTTCTCCTTGTCCTGTTTCCGCTCCAAGCCTTCGCAGCTCCCATCCCCTGCCCCCCAGGCGATTCCAACTTCCCCTCCTTCTACTCCGACCCCTCTCTCTTCACCGACGCCATCGCCAGCGCCGCCAAACTCGACCCCTCCAATCAACGTCTCACCGGCATCACCGTGCCGCACCATCTGCTCGTCGCCGATCTCGTCGCGCTCGGTTTCCATGCTGCATCCGGCTTCCGCTACAAGCGCATCGTCATCCTGTCGCCGGACCATTTCCACAAGACGCAAAAGCTCTTCGCCACCACGACGCGCGGCTTTGAAACGGTGGTCGGGCCGGTCCACGCCGACACCGCGGCCGTTCGCCTTCTCGAAACAAACAGCGACATCGAGGAGTCCTGCCTGTTTGCCAAGGAGCACGGCGTGCAGGCCATGCTTCCGTTCCTCCACCACTATTTTCCCGAAGCTGAAATCGTGCCGGTGGCAATGTCGGTCAAAGCCAAGCGCGGCGACTGGGACCGGCTGGCGGAGGCGCTGAAGGCAATCGTCGACAAGGACACGCTGATCGTCGAATCCACCGATTTCTCGCACTATCTGCCGCAGCATGAGGCGCAGCGTTTCGACCAGCAGACGCTGAACATGCTCGCTGCCGGATCGCTCGACGGCATTGCGGCGCTGCAGCAGCCGGCGCACGCCGATTCGGTCGGCGCGCTCTACATCCAGACCAGGCTGCAGCGCGAACTGTTCGGCGCTCAGCCGCTGGTCGTCGCCAACGAGAATTCGCAGGCGCATTCGAACGACTATGTCGAGCGCACCACCAGCTATGTCGTGGCCCTGTTCGGCGCTTTCGGGCCCGGTTTCAACAATTCGGCCCGGCCAAACGACAAGCTCTATTATTTCGCCGGCGACGTGAATTTCGGCCGCGCCATGAAGAAGATCCTGGTCCGTGACGGCGTCGCTGAGAAGATCGTCGAGAACGTGCTTGCCCTGACCCGGTCGCGCCCGCTGATCGTCAATCTCGAAGGCGTCATTCTGCCCAACGTGCCCGAAGCGATCGACGACATGACGCTGGCCATGCCGACGGATCTCGCCATCGGCATGTTGAAGAAGTTGCATATCGCCGCTGTCAGCCTCGCCAACAACCATGCCTATGACCTCGGCCCATCCGGCTATGCCGAGACGCTGGCCGCACTCGACGCGGCCGGCATCGCCCATTTCGGCCAGGGTGAGACCGCAGCACTTGCCGATCTCGACATTGTCGGGCTGACCGATATCGACACCAACGGCTCCAAAAACACCAACCTTTTGACGCCTGCCTTGCTCGACCGGCTGCTGCACGACAATGCCGAGAGGCCGGTGGTCGCCTTTGTCCATTGGGGCCGCGAATACAAGACCGAGCCGTCACCGCGCGAGGAGATGCTGGCCGACCAGATGAGGTTGCGTGGCGTGTCAGCCATCGTCGGCGGCCATCCGCATGTATCGAGCGAAGCAATCCTGCCGCTCGCCGGTGGCGATGTGGCCGAGATCTATTCGCTCGGCAATTTCCTGTTCGACCAGAAGGCCGAGCGGTCGTCCGGCTCGATGTTGGAACTGAGGGTTTTCAGCCAGGGCACGATTTTTGCCCGGTTGATCCCGCTGCCCAACTATTTCGAGATGGGCTCGAAATAGTTATTAGCCATTGAGGCCTCAGAGACCGTTTCGAAATTCGCTCTGGCGAGTCATATGATGGTGGTTTCGAGAACCGGAGCGCAGCGGACATTTGGGTCCGTGAGCACCGGAAGCGCAGAAACCGCCTTCAGATGGCCGCCAGAGTAGAATTTCCAAACGGTCTCTCAGCAGCCCTCCAGATCGGCCGGCAGGTAGCAGACCGCCGGCTTCGTCCTGGTTTCAAACAGCGATTGCTTCGGCCGGAAATAGAAGAATGTCGCCGGCTTGCTCTCGCGCGTGCTGCCGTCGGCGAAATGCGCGGCGATGCTGAAACGATGGATCGACGACATGGACGACCACATCTTCAGCCGCGCCGTATAGGAGCTGAGATTCTTGTTGCCCCGCAGCGGCATGGGGATGCTGTAGTCGGTCTTGCCGATCGGGAATTCGATGTTCTGGTAGCGCAGGGCTTCGGGCGATGAGCCGCCGCCATCGCCGCATTCGGCGAGCGATTCCGGCACCTCGATGCTGACCAGCGAGACGACGACGCGAAACGGCTCGCTCTGTTGAGAGACGTTGCCCTGGTCGTCGGCCCAGGAATAATCGAGCTTGCCGATCCCGGTCAGGCTCATCTTCTCGACACTGCCGCTAATGTAATCGGCAACGTCGCCGAACTTGACCTTGTTGGCGACCTGGGCGCGGCAGACATCGAGCGCGTCCCTCGACGGGCAAGTGAAGCGCTGGGTCTCGAGCGTGGTCGTGTCGACGCCGGCCTCGGCCAGCACGTTCTTGACCGAGACGTCGACGCCGTCGCCGAAATTGCCGATGTCTTTCGTGAACATGCGGCTCGGCTCGCCGGTCGCATTGTCTTCCTCGTCGGTCCTGGTGAACTGGATCGACATCTGCATGTCTTTGACGTCGCCCCAGCCATTGTTGACGATCGAGAAGTCGGGGCGAAACCCGACGCAGCCATAGTGCTCGCTTACCGACAGCATCGGTTTGCGATAGGCTTCGCTGGAGGCAACCTTCATTTCCAGGCTGTCGAGCTTGACCCTGGACTGATCGGTGGTCTTGAGGTCGACTTCGGCGAAGGCCGCCGCCTGCTCCCAATCCATGCCGTCATAGACATTGCCGGTACGAATCTGCCCGGTGCCGTTCCAGGCGTCATTGTATTCGTCCGACACCGGATAGATCGCAATGTCTTCGTCGCGCACCAGATGCTGGTACTGCATGTCGGCCTGCTGTGTCATGCGCTGGTCGACGGCAATGCCGATCTCGACCTTGTCGGCGGCGCCGCCGCCGGCTTGCGCCTTGAGCAAACCACCCACTTTGGCATCGGCCAGCACGTCGGGGCGCGCGCCACCGATCTCCTTGCCCATCGCCCATTGCGATTCATAGACGGTGCCGCCCGGCAGCCGGGTGCGACCCTTGCCGTTCTTCAGCCCGTCGGCAAATGATCCGACAAATATTTCGCCAGTTTTCGTCTCCAGCCGGCCCTCGCCATTTGGCACACCAGCCTTGAATTGCCCTTGATAGCGATTGCCGTTGGCATCGACATGGATGCCGTGACCGTCGAGCTGGCCGGCGACCCATTGGCCGTCGAGTATCTCGCCTGAGCGCAGTTCCAGCCGGCCTTGCCCATCGGGACGGCCATTCCTGATCTCGCCGAAATAGCTGGAATAGATGGTCTTGGGGTCGTAGCTCGCGGAACCGCGCACCCGCCAGACCAGCCTGCCTTTGCCGTTGACGGTGCCGTCGGCGGCGACCGTCCGATCCGGAGACTGGCCAGCGGCCGGCTCCCAGACGAAGTCGAGACCGAGCTCCGGATGGAAATCCCAGACCCGCACATGTCTGCGCAGCACCGAACGCGTATCGCTTCGATAGAGGATCTGCACCCGATCGGCCCAGGCGCCATCAGGTGGGGCACCATCCTCATCGGCCATGGCGGAAAAAAATGTCAGTGCGGCCAGCATGGATGCAGCCGCCATCACCCTGACCCCGAAGATCATTCTTGCCCGCGCCATCGTTCCCAACCCCTTGGATCACTTAAGCGTAAGCGTCGCTGCAAAACTGTGCAAGGGAGCGATTTCGATGCAAAAAAACCGGCAGCGGGAAAGTCCCGCCGCCGGTTTGGCATTGCCGGTTCTCGCCGCTGTTTGCCGGCGAAAGATCAGGCCTTATTTGTACAGGCTGTTGATCCACTGCACGTTGGCGGCGTTCAGGCGCACCGCAGTGTTGGCATTCGGGCTCTCAGCCACGTTCACGCCGGTGACGACGCGCTGCTTGGCGCCATTGTCATAGGCGTAGACCGAGCTGCCGCTCGACCCCGGATAGGTGTCGCAGTCGTATTGGAAATACTCTACACCGATGTTTTCGGCGTGTACTTCGCAGGTCGCCTTCCACATCGTGCCCATCGGCTTGTCGCCCGGATACCCGACAATGTTGGCGGTGAAATCGCCCAGATTCTCATAGTTGGCATAACCCAGCCAGCCGAGATTGGTGCCGACATCCTGCTTCAGCGTGATGATGCCGAGATCCCACGGAATGACCGAGCCGTAGTAACCCTGATAATTGTCGATGAAGCCCTGCAGGATATAGACGCTCTCATAGCTGAAAGCGCCGAACGGTGCATCGTCGGCGGTGTTGCCGTTGAGCGACGGCACGAAGATGACGTCGTCGAGCCAAGCCTTGTCCTCATTGCTGTAGAGGCAATGCGCGGCGGTGAGCACGGTGCGCGGACCGATCAAGGTTCCCGAGCAGCTGCCATAGCCGCTCTTGGCTTTGCCTTCGATATAGCCGATCGCGGTGAACGGATAGGTCTTGGTGTTTTTGATCTGCTCGCGGTCGTCTTCGCCGAACACCTGGCGGCCGGCTTCGTCGCCGCCCGTCAGTCCGGTCTTGTCGGCCGCCGGTGCGTTAGCCGGCGCATTCAGTTCCTTGATGACAAGGTCCTTCAGCGTTTCGCCGGCATCGATCTTGATGTCCTTGCCATCGGCGGAACGGCCGACGATGCCATAGGATTTGACCGCCGTCGCCTCGTCGGTCAGCGGCGCTGCCCGGCTGGCTTCGTCTTCGGTCAGTTTCGGCGGGGCGATCGGTTTTGCCCGGCCAGGCTGGTAGTCGCCCGTCCCGACATCGCGCATGCTTTCGCCATTGCCGGCATTCGCGGAACCGGGATCGGCGGCGAAGGCGGGCATCGTCAACAGTGCGGTCGATAGCAATGCGGACGCAATGATAGTGCTTGTCAGTTTTGTCATGGTGAGACTCTCCCAAAAGTCAGCAAGGAGTGGATCAAAATACAGAAATATTGTCGAGATCGTGGTGGCGTTAAAAAATCAGTTTGGTTACCCGCCCGTATCGGATCATCGTTCCGGGCGGCCTCGTTAAAGCCCTCCGCCAAACGCATCCGCGTCGATATACTGCCTAAAATAATCCAACATTGGCAATGACAAATCGCTTCCGCGTAGCCCGTGGGGGGCTATAGGGTTTGGGTGGGCTCTGCCCGACGGGGGCACGATTAGCAAAAGTGGTGTTTCGGTTTTATGACCGCTCGCACGCGCAGTTCGATCTGGCGCAAGGTGCGAGCGGCGTACCGGGTTCGCTTACGCTGATTTTGCGCTAGGTTGGTATGGCCCGCCAATTTTCATCTCAGGAGGTTTCAAGGTGAACATTATCCATCGGTTCAGGCCGCTCGCCGCTGCATCGCTGTTGGGCATCGCAGCCGCCTTTCCCGCCGTCAACGTGCTGTATGCGGACGACGCCGCCGTCAGGCCGGAAGCGGCGGTCTCGCCGATGCAGCGCGTCGCCGAAGCCCGGGACAAGGCCAAGGCCGAGAACCCTGACGGTGCCGACCGCGTCTATGGCGGCAAGGAAGCCGACAAGGGTGCCTATCCGTTCCAGGTGGCGCTGCTGACCACCGCCCGGCTGGACCCCAGCCCGGCCTCGCAGCCGAATGCGCAGTTCTGCGGCGGCAGCCTGATTGCACCGCAATGGGTGCTGACGGCGGCCCATTGCCTCAACGACAAGGGCCGGCCGATTTCACCCGACACGGTGACCGTGCTGACTGGCGCTACCGATCTCACCGAAGGCAAGCGCTACAAGGTGGTCGAGGTTATCGTCAACGAAGGCTACAGCGAACAGACGCTGGACAACGACCTCGGCCTGCTGCGGCTGGCGGAACCCGCCGATGCGCCGGTCATCAAGATCACCAATGAGCCGACGCCCGACAGCGGCAAGACCACGGTCATCGGCTGGGGCAAGATGCAGGACGGCACCTTCCCGACCACGCTGATGGTGGCCGATCTCGATCTCGAGCCGAGCGCTGCCTGCAACAGCGGCATCAAGTCGATCTACGCGCATGACCTGAAGGCGGCGCTCAGCGATCTCTCGCGCCGCATGCGTTATTCGGAGAAGGGCATCGATGCCGCCGCCAATGCGATTGCCGCCGATATGTCCGATCCGCTGACCAACAACATGATCTGCGCCGGCACCGACAGCGGCGAACGCGATGCTTGCAACGGCGACAGCGGCGGTCCGCTGTTCATGACCGGCGCCGACGGCCCGGTCCAGGTCGGCGTCGTCAGCTGGGGCGAAGGCCCGTCCGACGGCACCGCCGCCTGCGGCCACAAGAACGCCTATGGCATCTACACGCGGCTGGCCAACTACACCGGCTGGATCGAGGCCAAGATGAAAACACCGGCTCCGGCAGCCGGGACAGCGCCCAAGGCTGGCCTCGGCACCGCCAAGAAGCCCTGAGGCAAGAGCGGTTCATCGTCTCATGAAAATGCAAACGGCGGGATATTCCCGCCGTTTTCATTCGTATCGTTTGCCGGCTGTGTTTTAGTTCACTTCCGCGGCGGTCCTTTGCGTTCCGCCGAAGCTGCCCACAGATTGATGTCGGACTCGCGCGCGTAAGCGTCGATCTCGGCCAGCTCGGCATCGCTGAACTCGAGCACCTTGAGCGCGCCGACGCAGTCTTCGACCTGCTCCGGCCGACTGGCGCCGATCAGCGCCGAGGTCACCCGGCCCTTGCGCAGCACCCAGGCCAAAGCCATCTGCGCCAGCGTCTGGCCACGCTTGCCGGCGATCTTGTTCAGCGCCTGGATGTTGGCGATGGTCTTGTCGTTGATGAAGGCCGGCCGCAGCGACTTGCCCTGGGAAGCGCGGCTGCCCTCGGGAATGCCGCCCAGATATTTGTCGGTCAGCATGCCTTGCGCCAGCGGCGAAAACACGATCGAGCCGACGCCGAGCCCTTCCAGCGTATCGAGCAGCCCGTCCTCTTCGACCCAGCGGTTGAGCATCGAATAGCTTGGCTGATGGATGATGCAGGGCGTGCCAAGCTGCTTCAATATGTCGGCCGCTTCGCGCGTGCGCTGCGAATTGTAGGACGAGATACCGGCATAGAGCGCCTTGCCCGAACGCACCGCATGGTCGAGCGCGCCCATCGTTTCTTCGAGTGGCGTGTCGGGATCGAAGCGATGCGAATAGAAGATGTCGACATAGTCGAGCCCCATCCGCTTCAGGCTCTGGTCAAGGCTGGCCAGCACATATTTGCGGCTGCCCCATTCGCCGTAAGGGCCGGCCCACATCTCGTAGCCGGCCTTGGTCGAGATGATCAGCTCGTCGCGATAGCCGGCGAAATCGGTGCGCAGGATTTCGCCGAAGGCGGTTTCCGCCGAGCCGGGCGGTGGACCGTAGTTGTTGGCGAGATCGAAATGGGTGATGCCGAGATCGAAGGCCTTGCGCGCGATCGCCTGCTTGGTCTTGTGCGGCGTGTCGTTGCCGAAATTGTGCCACAGGCCGAGCGAGATCGCCGGCAGTTTCAGGCCGGATCGCCCGCACCTGTTGTAGACCATTTTCTCATAGCGGTTTTCAGCCGGCTGCCAGCGCATGGGATGTATCCTGGATTGAAAGGGTGTCGGCGCGAGCGCGCCGACACCCTTCTACCTCATTTCGTCTTCGCCAACAGCCCTTTTGCGTCCTTGACGCCGAGTGCCGCCGGCCGCTCGCACGTCGTCTGCATGGCGACGAACTTGCCGGTCTCGCCCGACCGCAACAGGCCGGTCATGACGTCGACAGCATGCAGCGCCAGCTCCATCGAGCAGCGATGCGGACGGCCCTCGGCGATCGCCAGCGCCATGTCGGCAAGGCCTGCGGTGCGGTAATTGGCCATCATGCCCTGCCCGTGCATTTCGTTCGGCACGCCGAACGGATGCTTCCATTTCGGCAGCTTCTTCACCGGCTTGGCTGCTTCGGTGATGCGCACGTCGCCGCCGAAGAAATTCGGGTCCGGCACATACACCGTACCCGCCTCGCCATAGAGTTCCATCGGCGCATGGCCGTGGCTCCAGACGTCCCAGCTGGTGTTGAGCGTGATCACGGCGCCGTTCTCGAACTCGAGCAGGCCGTGGATGGTCGTCGGCGTGTTGACCGGGACCTTTTCACCCGCACGCGGCTTTGAGCTGATGGTGCGTTCCTTGGCAGGCGTCGTCGCGACGGCCGCCACCTGTTTCACCGGCCCGATCAGCTGGATCAGGTTGGTGATGTAGTAGGGTCCGATATCGAGCACCGGCCCCGCACCCGGCTGGAAAAAGAAATCCGGATTGGGATGCCAGTGCTCCATGCCATGACCCATGACATGGCAGGTGCCACTGGTGATCTTGCCCAGCGTGCCGTTGTCGATGAGATTGCGCACCAGCTGGTGCGCGCCGCCGAGGAAAGTGTCCGGAGCCGAGCCGATGCGCAGACCCTTCTTCTCGGCACGGCTTTTCAGGTCGAGCCCTTCCTTGATCGACAGCACGAACGGCTTTTCCGAATAGACATGCTTGCCGGCGTCGAGGATCTGCTTCGACACCTCGTAGTGCACCGCCGGGATGGTCAGGTTGACGATGATGTCGATCTCGTCGTCCTTGAGCAGTTCGTCGACGGTCTCGGCGCGCAGCTTGAACTCCTTCGCCCGTGCCTTGGCCGCGTCCATGTTGATGTCAGCGCAAGCGCGCATCTCGATGCCGCGAAACAGCGGCGCCAGCGAGAAATACGCCTTCGAGATGTTGCCGCAGCCGATGACGCCGATACCCAGTTTCTTTGCCATGATGGTTGTTCCTAGTAAGCCTTGACGGAAGCGAGCGAGCGGCTGGCGAAGCGCTCGATGTTGTTGGGATTGTCCTGTTCCATGACGTAGTACTTGGCCGGGGTCTTGGCGCGCAGCGCCTTGATCAGGCCGGCCCAGTCTATGGTGCCGTGGCCGACATCGGCCCAGCCATCCTCGTCGAGGCCTTCGCCCGATTTGGCCATGTCCTTGACATGGACGGCGCTGATGCGCTTGCCGTGCTTTTCGATCCACGGCAACGGATCGACGCCGCCGCGGATCACCCAGGCGACGTCCATCTCCCAGCCGATGTCAGGCGCGGCCGACAGGATATGGTCCTGCGGCACCGATCCGTCGGCGAGTGTCTTGAACTCGAAATCGTGGTTGTGCCAGGCAAAGCCATAGCCGGCCTTTTTTGCGGTTTCGCCGACCTTGGCCAGCCGCTCGCCGAAGCCGCGCCAGCCGGCCGCGTCTGCCGGCCGCTGCTCGGCCAGGAGATAGGGACAGATGACCAGCGAGATGCCGAGTGCGTCGGCTGTTTTGCGCACGCCGTCGAAATCGTTCTCCAGCGCATCGATCGAGAAATGCCCGGTCGGCATCGCAAGCCCGTTCTTGTCGAGTTCGGCGCGGAACGCCTTAGGGTCGTCATAGACGCCACCAAAACCTTCGACTTCCTTGTAGCCGACCTTGCCCAGCATGTTGAGGATGCCGTCCCAGGGCAGGAAATTGCGGGCGCTGTAGAGTTGGAATGACCAGTTCATCGTCTTTGTCCGTTTCTTGGGTGGTGGGTCTTGGGGGATCGTCTTGGGGGATGTGATTAGATGATTCTCAGAAATTACAGGCGATTGCCGGTGGCGGCATCGAACAGCGAGGCGCGCGCCGGATCGAAGCCGAACTGAACCGGGTCGCCGCTGCGCAGCGTCCGTTCCGCCTCGACGCGGAAAGAGAGGTTGCGGCCGCCGAGCTTGGTCCATACCAGCGTGTCGGAACCCATCGGCTCGACGATCTCGACCGAACCGCTGGCAGAAAATGGCATCGACTTGGCCGCATCACCGAAGGCGATGTGTTCGGGCCGGATGCCGAGCACGCAAGCGCCGGTCGGACGCTCCGTACCGTCAAAGGCATAGCGCTCGAGCGGCACCGAGATGCCGTCGGTCTTGAACGTCGGACCGGCCTCCAGTTCCCCCTCGAGGAAATTCATCGCCGGCGAGCCGAGGAAGCCGGCGACAAACCGGTTGACCGGACGGTTGTAGATCGTCTGCGGCGCGTCGAGCTGCTGGATGACGCCGCCTTTCATCACCGCAATGCGATCGGCCAGCGTCATTGCCTCGATCTGGTCGTGGGTGACGTAGATCATGGTGTTCTGCAGATTGCGGTGCAGAAGCTTGATCTCGACCCGCAGCTCGGCGCGCAGCTTGGCATCGAGATTGGACAGCGGCTCATCGAACAGGAAGACGTCGACGTCGCGTACCAGCGCCCGCCCGATCGCCACGCGCTGGCGCTGGCCGCCCGACAACGCCGCCGGCTTGCGCTGCAGCAGCGGCTCGATCTGCAGGATTTCGGCGGCGCGGGCGATGCGCTTGGCGATCTCGTCTTTGGGCACGCCGGCAACGCGCAGGCCGAAGGACAGGTTCTTCTCCACCGTCATTTGCGGATAGAGCGCGTAGGACTGGAACACCATGCCGATGCCGCGGTCCTTGGGCTCCTCCCAGGTGACGTTTTTGCCCTTGATGAAGATGCGGCCGTCGGAGATATCGAGCAGGCCGGCGATGCAGTTGAGCAAGGTCGACTTGCCGCAGCCCGAGGGGCCGAGCAGCACGATGAACTCGCCCTCGGCGACGTCGAGGTTGAGCGTCTGCAGCACCGATACCGAGCCGAAATTCAGCGACAGGTCCTGGATCGAAACGCTGGTGCCGTTGGCTGCCGTCATACCCATCACCCTTTCACCGCGCCGGCGGCGATGCCGCGCACGAAAAGCTTGCCGGAGATGAAGTAGACGATGAGTGGCACGAGGCCGGTCAGGATGGTGGCGGCCATGTTGACGTTGTACTCCTTCACGCCTTGCACCGAATTGACGATGTTGTTGAGCTGCACCGTCATCGGATAGGTGTCGGGACGGGTGTAGACAACGCCGAACAGGAAGTCGTTCCAGATACCGGTGACCTGCAGGATGATGGCGACGACGAAGATCGGCAGCGACATCGGCGCCATGATGCGCAGGAAGATGCCCCAGAAGCCGGCGCCGTCGACGCGCGCCGCCCGGAACAGTTCCTCCGGCATCGAGGCGAAGTAGTTGCGGAACAACAGCGTCAGGATCGGCATGCCGAAGATCGAATGCACGATCACCAAGCCGCTCAAGCTGCCATAGAGGCCAATCTCGCGCAGGATGATGACGATCGGATAGATCATCACCTGGTAGGGGATGAACGCGCCGACGATCAGGATAACGAAGAACGTGTCGGCGCCCTTGAAGCGCCAGTTGGCGAGTGCATAGCCGTTGACCGAGGCAATCGCGATCGACAGCAACACCGACGGTACCGTGATGCGCACCGAATTCCAGAAGCCGCGCGAAAGCCCGTCGCAATTGAGGCCGGTGCAGGCCGTCGCCCACGCCTTGACCCACGGCTCGAAGGTGATTTCGAGCGGCGGCGAGAAGATGTTGCCAAGCCGGATCTCGGGCATGCCCTTGAGCGAAGTGACGACCATCACGTAAAGCGGCAGCAAATAGTAGACCGCCATCACGAACAGCGTGCCATAGAGGAAGATGTTGCGGCGCGAGAAAACGTGCCGCGGCTTCGGCCCGCGCGGCCCCAAGGTTTCGCGCTCGACGGCGCCCGCGCCGGCGGGCAAGGAGACGGCCTGGTCAGCCACGCTTCCGACCTCCAAATTCGAGATAGGCCCACGGCACGACGACGATCACCACCGAAAGCAGCATCATGGTCGAGGCGGCAAAGCCCTGGCCGAGATTCTGGGCGAAGAACATGTAGTCGTAGACATATTTTGCCGGCACTTCGGAGGCGATGCCCGGGCCGCCGCTGGTCTGGGCGACGACGAGGTCGTAGACCTTGACGATGCCCGACGCGATGATGACCAGCGTGGTGATGAAGACCGGCCGCATCATCGGGATGACGATGAACAGGTAGGTCTTCCACATCGGGATCCCGTCGACCCGAGCCGCCTTCCAGATGTCTTCGTCGATGCCGCGCAGCCCGGCCAGCATCAGGCACATGATGAGGCCGGTGCCTTGCCACAGCGCCGCGATCGAAATGCCGTAGATGACGATGCTGGAGTTATAGAGCGGATCGAAGGCGAAGCTTGTCCAGCCGAGGTCCCGCACCACATGCTGGATGCCGAAATCCGGATTGAGCAGCCACTGCCAGACGAGGCCGGTGACGATGAAGGACAGCGCGAACGGGTAGAGGAAGATGGTGCGGAACGTATCCTCGAACCGGATCTTCTGGTCGAGCAGGGCCGCCAGCAGAAAGCCGATGACCAGCGAGAACACCAGCGAGATCGCGCCGTAGATCAACAGGTTCTCGATCGAGACCAGCCAGCGCGGCGTCGCCCACAGCCGGTAATACTGATCGAGCCCGACGAAATTCAGGCGCGGCAACAGCTTCGAATTGGTGAAGGAATAGAGCACCGTCCAGACGGTGCCGCCGACGAACACCACCGACGCGGTGAGGATCATCGGGATCGAGGCGACCTTCGCATTGAGGTTGCGGAACAGCGGGTTGGGGCGTTCGCTCTTGCTCATCTCGTCAGCCGGCTGGGTAAGGGCGTACGGTCCCGGCCCTGCTTGTGGCAAGGCCGGGAGCGAGGCGGATTGCCTCCAACGTCAATCTGCCGCCGCGATGAGGTCGGCGAAGCGCTTCTGCGCCTCTTCGACGGTCATGTCTGGCTTGGCGAAGAATTCGGCGAAGAGATCCTCTTTCTGCTTCTGGGTGTCCTGCGACATCAGCTGGTCCGTCCACGGGATGACGGCGCCCTTGGCGAGGATCGCGAGGCCCTTCTTCATGCAGTCGTTGGCAGCGTTCAGGTCGACGTCGCCGCGCACCGGCAGCGAGCCCTTCTTCAGGTTGAAGGCGACCTGCGTCTTGGGGTCGAGCAGCGTTTCGGCCAGCACTTCCTGCGCCTTGGACTTGTCGGCATCCTTGAGCAGCGGGAAGTAGAAAGCGTCGCCGCCGGTGGCGATCACTTCGTTCAGGCCAAGGCCCGGCAGGCAGGTGTAGTCCTTACCCGCGACCTTGCCGGCAACCTGGAATTCGCCTTGCGCCCAGTCGCCCATGATCTGGCCGCCGGCCTTGCCGGTGATGACCAGATTGGTCGCCTGGTTCCAGTCCTGGACATTGGTGTTCTTGGCCATCTTGCGGGCGTCGTCGGCAGCCTTGAAGACCTTGGCGATCTCGGGGCCGGCGGCAAACTTGGCGTCCTTGTCCTTGTAGACCTTGAGGAATGCATCGGAGCCGCCAACGGCTGCCAGCAGCACGTCGAAGGCGCCGGAGGACTGCCATGCCTGTCCGCCGACGGCGAGCGGGATGATGCCGGCCTTTTCCAGCGCGGGCGCTGCCGCGACGAATTCATTCCAGTCTTTCGGCGTCGGCACGCCAGCCTTGGCGAAGGCCTCGTTCGACAGCCACAGCCACTGCCAGGAATGGATGTTGACCGGCACGCAATAGATCTTGCCGTCGATGGTGCACGAGTCGAGCAGGCTCTTCGGCCGCACTAGTTCCGTCCACTTGCCCTTGGTGGCGACGTCGGTGAGGTCGCGCATCAGACCGGCCTGCACCAGCTCTTCCGCCTGCCGGCCATGGTTGAACTGGGTGGCGCCCATCGGATCGCCGCCGGTGATGCGGCTGATCATGATCGGCCGCGCGGTGCCGCCGGACCCGGCAATGGCGCCATCGACCCAGTGATTGCCGGTCGCATCGAAGGCCTTGGCGAGTTCCGCAACCGCCGCCGCCTCGCCGCCCGAGGTCCACCAATGGGTGACTTCGAGGTCGGTCGCGGCTGCCGGGCCGGCAAATTGCAGCGCGGCCGTCGCGGCAAGAGCAGCGGTCAAAAGTTTATATCGCATTTCGGTTCCTCCCAGAATCTGAAACGTTACAGATTTTCGATACGGCAATTGTGCGGTGCGCGCAACCCCTCAGCGAAAGTCGGTCCGATATTTTTTCGAGACGCGAACAAATTCCTTGCGCGCAAGCCGCCAAACCCGGCAAAAAAGTAGGCTGTTGCGCTGCGAAATCATGCTGCAGCGCAAGAAATCCATCACAAGCCGAGACGGATCGCGTGACGCCACGACAGCGAAAACCTTGCAAGAACCATGGCTTGGGAACCGCTGGCGGCAGCGTGATTGGCAATCTGTAACGTTTCAGTATATGACGCTTGGCGGGTGAACTGCCGTGCCACATCGCTATGGAAGTGATTGTCGGTTGAGCCGGCGACTGCTATGCGCCTGATGGGGCGGGACGAATGGACAGGGACCAGACGGACAAGGACGGCGACGCGTCGGCGCATGAGCGCCCGACGCTGAAGACGCTTGCCTTCATGACCGGGCTCGGCGTCACCACCGTCTCGCGCGCGTTGAAGGATGCCCCGGAGATCGGCGCCGAGACCAGGCGGCGCGTCCAGCTCGTCGCCAGGCAGATCGGCTACCGGCCGAACCGCGCCGGCGTGCGCCTCAGAACCGGCAAGACCAACGTCATCAGTCTGGTGCTCAACACCGAGCACGAACTGATGAGCTTCGTCTCGGATATCATCTACGGCGTCACCGAAGTGATTGCCGACACGCCCTATCACCTGATCGTCACGCCCTATTCGCGCTCGCAGGATCCGCTGGACCCGGTGAAGTATCTGGTCGAGTCCGGCTCGGCCGACGGCGTCATCATTTCGCGCACGCAGCCCAATGACCCGCGCGCCCGCTATATGCTGGAGCGCGGCATTCCCTTCGCCACGCATGGCCGCACCGATATGGGGCTCGTGCATCCCTATCATGACTTCGACAATTACGCCTTCGCCGCCGAGGCGGTACGGCATCTGGCCGGCATGGGCCGGCGCCGGCTGGCGCTGGTGACGCCGCCGGTCGGGCTCACCTATTACGGCCACACGGTGAACGGCTTTGCCGATGCGCTGGGCGAGGTCGGCGCCAGCGAAGTGCCGTTCAACACCGTTTCAATCGACCAGTCGATCGATCAGATCAGGACGCGGACCGCGCAATTGATGCGCCGCGACATCAGGCCGGACGGTTTCGTCAGCAGCGCCGCGGCCGCGACGCTGGCCATCGTCGCCGGCATCGAGGATGCCGGCCTGAAACTCGGCCGCGACGTCGATGTGGTGTCGAAACAGTCGTCGGAACTGCTGCATCTGTTCCGCCGGGAATTGCTGGTCGTCAACGAGAACTTCCGGCTCGCCGGCACCGAGCTCGCCCGCGCCGTGCTCGGCTGGATCGGCGGCGGCGCACCCGGCTCTTTGCAGACAGTGGTCAAGCCGGGTGACGTGGTCGCTTATCGCAACCCTACGGCCGATTAACCCGCCCCGCCGCTGCCCCACGGTCCATGGGAAGCCCCCTGCTCGCCGATGCGCTCGAAGCCGTGCGCGCCAAAGAAATCGCGCTGCGCCTGGATCAGGTTCGACGTGCCGCGGCCCTGGCGGTAGCTGTCGAAATAAGCGAGCGCCGATGCCAGCGCCGGCACCGGCGAGCCGGCTTCGGAAGCCTTGGCGACGATGCGCCGGAGCGACGGATGCGCCTCCTGCATCATGGTGATGAAGGCCGGCGCCATCAAAAGGTTGGTGGAAGCACCGCCGGAGCCGAAGGCCTCCGCCATCGTGTCGAGCATTTGCGAGCGGATGATGCAGCCGGCACGCCAGATCTTGGCAATGGTCGGCATCGGCAGGTTCCAGTTGAACTCCTTCGAGGCGCCGCTCATCACCGCGAAACCTTGCGCATAGGCGGCGATCTTGCCGGCGAGCAGCGCCAGCTCCAGGTCTTTCAGAAGTGCCGCCTTGTCGCCGGAGACCCTGGTCACGCCGATATTACCATAGGCCTTTTCCGCCGCCTGACGCTCGTCCTTGATCGACGACAGCACGCGTGCCGCCACTGCGGCCTCGATGGCGGTGGCCGGAATGCCGAGCTGCTGCGCCTCGATGACCGACCATTTGCCGGTGCCCTTCTGGCCGGCGCGGTCAAGGATGATATCGACCACCGGCTTGCCGGTCTTGGGATCGTCGGCGGCCAGCACCTTGGCGGTGATCTCGATCAGATACGAATCGAGCCGGCCCTTGTTCCAGTCTTCGAAGACCTTGCCGATCTCCTTTGGCCCCATGCCGAGACCGTCGCGCAGGATGCCGTAGATCTCGGCGATCATCTGCATGTCGGCATATTCGATGCCGTTGTGGATGGTCTTCACGAAATGCCCGGCACCATCGGTGCCGAGCCAGGCGGCGCACGGTTCGTCCTTGAACTTGGCCGAGATCGCGGTCAGCACGCTTTCGACACGCTTCCAGGATTCTTCGGTGCCGCCGACCATGATCGACGGCCCATGGCGCGCGCCCTCCTCGCCGCCGGACACACCCATGCCGATGAAGGTCAGGCCGGAGCCGGACAGCTCGGAAAAGCGCCGCATCGTGTCGCGGAAATTGGCATTGCCGGCGTCGATGACGATGTCGTTGGCCGACAGCACGCCGCGCAACGCTTCGATCTGTTCGTCGACCGGCTTGCCGGCCAGCACCATGATGATGATCGGCCGCGGCGGCCGGATGGATTCGGCGAGTTCCTCCAGGCTGTAGCAGGGCACCACCCTGTCGCGCAGCGCGCCGGCGCTTTCGAGGAAGGCGTCGGTACGCGCTTTGGTGCGGTTGAAGACGGCGATGCGGTGCCCGTGCTCGGCGATGTTGAGCGCCAGGTTGGAGCCCATCGTGCCAAGGCCGATCAGGCCGATTTCGGCTTTTTCCATCGTTTCTTCCCTGTTTTCGGATCTTTTGTTGAGGCGCGTTTTGCGGGGATGCCCGTTTCGGCGAGATGCCCGTTCTTCGGCCAGATGATTGACGGGCCTTTCGCGCCGCGTCAACCGCTTCGCTGAATTGTGACGGCCCCGTGCTGCGTGAGATCCAGGTCAGACCGAGTCAGGAAGTGTCCGTTGGTGACCCGCCAACGCCTTGCCGATCGAACATATGGCGTTAGGTTGGACGCATGGCAGTCAAACGGATGGACAATGTAGGAATCGTCGTCGAGAACCTCGAAGTGACGATTGCCTTCTTTCGCGTACTCGGCCTCGAGCTCGAAGGGCGGGCGACGATCGAAGGCGAATGGTCCGGACGTGTCACTGGACTGGGCGATCAGCGGGTCGAGATTGCCATGATGCGCACGCCGGACGGCCATAGCCGGCTCGAGCTCTCCCGCTTCCTCACGCCGCCTGTCGTCGCCGATCATCGCAACGCCCCGGTGAACGCTCTGGGCTACCTCCGCGTCATGTTTACCGTGGACGACATCGACGACACGCTTGAAAGGCTCCGCAAGCGTGGCGCGGAGCTCGTCGGTGAAGTCGTCCGTTACCAGGATGTGTATCGGCTCTGCTACATCCGCGGGCCTGAAGGGCATCTGATCGGACTAGCCCAGGAACTCGGCTGAGCGCACTTCGCAGGCCGGCTGAATTTCACTCGGCACGGATATCGATCGGCGCCTCTATCTTCACAATGTCAAAGTCCGAGATGAGTATATCGAGCCGAGCCGTCCAGCGGCCGGGTACCGGGATGACGAGATTATCGACGCGCCAGGTGCCGTCGCCGGGCTTGGTCGCTGGACGCTTGATCGGCTCGATGCCGGAATCGGGCTTGGACAGCACCAGCGTCACTTCCTTGGCGTCGAGCGGACCGAAATCGCCGTCCATGACGACGATGGAAGCGGTGACCTCCCCGGTGTGGCCGGGCGTGATGTCGATGTCGGCCATTGCCTTCAGCGTGTGGATATGGGTAGACGTCGGCTGCGCCGCGGCGATCGCCAACGCCCGTGGCGGCGGCGTGAAGCGCCAGCCGGCAGCAATGCCGAAGATCAGGAGCACGATCAGCATCTCGACTGAGATCGAGCGGCTGAGCCGGCGCCGCACTTCCGTCGCTCCGGCCTCGGCCAAGGCGGTGAGGCGCCAGCGATTGACCGCAGCCAGCGTGAACAGAAACACCAGCAGCGCCAGCTTGATCAGCAGCAGCCGGCCATAGGCGGTGTCGACCAGTGCCGCCGGCGTCTGCACCTGGATGATGGCGAGCACGATGCCCGCCCCTGCAAGCATCGCCACCACAGGCAGGATCGTGCGTGAAAACCGCCGCAGAAATGCGCCGGCCTCCGCCGATTGGCTGTTCAGCGCCAGACCGAGCGGCAGCAGCGCTCCGGCCCAGAAGGCGATGCCGGCGCCGTGCAGGAACACCATCGGCCGCGTCAGCCATTGCGGCTCGGCTGCACTGGCATGACCGCTGGCGGCAAGGGCCGCGCCGACGCCCACAAGTCCAACGAGCGCCAGCGGCCTGGCAACGGCGCGCGGCCCGACCAGCGACAACAGGCCAAGCCCGAGCGCCGCCAGAGCGATTATCACCGTCCATCCAAAACTGGTGCCGAGCCCGGTCCGCCAGACCACCGGTTGCGCCAGCCTGGCAAGTGGCGCCCCCAGCGCATCCAGCCCCTGGAACCCGAGCGACAGCGGTGCTGCGACCAGGCCGCACAATATGGCGGCAATGACGAAACGCTGACCCCAGCGCACGCCTTGCGCCAGCCAGGTCAGCGCGAAGGCGCCGCCGACGCCGAGGAAAAGGCCGATGTAGAGAAGAACCTTGCCGGTCCAGAGTGCCGAGCGCAGATCCAGATCGACGGCGTCCGCCACCGCCGGCGCCTGGCTTGGCGCGCCGACGGAAAACACCACCGAGCCGCCGACCGGATGGCCGTCTTCAGAAATCACGCGCCAACTGAGGACATGCGTGCCGGCCCCGAGCTTTTGCGGATTGTCGATCTCGACCGTCTGGTCGTTCAGCCGAAACGAGGTCAGCGCGACAGGCGTGCCGTCGGGCCGCACAAGGGTCAGCACCAGCGGCGACACCGGCTCGCTGAAGGTCAGCGAAAATTGGCTCGGCGCTTGCGCCAACACCGCCCCGTCGGCCGGCTCCGCTTTGATCAGCGCCGCATGGGCGAAGGCCGCATTCGGCACGGCGAGGACTGCAAGCAGCAGGATCGCGGCCAGCAGGCCCCAAGCCAGCTGGCCGGCACATCCGCCGACTGTCCGTTCTATCCGCTGGAAATAGACCACGCTCATGCCACCCATCGAAACAGCGGCGCGCCGCTGAAAAGCAGCGCGCCGCCAATGCATCACTTCTTCGGCAGGAGGTTGAGGCCAGGCGCCGGATCTTCCAGCGCATCCTCATCCTGGCCGGCCGCCGGAATCTCTATCCAACGCGTGGTGGCGCCTTCGCATTCCTGCACCACCGGAAAATAGATCTTCTGGCCGGCCGGCAGATCGGCGGCCAGCGTGCCGCGGAAGACGAACTCGTCGTAGAATTCGTCCGGCAGGCTGCCGCCGCTCCAGTCGACTTCCTTGACGCCCGACGTCACGTCCTCGCCGTGGAGCTTGTAGGATTTCTCGTACTTGCCTTTCTTGACCTGCAGCGTCCAGCCGGGCTTGGGCATCGGCTTCACCGCGATCACTCCTTCCGGGATCTGCACGCGCACGGCAATCGTCGCCTTGCCGTCGCAGCCATGCGGCACACGCAGCACGGCCTTGTAGGTCGAGCCGACCGCGGCCTCCTGCGTCTCGAGCGTGATATGGGCGAAGGCGGCACTTGTCCCCAGGACGAGACATGCAGCGGCCGGCAAAAGATACTTGTTCATGATGGTCCCTCTCGAAAATCGGTTGGCAATAATTGGTCAGTCGTTGTCTTCCTGGGGTGGCGCGCTGCCTATGGCTTGAACGGCAAACTCGACGGTCACCGCTCCGGCCTTCTCGAAGGTCAGCGTGGCGGCAAACATCTGGCCTTCTTTGGGCGGCTGCTTCAGATCCATAAACATTATGTGGTAGGCGCCGGGGCCGAGCGTGATCTTGCCGCCCGCCGGGATTTCCAGGCCGCCTTCGACCGGGCGCATGGTCATGACGCCGTCCTTCACCCCCATTTCATGCAGTTCGGCCTTTGCCGAAATGTCGGAGGCTATCGACAGCAGCCGGTCCGGCACGCTGCCCTTGTTGACGATGGTGAAGTAGCCGCCGGCGACCTTGGCGCCGGCAGGCGTCGCCCGCGACCAGGGATGCTCGATCTCGATGTCGCCGGCCTTGAACTCATGTGCCAGAGCCGAATGGGCGCCGACGACCAACAGAGCGAAGGCGAAGACAGCGCTGCCGAGACGCTGCTCGATCGTGCGGAAGAAAGACGTGCTGCGGCGGAATGCGGCGGCACGAAGAAAACGGGACATGGGAAAGCTCCATGAATATGAGGTCGCGCCGTTGCCGGTCGCAAACAATGTCGGTGATTGGATGATTGGCGCTCGCGCAGGTTACGCGAGGTGCCGCAGTTTCAGGCCGTAAGCGGCGGCGCGCGCGGATTGGCCGGAGAACGTTCGCGCGTGACATCGGGATGCCTGACAGAGGCAAGCACGAAGGCGACAGTCTCGAAGGACAGGCTGACCTGGACCAGGCCGACACCGGGCGGCGGCGCATAAGCAACCGAGGCCATGCTGCAGCCAAGCATGCAACATGCCGGCATATGCTGCTGGTGCGGGTCGCCGCCGGGAAGCGGGACCGCTCCCTCATGGGTGCAGATGACGTTGCCGAAAGCGTCGAGCTGCGAGGCATCCGGCGCCGTGCCGAAAGCAAAGGCGCCGAGCGTCGACTGGAGCAGCAACACACAGGCCGCGACAAACGCGGCCGTTATGCTCCATCTCTTACGCCGGATGTTCAAAAACCTGCCTCTTCACGCAGCAACGGCAGATGTCTAGCACGCGGCAAGCAGCCGGAAAATCGCCAAATCATCGCTGCGGCAACGCGGCGCGTTCAATGTCGCGCGTGCAATGCTGTCAGGAAGCTGGGCGGACACCAATCTCCGGGATCGACGTCAGCAGCGTGTGGCGCGCCGACTTCAGATGTTTGCGGCAGGCGGCGTCGACCTTGCCGAGATCGCGCGATTTAAGCGCCGCGATATAGGCGAGATGCTCGCCGACCGCGACTTCGTTGCGCTCGCGCTCCTGCGCCTTGTTCCACTGATAGTGGTAGTGGAAGATCATGGCGATGACATCGTAGAAATCGACGATGAAGCGATTGTGTGACGCCCGGTGGATCAGCCGGTGGAAGCGCTCGTCGAGCTCCGAGAATTCGTTGAAGCG
Organism: Mesorhizobium sp. P2_B11; assembly: GCF_056404855.1. Classification (NCBI taxonomy): domain Bacteria; kingdom Pseudomonadati; phylum Pseudomonadota; class Alphaproteobacteria; order Hyphomicrobiales; family Phyllobacteriaceae; genus Mesorhizobium; species Mesorhizobium sp. P2_B11. The sequence goes on from NZ_JBFUDF010000004.1 coordinate 568,581, forward strand.
CGTTGCGATCTCGCTGGCCAGAAGCCGGTGCTCGTCCTCCAGGCGGTCGAGATCGGCCCAGCCCGGACTGTCCTGCGGCAGTGCCGCGAAGGCCGCCGCCGAGCGGAGTTCGAACATTTCGCGGATTTCGGTGAGTTCAAGCGCGAAGGCGCGGGTAAAGCCCTTGAGCACCCAGTGACTGTTGCGCCGCTTCTCGATCAGGCCGAAGCGGGAGAATCGGATCAGAAATTCGCGCACGCTGGTGGTGCCGACGCCGATCTCGCGCGCCAGCTCGAGCTCGTTGATCTGCATGCCGGCCTCGGCGCCACCGGCGAGCAGCCTGCGCATGAACGAGCGCTCGATGATCTGGGCCAGCGTGTCGGTCTCTTCCTCAGGGAAGAAATCGCCCGGCTTCGGCGCCCTGAGCACCGTCTTGTTGCGCTTGTTCCATGCGATCAGCCCGGTTTCTTCCATGCGCGCCAGAATGGTGCGCACCGTGGTGCGGCTGACGCCGAGCAGAGTGCCCAACTCCGGCTCGGACGGCAGACTCTGCGTTTCATCGAGCAGCCGCAGGCCCCTGTTGTAAGCATCCTTGTAGACGTTGTTGCTCTTCGACATCCCTGCCCCGTTGCGCGCCGGCGCTTGCTGTGGCTGGCTTGAAGCGCGATATCACAGATGTTCCTAGCGCATGACCCGATAAAGCAAAACGCTTTGCGTGTCAGACGCGGCTCCCTACAACCCACGCGTCCATCGGATGCATGGTCTCCTCCTGAAAAAACAATTGACGCACAAATGTTTTTTCCCGATAAAAGACATTATATGGAAACAGACGCGTGTCAATCCGCGCATCCCCCCAGGAACAGACCCAGGAAACTGCCCGTGAACGCCTCGAACAGCATTCTTCTTTCCCCCGCCGACAATGTCGCGGTCGCCAATGGCCGCATCGAGATCGGTACCGCTCTGCCCGGCGGAGCCGTCGCGACGGCCTTGATCGAGCCCGGCCACAAGGTGGCGATCAAGCCTATCGCCGCCGGCGAGGCGGTGGTCAAGTATGCGCAGGCGATCGGCCGCGCCACGCAGGACATCGCGCCCGGCGAGCACGTCCATTCGCACAATCTGGTTTTCGAGAGCGGCCGCCTGCCGGTGGTGCCGCCGAGCGAGGCGGAGCACGCGACGGAAGCCGATCGCGCCCGCACCTTCATGGGCTATCGCCGCGCCGACGGCCGCGCCGGCACCCGCAACTTCATCGGCATCATCGCCAGCGTCAATTGCTCGGCCACCGTCTGCCATGCCATTGCCGACGAAGCCAACCGCGTGCTGTTGCCGAAATATCCGGGGATCGACGGCTTCGTGCCGATCGTCCACGGCCAGGGCTGCGGCATGAGCGGCACCGGCGACGGCATGATGGTGCTGCACCGGACGCTCGCCGGCTATACCCGCCATCCGAATTTCGGCGGCGTGCTGATGGTTGGCCTCGGCTGCGAGGTCAATCAGCTCACCCTTTACGGCCAGAAGGGTGCCGCCGCCGGAAAACGCCATTTCAACATCCAGGACGCCGGCGGGTCGCGCAAATCGGTGGAAAAGGCCATGGGCGTGCTGGCTGAAATCGCCGAGGAAGTCGGCACATTGCAGCGCGAGCCCATCCCGGTCTCGGAAATCGTCGTCGGCCTGCAATGCGGCGGCTCCGACGGCATGTCGGGCATCACGGCCAATCCAGCACTTGGCGCTGCCGTCGACATCCTGGCCGGCGTCGGCGGCATCGGCATTCTGTCCGAGACGACGGAGATTTATGGCGCCGAGCATCTGCTCGCCTATCGCGCCGCGACCCCGGAGATCGCCAAGAAACTCGACGGTTTCGTCAAGTGGTGGGAAGACCATGTCGCCAAGCATGGCGCCTCGATCGACAACAACCCTTCGCCCGGCAACAAGCGCGGCGGCCTGACCACCATTCTGGAGAAGTCGCTGGGCGCCGTTGCCAAGGGCGGCCAGACGCCGCTCAACGGCGTCTTCGGCTATGCCGAGAAGGTCACCGGCAGCGGCCTGGTGTTCATGGACACGCCCGGCTACGACCCGGTCTCGGCCACCGGCCAGGTGGCGGGCGGCGCCAACATCATCGTCTTCACCACCGGCCGCGGCTCCTGCTTCGGCTGCCGTCCGACGCCGTCGATCAAGGTCGCCACCAACTCGACCATGTACCACCAGATGGAAGAGGACATGGACGTCAATTGCGGTGTCATCGCTTCGGGCGAAAAGACCATCGCCGGCATGGGCCGCGAACTCTTCGAATTGATCGTCGAGACCGCATCGGGCCGCAAGACCAAGAGCGAGGCGTTCGGCTACGGCGACAATGAGTTCGTGCCGTGGCACCTCGGCGCAACGCTGTAAAACACTGACAAAAAACTACGGGCTGCAAGATAGCCTGCAAGGGAGGCTTTGGATGGACAAACGCCGCATCGGCACGACTGCGCTCGAGGTCACCGAGATAAGCTTCGGTGGGGCGGCGATCGGCGGCCTCTACCGGGCCTGTCCACGCGAGGCGGCGATGGAGACGCTGCAGACCGCCTGGGAGGCCGGCCTGCGCTATTTCGACACCGCGCCCTTCTATGGCTTCGGCCTGTCGGAACGGCGGACCGGCGATTTCCTGCGCTACAAGCCACGGGATTCCTATGTGCTGTCGACCAAGGTCGGGCGCCTGTTCCGCCCCGTGCCGGAAGATCAGGTTCCCGATCATTCCTATGTCGACCCGCTGCCTTTCGCGCTCGACTACGACTATTCCTATGACGGCATCATGCGCTCGGTCGAGTTCTCCTATGCGCGGCTTGGGCTAAACCGGATAGACATCCTGTTTGTCCATGACATCGGCACCTACACGCATGGCGTCGAGAAGACCAAGCTGCACTTTCGCCAGTTGATGGATGGCGGCCTGAAAGCGCTGGAAGAGCTGAAATCGTCCGGCGTCATTTCCGCCTATGGGCTCGGCGTCAACGAGGTGCAGATCTGCCTCGACGTGCTGCGCGAAGCCCCGCTCGACTGCATCCTGCTTGCCAGCCGCTATTCGCTGCTCGACCGCTCTGCCGAGGCCGAGCTTTTGCCGCTCTGCCGGCAGCGGCAGACCTCGCTGATCATCGGCGGCGTCTTCAACTCCGGCATCCTGGCGACCGGCCCTGTGCACGGCGCGCATTTCGACTATCTGCCGGCGACGCAGGACATATTGGAGCGTGTCGGCGCGATGGAGATAATCGCCACCGAGGGTGGCTATCCGCTGGCGGCGGCCGCGCTGCAGTTCCCGCTGCACGAGCCGATCGTGGCCAGCGTGCTGACCGGAACGGCCAAAGCCGCCAATCTGACACGCAATCTCGACCTGTTCGACATCAAGGTGCCGCAAACGGAATTCGCCAAATATGCTCCTTACACCGTCGTCCAGGAACTCGGCTGACGACGATCACGCGATTCCTAGGAAAGAATGAACATTCCATATTGACTCGAAGATGGAATTAATATTCCATGACGGTCAAGGAGGATCGGGAGCGTCTGGACGTGGCATTGAGGATCGGCAAGGAGGCTTCTCCACCGAGCCATGCGAAGGCCGATATGAAACACCGCTTGCGTCGGCTGGGTCGATGCACTATCAAAAAGCGGCAACTGTTTTTTATTGATAAAGTTCTGTTTGGGCCGCGCCTACCGAATGGAGCTTCCGTAACCTTCACCGGGCGATCTAGGGAGGATTCCTAATGAAATTCGTGACCAGCATTCTCAACCGCCGCTCACTTGTGGCGCTCGCAGCCGCCTCGATGCTTGCCGGCGCGTTGCACACGGCGCCGGCTTCGGCGGCGGACGTGACCATTCCGATCATCGTCAAGGACACCACGTCCTTCTACTGGCAGATCGTTCTGGCCGGCGCCCGCAAGGCCGGCAAGGATCTCGGCGTCAACGTGCCGGAACTCGGCGCCCAGGCTGAAACCGACGTCAACGGCCAGATTTCGATCCTCGAGAACGCCGTCGCCGGCAACCCGGCCGCCGTCGTCATCTCACCGACCGAATTCAAGGCGCTCGGCAAGCCGATCGATGAAGCAGCCAGCAAGGTCAAGGTCATCGGCATCGACTCCGGCGCCGACTCCAAGGCCTTCACCTCGTTCCTGACCACCGACAACGTCCAGGGCGGCCGCGTCGCCGCTGACGGTCTTGCCGCAGCCATCGGCGAAGCCAATGGCGGCAAGGTCGAGGGCAAGGTTGCGCTGATCACCGCCCTTCCAGGCGCCGGCTCGCTCGAACAGCGCGCGCAGGGTTTTAAGGAACAGCTCAAGGCCAAGTATCCCGGCCTCGAACTGATCGCCGACAAATACGCTGACGGCCAGGCCACCACCGGCCTCAACATCGCCACCGACCTGATCACCGCCAATCCGGACCTGAAAGGCATCTTCGCCTCCAACCTGATCATGGCGCAGGGCGTTGGCCAGGCGATCGCCGAGAACAACCTTGCCGGCAAGGTCGGGCTGATCGGTTTCGACAGCGACGAGAAGCTGATCAAGTTCCTCAATGACGGCGTCATCTCCGGCCTCGTCGTCCAGGACCCCTACCGGATGGGCTATGACGGCATCAAGACCGCGCTCGCGGCGTCCAAGGGCGAGAAGGTCGAAGCCAATGTCGACACCGGCGCCAACCTGGTCACCAAGGCCAACATGAAAGAGCCGAAGATCGACGCGCTGCTCAATCCGAAGCTCGACTAAGCCTTTCCACAAGCGCATCGTTTCCGGGGCCTCGTTGCCCCGGAAACATCCCTTACCGGCCCTGATAGAAGCCGGCCGAGTGCCTTGACGACGCGGCCACGCCGCATCGCTTCGTGCCCATTCGTAAGACCAATCTGGGAGGATTGTCATGACGTCGACGGCGCAAGACCTGCACCCCGCCCCAACGCTGGCACCCGGCAGGACGATCCTCGAACTGCACGGGCTGGAAAAGCGCTATCCTGGCACGCATGCGCTGAAGCCCGTCCACCTTGCCTTCAAGGCAGGCGAGATCCACGCCATCGTCGGCGAAAACGGCGCCGGCAAATCCACCCTCATCAAGCTTCTGACTGGCGTCATGCCGCGCACCTCCGGCGACGTCATCTGGGAAGGCAAGCCGGCCGCACTCGCCACCCCGCACGAGGCGATGGCGCTCGGCATCAATGCCGTGCACCAGGAAGTCGTGCTCTGCCGCCACCTCACCGTCGCCGCCAACATGTTCCTCGGCGAGGAGAATTCGCGCTTCGGCATCTTGCAGCAGCGCGCCATGGTCAGGGAAGCGCAGAAGATCATCGACGGTCTCGGCTTCGACCTGCCGGCGCATGTTACGCTGGGCGACCTCACCATCGGCCAGCAGCAGTTGATCGCCGCAGCCCGGGCCACCGTGCGCGGCACAAAATTCCTGATCTTCGACGAGCCGACCGCTTACCTCACGCGCAAGGAAGCCGACCAGCTGTTCACGTTGATCCGCCGGCTGAAGGGCGAAGGCGTCACCATCATCTACATCAGCCATCGCATGGAAGAAGTCTTCGAGCTCGCCGACCGCGTTTCGGTGCTGCGCGACGGCACGCTGGTCGGCACCCGCAACATTGCCGAGACCAACGACGCCGAGCTGGTCAAGCTGATGATCAACCGCTCGATCGAGCAGGTTTATCACAAGGAGCATTTCACGCCTGGCGCCGAGATCGTCGAAACCAGGAACCTGTCGGGCAAGGGCTTCGAGAACGTCTCGATGACGGTGCGCGCCGGCGAGATTGTCGGCCTCTACGGCCTGATCGGCGCCGGCCGCAGCGAGTTCGTCACCACGCTCTATGGCCGCCACAAGAAGTCGGCCGGCCAGATCCTGTGGCAAGGAAAGCCGGTGCTGATCAATTCCGAACACGACGCGATCAAGCTTGGCATGGCGCTGGCGCCGGAAAGCCGCCGCGACCAGGGCCTGTGCCTGAACCTGCCGGTCGGCCTCAACCTCAACCTGCCGATCTACAAGCGCATTTCCAGCAACATGCTGATCTCCGGCGCCAAGGAGAAGGCCGAGGCCGACCGCCAGATCGCCGACCTCAGGATCAAGACGCCGACGCGCGGCGCGCTCGCCTCCAGCCTGTCCGGCGGCAACCAGCAGAAGATCGTCATCGGCAAATGGCTGGCACATGGCGCCAAGCTGTTCATCTTCGACGAGCCGACGGTCGGCGTCGATGTCGGCACCAAGGCCGAGATCTACCGCCTGTTCGGCGCGCTTCTGTCGAAAGGCGCCGGCATCATCCTGATCTCGTCCTATCTGCCGGAAGTCTACGAACTGGCCGACACGCTGCACGTCTTCCGGCGCGGCAAGCTGGTCGCCACGCATGGCTTCCGCACCGCCGATCACGAGGAAATTCTCACACAGGCGCTCGCCGAGAAACAAGAAAAGCTGGGAGGACAGACATGAGCACCGAAGCGGTTCCTGCCGAAAAACCGAAACGCAATTACAACGCCCTGTTCGGGCTGACGCTGCTGGCGCTGCTGGTTCTGTTGTGGGTCATCCTGTCGGTGTCGACGCAGAGCTTTGCGTCGGCCAACAACATCTCGAACCTTTTGCGCCAGGGCTCGATGATCGCCATCCTGGCGGTCGGCCAGACCTTCGTCATCATCACCGGCGGCATCGACTTGTCGGTCGGCGCCGTCGTCGGCTTCGCCACCGTCATCGCCGCCATGCTGATCAATGCCGGCGTGCCGGTCTTTATCGCCATCCTGCTGACGCTGCTCGTCGGCGTCGCCATCGGCCTGTTCCACGGCTTCGGCATCGTCAAGATGGGCCTGCCGCCCTTCATCATCACGCTAGCGACGTTGACCTCGTTGCGCGGCATCGGCCTGCTGATGACCAACGGCAACTCGATCTCGATCAACAACGACGCCTTCCAGGAGTTTTCGCGCAACTCCTTCATCGGCGTCCCCAACCTGTTCTGGATGGTGATCCTGGTCGGCATCCCGGCCTACATCTTCCTGCATCACAGCCGCTGGGGCCGCTATCTCTTCTCTGTGGGATCCAACGCCGAGGCCTCGCGCCTGTCTGGCGTCAACGTCCAGCGCACCATCTACATGGCCTACACGCTGTCTGGCCTGTGCGCCGCCTTCGTCGGCGTGCTGCTCGCCTCGCGCATCGGCATCGGCAATCCGACCCAGGCTGAGGGCTGGGAGCTGCAGGCGATTGCCTCGTCGGTCATCGGCGGAACCTCGCTGTTCGGCGCAGTCGGCTCGGTGCATGGTCCGCTGCTCGGCGCCTTCATTCTCGCCACCATCAACAACGGCGCCAATCTGCTTAACGTCAACGCCTTCTGGCAGCGCATCATCACCGGCGTGCTGATCATCGTCATCGTCTACTTCGACGGCTTGCGCCGCCGCGGCAAATAATCCTCCCTGACTGTCTTCGCCGGTCCGCTCGACGGACCGGCGCCTTTTTTGAACACTGGTATTGCTGAATGAAAGCCGTCATCTGCCGCTCGCCCGGCGACCTTGTTCTGGAAGACCGCGCCGCACCGGGCGCTCCGCCTGCCGGCTGGGCGCTGATCGCGGTCAGCCATGTCGGCATCTGCGGCACCGACTATCATATCTTCGAGGGCAAACATCCATTCCTCGCCTACCCCCGCATCATGGGCCATGAAGTGTCGGGAACTGTCGTCGAGACCGGCGAAGGCGTAGACCTCGCGGTCGGCGAGCCCGTCATCATCAACCCCTATCTCGCTTGCGGCAAATGCATCGCCTGCCGGCAGGGCAAGCCGAATTGCTGTGTGCGGATCGAAGTGCTCGGCGTCCATCGCGACGGCGCCATGGCCGAGCAGATCCTGGTGCCGGCGCAGAATCTTTATCCGGCAAACGGCCTGTCGCTGGCCGATGCCGCGGCCGTCGAGTTCCTGGCCATCGGCGCCCATGCCGTGCGCCGCGCCCGCGCTGAACCAGGCGCCCGCACGCTGGTCATCGGCGCCGGCCCGATCGGGCTTGGCACAGCCATCTTCGCCCGCATCGCCGGGCTCGACGTCAGCCTGCTCGACATGAGCAGCGAGCGGCTTGGCTTTGCCGAAAGCGAACTCGGCTTCGCCACGCTCGACGCCTCGCAAAAAACGGCAGCCGAACTGGTGCGCGATGCTACCGGTGGCGAAGGGTTCGACGTGGTCTTCGATGCGACCGGCAACACCCAATCGGTGCAGTCGGCCTTCGCCCATGTCGCGCATGGCGGCACGCTGGTGCTGGTCAGCGTGGTCAAGGACGACATCGTCTTTTCCGATCCGGAATTCCACAAGCGCGAGATGACCTTGGTCGGCAGCCGCAACGCGCTGAAAGCCGACTTCGACCACGTCGCCGCCTCGATCCGCAACGGCGCCGTGCCGCTGGCGAAACTTGTCACCCACCGCACCACGCTGGCCAAAACGCCAGATGATCTCGCTCGCTGGGCGCACGAGAAATCGGGGCTGATCAAGGCGGTCATCGAGGTTGGGGCATAACCCGGCCCGAACTGACGACGGCCCGCCCAGGTCGACCCCCACTCCGTCTCGGCTTCGCCGAGCCACCTCTCCCCCGATCGACGGGGGAGAGGAATGGCGCGAGTTTAGCAAGGTGGGCTCCCTTCCTCTCCCTCCGGAGGGGGGAGAGGTGGCTCGGCGAAGCCGAGACGGAGTGGGGGAAGGCGGTTCTCAAACGTCAAGCCGCTGAAAATAAGCGCGACCAAGCTGGTCTGATATCAGCGTGAGTCTCGGCAGTCTCTACAGGGCCGAAAGCTTCAGTTCCACCCGCTCCGCCGGAAACCGCGTTTCGGAAAACTGGATCGGCCGGCCATCCGGCGTGACGTTGACGGAGACCGCGACCAGCACGATGGCGCCCGGCTGGAGATTGAGGTCGGCAAGGTCGGCGGCATCGGCATGGCGTGCCGACAGCACCGTCGATTGCCTGAGATAGTCGTCCACGCCGAAACGCCGGAGCGAGGCGGTGATCGAACCGGTCTCCGCCATCACGGCATCTATGCCGGTGAAACGCTTGGCCTCGTACCAGCTGGCAGCGCGCGACACCGGCCGTCCGTCGGCTTCGCCGCGCGTCTCCAGCCGGATCATTTCAGTACCCCTGGCAAGGCCGAGGCCCTCGGCGACGCGCTGGCTGGCCGGCTCGACCGCTGATGTGAGCAGCACGATATGGCGTTCCGACGTCTGCCCTTGCAGGCCCGTCGAAAACCGTGTGCGGGCGCCGATCGGGTAGGACAGCCGCTTGCGCGACAAGACGAAGGTGCCGCGCCCCTGCTCGGCCCGCAGCACGCCTTCCTGTACCAGCGCCGATATGGCGCTCCGCACTGTGTGGCGGTTGACGCCGTAGCGTTCGGCCAGCGCCACCTCGGGCGGCAACGCGGCATTCTCGGCAAACTCGCCGGCGGCGATCGAGTGCAGGATCTGGTCGGCGATCTGCCGCCACAAAGAGACGCCGCTGCGCCGTTCAATGCTGCTCGCCATCTGTTGCCCGGCCATTTTTGCCCCCGATCACGCCCATGTCATCCACCCGTCATGGACACGGTTTAGATAATAGGTATAATTTGTATAGTTGTCTATATCACTAGACCAATTTTACACCTTCAGGGAGTTGCTGCATGCGAGGACAGGAAGCCCGCGACCAGGCCGAGCGCAAAGCCGTCATGGCGACGCTGGCGCAGGCGAGCGGCGACGACATCGCCCGGCTCTGGAACGAGGCCGGCCTGACCTCCGAAGCCGAGCTTTTGCGCGGGCCGGAAACCGGACTGGTGACCGTACGCGGCCGCATCGGCGGCGGCGGCGCGCCCTTCAATGTCGGCGAAGCCACGGTCACCCGCGCCACCGTGCGGCTGCCCTCCGGACAGGTCGGCCACAGCTACATGCTCGGCCGCGACCGGAAGAAGGCGAGGCTCGCGGCAATCGCCGACGCGCTCTGGCAGGACCCAGCGCAGCGTCCCACGGTCGAGACCGCACTGGTGGCGCCGCTGCGCGCAGCCCAGGGCGAAGCGCGCGAAAAACGCCGCGCCGAGACGGCGGCAACGAAAGTGGATTTCTTCACCATGGTGCGCGGAGAAGACTGATGGACATCGCAGCCCAATCGATCGACGGCGGTTTTGCCGACCCGGTGTTCAACGCCCAGACCGTCTTCCGTGCCGTCATGGACGCCATGGCAAGGCCGGGCAGCATACAGCCTCTGCCGGTCTTCGCCCGCCCGCCGGCGCCGATGTCGGCCACCGCAGGCGCCATCGCGCTTTCGCTGTGCGACCACGACACGCCGCTCTGGCTCGACCCTGCTTTGCAGGCTTCGGCCGCCGTAAAAGCCTGGCTCGGCTTCCACGCCGGCGCGCCACTCGCCAACACACCGGCCGATGCGCATTTCGCCTTGATCGCCAATCCAGCAGAGATGGCCGCCCTCGACGGTTTTTCGCAGGGCACGCAGGATTATCCCGACCGCTCGACGACGCTGATCCTGCAGGTCAGCAATCTGACCTCCGGCGCGCCGCTGCTGCTTGAAGGCCCCGGGATCGAAACCAGCGCGACCATCGCGCCGGCGCAGATGCCGCGTCATTTCGTCGAACAGTGGAAGCAGAACGGCCAGCGCTTCCCGCGCGGCGTCGACATCATCCTGGCGGCCACCGGCGGCATCGCCTGCCTGCCGCGCACGACGCGCATCAAGACGATGGAGGCATAGAATGTATGTCGCGGTAAAAGGCGGCGAAGCCGCAATTGCCAATGCGCACAGCCTGCTTGCTGACCGCCGGCGCGGCGACCGTTCGGTGCCGGCTTTGCGCCTCGACCAGATCGTCGAACAGCTGGCGCTCGGTGTCGACCGGGTGATGAGCGAAGGCTCGCTGTATGACAGGGAACTGGCAGCGCTCGCCATCGTCCAGGCGCGCGGCGACATAATCGAGGCGATCTTCCTGGTGCGCGCCTACCGCACCACGCTGCCGCGCTTCGGCTACAGCAATCCCATCGACACCGGCGCCATGCTGGTCGAGCGGCGCGTGTCGGCGACCTACAAGGACCTGCCCGGCGGCCAGTTGCTTGGACCCACCTTCGACTACACCCACCGTCTGCTCGACCCCGAACTTGCCACCGGCGCCGATGTCGCCGAGCCGCTGCAGCGTCCCAGTGAGGCGGAAGCCATGCCGCGCGTCTCGGCAATCCTCGCCCGCGAAGGTCTGATCGAGCCGGATGGCGAGATGCCGCAGGATCATATCCCGGGCGACATCACCCGCGAGCCGCTGGAATTCCCGATGGCCCGCGACATCCGCCTGCAGGCGCTGTCGCGCGGCGATGAAGGGTTCCTGCTGGCGCTCGGCTATTCCACCCAGCGCGGCTACGCCCGCAATCACCCGTTCGTTGGCGAGGTCCGCATCGGCGAGGTCGAGCTGGAGCTCGACGTACCGGAACTGCCTTTCGCTGTACCGCTCGGCAAGGTCCGCGTCACCGAGTGCCAGATGGTCAACCAGTTCAAGGGCTCGGCCAAGGCGCCGCCGCAATTCACCCGCGGCTACGGTCTGGTCTTCGGTCAGAGCGAGCGCAAGGCCATGGCGATGGCGCTGTGCGACCGCGCGTTACGCGCCAGGGAACTCGGCGAGGATGTCGTCGCTGCCGCGCAGGACGAGGAATTCGTCATCTCGCACTCCGACAATGTCCAGGCGACCGGCTTCGTCGAGCATCTGAAGCTGCCGCACTACGTCGACTTCCAGGCCGAACTCGACCTCGTGCGCCGCATGCGCGCCGAACACGACGCGCGCGAAAATGCCGACCTGCCGGAAGACAAGAAGGAGGCCGCGGAATGAGCCTAGTCGCCACCTCCACCATTGCCATTCCCATCGCCGCCATCATGGGAATGGGTGCTATGCCCGCCGACATAGCCGCCGTTTCCGCCTGTGAGATGCGCGCCTTCTCTCGAAGCGGGCAAAAACAAACGCCGAAGAACAAAGCCGACCACGCAGGCGAAGGCCAGAAGCAGAATTCCAATATGTATCCAACCGGTCTGGGTCATCCGACTTCGCCTTTACTTCCGTTTTCGGGGCGTCAATTCAATAGCAGGGAGTGGATGTGATCGCCATGACCGACATCGCCACCTACAACTTCGCCTATCTCGACGAGCAGACCAAAAGGATGATCCGCCGGGCGATCCTCAAGGGCATCGCCATTCCGGGCTATCAGGTGCCGTTCGCCTCGCGCGAAATGCCGATGCCCTATGGCTGGGGCACTGGCGGCGTGCAGGTGACCGCCTCGATCATCGGTCCGGATGATGTGCTGAAGGTCATCGACCAGGGCGCCGACGACACCACCAATGCGGTCTCGATCCGCGCCTTCTTTAGGAAGGTCGCCAATGTCGCTGTCACCACCGACACGGCAACCGCCACGATCATCCAGACCCGCCACCGCATTCCCGAACATCCGCTGAGCGCCGGCCAGGTGCTGGTCTATCAGGTGCCGATCCCCGAGCCTTTGCGCTTCCTCGAACCGCGTGAGACGGAGACCCGCAAAATGCACGCGCTGGAGGAATACGGCCTCATGCATGTGAAACTCTACGAGGACATCGCCAAACACGGCCGCATCGCCACCACCTATGCTTATCCGGTCAAGGTCGAAGGCCGCTATGTCATGGATCCTTCGCCGACGCCGAAATTCGACAATCCCAAAATGCACCGCTCGCCGGCGCTGCAACTGTTCGGCGCTGGCCGCGAAAAGCGCATCTACGCCGTGCCGCCCTTCACCGATGTCGTCAGCCTCGACTTCGAGGATCATCCGTTCGAGGTGCAGACCTTCGACCAGCCCTGTGCGCTGTGCGCGGCCGAGAATGTCTATCTCGACGAGGTCATCCTCGACGACCATGGCGGCCACATGTTCGTCTGCTCCGACACCGACCATTGCGAGAAGCGGCGCGCTGATGGCCATCGCGGCCACCTTGCCCCAGAAGCCATGGAGCCCGCAGAATGACCGACGAACCTCTGCTGCGTGTCTCGGAACTGTCCAAATTCTACGGCTCGCGCGTCGGCTGCGAGAACGTCACCTTCGACCTGTGGCCGGGTGAAGTCCTGGCTGTTGTCGGCGAGTCCGGCTCCGGCAAGACGACGCTGCTCAACTGCCTGTCGACGCGGCTGTTGCCCTCTTCCGGCACCGCCAGCTACCGCATGCGCGACGGTCAGTTCCGCGAGCTCTACCGCATGAGCGAGGCAGAGCGCCGCTTCCTGATGCGCACCGACTGGGGATTCGTCCATCAGAACCCGGCTGACGGCCTGCGCATGACGGTATCGGCCGGCGCCAATGTCGGCGAGCGGCTGATGGCGGTCGGCGATCGCCACTACGGCAAGATCCGCGCCACTGCCGTCGACTGGCTGTCACGCGTCGAGATCGACGAGGACCGCATCGACGACGAACCCCGCGCCTTTTCGGGCGGCATGCGCCAGCGCCTGCAGATCGCCCGCAACCTCGTCACCGGCCCGCGGCTGGTGTTCATGGACGAGCCGACCGGCGGCCTCGACGTGTCGGTGCAGGCGCGCCTGCTCGACCTGTTGCGCGGCCTGGTCACCGATCTCGGCCTGGCAGCCATCGTCGTCACCCACGACCTCGCCGTGGCCCGGCTGCTGTCACAGCGCATGATGGTGATGAAGGACGGCCGCGTCGTCGAAAGCGGCCTCACCGACCGCGTCCTCGACGACCCGCGCGCGCCCTACACGCAGTTGCTTGTTTCCTCGATTTTGCAGGTGTGACGATGGCGCCAAGTCACCCCCCTCTGGCCTGCCGGCCATCTCCCCCTCAAGGGGGGAGATTAACTGTCGTTGCCGATTTCGCCAGACTTCAACGTTGCAGAATGAGCGAGGCCGACACGCTGCTGATCTCCCCCCTTGAGGGGGAGATGCCTGGCAAGGCAGAGGGGGGTGCTGGCCCGCAAACGAATGACAATCGGAGAACCTTCTGATGCCGACGCCCCTCGTTGTCTCCGACGTCGCCAAGAGCTTCACCATGCATCTGCGCGACGGCATCAAACTGCCTGTCGTCGCCGGCGTCTCGTTCTCGATCCGCGCCGGCGAATGCACCGTGCTCGGCGGCCCCTCCGGCGCCGGCAAGAGTTCGATCCTGAAAATGCTCTACGGCAACTACGCCGTCGACGAAGGCCAGATCATCGTCCAGCACGAAGGCGGCCTGATCGATCTCGCCAATGCAAGCCCGCGCACGGTGCTGGCCGTGCGCCGCCAGACGATCGGCTATGTCAGCCAGTTCCTGCGTACAGTGCCGCGCGTTTCCGCACTGGATGTCGTGGCCGAGCCGCTGGTCGAGCGCGGCGAGGAGCGCGAGGTCGCGCGGACGAAGGCGCGCTCGCTTTTGGCGCAGCTCAACCTGCCTGAAAAACTCTGGGCGCTGCCGCCGGCGACCTTCTCCGGCGGCGAACAACAGCGCGTCAACATCGCGCGCGGTTTCATCACCGAGCATCCGGTCCTCCTGCTCGACGAGCCGACCGCCTCGCTCGATGCCAAGAACCGCGATGTCGTCGTTGCACTGATTGCCGCCAAGAAGGCGGCGGGCGTGGCTTTGCTCGGAATCTTCCATGACCTGGATGTCCGTGACGCGGTCGCCGATCGCATCATCGACGTCACCTCTTTCGCCGCCGGAAAAATCGCCGCATGAGCAGGAAATTGTCGGAAGCGCCATTCGTCCACGAAACGGCGCAGGTCGAAAACTCGACATTGGGCCGCTGGACCGAGATCGCCGACCGAAGCCGGGTGTCGGAGAGCATCCTCGGCGACTATTCCTACATGATGCAGGACTGCGCCGTCTGGTGTGCGACCATCGGCAAGTTCTCCAACATTGCAGCAAGCGTGCGCATCAACGCCACGAACCATCCGACCTGGCGGCCGACCTTGCACCACTTCACCTACCGCGCGTCGGACTATTGGGACGACGCCGAGCATGAGAGCGAATTCTTCGCCCAGCGGCGTGCCAAGCGCGTCACCATCGGCCACGACACCTGGCTCGGGCACGGCTCGACCATCCTGCCCGGCGTCACCATCGGCGATGGCGCCGCGGTCGGCGCAGGCGCGGTGGTCTCGAAGGACGTCGCTCCCTACACCATTGTCGGCGGCGTGCCGGCAAAACACATCCGCGAACGCTTCGACCGCCGCACCGCCGAACGATATCAGGCGCTCGCCTGGTGGGACTGGGACCATGCCAGGCTGCGCGCCGCGCTTGACGATTTTCGCGAGCTTGAAGCGGAAGCCTTCTTGGAAAAATACGGCGGATAGCCCATCACATCATCGTCATAGGACCGGCCGGTTCACATCCTTGACACAGGACTCGGGACAAGACGCGGTCTTCCCTTTGGAGATCGCAATGCCTCAAACCATCAGACCCTCGCTCGCCGGCTTTTTCGAAAGCACCAACCCCAAGCCTCCGGTGCATCTCGGCACCCGCTACGACACATCAGGAAAATTCCTGCCCGAGCCTGGCAACACGGTCGTCAGCCATCTCGTCAACAGGTCGCCTTCCGAGGCTGTTGTCATCGAGGTGCGCGAGCGCATGCGCGCCATGCCGGATGCCGACCGGCTGGCCTTCACGCCCATCTCAAGCCTGCACATGACGCTGTTCCAGGGCATCATCGAATACCGTCGCCGCTTGCCCTACTGGCCGAGCGACGTGCCGCTGGACACCAGCATCGACGACATGACCAGCCTCTATCTCAAGCGGCTGAAGGATTTTGAGGGCCTTGCCCCGTTCAACATCAAGGTGCTTGAGGTCGTGCCGACCGGTCTCACCGTTGCGGGCGCCACTGAAGAGGACAGGCGCATCATGGCCGCATGGCGAGATGCGCTGTCAGTGCCGTTCGGCTACCGCCATCCCGATCATGACGCTTACGTTTTCCACATCACCTTCGCCTACCAAATCCAGCGCCTTGCTGACGATAGGGCTGGCGAATGGCAGGGCTTCTTCGATGACAGTCTGGCGCTGTTTGAACGGCAGACCCCGGTGATCGAAATCAAGCCGCCCGCCTTCTGCAGCTTTAACGACATGAATCATTTCGAAGAGCTGCTGATCTTGGGCCACTCCTAACTCACATCTGTGGAGCGTAACAAAACTGACATGCTGGCGACACGGCAGGTTCATGTGCCTGCGTTAGGCGAAAGCCTGACGATCAATATGGTCCGCACTGGAACCTGCCATGTCAGCAAGCTCTGCCACGCTCGAAATCCGCGGCGTCTCCCGCCGATTTGGCAAGAACACCGCCGTCAGCGCCATCGACCTGTCGATTCCGCAGGGCCAGATGGTTGGCATCATCGGCCGTTCGGGTGCCGGCAAATCCACCCTTCTTCGCATGATCAACCGTCTCATCGACCCCAGCCAGGGGTCGATTTTTTTTGACGGCGCCGAGGTCTCCCGGCTTAGCGGCTCACCGCTCAGGCGATGGCAGCGCGACTGCGCCATGATCTTCCAGCAGTTCAACCTTGTGCCGCGCCTCGACGTCTTGACCAACGTTCTGCTCGGCCGGCTCAATCACCGCTCGACCGTTTCCAACCTGCTCGGCATGTTCACCCGCGCCGAATGCGCCGAGGCGGTCGCAGCCCTCGAACGCCTCGACATCGCCCGCACCGCATTGCAACCCGCAGGCACGCTCTCCGGCGGCCAGCAGCAGCGCGTCGCTATTGCCCGCGCCATGATGCAGCAGCCCAAGGTGCTGCTCGCCGACGAGCCGATCGCTTCGCTCGACCCGCTCAACGCCAAGGTGGTGATGGACTCGCTGCAGGACATCAATCTGCGCGAAGGCATCACCGTCGTCACCAACCTGCACACGCTGGACACGGCGCGTGCCTATTGCAACCGCATCATCGGCATGGCCGCCGGCAAGGTCGTCTTCGACGGCGCGCCGGAAGAGCTCAACCGCGAAGCGGTGCGCCTGGTCTATGGCGCGGACGCCAATGGCGCCGAAATCTCCGAGGCCATCACCTCGACCAGCATCGCCTACAAGCAAAAGATCGCCGCATCCGCCAGCCCGCTCGAGCCCGCATTCCCCGGGTACTGATCCATGATCCCGAAAAGTGGATACCGGTTTTCGGAAAAGATCATGGACAAGAACTGAGCGACTGGGATCGTCAGCCCGCGTCAAGGGCATCTGTCAAAATCAAGAACGCTGCCGGCGCGGGGCCGGAACTTACAGGAGAGATAAAATGTTCAGGAAGATGGTTTTCAGCGCCGTATCGGTGCTCGCCATGGCAACCAGCATGGCCCACGCGGCCGACCTCAAGGAATTCCGCGTCGGCATCCTCGGCGGCGAGAACGAAACCGACCGCCTGCGCAACTACCAGTGCCTGGCCGACCATTTGAAGACCGAATTCGGCTTTGAAAAAGTGTCGCTGTTCCCCGCCGCCGACTATGACGGCGTCATCCAGGGCCTGCTCGGCGGCACGCTCGACTTCGCCGAACTCGGCGCTTCCGGCTATGCCAGCGTCTACATCAAGGACCCGAAGGCGGTCACCCCGATCCTCACCACCCAGCAGACCGACGGCGCCACCGGCTATTATTCGATCGGCTTGGCGCTGAAGTCCTCGGGCATCACCGACATCAAGTCGGCCAAGGGCAAGAAGCTCGGCTACGCCGATCCGGATTCGACCTCGGGCTACCTGATCCCGCTGACCCAGATCCCGAAGGACACCGGCGCCTCGAACGAAACCTTCTTCGCCTCGACCCAGTTCAATGGCGGCCATGAGAACAATATCCTCGCCGTCCGCGACGGCAAGGTCGACGTCGCCGTGGACGATTCCTCGGGCATCGGCGACTTCAAGAACGGCTACACCTCCGGCACCTTCCACAAGGTAACCGCCAAGGGCGCCGTCGACCCCAACGACTTCGTCGAAGTCTGGCGCTCGGGCCTGATCCCGAACGGCCCGCTGGTCGTGCGCACCGCACTCGGTGACGACATGACCGCCAAGCTGACCGCGTTCTTCACCGACCTGCCGAAGAAGGACAAGGCCTGCTTCGAAGGCGTCGAGGGCGGCGATTTCACCGGCTACGTCCCGGTCAAGCCTGATTTCTACAAAGTCATCGTCGAAGCCCGTAAGGCAGCCATCGGCGGCTAACGGCGAAATCGAAAAGGGCGGTGCTCAAAGCACCGCCCTTTTTGCATCTCCGATCATGACCCTTTCCGTGACATCGCCCTCAGGCGCCCCTCACCAGACGGCCGATGCCTGGCGACGCCAGACATCGCTGCGCCGGCTCTATACCGTGCTCGGCGTCGCGCTGCTGCTTGCCGCGATGCTTTCCAGCATGTGGTTCGCCGACGAGGCCAACGCCGGTCACTTCTGGGACCGGCTGCCGCACATTCTCGATTTCCTCAGCTGGCTGATCCCCAAGGACTGGAACGACGTCTGGCGGGCGCTGTTCGATATCGCCTCGCCGCATGACACCGGCACCCAGGAATTCAACTTCCCGCTCGGTCGCGTCTACATCTGGGGCGGCTTCTACATCCCCGAATATTTCGAGCTGATGCTGACCACAGTCAACGTGGCGTTGGTCTCGACCTTCATCGGCTTCATCTTTGCCGTGCCGTTTTCCTTCATCGCCGCGCGCAACCTGACCCCGCATCCGGCATTACGGCTCGTCGTCAAGCGCTTCATGGAATTGCTGCGCGCCTTCCCGGAGATCGTCATTGCCGGCCTGTTCGCGGCCATTATCTCGGTCGGTCCGATCGCCGCCATCATCGCCATCGGCCTGCATTCGATCGGCGCGCTGGGCAAGCTGTTCTACGAGATCAACGAGAACATCGACATGCGCGCCGAGGAAGGCCTGAAGGCCGTCGGCGCCAACTGGTTCGAGCGGGTGCGTTTCGCCGACCTGCCGCAGGTGCTGCCCAATTTCATGTCCTACACGCTGCTGCGCGTCGAAATTAACGTACGCGCCTCGACCATCATCGGCGCCGTCGGCGGCGGCGGCATCGGCGAGGAGCTGAAGCTCTCGATCTCGCGCGGCTTCGGCGCCAAGACGCTGGCGCTGGTGCTGCTCCTGTTCACGACCATCTTCATCATCGACCAGTTCTCCGCCTGGCTGCGCCGCAAGCTGGTGGGTGAGCAGGCTTTCCTGATGGGCGGGGCCTGACCATGATCCCGAAAAGTGGACCCGGTTTTCGGAAAAGATCATGGTCAAACAAAAAGATACACCTATGGCGATGACAGTCGACGAGATCAAAGCCATCGAGGAACGCCATCCGCACGTGTTCCATCGTCCGTTCCACCAGCGCTTCTGGCCGCTGTTCCTGGTCGCCGGTACCGTGCTTTACCTCATTTACGCCTTGTGGTTCTTCAACCTGCCGCAAGTGATGCGGGAATCGCATTGGGAGCGCCTGCCGCTCTTCCTGACGCAATGGATCAGCTACGATCTGCAGCCGGAATTCCGCCTCGACCAGCCCGAGATCACGCCGAAATATCCACGCTTTTCCGCCCTTGGCGAAAACCCCAATCCCGACTGGGTCGTCAGGAATGCGGACGGCACGTTCACGGTCCTGATCGACCGCCAGGCCAAGTCCGTCACCTTCGACAAGACCAAGGCGACGATCGTCGCCAATGGCCAGACGGTGCCGGTCGCGCTGACCAGCGGCAAGCCGGTGATTTCGGGTCCGGTGCCCGCCTGGATCACCGCGCATGACGACGAGATCGTCGCCAGGATGGGCTTTGTTGGCGAGGTGCGCGTCACCGTCGACCGCGTGAAGGTCCGCAAGCGTTTCCTCGGCTGGGCGAATTTCGTCTTCGACACGCGCTCGCCCTTCTTCGGCAAATCGGCTGGTGAAGTGATCTCGCTGATCTGGTCCGGACCCGAGCTAAAGCCCGGCACCTCGAACCTCGCGCTGGCCGGCGACAACATCTGGAACAATGCGCAGTGGCAGCACGGCGACGTCTGGACGAAACTGATGCAAACCATCGTCATGGCCTTCCTTGGCACGCTGCTCGGCGGCCTTGTCGCCTTTCCGCTCGCCTTCTTCGCCGCCCGCAACATCACGCCGAGCGGATTGCTCGGCCAGGTGCTGAAACGCTTCTTCGATTTCATGCGCTCGGTCGACATGCTGATCTGGGCGCTGTTCTTCACCCGCGCCTTCGGCCCGGGACCGCTGGCCGGAAGTGCCGCGATCTTCTTCACCGAGATCGGCACGCTCGGCAAAACCTATTCGGAAAGCCTGGAAAACATCGACGACAAGCCGCGCGAAGGCATCAAGTCGACAGGCGCCAACGGCCTGCTGGTGCAGCGCTATGGCGTCATGCCGGAAGTGATCCCGGTCTTCATCAGCCAGACGCTCTACCAGTGGGAATCCAACACACGCGGCGCCACCATCATCGGCGCCGTCGGCGCCGGCGGCATCGGCCTGAAACTCTGGGAAGCGATGCGCACCAACTCCAACTGGGCCAACGTCTTCTACATGGTGCTGCTGATCCTGCTCGTCGTCTTCATCTTCGACAACATCTCGAACTTCCTGCGCCGCAGGCTGAGCCGCACGATCCATGATTACAACAGGATCCAGGCCGAGCAGGGGTAGCCTTGTGACGCAGAAGCGCAAGCATCGTCTCGCCGGGCGCTAAAGGGTCGACCCCCACTCCGTCGAGCTTCGCTCGACACCTCTCCCCCGATCGACGGGGGAGAGGAAGGGCGCGAACTTATGCGGGCTGGCTCCCTTCCTCTCCCTCCGGAGGGGGGAGAGGTGGCTCGGCGAAGCCGAGACGGAGTGGGGGAACCACCTGGCAACCGCAGTGAACGCAGATAGAAGATGGACCAGGCCCGAGGCCTTTAAGCCGCCTTCCTCCACCCATCCCTGATATGCCTATACCCCTCCCGATACACCGCTTCCGGCGTCTCCGAAAAATCCCGCCACACCTTGGTCGCCGCAGCCAGATCCTTCAGCGACCGCCCGAACGCCTCGATGGTCAGCCAGTCGTCATAGCCGCTCTTGCGGATCGCCGAGAACGTCTCGGCCCAGGGAATATTGCCGCGCCCCGGCACGCCGCGATCATTCTCCGAAATGTGGATATGCACGACGTTGCGG
Source organism: Mesorhizobium sp. P2_B11 (assembly GCF_056404855.1). Taxonomy (NCBI): domain Bacteria; kingdom Pseudomonadati; phylum Pseudomonadota; class Alphaproteobacteria; order Hyphomicrobiales; family Phyllobacteriaceae; genus Mesorhizobium; species Mesorhizobium sp. P2_B11. The sequence goes on from NZ_JBFUDF010000004.1 coordinate 589,583, forward strand.
CGATGCCTGGTATAGGCGCCGATCGGGTCGGCTTCCTCGATATTGGCGTGGAAGGTGTCGTACATCGCCTTGATGTGCGGCCGGTCGATGGCGTCGATGTGTTCGGACAGGTCGGCCATCGTGTTCAGCAGATAGCATTCGAAGCGGTTGAGCGCCTCGAGCCCGATGGTGACACCCCGCTTGCCGGCATGATCGCCGATCGCACGCTGGGAAGCGATCGAGCGCTTCTTCTCGGCGGCCGTCGGCCCACTGCCGGAGAATGCGCCGAGCGTCGAATGCAGCGGACCGCTCAGCCTGTCCGCACCGAGTGCCACGCTGCAGTCGATCGCCCATTTCATGTAGTCGATGCCGGCTTTGCGGGTGGCGGCATCCGGCGAGATCAGATTCATCGCCGGATCGCCCATAGCGGTCACAGCCGTGCGCTCCAGCCCGATGCGGTCGAGCAATTCGCCGAGCTTCTTGTAATCGTCAGGCGCGCCGGCAAAGACCGGGATCTCGACGCCGTCGAAGCCCGTCGCCTTGATGTCCCTGAGCAGCGCCTCGTGCTTCTTCGAGACGCTGGTCGTCCACAAGAACATGCACATGCCGATTTTCATCGACATTCCCTCCCCATGTGACGGCGCGCTGGTCTCATTCGCCAGCCTCGCGCCATGCCCCCTCATCCGGCCGCTTCACGGCCACCTTCTCCCCATCGGGGAGAAGAGAACTCAGCGTCGACCGCACCTCCTCTCCCCTCGGGGAGAGGTCGGATTGCCCCGAATTGCTCTTCGCAATTCGGCTGGTAATCCGGGTGAGGGGGAGGCGCCGCCTAAAGCTTCGTCCACGCCCCGTTCTTCTTCGACGACTTCACGCAGGCTTCGATAAACGCCATGCCTTCGACGCCGTCCTCGATCGTCGGGAACACCACATCCTTGCCCGGCTTGCCGCCCTTCTTGCGTGCGGCACGGATCGCCCGTGCAGCCTCCTGGTAGATGTTGGCGAAACCTTCGAGATAGCCTTCTGGATGTCCCGAAGGCACCCGGCTGACGCGGCCGGCGACCGGCAGCGCGCCGGCGCCGTTGCGGGTGAGCAGCTGCTTGGGCTGGCCGAACGGCGTGTACCAGAGATAGTTCGGATCGGCCTGCACCCATTCCAGCCCGCCCTTCGAACCATAGATGCGCAGCTTCAGCCCGTTCTCATGGCCGGGCGCCACCTGGCTCGCCCAGATCATGCCCTTGGCCGGGTGCGTCTTGCCGACCGGCTTGAAGCGCAGCATGACGTTGACATTGTCGTCGAGCTGCCGCCCCGGCACGAAAGCGTCGAGATCGGCCGACAGGGAATCGAGCTCCAGACCGGAGACGAAGCGGGCGAGATTATAGGCATGGGTGCCGATGTCGCCGAGCGCGCCGCCCGCCCCTGCCTGCTTCGGATCGGAGCGCCACGCCGCCTGCTTCTGACCGGTAGCGGCAAGGTCTTCGGTCAGCCAGTCCTGCGGATACTCGGATTGCACGATGCGGATGTCGCCAAGCACGCCCTTGGCCACCATCTCGCGCGCCTGGCGGATCATCGGATAGGCGGTGTAGTTGTGCGTCAGCACGAACACCTTGCCGGTCTTTTCAACCACTGCGGCAAGCTTCTTCGCTTCAGCCAATGTAGTGGCCAGCGGCTTGTCGCAGATGACGTGTATGCCGGCCTCGAGGAAGGCCTTGGCCGCCGGCACATGCACATTGTTGGGCGTGACGATGGCCACCGCCTCGATGCCGTCGGGACGCTTGGCCTCGGCCTTGGCCATCTCGGCATAGGAGGCGTAGCTGCGCCCCGGATCGAGACCGAGCTCGGCGGCGGAAGCCTTGGCGCGCTCCGGGTTGGCCGACAGCGCACCGGCAACCAGCACGAAGTCATTGTCCATGCGCGCTGCGATCCGATGCACCGCACCGATGAAGGCGCCCTGGCCGCCACCGACCATGCCATAGCGGATCGGGCCGCCTCCCGCTTCCGACTTCGATGCGCCGACCATTTTTCGTCTCCCTCGTCTTATCCGTTCTGCTTTTGGCTTGTGCCACTGCCGGCGAAGCCGGTCAGATTCCCATCATCGCGCGCAGCATCTTCTTGTCCGTCGTCCCGCCGGCGAAATCGTCGAAGGCCTTTTCCGTCACGCGGATGATGTGATGCTGGATGAAGGGCGCGCCTTCGGCCGCACCGTCTTCCGGATGCTTCAGGCAGCATTCCCATTCCAGCACCGCCCAGGAGTCATAGCCATACTGGGTGAGCTTGGAGAAGATGCCGCCGAAATCGACCTGCCCGTCGCCCAGAGAGCGGAAGCGGCCGGCGCGGTTGGTCCAACTCTGATAGCCCGAATAGACGCCTTGCCGCCCGGTCGGGTTGAACTCCGCGTCCTTGGCGTGGAACGCCTTGATGCGCTCGTGATAGATGTCGATGAATTCGAGATAGTCGAGCTGCTGCAAAAGGAAATGCGACGGGTCGTAATTGATGTTGCAGCGCTTGTGGCCGCCGACAGCATCGAGGAACATTTCGAAGGTCGCGCCGTCGAAAATGTCTTCACCTGGATGGATCTCGTAGCCGACATCGACGCCGTTCTCGTCATAGAAGTCGAGGATCGGCTTCCAGCGCTTACCGAGCTCGGCAAAGGCCTCCTCGATCAGGCCCGCCGGCCGCTGCGGCCAGGGATAAAGGTAGGGGAAGGCCAACGCTCCGGAAAACGTCACCGAAGCCTTGAGGCCGAGATTCTTCGACGCCTTGGCGCCGAACTTCATCTGCTCGACCGCCCATTTCTGCCGCGCCTTCGGGTTGTTGTGCACCTCAGGCGGCGCGAAGCCGTCGAACTGCGCGTCATAGGCCGGATGCACCGCCACCAGCTGTCCCTGAAGATGGGTCGACAGTTCGGTGATCTCGACGCCGGCGTCGGCACAGATGCCTTTCACCTCGTCGCAATAGGTCTTGGAAGACGCCGCCTTCTTGAGGTCGAACAGGCGTGCATCCCAGGTCGGGATCTGCACACCCTTGTAACCGAGACCGGCCGCCCATTTGGTGATCGAAGCCAGCGAATTGAACGGCGCGGCATCGCCCGCGAACTGCGCCAGAAACAGCCCCGGACCCTTCATTGTCGACGGCATCGGCATCCTCCCAATTCATTTTTCCAAGGACCAAGCATAGCGCCTGATGAAAGCAGGGCCAGCCTCTTTGGTCTTTTGCGATGTGCATTCTCGACTTGCCATTCTGGTATTACCAAATACCGAAAATGGGTCAAGCCATTTGACTCGCGAGAGCAGCAGCCGGCGGACCTCAAAATGGGGAACATATGCAAGCATAATCAACACAGTAAATGGATGCTGCGATCGCACATCGGCAGTTCTTGCCGCGCGACAAAATTTGCTGTAGACCTCCATTCAGGCCCAATTGGTCGAACCAGTTTGCGTAAAAATGCTGGAGCGCCTTGGGGAGGAAACATGAGACGCGCTTCGGTGAGGCGCGTCGCAGGCGAACTGGCACAGACGAATTCTGGGAAGGATAGACCATGCATCTTTCGACGCACAACTGGATGCGCGCGGAGCCGTTGGAGGTGACGCTGAAGCGCATCAAGAAATTCGGCTACGAGTCGATCGAGATTTCTGGCGAGCCCGAGCAGTACAAGACCAAGGAAACCCGCGCGCTGCTGAAAGAACACGGCATACGCTGCTGGGGCGCGGTGACGCTGATGCTGGGCGAACGCAACCTCGCCGCCAGGGACCAGGGCCAGCGCGAACGCTCGGTGCAGTACGTCAAGGACGTGCTGACCATGATCAGCGAGCTGGACGGCGAGATCATCACGCTGGTGCCAGCCACCGTCGGCAAGGTGGTGCCGGACGGCACCGAGGAAGAGGAATGGAAGTGGGTGGTCGACGCCACCCGCGAGTGCTTCACCCACGCCAAGAAGGTCGGCGTCAAGATCGCGGTCGAGCCGCTCAACCGCTTCGAGACCTATCTGTTCAACCGCGGTGCGCAGGCCCTCGCCCTGGCCGATGCGGTCAGCCCCGAATGCGGCGTCTGCCTCGACGCCTACCACCTCCATATGGAAGAATTCAACGTCCACGACGCCATCCGCCAGGTGGGAAAACGCCTGTTCGATTTCCACGTCGCCGACAACAACCGCTTTGCCGCTGGCCTCGGCCAGATCGATTGGCCACGGATCGTGCAAACGCTGAAGGAAGTCGGCTATGACGGCGCGCTGACCAATGAGTTCGTCGCACCCGTCGATCGCACGCCGGCCGCGCCCTACCCTGATATGGTCGAGCGCCACCCGGTCGACATATCGCCCGAACAGCTGAAGTTCATCCAGGATCACGGCTCCAGTGTGCTGACGGAGAAATTCTACACCGACCAGATGCGCATCACCGCCGAAACGCTGCTGCCGCTGATCAAGTAGCCGATCCGATTGAGAATGCGCCCTTCCGCCTGCCGGCGGCGGGGCCGGGGATGACCATGCGCATCAGAAACGTCCAGGCCTGGTGGGTCCGCATACCGATCGAAGTCGCGAAGCAGCATCGCAGCGACTTCGGTCAGGTGACGACCTTCGACGCCGCCATCCTGCGCATCGAGACCGATGACGGGCTGGTCGGCTGGGGCGAAGGCAAGAACGCCGCCGGCAGCGCCGGCAGCTATGGCGCGCTCGTCCACATGCTGAACCATGAGGTCGGCCCCCAGCTGATCGGCCGCGACCCCGCCGATATCGGCATCATCTGGGAGATGCTCTACAACGGGGTGCGCCACCAGACAGCCGCGCATGCCGGCCACGCCATGCCGCAACTGGCGCGGCGCGGCATGAGCGTTGCAGCGATCAGCGCCGTCGACATCGCGCTGTGGGACATTCTCGGCAAGTCGCTGGGTCAGCCGGTGTGGCGGCTCATCGGCGGCCGCAAGCTCGATCGCATGCAGGCCTACGCTTCCGGCGGCTGGGCCTCTGCCGACGCCATCGGCGAGCAGCTCAAATCCTACATCGCCAAGGGTGGCTTCAAGGCGCTGAAGATGCGCGTCGGCGCCATGGACGGCGCCCCGCACATTTCTGCCGCCCGCGCCCGTGCCGCCCGGCAGGCGCTCGGCCCGGATGTCGAGCTGATGGTCGACGCTCATGGCACCTATACGGTGGCGGAGGCCAAGCGCTTCATCCACCTCGCCAGCGATCTCGACCTAGCCTGGTTCGAGGAGCCGGTCATCGCCGACGACAAGGCTGGCATGGCGGAGGTGCGCGCTTCGGGTTCGATCCCGATCGCCACCGGCGAAAGCGAAGCGACGCGCTATGCCTTCCGCGATCTCGCCGTGCTGAAATCGGCCGACATCTTCCAGCCCGACCCGGCCTTTTGTGGCGGCATCAGCGAGGCGATGAAGATCGGCACCATCGCCAGCGCCTTCAACCTGCGCTTTGCACCGCATCTGTGGGCCGGCGCGCCCTGCTTCTTTGCCGGATTGCATGTTTGCGCTGCTTCGCCGGCTAGCTTCACCGTCGAATATTCGCTCGGCGCCAACCCGATGATCCATGATCTTGTCGAAGAGACTGTCGAAGCAAAAGACGGTATGATAGCGATCCCTGAAAAGCCGGGTCTGGGATTCACCATTTCGGAGCGGTTCCTGGAGGCGCACGCGCAACGCAGTTGACGATGAAAGAAAAGAACCTTCTCGCCGAACTCGCCGCCTATCTGTTCTCCCATTCGGACAAGGAGACCGGCCGCACGCCCTCGGAGCGCGAACTGGCGGAGCATTTCAGCGTCAGCCGTGGCCAGATCCGCGAGGCGCTGGCCATTCTGGAAGCCATGCGCATCGTCGAGCGCCGCGCCAAATCCGGCATCTATGTCGACACCAGGCAGGCCAGCGTGGAAGCCTTGGCGCTTTTCGCCCGCGCGGGCCTGCCGCTCGATCCCGTGCAGATCTACGAGACCGTGGAGTTGCGCAAGATCCACGAGATCAAGGCCGCCGAACTCGCCTGCTCGCGCGCAACGGAAGAGAATTTCGAGCGCCTGCGCGAGATCCTGAAAGCGTCCGAAGAGCGCATCGCCGCTGGCGAAGGCCTCGCCAAGGAGGACCGCGAATTCCATCTCGAGATTGTCCGGGCAACCAAGAACGGCGTCTTCCACAACATCTGCAGCGTCTACTATCTGATGGGCGAGCTGCGCCTGCCGATCTACTTCAACGACCCCGAGCGCTCAGTGCGCTCACATGCCGAGCACATCCAGATCTACGAGGCGCTGCTGCGCCGCGACGGCAATCTCGCCCAGGCGCTGATGAGCGCCCATCTGCAAGGCGCGGAAAGCTACTGGAAGGGGATCATCGAGGGCCGCGGCATGGAGCAGAAAGCCGCCACGCTCGAAAAGGCCTAGAGCAATTCCAGGAAAAGTGTGAAACGGTTTTCCCGGGAAAGCGCGCAGCCTTTTCCCTTGGGAATTGCGACTAAGAACGAGAGCCCCATGCCCAGAATCCTGTCCACGCACACGCTGCATCCGCGTGCCTCCGCCATGCTGGTGGGCGCTGGCGAACTCGTCGTCGCCTCCGCGCTTGACGCTGCAACCCTGACCGCCGAAGCGAAGAACGCCGACGTCATCATCGTGCGCGCGCCGCTGCCGCCGGCGCTGTTCGAAAACGCAACGAAGCTTCGGGCCGCGGTCCGCCACGGCGCCGGCCTCGACATGGTACCGATGGAGGCAGCCGCCGCCGCCGGCGTGCTGGTCGCCAACGTGCCGGCGGTCAATGCGCGCTCGGTCGCCGAATATGTGATGTTCGCAGCCCTTGCCCTGCTTCGCCGCTTCCGTTCGGTCGATCGCGACCTGCGCGCCAAGGGCTGGAATGCCGGCCGCGACCACGCGAGCCATGCCAGCGAGCTCGCCGGCAAGACCATCGGCATCATCGGCTTCGGCGCTATCGGCCAGGCGGTCGGCCATATCGCCGCGCATGGCTTCGGCCTCAACGTGGTGGCGACGACGCGCAGCATGCAGCCGGCCCCCGACAGGATCGGTTTCCTGTCGATCGACGCGCTGGTCGAACAGAGCGACATCATCGTTCTCTGCTGTCCGCTGACGCCGGAGACGCGCGGTCTGATCAACCGCGAGCGAATTGCTCGCATGAAGCCGGATGCGCTTTTGATCAACATTTCGCGCGGGCCTGTGATCGATGACGATGCGCTGATCGAGGCTTTGCGCAAGGACCGCATTGGCGGCGCCGCGCTCGATGTCTTTGCCACCCAGCCACTGCCGGCAAATCATCCTTATTTCGGTTTCGACAATGTCATCGTCACCCCGCATATGGCGGGCATTACCGAACAGTCGATGATGCGGATGGGCGTGGGCGCTGCCGGCGAGACTTTGCTGGTGCTGGCCAACAGGCTGCCGGTCAATCTGCGCAACCCCGACGTGGTCGAGCATTACCGCAGGCGGTTTCCGGCCGACTGACTGTTCGGCGACCCGCCTCAATCTTCCCGGATTTGGCGACGAGCTTCGCCGACATGGCCCAAAGCGCTACGAGAATTCGTGTTCTGATTGCCGGCACCTGCATGGCAGCTACCGCGGCTCAGGCCGATGCGCAAGGTAGCTACGTGCCCTGCGACAACGGCCTGCGGTGCGTGGTGGCGCCCTGCCCTTCCACCAGCGCTCTCGACCTCGCTACCGGCAAGATCGTCAAGGGCGTGTGGGTCGATATTGACGGCCTGCCGCAGCAGGACAAGGCGCTTGACCTCTCAGACAAGCTCTATGCCGGCAAGCTCGTTGTCACCGGTATCATCGAGAACCGGCCCCACAGCTTTAACGGCAAGCAGTACAGCCTGCCGACATTGGTCGCGGCCGGCATCGAACGCACCGCCAAAGACAGCGAACGCAAGCACTGCTCGTCGCATTAGTTTCCTTCCGGTCGCCCGAATATCTTCGCCGACGTTATGAACGTGGCGGTAAAAAGCAAAAAATTCGCGATACCCATAAGTGCTACGATTTGAGATACGGTATATGCGTACAAAGAAGATACCATATATAGTCTCGGGCGATAACCAATAAGCAGTACGTCTCCAAATATATATTCATATACCTCGAGGCCGACGATCAGAGCAACGAAGAGAATGAACGAAAATGTCTGCCACCTCAGGCGCAGATCAGTCCAATCATGCCGTGATGCCGCCGCAAAAACCCAGCAGGGCACTGCGATACAATAAACAAAAGAGTAGGGAATCGAGAACGCAAAAAGATTGACCCACAGTATGTTCGATGATGCATAAAAATTGGAATCGATATATCCTTTAAAATTATTCAGCTTCGGAAAAATTTGGAGATGGCCCGAGTGAAAATCGAAATAACTGAAAAACAATATCGAAACTAAGCCAAAAAATATTACGGATACGAACGTCCACACGACGAGACGTCCAATAAGTATCCTGGCCCGAAGAAATGGCACATATTTCATAGGGGCACCGCGAGAAAATTGTTAATGTTGAATAGCATATCCAACTGCATTGGAGACGGCGAGTAAGCGCCGATCGTCCCCGTGCCTGCCCACCAGCATCAGCCCGGCCGGCAACGTCATGTCGGGCATCGGCAGCGAGATGGCGCAGAGGTCGAACTGGTTGGCGACCTGGGTGTTGCGCAACAGCAAACCTTCGGCCTTGTTGCGCAGCGCCTCGTCGCTGGCCATAGCGACAATGGACGGCGCGACGATCGGCACGGTCGGCAGGGCCAGCACGTCGGTCGACACCAGGCGCTCGGCCATGGCGGCAGCGAGTTCGCCACGGCGGCGGATGGTCCTGATATAGACCGAGGCAGGAATGGCGAGTGCACGCGAAAGCGGCCCGATGACATGCGGGTCGACCGGCACCGATGCTCCGACGGACAGCCAGTCGCCATGAACCTCCGCGCCTTCCATCGACGCGATCGAGGCGCGTTTGGTTGCTTGCCGCATCTCGGCAATCAGATCATCGATCGGCAGGTCGACGACGCGCGCACCGCCTTGCTCCAGCGCGCGCAAGCCTCGCTCGAAGCCTGCTGCGACCTCCGGCTCCGTTTCTTCGAACAGCATACCGCGCGGGACGCCGACGCGCAGCCCGGCGAGCGAAACGGGCCGGAGCGGCACTGGTTCCTCGCCTGCCATGATCGCGTCGGCAACCGCACATTCGGCAACGCTGCGTGCCAGCGGCCCGACCGAATCCAGTGTCGCCGACAGGGGATAAGCGCCGCTCAACGGCACCCGCCGCGCCGTCGGCTTAAAGCCGACGACGCCGTTGAGCGACGCCGGAATGCGGATTGACCCGCCCGTATCGGAACCGATGGAGATCTCGCTCGTGCCCTCGCCAACAGAGACGCCGGCGCCCGATGACGAACCGCCAGGTATGCGGCTGGAATCGACGGCATTGCCGGGCGTACCGTAGTGCTGGTTGTCGCCGATCGCGGTGAAGGCGAATTCGGTCATGTTGGTCTTGCCAATGATGACCGCGCCGGCCTGCCGCAGCCGGCTGACGATGGCCGCGTCCGAACCAGCAGGCGCCGCAGTCTTCAGCATCAGCGAACCGGCCGAGGTCGGCTCGCCGGCGACATCGAAGAGATCCTTGATCGAGACGATTGTGCCGTCGAGCGGCCCGAGGCTCACGCCGGCCCGTTTGCGCGCTTCGCTGGCATCGGCCGCGGCCCGCGCCGCCTCGATATAGAGCTTTGTGTAGACCTTCTCGTCCGCTGCCCGATTGGCAAGACGTGACAGGATGATTTCGAGACGATCGCGGATTGATTGCATGTCGATGTCGGACTCCGCCAAGGTGGAACGTCTTTAAAGCAAGCATAGAGAGTTTCTGGCGGCCGGTTGGGCCTGCCGAAGGGATAACCCGGCCAGCGTGCCTTTGCACCTGCCAGCGATAGGAAGAGACTGATGCTGTACAAAGGCAGCTGCCACTGCGGCAAGGTAGCGTTCGAATTCAAGGCCGAGCTGACCGGCGCTGTGCGGTGCAATTGTTCGATCTGCTCGCGCAAGGGCGCCCTGTTGGCCGCCATCCCGTATGACAGCCTGACCGTGCTGGCCTGGGGCGATGATCTCGGCACCTATACATTCGGCAATTACGCCATGGCGCATCGCTTCTGCCGCACCTGCGGCATCCATCCCTTTGCCGAGGATGTGCGCGAAGGCAGCGAACGCAGCGCCTATATCAACATCAACTGCGTTGCCGACATCGACGCGTCCTCCCTGTCGGTCTTCGACTTCGATGGCCGATCGGTCTGATCCAATCGATCAGCGGTAGCCCGTGGCATCGGCGGGCTTGCCGGCGTCCTGTACTTCCGGAACGTAGCGCCAGGCATCCGGGCGCGAACCATCGAGGTCGGTAAAGCCGTAGACCTGCGCCAGCCCGCCGCTGGACAGCGACTGGCCGTTCCAGCGCGAACGATCCGGATCGGCGGCAAGTGCCGCGACGGCGCGGCCGACAAAGCGTGGCGTCTCGGAAATGACGAAATGCGGCACGTTGGCGGTGGCGTCGCGCCAATTGTCTTCGGTGACACCAAAGGCTTCCAGCATCATTTCCGAACGCAACCAGCCGGGTGTCACCGACACCGAGGTGGCGCCATGCGCGGCAAGGTCCTTGGCATGCGCCCATGCCATGCGGTTCACCGCCACCTTGGCGAGATCGTAGAAGGGCGACAGCCGGTAGTGCTCGGCATTGTACTCGGCAGTGCCATCAGTGACCTCGACCAGCAGACCGCCCGGCCGCTCGATCATCAGCGGCAGCGCATGGTGCGCGGTGATCAGATGCGTGTCGATGCCAAGCCGCAGCAGGCGCAGGCCGTTCTCAAGATTATGGCCCCAGACCGGCTTGTTCCATTCGAACAGAGTTTCGCCGCCCCAGACATCGTTGACCAGAATGTCGAGCCGGCCCTGTTCGGCGCGGATGCGCTCGACCAGCCGGCGTACGTCGTCGGCTACCAGATGATCGACCTGCACGGCAATACCCTTGCCGCCGTTCGAGGAAACCAGCTCCGCCGTTTCCTCGATGGTTTCGGGCCGGGCATACTCCGATGGTTGGCCGCGCGTGCTGCGCCCGGTGACATAGACGGTGGCGCCGGCAGCGCCTAGCTCGACGGCGATTCCCCGCCCGGCGCCACGGGTGGCGCCAGCGACCAAAGCGACTTTTCCGTGCAACGTCATGGTACGCTCCCAAACGAATCTATCGACCAAACCGCGCTGGCTTGCGCTGCTCTCATCATATATAAATGATCATTCGGTTATATTGAGATGTCAAGGTGACTCGACCAAAAACCCAATCCGACGAGCAGGTGCTGGAAGTCGCACACCGCCTGATCCATGAGCATGGCCCCGAGGCGCTCACCTTCGAACGGCTGGCAAAGGCGTGCGGCCTCTCCGGCGCGACACTGGTCCAGCGTTTCGGCAACAAGGCGCAACTGAAGCAGCGCACCTTGCTCCACGCTTGGGATGGCCTCGACGCCAAGACGAGGGAACTGACGGAGACCGTTGCCAAGACCCCGACCGGCGCCATCCAACTTCTGGTGGGACTGTCGCAGGGCTATGGCGGCATCGAAGCCTACGCCGAAGGCCTGCTCGTGCTGCGCGAGGATTTGCGCGATCCGGTGCTGAGGGCACGCGGCGCCGCTTGGAAGGCGTTTCTAAGCGAGGCTCTTGCCGCCTGCTTCGCCGCAACGCCCAACACGCCGCACGACGTCGGCCTGCTGATGGCGTCGCATTGGCAGGGCTCGTTGCTGTGGTGGAGTTTCGACCCAACGACCGAGGTGGCCGCCTATGTCGAGGACAACCTCAACCGTTTCGTCGCCGCCATCACAACGACAGCGGACCGAAAACCGTAGGGTTGTCGCGCCGCCGCTTGAGCCAGCGATGAGCCTGCAGGAGGGCTAGCTGGCGTGCCGCAAGCTCACGCCGCTGCCCTTGTCGAACAGCACGACCTTGTCCGCATTCCAGGCGAAGCGCACCGATTGCTCTATCGCCACATCGGTCCGCGCCGGCACGGTGGCGCGCAGCGTCGTGTCGCCGACCCGCAGAGTCAGGATTTTTTCCACGCCATGGTTCTCGACATCGTGGACACGTGCTTCGACCGGCGCTCCGCTTTCGAGATAGACATCCTCGGGACGGATGCCGAAGACGAGCGGGCGACCGTCGGTTGCACTGCCCGTCTTGGCTCCCCCTGAAAGCGGCAGTTCGAAATTCATCGGCGCCATCACCGCGCGGTTGTTGACCAGCCTGCCGTCGATGAGGTTCATCGGCGGCGAGCCGACGAAGCTCGCCACATAGGTGTCGCGCGGATTGTTGTAGATCTCATGCGGCGTGCCGGTCTGGACGATGCGGCCATGGTTCAAAACGCCGACCTTGTCGCCCATCGACATCGCTTCGATCTGGTCGTGGGTGACAAACAGGAAGGTGGCGCCGAGCTGGATCTGCAGGTTCTTCAGCTCCGTGCGCAATGCCTCGCGCAATTTGGCGTCGAGCGCCGACAGCGGCTCATCCATCAGGAACACACGCGGCTTGCGCACAATGGCGCGGCCGATCGAAACGCGCTGCATCTCGCCGCCTGAGAGGCGATCGGTCTTGCGGTCGAGCAGATGCTCGATCCGCAGTGTCTTGGCCGCGCGTGCAACCCGGTCCTTGATCTCGGCATCGGGCAGCCGGCGGATCTTCGGCTTCAGCGGGAATTCGAGATTCTCGCGCACCGTGTAGCGCGGATAGAGCGAATATTGCTGCAGCACCAGCGCCACGTCGCGCTCGGCCGCCCCCCAGTCGGCGACATCGACGCCGTCGATGAACACCTGGCCTTCGCTTGGCTTTTCCAGCCCGGCGATCATGCGTAGCGTCGTCGTCTTGCCGGCGCCCGTCTCGCCGAGCAGCACGAAGAACTCACCATCGGCGATCTCGAGATTGAGCCCGGTGAGCGCTGTGTGGTTGCCGAAGCTCTTGGAAATGTTCTTGAGCTGGATATGCGCCATCAGAGTCTCACCTCGAGCGACTTGCCGCTTGCCGTGTCGAAGAAATGCGCCTGCGTCGGATCGATCCGGGCGAAGACCTTTTCGCCGGGGCCGCCGACAAAGCCGCTCTTGGTGCGGGCGCGCAGCATCTTGGAGCCGACCTTGAGGTCGACAATGTCGAAGGAGCCGAGCGGCTCGACGATCTGCGTCTCGACCGGCAGAAAACCTTCCGCCGCTTCATGGCGCACCAGCACGCCTTCGGGCCGGATGCCGAGCGCCAGCTGGCCGCCGGCATGGCCATTGAGCTTGGACAAAAGCGCCCGCGGGAATTCGAAACCGGCGGCAGCGCCGCCGACGGTGACCGAGGCCGAGGACGCTGTTTCGGTGACGGAGGCATCGGCGACATTCATCACCGGGCTGCCGACGAACTGCGCCACGAACAGATTGGCCGGATGCGAATAGACCTCGTCCGGCGAACCGACCTGCTGCAGCACGCCTTCGTGCATGATGACGATGCGGTCGGCGAGGCTCATCGCCTCGATCTGGTCGTGCGTGACATAAATGGTGGTCGAGCCCTGCTTGATGTGCAGCCGCTTGATCTCGGCCCGCATTTCTTCGCGCAGCTTGGCGTCGAGCGCGCCGATCGGTTCGTCCATCAACATCGCCTTCGGGCGCCGCACCAGCGCCCTGCCGATAGCGACGCGCTGCATGTCGCCGCCCGACAATGCCGACGGCTTCTTGCCCAACAGGTCGGTGATCTGCAGCGTCTTGGCGACCGAGCGCACTTCCTGGTCGATCTCGGCCTTGCTCTTGCGCGTTGCCCTGAGTGGGAAAGCAACATTCTCGTAGACGCTCATATGCGGATAGAGCGAGAACGACTGGAACACCATGGCGATGTCGCGGTCGGCGGCCTTGAGGTGCTGCACCGGCTTGCCGTCGATCAGGATATCGCCGCCATCGATCGTCTCCAGCCCGGCAATGGCGCGCAGCGTCGTCGTCTTGCCGCAGCCGGATTGGCCAAGCAGAACGATGAACTCGTTGTCGTCGATTTTGAGATTGAGGTCCTTGATGACCTGGACGGCGCCGAAGAACTTCTGCACGCCGCGAAGCTCGATCTGGGTCAATGCGGTGCTCCCGGATTTCGCGCCGGCTCGTCCGCGCCATGGCCTGTGCCGGCTTCCTCTTCCGGCGCGATCTTCGAAGTGATGTTGAAGCCGATCAGGCCGATTAGGATGATGGTCAGGCCGTATGTGTGCAGTAGCATGTTCCAGGGCTGGCAGAGCGCGACGATGCCGAGCACCATCAGGATCTGCGAGCCGGGTTCGAGATATTTCTGGTTGATGGCTCGAAAGCTCATTTGCGGATCGCTCCGAAGGACATGCCGCGCAACAGATGATTGCGGAGCAGGAAGGTGAAGATCGCGACCGGCAGCAGGAACAGGAAAGTGCCTGCCGCAATCACCGTCCAGTCCGGCAGGCCGGAGCCGACCTGGCTGGGAATGAAGGGCGGCGCGGTCTGGGCACGGCGGCTGGTCATGATCAGTGCGAAGGCATATTCGTTCCACGCCGTGATAAAGCAGAAGACGGCGGTGGCGGCGATGCCGGTTGCGGCCTCGGGTAGCACGATCTTGAAGAAGGCTTCCATGCGCGTGTAGCCGTCGACCAGGGCGGCCTCCTCGTATTCCTTCGGAATCTCGTCCATGAAGCCTTTCATCAGCCAGACCGAGAAGGACAGGTTGAAAGCGGTGTAGAGGATGATCAGGCCGAGGTGGGAATCGTTGAGGCCAACCGCCCGGTACATCAGGAACATCGGAATGGCGACGACCACCGGCGGCAGCATGCGCGTCGACAGGATGAAGAAGAGCAGATCCGCCTCTCCCTTCACCTTGAAACGCGAGAAGCCATAGGCGGTGAAGGTGCCCATGCCGACCGCCAGCACCGTCGAGGTTATGGCCACGATCAACGAGTTCATGAAGCGGCTCGGATAGCCGGACCACTGCACCTGGCCCTTGCCGTCACGCACGATCTTTTCGCCGCCGTCAAAGACGACGCGCTCCCACCAGGGAGCGGCTGCATACTCCTCCGGCGACGCTGGGTTGCGCAATTGCGAGCGCTTGGTGAACAGCTTGACGAAGGGCGATATTTCCGGCTGGAAGACGACCGTCGGCGGGATGGTGGTGGCAAGGTTGCGCGGCTTGAATGCCGTCGAGGCAATCCAGTAGATCGGCGCCAGGAAGATGATCGTCACCAACAGGACGGCGACGATTGCAACGCGGTTGAAGCCGATTTCGGAAGAAGTGCGCACGGCAGCCATCTCAGCGCTCCTTCACCTTGTTGAGGTATTTGACGTAGATATTGGTGATGGCCAGCACCATGATCAGCACGATGTAGGCTAGTGCGCAGGAGCGCCCGGTCTGCCATTCCTGGAACGCCATCTTGTAGAGCCGGATCGAGATCAGTTCGGCCGTCGGCTGGCTGGTCAGGATGTAGGCTAGATCGAAGGTCTTGAATGCCTCCATGGTGCGGAAGATGACCGCGATCATCAGGATCGGCGCGACCAGCGGCAGCGTGATGCGAAAGAAGGTGTAGAACGGCCCGGCGCGGTCGATCGCCGCCGCCTCGTAGAGATGCTTCGGCACCGCCGAGAGACCGGCCAGCGACAGCAGCATGACGAAGGGCGACCACATCCAGATGTCGGTAAGCGCAACCGCATAGAGCGCCATTTTCGGATCCGATAGCCATTCGAAGGTGCCGAGGCCGAGCGCATAGTTGATGATGCCGAAAGACGGATCGTAGAGCAGTTTCCAGAACAGGCCGACGACCGCCATCGACAGCATCATCGGCAACAGAAGCAGCGTCGTCAGCAAGCCCTTCAGCGGAATGTCGCGGTTGAGCAGCATGGCGACGCCAAAGCCGACCAGCAGCTGGCCGGCGACCGAGATGATGACGTATTTCGCGGTGATGGCGAAATTGGACCAGACATAGGGGTCGTTGAGCAGGTCGCGATAATTCTGCAGCCCGACGAAATTCGCCGGCGCATTGGTCGAGGCGCGGAAATCGGTGAAGGAATAGCCCAGCGAATAGATCAGCGGGAAGATGTTGAAGACGATCAGGAACAGGATCGTCGGAATGATGAAGAGATTGCGGATCGAAATGTCGCTGAGGCCGCGTGCGGCGGCTCGCGAGGACCTGTCCAGCGTGGTGATCATCGTGGTCGCCAAGACCCTGCTCCCGGTTCAAAAAAGAAAACGGAGGAGGCGCAAAGACCCCCTCCGTGAGGCATATTGTTTATTGGCCGCGGCCGTATTTCTTGAACGTCGCGTTCCAGTCGCCTGCGAGCGCGTCCAGCGTCTCCTTGGCGGTGCCTTCACCGCCGATCATGTAGGGATAGACGCGCTGGTTGAGCTGCTGCAGCAGTTCGGCATATTCCGGCACCGCCCAGAAGTCCTTCACCTTGAACATGGTCTCGTAGAAGGCCTTGTTGTACGGCGTGGCGTTCTGGAATTCCTCCGACTTGAGCACTGCGGCACTGCAGGTGTAGCCGCCAAGCGCTGCCCACTTCTTCTGGGTCTCGTCCTTGATGAACCATTCAAGGAACTTCGTCGCCTCTTCCTGCTTCTTGGAGTAGGAAACGATGGAGATGCCCTGACCGCCGAGCGCGGCGAACTGGTCGCCGCCGGGGCCGGCAGGATTGGCGAAGAAGCCGGTGTTCTTGGCGTTCGGGTTCGACGCCTCGTTGATCAGAGAGGGGAAGAACGCGAAGTAGTTCATGCTCATCGCGGCCAGGTTTTCAGTGATCGCCTGGTTGTCTTCGACGAAGAACGACTTGGCCCAGCCCGGAGGCGTGAACTTGTAGAGTTCCTTGTAGGCGTCGAGCGCCGCGATCGCCTTGTCGGAGTTGATGAAACCATCGACCTTGTAGGTCTTATAGTCACCCAGCTCGCCGCCAAAGGAGAACAACGCGTTCTCAAAACCCATCGCCATCGCGTCATAGGAATTGTCGGTGTAGATGGCGATGCCGTATCGCTTCTGATCCGGCCGATGGAAGAATTCGGCGATGTCGCGCAGCGCCTTGAAATCCTTCGGCACGTCGAGATCGTAGCCATACTTGGCCTTGAAGGCTTCCTTTTCCTTGGGGTCTTCGAACCAGTCCTTGCGATAAGACCAGCCGACGGCGTCGCCTTCGAGCGGAATGGCCCAGTACTTGCTGCTGCCGCCCGGATATTCGGCATAGTATTTCACCGTCGCTGGCGCCATCACTTCGCCGACCTTGTGCTTGTTGAAGAAGTCGGTCAGGTCGACATAGTGGCCACCGGTCGAGCCGGCGCCGAGCCATTGCGAGTCGCCGACGACCATATCATAGGCGTCGCCATGGGCGTTGAACTCGGTGAAGGCCTTGGTCTGGAAGTCGGGCCACGGTGTGGTTTCCACCGTGATCTTGACGCCGGTTTCCTTCTCGTACTCGTTGCCGAGTTCCTGCAGGTAATTGGCCGGATCCCATTCCGCCCAGAAGATGGTGAGCGATTTATCCTGCGCGTAAACGGACGTTCCGCAGGCAAGCACTAAGCCGATACCAGCAAGCAGGCTGGTCATTGTCTTGCGCATAATCATTTCCTCCCTTGTGCGCATTCTACCTTGTCATGCGAGCCGGCGGTGAAGCCGGCCCTGGTAGTTCCTCCCGAGATCGCACCTTTCCGGTTCCAAGCCTCCTCGCTTTGCCGGAAAATGGATCGCAGCTCTCACTTTCGATCCGCTTTTTCTGTCCTGATCTGGTATTACCAATTTTGGATAGCCGTCAAGCCCTTTCTTGGACCACAGCCGGAGCTTGTATAACCGGATTCCTCATGTATCTGACTGTTTTCCCTTAATTTTCCTACTCCTTGATATAGGAGAGCCTTGTTTTGGCACCTACATCCTGGTTAATGTCAGTAGTGCTCGCCCAAATCTGGTCGAACCAGATTGGCGCTATTTCGCCGCTGCCGCCGGTCGAACCGCATCAGCTTCCGCCATCGCCGCACGCACCAGGGCGCCCGCCGCCCATTGGGCGACCGACCGCATGCCGCGGCTGTCGAGCCCCCATATGTCCTTCAGCACGATCAGCACTTCGACGCCGAACATCATCGACAGCGCCTGCGCCAGGCGCTTGAATTCGCGCGGCGGCAGCTGCCCCTTGAGCGGCGCAATGGCGTCCTTCAACAGCTCGACGCGATGACCGCGTGTGAACTGCGGTTCGCCCCCCAGCGTGCCCGCCTGGCGCTGCGCCCACTGGTCGAGCGACAGTTTCAGCGCCGCCTTGAAGGTCGCCTCGAAAGCCTCGATGCGCGGCATCGCGGTGTCGAACAGTTCGGCGACGCGGCCTTGTGGATCTTTCGAGGCCGATTGCCAGGTCAGGATCGGCCCGAGCCCCTCGTCGACCACGGCATGCACCAGGGCTGCCTGGCTCGGGAAATAGCGATAGGCGGTGGCGCGCGACACCTCCGCCGCCTCCGCGACTTCGCTGACCGAGGGCGTGACGCCCGCCTGCATCAGCCGTGTCGCCGTCTCCAGCATCAGCCGTTTCGTGCGGGCACGCGGGCCGCGTTCGGACGCCTCGTTGGCGTCGTCGTTCCCAGCGGCTTGTTGACGTGAGACATTCATGTCAATACGATACGCGCGTCTCAAAAAATTGCAATGGCCTTCGCGGCCAGACCCAGCACACCGAAGACGGGGAACGCGATGAAGCGCATCTATGTGGTGGGCACCGCCGACACCAAGGGCGAGGAACTTGCCTTCCTGGCCGATGCGATTGCCGCCACCGGCAGTTCGGTTGCCCGCGTCGACATCGGCACGCGCGGCGCCACCGTGTCGGTCGATATTCCAGCCAGCGACGTCGCGGCACATCATCCGGGCGGAGCCGGCAGTGTGCTCGGTATCGATGATCGCGGCACAGCGGTGGCCGGCATGGGCGCCGCCTTCACCAGCTTCATCCGGTCGCGCGACGACATATCAGGCGTGATCGGTATTGGCGGCGGCGGCGGCACCTCGATCATCACTGCCGGCATGCGCGCGCTGCCGCTGGGCGTCCCGAAGATCATGGTCTCGACGCTCGCATCCGGCGACACCGCACCGTATGTCGACGTCTCCGACATCATCATGATGCCCTCGGTGACCGACATGGCCGGCCTCAACCGGCTGTCGCGTGTCGTGTTGCACAATGCGGCTCAGGCCATCGCGGGGATGGCAGCGAAACCCGCGCCGGCCGCGACCGGCAAGTCGGCACTGGGTCTCACCATGTTCGGCGTCACCACCCCTTGCGTGACGGCGATCGCCGACCAGTTGCGGGCAAACTACGACTGCATGGTCTTCCACGCCACCGGCACCGGCGGCCGCTCGATGGAGAAGCTGGCCGACAGCGGCCTGCTGGCCGGTGTCATCGACATCACCACGACGGAGGTTTGCGACCTGCTGTTCGGCGGCGTGCTGCCGGCAACCGAGGATCGCTTCGGCGCCATCGCGCGCACCAAGCTGCCCTATGTCGGTTCGGTCGGCGCGCTCGACATGGTCAATTTCTGGGCGCCGCCGACCATTCCCCAGAAGTATCGCGGCCGGCTGCTTTACGAGCACAATCCCAACGTCACGCTGATGCGCACTACAGTGGATGAATGCCGCAAGATCGGCGAATGGATCGGCGAGCGGTTGAGCCGCTGCGAGGGTCCCGTACACTTCCTGATCCCGGAAAAGGGCGTCTCGGCGCTCGACATCGAAGGCGGCGCCTTCTTCGACGCTGAGGCCGACGCCGTCCTGTACGATGCCGTCGAGCGCTCCATCAAGCCGAACGCTACGCGCCGCGTCACGCGGCTGCCGCTGCACATCAACGATCCGGAATTTGCCAAGGCTGCAACCGCGGCCTTCCTCGACATCGCCAGACAGTGAGAGCCCAGACATGGCCGCCATACCGCGCAAGGACATACTGAAGAAGTTCAAGGCGATGATCGCCGACGGCGTGCCGATCGTCGGCGGCGGCGCCGGCACTGGCCTGTCGGCCAAAGCCGAGGAAGCCGGCGGCATCGACCTCATCATCATCTACAATTCCGGCCGCTACCGCATGGCCGGACGCGGTTCCGCCGCCGGGCTGCTCGCCTATGGCAACGCCAACGAGATCGTCAAGGAAATGGCCTATGAGGTGCTGCCGGTGGTGAAGAAGACGCCGGTGCTGGCCGGCGTCAACGGCACCGATCCGTTCGTCATCATGCCGCTGCTGCTGGCCGAGCTGAAGACGATGGGCTTTTCCGGCGTGCAGAACTTCCCCACCATAGGCCTCTTCGACGGCAGCATGCGGCAAAGCTTCGAGGAGACGGGCATGGGCTTCGGGCTCGAAGTCGACATGATCGCCGAGGCGCACAAGCTCGACCTTCTGACCACGCCCTACGTCTTCAACCCAGACGAGGCCCGCGCCATGACCAAGGCCGGCGCCGACATCATCGTCGCCCATATGGGCGTGACGACAGGCGGCTCGATCGGCGCGACGTCGGCGAAGTCGCTGGATGACTGCGTGGTCGAGATCGACGCTATCGCCAATGCCGCGCGTTCGGTGCGCAAGGACGTCATCCTGCTTTGCCATGGCGGGCCGATCTCGATGCCGGACGACGCCCGCTACATCCTCGACCGCTGCAAGGGCCTGCATGGCTTCTATGGCGCAAGCTCGATGGAGAGGCTGCCGGCCGAAGCCGCGATCGCCAGGCAGACGGCGGATTTCAAAGCCGTCACGCTGCACGACCGCAAGACAACGCCGAACAAGAAGAAGGGATGAGAGATGACCGACAAGAGCAAGGTGTTCGTGTACCCCAAGGACGTCAGCGCCTTCGGCTTCGATTGGGGCAAGCTTGCGCTGACGGTCGCGCCTGAAGTGAATGGCGCTGAGCGTTTCTCCGGTGGCGTCGTCGACCTGCCCTCAGGCAAAGGTCACACCCGCCACAACCATCCCGGCGCGGAAGAGATCATCTTCGTCATCTCAGGCCATGGCGAGCAGATGGTCGAGGACGAACAGGGCAACCCGGTCGTCGCCAAGGTCGGCCCCGGCTGCACCATCTACGTGCCGGAAAGCCGTTTCCATTCGACGCTGAACACGGGCGACGGACCGATGCAACTCTTCGTCGTCTATTCGCCGGCGGGACCGGAACTGGTGTTGCGGGAGTTGCCGGATTTCAGGCTAATTCCGGCGGGCGCATAGATTTTTCAAATCGTGGAAATCTGCACATAAACGCCTTCGAATAACCGGCTTCAAGGCAAAACATAGGCTTATCCGACAGCCGATTCCCGCTCAGAAAGGGGCATATTCTTGCGCCGGTACTTCGTGATAATTCCGGTAGTGGCCGCGCTATCAACCTGGGTCGGATGGGAGCACTATAAGAGTGCTTTTTACACGAAAGCACTACCCGATAAGATAAAGACATATCGCGTCAACACACAAGGAAGCGATGCGGTAGTCCTTCTCCGGAAGGCTTGTGGCGGAGCAATTTTCGACCTGACCGATGAGACACTTTCCGCAATTGGGCAACAGGGGGTGTCGTTTTTCCAAAATGCCCGTCAGGGTCGGGGCTATCCAGCCACAGATCGGAACGCTTACTACTACAGCTACGCCGAATGGCAGGACACGCCTGTGCCACAGGGCTGGGTCGGTCCGGAGGGCTTTTTCTCACTATCCTTGCAGTGCATGAACAACCCACGCGAAACGGACATAGCCATATCCGAAGCGCTAAAACTGCCTGGCTCATATTTTACGACGAAGCGGTCAGGCGAGCTCGCGGTTATTCCGAGCCTGAAAATGGCAATCCTGGCGTACTATAATTAAGCCGTCCCACCCCTGTTCCATCCCCGCGCGCGATCCCCAAACATCACATACCCGGTATCCGTCACCGCCAGCGTGTCCTCCAGCTTGATGAACCCCCGCGTCGGGTGAAGCATGGTCGTCTCCACCGACAGCACCATGTTCGTCTCCAGCGGTTTGCCCGCATAGGTGCCTTCATAGGTGACGGGGTGGTTGGTCATCAGGAACGGTGCTTCATGGGTGATCAGCCCCATGCCGTGGGCGAAGAAATCGGTGTAGGGAGCGACCTTGGATTTCTTCAGCACGCCCTCAGCATGCGAAATCATGTCGCCGCCGATGGTGCCCGCCTTGACCTTGGAGAAGGCCGCCTGCTGCACCGCCTCGACCTCGGCCAGCAGATCCTCGAGCTCGGCATCGGGTTCGCCCAGAATGCCCATACGGCAGAGGTCGCCAATATAGCCGTGATAATTGCCGCCGGAATCGATCGACAGCACCTCGCCCTTTTTCCACGCCTGCGGTGACGCCGCGCGGTTGTGGCTGGCGCCCAGCGTCAGCAGGCAATATTCGAAATGCGCGCCGCGATTGGTTTCCTCGCGCCGCAGATGCTCGATGATGTCGGCCTTGGTCGTGCCCGTGCGCGCCCATTGGATGGTCGCCAGCATGGAATCGGTGATCAGCTCGGAAGCGATGCGCAGCTTTTCGAGCTCGGCCTCTGTCTTGATGGCGCGCATGCGCTCCAGCATGTCTGTCGCGTCGATCAGCTTGGCGTCCGGCAGCGCCTTGCGGATCAGCGCATAGGCGTCCGATGGCAGGAAGGCCGGCTCGATGCCGATGCGGGCGCCTGCCTTGCCGATCTTGCGCACATGCTCGACCGCAAGATTGGCGGCGTCGAGCGTGCCCCAGCAGGCGGCATGCAGCGTCGGCGTCCAGAACGGATTGTTCTGATGCTCGGCGCCTTCCATGCGGTTGCCGATATAGGCGGCATGGTCCGGCCCGCCCTTTTCATAGACGACGACAGGCAGATAGCGGCTGTGGCCGATCGCATCCATGGCGGCGAAGAAGATGAATTTGTAGCCGCCGAGCAGATATTGCGTGTTGTGCTTGGACGTCGCCAGCAGCACATCGATACCGGCCTCCTCCATCAGCCGGTCGACCCTTGCCTGGTCGAACGGGATATTGCTGACGGCGCTCTTGCCCGGGGCGATGTTCATTGTTCTCTCCCTGATTTCCATGGGACCGCCGGTCGCGCTGCGCCCGATCCCTTGGCTGTCGACCAAATCTGCACCATTTTGCCCACTCTGGTCCAGCCAGAACACAGCAAATAGCACCGCTTGCCGGTCACCAAGTCGTCATTCGATCGGCATCGGCCAAATCTGGTCCTACCAGGATAGCTCGATGGAACCACTGCTTCTAACTGGTCCAGCGGACGAAAATTTCAAAGCCAAGCAAGGATGCGCCAATTCCGTCTCTGGCGAAACCCTTGGCAAGGGCCATAATCGCCGCAAGGTGCTGGCATAGCCTGCCAGCGCCCAAGGGGATTGGCGCGCCCGGCAGGGTCGCGGAGAGGACGGAGGTTGATCATGTCAGATTTCACCATTTCCAGGCGCACGCTGCTTTCGGGCTCAGCCCTGTTGCTGGCCTCAACCGCCATGCCGACATTGGGCTGGGCGCAGACGCCGAAAAAGGGCGGCCGCCTCGTGCTTGCCGCCGATTCCGAACCGCGCAACCTCAATCCGGCGATTGTCGCCTCCAACGGCGTCTTCTTCATCTCCAGCAAGATCGTCGAAACGCTGGCCGAAGCCTCGTTCGACGGCAAGGACGGCCTGCAGCCGCGCCTGGCGCTCTCCTGGGAAGGCGCCGCCGACGGGCTGTCCGTGACCTTCAAACTGCGCGAGGGCGTCAAATGGCATGACGGCAAGCCGTTCACTTCGGCCGACGTCGCTTTCTCGGCGCTGCAGATCTGGAAGCCGCTGCAAAATCTCGGCCGCACCGTGTTCAAGGATCTGGCCAGCGTCGACACCCCGGACGACTTCACCGCCGTGTTCAAATTCGCCAAGCCGACGCCGTTCCAGCTGATCCGCAATGCCTTGCCGGCACTGTCGAGCGTCGTGCCGAAGCACATCTACGAGGTCGGCAAGATCGAGGACAACCCGGCCAACAATGCACCCATCGGCACCGGCCCGTTCAAGTTCGGCGAGTACAAGGCCGGCCAGTATTACAAGCTCACGAAAAACGCCGACTACTGGGGCAAGGACGAGCCCTATCTCGACGAGATCATCTATCAGGTGCTGCCCGACCGCACCTCAGCAGCGGCAGCGCTCGAGGCCGAAGAGATCCAGCTTGCCGCCTTCTCCGCCGTGCCGCTGGCCGACCTTGACCGCATCTCCAAGGTGCCGGGCCTGAAGGTGATCTCCAAGGGCTATGAGGGGCTGACCTATCAGCTGGTCGTCGAGATCAACCATCGCCGCAAGGAACTGGCGGACGTGAAGGTGCGCCAGGCGATCGCGCATGCCATCGACAAGGACTTCGTCGTCAAGACGGTGTTCCTCGGCTATGCCGCTACCGCCACCGGCCCGGTGCCGAAGAACGACCCGCAATTCTACACCGCCGACGTGCCGACCTATCCATTCGACGTCGCCAAGGCCAACGCACTGCTCGACGAGGCCGGCTACGCCAAGGCCGATGATGGCAAGCGCTTTGCGCTCAGGCTTTTACCGGCGCCCTATTTCAACGAGACAAAACAGTTCGGCGACTATCTGCGCCAGGCGCTGGCGGCGATCGGCATCGACGCCGAGATCGTCAACAACGATGCGCCCGCCCACATCAAGGCCGTCTACACCGATCACGCCTTCGACCTCGCCGTCGGTCCGCCGGTGTTCCGCGGCGACCCGGCGATCTCGACCACCATCCTGGTGCAGAGCGGCATTCCCGATGGCGTGCCGTTCTCCAACCAGGGCGGCTACAAGAACGAAGCGCTTGACGCGCTGATCGCCAAGGCATCGGAGACGCTCGACACCGCAGCGCGCACCGATTTGTACAAGGAATTCCAGAAACAGGTCGCAGCCGACCTGCCGCTGATCAACGTCGCCGAATGGAGCTTCATCAGCGTCGCGCGCGATACGGTGGGCAACATCGCCAACAATCCGCGCTGGGCGGTTTCGAACTGGGCGGACACGTATTTGGCGGGCTGATCCTATACTTGCGGATTGCCTGTCGGGGTGCTCAGTTTCGAGAATGAGAGTTCCTTCGCGCCCTCACTCCGTCCTGCCGGATCGCGCCGACCTCCACCCTCCCCCTTGTGGGGAGGGTCGCCGAGCGGGTGCCGCAAAGCGGCAGCCGGTCGGCGGGGTGGGGGTAGCGCCCTACGAGAACMCCCACCCCGCTCCGCTTCGCGGATCGACCCTCCCCACAAGGGGGAGGGTAAGGCAGCCATGACC
>NZ_JBFUDF010000005.1:0-557281 GCF_056404855.1 Mesorhizobium sp. P2_B11
GCTCCCCCTTCTGCTCCCCCTTCTCCCCCTGTGGGAGAAGGTGTCGCCGAAGGCGACGGATGAGGGGTGTTCCAGAGAACGCCAACGTCTCACTCCGCTGGAACACCCCTCATCCGTCTCGGCGCTATCGCGCCGATCCACCTTCTCCCACAAGGGGAGAAGGGAAAAACGCAGCGCTACGCCAGTTCCTCGGAATGCCCGATCGCCACGCCATACTCCGCAGCCGAATCCAGCACCGTGTGCCACAGGCTCTCGGCAAAGGTCGCGAACACCAGAACGTTGAACACCGCCTGCCCATCCGTCCGATCCTTCCCGCGCCAGAGCGTGACACTGGTATGATCCATTGAGGTCGCGGCAGCCGCGCCAACTGCGAACGCATCGGGATGCAGATCGATCGACGACAGCTTCGCCAACATCGGTCGTGCCTTGGCGCCGGAGATGCTGATTAGCACCCGCGCATGTGATTGGTCGGAGAGCGACGCCGACTGCGCGAAAGCCTGGCCGAGTTCTCCGGCCCCATGCTTGCGGCCCTTGGACAGGGCAAAAAACTGATCCGGCCCGGACCAGATCAGCGTCGCATCCGCCGTGTCGACCGCCTTCGGTGTTTCCGGAGCCGCGACGCCAAAGCGCACCTTCGCGACCTCGGCCATGTCAGCCGCCTTGCCACGCCGCGCCATCACCTGGATCAGGTCGAAATTGCGGATCTCGGTCAGAGAGACGCCGGCGTCGCCCTGCGCGCCATGAGGCCCGGCGACAAGCGCCCGGTCGATCGGGCTGCGAATATCCCAGGAAAACTCAGCCACGCTGGCGCCCTCCATCCGGGTCGTAGAAGACGGGATTGCAGAGTTCGACATCGTAATCCTCGCCGCGCAGCGGGTCGTGCGCGTGGACGATCTCGCCGATGCGCTCGCGTCCGCGCTCGACCAGACCGAGCCCGATCCACTGGTCGAGCGTTGGCGAGAAGCAGACCGAGGTGACATAGCCCTGGTCGTTGTCGGGTCCGGGCGTCTGTCCCTTCGGAATGATGTGGGCGCCGGAGCGCAGCCGCCGCGCCTTGTCGACCGGTTTGATGCCGACGACGACCTGGCGGTCCGGTGCCACTAGCGCCTCGCGGCTGGCCATGACGCGGCCAATAAAATCCTTCTTGGTCGACATCATCTTGCCGAGGCCGAGATCGGCCGCCGTCGTGGTGCCGCTCAGCTCCGGGCCGGCGACATGGCCTTTTTCGACGCGCATGACGCCGAGCGCCTCGGTGCCATAGGGCGTCACGCCGAACGGTTTTCCCGCCTGCATCAGATTGCGCGCCATCGCCTCGCCGTAGCGGGCGGGCACCGAGATCTCGAACGCCATCTCGCCAGAGAAAGAGATGCGGAACAGCCGTGCCTTGATGCCGCCGCGCAAAGCGACTTCGCGCGCGCCCATGAACGGGAAACCTTCGTTGGACAAATCTTCTGACGGATCGACGATTTCCTTCAAGAGATCGCGTGTCTTCGGTCCGGCGATGGAGAATTGCGCCCACTGGTCGGAGACCGAGGTCAGCTGCACGTCGAGTTCGGGAAACAGCACCTGTCGGCAGAATTCGAGATGCTGCATCACCAGCCCGGCCTTGGCCGTGGTGGTGGTGAGGAAATAGTGATCCTCGGCCAGCCGCGAGGTCGTGCCGTCATCGTAGACCAGACCGTCCTCGCGCAGCATCAACCCGTAGCGCGCCTTTCCGACGGCGAGGCTGGAGAACGTGTTGATGTAGACGCGGTCGAGGAAGGCGCCGGCATCGGGGCCGTGCACATCGATCTTGCCCAGCGTCGAGACGTCGCAGAAGCCGACGCCGGAGCGCACTGCCTTGACCTCGCGGGTGACGGATTCCAGCCAGTCCTTCTCGCCCGCGCGGGGGTACCACTGCGCCCGTTTCCATAAACCCGTGTCGACAAAGATTGCGCCTTGTTCGGCGGCCCAGTGATGCGACGGCGTCAGCCGCGTCGCATGAAAGGTCTCGTCGCGATGATGGCCGGCAAAGGCGCCGATGGCGACGGGCACATAGGGCGGGCGGTAGATCGTCGTGCCGGTCTCGGGAATGGATTTGCCTGACACCGCCGCCATGATGGCGAGGCCGGCGACATTCGAGGTCTTGCCCTGGTCGGTCGCCATGCCGAGCGTCGTGTAGCGCTTCAGGTGCTCGACCGATTCAAAGCCCTCGCGCTGTGCCAGCTCGATATCGGAGGCAGTGACGTCATGCTGCTGGTCGACGAAAGCCTTGCCCTTGCCGGCGACATGCCAGAGCGGCGTGAGCGAGAATGCCGCGTTGTCGGCAGTCGGCGCCGATCCCGCATTGCCGGTCCGGCCGGCATCACGTGCCGCCGCAGCACCGGCCTCAAAACCTTCACGCAGGCAAGCGCCAAGCCCGAAGGCGCCGTTGGCGGCACCTGCGGCGACCATACCGGGTGGCGCGCCGTCGGGTACAAAGGCGGCGATATCGTCGCGCCATTTCGGCCGGCCGCGATGGTAGGAGGTGAGCCCGACCGCCGGGTTCCAGCCGCCCGAAACGGCGAGCCCGTCGGCCTCGACCTCGGCGCGGGCGCCACCCGTCAGTGATACTGCGATTTTCCTGACGCCGTCCTTGCCGCCGTCGACTCCGCTGACGGAACCATGCAGCACGGCAAAACCATTCTTGGAGGCCAGCGACCGATGCGCCGGCGAGACGTCGGGGCGCGCGTCGATCACCGCAGCGACCTGCAGACCGGCGCCGAGCGCGGTCTCGACCGTGCGCCAGCCATCCTCATTGTTGGTGAACAGCGCGACGCGTTTTGCCGGCGTGGCGGCATAGCGCGAGACATAGGTCCGCATCGCCGAGGCCATCATCACGCCGGGCGTATCGTTGCCGGCAAAGACGATCGGACGCTCGATCGCGCCGGCTGCGACGACGCAGCGCTTGGCCACGATCCGCCACAGCCGCTGGCGCACCTGATGCTCGGGCGGCGTCGGCAGGTGATCGTTGACCCGCTCGATCGCGCCATAGGTGCCGCCGTCATAGACGCCGAACAATGTCGTCCGGGTCATGATGCGCACGTCGGGCATCGAGCCGAGCTCGGCCAGTGTGCCCGCCAGCCATTCCGCCGCCGGCAGCCCGTCGATCGTACCGCCATCGGCAAGCAGCCTGCCGCCGGGCGTAAAATCCTCTTCGCACAGGATGACACGGGCGCCGCTGCGGCCGGCGGCAAGCGCTGCCGCCAGACCTGCCGGACCGGACCCGGCGATCACCACATCGCAATGCGCCCAGGCCTTGTCGTAATGATCGGGATCGGGAAGCTGAGCCGCGCGGCCGAGACCTGCGGCACGGCGGATCGCCGGCTCGTAGATCATCTCCCAGAACTTCGCCGGCCACATGAACGTCTTGTAGTAGAAGCCGGCGACGAAGATCGGCGCGAACAGCTGGTTGACCGACATGACGTCGAAGCGCAGCGACGGCCAGCGGTTCTGGCTGGCGGCTTCGAGGCCTTCGTAAAGTTCGGCGGTCGTCGCCTTGGTGTTGGCCTCGCGCCGTGCGCCGGTGCGCAACTCGACCAGCGCGTTGGGCTCTTCCGAGCCGGCGGTGAGAATGCCACGCGGACGATGATACTTGAACGAGCGGCCGACCAGCTTGACGCCATTGGCGACAAGCGCCGACGCCAGCGTGTCACCCTGGAAGCCGGAGAACGTCTTGCCGTCGAAGCGGAAGTTGAGCGGCGTGGACCGGTCGATGAGACCGCCGGATGAGAGTCGGTTTGTCTGGTTGGTAGCCATTACGCACCAACCTTCGCAGCACCAGCGCCCGCCGCTGGCTCAACGGAAGAAATCTCATGCGTCAGCGTGTTGCGGGTGACCTTCAGCCAGGCCCGGCAGCCGCCGCCGTGATACCAGTTCTCAGCCATCACGCCGGCGATGTTGTCGCGCAGATAAACATAGTCGTAGACGGCCTCTTCGCCGGCATCCGCGACGGGGCGCTGTGGCTTGGCGTCACCGAGATAGGTGAACTCGCCGAGTTCGCGTTCGCCGCAGAAAGGACAGGTAATACGCATCGGTTCTCGGCGGCCCTCAGTGCAGGTTCGGTTGGGCGCCCTGGCCCTTTTCGTCGATCATGGCGCCGCGCTGGAAGCGGTCGAGGCGGAACAGCGCCGCCTCCTTGTGGGACTCGTCGCGCGCCAGCAGATGGGCAAAGACGAAGCCGGAACCGGGCGTCGCCTTGAAGCCGCCATAGCACCAGCCGGCGTTGAGATAGAGCCCGTCGACCGGCGTCTTGTCGATGATCGGCGAGCCGTCCATCGACATGTCCATTATGCCGCCCCACTGGCGCAGAAGCCGTACCCGCCCGATCATCGGGATCAGCGCCATGCCGCCTTCGCAGACGTCTTCCATGACAGGCATGTTCCCGCGCTGGGCGTAGGAATTGTAGCCATCGATGTCGCCGCCGAAGACCAGCCCGCCCTTGTCCGACTGGCTGACATAGAAGTGGCCGGCGCCGAAGGTCATGACACCGGGAATGAGCGGCTTGATGGCTTCCGAGACGAAGGCCTGCAGCACATGGCTTTCGATCGGCAGCCGCAGCCCTGCCATAGCGGCGACGCGCGAGGATGAGCCGGCGACCGCCATGCCGACCTTGCCGGCGCCGATTTTTCCGCGCGACGTCTCGACGCCGGTCACCTTGCCATTGCCGTCCCGGATGAAGCCGGTGACTTCGCAGTTCTGGATGATGTCGACGCCGAGTTCGCTCGCCGCATGGGCATAGCCCCAGACCACGGCGTCGTGGCGCGCGGTGCCGCCGCGCCGCTGCAGCAGCCCGCCTTGCACGGGAAAGCGCGCATGGTCGAAATTCAGGAACGGCAGCATCTTCTTCAGCGCCGCCTGATCGAGCAGTTCGGCATCGATGCCGTTGATGCGCATGGTGTTGCCGCGCCGCGCATAGGCGTCGCGCTGCGCGTCGGAATGGTAGAGGTTGAGAACGCCGCGCTGGCTGACCATCGAATTGTAGTTGAGGTCCTGCTCCATCCGCTCCCACAGCTTCATCGACAATTCGTAGAAGCCGGTATTGCCGGGCAGGCCGTAATTGGAGCGGATGATGGTGGTGTTGCGGCCGGCATTGCCGGAGCCGATCCAGCCCTTTTCCAGCACGGCGACGTTTTTGATGCCGAACTCGCTGGCCAGGAACCAGGCGGTGGCGAGCCCATGGCCGCCGCCGCCGATGATCACCACATCGTAGTGGTCTTTCGGGCTGGCATCGCGCCAGGTGCGCTGCCAGTTTCTGTGGCCGGAAAGGGCGGCGCGGGCGAGCGAGAAGATCGAATATTTCATACGTTCATTCCGAGGTCGCTCGCACCGCTGTGCCGGGTTAGATGTCCAGCGTGTGGTCGCGCTCCCATTGCGTGAAGTGCGAAGCATAGGAATTCCATTCCTGGTGCTTCAGCTTTAGGTAAGCCGACGAGAATTCCTCACCCAGCGCCGCCTTCAACGATTTGTCCTTGTCGTATTCGCGCAGCGCATCGAGCAGGTTGAGCGGCAGCTTCGGCGCGCCTTTCACCGTATGGCCATGCTGGTACATGTCGATGTCGTAGCGCTTGCCGGGATCGGCCTTCGAGCGGATGCCGTCGAGGCCGGCGGCGATGATCACCGCCTGCAGCAGATACGGGTTGGCGGCGCCATCCGGCAGGCGCAGCTCGAAGCGTCCGGGTCCGGGCACGCGCACCATGTGGGTGCGGTTGTTGCCGGTCCAGGTCACCGTGTTCGGCGCCCAGGTGGCGCCCGAAATGGTGCGCGGCGCGTTGATGCGCTTGTACGAATTGACCGTCGGATTGGTGATCGCGGCGAGAGCCGAGGCATGTTTCATAATGCCGCCGAGGAAGTTCTTGCCCTTGGCCGACAGGCCGAGTTCCATCGCATTGTCGGCAAAGACGTTGGTCTTGCCGGCCTTGTCCCACACCGAGATATGGGCATGGCAGCCATTGCCGGTCAGGCCCTGGAAGGGCTTTGGCATGAAGGTGGCGCGCAGCCCATGCTTCTCGGCAACCGACTTGACCATGAACTTGAAGAAAGAGTGCTTGTCGGCGGTGGCCAGCACATCGTCGAACTCCCAGTTCATCTCGAACTGGCCGTTGGCGTCCTCATGGTCGTTCTGGTACGGGCCCCAGCCCAGCGCCAGCATGTGGTCGCAGATCTCGGCGATGACATCATAGCGGCGCATCACCGCCTGCTGGTCGTAGCAGGGTTTCGACGCCGTATCGTATTTGTCGGAGATAACGCTGCCATCCGGCGAGATCAGGAAGAACTCGGGTTCGACGCCGGTTTTGACATGCATGCCATCGCTGGCGGCTTCCGCGACCAGCCGCCGCAGCGTGTTGCGCGGCGCCTGCTCGACTTCCTTGTCGTCCATGATGCAGTTGGCGGCGACCCAGGCGACATCGGGCTTCCACGGCAGCTGGATGACCGAATCCGGATCCGGAACCGCCAGCATATCGGGATGCGCTGGCGTCAGGTCGAGCCAGGTGGCGAAACCGGCAAAGCCGGCGCCGTCCTTCTGCATGCCCGATATCGCCTGTGCCGGCACCAGCTTGGCGCGCTGGCCACCGAACAGGTCGGTGTAGGAAATCATGAAATATTTGACGCCGTTCTCTTTGGCGAATGCGGCGAGATCGTTCCCCATTATAGTTCCTCGCTTATGTGATCTGGGTAGTGTTTTTCAGAAACCGTTCTTCCCCGGTATCCAGTTGGTGCCGGCCAGCGGCACGCCGGCCATGGCGGCGGCTTCGATGGTGAGCGCGACGAGATCCTCGGGCTCAAGATTGTGCAGGCTGTTCTTGCCGCACGCACGCGCAATGGTCTGCGCTTCCAGCGTCATCACCTTGAGGTAGTTTGCCAGCCGTCGCCCGGCGGCGATCGGGTCGACCCGCTTCATCAGTTCCGGATCCTGCGTGGTGATGCCAGCGGGATCGCGGCCCTCATGCCAGTCGTCATAGGCACCGGCGGTGGTGCCGAGCGCATTGTAGTCCGCCTCCCAGCGCGGATCATTGTCGCCGAGCGCAACAAGCGCGGCGGTGCCGATCGACACCGCGTCGACGCCGAGTGCCAGCGCCTTGGCGACATCGGCGCCGTTGCGGATGCCGCCCGACACGATCAGCTGCACCTTGCGATGCATGCCGAGATCCTGCAGCGCCTGCACCGCAGGGCGGATACAGGCAAGCGTCGGCTGGCCGACATTTTCGATGAACACTTCCTGCGTCGCGGCTGTGCCGCCCTGCATGCCGTCGACGACGACGACATCGGCGCCGGCCTTCACCGCAAGCGCGGTATCATAGTAGGGGCGGGCGCCGCCGACCTTGACGTAGATCGGCTTTTCCCAGTCGGTGATCTCGCGCAGTTCGAGGATCTTGATCTCGAGATCGTCCGGCCCCGTCCAGTCGGGATGGCGCGAGGCCGACCGCTGGTCGATGCCTTTCGGCAGCGTGCGCATTTCGGCGACGCGGTCGGAAATCTTCTGACCGAGCAGCATGCCGCCGCCGCCCGGCTTGGCGCCCTGGCCGACGACAACTTCGATCGCATCGGCGCGGCGCAAATCCCTGGGGTTCATGCCGTAGCGCGACGGCAGGTACTGATAGACCAGTTGCTTGGAATGGCCGCGCTCTTCCTCGGTCATGCCGCCGTCGCCGGTGGTGGTCGAGGTGCCAGACAAAGTCGCGCCACGGCCGAGCGCTTCTTTCGCCGGGCCGGACAGCGAGCCGAAGCTCATGCCGGCAACGGTGATCGGAATCTTCAGCTCGATCGGCTTCTTGGCATAGCGCGAGCCGAGCACCACCGAGGTGTCGCAGCGCTCGCGATAGCCTTCGAGCGGATAGCGCGAGATCGAGGCGCCAAGGAACAACAGGTCGTCGAAATGCGGCAGCTTGCGCTTGGCGCCGGCGCCCCTGATGTCATAGATGCCGGTCGCCGCGGCGCGGCGGATTTCGGAGAGCGTGTAGTCGTCGAAGGTCGCGGATTTGCGCGGCGTCGTCGGCGGGTTCTTGTAGGTCATGATGCCTCAATACGCGTCGGCGTTGTCGATATTGAAATTGTAGAGCGTGCGCGCCGAGCCGTAGCGCTTGAACTCCGACGGCTTGACGCCGGTGACACCGGCGCGGTCGAGCAGGCCCTGCAGCAGTTCGATGTGCTCGGGCCGCATCTCCTTGGCGATGCAGTCGGCGCCAAGGCTCTCGACCTTGCCGCGCACGAACAGCCGCGCCTCGTAGATAGAATCGCCCAGCGCATCGCCGGCATCGCCCAGCACCACGAGATTGCCGGACTGCGCCATGAAGGCCGACATGTGGCCGATATTGCCGTGCACGACGATGTCGATGCCTTTCATCGAGATACCGCAGCGGGAGGATGCGTTGCCCTCGATAACCAGAAGTCCGCCCTTGCCGGTGGCGCCGGCATATTGGCTGGCGTCGCCCTTGATGACGATTGAACCCGACATCATGTTTTCGCCGACGCCGGGGCCGGCCGAGCCATGCACGGTGATCGCCGCGCCGTCATTCATCCCGGCGCAGTAATAGCCGACGCTGCCGCGCACATCGATGCTGACGGGCTGGTCAACGCCGACGGCGACCGAATGGCTGCCCTTGGGGTGCAGCACTTCCCACGCCGTCTCGTTGGAGCCGGGCGTCAGATTGTGCAGCGCCTGATTCAGCTCGCGCAGCGACGACACGTCGAGATCGAAAACCCGGGACGCGTGGTCTTGCGCCGCCTTGGAAAGTTTGGTTGCCGGCATGGGCTCAATGCTCCCAGAAATAGACGGTTGCGGGTTCCGGTTCCCAGACCCTCGCATTGTCTATGCCAGGCAGCTTGGTCAGCGCGCGATATTCCGAGCCGAAGGCGACATACTGG
The DNA here is from genome assembly GCF_056404855.1 of Mesorhizobium sp. P2_B11. Classification (NCBI taxonomy): domain Bacteria; kingdom Pseudomonadati; phylum Pseudomonadota; class Alphaproteobacteria; order Hyphomicrobiales; family Phyllobacteriaceae; genus Mesorhizobium; species Mesorhizobium sp. P2_B11. Next base: position 8,884 of record NZ_JBFUDF010000005.1, read on the forward strand.
TCGGTCTCGGCCATGACGGCCGGCTTGCAGGCGATCGGGTCGCGCACCACGCCGAAACCGTTCTTGGTGCCGACGACGAAGGTGAAGAAGCCGTCGAGATCGGAAAGCGTGCCTTCCAGCGCCTCGCCGAGATTCTTGCCATGCGCCATCTGCGACGAGAGATAGGCGGCCGCCACTTCGGTGTCGTTCTCGGTCTCGAAGGTCATGCCTTCGCGCTTGAGTTCGCGCCGCACATTGTTGTGGTTGGAGAGCGAACCATTGTGCACCAGGCACTGGTCGGCGCCGGTCGAGAACGGATGCGCGCCCATCGTCGTGACGGCCGATTCCGTCGCCATGCGGGTGTGACCGATGCCATGCGTGCCGGTCATCGAGCGCACGTCGAAGCGGTCGACCACCGCCTCCGGCAGACCGACTTCCTTGTAGATCTCAACCGCTTCGCCGGCGCCCATGATGCGCACGTCGGGCCGGATCGATTGCAACGCCTCGCGCGCGGCGTCGACCTTGTCGGGCGCGGTTCTGAGCACGGCATGCGTCGACTTCACCGCAATGCTTACCGGCGCGCCGATGGCCTTGGCGAGTTCAGCGTCGAGACCGCGGAAGTCGCGATCGGGCTTCGCCGACTGGATGGTGATCTTGGCTTCGTTCTTGGAAGGCGCGCCGTAGATGGCGATACCGGCGCTGTCGGGGCCGCGATCGCTGAGCGAGATCAGCATCTGCGACAGCATCGAGCCGAGCTGCGGCTCAAGCGACTTGTCCTTCAAAAAAAGTCCGACGATTCCACACATGTCAGCCTCCCGGCGTTTACCACTAAGAGATGATGTACCGAATGCGCTGCCCGAATTCAATCATATGAAAAAAATATTCCTGTAGTTACGTATGCGGCTCAATGCCGCCCTGCGCCGTATCGGCGCCCACGCGGGTGCTGTGAACCCATTTGGCGGTGCGGATGCGGGCGAGTTTGTAGGCATCGAGGATCGACAGCGCATAGATCAGGAAGCCGCCGGCATGGCGGCCGACGAAACTGGCGTCGGCCGGCGCGATCTTGGCCGTCACCCAGGCGAGGATCACCATGAAGAACAGGAACTGCAGGCCGCGCACCGGCACACCCAGGATGACATGGCCGCTGGCCGGCAGGACGATCGCGGCGCCCAGCACCAGATACGGGTTTGTCGGTGCGGGGGCGCTCATGCCACCTGCCTTTCCTGTCTGTTGATGGCGTCGCGCAGCCCCGAGGCCGAGGCGAGCAGCCGCTCGACCAGCGCAGGTTCGAGCCCTGTGCCGAAGGCAGCCTGCCGGAACACGCCGTAGCGGGCGCGTTCGGCCTCGGCCAGCAGCCAGACGATGCGCACGCCGTTCGGTGTGATCAAAAGTTCCTTGGCACCGCCTTCGGCAAAGATGTCGAGATGGCTGGCAATCAGGTTCTGCGGAAAGCGCGCGCCCCTTAAGTCTGTTCGCAGCACCGCTTCCGCCGGAAAACCCGGAGCTTTCGGCAGCGTGTGCTGGAGGTGGTCGAAATTGGAGAAGGTGGTCGGCGATCCCGGCCGCATCATCATGTCGAACGTCGCCGGCACCGCGACCGGTTCGGTGATCGTGATGCTCAACCAGCGCGCCGGCAGCTTTCGCGTCGCCAGCGTGTCGACAATGGTGCGCACTTGCACGCGCCGTTCGTTCCACGAACCCACCCAGGTGACGACGCCAACCGTGCCATCTGAAATGTCGGCGGCATCTGCGATGACAGTTCGGATGCTTGCCGCCTCGGCGGCAAGAGCAGCAATGGCCCTGTTGCGGCTGGCGCGCGCAAGCCAGGCGAGGTGCAAGACGAGAGCCAAGGCGATCGCCCCGGCCAGCAATGCTGTCGTCACCTCAGACACCTCGTTACGCACTGCCTGCCCAAACCGGCAGGCCCTCTCCTGTCAATAGCCCTGTGGCTTCGGCCACGGCATGGTGAACTGGTCGCCGCGGCGCACATAGCGGTAGCGGTAGAAGTGGAACCACAGCGAGATCAGGAAGTAGAACACGACCATGGCGATCAGCTGCGAGCCGTAGCCGAGGAAGATCGCAAAGAAGGTCACCACGCAGAGGCAAAACAAAACGATCGCCGGCAGCGGATGGAAGGGATGCGTGTAGCCACGGCGGATGGTACCCAGAGGCCACTTTTTGCGGAACATCATGATGTTGATGCTCATGAAGGTGTATTGCAGCACGCCCGACAGGATCGAGAAGGTGATCGCCTGGTTGAGGTCGGCGATGAAGGCGAAGGCGAGCGCGATCGGCAGCAGGAACAGGATCGAGCGGTAGGGCGTGCGGTATTTCGGGTGCACGGCCGAGAACCAGCTTGGCAGGTAGCGGTCGCGTCCGAGCGAGAACCAGGCGCGGGCCGCATCATTGATACAGCCATTGGCCGAGGCGAGAGCGGCGAGCAGCGTGGCGATGAACAGCAGGTTTTCGAGCAGCGCGCTGCCGGTCAGCTTGCCGGCGTCCCACAGCGGATAATAGGTGATGCCGAGATATTCCCACGGCATCATCGAGGCGCAGACATACCAGGTCATGGCGGCGGCGATCAAAAGCGTGATCATGCCGGCCATGGTGCCGTAGGGCAGCGAACGGGCCGGCGAGCGCACTTCCTCGGCAGCCTGCGTGGTGCCTTCAATGCCGAGATAATACCAGATGCCAAACTGGAAGGCGGCGATGACGCCGATCCAGCCATAGGGCAGCGCATTGCCGGGCGTCACCAGCTCGTTGAGCTTCAGCACCGCGCCTTGCGTCCACGGGCTGACCGAGAAGAACAGGATGACGATCGAGACATAGGCGATCGCGGTGATGACGAAGTTGACGTTGAGCGTCATCAAGACGCCGCGATAGTTCAGCCACGCCAGCACGACAATGGTGGCGGCGATGAAGGAATTGTGGGTGAGCCCTTCGACCCCGGCTTTGGCGACGATCGTGTCGCCGAGCAGGATGGCGTCGGATACCTCCAGCATCGTGTAGGCAAAGACCAGGAACAGCGCGACGTTGAAGGCCATCAGTGGTCCGACAATGTGCTTGGCCTGCGCATACTGGCCACCGGCGGCGGCCACCGTCGATGTCACCTCGGAATCGATCATGGCGACCGAGGTGTAGAGCAGCCCGACCACCCAGCAGACGATCAGGGCAGCGAGTGCGCCGCCCTTGTCGGCCGAAAAGTTCCAGCCGGTGAATTCGCCGACCAGAACGATGCCGACGCCGAGCGCCCAGACATGGGCGGGGCCGAGCACCCTGAGCAGCGAGACCCTGTCACCGTTGATTGCCGTGCTTGTCGTTTCAGCCGCGACCGCCATTGTTTTCCCCTAGACCCGGTGCTTTTCGGAAACGGCTTCAAGCTCGCCTTCGCGCGAGGAGGTCAGCACCTCCTCGGAGTAGGTCGTGTCGATCTTGAACCAGTCGTAGAGCATCCACAGCGCAAGCACGACCGAGATACCCCAGCATGCATAAGACAGAGCCATCCACATGGTGCTTCCCCAAAATCTCTGGCGTTATTTGTCGTCGAACTTTTCGTTGATGACTTCGCGGTATTCGCGGTCGGAGGCGCGGAACAGGAAGACGAAATAGCCGATCAGCACCGCCGCCATGATGATCAGCGTCGGCCAGTCGATGATGTAGTGGAAGCGGTTCTGGATGATGTCGTGCGCGGTCTCGGGCGTATAGCCGAGCTTTTCCCAGATCGCGGCCATGGTCGGGTTCTGCCCGAGCGCCTCCCAGGTCTTGGCGTCGAGCGCGTCGATGGATTTTGCCGCACCCGCCAGGCCCAGTTTCAGCGGCAGCCACAGCGCCACGAAAATGGCGACCACGACAACCACAATGTCAAAAATCTGCCCGGCCTTGCCTTGTTCCGGCGGCGTATAGCGCGACATGTCTTCTACCCCTCAGGACGTTCTATTTTCAGGACTTGCGGTTGCGGGCCGCGTCGGCGTTCTTGATGTCGAGACCGTAGATGAAGTCCTTGTCTTCCTTGTAGTGATTGACCATCGCCAGGATGGCGGCCGTGTTGAAGATCAGCACGGCGGCAGCCGCGATGGCGACGACGATCTTGATCCCGGTGTCCGGGATGTAGGGCCATGTCATGATGAGCACGAAGAGGATCGTCGCCCACAGGCAGATGATCAGGAGCGCGGATCCGCGCACGTCGGAACGATACAGCGCTTCGATGCGCTGCTGCAGGTCTGACATCGGTTTTCCCCTTTATTCCAACGCCGGCTTCCGAACTGGCCGATCGTTGCCCTCTTTCAAGAGAGTGAAATTTTTTTCACAAATTCAGGCCGATTTGCGAAATTGTCAAGACGAATTTACGTTTGGTTAACCGGTCATTTGGCGTGGCAAATTTTGCCTGACAATGAAATTATTTGCTTACGGGTATTGCAGCGCCCGAACGTTTGCGATCAATATTCGCTCAAAGCACCCGCCGCAGCGCGAGGGGCAGGGAACACAATTGAATTTTCGAACGGAGGATTAGCGGATGACGGCATCCTGGAGATTTTCGACCCTGGCGGATCGCCATCGCGCGCTCGGCTCGAAGCTCGAAGACTGGAGCGGAATGGGCACCGCCTGGACCTATGACAAGGATGCCGATGAGGAATACACCGCCATCCGCACCAAGGCCGGCCTGATGGATGTGTCGGGCCTGAAGAAGGTCCACATCACCGGGCCGCATGCCTCGCACCTCATCGATCTCGCCACGACGCGCGACGTCGAAAAGATCTATCCCGGCAAGTCGGCCTATGCCTGCATGCTGAACGAGGCCGGGAAATTCACCGACGACTGCATCCTCTACCGCACCGGCCCAAACGCCTGGATGGTCGTGCACGGCTCGGGCACCGGGCATGAGGAACTGCAGCGCGCTTCCGTCGGCCGTGATGTCTCGCTGCGCTTCGACGACAACCTGCACGATTTGTCGCTGCAGGGGCCGACGGCGGTCGATTACCTCGCCAAGCACGTGCCGGGCATTCGCGACCTCAACTACTTCCACCACATGCAGACGCAGCTGTTCGGTTTTCCGGTCATGATCTCGCGCACCGGCTACACCGGCGAGCGCGGCTACGAGATCTTCTGCCGTGGTCAGGATGCCGGCACGATCTGGGACAGGATTCTCGACGAGGGCAAGAGCGCCGGCATCATTCCCTGCCGCTTCACCACGCTCGATATGCTGCGCGTCGAAAGCTATCTGCTGTTTTATCCCTATGACAATTCGCAAAAATACCCGTTCGAGAACGAGGGCCCCGGCGACACGCTGTGGGAGCTCGGCCTCGATTTCACCGTCAGCCCGGGCAAAACCGGTTTCCGCGGCGCCGAGGAGCATTATCGGCTGAAGGGCAAGGAACGCTTCAAGATCTATGGCGTTCTGCTCGACGGCAAGGAGCCGGCCGACGAAGGTGCGCCGGTCTATCGCGACGGCAAAAAGGTCGGCGTGGTGACCTGCGCCATGTATTCGCCGCTGGTCAAGAAATCGATGGGCATCGCCCGCCTCGACGTCGACTGCGCGGTCAAAGACACCAAGCTCGAGATCCGCAACAAGAGCGGTTCGATCAAGGCAACGGCGCAGCCGCTGCCCTTCGACGATCCGAAGAAAACCAAGCGCACTGCCAAGGGTTGAGGCATCATAAACAGCGAGGGGTTTCGAGGCGCGAAGTAGAGAATGGCAGCCAAGACGATCATCAGCCGGCCCATTTACGGAACCCTGTCTCCGCAGCCCGGCAAGCATCATCTTTTTCTGGCGGATGCGGAAGGCGCGCTGGCGATCGTTGATATGGCAAAGACGGCTCCGCCCGGCTTCTTCGACGGGGTGGAAATCGTCTTCATTCCCGGTCCCGACGGCAAACATGTCGCCGCCCTCGAAGCACTGAAGCCGGCGCAATTCCATGTGGCGCCGTCCTTTGCCAGCCTCTTGCCGCGGCTCAAGCAGACGCTGACCAACGCCCATATGGGCCTGCGCCTCTATCTCGCCGGCACCGAAGGGCTAGTCGGTCAGGCCATGCAGGTGGCGCTCGAAGCCGGCATTGACCATACCTCGATGCAGACCGAGCACCGCGGCTCGCTGGCGCGGCGCATGCAGTGCGTACACTGCAAGGGCATCACCGAAAACGTGACGACGCAGCCGGCGACGTGCTCGCATTGCGGCCTGCTGCTTCTGGTGCGTGATCACTATTCAAGGCGTCTCGCCGCCTTCCAGGGTGTGTGCATCAACGCCGAGGATCGCAGTGAAATTCCTCCGGTCGAGGAGGCTTTCCCATGAGCACCGGCACCACCAAGCTCGATGTGGTGGTCAGCGATGTCGTTCCGGTCAACGACCTCGTCACCCGCTTCCATTTCCGCCGCCGCGACGGAGAATTGCTGCCGACCTTTTCCGGCGGCGCCCATGTCGTGGTCGAGATGCGCGACGGCGACCTCACAAGGCTCAATCCGTATTCGCTGATGGGCTCGCCGCTCGACACGCGCGAATACACCATCTCGGTGCGCCGCGACGATGTCGGCCGCGGCGGCTCGCTGTTCATGCACCGGTCGGTCAAGCCCGGCCTGGAGATGGTGGTCAGCTACCCCGTCAATCTGTTCTCGCTCGATCTCAGGGCCAAGAAGCATCTGATGCTGGCTGGCGGCATCGGCATCACGCCGTTCATGGCGCAGACCGCGCAGCTCGCCGGGTCCGGCGGCAATTTCGAACTGCACTACACCTGCCGCACCGCTTCGCTCGGCACCTATGCCGATGTCCTGCAGCAGCGCTACGGCAACCGGATCAGGCTCTATCACGACGATCTGGACCAGCGCATCGAGCTCGACCGGCTGCTGTCGTCGCAGCCGCTCGGCACGCATCTCTATGTCTGCGGCCCGGCCGGCATGATCAACTGGGTACGATCCCGCGCGGCCGAACTGGGCTGGCCGCCGGAGACCGTGCACTACGAACATTTCGCGGCGCCCCAGCCCGGCCTGCCCTTCGACGTCACGCTTGCCGTCAGCGGCAAGACCATCCGCGTCGGCGAACAGCAGAGCCTGCTCGAAGCCGTCGAGGCAGCCGGCGTCGATCCGCCCTATCTCTGCCGCGGCGGCGTCTGTGGCCAGTGCGAAACCAACGTCATTTCCTATGACGGCAAGTTCATCCACAACGACCACTGGCTGAGCGAGGAAGACCACCGTTCCGGCTGCAAGATCATGCCGTGCGTGTCGCGCTTCGAGGGCAAGTCACTGATCCTGGAAAGATAGGAGGCGAGCTTGGGCATCACCTTTCGCAAGGAAACGTTCCGCGACGATTTCACCTTCAAGAACAGCCCGGAGCACATCAGGCGGTTTCCGTTCCCGTTCCACGAAGACAGCTACATGTATGCGGTCAACATCGAGCCGCATGTGGTCGGGCCTAGGGGCAGCGTGCTGGAAAACCTGATCGACGTTGACGAGCACTATGTCGCTGAGATGCAGGACCGCGCGCTGGTGCTGGCCGAGGATCCGCTGCGCTGCCAGTCGCTGCCGCACATGACGCTGGCCGGCTGGGATCTGCTCGAGCTCCTGATGGAACAGCAGGCGCTGGGCTATCCCGAGCATTTCACGCTTGAGCGCAACGGCGATCGCTGGCGCTGGATCAACCGGCCGCTCGGCATCGACGACACCTTCACCTTCGGCGACACGTCGACGCTGCCTTACGGTCCGATGGAATACATCACCCGCCAGAGCCAGGGCGATTTCTGCATTCTCGACCAGCGCGACGGCAATCTGTGGATGGATGCCGGCATGGTCACCACCCAGGCCGACTGGTCGCTCGATTTCGACATCGGCATGAACTTCTTCGAATGGCACGCGCCGGTGCCGCTGGCGCATGAGAAGGGGATTTTCGTGCGGGCGCTGAAATTCCTCACCAACATCCAGCAGGGCAAGCCGGCGCGTCGCCTGAACTGGACGATGACCATCAACCCGCGCCTCGATACCAGCCCCGAAAATTATCACAAATGGGGACCGGACCGCGCCACGGTGACGCCCGAAAATGTCGGCGACAAGGTGCATCTGCGCGTCGAGCTGCAAAGCTTCTGGCGCCTGCCGCGTTCCAACGGCATCGTCTTCCCGATCCGCTGCTATCTCATCAAGATGGACGAGCTGGTGACGCAGCCGAAATGGGCAAGGCGCCTGCACCGGGTGATCCGTGATTTGCCGGAGGAGCTCGCTACTTACAAGGGCCTGACGCGGTATCGGCCGACGTTGGTCGAGTGGTTGTCGAAGCTGGATGATGGCAGTGCGACGAGCCCTGGGTTTGGGCCGGATTGAGCGTGAAGCGGCTAATCTCCCCCCTCGTGGGGGAGATGCCCGGCAGGGCAGAGGGGGGCGCGAAGGAACTCGGCCTTCCCAGCCTCTGCTGAAAGCCCAGCAATCCTCTGAGATCACTACGATCGGTTGATAAGTCGGCGGGACAGCGCCCCCCTCTGTCCTGCCGGACATCTCCCCCACAAGGGGGGAGATTAGCTAACCCGCGCTGTTCTGCGGGTAACAAATAATCGACAAATACCGCATCGGCAGTTTCGTCAGCTGCTCCGGCCCATGCGGCGCATCTGCATCGAAGAACAGGCTGTCGCCGGGCTTCATCGGGTAGAGGTTGCTGCCGTGCCGGTAAACGACCTCGCCCTCCAGCATATAGAGGAACTCCATGCCCTCATGCTGGAAGGTCGGGAACACATCCGAATCCTCGGTCAGCGTGATCAGATAGGGCTCGACGACGACGCCGCTGGTGTTGGAACCGATATGGCCGAGCAGATTGTACTGGTGGCCGGCGCGCGTGCCGCGGCGCTCGACGTCGAGACCTTCGCCGGCTTTGACGAAGACCGCGCTGCGTTCTTCCTCGAAGCGGCGGAAGAAGGCGGTGACGGGAACGCCGAGTGCCCGCGACAACGCCTGCAGCGTGGTCAGCGACGGCGAGGTGATGCCATTCTCGATCTTCGACAGCATGCCCAGCGAAATGTCGGTGGCGACAGCTAGATCGGCGACGGTGATGCCGAGCTTCTTGCGGAATGCGCGCACCTCGCGGCCGATCGCAACCTCCAGCACCTTTTCGCGCGTGTCGCGAATGGCGTGCGGGTTCTGCGTCAGCGGCGTGCGAATGGTGCGCCCGTCAGCGGCCTTCGCCAGCGGCTTTGCCTTCGCCGGAGCGCCGGGCTTGAGATCGGATGCTGTCTTCGCCATGTCGCCGCTCCCATCGCAGATTTATTTCACTCAAGGTGAACATATTCGCTGCCGATACAGAAACGCAACCGCCACAGCAAGCCCCTTAAGTCGAATGGTGTCGGGTCCGGATTTGCGCTGTCATCGGTTTTGCGGAAAATCCGCCGGGAGGAAACGCGGTTTCGCCACAAGGCCTGTTGACAGCATCGAAGGGGCAATTAGTGTGACTGTGAGTGAAATTTGTTTCGTAAGAGCAATCCCGGGAAAAGCGTGAAACGGTTTTCCCACAGGAATTGCATCAAAGTTGAAATGAGACCGGGAGGCCTGCCATGAACACTCGCGTTGCCGTCATTGGAGCCGGACCCTCCGGCCTTGCCCAGCTCAGGGCCTTCAAATCCGCCGAAGACAAGGGCGCCGCTATTCCCGAAATCGTCTGCTTCGAAAAGCAGTCCGACTGGGGCGGCCTGTGGAACTACACCTGGCGCACCGGTCTCGACGAGCACGGCGATCCTGTCCACGGCTCGATGTACCGCTACCTCTGGTCGAACGGGCCGAAGGAATGCCTGGAATTCGCCGATTACACATTCGAAGAGCATTTCGGCCGGCCGATCGGCTCTTATCCGCCCCGCGCCGTTTTGTGGGATTACATCAAGGGCCGCGTCGAGAAATCAGGCCTGCGCAAATGGGTGCGCTTCAACAGCCCGGTGCGCATGGTCACCTTCTCGGATGTGACGAAGAAATTCACCGTCACCGCGCATGACCGCACCAACGATGTCACCTATTCCGAAGAGTTCGACAATGTCGTCGTCGCCTCCGGGCACTTCTCTGTCCCCAACGTTCCCTATTTCGAAGGCTTCTCGACCTTCAACGGCCGCATCCTGCACAGCCATGATTTCCGCGACGCGATGGAGTTCAAGGGCAAGGACATATTGATCATCGGCCGCTCCTATTCGGCCGAGGACATCGGCTCGCAATGCTACAAATACGGCGCCAAATCGATCACCTCCAGCTACCGCTCCAAGCCGATGGGCTTCAAATGGCCGGAGAACTGGAAAGAAGTGCCGCTGCTGCAGAAGGTCGTCGGCAAGACTGCGCACTTCAAGGATGGCACGACCAAGGATGTCGACGCCATCATCCTGTGCACCGGCTATCTCCATTCCTTCCCCTTCCTCACCGACGATCTGAAACTCAAGACCGCCAACCGCATGTGGCCGCTCGACCTCTATGAGGGCGTCGTCTGGGAGAAGAACCCGAAGCTGTCCTATATCGGCATGCAGGACCAGTTCTACACCTTCAACATGTTCGACGCGCAGGCCTGGTTCGCCCGCGACGTCATCATGGGTCGCATCAAGCTGCCGTCGCCCCAGGCCATGACCGAGCACGGCGCCAAATGGCGCGCTCGCGAAGAGACGCTCGAAGACGCCGAACAGATGATCTGGTTCCAGGGCGACTACACCAAGGAGCTGATGGACCAGACCGACTATCCCGGTTTCGACGTCGAGGCGGTCAACCAGACCTTCATGGAGTGGGAGCACCACAAGGCGGAAGACATTATGAGCTTCCGCGACCACGCCTACCGCTCGCTGATGACCGGCACCATGGCGCCGCTGCATCATACGCCCTGGCTGCAGGCGCTGGACGATTCCATGGAGAGCTATCTTGAAGTGAAAGGTGTGGCGGCTGAGTAGGCTGCTTCAATCCAGAGGAAAGTCGGGCGCCGCATCCGTCTCGGTCACTTTGGACGAAATGAGATCGCAGTCGTTGGCCCAGTCGGGGCCATCGCCGCGCATCGCCATCATGTCGGCCATCAGCAGGAACTGCATGGTTCGGAGCGCCCAGTCGGCCGGCTCTTGCGGCCATGCGAAGACGCCGGCGGCGTCGCCGCCGAATTTTACATCGTGGCAGACGAATTCGACCTCGACCTTCCAGGATCGCAGCGCGGCACCCGGCGGCGGGTAGGGCGGGTCGGGAAGCTCGAAGTGATTGGCGACCAAGAGCTTTGTCGGCTCCGTCGGCTCGATGCCCTTGGCCTTGAAGGCGGCGACGGCGTCGTCGCGAAAACGCTCGAGCAGGCCGTCCCGCGTCAGTCTGTAGGTCGAGCGGAAGAAGCCACCGCCCCAGACTGATTGGTCCTTGTCGTTGGACATCAGCAGCGTGGCGCGGAAGCGCCGCAGCCTTGGCGCCAGCACCGCCCAGTTGCAATCGGCCGGGCTTGCCGGCGCGGCGATGAAATCGTCGAGCAGATCGCTGCCGCGCACATTGGCATTCAGCACCGAACAATCCTCGCCATAGATGTGCCAGAGCCGCCGAAGTTCGGCGGCCGTGATGCCCGGCTTGCGCAGTTCCTCGACCGAGGCGCGGACCCGGGCAATGGCATAGGCCGTCGCCGCGTCCAGCGTCTCGAATCCCGAAACCAGATGCTCGCCATCCGGCTCGCCGGTCCTGGCCATGTCGAAGACGAGAACGGTAAAAGGTGGAGCGCCCGGCTCGGCCATGCGACAGCTATCCCAGCCTCGCCCGCGCCTTCGCTGTCCAGGCGTTGAACAGCCGGTCGGCGACGATGCCGATGAAGGCGATGGCCAGGCCGGCGACGATCCCGCGGCCGGAATCGGCTTTCGACAGCGCGATGAACACTTCCTGGCCGAGATCGCGCGTGCCGACCATGGCGCAGATGATGATCATCGCCAGCGCCATCAGGATGGTCTGGTTGACGCCGAGCATGATTTCGGGAAGCGCCAGCGGCAATTGCACACGAAAGAAGGTCTGGCGCGGCGTGCAGCCGGAAACCTTCGCCGCCTCGATCAATGCCGGCGGCACCTGCCTGATGCCGTGATTGGTGTAGCGGATCGCCGGCACCACGGCGAAGGCGATCGTTGCGATCATGGCGGTGACGTCGCCGACCCGGAACAGCATCACCACCGGAATGATGAAGCAGAAGGACGGCAGCACCTGCAGTGTGTCGATGATGGGCGTGACGATCTTTTCGAAGCGGTCGCTGCGCGCGGCCATCAGGCCAATCGGAATGCCGATCAGGCACGCGATGAAGGCCGAGATGCCGCAGAGATAGACCGTCGCCATGGTCTTTTCCCACAGGCCCGTGATGGCGCAGAAGGCGGTCAGCGCCGCGACCAGTGCCGCCAGGCGCAAGCCACCGAGCTGATAGCCGGCAAGGCCGAGCAGGGCCACGGCGCCCAGCCACGGAAAGCCTTCGCAAAAGGCGCGCAGCGGGTTCAGCACATTGAGGATCAGCGCCACGCGAAAGGCTTCGATCACGTCGAAGAAGTTGATCGTTATCCAGTTGACCGCCGCTTTCCACAAAGGCGCGGTGGTGAAGGTAATCGCCTTCGGCACCGCCGCGAAGGCGGGCACATAGAGGCTGAGCAGCGTGGTGACGATCAGGATGGTGACGGCTAACGTCAGATTGGGATAGCGGCGCCACAAGGCCGGGCTCACCGCTTGATGTGCCTGGCCCTTCGCCTGCTTGTGCGCGATGGCCTGGCTCAGCCGGTCGAGTGCGATGGCCAGCGCGACAATGGCAAGGCCGGCTTCCATGGCTTCGCCGACCTTCAGCGCGCGCAGCGCCAAGAGCACGTCGTAGCCGAGCCCGCCGGCGCCGATCATCGAGGCGATGATGACCATGTTGAGCGCCAGCATGATGACCTGGTTGACGCCGACCATCAGCGTCGGCCGCGCCGAGGGCAGCAGCACTCGCCACAGTTTCTGGCGCGCCGTGCAGCCGGCCATCTCTGAGAAATCGTCGATCTCGGAGGGCACGCGCGAAAGGCCAAGCATCGTCGCCCGCACCATAGGCGGGGTGGCGAAAATGGCGGTGGCGATCATTGCCGAGACCGGGCTGTTACCGAACAGAAGCAGCATCGGGATGAGGTAGGCGAAGGTCGGGATAGTCTGCATCAAGTCAAGGGCAGGGGAGATGATGAGCCGTTCCGCCCACGGCTTGCGCCATGCCCAGATGCCGGCGAACAGGCCGGTGACGATGCAGAACGGCACCGCGATGGAAATCAGCGCCAGCGTCAGCATCGCGCTGGTCCATTGGCCGAACAGTGCGATGTAGAGGAAACAGCCGCCGACCAGCAGGCCGAGTTTGCGGCCGCCCGCCGCATGCCCGGCGATGAAAGCGGCAGCGCACACGCCGACCCAAGACAGGCGCGGCAAACTGAAGGCATCGGCGCCATGACCGATCTTGAAATTCTTGGCGAGAAGATTGAGCGCGAAATCGAGTGGCACGCCGAGCACTGCGGTGATCGAGCGGGTCAGCCACGAAAAGTTCGACTTTATCCAGCGCATCAGCGCGCTGACCCAATCGGCGACAGGCACGACCGCATCGGCCGGATAGTTCACGGCCCAGGGCAGCCGGTCCTGCAGCAGGAACACCACCAGCACGGCGGCAAGGGCAAGCACCCAGATCACCAGCCAGCGCTGAACCGGCGGCCGCGCATCGCTGGCGCTTGCCGTCACCGTCATGCGCCGGCTCTTGGCTTGTCCAGGCCGGCCAGTAGCCCGATCACCGCTTGCGGCGTCACTTCGCCGATCGGCTTGCCGGTGCCGTTGACCACCGCGAATGGTTTTCCCGAGGCGACGATGCTGGCCGAGAAGCTGGCGATCTTGGCATCGGGCGAAACCGTGCCGCCATGCTCGGTACCATCGTAGGCGCGCATCAGGCTGCGGGCCGAAATCACCTTGGCACGGTCGACGTCGCGGGTGAATTCGGCGACATAGTCGGTCGCCGGATTAACCACCAGTTGCTCAGGCGTGCCGATCTGGATGACCTCGCCATCCTTCATGATGGCGATGCGGTCGGCCAGCCTGATCGCCTCGTCGAAATCATGGGTGATGAAGACGATGGTTTTGTGCAGCATGGTCTGCAGCCGCATCAACTCGTCCTGCATCTCGCGGCGGATCAGCGGATCGAGCGCCGAGAACGGTTCGTCGAGGAACCAGATCTCCGGCTTGGTCGCCAGGCTGCGGGCAATGCCGACGCGCTGCTGCTGGCCGCCGGAAAGCTCGCGCGGATAAAAATGCTCGCGGCCACGCAGGCCGACGAGCTCGATCACTTCACGCGCCCGCGCTTCGCGCGTCGGCCGATCCTGGCCCTGAATGCTGAGGGGGAAAGCGATGTTCTCCAGTACATTAAGATGCGGCAGCAGCGCGAAATTCTGGAACACCATGCCCATGCGATGGCGCCTGAGCTCGATCAGCGCCGCATCGGAAATCTTGAGCAGGTCGTTGCCTTCGAACTCGACCTTGCCGTGGGTCGGCTCGACCAGCCTGGACATGCAGCGCACCAGCGTCGATTTGCCGGAGCCGGACAGGCCCATGATGATGAAGATCTCGCCCTGGCGTATTTCGAGATCGACGGCGCGCACCGCGCCGACCAGCCCGGCAGCAGTGATATCATCTGTGCTGGCCTTGCCGTCGCGCTCGCGGATGAAGCTGGCCGCGCCCGATCCGAACAGCTTCCAGACATTGCGGCAGGCAAGCTTTATCGGCCGCGCATCCTTTGGCGCGCCAGCTGCCTGCGGTTCAGTCGCTTCCGTCATCCAATGGTCCTTCTGGAAAATAGGGATATAGACCCGGCCGTTACGGCCGGGTCTGGCTTCCAGTCGGAGCGGTTACTGCGCCCAGGCTTTCCAGTCGGCCTCGTGGGCGGCAATCCAGGCGGCGGCGACCTCTTCCGGCGTCTTGCCGCCGAGGTCGATGTCGCCGCTCATCTTGTTGAGCTCATCGGTGTCGATCGTGTAGGCCTTGGCCACCTTGTAGGCGACCGGCCATTTGTCCTTCATGCCGGACCAGGAGTATTTCCAGATCTCGCCATGCGGCTTGCCGCAGTCATATTTGGCGTCGGGATTGATGCCCCATTTCGGATCGGTGTAGCACTCGGGCGTGTATTCCGGGAATTGCACCCACTCGCCCTTGTACTTGGCCGGCGCCCAGTGCGGCGAATAGATCCACAGCATGATCGGCGCCTTGCGCTGATAGGCCGAGTCCAGTTCGGCGAACATCGCTGCGTCGGTGCCGGCATGGATGACGGTGAAGGGCAGCTTCAGCGCCTCGACGCGCTCGTCGTCAAAGCCTTCCCAGGTCACCGGGCCGCCGAGATAGCGGCCCTTGGGCGCGGTTTCCGCCGTCGAGAACGCCTCGGCGCATTTCGGGTCCTTCAGCGCTTCCCAGTTCGGCAGGCCGGGGCATTTCTCCTTCATGTACTCAGGAAACCACCACTCTTCCTTGGCCTTCGGACCAAGCTTGCCGAGCCGCTCGGTCTGGCCGGTGGCGTCGGACGCCTTCATGGCTTCGCCGGCGGTCGTGTCCCAGAATTCCAGGCCGACATCGAGGTCGCCATTGGTCAGGCCGGTGGTCAGGCTGGAGAGGTAGTCGGCGGTCGGATATTCGACGGTGTAGCCGAGTTTTTCCAAAATGCCGCCAAGGATCTTGGCGTTGAGGTTGACGCTGGTCCAGTCGAACAGCGCGATCTTGATCGGGTCGTTGGATTCAGGTGCGGCCGCTTGCGCCGCCGATGTCAGTACACTTGCCGAGGCAAGTGCGAAGGCTCCCATTGATAGGTTCGAAATCACACTGCGAAATGACATGCTTGTTCTCCTGTCAAACCATGTGGAAATTCTTAGTCGTTCCCTTCTTGCGTCTTTTCTTGATTGTGTTGGAAAGGCGGGTCGTTGCGCAAGCTCGTTTGCACCATTGCCTTGCAGCCGCGATCGGCGCAGGCGAGATGGTGCTCAATCTGGTGGTGGTATGATGCTGGATGAGCCCGCATCATGGCATCGCATGGATTGCTGCGCGAGCAATCGTCAATGGATCGATCGCCGCTCCGGCGGCGCTCTGAGACGTGCGAGCCATCAAGGTCCCATGATCTCGGCCGGCGAGCCCCATCCCCGCCAAGGCCGTTTCATGGGATGAAATTATATATACCAACGTTCATGCGGCGCAACGGCTGATGCCCTGCGCCCTGCGGAATTTCAGACTGGTCGATTGCCGACCGCCAGAGCTGACCTCACGACATGATCAGGCCGCCATCGACATTGATGGTCTGGCCGGTGATGTAAGTGGCGTCGTTGCTGGCGAGGAAGCTGACCAGGCCGGAGACATCCTCGCCGCTGCCGGCACGGCCCATCGGGATGTTCTTCACCCATTCGGCCATCAACTCGCCGGGCTTGTAATCGCCCATCAGCTTGCCCCAGGCGGCGTCATTATAGGCCCACATGTCGGTGTCGATGATGCCGGGGCAGATGGCGTTGACGGTGATATTCTCCTTGGCCACTTCCTTGGCCAGGCTCTGGGTGATGCCGACGACGCCGAACTTCGACGCCGCATAGTGCGGCGTGTAGATGAAACCCTGCCGTGCCTGGCCCGACGCGGTGTTGATCAGCCGGCCGCCGTCGCCATGCTTGCGGATGCGCGCGATGGCCTCCTGGCAGCAGAGGAACACGCCCTTGGTGTTGACCGCCATCACCTTGTCCCACTCGGCCTCGGTCATCGCCTCGATCCTGGCGATGGTGATGACGCCGGCATTCTGCACCGAGATGTCGACGCGACCGAATTCTCGTTCGGCCAGATCGTAGAGGGCGGCGACCTCATCCTTTTTGGTCACGTCCATTCGCATCGAGACCACCTTGGCGCCGGCCGCCTTCAGGCTGGCGGCGACCTCGTCGACACGCGGGTCGATGGCGCTGACGACGACAGCAGCACCCTCGGCCGCGAAGCGTTTCGCCATCGCCGCCCCGATGCCGCCGCTGGCGCCGGTGATGACGGCCGTCTTTCCCTCGAAACGCTTCTGCATTTTTCCTCCTACCAACAGACAAAGCCGCCATCGACGATGAGGTCGACGCCGGTGACGAAACTCGCGGCGCGACTGGCCAGGAACACGGTCGGGCCGACCATCTCTTCCGCCGTTGCCATGCGGCCCATCGGCGTGTCGCGCTCGAAGATCTTCACCTGTTCGGCGACTTCCGGGCGCTTGTTCATCGGCGTCAGCGTGTAGCCGGGGCTGACCACATTGACCCGCAGGCCACGATCGGCCCATTCCATGGCGAGGCTCTTCGACATGTGGATGACCGCAGCCTTCGACGAATTGTAATGCGCCTGGGTCAGGTCGCGATTGACGATCGAACCCGACATCGAGGCGATGTTGATGATCGAGCCCTTGCGCCGTGTCAGCATCCTGCGCGCCTCGGCCTGGCACGACAGGAACACGCCGCTGACATTGACGTCGTAGATTTTCTGCCACGTCTCCAGCGACATCGTCTCGGCCGGTTCGGCTCCGGCAATGCCGGCATTGTTGACGGCGATGGTCAGCGCGCCGAGTTCTTTCTCGGTACGCTCGATCGCGGCTGCGAGGTCGGCCTCCGAGGTCACCGTGCCGGTCAGCACCAGCGCCTTGCGGCCAAACGCCGAAATCTTGTGTGCGGTCTCGTCCAGCCCGCCCTTGGAGATGTGGCCGAAACAGACGACATCGGCGCCGGCTTCGGCCAGGCCAATGGCAATCGCTTGCCCGATGCCGCTGCCGGCGCCGGTCACCAGCGCTACGTCTCCATGTAGATCGAATAGTTTCATTGTCGGTCCCTCTGCTCCAACTGCCGGCCACTCGAAATGAAGGGGCGCCAGTCTTTTTGCTGGCGCCCCGCGCGGTCCGGTCCTTGGGAGGATATCACCTGCTGCGCTGTGTTCCGATACTTTGCGTTACCCTAACTTGTCGCAAGTTCCATGACGGCGACGTTGCTGGCCTCGCTGCGGTCGAGAATGCCACGCTGGCGGCCACGGCTCAGCACCAGCACGCGATGCGACAGGCCGAGCACTTCCTCGAGGTCGGAGCTCACCACCACCACCGCCATGCCGGAGCGGGCGAGGTCGGCGATGACATCGTAGATCGCTGCCCGCGCACCGACATCGATGCCGCGCGTCGGCTCATCCAGGATGAACACCTTGGGCGGACGCGACACCCATTTGGCGATGATCACCTTCTGCTGGTTGCCACCGGACAGTTTTGACACCGCCTGGTTCGGCTTGCCTTTGACGCCGAGCCTGGCGATGCCGGCCTCGGCGAATTTCTGCACCGCCTTTGGAAACACCCAGCCGTTCGGCGCCACATGGTCGAAATTGCCGAATGCCAGGTTCTCGCCGATCGTCTGGTCCAGCACCACGCCTTGCGCCTTGCGGTCTTCCGGCACCAGCACGACGCCGGCCTTGATCGCCGCCGCCGGTCCGCTGAGATGCACCGGTTTGCCGGCCACCCGCACCGAGCCCGACGAGATCGGATCGGCGCCGGCGATCGCCCGCACCAGCTCGGTGCGACCGGCGCCGATCAAGCCTGCAATGCCGAGGATCTCGCCTGCTTTGACCGAGAAGGCGACGTTGTTGAAACTCTTTTCCGGCGAGGACAGGTTCTCGACCTCGAGCAGCGTTTCCTCGCGGGGCGGCGTCAAATGCGGAAACATGCGCTCGACCGAGCGGCCCACCATCTGCTCGACGACCGTGCGCACAGGCACGTCGGCGCGTTCGTGGCGGGCGACGATGCGCCCATCGCGCATCACCACCACGCGGTCGGCGATCTCAGCGATCTCGTCGAGACGGTGGCTGATGTAGATGAAGGACATGCCTTCCGCCTTGAGCTTGCGGATCTGCTGGAACAAAAGCTCCGTTTCCTCGCCGCCGAGCGCTGCCGTCGGCTCGTCGAAGATCAGCAATTCAGCGTTCAGCGTCAGCGCCTTGGCGATCTCCACCTGCTGCTGGGCGGCAATGCGCAGCGTGCGCACCTTGCGCTCGGGCGAGACGTCGAGGCCGAGCCGCTTCAATTGCGCCGAGGCCCTGGCGTTCATCCCGGCGCGGTCGATGCGGCCGCCGCGCATCGGCAGGCGCCCGACATAGACGTTTTCCGCCACCGACAGGTCCGGCAGCAGCTTCAGTTCCTGATGGATCATACCGACGCCGGCATCGATTGCCGCGGCGGGGTTGGCGGGGGAATAAGGTTTCCCCCGCCAGGTGATTGAGCCGGCATCGGATTTCGTCGCGCCGGCGATGATGTTCGAGACAGTCGACTTGCCGGCGCCATTCTCGCCGAGCAGTGCCACGACCTCGCCCGGTCGCACCTCGAAACTCGCATCGGCCAGAACCTGCACCGGTCCGTAGCTCTTGCAGAGGCCGTGGACGAAGAGCCCGTTGTGCGGGCTTTCGCTGAGGCGTGGATCAGGAGACATCGTTGCGCTCGTCAACTCTCAAGTCTCAGGGATGCCAGCTCTTACGGGTGCTTGGCGATGAACTGCTCGACATTGTCCTTGGTGGTCAGCGTCGCGTCCTGCAGATCTTCGGCGGGGACTTTTTCGCCGGCCACCAGCTTGATCGCCGCATCGACGGCGAGCCGGCCCATGCCTTGCGTCTGCTGGGTCGCGGTGACGTCGAACACGCCGTCCTTCAGAGCCTTCAGCGCCGCCACGTCGCCGTCGAAGCCGGCGACCCAGACCTTGTGGCCGGGATTGGCAACCTTGACCGCCTGTGCGGCGCCCAGCGCCAGCGCATCGGCCTGTCCGATGACGATGGAGACGTCCGGATGCGACTGCAGCAGGTCCTGCGTTAGCTTGAAACCTTCGTCCTGGTGCCAGCCTTCGCTCCACAGCTCGCCGACCACCTTGATATCAGGATAGGACTTCAGCGCTTCGCCGCAGCCCTTGGAACGGTCGACTTCCGGCGTCGTACCCTTCTGGCCGTGGATGATGATCAGCTCGCCCTTGCCGCCGGCCTGCTTGGCGATGTAGTCGCAAACGGCCTGCGCCGAGGCAACGCTGTTGGTGGCGATGAACGTGTCGCCGGGCGCGCCGTCGGCGTTGCGGTCGACATTGATCACCGGGATGCCGGCGGCCTTGGCGGTCTTGGTCGGCACGGTGGCGGCGGTGGCGCCGGCCGGGATGTAGATCAGCGCGTCGATGTTCTGCGTGATCAGATCCTGCACCTGGCTGACCTGCGTCGCCGAATCGCCCTTGGCGTCGACGGTGACGATCTCGATGCCCTTCTCCTTGCCGTAGGCTTCGACCGATTGCTTGATCTGGTTGAAGAAGTCGGCCTGCAGGTTGGCGACGGCCAGGCCGAGCTTCTTGGCCTCCTTGGCCGAGGCGATGTCGGTGAGGCCGAGCAGCGGAATGATTGCGGCCGCGGCAAGCAGCAGTGAACGTTTGGTCAGCATGTTTTCCTCCGTTGATAGTCAAACTGTCCCGCCAGCGCATCGCGCCCCTTGGAACATCCCAGTTTCGGATCGACCGATCCGTCTATCGCCCGGACGCTCCGGGCGAATTCCTCATTGCGCCCCCTTCTCAGTGTGTCCGCCGGCGCCAGGTGTCGGTGGCAACCGCCAGCGCGATCACCACGCCGATCACCACCTGCTGGATGAAGGGCGAAACGCCGAGCAGATTGAGCCCGTTGCGAAGCACGCCGATGATGAGCACGCCGACGGCGGTGCCACCGATCGAGCCGACGCCACCCGACAGGCTGGCGCCGCCGATGACCACGGCAGCGATGGTGTCGAGCTCGTAGCCGAGGCCGGAGCTTGGCTGCACCGAATCCAGCCGTGCCGCCAGCACGATGCCGGCGAGCCCGGCAAGCACGCCGCAAATGGCGTAGACCCAGTTGGTCAGCGACTTCACCGGAATGCCGGAGAGCCGGGCGACCTCGGCGCTGCCGCCGATGGCGTAGAGGCTGCGGCCGGTGGCGCGGTAGTTGAGGAAGATGGCGAAGACGATCGCCAGCACGATCATCAACCCGACGGTGACCGACAGGAAGCCGAAATGGCGGATGATAGACAGGTTGGTGAACCAGTCGGGGAAACCGACGATCTGCGAGCCGTCGGTGATCATGTTGGCAAGCCCGCGCGCCACCGACATCATCGCCAGCGTGGCAATGAAGGGCGGCAGCTTGGTGAGCGTCACCAGCAGGCCGGAGGTCAGCCCGCACAGGCCGGCGACGACGAGCGCCGCGACGATACCGGCAGGAATGCCGAGATTGAGGTAGTCGGGATGGGCGACGAAGCCCATCACCATCGAGGCCAGCGCCAGCACCGAGCCGACGGAGAGGTCGATGCCGCCGATCAGGATGACCAGCGTCATGCCGATCGCCATGATGCCGAGCACGGTGATCTGGTCGAGCACGTTGAGGATGTTGCGCACCGTCAGGAACGTGTCGGTGGTCAGCGTCAGCGCCAGGCACAAGAGCGCCAGGCCGATCAGCGGTCCCATGGTTCCGGCGAACAGCGCTGAAAGCTTCGCACCCGTCGCGCCTTGAGCGCCGGTCGCGGCTTTCAGATCGCTTGCATCGTTGCTCACGGTCACTTCGTCTCCTCCGTCAGCGAATGGCGATGGCTTGCCCGTCCGCTCTTGTTCACCAGGCTCCTCCTTGTGAACAATTTATCTTTGATATGCAATTTTGTTCAGCTAAACTGTTCATCAGAAAATTGTCAAGTGCTGTCGCGCCATTCGGAGGCGGTTTGCGTGGCAAGGCGGTTTGCCTTACGGGAAGGCTTGCTGCGGGAGGGCAAGAAAGATGGCGGTGATTGAGAACGAGAAGGCGTCGCGCTTTCCGGATGCCGAGCTGAAGGCCCGCGCCGCCTGGCACTACTATGTCGAGGGGCTGACGCAGGAGCGTATCTCCGAGATCCTCGGCATCGGCCGCATCAAGGTGCATCGCATCCTCTCCGCCGCGCGCGAGGAAGGCATCGTCCAGTTCCGCATCCGCGACAGCGTCGTCGAATGCGTGCAGCTTGAGGAAAGCCTGAAACAACGCTTCGGGTTAAGCCAGGCCGTCGTGGTTCCGTCAGCCGCCGACCGCAACAACGCGCCGCTGATGATAGGCCATGCCGCTGCCGCCTACCTCGCCGACAACGTCAACGCCGGCGATGTCATTGCGCTGGGCTGGGGCCGCACGCTGAAATTCGCCATCAACGAATTGCCGCGGCGGCCGATCGCCAGAACCACTGTCGTTTCGATGCTCGGCGGCCTCACCCATGCGCAGCCGCTCAACCCGACCGAAAGCGCCTGGGAGTTCGCCGAAAAGATCGGCGCCGAATGTTTTCTGCTGCCAGTGCCGGTCTATGCCGATAGGCCCGAGCAGCGCGATGCCTTCATGAGCCAGCGCAGCGTCCAGGACGTCGTCTTCCGCGCGCGCCGCGCCAACATCGCCGTGCTCAGCGTCGGCTCGTTTTCCAACGACAGCCCGATCGCCAACTACGGCTTCATCAAGCCGAGCGAGCTCGAGGAATTGCAGGCGGCAGGTGCCGTGGGTGACATCCTCTGCCACTTCATCGACGCCGAGGGCCGCCCGGTCGATCACGAGGTCAACCGCCGCGTCTGCGCCTATCCGCTGCAGGAGTTGTCGGACATCCCGAACATCATCCTGGTTTCGGGCGGTCAGGAGAAGGTCGCGGTGATGCGCGCGGCGCTGGCGGGCACCAAGGTTTCCGTGCTGATCACCGACGAGGATGCGGCCAAGGGCTTGCTCGGCCGCTGAAGCTCGTGGGCCTTTTCAGAATTTGCAGGGCTCGGGACGGTTGTCGTCCGACCAGTCGGCAAGCGCGATTGGCCTGAATTTTCCCGCGACCGGCTTGCCGTCGTCCATATCCTTTGAGGCGACGCCTTTGCCGGTGAGGAAATTGATGTCGCAGCCTCCGAGCGTCGTCTCGACCGTGCCGTCAGCTTTCTGCACGTTCCAGTCCCAGTCGCGGCTGTAGCCGGCGACCAGGAATTTGCCGCCGCTATAGACAATCGTCAGCGTCGCTTCCCAGGATTTATTGGCGCCGCAGCCGAAGCACGAGGTGACGACAAGCGACCCATTGCTCTTCTCGTCGAGCGCCAGGACATGATCCTCCGTCAGTGCTTTTTTGATGAAGTCAGGCTTGCGCGAAGGATCGAGCTTTCCCTCGCCGGCAGCCAGATAAAGCGAGAGATCCGCCGACCCATCGTCGGGGTTCGTGGTGATCACGGCCCGATCGATCCGGCCGTCATTGTTCATGTCGAGTGAGATTTCGAAAGGCGGTTCGTCCTGCGCACGCGCTGCCATTGGAGCTGCCACAAGAGCGGCAATCCAGGGCAGGGCAGCAAGGTGAAGTGCAGCCTTCATGATGCCGATGAGTCTAGCATCCGCCGGACAAGACACAAAACAAACGGTCGGAGGATAGGAATTGTAACGGCGCGCGACCTCAGACCTCGCCCAGCCGCGCATGGATATCGCGTGTCGCGTGATAGAGGTCGCGGTAGATCGCCTTGCGTGCCCGATAGGCCGGCACCAGCGCCATATCAGGTTCGACACGCCTGGCCGGCGCCGCCGCCATTGCCTTGGCGGCTTCTTCCGGCGAGGCGAACCAGCCGATGGCCGAAGCCGCTAGCATGGCAGCGCCAAGGGCCGCCGCCTCGTTGACCGGCGAGACGAAAAGCGGCCGCTCGAGCACGCTGGCCATGATCCGCATCAGCAGCGCAGAATTGGTGCCGCCGCCGGCGGCGATCATCTCCGCCGGCCTGCCGCCGCTCTCGGCTTCCATGGCTTCGCTGGCGATGGCCTGCTCCAAAGCGATACCTTCCAGCGTCGCGCGGAAGAGATGCCTGGGTTCGTGGTTGAGCGACAGGCCGACGACGGCGCCTCGTGCCGCGCCATCCCAATAGGGGCTCATGACGCCAGCCCAGTAGGGCATAATCAGCAGCCCGTCGCTGCCGGCAGGCACATCGACGGCAAGTTTCTCCAGTTCTGCCGCGGAAGCCGCACCTGTGGTGCGCAGGATCCAGTCGACCAGTTGCATGCCCGAGCGCAATACCGTCTCCAGCATGAAGCCGGAGCCGGTCGGCGAGACCAGCGTGCGAAATGCGTCCGACGTGGTGACCGTGCCTGAATAGCAGCCGCTGACGACACCCGAGCCAAGCGAGAGGTAGCTCCTGCCGGCACCGTAGACGCCCATGCCCAGACCCATCGCCTGGCCGTCGCCGGCGCCGGCAACGACCGGCGTGCCGGTTTTCAGCCCGGTTAGCTGCGCAATGCTTTCGGCAAGTCCGCCGCAGATTTGGCCTGGGCCGATCAGCGCCGGCAATTGCCGTGGCTGAAGGCCTGCGGCCGCGATGAGGTCGGCATGCCATCGCCCTGTCGCGATATCGAGCAGCCCAAGCGGATCAGCGCTTGCCGTGCTGGTGACGAGGCGTCCGGTCAGCCGGTGGACGAAGAAGCCGTGAACATCGACCAGCGCCGCCGCCTTGGTCAGAACTTGCGGCTGGTGCTCGGCCAGCCAGGCGATGGCGTAAAGCGCCGGCGTCGGGTCCGGCGGCTTGCCGCTCCAGTCGCGGATCGCTTCGCGGCCGAGTTCGGCCGACAGCCTGGCGACCTGCGGCCGCGCACGCTCGTCAAGCCACAGGATCGCGGGGATGAGCGGCTTGCCCTCGTCATCGATCAGCGTGAAGCTCTCGCGCTGATGCGCGATGGAAATGGCCGCCACGCGCGTGGCGCCGGCCTTGTCGGTGACCTGCTTCAGCGCGCTGACCAGGGCTGCCCACCAATGTTCGGCGTCCTGCTCGAAATGGCCGGGCTTCGGGTTTGAAAGCGGATAGGTTTCGCGCGCCTGGAACAGCTCCGCGCCGTCGCGGGTGAAAGCAATCGCCTTCACGGCCGTCGTCGAGGCGTCGATCCCGATAACGACGTCGTCCATCAGAGGCCCCGAAGGTTCAGGCGGCGTTGGTCACGAACCGTCCGTCCGACTGGTCGAGACGGCGGCGGATCTGCGTTATCACCATCGAATCGTCGGGTACACAATTTTCATAGGTCAGGAAGTCGCCGGTCTTGATCGGCTTGACCACCCTGGCGCGTTCGGCCAGCCCGAGCGGCAGTGCACCCTTGGCCCGCGCGTCCTCCCATGTCATGGCGAAACCGCGATAGTCGGTCTCGCCGATCATCCCGAGCGACTGGCCGGCGCCGAGATCGCTTTTGGCCACTGCCACCGCCTCGGCCACTGGATGGTCGAGCGGCTCCATGTCGGCGCGCTTGTAGACAACGGCGCGCGCCGCCGACAGCGGCACTTCCAGGCTGGTCAGGTGATAGGGGCGGAAGATCGTGAAATAGGGGCCTTTGCCGACCTTGAGGTCGATCATCCGCTCCATGACGCGCGGATGCCTGGTTTCGATGACGCAGAACACGCCCGGCGCCACGCCCTTGCCAATGGAGTAGTCGACCACGCCCTTGCGGTGCAGCACGCCGCCATCCTCGCGCGGGCACAGCACGCTGGCCAGCTCCTCGAGCGTCGCCGTCGGGCCGTGCATGCCGGGCACATCAGGCACCAGGCCGGTGGCGTTGGCGATCGCCACCATCTCGATCGCCGTCTTCGAGCCGTCGACGAACTCGACCAGCATGCGCGCATTCATGTTGCGCTCGGCCGCTTCCTTCTCGTAGTCGGCCGGCATGGCGTCGATCTTCAGCGGATTGTTCTTGCCCTTGCCGGCGGCGATGATGTTGAAGCCGAGGCTGCGGGCAAAGCCGATGATCTCCAGCGTGCAGGCGGGCTCGTCGCCGGCAGCACCGGTGTAGACGACGCCGGCCTTGCGGGCTTCTTCCTTGAGGAAGCGGCCGATGGTGATGTCGGCCTCGACATTGAGCATGACGATATGCTTGCCGTTCTTCATCACTTCGAGCGCAAACAGCGTGCCGATGTTGGGATTGCCGGTGGCGTCGATGATGACGTCGATGCGGCCGGCCGCGGCCAGCGCATGCAGGTCCTCGGTCACCGCGATCTTGCCGGCCTCGATGGCGCGGTCGATGGCCGAGGCGTTGGCCGCCTGGACGATGTCGGAACGGTCATGGCCGGCGAGCAGCGCCGCATCGATCGCCGCTTGTGGCCGCACCTCGGAAATGGCACCGATCCGCATGCCCGGCATCAGCGCCACCTGGACGACGATGTCGGTGCCCATCTGCCCGGCGCCGGCCAGGCCGATGGTGATAGGCCCCTGGGCTTCAGCGCGCTGCAGAAGTTCCGCTGCAAATTGCGGATGGGCCATATCGCTTCCTCCAGTCATGACGCACTGCTGCGTCAAATCATCATTTTGAACATTCCTATTTCTATTTGAAAAATATTTCAACCCCTCCGATCGTCATCCTCGGGCTTGACCCGAGGATCCATGCCGCGACATCAGCCGACGAACGCCACGGCGCAAGATAGATCTGCACCCTGCATTCTTCGACGGATGGCACGGAATGGATCCCAGGGTCTACGCGACGGAGCTTCGCTCCTGCTTCGCCCTGGGATGACGAAGCACTGGGCTGTTTCAGCCAATCTTGCTGGTTGCGCTGGCCGTGGACTAGACCGATCAAAAATACCCGCTGGAAGCGGCAGTCGCCTCCTTCGGAATCTCCACCCCATCGACCAGGATCTTGTCGACAAGCTCGTGATGAAAACACACCAGGCCCTTGATGCGCTCGGCCTCGTGCACCGGTTCGGGATAGTACCAGACCATGTTCTCGTGCCGTTTGGTGGCGGTCGTCACGTGGTAGTAGTTGGAGATGCCCTTGTAGGGACAGCGCGAGATGTAGCGGCTGGGCGCGAACATATCGAGCCTGGTGTCGGCGATCGGCAGATAATGGCGCACCGGGTGGCCGGTCTCGAACAGGAACACGCCGCGGCGCGAATCCGCCACCTGTTCGCCATCGAGAATGACCTGCACCCGCCGCGACGAGGGCAGGCAGTCGACTCGGCGGAACGGATCACGGGCATGGACGAAGATCTCCTCATCCTCCTCGAACCAGTGGCCCATCTTGCTCCACACGAACGACATGTAGCCGGCGATCGGCGGGCAGCCCTTGGCCGGATCGAGGTAACGCCACGCCCCATCCTCGACCAAAGTGATGCCGGTGTTGAGCGAGTAGAAGGTGGCAGTGCCTTTGTAGGGGTCCTCGGTCGTCGTCTTCGAGGGCAGCAGGAACTCCTCACGCACATCCTCGATCGGGAAATAATAGACCGGCAGATGATCGGATTCGTAGAACATCAGCGCCTTTGTGGTGTCAGCGACGGTCATTGAGCCCACCTGCACCCTTATCCTTTTCAGCGAAGGCATGGTGAAGGCGACATAGCCGGGCTCGAACTCGTACTGGACGATCTGGTCGAGCACAGGGAAATGCGGTCCACGACCGCGCAGATGGGGCTTGCGAATGGTGGTCTCCCGTTTCTTGTCTTTCGTGGCCGAACGCTGGTGCATGGTGAAGCCGGTTTCTTGTTAAGGGCGACAAAGCCCGAACCGAAGGTCGACGCGGCAAG
The DNA here is from genome assembly GCF_056404855.1 of Mesorhizobium sp. P2_B11. NCBI lineage: Bacteria > Pseudomonadati > Pseudomonadota > Alphaproteobacteria > Hyphomicrobiales > Phyllobacteriaceae > Mesorhizobium > Mesorhizobium sp. P2_B11. Next base: position 36,332 of record NZ_JBFUDF010000005.1, read on the forward strand.
AGCTGCTCGCTTTGTCGCGCGGGGCTCTCGGTCCGGGATCCTCTACCCCAAGGATACGCGATCGAGCAGCAGTCCGGCGGCAATCGGCGGCAGGCCGCTGACATTCTTGCGCACCGGCACCAACAAGTCGGGGAAATAGCTGAAGATGACTGGCGTCTCGTCGAGCAGCAGCTTCTGGATGTCGGAGGCCGCAGTCCGCTGCGCGCCGATATCGAGCGCCTTCAGATAGGACGTGACCATGCCGTCATAGGCCGGGCTCTTGAAATGCGCCGCGTTCCACGGCCCGTCGCCGACCAGCGGGCTCTTCAGGAAAACGTTCGGCACGCTGCGGTGGGCGTAGTCGGTGATGCCGAGTGGGCTGTCCAGCCAGTCCGACTGTCCGAACACCGCCTTGCCGTAATATTTGTCCTGGTCCTCGATGTTGAGCGCGATGCGGGCGCCGATCTCCTTGGCAAAATTCTGGAACAATTGCGCGTAGCCCGGAATGTCGGAATAGCGCAGCGTCGTCAGCGTGATGTCGAAGCCGCCAGCCAACCCCGCCGCTTCCATCAGCTGCTTGGCCTTGGCGATGTCCTGCGCACGCTGCGGGATCGATTTGTCGGTGGCCGGGAAGGCCGGCGCGAAGGGGCTGTCATTACCGGTCGCCGCCATGCCGCGGCAGAGACCGTCGACCAGTTTCGAGCGGTCGATGCAGAGCGCCAGCGCCTGGCGCACGCGCTTGTCGGTGAACGGCGCCATGTCGCAGCGCATGTGCAACTGGCGATGCGCGGTCGAGGCGACGCGCAGCACGGTGATGTCGGGACTGTTCAGCACCACCTGGCTGACATCGAGCGGCACGGCGTCGAGCAGGTCGACCTCGCCGGCCTGCAGCGCCAGGATGCGCGGCTGTACGTCGCCGTAGAACTTGAATTCGAGCCGGTCGGGCAGGGCCTTCTCGCCCCAATAGTCGGGGTTGCGGATGAAGGTGGCGCCGACCTTGGGCGTATAGCTCTCCAGCCGGAACGGGCCGGTGCCTTCGAAGGTCTTTTCGTAGTCGCCCTTGTAGCTCGCCGGCAGGATGACGGCGTTGTAATTGTCGATCGACACCGAATAGGGAAAGCTGCCGTTGGGCGCATCGAGATGGAAGGCGACGGTGTGGTCGTCGACCTTTTGCGTGCCGCCTTTCGACAGCAGGCCCTTGAACACGGAGAGCGCATTGGAAGCGCCGGCCGGATCGGCAAGCCGGTCGAAGGTGGCGACGACGTCGTCCGCCCTAAACTCTTCGCCATTGTGGAATTTCACGCCCTTGCGCAGCTTGAAGGTCCAGACGCTGCCGTCCTCATTTGGCGCCCAGCTCTCGGCCAGCACCGGCTTCAGGGTCAGGTCCGGCTGGGTGACGCAGAGAAACTCGGCGGTCTGGAACACCAACTGGTAGCTGCCGCTGTCATAGTAGGTGACGGGATCGATGGCGCCGCCCGGCGTCGCGATGCCGGCACGCACCGTGCCGCCGGGCTTGCCCTCGGCGCGGGCCGGCTCTGTGCCAAAACCAGCGGCGGCGACAAGGCTGCCCAGGAACGGCAGCGACAGGCCGAGCATGCTGCCATGCCGCAGGAAATCGCGCCGGCCGATGCGGCCGGCCAGCAACTCGTCGACAGCGGAATTTTCGATGGCGCTTAAAGTCTTGCGGGCGGCATCGGTGGTTTGGAAATGCTTCGGCATGGGCGGCATTCCTGTTTTCGTGGGGGCTGCGCCAAATAGTTCACTGTTGACCGCGGCCGGAAAGCGATATTTTTTGATGGCGGCCATCGAAATTTTCGATGACGGAGCCAAACCATGGACACTGAGAATCTGCGCAGTTTTCTCGAGGTTGCCACCCATGGCAGCTTTACCGTCGCCGCCAGCCGGCTGAACCTCGCCCAGTCCACGGTCAGCGCGCGGATCAGAGGGCTGGAAGAGCAATTGGGGCGCCGGCTTTTCGTCCGCGACCGCGACGGCGTCACGCTGACGCCGGCCGGCCGCCAGTTCCTGCCGCACGCCTCCACGATCACCCGCACCTGGGAGCAGTCGCGGCAGGACATCGCGGTTCCCGATGGCTATGAGACGCTGCTGCGGCTCACCGCACCCGCCTATCTGTGGGATCGCATCACCTCGTCCTGGATTGCCTGGATGCGCGAAAGGCGGCCGAACGTGGCGCTCCGGCTCGAAGGCAGTTTCCCCGACCAGGCGATCGACCAATTGGCGGAAGGCCTGCTCGACATCTGCATCCTCTATCTGCCGCGGCCGCATCCCGGCGTCGTCTATGAGACGCTGGCCGTCGACCAGGTCGTGCTTGTCCAGCATGCCGCGCAGACCAGGCCGTGGACCGAGAACTACATTTTCATGGATTGGGGGCTGGAGTTCCGCATCGAGCACGACCGCGCCTTTGCCGGCATGGTGAAGCCGGCCATCTCGGCCGGGCTGGTGTTCATCGGGCTGCAGCACGTGCTGTCGCAGCAGGCGGCGGCCTACCTGCCGCTCAGCGCCGTCGGCGGTCATATCGAGCGCGGCGAGATGCGGCGCATCGAGGATGCGCCGGTGTTCCAGCGGCCGATCTATCTCGCCTACCCAGCAAACCCGATCTCGTCGGACACGCTCAATGTCGCGCTCGACGGGTTGCGCGCGCTGGCCAGCGACTGGACGCCAGCCGAGGGTTTTGCCGAAGGCGACCGCGTCTTCAGCATGGCCGATACCTATCGGCTCTAACCCACTGGAACGGCCTGCTTCGGCGCCTGCAGCCTGGCCAGCTCCGCATAGGGAATGTGGCAGCGGATCGAATGGCCGGGCTGGGCTTCGCTGAGCGGCGGTTCCTGCGTCTCGCAGATCGCGCCGATCTTGCGCGGACAGCGCGTGTGGAAGACGCAGCCGGACGGCGGATTGGTGGCGCTGGGGATTTCGCCGTCGAGGCGAATGCGCGCCGTCTCGGTCTGGTCGAGCTTGGGCACCGCCGACAGCAGCGCTTCGGTATAGGGGTGATGCGGCCCGGCAAAGACGTTTTCGGACGGTCCGAGCTCCATGATGCGGCCGAGATAGAGCACGGCGATCTTGTCGGAGAGGTAACGCACCACGCCAAGATCGTGCGAGATGAAGATGTAGCTGACGTCTTCCTTCGACTGCAGGTCGGCGAGCAGATTGAGGATCGCCGCCTGCACCGAAACGTCGAGCGCCGAGGTCGGCTCGTCGCAGACAACGATGCGCGGCTCGCCGGCGAAGGCGCGCGCAATGGCGACGCGCTGCTTCAGCCCGCCTGAGAGCTGGCGCGGCTTGACGGCCAGATGCCGGTCGGTGAGCCGTACCGAGCGCACCAACTCTTCGAGCCGTGCCTGCAATGCAGCGCCCTTCAGGCCCGCCAGCCGCTTCAGCGCGCGGCTGATCAGATGGCGGATCGAATGCGAGCGGTTGAGTGCTGAATCCGGGTTCTGGAAGACGATCTGCATCGCCTTGATCTGGTCGTCGCTGCGGCTTTCCAGCCGCGGCGCCAGCGTCTTGCCTTCGAGCTCGATCGTGCCGCCTTCATCCGGCGGCACGAGGCCAAGCAGCAGCCGGGCAAAGGTCGTCTTGCCGCTGCCGGATTCGCCGACCAGGCCGAGCGTCTCGCCCGGCCACAGGCTGACCGAGACATCTTTTACCGCCCGCAGCGCATGGCCGTGGCTGGAATAGGTCTTGTTCAGCCCTTCGACGCGCAGCACCGCCGGCGCCTCCTTGCGGGCAGGCACCGTGACGTCGCTCGGTGTCGCGCGCGGCAGCGCCTGCGCCTTCTCGTGATAGTGGCAGCGCGACAGCCGGACGCCGCCATGGCCATCGTCAAGCTCATAGAGCGGCGGCAATTCGGTGCGGCAGCGGTCATCGGCCAGCGCACAGCGATCGGCGAAGGCGCAGCCTTTGATGGTGGCGCCGATGCCGGGCAGGAAGCCCGGAATGGTGTCGAGCCGGCCATGGTCCTTGCGCTGGCCGCCACGTGGCAGGCAGCGCAGCAGCGCCACCGTATAGGGATGGCGCGGATCGCTGAACACGCGATCCGTCGGTCCTTCCTCGACCAGCATGCCGGCATAGAGAACGCCGACCCGGTCGCACATGTTGGAGACGACGGCGAGGTTGTGGCTGATGAACAGGATCGAGGCCGAAAGCTCTTGCCGCAGCTGCGCGATAAGGTCGAGCACCTCGGCTTCCACCGTCGCGTCGAGGCCGGTCGTCGGCTCGTCGAGGATCAGCATCGTCGGATCGTTGGCCAGCGCCATGGCAATCGCCACGCGCTGCTGCATGCCGCCGGAAAGCTGGTGCGGATAGCGCTGCATGACGCTCTTCGGATCGGAAATGCGCACCCGGTTCAGCATGGCGACGGCGCGCTCTTCGGCCGCTTGTCCCGAGACGCCGCCAAGCTCGAAAATCTCGGTCAGCTGGCGGCCGATGCGCAGCGACGGGTTCAGCGCCTTGCCCGGGTCCTGATAGACCATCGACACACTGTCGGCGCGGGCGCGCCTGAGCGCCTCGGCGTCGAGCTTCATGACATCCTGGCCGTCGAGCGAAATCGCCCCACCGGTGATCGAGCCGTTGCGCGGGAGATAACGCACCACGGTCAGCGCCACGGTGGATTTGCCGCAGCCGGATTCACCGACCAGCCCGTAGGCCTCGCCGCGGCCGATGGTGAGGCTGAGATTGCGCAGCACCGCGCGGTTGCGGCCGTTGACGCGATAGGCGACGGAGAGGTCGTGGAGGTCGAGCGCGTTGGTCTCAGTCATTGAGCGCCCCCTGAACGCCGTCGGCCGCTAGGTTGACGCCGATCACCAGCGAGGCGATGGCGAGCGCGTCGAACAGCACCGTCCACCAGAAGCCGCCGCCGATCATGCCGTAATTGGACGAGATCGACAGGCCCCAGTCGGGCGAGGGCGGCTGGATGCCGAAACCCATGAAGGAGAGCGTGGCGACGGCAAAGATCGCATAGCCGAGCCGCACCGTGGTCTCGACCAGGATCGGTGGAATGACATTGGGCAGGATCTCGACGAACATCGTGTGCACAGCACTTTCATGCCTCAGCTGCGCAGCGGCGACATAGTCGAGTTCGCGTTCGGCAAGCACCGCCGAGCGCACCGTCCGCGCAATGATCGGCGCGAAGCTCAGGCCGATGACGACGATGACCGTCGCCTTGGAAGTTCCGAGCGCGACGATTGCCAGCAGGGCGACGATGACCACCGGGATCGCCATGAAGGCTTCGAGGATGCGGCTGACGATGTCGTCGACAATGCCGCGGAAATAGCCGGTGAAGAGGCCGAGCGCGGTGCCCGCCACGGTCGCCAGCAACGTCGCCAGCGGCGCCACCGTCAGGATGTCGCGCGAGCCGACGATGACGCGCGAGAAGACGTCGCGGCCGATCTGGTCGGTGCCGAACCAGTGCTCGCCCGAAGGCGGCGCCAGCGCGTTGATGATGTCGTCGGCAAGCGGGTCATAGGGCGCGAAATGCTCACCGAACAAAGCGCAGGCGACCCAGAACAGCACGATGCCGAGGCCTACCAGAAAGGTCGGCGACCGCAGCAGCGAGAAGAACACTTCGGCCCAGGGGCCGCGCGGGGCGGCAGTGTCGGGCGCCGGGGTGGTGTCGGTGGCGCTCATTGATCTGTCCCCAGCCGAATGCGTGGATTGAGCACGGAATAGAGAAAGTCGGCGGCAAGGGTCGCCACCGCATAGACGATGCCGATGGTCAGGATGCCGGCTTCGAGGATCGGGAAATCCTTTCCGCGCGCCGCGGTGAAGATCAGCGAGCCGATGCCCTGGTAGCGGAACAGCGTCTCGATGACGACGAGGCCGCCGATGAGATAACCGGTCTGCGTGGCGATGACGGTGATGGTCGGCAGCAGCGCGTTGCGCAACACATGGCGCCAGATCACCGTTCGCCATGGCAGGCCCTTGAGCACAGCGGTGCGCGTGTAGTCGGAATCGAGCGCCTCGATCATGCCGGAGCGCGCCATGCGGGCGATGTAGCCGAACAGCACCAGGAACAGCGGCAGCGACGGCAGGATCAGGTAATAGAGCTGGGTGAAGAAGCCGGCGTCCTTCGGCCATGCCGCCGAGATCGGCAGCCATCGCAGCCACACGCCGAAGATCAGGATCAGAATGATGCCGGTGACGAACTCCGGCAGCACCGTCACCGACAGGCCGCCAAGGCTGATGATACGGTCGAGCGGCCGGTTGAGGTTGAGCGCGGCAATCACGCCGCCGAGAATGCCGATCGGCACCACCAGCACGAAGGCGACGGCCGCGAGCTTCATCGAATTGACGAGCGCATCGAGCACGAACGGCGCCACCGGCGAGCGGAAGATATAGGACGTGCCCATGTCGCCCTGGATGAAATTCCAGATCCATCTGCCATATTGGGTCAGCAGCGGACGGTCGACGCCGAGCGTGTGGTTGAGCGCATCGACGGCACGCTGGTCGGCGAACGGCCCCAATATGGCGCGCCCGACATTCCCGGGCAGCACCTGGCCGCCCAGAAACACCATGATCGAGAGCAGGAACAGCGTGACGAGCGACAGCGAGACACGCCGGACGAGGAAGGAGAGAATGGCTTAAACTCCTTGCTGAGTCAGCTCCCGTGCGGGAGCTGACCGTTAGAGGATTGGCTTTCTCTTTCCGTTCAGGCCTTCGACGCCTTGTCGAGGAACAGCTGCGACATGGCGGTCGGCTGCACGCCGGTCACGCCCTTCGCCGTCGCCGTCAGGTAGTCGTAGAAATAGCCGAAGATGACAGGCGTTTCCTCGAGCAGCAGCTTCTGGATCTTGCCGGCATCGGCCTTCTGCGCTTCGAGGTCGAGGGCCGCGATGTAGCTGGTCGCCAGCGCATCGTAGTCCTTGTTCTTGAAGTGCGCCGCGTTCCAGGTGCCTTCGCTCTTCAGCGGCGCCGCCAGATAGACATTCGGCACGCCGCGGTGGCCGTAATCGGTGATGCCCATCGCCGAATCCAGCCAGTTCGATTTGCCGAATACCGCATCTCCATAATAGGCGCCCTGGTCGAGAATGTTGAGCTCCAGCTCGATGCCGATTTCCTTGACCCAGTTCTGGACGAGCTGGGCGTATTCCGGAATCTCCAGATAGCGCTCGGTGGTGAGCGTCATCTTGAAGCCTGAGCCGACGCCGGCGGCTTCCATCAGCTGCTTGGCCTGCGCGATATCCTGCTTGCGCTGCGGCACGGTCGTATCGGTCGAGGGGTAGACTGCGGCGAACGGGCTGTCATTGCCGAGCGCCGAGCGTCCCTTCATCAGACCGGCGGCGAGCTTCTCGCGATCGAGGCAGAGCGCGATGGCGCGGCGCACGCGAGCGTCCTTCGTCGGGCCTTCATCGCAGTGCATGTGCAATTGCTGATGCGCGGACGACTTCAGGCTGATGATGTCGACGCTCGGATCGTTGAGCAGCGCCACGCCCGACAGCACCGGCATCTGGTTGATGATGTCGACCTGTCCGCCTTGCAAGGCCAGGATCATCGGCTGCATGTCGGCAAAGAAGGTGAACTCGGTGCGTTCCGGCAGCGCCTTCGGTCCCCAATAGTTCTCGTTGCGGACGAAGGACGCACCGACCTTCGGCGTGTACTTTTCGATCTTGAACGGTCCTGTGCCGTCGAAGCTCTTCTCGTAATCGCCCTTGTAGCTCGCCGGCACGATGACGGCGTTGTAGTTGTCCGACGACAGCATGTAGGGGAAGTTGCCGTTCGGTGCGTCGAGATGGAACTCGACCGTATAGTCGTCGACCTTCTTCGAGGCGCCCTTCTTCAGGATGCCGTTGAAGACCGATAGCGCGTTGGAGGAATTCGCCGGATCGGCGAGGCGGTCGATACTGGCCACCACGTCGTCGGCCTTCATCTCGCCGCCCGAATGGAATTTCACCCCCTTGCGCAGCGTGAACGTCCACACCGTGCCGTCGGCGTTCGGCTTCCAGCTTTCGGCAAGTGCGGGCTGCAGCACCAGGTCGGGGCCATCGATGCAGAGGAATTCGGCCACCTGCTGCATCACCAGAAGACCGCCGGCGTCGGCAATGGTCACCGGGTCGATGGCCGCGGCCGGCACGCTGCTGGCGACGCGAATGGTGGCGCCTGGCGCCCCTTGAGCGCGGGCGAGCGAAGGCATGCCACTGAGGCCGGCCGCGGTGGTGATGCCGCCGAGAAGCGGCAGCGACAGGCCGAGCAGGCTGCCATGACGAATGAACTCACGGCGGCTGACGCGGCCGTCGACGAGCCCGTCGATCAGGTGGTTTTCGAGCGGCGTGCGCTGGCGCCGGATGAGGTCGAGAAGGCGGTAATTCTTGATCATGGGTCTACCCTTTCCCCTGTGTTCTTGTCGTTGGCTGGTGTGTTTATGGCTGACGAAATTCCGTGGAGTTCTCCTTATCCCGGCCGTCAACGAAGTCTTTCGACCGGGACTGTAGCATGCGATTTTCCGCGGTCCATCTGGTCCACAATGAGGAGGGACCGGATTTTGCGAGGCATCTGCTTTTTACCCGTTCGTCCCGCGCGCTTGTGATCGTTGCCACAGCCGCAGGCTTCTCTTGTTGTATCCGTCTCTTGTCGGCTTGTGTGATCACTCCTCGTTGTTTTGATGCAATTGCCGGCCGAAAAACCGCCTAGTTCAACGGCAGCCGGCGATAGGTGCCGGGCTTTTCCGGATCGTGGTATTTGTTGCACGGCCCGTTCTCGATAAAGTCGCGATTGCAGGCGGCAAGCCTGTCCTGCGACAGCGTGACGCCGAGGCCGTGGCCTTCCGGCACCGCCACGACATTATTCCTCGGCGAAAACGGCCCTTCCTCGATGATGTCCATCGGCTGCATGCGAAACAGCGACTGGTTTGGCTCCCGGATCCAACCCAGTGCCGCGCACAGATGCAGGTAGACCGCGCTGCCGACGCCGGTATCGCCGCTGTAGCACCAGTAGTCGATGCCGGCGTGCTCGCAGGCGCCGACGAAGCGCTGCATACGGCTGATGCCGCCATGCGCGGTCGGATTGCCGACAAAGGCGTCCGGCACCTTCAGCACCATGGCGCGGGCAATGTCGATATTGTGGGTCGAGAACGGGATCGAGGTGTGACGGCGCAACTCGCGCATCTCTTCGATGCTCGCCACCGGGTCCTCCCAGTTGCGCACGCCAAGCTCCTCCAGCGGCCGCGCCAGTTGCCTGGCGGTGGCCAGCGAATAGGCCTGGTTGGAATCGATGCGGATCATCACCTCGTCGCCGAGTTTCTTGCGGATCAGCTCGACCATTTTGAGCGAAACTTTCGGATCATGCGTCGAGAATTTGCCTTCGAAGAAGGTGGTGCCGAAGCGCTCGTTGAGTTCGACGCAATAGTCGGCGACTTCCTCCGGCGTTTTCTCGCCCTTCACCTCGGCCCCATCGCCGCGCAGCGAAAAATAGTCGGTGAACGGGATATCCTTGCGCACGGCGCCGCCAAGCAATTGGTAGAGCGGCTGCTTCCATGCCTTGCCGCGCAGGTCCCACAGCGCCACCTCGATGGCGCCGAAGGCCATGATGCGGGTGCGGTCGTTGATCGACTGCACGCCGCTCCAGAACGGCAGGCAGACCTCCTCGGCGCCGGCAATGTCGAAGACGTCACGGCCGACAAGCCGTGGCGCCAGCACGTCGTTGATGACGGCTGCGGCGGCCGGCGTCGGCGCTTCGCCGATCCCAACCAGCCCATCCTCGGTTTCGACCTCGACGATGGTCGGCGAGAAGCCGTCGAGCTCGCCGAACACCCAGACGTAAGGGGCTTCAAGCCGGTAATTGATCGGTGTTGCCTTGATGCGACGGATCTTCATTTCAGCCGATCTCGAAGAAGGGTTCGCCGAGCAGACTCGGGTCGACATCGATGCCGAGGCCGGGTCCGTCGGGAATGCCCATATGGCTGCCGGTGACCGGCGGGGCGTTTTTTGCCGTGCGCACTGTCACCCATTCGTGGAAGGCGATGGCGTGCAGCCGGCGCTCCGCCGGCGTCGACAGCGACAGATGCGCCATCGCTGCAGTGTCGATCTCGGCGCCGCCCGTGTCCTCTACCGTGATCATGAAGCCGAGATCGACGGCGACGTCGCGGATCTGCCGCGTCTTGGTTACGCCGCCCAGCCGCGAGATTTTCAGCGTCAGCCCGTCGGCTGCGCCGAGGCGGTGGATTTCCAGCATTGCCTCGAGCGAGATGACGCTCTCGTCGAGCACCATCGGCTTGTCGAGCATGCGGCGCACCGACATGTTTTCCTCGATCGAGGTGCAGGGCTGCTCGAACGTGTAGTCGATGCCGCGCGTGGCGTCGGCGAACTGGCGCGCCTGGTAGGGCGTCCAGCCGGCATTGGCGTCACAGAAAATGACAGTGCCTTTCGGCACGGCCGAGGCGACGGTCGTGACGCGCTCGATGTCGTCATGCACATTGCCGCCGACCTTGACCTGCAGGCGCCGACATCCCTCGGCGATGATCCTCTTGGCCAGCGCCGCCATCTGGTCGAGCGTGCCATGGGTGACGACGCGGTAGGTCTCCGCCATGTCGCTTTCGCGGCCGCCGAGCATGGTCACCAGCGGCACGTCGGCGGCGCGCGCCGCCAGGTCCCAGCAGGCCATGTCGAGCGCCGACTTGATGTAGGGATGGCCCTTGAACACCGTGTCCATCAGCCGGCCGATGCCGGCCAGCCCGCGCGGGTCCTGGCCGATCAGATGCGGCGCTATTTCGACCACGCCCGCGCGCGTTCCCGCCGGAAAAGCGGCCGAGTAGAAATTGCCGAGCGGCGCCATCTCGCCCCAGCCGGTCACGCCGCTGTCGGAGGTGATGGCGACGATCACCGCGTCGAAGCAGTCGGCCTCCCGCCCTTTCGACATGCGGTAGGGCCCGTCCACGAAGGGCTGCACGACACGATAGGCCTTGATGGTTTTGATCTGCACTTGTGTACGTCCGTTGTCGCTTGGTGTTGAGGAGGATCAGCCCTTCGACGTTCGCTGTTCGAGGCCACGCGCATAGGCAAGCAGCTCTTCGAAATCGAGGTCGATATGCTCGCGCGCATGACGCTGGGCAGCGCGCATGTCGGCGCCCTTTAGGAGCCGCACATAGGTCTCGTGGACGTCTTCCGCCGGCACCGGCTCGTTGCGCGCCCGCTGATGCAGGGCAAAATACATTTGCAGCCGGCTGGTCAGCCGCTGCCAGGTTTCGAGCAACACCGAATTGTCGGCCCACTCATAAATCAGCCCGTGCAGTTGCAGCGCGGTTTCGATCTGGCGGGTGGTGTCGAGCGCGCGCGTCGCCTGCTTCACCGCCTCGTGGCGGCTGTCGAGTTCGTCGAAGAAGCGCTGGTCGCGCAACTTCCAGGTCCGCTCGATGGCAAATTCATCGAGCACCTTGTTCAGCGAATAGGCGTCGTCGATGTCCTTGGCGGTGACATCGATGACGAACGTGCCGGCATAAGGAATGCTGGTCAGGATGCCTTCCTGCACCAGCTCGCGCATCGCCTCGCGTAGCGGCGCGCGGCTGACCCGCATCTGCTCGGCGATCCTCAGCTCGTTGAGTTTTTGCCCGGGTTCCAGCTGGCCGGTCAGGATCGCGCGCCTGAGCAGCGCGACGATCTCGGCCCGCCGTGTCGTATCCGCGATCGGACTGAAATCCAGCTTGGCCATGTCGCCACTCCAGTGAGAGCCGGAAACAAGACAAGCAGATTGTCGACAATCCTACAAGAGGCCATTTCCGGATTCTTGTGGCCGGGTGGCGTGTCAGCCTTTCGGCCTCATGCCGCCCGTCCGTAGAAGCCGACGCGCTCCTCCGGGCTGAACATCACGCCCGGCCTCTCATAGTAGGAAAACACCGCGATCATCCGCTCGCGCTCGCCCTGCACCGTGGTAACGCGATGCGCGGTGTTCTTGCCGCGGAAGACGTTCAGCGTGCCGGGCTTTAGGCGCAGGATCTTGGCCTCGGGATCGCGCCCTTCGAGCAGCTTTGCGACGCCATCATAGTTGGGATTGTCGTCGGACCGCAGATCGGTGCGGTATTCGAAATCGCCGCCGCGTTCAGGCGCCTGCAGCAGAAGCGTGGTGGTGAATTCCGAACGGTCGAAATGCCAGTTCAGCGCTTCGCCGGCGCGGTAGGCCATGACATTGGTGCGCGCCAGAGGATCCTGCATGACATGCAGCCGGCTCTTGCCCATCGCCGTCGCCAGGAAGCGCAGCAGCGGCTCGTATTCGTAGATGGCAAGCACGGTGCTGCCGGGAATCTGGTCGGCGCAGACCGTATGGCTGATGGTCTCGACCTTGCGCAGCGCAGGATGATCCGGAGCGAGTTCGGGAAGGTCCGGCTTGAAGTAGATGTTGTGCATGCGCTTGTGCACATGCGAGCGCGCCGCCATCACCGGCTGTATCTCGCCGACCGCCTTCTCGGCGACGCCAGGGCGCAAAAACCCTTCGAGATTGAACATGCCGTCGGCTTCGAGCGCAGCAATGGAGGCGTCCACCAGACGCTGCCATTCAGGGCTGCCTTCGCGGTCGAGCGGATAGCGGTCGAGATCGAGAATGTTTTTCATGGTCAATTGCTCCGGGTTTCGAAAGCAGAAGACGACAAAAAAATCTTTCTCTCAACGCGGAAAATAATTAGGGTTGCCCAAGAAAATATTGGGGAAGCGATATGGAGAAGCTGCCGCCCTTAAACGCCGTGCGGGCTTTCGAGGTCGCCGCTCGCGCCGGCTCATTCACGCTCGCCGCCACCGAACTTGGCGTCTCCTCCGCCGCGGTCAGCCAGCAGATACGCAATCTCGAAAGCTGGTTCGGCAAGCAGCTTTTCGTGCGCAACGGCAACCGCATCACACTGACCGATGCCGGCCATGCCATCTACCCGCAGACGGCCCGCGCCCTCGGCGACATAGCGGCGGTTGGCCGGCGCATGCTGGAGGGCGGCGTGCGGCCGCGTCTTGTCGTCAGCGTGCCGTTCTCGCTGGCCGAATTGTGGCTGGCGCCACGGCTGGCGGAACTGCTCGACGGCTTCCCGCAAATGGCGATCGACATCCGGGTCGAGGACGATCCGGTCGACGTCGTGCGCCAAAGCATCGACCTGCGTATCTCCTATGGCGACTATCATTATCCGGCGCTGCGCATGGTGCGGCTGGTGCATGATGAGGTGCTGCCGGTTGCATCGCCCGATTTCCTGAAGCGCCACGGCAACATCCTGGCGGAAATGCATGAGAGCCAGTTCATCCACACCAACTGGGGGCCGAACTATGCCTCGCATCCGAGCTGGGCGGACTGGTTCGCGGCCGCCGGCGGCAATCGCGCGCCGGATCCTTCGCACGGCCGCCGCGTCGGCCTGTCCAGCCTGGCGATATCGGCGGCAAGGCTGGGATTGGGGGTCGCGCTTGGCCAAAGGACGATGGCCAATGCCGATCTCGAAGCTGGCCGCCTGACCGCGCTCTCCCAGATCTCGGTACGGCTCGGTCAGCCCTATTGCGCCTTCATGCTGCCGGCAAAGGCTGAGCGCGCCGATATTGCCGGGCTTGTCGCACTGCTCGCTATGCGTCCCGGCCCATAAAAAACGGCGCCCTCGGCGTGGGTGCCGAGGGCGCCACAGAAACCGGGGCTGATGGGGGTTATCAGCTGGCCGGTTTTTCCTGGGGCAAGGGCGAGATCGGCATTCCAGGTCCGATCTTCTGCAGATTGCCCGTTATCACCTGGTCGCCTTCGGCAACGCCGCTCAGCACGGCCACCAGATCGCCGCTGTTGGCGCCAAGCGTGACGATGCGCTGGTCGACCGTGTTGCCCTTGCCCACGACATAGACATATTTGCCGAGCTGGCTCGAACCCAGCGCCACCTGCGGCACCATCAGCGCGTCGGGCAGCTGCTTGATGTGCAGCCGCACGCGGACATACTGGCCCGGCAGCAGCGAGAACTTCGCATTGCCGATGGTGGCGCGCGCCGTGATGGTGCCGGTCGAGTGGTCGACCGTGTTGTCGATGAAGGTGAGTTCGCCCTTCTGGCTGGCTTCGGTCTCGCCGGGCAGCAGCACCTCGACCTCGATCGGGCCGGCCGCGCGGGCTTGCTCGATTTCGGCAAGGTCCGTCTCGCTCGGATTGAAGGTGACGTAGATCGGGTCGAGCTGCACCAGCGTGTTCAGCACCGTGCCGGCGACGCTGACCAGCGTGCCGACCGAAGCCTGGTTGCGGCCAACACGGCCGGCGAACGGAGCGTGGATTTCGGCATAGCCCAGATTGAGCTCGGCCGTGCGAACCGCCGCCTGGTTGACGGCCAGCGACGCCTCGGCCTGGCGCAAGGTGCTGGTGCGCTGGTCGAACCCGTCCTTGGCCAGATACCCGCTCTTGGCGAGGTCGGCGCCGCGGCCGAGATTGGAGCGCGCATAGTCCAGGCTCGCCTGGTCGCGCTGTACCTCGGCCTTGGCCTGGTCGAGAGCCGCCTGGAAGTCGTCAGGCGAGATCTTGTAGAGCAGGTCGCCCTGGCGCACATCTGCGCCGTCCTCAGCCGTCTGCTGCTCGAGATAACCCGGCACGCGAGCCTGCAGGGTGACGCTGCGGATCGCCTCGATGCGGGCGGCATAGTCGAGATAGATCGGGATCGTCTTCTTGACCACGCTCGCCACCGGCACCGGCATCACGAATGCCGCTGGCGCCGGCGTCGCTGCCGCCGTGCCGGCATTGAGGCTGAGATTGCCCATGTCGAGGAAGTGAACGCTTGCCACCGAGATCGCCCCAAGGGCGACGGCCGTTCCTAAAGCAATTTTCCATTTACGCATTTTGGTCTCCAATTCTATTCGGCTGCTTCGGCCAGTCGCACGAGCGCTGGGTCGGCAGTCGGTTCATTGTTGTCCTGGTCACTGTGGTCCTGGTCATGGGCGGCGGGTTCGCTGCGCTCGCGGCCTTCGCGCAGCTGTTCGATCACCGCGTAAAAGACCGGCACGAACACCAGCGACAGGATGGTCGCGGCGACCATGCCGCCGAAGACGGTGGTGCCGATCGACTGCCGGCTTGCCGCACCTGCACCCGTCGCAAACATCAGCGGCAGCACGCCGAGGATAAAGGCGAAGGCCGTCATCAGGATCGGCCGCAGCCTGAGCCGTGCGGCTTCCATCGCCGCGTCGACGATGCTCAGGCCTTCCTCGCGCCGCCGCCTTGCGAACTCGACGATCAGGATCGCGTTCTTGGCGGCGAGGCCAATCAACATGACGAAGCCGATCTGCGAGTAGACGTCGATCTGCATGCCGCGCAGGAAGAGGGCTGCGAAGGCGCCGAACAGGGCCAGTGGCACCGCCAGCAGCACCATGAACGGCATCGCCCAGCTCTCATACTGCATCGCCAGGATCAGGAAGACGAAGACGATGGCGAGGCCGAAGACGACCGACGCGATCGATCCTGCCTTGAGCTCCTGGAAGGTGATGCCGGTCCATTCGAAACCGAAATCCCTGGGCAGAGCGGTGGCAGCGGCCCGCTCCATCGCGGCGACCGCCTGGCCCGACGAGAAGCCGGGGGCAGCGCCGCCATTGATCGTGGCCGAGGCGTTGTTGTTGTAGTGCGGCACGGTTTCGGGGCCGACGAACGGCACCAGCTTGCCCAGCGTAGACAGCGGCACCATGCCGCCGGACGCATTGCGTACATAGAGCCGCGAAATGTCGGCGGCACCCGCACGTGCATCCTTGTCAGCCTGGATGGTCACCCGGAAGGTGCGGCCGAACAGGTTGAAGTCGTTGACGTAGAGCGAGCCGAGATAGATCTGCAGCGTGTTGAAGACATCGGGCAGGTTGAGGCCGAGCAGTTTGGCCTTGCTGCGGTCGAGGTCGTAGTTGAACTGCGGCGTCGAGGTCGAGAACGGCGAGAACAACTGCTGCGGATTGATTTCCGGCTGCTTGCGCGCCTCGGCGATGACGGCTTGCGTCGCATCGTTGAGAGCCACGCTGCCGCGCCCGGTGAGATCCTCGACGACGAATTCAAAGCCGCCCGTGGTGCCGATACCCGGGATCGAAGGCGGATCGAAGGACAGCGCGAAGGCTTCCGGAATCTGCATCAGCTTGCCGCGCACATCGTTGACGAGTTTGGAGGCGCTCTGGTCGGGACCGCGTTCCTCCCAAGGCTTGAGGATGGCGAACTCGACCGCCGAGTTCGACTGCGCCGCACTGGTCAGGAAGTTCAGGCCGCTGATCGAGCCGACGATGTCGACGCCGGGCGTCGCCTGCAAGATGTCGCGCGCCTTTTGCGCCACCGCGTCGGTGCGCTCCAGCGAAGCGCCGTCAGGCAGCTGGATGACGACGAAGAAGTAGCCCTGGTCCTCGACGGGAAGGAAGGTCGAGGGCAGCTTCTGCCAGACGAAGTAGGTGGCCACCAGTCCGGCCGCAAACAGGCCGAGCATGATCCAGCGCAGCCTAATCAGGATGCGCACGCCATGGGCATAGGCATGCGACAGCCTGTCGAAGCCGGTGTTGAACCAGCGGAACGGCGCGAACTGCGTCTCGCCGCGATGGCGGAGGAACGCGGCACTCAGCGCCGGGCTGAGCGTCAGCGAGTTGAAGGCCGAGATGCCGACCGAAATCGCCACCGTCAGCGCGAACTGGTTGTAGAGTTTGCCGGAGACGCCGGGAATGAAGGCGACTGGCACGAACACGGCCATCAGCACCGCCGTCGTGGCGATGATCGGCCCGGTGACTTCAGCCATGGCGGCCTTGGTCGCCGCCAGCGGTTTCAGCCCGGCCTCCAATTGTCGCTCGACATTTTCCACCACCACGATGGCGTCGTCGACGACGAGGCCGATGGCCAGCACCATGCCGAGCAGCGAGAGCATGTTGAGCGAGAAGCCCATCATCTCCATGACCACCATTGTCGCCACCAGCGAAACCGGAATGGCGATGGTCGGGATGATCGTGGTGCGCCAGCTCTGCAGGAAGATGAACACCACGGCCACGACCAGCACCAGCGCTTCGCCGAGCGTGATCAGCACGTCATGCATCGACGCCGACACGAAGCGCGTCGTGTCGTAGTGCATGGCATAGGAGACGCCCTTGGGGAAACGCGCCGACAGCTCCTGCATCTTGTCCTTGACGCGCTGCTGCAGATCGAGCGCGTTGGAACCCGGCATCTGGTAGACGGCGAGCACCACGGTCGGGTCCTTGCCGAAGAAGGCCGACGACGAATATTGCAGCGCGCCGAGTTCGATGCGGGCGACGTCACGCAGCCGCACCAGCGAGCCGGTGTCGGTGTTGGCGCGCACGACGATATCGCCGAACTCCTTCGGGTCGCTCAAGCGGCCGACGGCGTTGACTTGCATTTCGAAGGCGGTGCCGGCGGGCGCCGGCGACTGGCCGATCTTGCCGGCCGCCACCTGGACGTTCTGTTCCGAGATTGCGTTCTGGACGTCGACGGCGGTGATGCCGAGATTGGCGAGCTTGTCCGGGTCGAGCCAGACGCGCATCGAATAGCGCCGTTCGCMGAAGATCTGCACGTCGCCGACGCCTTGCAGGCGCTTCAACGGATCGACGATCTGCAGATAGGCAAGGTTCGACAGCGCCACCGGGTCGACCGAACTGTCGGGCGAGGTCAGGTTGACGATGAGAACGAAATTCGGGTTCTGCTTCTTGATCGTCACGCCGCCCTGGTTGACGATCGCCGGCAGCGACGAGGCGGCTTGGCTGACGCGGTTCTGGACGTCGACGGCGGCGGTGCTGAGAGGATAACCGACATCGAAGGTGATGGTGATGGTCGAGGAGCCGTCATTGGAGCTCGACGACGACATGTAGGTCATGCCTTCGACGCCGTTGATCTGCTGCTCCAGCGGCGTCGTCACCGTATCGGCGACCACCTGCGCGCTGGCGCCCGGATAGTGCGCGCTGACCACCACCTGGGGCGGCGTGATGTCGGGAAACTGCGAGACCGGCAAAAGGAAATAACAAATCGTCCCGGCGAGCACCATGATGATGGCGATCGCCGAGGCGAAGATCGGACGATGGATGAAAAAATTTACCACGACACGCATGCCTCTTTAAACGAATGGGCCTCTTTAAAAGAATGGGCAGACCGGGACAGCCGCCTGCTGCGCGCCGAACCCGGGTCCTGCAAAAAATAGGAAGACGGCGCCACGCCGCTGAGGCCTTGCTCATCGGCCACGGTCCTCAGCATCGCTTCGAAGGCGCGCGGGTTGACGCGATCCGCCTTCATCACCAGCCGGATCATCGGATCCCGGATGGCTTCATCGATGGTCAAATCCTTGCGCTGCGACATTGAAGCGTCTCCATTCCTGCGGATCGCATCGGATGATCGCGAACCGGTTTTCATCTCTTCACCGGCCGGAGCCGCATGAACCGCAATTTTCGTCCTTTGTGATCTGGCAGGACCAGTTCACGGCCTTGTTATTGACGGAAGGCTACATAGGTGTTACCAGTAAGTAACATTCGGATAGTTACAGACCGGTAACACCCTAGTCAAGAGGTGGACCGAAAATTTAGGGAGACAAGGAGACTGCGATGGCAGACGGCATTACGGATCGCGTGCGTCCCCGGGATCGCATCCTGGAGACGGCGCAGGACATGTTTCACAAGCATGGCATCAAGGGCGTCGGCGTCGACGCCATCACGGAAGCCGCCGGCACCAACAAGATGACGCTATACCGTCATTTCGAGTCCAAGGACGAACTCATCATCCAGTGCCTGCGCGCTTCGGCGGCCAAGGGCGCCGCAATATGGGATGAGTTCGAGGCGGAGCACCCCGGCGACAAGCTGGCGCAATTGCATGCCTGGGTCCGCAAGGTCGCCGACATGCTCGCCGCCGACGGTCGCGGCTGTGACATGGCCAACGCCGCCGTCGAACTGACCGAGCCGAACCATCCGGCGAGGAGCGTGATCAAGGAGCTCAAGAGCGCCCAGCGCGATCGCCTCGTTACGCTGTGCCGCGATGCCGGCATAGGTCAAGCCGAGCTTCTCGCCGATACGCTGTCGCTGCTGTTCGAAGGTGCGCGCGTCAGCGTGCAGACCATGGGCTGCCAAGGCCCCAGCACCCAGTTTGTGCGCATGGCCGAAGGCCTGATCAGCTCTTTCAGGGCGCGCTGAGCGATCGCTTCCGAGCTGGAATCCCTCGTCACCCGGCGGGGGCTGCGGCTGTTTGCCAAGCCCTGCCTATCAGCTTCAAATTCGCCTGGAAAAGAAAAAGCCCGCTGCCGGGAGGAGGTGGCAGCGGGCTTGATTTCGAATACGGCACGGGAGGAGGTGTACCGCACTCAAGGCCGGCATCGCATCTGGGAGGAGTAGATGGCCGACCACCAATACGTACGAGTTGCTTAATGAGTCGGCAACCATAAAAGATGCATAGCTGCTGTGCAGATTTGCGGCAGCTACCCCGACTTGTCCTACAAATCGGGGTAGCTCATGCTCAAACACCGAGATGAAACGAGCTCTACGCCAAGGCTTTCCTGGCCCTTAGGTTCCAGCTTCCATCCTCTGCAAAATCCGTGCGGCTGCAATCTTTGCCTCACCCCGCTCGGACTTGATGACGGGCGCATGTGAGACGACCCCTTCCAGCGTCACCAGTGCACGCTCCGCGGCGCGCCGGGCCGATATGGTGTTGGCCAGCAGCTCCAGCACTCCAAGGCCCGGCGACAATGTCTGCGGCCTCCATCTGGCGCCGGCCTTGTGCTGGCTCATCACGACAAGGCCGACGGGCAGCGGCTCCACGCCGGCGCGTCCGCCGATATCCTCGACCGCGACGTCGTGCTGGCGAGCCGTCGGGCTGGCGCGCATCGACAGCGGCTTGTCGAACGGATGGACGCGTCCGGCCTCGTCCAGGACAGCGAACTCGTCGGAATAGTAGCTGGCGCCAGCCTTGACCAGCGCGGCGACCAGGCTCGATTTGCCGCTTTGGGTCTTGCCGGGGATGAGGATCGCGCGGCCTTTCCAACCAACGACGCCGGCATGCACGAAGATGCGCTTCGGCGCGAACTCGGCGACCGACAGCCGGCTCCACGATTCGAAAGCATCGAGCACATCGCCAAGCTCATGCGAGCGGGCGGCCTGCGAATGGTCGAGATAGAGCATGTTGAAGGCGCGGGTACGCGATCCCGGTGTTTTTCCTCCCAGGATCACCGAGAAATAGCGCTCGACGACCTCGGCATCGGATGGCTCGGCGTCGCGTGGCAGGCGGCCGCGCAACGCGGGTATCAACGCCGGATCGCTGACGCGCACGCCGAGCGTGACGCCGTAGCTGGTGAAGGCGAAGCCGTCGACCCAGGTCAATTTGTTGAGATTGTCCCAGCATGGCGTCAGCGCCTGGCTGGCGAGCCGCGGCAAGGTCGAGACATCAGACATGAACGTTACACCTTGTCATCTTCCACCAGTCTGGCTGCGGTGCCGCCGGCAAAGGTTCGCGCAACGCGCCCCCAGGCCGACGCTGTGAAACTTGCCAGTTGATAGGGCAGGCGCGTCGACGCGTCGAACGGGCCGTCGCGGTCGGCGGTCGCCCGGATCGCGTTCGGCCAGCGCTGAACAAGCTCGCCAGGAAAAAGCCTCGGATCGGCAATCGCTTCGCCGAGCGGCCGCACCGCCTGTCGCGCGGCGAATGGCGCCCGCCACTCGTTGAGTACGGTCTTCGCGATCCAGCGCGGCATATCATCAACGCGGCATGAGGCCGGGACATGCTCGATACGGGCGCCAAGCAGATCGCTTGCAAGCTGCAGGATGCAGGCGATCCACCGCCTCACATGCGGCTCCTCGCCCAGGCACAGATCCCAGTCGAAATCGCCGGCCGCGCTCTCCAGCATCGCCGCTATGTCGGTGAGCCACAGCGGCCGCCAGCCGCCATGCCGCAGAAAATGCAGGATGGCCAGGCGCAAATGATCCTCCAGCGCCGGCACACGCACCGTGCCGCCCGAAAGCCTGACCGGGACTGAACGCTCGAAAAGTGCCTCAAGCGAAGGGCAACGATATTTCTTGAGGTCCGCATGCAGGTCGACCGTTGCAGTGAGACCGGGCGACATCTCGATCTGAAAATTGTTGGGCAGGTGCACAAGGCCCTGGCTGTCGTGGTGCAAGGTGCCGGAAACGTGCTTGCCCAGCAACGCGGCCGCTTCGGCATGACGGCCGGGCGGCGCGCACAGATCCAGGTCGCCGAACGGCCGCAAATGCGGTGCGGCGTAATACCGGGCGATGGCCCAGCCCTTGAAGACCAGAGGTTCAAGCCCCGCGGCCGAAAACTCCCTGGCCAGCGCGTCGAGCGATTCGCCCTTGACCGACGCCTGGATGGCGAAATGGTGGTGGGTATTGCGCAGTTCGGACGCGCCTTTGGCTGCTTTCAGATCCGCATCGCGCGATATGCTGCGCCACGCGAAACCCGCCGTGCCCGAACCGACCAGCAACGGCACCAATCGCGACAATTGTTCGCCGGAAATGGCCGGCAAAGGCGGCTCTTCACGCCACACGCCTGCAAGAACCGTTGCCAGCAAAGCGCCGTCATGGAGGCGAGGGCTGGAGTTCTTCTGCGAAACGATCATCGAAGCCGGTTCTTGGAGGGGCGCCCGCTTGCCTTTCCATGCAATGCAGGTTCTATTAGTTCCACTTTATACAGGGGGAACATCCATGCAACTGCCAAAGAGCCGTACGCAGGATATCGTCGTTCGCAAGCTGGCCGACGAAACGCTTGTCTATGACCGCAAAACTCTTCAGGCAAGCTGCCTGAATTCTTTGGCCGCCGACGTCTGGGAACGTTGCGACGGAGAGACTTCGGTTTCGGCCATTGCCGCGGCGATTGCGGCTGAAGAAAGCGCTGTATGGGAGGCGCTTGAGCGGCTGAGCAACTCCAATCTGTTGGATCAGCCTGTCACCGCGCCGACCTTCGCGGACAACCGGACGAGCCGGCGCGGCGCGTTGCGGGCGATCGGACTGGGCACAGCGGCAGCCATTCCTGCCGTGACGACTATCGTGCTGCCGTCGATGGCGCACGCGGCATCCTGCGCTCCGACCGGCGCTCCATGCGATTTCCAGGATCCCGGTGCCTGCTGTTCGCTGACCTGCCAGGCCAGTCCCAATGGGCCCGTCTGCCTGTAGATCAAGTCTTCACTGTACCGGCACGTTCTCCTTGAAGATCAGCCGCGGCTCGATGAACTTCTTGGTCAGGTAGGGCGCAGATGACGCGATCGAGCCGAGCAGGCGGATCACCGATTGCTCGGCGATCAGCCGCGCATTCTGGTCGATGACGACATCGGCAAGATCGTCGACAAGATAGCCGCGCGTTTCCTTCGTCAGGTCGTGGCAGATGAAGACGGGCTTCTTCTTCGGCCTGGTTTCGAGCAGCGCTCTGGCCACGCCTGAGCGTCCGGCGCCGACGCAGTAGATGCCGAGCAGGTCCGGCTCGTTGTGCAGCGCCTGCATCGTGGCGGTATAGCTGCCCTCCGGCTCGTCATTGATCTCGACGGCGCTTGAGACCGTGAGGTTGGGGAACTCTTCCGACAGCACCGAGCGGAAGCCCATTTCACGCTCCTCATGCCCGCGATAGGAGCGCGAGCCGACGACCATCGCCAGATGGCCCCTATGGCCGTTGAGGAAGCGCCCCATCAGCAGCGCCGCCGTGCGCCCGGCGACCCGGTTGTCGATGCCGACATAGGCCGAGCGCGGGGCTGCCGGGACGTCGGAGACCAGTGTGACGAGTCGGATGCCGGCCTCGACCACGTCGCGTAAAATGTTGCGCGTTCGCGGATGGTCGACGGCGATGACACCGACGCCATTGGCCTTCAGCGACAGGTTTTCGACCGCCGCCTGCAGCGCCGCCGGCGAGATGCCGCCCAGATTGTGGATGCGGCACGAGGCGACCAGCGGCAGGCGCGCCGCATAGTCCTCGATATGCCCGGCCAGATCGACCATGAAGCCGTTGGCGCCGATCGGCAGGAAGAATTCCAGATGCGCCGGCCGCGACGGCAGCGTCACCTGGTCGACCACCGGCAAATAGCCAAGCTGCTTGGCCGCTTCCATCACCCGCTGCCGGTTCGCGGCGCTGGCGCCGGCCCGGTTGTTCAGCACCCTGTCGACGGTCGCCGTCGACAGGCCGCAGCTCCTGGCTATGTCAGCAACGGTGGCTTTCATGGCTGTAGTCATAGAGCATGATCCCGAAAAGTGGGAACCGGTTCTCCGCAAGGCCGACGGCCGCTCAGCCGTGCGATGGCTTGCCTTCGACGATGGCGTCGCGGATTTCCTTGTCCGACATCCCGGTGATGATGCGTTCGACCTCGGCGACGTTTGTCTTCTTCGGGTCGATGTCATCGGCCACCACCTTGCCGCGGCGCATGACGACGATCCGGTCGACCACCTGGAAGACGTGATGGATGTTGTGGGCGATGAAGATGCACGAATGCCCGGAATCGCGGGCGCTGCGCACGAAGCTCAGCACGCCTTGCGTCTCGGCGACGCCGAGATTGTTGGTCGGCTCGTCGAGGATGATGAGATCGCTGTCGAAATGCATGGCGCGTGCGATGGCGACGGCCTGCCGCTCGCCGCCGGACAGCGAGCCGATCGGCGTCGTCGGCGGGATGTTTTTCGAGATGCCGACCTGTTTCAACAGGTCGCGGGCGACCACGTTCATGGCCTCCTGGTCCATGCGGTTCAAGAAGCGCGGCGGTTTGATCGGCTCGCGCCCGAGAAACAGATTGCGCGCGATCGACAGCTGCGTCACCAGTGCGGAGTCCTGGTAGATTGTCTCGATGCCATGCGCGATGGCGTCGCTGGTGCTGCGCAGATTGACCTTCTTGCCCCGAATGAAGATGTCGCCGCTGGTCAGTGGCACCGCACCCGACAGTACCTTGATCAGCGTCGACTTCCCCGCGCCATTGTCGCCGAGCAGGCCGACGATCTCCCTTTCATTGACATGGAAATTGGCGTCCTCGAGCGCCTGCACGCGCCCGTAGGACTTTTTGATATTGGTCATGCGGATGAGCGGTTCAGCCGTCATCTCAAGTCCCCGCCTGATGCCGGCGTTCCAGCCATGAGTGGAGCGCCATCATGCCGAGGATGATGGCGCCGATGAAGATGTTATAGGCCAGGCCGGGCACGCCGATCAGCACGATGCCGTTGCGCATGACGCGCAGGATCAGGATGCCGAGCACGGTGCCGATGATGGTGCCGCGTCCGCCGGTCAGCGCCGTGCCGCCGATCACCACCATGGCGATGACTTCCAGCTCGTAACCAGTGCCGCTGTTGGGGTTGGCGGCCGATGTGCGCAGCGAGGAGATGACGCCGGCAAGCGATGCCATCAGCGACGACAGGATGAACAAGCCGATCTTGACGCCGTTGACGTTGACGCCTCGGGCACGCGCGGCATTCGGGTTGCCGCCGGCAGCCTGGATCCAGTTGCCGGTACGGCTTTGCGTCAGGACATAGCCGAGGGCTATTGCTGCTGCGATGAACCAGAATAGCGACGCGTAGATGCGGAACGGCCCGATGAAGAAGTCACCGACCAGAATATCGGCGAGCCAGCTGCCTTCGGCGCTCCAGGTGCGCTGCGGAAAGCCGTCGGTGACGAACAGTGCCGTACCGCGCACCACCAGCAGCATGCCCAGCGTCACCAGGAAGGATGGGATCTTGAGCTGGGTGACGAACCAGCCATTGACGAGCCCAATGAGAGCGGCGACCAGCAGGGCGGCAAGGAAGCCGACTTCCAGCGAGGTCAGGCCGCTGTTGAACAGCGTCCACATCAACACCGGCGAGAAGCCGAACAGCGAGCCGACCGACAGGTCGAATTCCCCCGATGTCATCAGCAGCGTCATCGCCAGCGCGATCAGGCCGAGCTCGACGGTGAAGGCCAGCGTGTTGGAGATGTTCTGCGGCGACAGGAAATCGTGGTTGATGCTCCAGAACACCGCGATTTCGATGATGAGCAGCACGAAGGGCCCGAATTCCGGCCTCGCGATCAGGCGTTGGATGAGCGAACGGTTTTCCACTGATAACCCGCGACAGGAAGGGAAAGGCTGAACCCCGCACGTCATGCGACAAGGCTCGGCGAAAGGAAAAAGACAGTCGCGACCGCGGCTGCGGCCGCGACTGTTGAAGGGTCCTGGCTTATTTGCCGGACAGGATGTCGTCGTAGACCTGCGCGGTGTCCTTTTCGTAGAGCGCGCCGGTGATGACGTTGAAGCCCGGAGGAATGCCCGATGCTGCCATGTTGGCCAGCGACAGCGCGACATAGCTGGTCGCCTGCGGGTCCTGCCACTGGCCGGCGTTGACGTATCCGGTCAGCACTTCCTGCGTGGTGTCGAGCGAGTTGCCCCAGCCGACAACAGGGATTTCGCCCGGCTTGATGCCGGCCTGGTCGAACACCCGCTTGATCGAGCCGGTGACCAGATCGCCGAGGCCGATGATCGCCTTGACCTTGGCCTTGTTGGCGGTGAGGTAGTCGACCATGCGGTTGATGGCTTCGGCCTGGTCGAGCGTCGCTTCGGTTATCTCATAGGTGATCCCCAGCGGTTCGAAGACGCTCTTGATGCCTTCCTCTTCCTGCACGCCATAGGTGGCGCCGGGGATTTCGACCGGCATCCAGACGAAGTCGCCCTTCTTCACCAGGCCCTTGTCGACCAGATATTGCGCCCAGTGCTTGCCGAAGGTGACGTTGTCGCCGCCGACATAGGCGTTGAAGCTCGCCTTGGGATCGGGCGTGTTGAAGTTGATGATCGGGATTTTCGCGGTGTTGGCCTCCTTGGCGATCTCGATCAGGCTGCCCGGATCCGGGCTGGTGGTGACGATGCCGTCGGCCTTGGCCGAGATCGCGGCGCGCACCGCCTCCTGCTGCGAGGCGACATCACCATTGTGGAACGAGGTGTTGACGGTGTTGCCTGTGTCCTTCGCCCACTGCTTGGCGCCGGCCAGGAAGTAGGTCCAGACCGGATCGGCCGGGCCGCCATGCGAAATCCAGTAGAACGTCTTGGCTTGTGCCGCGGCCGGAATGGCCAGCGCCACAATCAAGCCAAGCACGAGTAATCGTAGCCTCGTCAGCATTTGCTTTCCTCCCATGTTGAAAAACGACCTCCACGTCCGGCGATGATCCAGGCCATGCCCCGATCATATCCTCCTGCCAGCGCGGATCTGGATGCGGAACAGAGCATCTTCTTTCCGGGCATTGGCAAGCCTCCATCCACCAGTGGATGGTGGCGCGATGCAACATGCCATCAGCGATCCCATCAGATCGCATCAGTTCGAGGATATTTCCCGGTGCGCAGGCGGTGCGGGAACTCAGGCGTGCAGATTTTCCGGAATGCGCTCGGCGCGGAGGTTGCGCAGCAGCTTGACCAGCCGGTCGAGCGCCAGGGCCAACACCATCACGGCACCGATCACGAAGGGGTTCCATGCCGCGTCGATGCCGAACAGGGTCACACCGCTCAGGATCACCTGGACGATCAGCATGCCCATCACCGCGCCGATGACGGTGCCGCGGCCGCCCGAAAGCGAGGTGCCGCCGACGAGTGCGGCGGCAATCGCCATCAGCACGAAGCCGCCGCCTTGGTCGACGTCGGTGACGGGAGAGCCAAGCCACAGCGCGCCCGCCAGCCCCGAGACGGTGCCCATCAGCACCAGCGCCTGCAGTCTTACGGTGCCTGTCGGGATACCGGCATACAGTGCTGCCTGCGGGTTGCTGCCGACAGCCTGGACCCGGTAGCCAAAGCGGCTGCGCTGGAGCACGAGCTGCATCACCATCGCCATTGCGGCGAAGACGAAAACGGCCGTCGGCACAACGCCGAAAAGTTTGCCGTGAACGATCTCAAACAGTTCGCCGCTCGGATTGGCCGGAGCGGTGGCTTGCATCTTGACGGCCACCGCCGCCAGGCCCCGGAACATGGCGAAAGTGCCGAGCGTGACGACGATGACCGGCAGGCGCAGCGCCACCACCAACAGGCCGTTGACGAGGCCGAGCCCGGCGCCGAGCAGCACGCCGGCAAGGGCGGCAAGCCACGGGTTAATGCCGACGGCCAGAAGGAACGCGGTGAGAAGGGCCGCCAGATGAAACATCCAGCCGACGGAAAGATCGATCTCGCGCAAGGCGAGCACGAACACCATGCCGATCGCCAGCATGCCGGGATAGGCGGCGGCTTCCAGCAGCGACAGCACATTGGCCTGATCGAAGAACCCCGGCCGGGCAAAACCGATGATCGCCACCAGGACGACAAGCCCGATGAAGGGACCGAGCTCCACCGGCAGACGAAGGCTGCGCTTCGGGCGAGCGACCGAGCCGGCAAGCTGCGGCATGGGATCCAATCGTGTCATGCCATGCTTCCCACAAGCTTCTTTTTCGGCCGTTCTACCTCAGGCATCTCGCCGGTGGCGATCAGTTGCAGCACCGTCCGTCTCTTCATCTCGGAGCCGAACAGTTCGCCGGCGACCCGGCCGCGATGGAAGACGAGGACGCGGTTGCTGAGGTTGGTCAGTTCGGATGGCTCGGCCGACCGCAACAAAACGATGCAGCCATTCGCCGCCAGCTGCCGGATCAGCACATAGATCCTGCGCTTGGCGGCTGCCTCGATACCGCCAGCCGGATTGTCGAGGAGCAGCACTTGCGGCGCGGTCTCCAGCCATTTGGCGATGACGATTTTCTGCTGGTCGCCGGCCAGCAGCGAATTCGCCGGCGCGTCCGGCAGGCCCTTGATGCGCAGCGCCTCGATCTGCCTTGCCGCGCCGGCGATCGCGGCCTTGGGCGAATAGCGGCGCGACCCCCAGTTGCGGGCGCCGGCGACGATGTTGCCGATGTTGAAGGCCAGCGACCGGTCGGGCATCAGGCCGCTGCATCGGCGGTCCGCTGGCACCAGACCGATGCCGCGCCTTGCAGCTTCGGTCGGGTTTTTCGGCAAGCCATGGCCATCGGGAAACCGCACCGCGCCGCCTTGCGCCTTGCGCAGGCCAAACAGCATCTCGAACAGGTCTTCAACGCCCGATCCCTCAAGCCCGGCAAAGCCGAGGACCTCGCCGGAGCGGGCGGTGAAGCTCACGCCGGAAATCCGGCCGCCGCTCAGACCCTCCACCGTGATCTGCGGCCTGATCGTGCTGGAATTGGCCGGCAGGGCAGGTGGGAACAGGCTGTCGCGTTTCTGGCCGATCATGGCGTCGATGACATCGGCTTCGCTCAACGCCAAGCGGTCCTTGGACAGCACATCGCGGCCGTTGCGCATGACGGTGACATGGTCGGCGATGGCAAACACGTCCTCCAGCCGGTGCGAGACATAGAGCACGCTCATGCCCTTGGCCTTGAGCTCGCGCAGCACTCTGAACAGGTGTTCGGTCTCGCGTCGATCAAGCGCCGAATTGGGGTCGTCGAGGATCAGCAGCCGCGGGCCTTGCAGAAGCTCGCGAGCGAGTTCGACAAGCTGACGCTCGCCCATGTCGAGTTGGCCCACCGGCGCGCGGACATCGATGTCGAGATCGAGCTGCCGCAACAAGGTGCGGCTGCGCGCCTCCATCTCGCGCCTGGAGATCAGACCGTTGTGCAGCGGTTCGCGGTTGACGAACAGATTGGCCAGCACCGAGTGGTCGGCAAACAGGCTGAGCCCCTGATGGACGACGCCGATGCCGTGCTTTTTGGCAATGACGGGACTGTCGATGGTGACTAGCTGGTCGCCAATGCGGATGGTTCCGCTGTCGGGCTTGACCACCCCGGCAAGCACCTTCACCAGCGTCGACTTGCCGGCGCCGCTTTCACCGATCACGGCATGAATCGTCCCCGGTCCGACGGACAGGTTCATATCCCTTAGCGCGACAACACCGCCATAACGCATAGCGAGATTGCGCACCGACACTATCGGTGAACCGAGCATGCGATTCGGCCCCCTCAGACCGCGCCCCGATCTTGGAGCGAATTTGCGAAACAGTCACCCGGATTCCGCTAACAAACGGCTTACGGTTCCGGACAGCAACGTTTGCCGGCAGCCCGTTCGTCCAGACGGTCGCGAATTAGATCAGATCGGCCTTGGCGAGGTCGCGCATGAGATGGCTGGCGCCGTAGGTCCAGTGCGGGCAGTCCGGCGACAGGAGCACGCGATTGACCAGCGCGCCGAATTTCTCCGACGAGATGGTTACGATGTCGCCGACCTTGTGGGTGAACCCCTTGCCCTTTTCGCCGCGGTCCTTCGACGGCACGAACATGGTGCCGAGATAAAGCGCCAGCCCGTCGGGATATTGGTGATGCGGCCCCATGGCGGCCGCAACCAGCTCTTCCGGCGAGCGGCTGATCTCGGCCATCGAACTCGCGCCCTCCAGCGAAAACCCGTCTTCGCCCTCGACCTTCAGCCGCACGATGGCCTGCTTCACGTCGTCGATGGAGAAGCTAGCGTCGAACAGCCGGATGAAGGGCCCGAGCGAAGCCGATGCGTTGTTGTCCTTGGCCTTGCCGAGCAGCAGCGCCGAGCGACCCTCGACGTCGCGCAGATTGACGTCGTTGCCGATGGTGGCGCCGACGATCCTGCCGGTGCTCGCCGCGATCATGGCGATCTCCGGCTCCGGATTGTTCCAGGTCGACACCGGATGCAGCCCGACATCGGCGCCGAAGCCGACGGACGCCATCGGCTGGCATTTGGTGAAGATCTCGGCGTCGGGACCGATGCCGACTTCCAGATATTGCGACCAGGCGCCGCGCTCGATCAGCTTGGCCTTGATCTCCATCGCTTCGGGCGAACCGGGCTTCAGCTTCGACAAATCGTGGCCGATCAGCGCGGCAATGTCGGCGCGGATCGCGTCGGCCTTTTCCGCCGAGCCGCGCGCCTGCTCCTCGATGACGCGTTCGAGCAGACTGACGACGAAGGTGACGCCCGACGCCTTCACCGCCTGCAGGTCGACGGGGGAGAGCAGATATGGTCTTGCCGGATCACGGGTGGCCTGAAAACTGTTGGCGGCAATCGCGTCGAGCGCGCCGATCGATTTGCCCTTGGTCGAGCGCACATATCCCGCCGGATCGGCCATCTCGCAGATGTCGCGCACGGTCGGTGCTGCGCTCGATGTGATGTCGAAGACCGTGCCGTCGCGCACCGTGACCACCAGCGGATGCGAGGCATCGCTCGTCTTGGCGCGGCCGATGAAGAGCCCGTCGGCGGGAAGCTGCGTTGGGTTCGTCATGGCTTACGGTCCTTTGAATGATCGCGAATGGGGCTGGCCTGAAGGGCGCGGCACTTTCACCGGATTCACGCCAAAGGTCTATCCCGTGGCGCAGCCAATTGTCGGCGCTGACATGAAGCCCGCTCTTTCAAAAAAATGAAATAGCCAATAGCATTTTCATTTTATGCATCACATCAGGTGAAGCCTTGCCCGCACCGTTTTCCGTCCCGATCTGGCGAAAGCCGAAGACCGCATCCGCATTCCAGTCGCTCGTCCCGGCGCCGGTCGATGTCACCATCGTCGGCGGCGGCTTCATGGGCCTGTCGACGGCTTTGCATGCCGCCCGGCTCGGTCTTGGCGTTCAGGTGCTGGATGCAGGCGAGATCGGGCAGGGCGCTTCGGGCCTCAATGGCGGCCAGGTCATTCCCGGCCTGAAATACGATCCCGAATGGCTGCTCGAGCATTTCGGTCCCGAGCGCGGCCAGGCACTGGTCGATTTCGCCGCCTCGACAGCCGATGCGGTGTTCGATCTCATCCGCGACGAAGAACTGGCGGTGGCGTTCACCCGCAATGGCTGGATCCAGGCCGCGCACACCGAGACCGCTTTGAAAGCGGCAGCCAACCGCGATCGCCAATGGCGGGCGCGAGGCGCCGACGTCCGGCTTCTGAGTGGAAGCGAGATCGCCGCGAAGACCGGCGCGCAAGGCTATCTCGGCGGTTGGCTCGACCGCCGCGCCGGCATCATCGATCCGCTCGCCTATACGCTGGAACTGGCGCGCATTGCTGCCGCTGCCGGCGCCAGCATCGCCGAACGGCAGAAGGTGGTGAAACTCGCCAAGGAGGCCGGTCTTTGGCGTGTTTCGACCGCGAACGGCGTGGAGGTGCGGGCCAAGGCGGTGGTGCTGGCGACCAACGCCTATACCGATGGACTGCTGCCGGGCCTCGCCGAGACGATCGTGCCGCTGCATTCCTTCCAGGTCGCGACCGCGCCGCTGTCGTCCAACCTTGCAGCAGCGATCCTGCCGGAAGGGCAAGCGGTATCGGACTCCAGGCGCATCCTCGTCTACTACCGCAAGACAGCCGACGGCCGGCTGGTTCTTGGCGGCCGCGGTCGCATGGCGCTGCCTAGGAGCGAGGCTGACTGGGCGCACCTGCAGCGTGCGCTGGTGCGGCTCTATCCCACGCTCTCCGATATCCCGATCGAGAAGCGCTGGTTCGGCCGCGTGGCGATGACGCCGGATCATCTGCCGCACATCCACGAGCCAGAAAAAGGTCTGCTTGCCGTGGTCGGTTGCCAGGGCAGGGGCGTCGGCCTGATGAGCGCGCTGGGAAAGCGCATGGCCGGCTATTTGGCCAATGGGGATGCTGCGCAATTGCCGTTCCCGCTGTCGCCGATCCGGCCGATCCCGTTCCACGCCTTCCGCCAGGTCGGCGTCGCCGCGACCATCGCCTGGTACAGGATGCTGGATGCCTTCGAGCGCTGAACGCATGCTGGCCGGTTAGCGCCAGCTAATTCAGCTTGACAGTTTCATGAATATGAAAAAAGTTAGGTCGATTTCATAATTCGGTTGAACAGTTCGATGTCGACCATCGTTGCGTCTGAAGCACCGGCACAGCCCCGATCCCCTTCGGGATTCCGCTTCGCCATGTTGCTGCCGGGCGGGCTGGTCACTTTCTTCCTGATCCTGTTCGCTCTCGGTCTGGTTCTGTTCCTCGCCTTTCGCGGCAATGACGGTTCGCTGCTGGGCGTTGGCTTCACGGCAGACAATTTCA
The DNA here is from genome assembly GCF_056404855.1 of Mesorhizobium sp. P2_B11. Lineage (NCBI taxonomy): Bacteria > Pseudomonadati > Pseudomonadota > Alphaproteobacteria > Hyphomicrobiales > Phyllobacteriaceae > Mesorhizobium > Mesorhizobium sp. P2_B11. Next base: position 68,137 of record NZ_JBFUDF010000005.1, read on the forward strand.
TCACCGTGGTCTCCGATCCGCTCTACTGGACCGTGACGCTGCGCTCGTTGGTCATTGCCGGTCTGGTGACGCTGGCCACCGTCGTCACCGCCTATCCCGTCGCCTATTACCTCGCCTTCCATGCCGGGCGCCGGCGCAGCCTGCTGCTGTTCCTGGTGACGCTGCCGTTCTGGACCAGCTATCTCTTGCGCGTTTTCGCCTGGAAGATCGTGCTCGCCTACAATGGCGTGTTGAACTCGGCCCTGATCGAAAGCGGCATCTGGTCGGAACCGACGCTGGCCTTCCTCAACACGCCGGCCGCCGTGGTGGTCACGCTGGCGCATGCTTATGCGCCGTTTGCCATCCTGCCGATCTATGTGGCGCTCGACACCATTCCGAAATCACTGCTCGAAGCCGCGTCCGATCTTGGCGCCAAACCGTTCACGGCGTTCCGCCGGGTGGTGCTGCCGAATTCAATGCCGGGCGTGCTGGCGGCGGCCCTCGTCGTCTTCGTGCCGACGGTCGGCGACTATGTCACCCCGGCAATGGTCGGCGGCCCGGCCAGCACCATGATCGGCTCGCTGATCCAGTCGCAATTCGGCAAGGCCAATGACTGGCCGTTCGGCGCCGCTCTCTCGGTCTGCGTCATGCTGGTGATCCTGTGTGTGGTGCTGGTCGCGCGCGGCGCTGACCGCAGATTCGGCAGCCGCACATGAGCGTGGCGCGGACAGAAAATGGCGGCCGCTGGCTTGGCGTCTACGTCATCGCCTACCTGGTGTTCCTTTATCTGCCGGTTCTGTTGATCCCGCTGTTTTCCTTCAACAATTCGATCCAGGCAGCGTTTCCGCTGCAGGGCTTTACGCTCGAATGGTATGCCACGCTCTACGGCAATCCGGCGCTGTCCGGCGCGCTTGTGAACAGCCTCGTCATCGGCGTCGTGGCCGCCACCGGTGCCACGCTCTGCGGCATCACCGTGTCCTACATGGACCTCTATGGCCGCTCGCCGCTGGCTGCCACCATCAGCGCCATTGCCCGGCTGCCGATCCTGATCCCCGGCGTCATCATCGGCATATCGCTGTTGATCCTGGTCAACCTCATCGGCCTCGGCCCGTCGCGCATTGCCATCGTGCTCGGCCACGTACTGGTGGCACTGCCGACGACGGTGGTGATCATGCGCAGCCGCTTCGCCGCCATTCCGAAAACCATTCGCGAGGCAGCACTCGATCTCGGCGCTTCCGACTGGACGACCTTCCGGCGGGTGATGCTGCCGCTGTCTTTGCCGGCCATCATCTCGGCCTTCATGCTGGCGTTTCTGATTTCCTTCGACGAGTTCATCGTTGTCTTCTTCCTCGCCGGCACCGAGCCGACGCTGCCGCTCTACATCTGGAGCCAGCTGCGCTTTCCCCGCTCGCTGCCGACCGTGATGGCGCTGGGGACTGCGATCCTCACTGTGTCTTTCATCATCGCCGGCCTCGCCGAAATCCTGCGCCATCGCGGCCTCAATGCAGCCCGGCGGCCGGCGCCTGCCAATCCAGCCTGAAACCATAACAAGAGAGGAGAACCGAAATGGCATTCGACCTGAAATCAATCACCGGCCTGAAATCGATCACTGGAAAGACAGCCCGCACCGGGCTTGCCGCACTGGCAATCGTGCTGTCGTCGACCGTCGCCTTCGCCGCCGACAAGCTGCAATATTTCACCTGGTCGGGCTATGAATTGCCCGACTTCAACAAGAGCTTCCTGGCGGCGCATCCCGATGGCGTCGAAGCCTCGATCTTCGGCGACGACGACGACGCCTTCACCAAGGTCAAGGCCGGCTTCCGCCCCGACATCGCGCACCCCTGCTACGACAAGGTGGCGCGCTGGAACAAGGAAGGCCTGCTGCAGCCGATCGACACCAAGCGCATCAAGAACTGGGATTCGATCTTCCCGGTGTTCAAGAACCTGCCCGACATCCAGGCCGGCGACGGCAAGGTCTGGATGGTGCCGTGGGACTGGGGCAACACCTCGATCCTCTACCGCACCGATCTGGTCAAGAACCCGGAAGCGAGCTGGAACCTTTTGTGGGACAAGCAATATGCCGGCCGCATGGCGACCATCGATGCCGTCCACGACACGCCGATCGTTGCCGCACTTCTGGCCGGTGTGAACCCGTTCGACATGACGCCGGAGCAAATGGACAAGGTCGCGGAAAAACTGCGCGAGCAGCGGCCGCTGCTGTCCAACTACACCACCGACATGACCTCGGTCGAACAGGCGCTGGCCAGCGGCCAGCTGGTCGCCGCCATGACCTGGAACGCGTCGGCCACCTCGCTGAAGAAGCAGGGCGTGCCGGTCGAGTTCATGAAACCAAAGGAGGGCATGCTGACCTGGTCTTGCGGCTTCGTGATGCTGAAGGACGCCAAGAATGTCGACCTCGCCTATGACTTCATCAACAGCCGGCTCGACGCCGACTCAGGTAAGTACCTGATCCAGGCCTATGGCTATGGCAGCTCGCTCAGCACCGCCTTCGCCGGCGTGGCGAAGGACGAACTAGATAAGCTGCAATTGCCGGCGGATCCGGAAGTGATGCTGAAGACGACCATCTTCACCGGCCCGATGAAGCAGAATGACGATATGGCGAAGATGTTCGAGAAGGTGAAGGCGGGGGGGTGAGAAGCGGTCCGCTTTAGCGGACGAAAAGCCAATTGCTTGGCTTTTCGAGCTTCGAACGCCCTGAGCCTGCGAAGGGCCGGGCGTGACCGCGAAGCGCCGACACAAATGAGGAGTGTTCCAGGGAACGCTAACGTCTCACTCCGCTGGAACACCCCTCATCCGTCGCCTTCGGCGACACCTTCTCCCACAGGGGGAGAAGGGGAGCTCTTCGGCGCTGCGCCGCGCCAACAAGGATGTAAGGACCCACGCATGGACATGCTCGACGACACAACCGAAAAGCCAAAGGACGATGCCGACATCCGCGTCGGCCGGCGCGTGCGGGCGCTCAGGCTGGAGCGCAATCTGTCGCTGGCTGAGCTTGCGGCAAAGGCCGGCGTGTCGATCGGAGCGCTGAGCCAGATCGAGCGCGGCCTGTCTTCGTTGCGCGTCAAGGTGATCTGGCCGCTCGCCGCCGCGCTCGACATCGAGCCGTCGGCGCTGATCACCGACGGCAACGATGCCGGCAACGATCTCTATTGCGTGCGTGCAGACAAACGACGGCAGATCCCGGTCAAATCGGAGGGCATTGCCAAGGCGCTGCTGTCGCCGCCGGGCGCGACGCTGACAGGGCTCCTGGTGACGGTCGAAGCCGATGGCGGCACGGCGGAAGCCTATGCGCATATCGGTCACGAATTCGGCTACGTGCTGTCGGGCGAGGTCGAGCTGGTGGTGGATTCGACCAAATATGTGCTGAAGGGCGGCGACTCCTTTGCCTTCAAGAGCACGCTGCTGCATGCCTTCCGCAATCCCGGCACCGAGCCTTGTGAAATCCTCTGGGTCAACACCACCAAGCCGTCCGAGGTTCGTGATGGCGCTTGATGCTCTGGTGCGCTTGGACAAGGTCTCGAAGGTTTTTCCCGGCGGCATTGTCGGGCTCGACGCCGTCGATCTCGACATTATAAGCGGCGAGTTCATCACCCTGCTCGGTCCGTCAGGTTGCGGCAAGACCACCAGCCTGCGCGTCATCGCCGGCTTCGAAAGCCCGTCGAGCGGCAAGGTGCTGCTCGAAGGCCGCGACATCACTCCGCTCAGGCCCTTCAACCGTCCCGTCAACACCGTGTTCCAGGACTACGCGCTGTTTCCGCATATGAATGTTGCCGAAAATGTCGGCTTCGGCCTGTCGCTGCGCAAGCTTTCCGGAGCCGAACAGGCCAAGCGCGTCCGCGACGCGCTCGACATGGTCGGTCTCGCCGACAAGCTCGGCGCCCGCGTCTCAGAACTGTCGGGCGGCCAGCGTCAGCGCGTCGCGCTTGCCCGCGCCATTGTCTGCGAGCCGCGCGTGCTGTTGCTCGACGAACCGCTGTCGGCGCTCGACGCGCATCTGCGCGAACAGATGCAGGTCGAGCTGAAGCGGCTGCAGTCGCGGCTCGGCACCACCTTCGTCATGGTCACCCACGACCAGACCGAGGCGCTGTCGATCTCCGACCGCATCGTCGTCATGAACAAGGGCCGCATCGAACAGATCGCGCCGCCGGCGACGCTCTACGACCGGCCTGCGACGAAATTCGTTGCGAGCTTCATCGGCACGATGAACTTGCTTCAATCGCGCTTCCTCGGCCGTGATGGCGACCGTCTGCGTTTCGCCGCCGGTGGGCTTTCGCTGGAGGCAACATCCGAAACCGGCGACACGCCCGCCGAGGGTGCCGAACGCACCATCGGCGTCCGCCCCGAGGATCTGCTCGCCACCACCGCAGCCGCCGCTGGCACCGCGCCTGCCCGCGTCAACAGCATCGTCTTCCACGGCCGCACGCTGCGGCTGCACGCTGAACTCGGGCAGGGGTTGCCGGTGGTGATCGACGCCCCGCGCCAGGCCGAAGGCTTTCAATTCAGCGTCGGCGACGTGGCGCATATCAGTCTGCGGCGCGGCGCCAACTGCCCTATGCTGCCAAGCTGATCCACCCAATCCTGTCCCCACAATCGGAGCATACCTCTTGAGCAATCATCTCAATTTCTTCATCGACGGCAAATGGGTGGCGCCCGTGGTGACTGCGACGCTTGACGTCATCGACCCATCGACCGAAGAGGCCTACACCAAAATTTCTCTGGGCTCGAAGGCCGATGTCGACAAGGCGGTCGCCGCCGCCAAGGCAGCCTTCCCATCCTTCTCGCAGACCAGCAAGGCCGAGCGTCTGACGCTTTTGAAGCGCATCCTCGAAGTCTACAATGAGCGCTACGAGGACATCGCCCAGGCCGTCAGCCAGGAAATGGGCGCGCCGATCACCTGGGCGCGTGAGGCGCAAGCCTGGGCCGGCCGCGCGCACATGGAAGCGACCATCAAGGCGCTGGAGGATTATGAATTCCAGGAGAAGCGCGGCGGCACCATGGTGGTCAAGGAAGCGATCGGCGTCTGCGCGCTGATCACGCCGTGGAACTGGCCGCTCAACCAGATCGTCTGCAAGGTGGCGCCGGCCATCGCTGCCGGCTGCACCGTGGTGCTGAAGCCGTCCGAGATTGCGCCGATCAGCGGCATCGTCTTTTCCGAAGTGATGGAGACCGCAGGCGTGCCGAAGGGCGTCTACAACATGGTCAACGGCAACGGCCCGGATGTCGGCCAGATCATGGCCGGCCATCCGGATGTCGACATGGTCTCCTTCACCGGCTCTACCCGCGCCGGCATCATCGTCGCCAAGACGGCGGCCGAGACGGTCAAGCGCGTGGCGCAGGAGCTTGGCGGCAAGTCGGCCAACATCGTGCTGGCGGATGCCGATTTCGAAACCGCGGTGCGCAAGGGCGTCGAAGGCTGCTTCGGCAACAGCGGCCAATCCTGCGATGCGCCGACCCGCATGCTGGTGCCGGCCGCCCGCCATGACGAGGCGCTGGCCATCGCCAAGAAGGCCGCCGAAGCCCACAATGTCGGCGATCCGCGTTCGGAAGACACCAGGCTCGGCCCGGTCGTCTCCAACATCCAGTACGACAAGATCCAGCGGCTGATCGAAGCCGGCATCAAGGAGGGTGCGACGCTCGTCACCGGCGGTCCCGGCCGGCCGGAACACCTCAACCGCGGCTACTATGTCCGCCCGACCGTGTTCGGCCACGTGAAGCCGGGCATGACCATCGAAAAGGAAGAAATTTTTGGGCCGGTGCTGTCGGTCATCTCCTATGATGACGACGCTGACGCCGTGAAGATCGCCAACGACACCGTCTACGGTCTCGCCGCCTATGTGCAGTCCGGTGACATTGATCACGCCCGCAAGGTCGCAGGCCAGCTGCGCGCCGGGCAGGTCTCGATCAACTATCCGGAATGGGACACGTTCGCACCGTTCGGCGGCTACAAGCAGTCCGGCAACGGCCGCGAATACGCCGACTGGGCGATCCACGATTTCCTCGAGGTCAAGGGCATTATCGGCTACGGCGCGTAGGCGGCGGGCCAGAGCTCCAGTCTCAAAGGGTCTACATGCAGGCGCCGGTGCGGAACACATCGGCGCCTATTTTTGCGCGGGCAGGTAAAGATCATCCCTTGTCCACGCTTTTGCCGAACCAGTTCCTTTATCTGGTTCCGGGCCAGCTTCTGGCCGGCATGTGAGAATCATCGTCACATAGCTGTGCAATATCCATCGTCCTGACACGGTCTGTCAGCTGCCGTGCGGGCAAAGGTGGCGGGCCAGCCAGGGCTGCCCTACTTGCAATGCGTCTGAACAGGAGGAACACAAATGACCATCGCGGATATTGCCAAGAATTTCACCGAGCTGCTCCAGCAGGGCGATCACCTGGGTGCTGGTGAAAAATACAATGCCGACGACATCGCCAGCTACGAAGCCATGGAGGGGCCAATGGCAATCGTCCATGGCAAGGAGGCTATCAAGCAAAAGGGCGAATGGTGGCAAGCCAACAATGAAGTGCATGGCGGCTCGATCGAAGGCCCCTATGTCAACGGCGACCAGTTCGCGCTGCGCTTCAAGTTCGACATAACGCCCAAGGAGACAGGCGAGCGTGTCACCATGGACGAGGTTGGCGTGTACACGGTCAAGAACGGCAAGATCACCGAAGAGCGCTTTTACTACTGAGGCCGGAAGGCTTTCGGGCTCACGCGCTGACGACCCAAAATAAATCGGTGGCCAGGACGATGTCCTGGCCACTTCGCGAAACTCACATCGTCTTCACATACCGCGCGAACTGGTCGGCCACCGTGCCCCAGCTGTCGAAGACGCTCATGCTTTGCCTGATGTGAGCGAAAGACTCACATCGCCTTCACATACCGCGCGAACTGGTCGGCCACCGTGCCCCAGTTGTCGAAGACGCTCATGCCTTGCCCGATGTGAGCGAAAGACTCACATCGGTCTTCATATGCTGCGCCAGCTGGTCGATTGCCGTGCTCCAGCAGTCGAAGAAGCCCAAGCCTTGCCTGATGTGAGCGGAAGACTCACATCGTCTTCACATACTGCGCCAGCTGACCGGCCACCGTGCCCCAGCCGTCGAAGAAGCCCATCTCTTCATGGTTGTTGCGGGTGGGCGCGTCACGGTGGATGGCGGTGGCGGTGTAGCGCGTGCCCTTGCCGTCCGGCTTAAGCGAAATCACCGCGGTGATGAAGGGCTCGCCTGACGGCCGGTAGCCCGGCAGCAGCGCATCCGTCCACACCAGTCGCTCGTTCTCCACGATATCGAGATAGCAGCAACGACGGTCGTTGACCTCTGTGCCGTCGGGCGACTGCATGCGCGTGCGGAACAGCCCGCCGGGCCTGAGATCGATTTCGCAATCGGTGATCAGCCACGGCTTTGGCGTGAACCATTGTTTGACGTGCTCCGGCACCGTCATGGCGCGCCACAAGAGTTCGCAAGGCGCGTCGAGCGTGCGCTCCAGCGTCAGATCCAGTCTCGGGTCGGGCTTGAAGGGATAGCTCACTTTTCCTGCTCCTTGAGGCTCATCACATAGGCGTCGAACTGATCGAGGCGGCGCTCCCACAGCGCGCGCTGTTCAGCCAGCCAGTTTTCGGCCAGTTGCAGCGGTTCGGGGGCCAGCTGATAGGTCCTGGTGCGGCCGATCTTTTCCGAACGCACCAGCCCGCAGCCTTCCAGCACCTTGAGGTGCTCGATGAAGGAAGGCAGCGCCATCTCGAAAGGTTGCGCCAACTCGCTGACCGAGGCCGGGCTGCGGTTCAACCGCTCGACCACACGCCGCCGCGTCGGGTCGGCCAGCGCGCGGAAAATGCCGTCGATCGGCGGGGGCGTTGCGGTTTGCAGGCTGGCCATCATGATACCCGCTCCACATGATAGGTGAGCACAACGGCGCCGTTGCCGAAGGACCGCGTGTCGACAAGCCTAAGGTCGGTCGCATCCTCTGTCCGGTCGAAAAGCTGTGCGCCGCTGCCCAGGATGATGGGGAACACCACCAGCCGGTATTCGTCGACGAGATCGTGCTGCTTCAGCGCATTGATCAGCCTGCGGCTGCCGCCAACCACGATATCGCCCTTCATCTCCCATTTGAGTTTGCGGATCGCGGCGATCGGCTCGCCCTGCAGCACGGTGGTGTTGTTCCACGACGGATTTTTCAGCGTCGAGGAGACGACATATTTCGCCATGCCGTTCATCCGGTCGGCGAATGGCCCCTTGTAGGTCGGCCAGCCGCTGGCAAAGCTTTCATAGGTCACCCGGCCGATGAGCAGCGCTTCGTGGTCCAGCACCTCCTGGAACTTGTATTCGATCATGCCGGCCTCATGCCGCTTGCCGACCCAGTTGGTGTGGCGGAAGCCTGGCTCGCCGCCAGGCGCTTCCGTCACACCATCGATGGACATCAATTCCGACACAACGATCCTTGCCATGGCTTTTCCTCTACCGATTTCGCAAATACTTAGGAAATTTCCTTAGTATTGGCAAGCCCCTAAAAATGCGCTGGTGGCGCTCGCGATGCTGGCAAAGCGGGAAGGGCGGTTTTAGGCTGTCTGGCGGATTCGACTGTCAGCCCAAGGGAAGCGCGTTTTGACCATCACCATGTACGGCATCACCACCTGCGACACGATCAGGAAGGCGCGCACCTGGCTGGAGAGCCGCGACGTGCCCTACCGTTTCCATGATTATCGCGCCGAGGGGATCGACGCGGGCAAGCTGGACGGCTGGGTCGGCAAGGTCGGCTGGGAAAGGCTGCTCAACAAGGGCAGCACGACCTTCCGCGAGCTGCCGGACAAGGACAAGGCCGGGCTCGACGAGAAGAAGGCCAAGACGCTGATGCTGGCCAACTCGACGATGATCAAGCGGCCGGTGCTGGAGGTGGGGGATACGATTTTGGTGGGGTTCAAGGCTGATGTTTATGAGGCGACGGTGAAGTAGGGCGCCAACGGCGAAGCAGCTGATCTCCCCCCTTGCGGGGGAGATGGCCGGCAGGCCAGAGAGGGGTGCTGTCCCGCCAGCCTAGCAACCGCAGCATGGGCCGGAACAATTCGTCAAAGGTTGGCGTTCCTTCACACCCCTCTCTGCCCTGCCGGGCATCTCCCCCGCAAGGGGGGAGATCAGATGTCGTCGCGGCTTTCGCCAATCGCCAACGTTGCGGACGCCTCACTTCCTCCCGCGCAAATACCCCGCCAGCGCCACTGCATTGTTATGCGCCTCATCATGCGCGCCGTAGAGCAGCGTCACGCGACCCTTGCCGAGCAGGCCACGCAGCTGAGCCACCGCCTCGCCGTTCCCATCCAGCTCGGCCGCATACCGCTCCCGGAACTCAGCCCACCGCGCCGGCTCGTGCCCGAACCATTTGCGCAATTCGTCGCTCGGCGCGATCTCCCTCAGCCACAGCGTCAGCGCGGCATCCTCCTTGCTGATACCACGTGGCCAGATGCGGTCGACCAGCACCCGCTGCCCGTCATCGGGCGCGGGTGGCTCGTAGATCCGCTTGACCGTCAGGTCGACGGTCATCCGACCCTCCGCAGTCTCAGGCCCACTCGCCCTTGCGCATCACCGGCACCTTGCGGCCATCCTTATGGACGCCGTCAATGTCGATCTTGTCCGAGCCGATCATCCAGTCGATGTGGATGAAGCTCTTGTTGCCGCCACGCGCCGCGATCTCGTCCTGGCTGAGCGAGGCGCCATTGACGAAGCACTTCGAATAGCACTGCCCGAGCGCGATGTGGCAGGCGGCGTTCTCGTCGAACAGCGTGTTGAAGAACAGCAACCCGCTGGCCGAGATCGGCGAGGAGTGCGGCACCAGCGCCACTTCGCCGAGCCGCCGCGAACCTTCGTCGGTGTCGAGCACCTTCTTCAGCACATCCTCGCCCTTCGACGCCTTGGCCTCGACGATCCGGCCGTCCTCGAAGCGCACCGAAATCTCGTCGATCAGCGTGCCCTGGTAGGACAGCGGCTTGGTCGAGGAGACATGGCCGGAGACGCGCCTTGCATGCGGCGTGGTGAAGACTTCCTCGGTCGGGATGTTGGGGTTGCAGGTGACGCCGTTCTTGGCGGTCGAAGCGCCGCCCATCCATTCATGGCCGTCGGCCAGCCCGACGGTGAGGTCGGTGCCCGGCCCGGTGAAATGCAGCGCATGGAAAGTGTGCTCGTTCAGCCACTTCGTGCGGCTGCGCAGCGCTGCATTGTGCGCCGTCCAGTTTGCGATCGGGTCTTCGACATCGACCCGCGATGCCGAAAAGATGGCGTCGGCGAGCTTCGCCACGGCGACATCGTCGGCATCCTCCGGAAACACCTGCTTGGCCCAGGCCAGATCGGGATAGGCGACGATGTTCCAGTTGATGTCGAAGCCGGTGATCTTTTCCAGCGCCGGCTGGTAGGCCATCGAGTTCGCCTTGTTGGCCCGTGCCACCTTTGAAGGATCTTGCGCCGACAACAGCGACGGGTCTTCGCCGCGCACCGCAAGCCGCGCCGCATTGTTGGCAAAGGCTTTCGCCATGCCCTCATACATCCAGCCGGCGGCGCGGTCGAAGCCCGCGTCCGCGCCATAGCGGAAGCGCGCCAGCGTGATTTCGTCATCGTTGAAGATCGGCGTCACCAGGCCGGCGCCGGCCTTGTAGGCATGTTCGACGATGCGCCTGGTCAACGGCAGCGCCGCGATCGACGAGGTCAGCACCAGATCCTGCCCCGGCTGCAACTGCAGCCCGACCTTGATGGCGACTTCCGCCAGCCTGTCGAGCTTCACCGGGTCGATCGTTGCGGAAACGCCGCGCGAATGTGTGGTCATGATCCTGCCTGCCTTGGTCCTGGGGGTGAAGCTTCAACATAGAGCGGCGCGGCTGTGCTTTCCAGCATCGTCGCGATGGCCGGCGTTTACGCAGCGCTATCGAGCGACCGAAACTGCGCCACGGTGGCCGCGATCTCTTCGCGGATCCAGATCTTGAAATCGCGGACCTTGCGGTTTTCGGTCTTGGTCGCCGAGGTCACCAGCCAGTAGCCGAGGCCACTCTGTGCCCGCACGCCGAAAGGGGCGACAAGGCGGCCGTCGGCCAGCGCATCGGCAGCCAGCAACTGCCAGCCGAGCATGACGCCATGGCCGGCGATCGCCGATTCCAGGCACAGCATCGGATCGGTGAAGCGCGCGCCCTTGCGGAAGGTAACCGGCTCGACCCCGGCGGCGGCAAACCAGCTCTCCCAATTGATCATCGCCCTCTCGTCGGTGATGGCGCAGGTCTGCGCAAGGTCGCCGATCGACTTCAGCTTTTTGGCGATCACCGGCGCGCAGACCGGAAACACTTCCTGCGCCAGAAGCAGCTCTGCCCGCCCGCCCGGCCATTTTCCGTCGCCGAGCCGGATGGCGATGTCGATATCCGAGCGCTCGAGATCGGCGAGCCGCACCGAGGCGTCGATGCGCAGCAGCACGTTGGGATGCCGATCGAAATGCCGCGACAGCCTGGGCAGCAGCCATTTCGAGGCGAAGGCCGGCGCCACCGAAACCACCAGCGTGCACTGGTTTGCCTCGTCGGCCAGCGCCACCGCTTGCGCCAGTTCGCGAAACCCGGCGCCGAGCCGGGCGGAAAAAACCGTGCCGAACTCGGTCAGTACCAGCCCGCTCGCGGTTCGTTCGAACAGCGCCTGTCCGAGCTGCTTTTCGGTGCGGTTGATCTGCTGGCTGACGGCGCTCACCGAGACGTTGAGTTCACTCGCCGCAGCTGCAAGCGAGCCAAGGCGGGCGACGGTTTCGACGGCGCGCAAGCCGTTGAGATGGACACGGTTCAGCATAGCCATTTCAGTTTTTCTAAACTGGTACGGCTGAAATCTCAATTGAAAGACGGCGCGGGAAGGCAGATTTTAGCGAAGACAATCAGATCGAGGAGGCGAGGATGGTGACGATCGTATCATTGCTCAAAGTCTTTGCCGCCGGCTACACGCGGCGGCGCGCTGACGGCGATGCCCTCAACTGGGTGACCGATCCGCTGTCGCATCCGGTGCTCGACACCATGTCGGAGCGCGAACTCGGCGACATGCCGTTCCGGCTGACGGCGCGCCGCACCGCCTATGAGACGGGCGCGGTCGGCTGCGGTTGAGGCGTTAGCCGCGGGGCCATGGCCGTGCGCGGCCCGCTGGCCCAACACAAAGCGGATTGTTTCGGCGCCGGCCAAATCTATTGTGCGCTGCAATGAACGCCGCGCCGTCACCCCTTCGCCTCGCTCTCGCCGGCATGATCGCCATGGCCGTCGCCATGGGCATTGGCCGCTTCGTCTACACGCCGATCCTGCCCGGCATGATGGAGGAGCTGCATCTGTCGCCGGCCGATGCCGGCTGGATCGCATCGGCCAACTATCTCGGCTATCTCGTCGGCGCGCTCGCCGCGGCCGGCGGCTGGGCGCATGGGCGCGAGCGCCAGTTGATGTATTGCGGCCTTGCCGCCAGTGCCGTGCTCGCCGCCCTGATGGGCCTGACCGACACGATGACGGCCTTTGTCGTCATCCGCTTCCTTGCCGGCCTCGCCAGCGCCTTCGTCATGGTGTTCATGGCCAGCATCGTCTTTGGTCATCTGGCCGCCGCCAACAGAAGCGACCTGCAGGCGCTGCATTTCGGCGGCGTCGGCCTCGGCATCGCGGCTTCCTCGGCGCTGATGGCTCTTCTGGTCACCGAACATGCCGGTTGGCCGGCGGGCTGGCTGTGGTCGGCGGCAATCTCCGTTTGCGGCCTCGCGCTTGTCGCCTGGCTCGCCGGCGGCACCGCGCCAGCCGGCGGCGTTGCCGGCCGCGAGCCGGCGCTGCCGAAGGACCGCTCGCTGGTAAAAGTCATCGTCGCCTACGGCCTGTTCGGCTTCGGTTATGTTGTGACGGCGACCTTCCTCGTCGCCATCGTGCGCCAGGGCGGCGGCGGCCGTGTGTTCGAGGCAACCGTCTGGATGGTCACCGGCCTTGCCGGCTTTCCCTCGGTCTGGCTCTGGCAGAAGATATCGGCACGGATCGGCCTCTACGCAGCCTATGCCCTGGGTTGCCTGGTCGAGGTGGTCGGCGTCACCGCCAGCGTCGCCATGGGCGGCACCGTCGGCCCGTTGCTGGCGGGCGTCCTGCTCGGCGGCACCTTCATCGCCATCACCGCACTCGGCCTGCAGACGGCAAGGCAGCTCGTGCCGCAGGCGCCGCGCCGCATCTTTGCGTTGATGACCGCGTCCTTCGGTATCGGCCAGATCGTCGGGCCCATCGTCGCCGGCCTGCTGGCGCAAGCGTCGGGCAACTTCTTCCTCGCCTCGATCGTAGCGGCTGGCGTATTGCTGGTATCTGCAGGGATCACCTGGTCCGCCGCGCCAAAATCGCCATGATTGTGGTCTTGCTCGATGCCGGGCATTAGGCACGGGCATTTGCTTTCCACCTAATGTGTGACTTTATGCCCGCTGAACCCCGCTGATTTGCGCATCGACCGAGGATTTCACCACAGTGTTCGTATCGTTTTTTCCRCAGCCCAAAGTTTTCTTCACTTCGGCGGTCTTGTGGTGCGCGGTCATGGTGGCCGCGTGGTTTCTGGGCGGCGAGCAATTTGGCGCTCTGTTCGGGTTGCCCCCTGCAGCAGCAGACGCGGCGCCTATCATCGGTGTTTCTGTGTTCTGGTCGCCTCCATTCCTTTGGTTCTACCTCTACTTTGCCGCTGGCGCTCTGCTGTTCTACGCCTTCTGGCATTGGTATGCTCCGCACCCGTGGGACGGCTGGTCGATCCTTGGCAGTTCGCTAATCCTGTTCACGACCTATTTTCAGGTTCAGGTCAGCGTGGCAATCAATGCCTGGTACGGACCGTTCTGGGACCTCATTCAGGGAATTGTCAGCAAAAGTGTGAAGGCCACAGAGTGGGATGTTTACGCCCAAATAATAACCTTCCTCGGCATCGCCCTTGTAGCTGTTACGGTTTACGTTCTGACCAATTTCTTTGTGAGCCACTGGGTGTTTCGCTGGCGCACGGCGATGAACGACTACTACATGTCCTATTGGCCTAAGCTGCGTAATATTGAGGGAGCTTCCCAACGTGTCCAAGAAGACACGATGCGATTCTCTAAAATCATGGAAGATCTTGGAACTTCGTTTATTGACTCGATCATGACATTGATCGCTTTCATGCCGATTTTGCTGGCTTATTCGAAACACATTACGGCGTTACCATTCATAGGCCAAGTGTCTCAGCCGCTAGTGGTCGCAGCAATATTCTGGGCAATATTCGGCACTGTATGCATTGCCGGGGCCGGCATAAAGCTTCCTGGCTTGCAATTCCGCAATCAGCGCGTCGAAGCCGCCTACCGCAAGGAACTTGTCTACGGAGAGGACGATCCGGCTCGGGCACAGCCGCTCACTGTTTCTGAGTTGTTCGGAAAGGTTCGCCAAAATTACTTCAGACTTTACTTTCACTATGTCTATTTCAACGTGGTTCGTTACCTATATTTGCAGTTGAACACCATATTTGCTCTTTTTCTGATGGTTCCTTCCATGATCGCCGGAACCCTGACATTGGGTCTTATAAACCAGGTCAACTCGGCGTTCAGCCAAGTGACAAACTCATTTCAGTATCTAGTGAATTCCTGGTCGACGATCGTTGAACTCTTGTCAGTTCACAAGCGCCTGCGTGCATTCGAAGCCATAATCAATGGCGAGCCGCTACCAGACATCGATCAGCGCTTCATTGAGCGTCAGGCACAGGTTTCGGATTCGGCCTGACCATTGTGGCTAGGGAGAATGGGCGGCTTAGCCGCCCACCAGCGCCTGCCGTTCGGCGCCACGCTGCCGTGCGACGTAATCGCGAAAACTGATGCACTCGACATCTGACATGACGCAGGCCTCGCCGGCAAAGCGCTCCAGCGCGGTCCAGTAGGCGCCGTTGTTCATCAGCGTGAAGTGGAAGCTCAGCACCAGCGGAATGCGCTTGCCCTGATATTGCCTGTCGAAGGCGGTGCGGAAGGCCTGGTAGGTCCGCTCGCTGAACTCGGCCGCCTGGCTCGGCCGCTCGAAGCCGCCGGAATGGCGGACATAGAGATTGTAGTCCATGGCGATCACCGGCCTTGAACTCGGGCCTTCCGGGATCTGGGGCAATGAAAAGCGGGTGAGGCCGCCGCTGGTCGGCGGTTCGACCGGGCCTCTTGAAACGCCGCTGACATCATAGTGATAGCCGGCCTGAGGCAGGGCTTCGTAGAGTCCCTTGCTGGTCGAGAGATACGGCGCGCGAAAGCCGACAACCGCATGGGCAAGATTGCGCCAGCCGGCGGGCTCAGGCGTAATGCCGTTGATCGTATAGGCGTTCTCCAGAATGCGCTCGAACGAGGCGAATTCCTTCAGCCAGTCAGCCTTGCTCCAGCCCTTGCCGTCGAAATGGCCGCAGCCATGGCTGGCAATGTCATGGCCTTCCGCCGCGGCAAGCCCGATCTGGTCCAGCCGGTCCGCGACCTCCTGTTTCGAGGCGGCAAAGCCGATGTTGGATTTGCCGGCAGATTTGCCGGGCGCGGTGTAGTCGGCGCGTGTCTGCTGCGACAAAAGGAAGACGCAAGACAGAAAATAGGTGAAATGCGCGCCGGTGCGCTTGGCCAGCGCCCGGCTGCGCTGCCACTGTGAGATCTCGCGGGCGCTGTCGAACGAGATGATGACGATCTGCTTCGGCTTTGCCGGGGCAGGCGGCGCCGGCGGGTCGGCGTAAGCTGCGCCCGCCGTGGCAAGCACGGCTGTGGAAAACGCGACAACGCGGGACAGAAGAGGCATCGACAATCTGGGCTTGATCCGGAGGCAGTCCAAGCCGGCTATCGGCAAAATGTGGCGTGGGTGCGGTCACTCCTGGCTGCTGGGCTTGGCACCTCTGCCCGGCGATTAGCCGATTTTCCTGCCCAGCCCCTTCCATGCCGACAAAATTTCGCTAAAACGCGGGCTCAAGAAGCGCCCCTGTTGGGGCAGCAATGGTTTTGATTGATGTCCGACGACAGTTTTATCCGCGAAGTCAACGACGAGATCCGTCGCGAGCAGGCGCAGGCGCTGTGGGACCGTTTCGGTCCGGCGATCCTCGGCCTTGCCATCCTGGTGGTGCTCGGCACGGCTGCCTTCGTCGGCTACCGCTATTGGGACGAGAGCCGCGCCAACCGCTCGGGCGATGCTTTCTCGCAGGCGCTGAAGCTTGCCAATGACGGCAAGAGCGACGATGCGCTGACCGCCCTTCAGCAGCTGGAAAAGGACGGCTACGGCGCCTATCCGCTGCTCGCCCGCATGCGCGCGGCAACGGTCAAGGCCGACAAGGGCGACTTTGCCGCCGCTGTCGCGGATTTCGATGGCGTCGCCGCCGACACCGCCATTCCCCAGGGCATTCGCGACATGGCGCGCCTGCGGGCAGCCCTGCTGCTCGTCGACCACGGCTCTTTCGCCGACGTCTCCAGCCGCGTCGAGGCGCTGACCGCCGACAACAACACGCTGCGCCACACGGCGCGCGAAGCCCTTGGCCTTGCCGCCTGGAAGGAAGGCAAGACCCAGGATGCGCTGAAACTGTTCGACCAGATCGCCGCCGATGACGGCGCCCCGCGCAATGCGCGCCAGCGGGCGACGCTGATGTCGGAACTGATCCGCGGTTCTGGCGCGTCATGATACGCATCGCCCAAAGCATGCCCTCGGGCCTGACCCAAGGGTGCGCTGCGGTTTGGGCGATATCGATGACGAGGGCCGGATGAGCTTCAAAGTCGCCATTATCGGCCGTCCCAATGTCGGCAAATCGACGCTTTTCAACCGGCTGGTCGGAAGGAAGCTGGCGCTTGTCGACGACACGCCGGGCGTCACCCGCGACCGTCGCGTCCACGCGGCCAAACTCTACGACCTGCATTTCGACGTCATCGACACCGCCGGCTTCGAGGACGCGGCTGCCTCGACGCTGCCCGGCCGCATGCGCGCGCAGACCGAGATCGCCATCCGCGAAGCCGACCTGATCTTCTTCACCATCGACGCCAAGTCCGGCCTTTTGCCTGACGACCGCACCTTTGCCGAAATCGTGCGCAAGTCCGGCAAGCCGGTTGTGCTGGTCGCCAACAAGGCTGAGGCCAAGGGCGCGCAAGGTGGCATGCTGGAGGCCTGGGAACTGGGTCTCGGCGAACCGATCCCGGTCTCGGCCGAACACGGCCAGGGCATGCCCGATTTGCGCGACGCTGTCATCGAGGCCCTTGGCGAGAAGCGCGCCTTCGACGAGGAAGAGGACGACGCCGAGGAAGAAATCGCCGCCAGCGAGGTGCTGATCGGCGAGGACATCACCGATCCCGACGCCGAACCCGCCTATGACGACACCAAGCCGATGCGCATCGCCGTCGTCGGCCGTCCCAATGCCGGCAAGTCGACGCTGATCAACGCGCTGATCGGCGAGGAGCGGCTGCTGACCGGCCCGGAAGCCGGCATCACCCGAGATTCCATCTCCGTCGACTGGGACTGGCATGGCCGCCGCCTAAAACTGTTCGACACTGCCGGCATGCGCCGCAAGGCCAGGATCCACGAAAAGCTGGAAGTGATGTCGGTGCAGGACGGCCTGCGCGCCATCCGCTTCGCCGAGATCGTCATCATCGTGCTCGACGCCACCATCCCGTTCGAGAAGCAGGATTTGCAGATCGCCGACCTGATCATCCGCGAGGGCAGGGCGCCGGTCATCGCTTTCAACAAATGGGATTTGATCGACAATCCGCAGGAGCTCTTGGCCGAGTTGCGCGAAAAGACCGGACGGCTGTTGCCGCAGGTGCGCGGCATCCAGGCGGTGACGGTTTCGGCCGAGACCGGCCGCGGCCTCGACAAGCTGATGGACGCCGTCATCAAGACGCACAAGGTGTGGAACAGCCGCGTCTCCACCGGCAAGCTCAACCGCTGGCTGGAAAGCATTCTGGCGCATCATCCGCCGCCCGCCGTTGCCGGGCGCCGGCTCAAGGTCAAATATGTGACGCAAGCCAAGACGCGGCCGCCGGGTTTCGTCGTCCAGTGCTCGCGGCCCGATGCGATGCCGCAATCCTATGTCCGCTACCTCTCCAACAGCCTGCGCGAAGCCTTCGACATGCCGGGCGTGCCGATCAGGATAGCGCTGCGAACTTCGGATAATCCGTTCGCGGGGAGAGCGAACAAGCGCAAGTGAGGCGGCGCAAGGGATTGCGGCAACCCCTCCGGTCGTCATCCTAGGGTCTCCGCGACGGAGCTTCGCTCCTGCTTCGCCCTAGGATGACGAAGCTGAAAGGGCGTCGCCAAGAATCTAAGCGACCGCCCTCAGCCCCTCATTCCCCCGCGCGCCCCTTGGCAGCGCCTGCAGTGCCGCCTGCAGCAATATATCCGCCAGCCGCGCCGCCACCGGATCCAGTTCAGCATCCTTCTGGTGCAGCACCAGCGCCATGGTCGGCAGTGCGGGCAGACCCAGCGCCTGCGGCGCCATTGCCCTGACATTGGCCGGCAGGCCGATATCGGTGCGGATGGTCAAGCCGAGCCCGGCGGCGACCGCCGCCCAGATGCCGCCAAGGCTGGGGCTGGAAAAAGCCATCCGCCACGGCAGGCCGGCGCGGTCGAGCGTTTCCGTTGTCACCGTGCGCAACAGGCATGGCGCCTCAAGCGCCACCAGCGGCAGCGCCTCGCCCTCGCGCAGGCTGGTCTCGATCAGCTTTGCCGGACCGATCCAGCGCAACTGCGCTTCGCCGACATGCCGGCTGTAGGGCAGTGCCTGGCCGCTGTCCCAGGCCAGCGCAATGTCGAGAGTGCCTGATGTGATCCGCTCGGCAAGTTCGTAACTGCGTCCGATCCTGGCCTCGATCTTGACCTTGGGGTGCGCGCGGGCGAAGCGCCCGAGCACCTCCGGCAGCACCGCCTCGCCGAAATCCTCCTGCAGGCCGAGCCTGACCCAGCCTTCCAGTTCGACATCGTGGATGGCGGAAGCCGCCTCGTCATTCAACTCGAGTAGCCGCCTGGCATAGCCGAGCATGGTTTCGCCTGCTTCGGTCAGCGCCAGGCCGCGCCCCGATTTGCGGAAGATCGGCGTCGCCGCCTGTTCCTCCAGCTTCTTCAATTGCGCGCTGACCGCCGAGGTCGAGCGTCCAAGCCGGTCGGCCGCCTTGGCGAAGCTGCCGAGCTCCATGCCGGTGACGAAGCTTCTGAGGACATCGAGGTCGAAGGTTACGCGCCGCATCGAAACAATCCTGTTTTTTGGGAATAACAGTCAAAAACTTCCCGATATTCGGGATGAAGTTATGGCGGTAGGAACAAGGCGTCAAGGGTCGGGTCGAGCCCGATCGCTCACAGGAGCTGTGCCGTGTCGATTGCCGCCACCGAAGCAAACTGCGAACAGGGCCGGGCCAGGCGCGAACCAGTCAGTGCCATCTCGGGCGCGAAAAACCTTCCCACCAATCATCGCTGGAAGGTGCTTGGCATCGGCGTTGCCGCCAATGCCAGTTTCTCCGCCACCTTCGCCGGCATACCGGCAGCAGCGGTGTTTCTGCGTTCGGGCTATCAGCTCTCCAACGGCAATCTCGGCATTGTCCTTGGCCTGCTTGGGCTGGGCGTTGCCTTGAGCGAACTGCCATGGGGCCTGCTCACCGACCGCTGGGGCGATCGCGGCGTGCTGTTGACCGGCCTCGGCGCGACGGCGACGTGGCTTGCGCTGATGGCGGTGTTCATCGTCCCGTCGGCGATCTATGTGCCTGGCGTTGCGCTGCTGGCGGCATGCCTTCTGGTCACCGGCCTGCTCGGCGGCAGCGTCAATGGCTCCAGCGGCCGCGCCATCATGGCCTGGTTCCAAGAAGGCGAGCGTGGCTTTGCCATGAGCATCAGGCAGACGGCGGTGCCGCTCGGCGGCGGGTTAGGCGCGCTGGTCCTGCCGTCGCTGGCATCAGCGCATGGCTTCGCCGCGGTCTTCGGGCTGCTGGCTGCCGTCAACGCCGTCTCGGCGCTGTTTGCCTGGCGCTGGCTGCATCAGCCACCCGAAACCGACAATGCCGGCAGCACGGCCATGGCCAAGCCGGCCGGACCGGCGCCGCTGCGCAATGCCGAGGTCTGGCGCATCGCCACCGCCATTGGCCTGCTCTGCTTTCCGCAAGTGGCGGTCCTGACCTTCGCCTCCGTCTTCCTGCACGATTTCGCCGGCATGGGCACGCTCACGATCAGCGCCAGCCTCGCCGCCGTGCAGACCGGCGCCATGGTCATGCGCGTCTGGAGCGGCCGCTATACTGACCGCCATGGCAACCGCCGCTGGTTCCTGCGTCTCTGCAGCATGACGAGCGCCTTCGGTTTCGCGGCTCTTGGCCTGCTGGTCCTGGCGGCTGCCGCCACGCCGGGTTCGCATGCCGCGCTGATGCCGGCGATCGCAGTGCTGCTGGTCGTCGCCGGCATCTCGGTCTCCGCCTGGCATGGCGTCGCCTACACCGAACTTGCCACGCTGGCCGGCGCCAGCCGTGCCGGAACAGCACTTGGGCTTGCCAACAGTTTCGTCTTCATCGCCTTCTTCGTCGTGCCGACGGCCATTCCGGCATTGCTGCTCATCTGGTCGTGGCCTGGCGTTTGGCTGGTCGGAGCGCTCTGCGCAGTTATCGCCTGGCCGATCTTGCTGCGGCCGAACTGACGGTTTTATCGCGCCGGATCGGCATCCCGTTGCAGGCCGGTTCGCAAAAACACCATCATTAGCGTTAACTCCGCATCAAGGTTAATGCTTCACTTTGGCTCTCCAGTGGCTCAGTGGCGTTTCTGGAGAGTTCCCCGTGCATCGACGTGTTTTGAAGCGGCTGGCTGCCGCCGCCGGTGAGAAAAAACGTTCCTTCGTATCGCCATTGATCATTGGGCTCGGCATCTGGATCGGCTTTCCGACCGTCGTCGCCTACCAGGACATGGGCAGCCTGATTTCCGGCCTCGAAGCGTCGGGCACCCGCTGGAATTCTTATGTCGAACGCTCCGTCGCCGGCTCGGTTCATGCCGCCGAAATGCCTTTCATCGATTCCGTCACCACCGGTTCGCTCTCGGGCTCGGGCGTGCAAATTGCCGGCGTCGGCAAGGTCTCGTTTCGCGGCAAGGGCAATGTCGCCGGCGTTACGCCCGACGAGGACCGCATCATGCGCGGCGACAAGAAGGGCCGCATCATCCAGGTCTCGCCGGTGGCGCCGCCAAAGAACTTCAACGCCGGCTCGATCTTCCAGCGCACTTCCTCGCTGCTGCGGCCGAGCATGGACAGCGGCCTGAAGCTGGCCTTCGCCAAGCCCGGCATCAAGGGCAAGGAAATCCAGATCGCCCAGGCCTTCCACACCAGGGAAGACAAGAAGCCCGATCCGGGCGTGCCCGCGATGCTTGCGGCGCTCGTCAACAATGACAAGCCTGACGTGCTGGCCACCGCCTATGCCCAGGCCGAGCCCGACTACGCCAAGGCCTCGCCCTTCGAGGCGCTGCTGCAGGACGAGGAGCCCAACAGCGGGCGATTCATTCCGCCGATGGCCAAGGGTGATCACTCGTGGATCCAGAATCCGCTGCCGGCCAGCGTCTTCTCCAAGAAGGAGCAGGCCTGCCTTGCCAATGGCATCTATTTCGAGGCGCGCGGCGAATCGGTACGCGGCCAGGCCGCCGTCGCCCAGGTCATCCTCAACCGCGTCCGCAATCCGGCCTATCCGAACTCGATCTGCGGCGTCGTCTACCAGAACGACAACTGGCTGAACCGCTGCCAGTTCTCCTTCGCCTGCGATGGCCGCAAGAAGCGCATCGAGAGCCCTGCCAACTACAAGGTGGCGCAGGATGTCGCCATGGCCGTCACCGCCGGCAAGATCTTCATTCCGGAAGTCGGCTCATCGACCCATTACTACGCCAACTACGTCCATCCGGGCTGGGCGCGCACCATGCAGAAGATGACCAAGATCGGCCTGCATATCTTCTACCGCACCTATGGCGGCGGCTGGAGCTGAGCCTCCGGCGAGCGTCGCTTCTTTTCCCGTTGGCCCCGGCAATCAAAGAGCCGTTGCCGGGAGGATTCGGGGTCTGCGTCCCCGCCGCTCTGCCGGGCACGATGTCGCACCTCTCCAACTTATTGATTTTAATAGAAAAAATACATGGCTTTGAAGTCCCGCCCGTGGCTTGACGGGCGCGGACCCTCTAACTATGTTGCCGGCGACTTTAGAAGCGGACGGACGGTGACGGTCTGACCGGGCAGGGGGGTTCGATGGCCGACAAGAATGGGCCACACGGAACCGGAGAAACCGGCCGCGGCAGCAAGCATGAAGCCGACATCCGCGACGAAGACCTTGAGCGCCGCCGGCGCAACCTTGAAGCATCGCTTGCGACAAGACGGCCGGATCGGCTAGAGGGGAATGACGGCGCGAAAGCGACGGCCGGATATGGCCAGGCGCTCAAGCTGTCCAGCGAGTTCATCGCTGGGATAGTGGTGGGTGTGGGCCTTGGCTGGTTTCTGGATCGTGTGGCGGGAACCTCGCCATGGGGTCTGATCGTCGGCTTGTTGCTGGGCTTTGGCGCCGGCGTGCTCAATGTCCTGCGTTCGTCGGGCGTTGTGGCGGAATTCGGAAAAAGCGAGAAGTCGCGCGATCCGAAAGAATGAACTGGCGCCGCCAATGGCGCACAAGGACACTTAAGGCCGTTCGCGGCTTTGACGGGGATGTAAATGGCTGCTGACAAGGTCGATCCGATCCACCAGTTCCATATCGTCAAGCTGATTCCGATCAACATCGGCGGCTATGACGTATCCTTCACCAATTCCGCACTGTTCATGGTCGCCACTGTGCTCGTCGCATCGGCGTTTCTTTACCTCTCGACGTCCAGCCGCAGCCTCATCCCGGGGCGCCTGCAGTCGGTTTCGGAAATGGGCTATGAATTCGTCGCCAACATGCTGCGCGACGCTGCCGGCAACCAGGGCATGAAGTTCTTCCCCTTTGTGTTCTCGCTGTTCATGTTCGTGCTGGTTGCCAACCTGCTTGGCCTGTTCCCCTACTTCTTCACCGTCACCAGCCACATCATCGTCACCTTCGGCCTTGCGGCCCTGGTGATCGGAACCGTCGTTGTCTACGGCTTCACGAAGCACGGCCTCGGCTTCCTGAAGCTGTTCGTGCCGCATGGCGTTCCGGTCTTCCTGCTGCCGCTGGTGGTGCTGATCGAAGTCATTTCCTTCGTCTCGCGCCCGGTCAGCCTCTCGGTTCGTCTGTTCGCCAACATGCTGGCCGGCCACATCACGCTGAAGGTGTTTTCGGGCTTCGTCGTCAGCCTGAGCGCGCTGGGCGCCGTCGGCGTCGCCGGTTCGGTGCTGCCGCTGGCCATGGCCGTCGCGCTGACCGCCCTGGAATTGCTGGTCGCCTTCCTGCAGGCCTACGTCTTTGCCGTGCTGACCTGCATGTATCTGAACGACGCCCTGCATCCCGGGCACTGACCTTAGAGTTTCCGGCATCTTCGCCGGATGGAATTGCAACGGAATTACAGATCCAAAGGAGTTTAAAATGGACGCAGAAGCAGCAAAGTACATCGGCGCTGGTATCGCTTGCCTGGGCATGGGCGGCGCGGGCATTGGCCTCGGCAACATCTTCGGCAGCTACCTGGCGGGCGCGCTGCGCAATCCGTCGGCCGCCGATGGCCAGTTCGGCCGCCTGATTTTCGGCTTCGCCGTGACCGAAGCTCTGGGCATCTTCTCGCTTCTCATCGCGCTCCTCGCCCTGTTCGGCTGAGCACTCGAGAAGATTGGACAGGCCGGCCGCTATCCTGCGGCCATGCCTGATATCAGGGGATAGTCCATGTTCGTGACATCTGCCTTTGCGCAAGAGTCCGCACCCGCCGCTGAAGGCGCCCACACCGGCACGGAAGGCGACACGCATTCCGGCACCGGCGTGCCTGCCGAGGCACACGGTGCGTTCCCGCCATTCGATCCGGCGACGTTCCCGTCGCAGCTTTTGTGGCTGGCGATCACGTTCGGGCTGTTCTACCTGTTCCTGAAGAAGGTGGTGATGCCGCGCCTTGGCGGCATCATCGACGTGCGCAGCGATCGCATCACGCAGGACCTCGACCAGGCCGCCAGGCTGAAGGGCGAGGCTGACGCTGCCGTTGCTGCTTACGAGCAGGAACTGGCGGAAGCCAAGACCAAGGCCAATGCGATCGGCCAGCAGGCCAACGACGCGGCCAAGGCTGAAGCCGAAGCTGCACGCAAGAAGGTCGAAGCCGCGCTCGACAAGAAGCTCGGCGAGGCCGAGGCCAGCATCGCTTCCATCAAGGCCAACGCCATGAAGGAAGTCGGCACGATCGCCGAGGACACCGCTTCGGCAATCGTCGATGCGCTTGTCGGCGGCAAGGCCAGCAAGGCCGAGATCGCGGCTGCCGTCAAATCCGTGGCCCGGTGAGGAGCGCATCATGGACGCCACATCTCTCGCAACGCTCTGGGCCACCGTCGCCCTGATCATCTTCCTCGGCGTTGCCGTCTACATCAAGGTACCGGGGCTGATCGCCAAGGCGCTCGACGCTCGTGCCGCCAAGATCAGCAATGAGCTTGATGAAGCCCGCAAGCTGCGCGAGGAGGCCCAGCAGTTGCTCGGCCAGTACCAGAAGAAGCGCAAGGAAGCCGAGCAGGAGGCCGCGGCAATCGTCGCCGCCGCCAAGCGCGAGGCCGAGATGCTTGCCGCCGAGGCGCACAAGAAGACCGAGGATTACGTCACCCGCCGCACCGCGCTTGCCGAGCAGAAGATCGGCCAGGCCGAGCGCGAGGCCGTCGCCGAAGTGCGCGCCAGCGCCGTCGACATCGCCGTCGAAGCAGCGCGTGCGCTGCTGGCAGTCAAGGTCGATGCCAAGGCCGGCGCCGACCTGTTCAAATCCGCGCTGCAGGATGTGAAGGCCAAGCTGAACTGAGCGGGGTTAAAACCGCTGACACGAAGCCGCCTGGGTGACCTGGCGGCTTTTTTGTTTGCATGGTGAGCGAGACGCTGAAGCTGCTGATCTCCCCCCTCGTGGGGGAGATGCCCGGCAGGGCAGAGGGGGGCGCGACGGATCGCGGTGCTCCGCTCTCGTACGTCGCGGCGACCGCTAATTGTCTAGGGAATCTGGTTCGCGAGACCGACATGCTGGCGGGACAGCGCCCCCCTCTGTCCTGCCGGACATCTCCCCCACAAGGGGGGAGATCAGCTGTGCCGCCGTCGGCTACTCCAGCCCGGCGAAGCTCTCTTCTTCCGCTACTTCCGTACCGCCCAGCCTAAACGGCGCGAACGAAGCCCTGTGCAACCTCGCCACCGGACCATGCGCTTCGATCGCCGTGCGATGCCGCACCGTGGCGTAGCCCATATGCACCTCGAACCCGTAATTCTCATGGTGGCTGCCGCAGCCGCACATCATGCGGTCGCGCATCACCTTGGCCACAATCGAGGCGGCGGCGATCGATTGCGAGCGCTGGTCGCCCTTGATCAGCGCGCGGCCTTCGCACAGCAGACCCGGCGGCACGTCGCGGCCATCGGCCAGCGCCAGCTTTGCCTGGATCGGCAGCCCGGCAAGGGCACGGCGCATCGCTTCGAGACTGGCCTTGAGGATGTTGGAGCCGTCAATGCCTTCGGCACTCACCGAGGCCATCGACACGCCGAGCGCCGACCCCAGGATTTTCAGGAACAGCGCCTCGCGCTGCAAATGGTTGAGCCGTTTGGAATCGTCGAGCCCGTCGGGGATGTTGGCGGGATCGAGGATCACGGCCGCCGCCACCACCGGCCCGGCCAGCGGACCGCGGCCGGCCTCGTCCATGCCTGCGACCGGCCACAGGCCTTCGGCCATCGCCTTCGTCTCGAAGGAGAAGTCGGGCTTCTCGACGATTTCGAAAAGAAGCGGAGAATCGGAACGCGCGCGAGCCATGTTGCGGCGAGGTTCGCATCGGCTCCGATTCTCCGCAAGTCCCTCCAGGGTCGAGTGGGGCAAGACCGGGAGGGCACCGTCTGCAGGCCGGGGGACAGGCCGGACGGGATTTCTTCGCCTGCCCAGCCAACGACGGCGGGGCAGGTATGATCTTCACAGCAGCATCAGCTGCTCGGTCGCATTGGCGGCGGCGACGAACCGGTCGGTCCTGAGCGTGCGCCGTTCGGCATTGAGGCCGAGCCGCTTGGCCGTGATCTCGAAGCGCCGGCCGATCTGCCAGGCATAGGGTCCGGCGCCTTTCATGCGCTTGCCCCACTCCGAATCGTAATCCTTGCCGTCGCGCATCGAACGGATCAGCGACATCACGTGCCGGTAGCGGTCGGGATAGTGGCGCAGCAGCCAGTCCTTGAAGATCGGCGCCACTTCGAGCGGCAGGCGCAGGATGACGTAGCCGGCCTCGCGGGCGCCGGCGGCGCAGGCCGAATCGAGGATGCGCTCCATCTCCTGGTCGGTCAGGCCGGGAATGATCGGCGCCACCATCACCGAGGTCGGAATGCCTGCATCCGAAAGCTGCCTTATCGCCTCCAGCCGCTTGGTGGGCGTCGACGCGCGCGGCTCCATGGTGCGCGCCAGCATGCGGTCCATCGTCGTCACCGACAGCGCCACCTTGGCCAGCCCGCGCTCGGCCATGCGCGACAGAATGTCGATGTCGCGCGTCACCAGAGCGGATTTGGTGACGATGCCGACCGGATGGCCGCGCGCCTCCAGCACTTCGAGGATCTCGCGCATGATCCGGTACTGTTTTTCGATCGGCTGGTAGGGATCGGTGTTGGTGCCGATGGCGATGGTACGCGGCTGATAACCGTCCTTTGACAGTTCCTTGTCGAGCAGCCGCGCCGCATCCGGCTTGGCAAACAGCTTCGATTCGAAATCCAGCCCCGGCGACAGGCCCATAAAGGAATGCGACGGTCGGGCAAAACAATAGACGCAGCCATGTTCGCAGCCGCGATAGGGATTGATCGAACGGTCGAAGGAAATGTCGGGCGATTCGTTGCGTGTGATGATGGTGCGGGGCTTCTCGACCTGCACCTCGGTCTTGAATGGCGGCAACTCCTCCAGCGAATTCCAGCCATCGTCGAACACATGCCGGCTGACAGGCTCGAAGCGGCCGGACGGGTTGATCCCGGCCGAACGGCCGCGGTTGCGGTCCGGACGGACGCGCATGCCGCTCTGTTCGATCATTGCATTGGCCATCTCGGCTCGACCTGCTCCGAAGGCTGCAATGTCCGCACGCACGATATGTTCCATCTTGGCCCTCTCCCAGGGACTGTCTGCCGGCTGTCGATTCGGTCTGTTCATGAAAATAATCCTATTTTGCCGATGAGAACAAAGCAAGAACTTTTTTGTTGTGCAATGCAAAACTGGCGCTTCGCGAGGCTTTCCGCTATTCGGCTAAAATGCTCAGCGTTCTCATCGAAACCCGTGATGACGAAGAAGGCCTTGCCCGCACGCTCGCCTCGCTGATCGGCGGCGCGGTGGAGGGCGTGGTGCGCGATGTCATCGTCTGCGACACCGGATCGACCGACCAGACGCATCGGGTCGCCGACCATGCCGGCTGTCACTTCGTCGCCGGCGGCATTGCCGCCGGGATCAGGCAGGCGAAGGGCGACTGGCTGCTGTTTCTGGAACCCGGCGCGCGGCTTTCGGAAGGCTGGATCGACGACGTTGTCGCCCACACCGGCCGGCAAACCATGCCGGCGCGCTTTTCCCGCGCCCGCGGCAGCCGCACGCCATTCCTGGCGCGGGTGCTCCAGGGCAACCGGGCGCTGGCCGAGGGACTGGTGATCAGCAAGCGGCAGGCCGCTTCCCTGTCGAAGAACGCGCAAAGCGCCGAAGCGCTTGCGCGTGGTCTTGCCTCCAGGCGGCTGGACGCCGAAATCTGGGTGGCGCCGAAGAAGTGATTTCTCCCTTCTCCCCGCTCTACGGGAGAAGGTGCCGGCAGGCGGATGAGGGGCGGCGCCGACCTTTCCGATAGTCGCCCAAGCCTCGCCATGCTTCGCTGGCGAGCTACCCTCGTAGTTGGGTGAGGGAAGGCGATGTGGGAAAATTCACCGCAATCCCGCTATTGTGCATTGCACAAAAACTGACGCGGGGTTAGCATTCCCTCGATGCGGGATATCAGGGTTTGGGTAATGCGGGAGCGGTAGAAACCGACTTTTCGTCGGCTGCCGTTCATACCTGAGGACCCCGATGAACCTTTCGACCCCCGACAAATCCGGCGCCGCCAGCCTGGAAGCCATTGCCCGCAATGGCAGCCTGTTTCGCCGCATCGCCGCGCGCATCCCGACCTATCTGTCCGACCTGCGCGAGAACCCGGCCTGGCTGCCGATGTTCATGCTCGCCCGCACCATGCCGGCGCGCAAGCTGCACTGGCTGGGCGCCACCCGCCCGGCACAGAGTGGCGGGGCGACGATGTTCCGAGGCGTCGAGCTCAAGTCGATCGTCGAAACGCTGCGCACCGATGGGTTGTTCTCAGGCCTGGTCCTGCCGCAGGCAATCCATGAGGAGATCGCGAGCTTTGCTGAGAGCACGCCATGCTTCGGCAATTTCGACCGCCGGCTCGAATTCATGCCTGGGGATCATGCCGAGGCCGAGAAGCGTTTCGGCCGCTCGCTGCTCAGCGGCCATTATTTCGAGCGCATCCTCGGCTGCAAGGCAGCACTCGCCATCCAGAACGATCCGTTGCTGCTCGACATCGCCCAGCATTATCTCGGCGGCCAGGCAAAGCTGATCACCACCCGCGTCTGGTGGAGTTTTCCGACCGGCGAGGCCTCAGACGCCGACAAGAACCTCGCCTCGCTCGGCAAATACCATTTCGACCTCGACGACTGGCGGATGCTGAAATTCTTCTTCTACCTGAAGCCTTGCGACGCCGGGACCGGCCCGCACGTGTACGTCAGGGGCAGCCACGACAGGCGCAGCCTCAAGCATCAACTGACACTGCTGGTCGGCCATCCGGCCGAAGAGGTGCTCAAGGTCTATGGCGACGACAGCCCGGTCACGCTGACCGGCGAGGCCGGTCTCGGCTTTGTCGAGGACCCGTTCGGCTTCCACATGGGCACCGTGCCGTCGCGCACGCCGCGGCTGATGATGGAGGTCGGTTTCGGCGTGTCGCCGCCCTCGCGCCGCCGCTTCCACGGCGAACCGGTCATCCGCTGATCCGGATCTCCACCGGCATCCAGCGTGCCTGCCGCCGGGCGATGCGGCCCTCGCGGTTTTCGGCATCGTAGTCCATCGGGACCGGCTCGCGGCTGAACCGCGGCCGGTCGTCCAGCGCATTGACGATGACGATCGCTCTTGGCTCATCGCCGTCGGTGGTGACCGCAGCGACATAGACGCCACAATCCCGGCAGATGAGATAGTCGGCGGTGCGCAAGCCGAACCGGTATCGGTGCAGCTTCGCCTCCTCTTCGACCGAGACGATCAGTCGTCCCTGCGGGTCAGCGGCAGCGCGCGAGCCATGCCGGACGCAAAAAGCGCATTGGCAGGCGCGGATTTCCATCTCGGCTGGCTCGATGTCGGTTTCGAATGTCAGGTGAACGTTGCCGCAATGGCAGCCGCCGCGATGTGCGTTCATTGTGTCTTTCCGCCTTGAAGATCTCGCGGCAGATTACGCCTTGGGTCGCTCGCAGGAAATGACCCTTCGAAGGCGCACATGCCGTTCTGCCTGACAAAGGCAGCGATCGGCCGCGATCTGCCTTGCTTTAAGAAGCGGCCTTGCCGCGCCGCAAATGCTCGTCCAGGCGCGGCATGATCTCGACGAAGTTGCAGGGCATGTGGCGGTAGTCGAGCTGCGGCTTCAATATACCGTCCCAGGCATCCTTGCAGGCGCCGGGGGAGCCCGGCAGCACGAAGACGAATGTGGCGTTGACGACGCCGCCGGTGGCGCGGCTCTGCACCGTCGAGGTGCCGATCTTGTCGTAGGAAATGCGATGAAACACTTCGGAAAAGCCGTCCATGCGCTTTTCGAAGATCGGCTCCAGCGCCTCCGGCGTCACGTCGCGGCCGGTAAAGCCGGTGCCGCCGGTGGTGATGACGACATCGATCTCCTTGTCGCGCGACCACGCCAGCACCTTGTCGCGGATTTTCTCGCGGTCGTCGGTGACGATGTCGCGCGCGGCCAGCACATGGCCGGCTTCGGTGATGCGGTCGGCCAGCGTCTGGCCGGATTTGTCGTCGGCGAGGCTGCGCGTATCGGAAACCGTCAGCACCGCGATGCGCACCGGGATGAAGGGGCGGCTCTCGTCAATTTTGGCCATCGGTGCCCTCCGAAGCGATGTTGCGCGTCGCGGCGACAAACCATTCCGGCTCGCGGCTGCGGATCTCGGCGGCGGCGCGCTTGGCGACATTGCCGGTCTCGAACAGCCCGAAGCAGGTCGGGCCGGATCCCGACATGCGCGAGAATCCGGACCCGGCCCGATTCAGCAGGGACAGCGCCCGGCCGATGGGCGGCTGGATCGCCTGCGCCGCGGCCTGGAGATCGTTTCGGCTGACCTCCAGCCAGTTGCGGACGCTGTGGAAGTCGAATGTGCGGGGCAGCGGCGGCAGCGCTTCATTGTCGCGTTTCTCGAGCGCCTTGAATACGTCGGGCGTGGAGACGGCGACGCCGGGATTGACCAGCACGAGGGCCAGCGCGGGAAAATCCGGCACCAATGACAATTCGTCGCCGACACCGCGCGCGACCAGTGGTTTTGCCGAAAGACACATCGGCACATCGGCGCCGAGCGTGAGACCGATCCGCGCCAGATCGGCTTCGCCGATATCGAGCCCCCAGGTCCGGACAAGGCCGCGCAGCACCGCCGCGGCGTCACTCGAACCGCCGCCGACGCCGGAGGCGACCGGCAGGTTCTTTTCCAGCCGGATGGCAACCGGCGGCGTGCTCTGCTGGCCTGCCTGCCTACGCAGCGCTTCGCGCGCCTTCACCACCAGATTGCTGTCGTCTATCGGCACGGAAGTCGCGTAGCGGCCCGCTACGGAGAACCGGTCGCTGTCGGCAGGCTCGATCTCGACCCTGTCGCCGAAGCGTGTGAAAACGACCAGGCTCTCAAGCAGATGATAGCCGTCGGCACGCCTGCCGGTGACATGCAGCGCCAGATTTATCTTGGCAGGTGCCAGCCACGTCCGGGCTACCGCATCCACTGTGTCGGCTGCAAGCGGGATGGGTTCAGTCCTTGGCCAGGCGGTATTCGCCGGTCTTGGGATCCTTGACCAGCGTGCCGTTGGCGCCGTTGGCTGCCTGCTTTTCGGTGCGCCGCACCTTGGCGGTCACGCGCTCGGCTTCGCGCACGAAGGTGCGGTAGCCGAAATAGGCGGCCGCGCCGACAATCGCGAAGAAAATGATCTGCGGCATTTCAAAACTCCTCCCTCGCAAGGCGGCAAAGGCGGCCGGGTCGGGTTGGTCGGCAGTTATGCTAGACGCTTTCCCCGCTTTTTCAAAGCCCGAAGCGCGCCCACAATGCGCGCTCTTCCGCCGCATCGATCACGCCGCTGGCGGCAGCGGCGGCAATATCGGGCGCTGAAAAGCTTGAGCCGAACAGGCCGATGCGGCCAAACAGGCCACGCGGCGCAGTGACCAGCCGAAGCTGGGTTTTCGCGCCGAACCGGGTCTTCAGCACCGTGCGCATGTCGCTCAAGGCGTCGACGAGACCAAGCTCCAGTCCCTTCTTGCCGGTCCAGAACAGGCCGGTGAACAGGTCCGGATCGTCCTTCAGCTTCGAGCCGCGGCGCTCCTTGACCAGGTCGATGAAGGTCTCGTGCACTTCCAGCTGCAGCGCCTTCAGCCGTTCGACATCTTCCTTCTTCTCCGGTTTGAACGGGTCAAGCACCGCCTTGTTCTGGCCGGCAGTGTGGACGCGGCGCTCGACGCCGATCTTCTTCATCAGCTCGGGAAAACCGAACGAGGCCGAGACGACGCCGATCGAGCCGACGATGGAGGACGGATCGGCAAAGATCTCGTCGCCGGCGACCGCGATCATGTAGCCGCCCGAGGCCGCCACATCCTCGACGAAGACCAGGACCTTCTTGTTCTTCTCCACCGCCAGGTCGCGGATGCGCTTGAAGATCAGCCGCGACTGCACCGGCGAGCCGCCGGGCGAATTGATCGAGATCGCGACCGCCGGCGCGTCGAACAGGAACGCCTTTTCGATGAGGGCGGCCGTGGAGGCGAGCGACAGGCTCGGCCGGAACTGCCCGCCACCGGCCATGATGGTGCCGTGCAGCCTGATGACGGGAATGGTGACGACGCTGGATCGCCAGGATTTCGGCAGCAGGCGGTTGAAAAGGCGTTTCACGAGGTGGCTGTCTCCGGTCGATGGCTTTCAACGCATGTAGGGATTTGCCGGTCAACGGCAATGCTGCAATCCATGTCGCTCAGCTGTGTGCCGGTTTTGCGGCACGAAACCAAATCAATCGCCGAACAGCGATGCCAGTCCGTTGTTGATCATCTCGGTCCGTTCCGACGGGCCATCGCCCGTCTCGGCATGCAGCATCAGCGGCGGGCGGATCGACAATTTTCCACGCGCGCCGAGCGTTGCCCTGACCACAATGCGGATCGCGGCTGCTTCCGGGCGGGGGTGGACGGCCAGCATCTCGGCGTCGCCGAAGCGGCCCGATAAGGCATCGAGGAGATCGCGGAGCTGTTCAGGCCGCGCAATGACGGCCAGGCCGCCGCGCGGCTTGGCGACCGCGGCCGCGCTTCGGATCCAGCTTTCGAACAGCCCGTCTTCCATGACATGCGCCTGCCGGCGCAGCGGATCGGGTGTGGCGCGGTCCTCTGCCGCGTTGAAGGGCGGGTTCATGATGACGAAGTCGAAGGAATTGTCGGCAAGGCCGGCCTGCGTGCGCGCCCGGCCAGACAGCGTGACGTCGGCGGTCAGCACCGAGGCGCGGTTGCCGAGATGCGCATTGCCGGGATGGGCGAGTGTGGTCGCGGCGAACCCCGCCATCTCGGCCGAGCGTTCGACAAGCACGACCTCGGCCGCTTGGCAGCGAGACAGCACCGCAAGGCCCGCCGCACCCGCGCCGGCGCCGAAATCGGCAAGCCGCCCGGCAAAGGCGGACGGCACCGCCGCCGCCAGCATCATGGCGTCCATGCCGGCGCGATGCCCGGTCCTCGGCTGCACCAGCCAGAAGCGGCCGCGATGGAAGGCATCGACCGTGTGAGCCGGCGTATCGCTGGCGAAGGCGCTCGCTTCAGCCATTATTTCTGGCGGATTTCGTTCTCGATGCCGGCGTCTTTCAGGATGCGCCGCGCCTGATCGGCCTGGTCGGCGTCGACCATGACCCGCTTCTGCAAAAGACCGATCGACCCTTCGAGAATGCTCATGTTCTGATCGGCGACGAAGCAAGCGATCCCGGCATCGCGCATCAGCGATTCGACAAAGGAGATGATCACGGCATCGTTGGTGCGGACGAGTTCTATCATCGGACGAAGTTCGCAGGTTGCGCCGTTGATGTAAACGCTGGAGCATGGCGCCGAAAAGTGTGAAGCGATTTTCCCGGACAAACGGTTCACCGTTTTGTCCAGGCTGCCATGCTCTATCTCTTTTACCCAGAACCAGTTGACACGCCGTCACCGCAGCCGCGCCAATTCGCCTCTTGCCGTGCCCGTATGTGCCGCCCTAGAGTCCTTGCAGGGACCAGGGTGCCGTCGCACGCGTGATCAAAGACGGGAGTGTTTGTTGGTGGGTGTCGTTCTCAACATCGAAAACGGGAAGCGGGAACCCGCTTCCATCAAGGATCTCATCGATCTGACATCCGCCGATATGGGCCGCGTCAACGAATTGATCCTGTCCAAGGCCGGCTCCGACGTCGAGATGATCCCGGAGGTCGCCAACCATCTGATTTCGTCGGGCGGCAAGAGGCTGCGGCCGATGCTGACACTCGCCGCCGCCCAGATGTTCGGCTATTCCGGCGAAGGCCACGTCAAGCTCGCCACCTCGGTCGAATTCATGCACACCGCCACACTGCTGCACGACGATGTCGTCGACGAGAGCGGCATGCGCCGCGGCAAGAAGACCGCCCGCATGATCTGGGGCAACCAGGCGAGCGTGCTGGTCGGCGATTTCCTGCTCGGCCAGGCTTTTCGCATGATGGTCGATGTCGGCTCGCTGGAAGCGCTCGACATCCTGTCCAGTGCGGCTTCGATCATCGCCGAGGGCGAGGTGATGCAGCTTGCCGCCGCCAAGAACCTCGACACCACCGAGGACGAGCATTTCGCCGTCATCAAAGCCAAGACCGCGGCACTCTTCTCGGCCGCCGCCGAGGTTGGCCCGGTCATTGCGCTGGCCACGCGCAACGATCGCGCGGCGTTGCGCTCCTACGGCATGAATCTCGGCCTTGCCTTCCAGCTCATCGACGATGCGCTGGATTATGGCGGCTCCAGCCAGGAGCTGGGCAAAAATGTCGGCGACGATTTCCGTGAGGGCAAGGTGACGCTGCCGGTCATCCTCGCCTACCGGCGCGGCACCAAGGCCGAGCGCACCTTCTGGAAGCGCGCCATCGAGGACAATGTCACCGACGATGCCGGGCTGGAAAAGGCGATCGGCCTGATGACCCGCCATGGCGCCATTGCCGACACGATCGGCCGCGCCCGCCATTTCGGCGAGATCGCCCGCGACGCACTGGCGCCGCTGGAGGCGACGCCGCAGAAATCGGCGTTGATCGATGTCATCGATTTCTGCATCAGCCGGGTGAGCTGAGGCTCGTCAGGCCGCGAAAGTGCGGCCGGGCGGGATGAACTGGCGGCACGCGATGTCGGCAAACAGTTGGCCCGGCCGATCCAGGCCGGCGCCCGCTTCAGCCTCGACGCGACGACGCTTGCCGGCCTGCGTGCAGCTTTTTCGGCCGGTGTGACGCGCGAGGCCTGCCAGGGCTGCGAGTGGGCCGGCCTGTGCACCACTGTCGCGGCAGGCGGATATCGCGATGTCAGGCTGTAGCTCCCAACCCCGATCTGCTATTATCCCGAACCGACAGTGTGTGCGTCGCCATGGTTTGTTAGTCAGGTGACCCGATTGTGAATTCGGCCCGGATTGAAGCCTGACCCCAAAAAGGCCATGCTTTGTCCGGAAACATCGAGTCTGTGGCTTCTCCGCGCCGATGCGGGATGGCGCTTGGCTGAAAGGGATACGATGCGGCAAGGACGTGCGCGCTGGCTCGCAGGGCTGGCAATTGTGGCAGGGATGGCGATTTCTCCGCTGCCCGCCTACGCCAAGGAATCGACCGACCCGGTCAAGATCACATCCTTCTCGGGCGCCTATCTCGCCGCCCGCATCGCCGAAGGCGACAACGACCTCGACAATGCCATCGCCTATTACAAGCAGGCGCTGGCCTTCAATCCCGGCGACACCTCGCTGCAGCAAAGCCTGATGCTGTCGCTGATCGCGCAGGGGCGCTTCGAGGAATCGCTTGTCTATGCCGACAAGCTCAAGGAAGTTCCCGATGTCGAGCGCTTCTCGCGGCTGGCGCTGGCGGTCGATTCCTTCCACAAGAAGGATTTCACCAAGGCGCAATACTGGCTCAAGCTGTCGCTCGAATCCGATCTCGACCGGCTGATTTCCGGTGTCATGTCCGGCTGGGCACAAGAGGGCGCGGGCGATGCCGCCGGGGCGATGGCCTCGATCGACAAGCTGCAAGGCCCCGACTGGTTCGGCCTGTTCAAGTCCTTCCACCGCGCGCTGATCGCCGATGCCTCGGGCCTGTCGGACAAGGCCGATGCGCTCTATGACGCGACCCTGACCGACACCACGGCCGGCGGTGCCGCGCCCGAAACATGGATGCGCAACGCCCAGGCCTATGCGTCGTTCCTGGCCCGCAAGGGCGACAAGAACAAGGCGCTCTACGTGCTCGACAAGGCCGAGGCCTTCGCGCCGGGCAAGCTCGACATCCAGGCGCTGCGCGACAAGATCAGCAAGGGCGACAAGGTCGAGCCCTTCGTCGCAAGCCCCTCGGAAGGCGCCTCCGAAATCCTGCTCGACCTCGCCATCGCGCTCAATCGCGGCGGCGGCGAGCCGTTCGTGCGCCTCTATCTGCAATATGCGCTGGCGCTGAAGCCCGACAGCGACGCCGCTTTGGTGCAGCTTGCCGCCGTTGCGGAGCAGCTGAAGGACGGCGAAGGCGCCATTGCGCTTTACCGCCGCATTCCAGCTTCCTCGCCGCTGAAGGAGCTTTCCGACCTGCAGCTTGGCCTCAACCTTGCCGATCTGAACCGTCACGATGAGGCGATCGCCCATCTGAAGGCCTTCGTCGACGCCCACCCCGACGACATGCGCGCCTATCTGGCGCTGGGCGGGGTCTATGCCTCGAAGGAGGATTTCCGCTCCGCCGCCACCCTCTACGACAAGGCGGTCGAGGTGCTGAAGACGCCGACCAATGCCAACTGGAACATCTTTTACCAGCGCGGCATCGCCTATGAGCGGCTGAAGGAATGGCCGAAGGCCGAACCGAATTTCCGCAAGGCGCTGGAACTGTTCCCCGACCAGCCGCAGGTGCTGAACTATCTCGGCTATTCCTGGGTCGACATGAACATGAACCTCAAGGAAGGCCTGGCGATGATCCAGAAGGCCGTGGATCTCAGGCCAAGCGATGGCTACATCGTCGATTCGCTGGGTTGGGCCTATTTCCGCATGGGCCGGTTCGACGACGCCGTGCGCGAAATGGAGCGCGCCGTGTCGCTCAAGCCGGAAGATCCGGTGCTCAACGACCATCTCGGCGATGCCTACTGGCGCGTCGGCCGCAAGCTCGAAGCCACCTTCCAGTGGAACCAGGCGCGCGACCTGAAGCCCGATCCCGATGTGCTTGCCACCTTGCAGCAGAAGCTGATGAAGGGCCTGCCGCCGATCGAATCCAACACCGCGCAGGAAACCCCGAAGGTCAAGCCGGTCGCTCCGACGCCTGCGCCGAAAGGGTAAACGGCCATACTTCTAATCAAACGGGGCTCGCTGAGCCCCGTTTTTATTTTCAGAACATTTTTCGATAGACGACAAACCCCGAAAGCTCGCCTATCTTGTCGTAAAGTTTCATCGCCGTGTGGTTGGTCTCGTGCGTCAGCCAGTACACGCGGCCCGATCCTGCGGCTTGCGCCCGCTCGTACACGCCTTCGATCAGCGCCCGGCCGACGCCTTTGCCGCGCGACGCCTCGGTGGTGAAAAGGTCCTGCAGATAGCAGTTCGGCGAAATCGCCGTGGTGGTGCGGTGGTAGAGATAGTGGACGAGACCGAGAAGCTTGCCCTCGCTCTCGGCGACCAGCGCATGCATCGGCTCATAGGCGTCGAAAAAGCGCGACCAGGTCATTGCGGTGATGTCGCCGGGCAGGGCGGTTTCACCCGAGCGACCGTAAAAGGCGTTGTATCCGTCCCACAGCGGCAGCCATTGCTCGTAATCCTGCCGGGTGACGGGGCGTACGGTGAGCTGGCCTTGCATGGCTGAACCTTTGTCGTTGGAACTCAGGCGAGCAGACGGCCGCAAGCGCCGTCCGGCAATGGGCCAGCCGCAAGCAAAGCGTTCAACCTCCCGGGAAATGCCTGGCGACAAGACGCTGCCTTGACGCTAGCCGGACCGGGAACTAGGGAATGTCCTTCTTTTTCGCGCTTTGCGAGGCCGCCGTGACGTCAGACCATATGCATCCCAGCCGCTCGTTCCAGGGGCTGATCCTGACCCTGCACAATTACTGGGCCGCCTATGGTTGCGTCATCCTGCAGCCCTACGACATGGAGGTCGGTGCCGGAACCTTCCATCCGGCAACCACGCTGCGCGCGCTCGGTCCCCGGGGCTGGAACGCCGCCTATGTCCAGCCCTCGCGCCGGCCTAAGGACGGCCGCTATGGCGAGAATCCCAACCGGCTGCAGCATTATTACCAGTACCAGGTGATCCTGAAGCCCAACCCGCCCAACCTGCAGGAGCTCTATCTCGGCTCGCTCAAGGCGATCGGCGTCGATCCGCTGCTGCATGATATCCGCTTCGTCGAGGACGACTGGGCAAGCCCGACGCTGGGCGCCTGGGGACTTGGCTGGGAGTGCTGGTGCGACGGCATGGAAGTCTCGCAATTCACCTATTTCCAGCAGGTCTGCGGCATTGAATGCGCGCCGGTGGCGGGCGAACTGACCTACGGCCTGGAGCGGCTGGCGATGTATGTGCAGGGCGTCGACAATGTCTACGACCTCAACTTCAACGGCCGCGAAGGTGATGAAAAAGTCACCTATGGCGAGGTCTTCCTGCAGGCCGAGCAGGAATATTCCCGGCATAATTTCGAATATGCCAACACCGCCATGCTGCTGCGGCATTTCGAGGATGCCGAAGCCGAGTGCAAGGCGCTGCTCGCCGCCGGCGCCCCGGCCTCGAACGACAATCTGCCGATGCACCGCATGGTCTTCCCGGCCTATGACCAGTGCATCAAGGCCAGCCACGTCTTCAACCTGCTCGACGCGCGCGGCGTGATTTCGGTGACCGAGCGGCAGAGCTACATCCTGCGCGTGCGCAACCTGGCGAAAGCCTGCGGTGAGGCGTTCCTGATGACCCAGGCCGGTGGGCTGGCGGCCTGACCTGACCGATCGGGTGCTTGAGCGTCGGCCCTTGCGCGTCTAGCTTATTTGCAGGGCGCGGATGGGCGGCGGGCTGACATGAGCATCTTCAAGAATTTTCAGGCAAGCACCACCTGGGTGATCCGCCTCTTGTGGGTCGTTATCGTGGTCGATGTTATTGCTGTCGTGTCGGGCTATTTCGAGTTCCAGCTTCTGGTCGACTTCGGCGCTGGAATTGGAAACCTTGACTACGATATCTCTGCGGCCGCTGAATCGAGCGACAACCGGCAGAGGATCGTCGCCATCATCCAGATAGCTCTCTGGCTTGTGGCGGCAATAAGCATCCTTGCCTGGATAAGGCTGGCCAACAAGAACGCCAGGGCGCTGGGCGCCACCGACATGGAGTTCACGCCGAACTGGGCGATCGGCTGGTACTTCATCCCGGTCGCCAATCTCTGGAAACCGTATCAGGCGATGGCGGAGATATGGCAGGCGAGCGGCGGATCGAAAAGCTGGAAGACAGAGTCGGCGCCCGGCATTCTGGTGATCTGGTGGTTCGTCTGGCTGGCCTCCAATATATTCGGCCGTCTGGCATTTCAGCTGACCAGGAAAGCGGAGGAAATTCCGGAACTGCAGGATGCCAGTCTGGCGCTGATGGCCTCCGATGTCATCAGCGTGTTCTTGAGCCTGGCCTTTATGGAGGTCGTCAAGGATATCTCGCGGCGGCAGATGGCCCCGCCCGCGGCAGCCCGGGAGGAAGTTCCGGAGCAGCCGGATCTCGCCTAGGCGGAAAGGGAAACGGTGTAACTTACGTCAGGCGTGCTCTGGCCGGTCGATCCTGCCATGGTCCGCATGGCTTGCCGCACGCCCGGCATCGAGAAGGCGCCATGGGCCTGCGCGGCAAAACAGGCGCTGAGCGCGATGATCTGGAGAAGTCTCGATGCCGTTTTCATGGTCGTTCAGCCAATAGTTCCCTGCCTGAGCGTTGGTCGCTTCAGCGCTGCGTTTGGTTCATGGAAATCTTTGATCCAAGGACGGGCGGGGTGGGCGGGACCCGACAGGGCGCTCAAAATTTCTGCAAAGGGTGACACGGGCCAGCCGAGTTGCTATGCCCCGCCCGGACCATTGTCGCGCGAGCCCAACCATGCCTGACCTGCTTCTAGAACTTCGCTCCGAGGAAATACCGGCCCGCATGCAGCGC
The DNA here is from genome assembly GCF_056404855.1 of Mesorhizobium sp. P2_B11. NCBI lineage: Bacteria > Pseudomonadati > Pseudomonadota > Alphaproteobacteria > Hyphomicrobiales > Phyllobacteriaceae > Mesorhizobium > Mesorhizobium sp. P2_B11. Next base: position 107,739 of record NZ_JBFUDF010000005.1, read on the forward strand.
AAGGCGGCGGGCGATCTCAGGAAGATGCTGACCGACGGTCTGGTCGAGGCGGGTCTGACCTATGACGCCGCGCGCGAATATTGGACGCCGCGGCGGCTGGCGCTCGACATCAGGGGCCTGACCGCGCGCTCGAAGGACATCCACGAGGAGATCAAGGGGCCGTCGACGACGGCGCCGGAACAGGCGGTGCAGGGCTTTCTGCGCAAGGCAGGCCTTGCCTCTGTTGCCGAGGCGCATGTCCATTCCGATCCGAAGAAGGGCGATTTCTACGTCGCCCATATTTCGAAGCCGGGCAGGGCGGCGGAAGCGATCATCGCCGAACTGGTGCCGGCCATCATCCGCAGCTTCCCCTGGCCGACATCGATGCGTTGGGGGCCGGCTTCGGCAAAGCCCGGGTCGCTGCGCTGGGTGCGGCCGCTGCAGACGATCCTGTGCACCTTCGGCCCGGAGACCGAGGAGCCGGTCGTGGTCGATTTCGAGATCGACGGCATCCGCTCCGGCAATGTTACCTACGGCCATCGTTTCATGGCGCCAGATGAAATCACGGTGCGCCGCTTTGACGATTACGTGACCAAGCTGGAGGCGGCCAAGGTCGTGCTCGATGGCGATCGCCGCAAGGAGATCATCCTGGCCGACGCCCGCAATCTCGCCTTCGCCAACGGGCTCGATCTGGTCGAGGACGAAGGGCTGCTGGAAGAAGTGTCGGGCCTTGTCGAATGGCCGGTGGTGCTGATGGGCGAATTCGAGCAGGCCTTTCTTGCCATTCCGCCTGAAGTGGTCCGGCTGACCATCCGCGCCAACCAGAAATGCTTTGTCACCCGCCCGCAGGGCGATGGCGAAAACCTCTCCAACCGCTTCATCCTCACCGCCAACATCGAGGCCAAGGATGGCGGCAAGGAGATTGCGCACGGCAACGGCAAGGTGGTGCGCGCGCGCCTGTCGGATGCGCTGTATTTCTGGAAGACCGACCAGGGCGATCTGCCCGATCTGGAACAGCTCGAGGCATCGGCGAAAAAGTTCGGGCTCGATCTGAAGAAGCCGCTCGACCAGCGCATGGCCCGCCTCGACCATCTCAACGTGACCTTCCACGCCAAGCTCGGAACGCAAGGCGAGCGGGTGGAGCGGATCAAGCGGTTGGCAGAAGAGATCGCCGACACCTTGTCGAAGCAGCCGAAATTCTTCGACGGCAAGCTTCTGTCGGCTGATGATCTGAGCGCCGAGCAGAAATATCTTCGCGAGCGCGCCGGGCGTGCTTCCGTGCTTGGCAAGGCTGATCTCACCACGGAAGCCGTGGGCGAGTTTCCGGAACTGCAAGGCGCCATGGGCCGCAAATATGCATTGCTGCAAGGCGAGCATCCGTCCGTGGCCGCGGCCATCGAGGAGCACTACAAGCCGCAAGGTCCGTCCGATCGCGTGCCGACCGATCCGGTGTCGATTGCCGTCGCGCTGGCCGACAAGCTCGACACGCTGGTCGGCTTCTGGGCGATCGATGAAAAGCCGACAGGATCAAAAGACCCCTACGCGCTGAGAAGGGCCGCACTCGGCGTGGTGAGGATCATCCTGGAAAACAAGCTCAAGCTTTCCCTAGGCGTCGCCATTGCAGCCGCAGTCTCCTCGGCACTCGCCGCATACGACCAAAAAGGCGAAGGGGCTGAAAGCCGCGGAGTGGTCGCGATGCTCGATTCCCGCATTCGTGATTACCGGGGAACAAGTCAGCTGTTGTCGGAAGCGAGCCTGATTTCCGACTTGCTGAAGGGTGGGCTGGCCAAGGCATACTCAGACACGTTTGGCTCCGCCGATCAGGAACAAGAGTTCTTCGACGGCCAGCGCATGATGGAACTGGAGGCATCACTGTCGCCATTCATCGCTGACCTCCTCGCCTTCTTCCACGACCGCCTGAAAGTCTATCTCCGCGATCAGGGCGCGCGCCACGATCTCATCGATGCGGTCATCACGCCGCAGTCCGATGATCTGCTGCAGATCGTTCGCCGCGTCGAAGCGCTTGGCTCCTTCCTCGATACCGAGGACGGCAAGAATCTGCTCGCCGGCACCAAGCGCGCGGCCAACATTCTGGCGGCCGAGGAGAAGAAGAAAACGCTCGTCGCCGAGACTGTTGAGCCGGCGCTGTTTCGCGAGGACGCCGAGAAGTCGCTGTTTGCGGCGGTGAATCAGGCTGAGAAGCAAGCCGGCGAAGCGATTCAAAACGAAGACTTTTCAGCTGCCATGCTGGCGCTTAGCGTGTTGCGTGAACCAGTTGATTCATTCTTTGAACGCGTTCTCGTGAATGATGAGGATCAGGCCGTGCGCGCCAACCGCCTGGCGCTGCTGGCTCGGATCCGTGCCGCCACCGACCAGGTCGCGGATTTCTCCAGAATAGCTGGCTAAAGGGCGAGCGAAGCGCCGAAAAAATTCTGCCCGGCCGGCCATTCGAGCCGGCTTACAGTCATATGGCGATGATCTCTCTGTGGCAAAAAGGACATGTTCCCAACCCCCACGGAGGCTTCCATGAATTCCGCTCACGACATCGAAGTGACAGAAGAAACCTCGGGCACTCCCGAGGCGCTTGAATCCGCTTCCGAAAACATTCTCGACCATGCCGCTGCCACGGCGGTCGAGGCCGCCGACCTGTCGGACGACGAGGAAGGCGATGACGAAGACAGCGACGAATCGGGTGAGGAAGAAGGTGACGAAACCACCGCTTCTTCCGACGACGATGAGGACGAGGAAGACGACGAAGATGAAGACGACGACAGCGTGAAGGCCGAAGCCGGCGGCGCTGACGAGACCGAGGAATCCGACGACGAGGACGACGACAAAGAAGAGTCGGATGACGACAAGGAAGAAGCGGCCTGAGCTTTCAAGCGACTGACATCAAACGAAAAGGGCGGCGTCCACACGCCGCCCTTTTTGTTTCGAGGCTGACGAAGTCAGTCCTCCAAAATGCTGACATGCACGCTGTCTGAATAGACGTCGACCTGGATCAGCGGCTCGCCATTGACGATGGCGTTCCGTGTCGAGGAACTCATGGCGCCGCTGTGCTTCAGCATGCGCTCCAGATAGGCGCGGTCGTCATTGCTGCCGAACCAGTCGTCGCCCTGGTCGTCGGCGTCGCGGCGGTGAAACTTGTGCCAGTTGGCGCGGTCCTGCCGCACCATCTGCGCCGCGCTGCTCAATTCATAGCCGTCGCTGGCATGATGGTCGCGATCGGAAATCCGCGCGACGTACGAGCCCAGCATGTCGTCACCGGCCTGCGCGCTGCCGATGCCCAGAAAGGACGCCAGCAACAGGCCGGCCACGGTCAATGATTTCGCCTTGTTCATGATAACCCCCTTGCTCACATAAAACCCGGCGCGCTCATGCCAAACCCGATGGGCAAAATTGGGGGCGCCGCCGACAAGACGATCGTGCGTCGGAGCGCCGATCGGCGTCAAGCGCAATGGATTGGCGCAATGGCTTACTTGACTTTGTCGACACCGGGGATCGGCGGCTGCGGGGTTGCCGCCGGCTGTGGCGCCGCCGGCTGCGATTGGGGCTTGCCGTTCGACGCCGTCGCAGTTCCTGCCGGTGCGGTCTCTGCCCCAGGCTTGGTATCTGCTGTGGGTGCCGCGGTAGCGGTGGCGGTCGGCTTGGCCGGCGCCGGCGCGGCGAAAGCGCCGCCGACGACACCGCCGCGAATGATCATCGGGTTCTGGTTGCCATGCCTGGGCTTCTCCGGGATCGCCGCGACCTTTTCATAGGTCACGTCGGGCTGCGGATCGCCGAGCGCCACGATCGATGGCGACGAGGCAATCTTCATCGGTTCGGGTGTGCCAACCTTGATGACCGATGGCGTGGATTTCGAGACGCCGAGAAAGACGATCGACGAGGCATGTGCCCCACCAGCCATCGCCGCCAGGGTGAAACCCAGCACTCCAAGCACACGCATCGACATCGAAACCGTCCCCTTGCCCAACAAGCCGGTAGCCTTAATCCCAGTGGATTGATGCCGGCTTGCAGGGAAACATAACATTTTAGGCATTGATAATTCACCAACGCCGGCTTGCCCGAAAATCAACGCCGTACTAGGTCCGGCGCTTGTGAGGTGAACAGAGTGGCTGAGATACTACCCGTCGGCGAAGCGATGGAGCGGGCGCTGGCGCTGCTCGAGGGCGGCGATGTCGTCGCCATCCCGACGGAGACCGTCTACGGACTGGCCGGCGATGCCACCAATGGCGTCGGCGTCGCCCGCATCTTCGAAGCCAAGGGCCGGCCGCGCTTCAACCCGCTGATCGCTCATGTCGCCGACCTGGCGATGGCCGAGCGCATTGCGATCTTCGATCCGTTGTCGGAACGATTGGCCGAGGCGTTCTGGCCAGGCCCGCTGACGCTGGTGCTGCCGTTACGACCCGGCAACGGCATCCATCCGCTGGTCACCGCCGGGCTGGACACGATCGCGCTGCGCATGCCCAGGGGGTTCGGTGGTGAGCTGATCGCAAGGCTCGGCCGTCCCTTGGCCGCACCCAGCGCCAACTCTTCGGGCAAGATCAGTGCCACGACGGCCGAGGCTGTGGCGGCCGATCTCGGCGCCAAAATCCGGCTGGTGGTCGATGGCGGCGCCACTCCGGTCGGGCTGGAATCGACCATCGTCAAGGTCGAAGGCAACACTGTGCGGCTGCTGCGGCCGGGTGGCATTGCCGCGGCCGACATCGAGGCGGCCGTCGGCACCAAGCTGCTGCGCGGCGCTACGGATGGCATTGAGGCGCCGGGCATGCTGGCCTCGCATTATGCGCCAGGCGCCGGTGTTCGCCTCAATGCGCAAAGTGTGGCCGAAGGCGAAGCCTTACTGGCCTTTGGTGGTGAACGCGCCGAAGGCTGGCAGGCAGCCGTCGCCTTGCGCAACTTGTCCGCATCGGGTGACCTGCGCGAAGCCGCCAGCAACCTGTTTGCCTATTTGCAGGAGCTCGACCGCAGCGGTGCGGCAATCATCGCCGTCGAGCCGATCCCGGTCGATGGGCTGGGCGAGGCGATCAATGACCGGCTGTTTCGTGCCGCCGCCCCACGTGACAAGCTCGACTGAGCGCCATAGTTTGCGCCCATGAACGACGCACCCTTCGATCTCGATCCCGCCCTCATCGACCGCTTCGCGGCAATTGTCGGCGACAAATATGCGCTGCGTGACCAGGCCGATATCGCGCCCTACCTCACCGAGCGGCGCGGCCTGTGGCATGGCAGGACCGGTCTGGTGTTGCGTCCCGGCAGCGTCGACGAGGTCAGCCAGATCATGCGGCTGGCCAGCGAGACGGGAACGCCGGTCGTGCCGCAGAGCGGCAACACCGGGCTGGTCGGCGCGCAGGTGCCTGATGCCTCCGGCCGCGAGATCGTGCTGTCGCTGTCGAGGCTGAACCGCATCCGCGAGATCGACATCTTCTCCAACACCGTGACGGTCGAGGCCGGCGTCATCCTGCAGACGCTGCAGGAAGCGGCCGACGCCGCCGACCGTCTGTTTCCACTGTCGCTTGCCGCGCAGGGATCCTGCCAGATCGGCGGCAATCTCTCTTCCAATGCCGGCGGCACCGGGGTGCTTGCCTATGGCAATGCGCGCGAACTCTGCCTCGGCGTCGAAGTGGTGCTGCCGACCGGCGAGGTGTTCGACGATCTGCGCAAATTGAAGAAGGACAACACCGGCTACGATCTGAAGAACCTGTTCGTCGGCGCCGAAGGCACGCTCGGCATCATCACCGCGGCGGTGCTAAAACTGTTTCCCAAGCCCAAGGGGCGCGAAGTCGCCTTTGCCGGCCTGTCGTCGCCTGAGGCGGCGCTTTCGCTGTTCAGCCTGGCGATGGACCGGGCAGGGGCGGCACTCACCGCCTTCGAGCTGATCGGCCAGCGTCCTTATGATTTCACGTTGCACCACGCGCAGGGCGTCACCCGGCCGCTGGCCGAGGACTGGCCTTGGTATGTGCTGATGCAGGTGTCTTCCGGCCGCTCGGCCGAGGATGCCAGGGGGCTGATCGAGGAAGTGCTTTCAGAAGGTCTCGAGCAAGGCATCGTCGGCGACGCGGTGATCGCGGCCAGCCTGGCGCAGGGCGACGCCTTCTGGAATTTTCGCGAGGTCCTGCCGGATTCGCAGAAACCCGAGGGAGCCTCGATCAAGCATGACATTTCGGTGCCGGTGGCATCCATCCCGGCGTTCATCGCCAAGGCTGCGGGCGCTGTCGCCTCTGTCAGTCCGCAGGCGCGCGTGGTCTGCTTCGGCCACATGGGCGACGGCAATCTCCACTACAATATCTCGCGGCCGGAGGCGGGTGACGATGAAGCCTTTCTCGGCCTCTACCACGCCATGAACCATGCCGTGCATGATGTCGTACGCTCCTTCCACGGCTCGATCTCGGCCGAGCACGGCATCGGCCAGTTGAAGCGCGACGAGCTGATCGCCACCGCGCCGCCAATGGCGATCGACCTGATGCGCCGGGTGAAGGCCGCCTTCGATCCGGCAGGGATCATGAATCCCGGTAAGGTTATCTGATCCTTTCGAAATATTGTGGCTGGTCTTATTCCGATAACCATCCACTGAGATCAGCAAAATTTAACTGACTTTCTTAAGCCGGGCGGTAAGGAGCCCGCGCTACTGTTTCACACAACGAGGCCGGGAAAACTGGCCCGGTGGGATCCGTGAAAGCGGGCTCTCAGGAGAAACACAGGAAGGCAGTAGATGAACAGTGTACTGAAGCCCGTCTGGGCTGGGCGCAACATGCGCCTTGACCCATTCCGCCTGCCGCAAGTGGTGAGCTATGCCACGCGCGACGACTATGGCGACGTGACCTTCACCATCGATCAACGTGGCGCCGTCATCCGCCGCACGCTCGAGATGAGCGGCGTGCCGGCGATCATCGCGCTGCCCGCCAACGCGTTTCGCGGCGTCGCCGCCCGCGCGATGGAGGATGCGCAAGGCAATGTCACGGTAACCCTGGAACTGCTGCACAACGATCCGATGCTGTCGGTGCCGCTGCTGGTGGCCGACGATCTCGACGACGTCGCCGCCGACTGGCGCGCCTGGGCCGATGCCTACCGGCTGCAGATGCTGCTGATCGAATCCGACGGCGTTGCCCGTACGCTGGAAGAATCGCTGGGCGCCGCAATCAAGGCGCTGCCGGCCAAGGATCGCCGCAAAGGCCGGGTCTCGACCACGCGCCGCCCACGCTTCCTCGCCCGCCGCAGGGCCGGCGATCTCGGGTTGAGGCTGGTTATTGATGGCGAAGAGATCATTTCCAGAGAGTAGCTCAGGTCTCCCCTTCTCCCCTTGTGGGAGAAGGTGGCCTCGCGAAGCGAGGTCGGATGAGGGGTGTTCCAGGGAACGCCAACGCCTCACTCCGCTGGAACACCCCTCATCCGTCTCGGCGCTAACGCGCCGATCCACCTTCTCCCACAAGGGGAGAAGGAAGAGGGAGCCTAAACCAGCGGCTTCAGCGCCACCCACAGCGATCCGCCGATCAGGCCGAGGAAGATCAGCCAGCCGACCTGGTTGTTCGATTTGAACAGCCGCAGGCATTGGTCGGGATCGTTGATATCCAGAACCGCTATCTGCCGCGCCATATGCGCGCCGGCGGCGATCAGCCCGGCCAGCGCCACCACCGGCGCCTGCGCCGCGGCAAAGGCGATGGCGAAGCAGACCAGCGTGCCTCCATAGAGCCCGACCAGCCAGGTCTTGGTGTTGTCGCCGAACAGTCGCGCGGTCGAGCGCACGCCGACAATGGCGTCGTCTTCCTTGTCCTGATGCGCATAGATCGTGTCGTAGCCGATCACCCACAGGATCGAGCCGATATAGAGCATGATGGCTGGGCCATCGAGATCGCCGAACTCGACCGCCCAGCCCATCAGCGCGCCCCAGGAGAAGGCCAGCCCAAGCACGAATTGCGGCCAGTTGGTGAAGCGCTTCATGAAGGGATAGACGGCAACGATCACCAAAGAGACGATGCCGAGCGGAATGGCGAAGTCGTTGAACTGCAACAGCACGACGAGGCCCAGCAACGCCTGGATGACCAGGAATGCCCAGGCCTGGCGGCGCGTCACCTTGCCGGCCGGCAGCGGCCGCGAACGGGTGCGCTCGACCTTGTTGTCGATGTCCTGGTCGACAATGTCGTTATACGTGCAGCCGGCGCCACGCATGGCAACGGCGCCGACGAAGAACAGGAACAGGAACCACGGCGACGGCAGCAATGTCAGCAGCGGGTCGGTGGGGCGCGGATAGGCGCTGGCCGCAAGCGCTGCCGACCACCAGCAGGGCCACAGCAGCAATTGCCAGCCGATCGGCCGGTCCCAGCGCGCAAGCTGCGCATAAGGCCACAGCCAGCGCGGCAGTATCTTGTAGACCCAATGCCCGCTCGGCGCGTCGGCGACGCGGCCCTGGGCCGCTTTCGACTGGATGGTTTCCATCCTGCTGGAGTGGCAGCACAGCCAAGCGCCGTCAAGCGGCCGCATTGTCGCTCAGGCGGTGAAAACATCGTGGTTGGCAAACCATTCCTTCGCCACCTCGATGAAGGCCAGTGCCGCCTTCGACAGCCTTTGCCTTGTGTCGTGAGTGAGGATGATGCGCTGCATCGGCAGCGGATCCGACAGCGGCTTGCAGACCAGCGGCAGGCCGTCATAGCTCCTGTCGCCATAGGGCCTTGTGTAGCTCACCGCGACGCCGAAGCCGTTGGCGACCATGCTGCGCTGCAGTTCGAACGAACTGGTCGTCGACTGCGAGACCGGCGACAGGCCGCGGCTGAGGAACAGGTCCAGCATATGCTGCCAGCTGTGCGGCTGGTCGGTGGTGATGAGAGGCTGGGTCGCCAGTTCCGCCAGGCTGACGCTGGCCTGGCTGGCCAGCGCGTGGCCTTGCGGCAAAAGCGCGTGCGGCCGCAGCTCATGCAGCAGGATGCGGGCGAAGTGCACGGGCAGGCCGAGATCGTAGGTCAGGCCGAGATCTATTGCCGCATCGCCGAGCCGCCGGCCCAGCGTCTCGAAGGTCTCGTCGCGCACGACCACAGTGACCGCCGGGCAGCGTTGCGCAAACGAGCGGATCAACGCCGGCGCGAAATAGGGCGCCAGATCCTCGAAACAGCCGAGCACCAGCTCGCCGCCGACATCGGCGTCGCGCGAACCCAGCCCAACCAGTTCGTCCGCCTCGGCCAGCACCTGCTTTGCCTTCGCCACCGCGCCGCGGCCGAACGAGGTCAGCGCGATGCCGCTGCCGCGCTGGCGCACGAACAATTTCTGGCCAAGCGTCGCTTCGACATTGTCGATCGCCACCGAGATCGAGGGCTGTGAGACGTTCAGCATCCGGGCGGCCGCGGTGACGCTGCCGTGGCGGGCGACAGCAACGAGATAGCGCAGTTGGGTGAGAGTCAGGTTCATAGGACAAGACTATAAGAGAGATGAGAAGTTATTATTTTACGCGATGCGCGGCGGCTGCGATAGTCGGCCATCCAACAGGGGAGACATGAGATGGCCGCCACACATATCGACGCCGCAGCGATTGCCGATTACCAGCGCGATGGCGCGGTCTGCGTCCGCGGCGTCTTCAAGGACTGGGTCGACACCATCGCCACCGGCATAGAGCGCAACATGCAGAACCGCAGCGCGACCGCGTCCGACATCGCCAATGGCAAGGGCAGCTTCTTCGACGATTACTGCAATTGGGAGCGCATCCCGGAATTCATCGATGTCGTGCGCAATTCGCCGGCCGCCGAACTGGCAGCGGCAGCGATGCAATCGCGCAGCGCCCAGTTTTTCCACGACCATGTGCTGGTCAAGGAGCCCGGCACGCAGAAGCCGACGCCCTGGCATCAGGACATCCCGTATTATTTCGTCGACGGCAGCCAGACCGTCAGCTTCTGGATCCCGATCGATCCGGTCAAGGAAGCGACGCTGCGGCTGATCGCCGGCTCGCACAAATGGGAGAAGATGGTTCTGCCGGTGCGCTGGCTGAACGATGACAATTTCTACGCCGGCGAGGGCGACTATCGGCCGGTGCCCGATCCCGACAACGACCCGTCGCTGAAGGTGCTGGAATGGGAGATGGAGCCGGGCGACGCGATCTTGTTCGACTTCCGCACCGCCCATGGCGCGCGCGGCAATCTGACCTCGGCGCGGCGCCGGGCGCTGTCGCTGCGCTGGGTGGGTGACGATGCGCGCTATGTCGAGCGACCCGGCCGCACCTCGCCGCCCTATCCCGGCCATGACATGAAGCCCGGCCAGAAACTGCGCGAGGACTGGTTCCCCGTCATCTACCAGAGCTGATCCGGGCCGGGAACGTTGTGCCCTCTGCGCGACGTTCCCGTGCGCAACCGGCAATGCCGTAGGGTGTGTTGAGATTCAGGTCAGGCCGCGCCGAAAATGGTGGCTTTCGAGAACCGGAGCGGAGCGGACATTTGGGTCCGTGAGCACCGGAAGCGCAGAAAGTCGCCGTTTGCAGGCCGGCCTCACCTGAATATCAATACGCCCTACCAAAAGTCTTGACCCGCGCCGCCTAGCGCAATAGCGCAGTCCCTGTCGTGAAATGGCAAGGGACATCGGCATGCGCGTTTTGTTGATCGGCTCCGGCGGCCGCGAACATGCCCTGGCCTGGAAGATCGCGGCCTCGCCGCTTCTGACCAAGCTCTATGCCGCGCCCGGCAATCCAGGCGTCGCCAAAGAGGCCGAACTGGTCAAGCTCGACATTGCCGATCATGCCGCTGTCGCCACATTCTGCAAGAACAATGCGATCGACCTCGTGGTCGTCGGGCCGGAAGGGCCGCTGGTGGCCGGCATTGCCGATGATCTGCGCGATCAGGGCATCCGCGTCTTCGGTCCGTCGAAGCGGGCGGCACGGCTCGAAGGCTCGAAAGGTTTCACCAAGGACCTGTGCGCCAAATATGGCATTCCGACCGCCGCCTATGGCCGCTTCACGGATCTGGCCGCCGCCAAAGCCTATGTCGAGAAGGTCGGCGCGCCGATCGTCATCAAGGCCGATGGGCTTGCCGCAGGCAAGGGCGTCACCATCGCCATGACGCTGGATGAAGCGCTAGCCGCGCTCGACGCCTGTTTCGACGGCGCCTTTGGCGATGCCGGCGCCGAAGTGGTGGTCGAGGAATTCATGACCGGCGAGGAGGCCAGTTTCTTCTGCCTGTGCGACGGCACGACCGCGCTGCCCTTCGGCACCGCACAGGACCACAAGCGCGTCGGCGACGGCGATATCGGCCCCAACACCGGCGGCATGGGCGCCTATTCGCCGGCGCCGGTGATGAGCCCCGACATGGTCGAGCGCACCATGCGCGAAATTATCGAGCCGACCATGCGCGGCATGGCCGAGCTTGGCGCGCCCTTCGCCGGCATTCTGTTTGCCGGGCTGATGATCACCGACAAGGGGCCAAAACTGATCGAATACAACACCCGCTTCGGCGATCCCGAATGCCAGGTGCTGATGATGCGGCTGAAGGACGATCTGCTGGTGCTGCTCAACGCCGCCGTCGATGGCCAGTTGGCGCACAGCTCAGTGCGCTGGCGCGACGAGGTCGCACTCACCGTGGTGATGGCGGCGCGGGGTTATCCCGGCACGCCGGAAAAGGGCTCGGTCATCCGTGGCCTCGATGAGGCGGCCGGCGACGGTGTCCAGATTTTCCACGCCGGCACCGCCATCAATGGCGGCGCGCTGGTCGCCAATGGCGGCCGTGTGCTCAACGTCACCGCGTCCGGCAAGACGGTCGGCGAAGCGCAGGCCCGCGCCTACGCCGCGCTCGACCGCATCGACTGGCCGCAAGGCTTTTGCCGCCGCGACATAGGCTGGCAAGCGGTGGCGCGGGAAAAAGCAGGCGCCGGCTAAACCTCAGCGCTCGCGAACGAGTTGCGTCGAAGCGGTGCTGACCGGATCGGCGGCCTGCGATAAGGCGGCCTCGAGCAGGGCCTCCGAGCGATACGCGGTCCGCTTCCAGGCGACATATTCGGCAATGCCGAAGCGGGCGCGGCGCGGCACCGTCTTGACCACCGGCATGCGGAAAGCGGCGCGAAATGTCTGCCAGCGCGCGCCGAGCACCGTCACCATTTCCTCGACCGTCGGCGGTGTCGCCACATCGGCATATGTGATGGTGACTTTGCCGGCCAGCCCCGCCGCGCGCGAAACCGGCACCGGGATCGAGGCGAGGTAGTCGGCCGGCACATTGATTAGGCCGCCGAATGGCCATTGCTGGCGCAGTGCCACCGCATCCATCGGCGCGACGTTGACATCGATGTCGTTGGGCGTGCCGGCGACGCGGTACGGACAGTGTACGCGCCCGCAATTGGCCTGCGCCGAAAACTGCCACAGCGCATAGCCTTGCCAGTTGCCCATCGGAAAATGCACGTCGATGTCGGGCTTGTAGCGCGCATACCAGAGCGGCAGCCGCGACAGGAGCCGATATTGATAGCGGTTGTCGGCGATGAACTGGGCGGTTTTACCGTTGGTGTAGAGGATCGGGAAACGGCCGAGCCGGCGGTGCACCTGGCGCACGAATTCCTCGGCATCCTCCAGCGACATCCACTGTGTCGGATCGTTGCCTTCGAGGTCGAGGGCCAAGAGATCGTCCGGCGCCGGTTCGGCGAAATCGATGAAATTGTTGGCCTGCTCGACCGGATTTCCGGGCCGGGCAAGATGATAGGCGCCCCATTTCAGGCCGAGCGCCTTGGCCACCACCTTGCGCGTCTGGAACAGCTCGCGCGTCACCGCAAAGCGTTTCCACAGCGTCTTGCAGAGTTTGACCGCAATCTCGTCGCCGTAACAGAAATAGGGCGGCGGCAGCCCGTCCGAGGCCTTGTTGATGAACCCGACAATGCGCTTGTCGGTGGCTAGCTGCGCCCAGTCGATGGAATTGTATTCATAGGCGTCGATCACCAGCGCGCGGTCGCCGTCCCGCCACGGCTCCGAGAAATCGGAAGCTTGTGCCGCAGATATCAGCGCCATCATCGCCGCAAGAGCGATCGCTGAGCGGCGAAGAAGATGCGCCGGCGTTTTCAAACAGGGAATCCCCGCTGACCAAACACCGAGGGTGAACCGGTATGGTTAAGGAAGTGCTTTCAGGTTGAGAGCTGATCTCCCCCCTCGTGGGGGAGATGTCCGGCAGGACAGAGGGGGGCGCTGTCCCGCTGACCTCTCAATTGATTGCAGTTGCGACCAGAGGCTTGTCTTCGATTGGTGCAAAGTAGCAAGGTTGGCGTTCCTTCACGCCCCCCTCTGCCCTGCCGGGCATCTCCCCCACGAGGGGGGAGATCGCCAACTCCGCTGCTCCGTCAGCGCCGCCCGACCGGCGGCACTTCGAACGGGTCCGGCGCCGGCTCCTGCTGCAGCGTGCCTTCGGCGGCGCGTTTGCGGTAATGGGTAAGCGAGCATTTGGGCGAGCACAATATGCCGCGATCGGTCCAGTAGGCGGGCCCCTGTTCGAGCTCTCCGTGATAATACGAAAAGCCGCTTGCCTGATACGGCAGGCCGCATTCGATGCAACGGTAGGTGTCGGGTCTGGCAAGCATGTTGCCCCGGTCCAATCTGCTATGGTCTGTCGGTTCGACCGATCATAACAGCAGGATGTCATTCCTTGCTGCAGAAATTTGATAGGCGGCCTTGCAAACGGGCTGTCGCCCTCGCGATTTCGTCATTCTATGGCGAAGCAAGGAGCGAAGCGACGCGGCGCAGACCATAGAATCCATTCCGTGACCTCGAAGCGTCGCTACGGTTCAGAATTCTGCACCGCTGCACCCTGCGCGCTAGGTCGCGGCATGGATCCTCGGGTCTGCGCGTCCGCTTCGCTCCCGCTCCGCCCGTGGATGACGAAGTCGGGTACCGTCAGCGTAAAATCCGCGTGACAAAGTTTGACGTTTACGTAAAAAGAAGGTCGGAGGCCGCCCAAAGGCGGATGGTTTTGCGTCGTCCCGGGTCCTAGGATCGAGGCGGGCGAGCAGCGGAGGAGAAAGCGGCATGTACAAGGCGCCGGTCGACGACATTTCGTTTACGCTGAAGCATGTTGCCGGTCTCAAGCCGGCGCTCGACAGCGGCGCGTTCGGCGATCTCGGCGAAGACCTTGTCGACGCTATCCTGGCCGAGGCTGGTCGTTTCGCCAGCGAGGAAGTGGCGCCGCTCTACAGAATAGGCGACCAGCATGGTGCGGTGCTGAAGGATGCAGCCGTCACCACGCCGCCCGGCTGGAAGGCGCTTTACCGCAGCTGGATCGACGGCGGCTGGAACGCGCTGTCGGGGCCAGAGGAATTCGGCGGCCAGGCCCTGCCGACCATGCTCGGCGTCGCCGCGCTCGAAATGTGGAACTCCGCCGCCATGGCTTTCGGCATCGGCCCGACGCTGACCATGGGCGCGGTAGAGGCGCTCGACAAGCACGCCTCGGAGGCGCTCAAGGCAACGTATCTGGCAAAACTCGTCTCCGGCGAATGGATGGGGACGATGAACCTGACCGAGCCGCAGGCCGGTTCCGACCTCGCAGCACTCCGCACCCGCGCCGAACCTGCCGGCGACGGCACCTACCGCATCTTCGGCCAGAAAATCTTCATCACCTATGGCGAGCACGATTTCACCGACAACATCGTCCATCTGGTGCTGGCGCGGCTGCCGGATGCGCCGGCCGGCACGCGCGGCATCTCGCTGTTCCTGGTGCCGAAATTCCTGGTCAATGATGACGGGTCGCTCGGCGCCCGCAACGACGTCTTCTGTTCGGGCCTCGAGCACAAGCTCGGCATCCATGCCTCGCCGACCTGCACCATGATCTATGGCGATGGCTTTCAGGGTGCGACGCCCGGCGCCATAGGCTGGCTGATCGGCGAGGAGAACAAGGGTCTCGCCTGCATGTTCACCATGATGAACAACGCCAGGCTTTGCGTTGGCATGCAGGGCGTGGCGGTGGCCGAAGCCGCGACGCAGAAGGCGATCGCCTATGCCAATGAGCGCCGCCAGGGCAAGGCGTCGGATTATTCGGGCGCCGGCATGGCCCCGATCGTCCACCACCCCGACGTGCAGCGCAATCTGCTCACCATGAAGGCGCTGACCCAGATCGCCCGCGCCATATCCTACTCCTGCGCACACGCCATCGACCTTGCGCGGGTCTCGGCGGGCGATCAAGCCGCGCATTGGCGCGACCGCGCCAATCTCCTGACGCCGTTGGCCAAGGCCTTCTCCACCGATGTCGGTGTCGATGTCGCGTCGCTCGGCGTCCAGGTGCATGGCGGCATGGGTTTCATCGAGGAGACCGGGGCGGCGGCGCTTTATCGCGATGCGCGCATTGCACCAATCTATGAAGGCACCAACGGCATCCAGGCGATCGATCTCGTGGCGCGCAAATTGCCGCTCGGCGGCGGCGAGCATGTGCGTGGCTACATCGCCGAACTGAAGGCGGTCGCCGATGAGGTGCGGACCTCGAACCTGCAAGGGTTCGGCCGCACCGCCGAGACCCTCGACCGCGCGTTCGATGATCTCATCGAAGCGACGCGCTTCCTGCAGAAGCTGCTGGTCGAAGGCCGGCTGGACGAAGCGCAGGCGGGCGCGACGCCCTATCTCAGGCTGATCTCGCTTGCCGCCGGCGGCGCCTATCTGGCGCGCGGCGGGCTTGCCGAGCAAAACCGCATCGCCCTTTGCCGCTTCTTCGCCGAAAACCTGCTTGGCGAAGTCAGCGCCTTGAAGGACCGCGTGATCGATGGCGCCGAAAGCCTCGCTGCCGCCGGCAAGACGCTGATCTCAGCCTGAATACTTAAAAGCGCTTACCAGGGAAAAATGACCGTGACAGACCATATTCTCGTCGAGCGCCAGGGCGCCATTAAGATCATCCGCATGAACCGCCCCGACAAGAAGAACGCGCTGACGCGCGCCATGTACGCGACGATGTCCAGGGCGTTGGCCGAAGGCGACGCCGACCCGGCGATCCGCGTCCATGTCTTCCTCGGTGTTTCAGGCGCCTTCTCGTCCGGCAACGACCTCGCCGATTTCCTCGTTATCGCCACCGGCGGCGAGGGCGGCAACGAAGTCTGGGACTTCCTGATGGCGCTGGCCAAGACCGAGAAGCCGATGGTCTCGGGCGTCGACGGCATTGCGGTCGGCATCGGCACCACGCTTAACCTGCATTGCGACCTCACCTTCGCCACGCCGCGCACGGTGTTCCGTACGCCCTTCGTCGACCTCGGCCTGGTGCCGGAAGCAGGCTCCAGCCTGCTGGCGCCGCTCATCCTCGGCCGTCAGGGCGCCTTCGCCCTGCTTGGCCTGGGCGAAGGCTTTTCAGCCGAACGCGCCAAGGCCGCCGGCCTGATCTACGAGGTGGTCGAGGAGGACGCGCTGGAAGCCGCTGTGCTGGCTGCCGCCGGTGCAATCGCCGCCAAGCCGCCGCAGGCGCTGAAGATCGCCCGTGACCTTATGCGCGCGCCGCGCGACGAACTTCTCGCCCGCATCAAGGTGGAGAGCGAGCATTTCTTTGAGCGGTTGAAGTCCGATGAAGCGCGCGCCGCGCTGACCGCATTCATGACACGCAAGAAAGCGTAGCCGATACCTCGACACTGGCAGGGTGTGTCAGGTGCGAGCGAAACACACGTCAGGTGCGTGTTTTTGACCTGTACACGGCAGTTTTCACATCCTATCTCACAAGTCCGGCGGGCGGGGGCTTGGTCGGGGAGAAGACATGGCCCGCAACGTCGCTGCCAGCAAAGCAACCTTCCGAAATGCCAAGAGGCCTGCATTGACGGATTGAGCGTTCGATGCTTGCCGATGTTGTGAAGCCGCTCGGCCTGACGTTCAGGCTCTGGTGGCGTTTCTGGCCGCAACTGGTCGCCACAGTGCTGCTGGGCATTGTGGGCAGCGATCTGTTCATGCAGATCGCCGCGCGCACCGCCTTGCTCAATCATATGGCGGGCTTGGCACTGCTGACCCTTGTGGCGCTGACGCAGCTCATCGTCACCGTCGCCATGTTCCAGACGCTGCTTCCCGGCCTGCCGGCGATTCGCGCCGCGCAACAGGCGGCGCGGGACAAAGCATCCGATAAATCGTCTGCCGAAACGAGCAGCGGCGCCACGCGGCTGGCACGTATGGTCACCGTCGCGCTCTTACCCTTCTTCGCCTACTACGCCGCCTGGGGTTTTCTCGGCGACACGGTGCGGCAATATTCGCGCGTCACCCTCGACATGGCGCCGTTCGGCGAAGGGGCCGGCAATGTGCTCGATGTCTTGGATTCGCGCTGGCTGGTATTTTCGGTCGTCATCTCCTGGCTGGTCAGGCGTCTGGCCCAGGCCATGCAGAAACGCGGCGGCGCAAAATCCTTCTGGCAGATTGTCGTGGTGATCTGCGAAACCAACTGGATCTTCGTCGGTCTCTACGTCATCTCGCGCTGGAAGGACGACATCGTCGGCTGGATCATGAGCCGCAACATTTTTTCCGTCCTGCAGGCCGCGGCCGACGGCGTGGCCCACCCTGTCGCAAAAGCCTTTGCCGATCCGATGGTTCCGGTCGAGGTCACCTCCATCGATACGTCGACAAAGCTCATCGCGCTGTTCTTCTTCATGTTGCTGCCGGTGATCTGGCTGGTCATGACGGCGCTGATCTATGGCTATGACGTGCGCGACGACAAGGAACTGATGCGCGTGCACGAACGGGTCGAGCGTCTCGGCGCCCGCTACCGCACCATTCCGAAGTTCATGCGCGACTTCGTCGAGCACTTCATCTCGGGCTATCGCTCGCGCTATCTGCCGATCGCCAATGGCGTGCGCTTGACGCTGAGCTCCGGCCTCATGCTCATCGTCACGCTGATCGTTGGCTACCGGCTGATCGACTGGCTGGCGGCCTGGGCGTGGCTCGGCGCGACCCGCCTCATCGGCCCGCACGACCTCGATACCTGGCAGGTGCTGTCGCAGGGCGTCTCGCTGCTGTTCGGCAGCGCCTTCCAGGACTCTTCCACCGGCATTCTGGTCGAGCCGCTGCGCATCTGCTTCCTCGCCGCGATCCTCGAAACCGCCTTCGCGCTGCCCAAGCGCCAGACCGGCGAGATGGCGCAGCCGGTCGGCCCGGCGGGAGCGGCGCAAGATGCTTGAGACCGCTCGCTCCAAGCTGAAAGCATGGCTCGCCGCCGGCATCGGCACGGCGGCGGCGATTGCCGTTGCCGGTGTGCTCGGCGCCTTCGGGGCAAGGCATACGCAAGTGCCGGTTCTGGCTCCAACTGGCCCGATCGAAACCGGACAATGGCTGCTCCGGCCGGTGAAAGCCTATGTCAGCGGCGAGAAATACGTCTATGGCACGTTGCGCAAACCCGGCACGAAAGCGCTGGTCTTCGAGGTCGACCTGACCAACCGAACCGCGAAATCCACCAAGGACTACTTTCTTCTTCTTCAGGCAACCCGGCCGCCGCTCGACCCGGCGACAAAACCCTACATCGTGCTGACGCGCGACGAGACGCTGTCGCCGGAACTGCACCCCGGCATGCCGGAGCGCATGGCCTATATCTGGGATCTGCCGGAAGGTGCTGCCGCCCCGGCAAGCCTCGACCTCAAGGTCATGAGCAAGATCTACAAACAGCGCGACAACCTCTACGGCCTGCCCGGCTGGTTCAATCCGAGCCCGGTCGGCACACTGACCATTCCTGTCGCAGCCGATACGGGAGGCCAGCCATGATGCGCAGACTGGCCAACCTCGTTTTGCTGCTTGTCGCCGTAGCATTCTGCTACGGCTTGCAGGTTTCGAAGCCGCATTATGCCGAGCTGATCGCTCCTGTCCCGATACGCGGCAAGGTAGGAGAGACCATCGTCGGCAGCAGCTTCGAGGTGCGCGTTGAAAAGCTGGAGTTTGCGCGCAAGCTCAAGACGGATCGGTTCGGCGAGACGAAGGTGCTGACCACCGGCGGCGTGTGGGCGGTGGTCACGGTGGCGTTCGCGGCCACGGACAGATCGACATCCGTCGCGGTCGCGTCCTGGCGCGGATCGTCGGGGCTGACTTACGACCACACCGAGCGGCTGTCCTTCATCAACAACGGCTTTCTCCCGGTCACTGTCGATCCCGGTCTGCCAAGGAAGGCCAGGCTGGTCTTCGAAGTGAGCCCGGAGGAGGTCGGCAACGCGACGCTACTCATCTCGAGCAAGCTGCTGGCGGCGCTCGATTCGCAGGCCGAGATTTCGCTCGGGCCGGTCGCTGCCTCGGCCGACGGCATGCCTGCCGGCACCGTCGACACGCTCGATCTGTCGCAGCCGATTGATGGGCAACCGAAATGACAGCGCAGAGTATGGTTCCGGACAGTGGCGTTGGCGAGAAAAAGTGGCGGCGCCGCAGCCTTTGGGCGCTGCTTGTGCTGGTCCCTCTGACCCTGGCCGTGGAGGCCTATGACAGCGTCAAGGCGTTGCTGGCCGACAATGATTTGCTTGAGCGCCGCGTCGCCTGGGGCCAGAGCGCGCATTTCGGCGGCAGCGACTGGAAACTGACCGATCTGCGCGGCGCCTTCGGCATGAAGAACCTGCCGCCTGATTCCGTACCGGTGCTGGCCGATTTTTCGGTGACCGTCGGTGATCCCGATCTGCAGAAGCTATGGCTTGGCTGCAAGGTCATGCTGATCGATGCCGAGGGACGGCGCTGGTCGCCGACGTCCATTGTCTCGCTGAGAACGCCGGATGATGTGCAGACCTGCATTTCGGCGATCTTCTCCGGCGCCAAGACCGGCGACACGCTCAATCTGCGCGAAACTTTTTTGGTGCCGAAGGCGGCGACCAAGACGATACGGCCGGCGCTCGGGCTCGGCAGCGAACGACCGCATTTCCTGCTGTTCCAGCTGGAAAAGGATTGATCTCCCACACTGTCACTGATGCCGCCTGGACGGGATGAGCCGCTACCGGTGTTCGGTCGCGATACGGATGCCCAAGCCGATCAGCACAATTCCGGTCACGCCTTCGATGGCGCGGCGGATCGATGGCCGGCGCAGGAAATCCCCCGCTTTGGCGACGACCGTTGCATAGAGCGCCAGCCAGGTGAAGGTCATGACGGCGAACACCACGCCGAGACCGAGCAGCGCCGCAAAGCTTTCCCCGCCGGGCGGTACGAATTGCGGCAGCAGGCTGGCAAAGAACACTGCCATTTTGGGATTGCCGAGATCGCTGATCAGCCCCTGGCGGTAGGCGGTCGCCGCCGTCAGCCGCCGTGCCGGCTTCGTGACATCAGCCATGTCTTGCTGGTGGGACGGCCATAGCGCCTCCTGCAGCGCCCTGAAGCCGAGATAGACGAGATAGGCGGCACCCGCATATTTGACCGTAAGAAACAGCGGCTCTGATGCAACCAGCAGGGCGACGATACCGGCGCTGGTGGCCAGCGCCCAGATCGTCTGGCCGCTGGAGATGCCGAGCGCGGTGAAGACGCCGGCCGCACGCCCGCCAAGCAGCGTGTTGCGGATGGTGATGGCAGTGTCTGGACCGGGCGTCGCAAGCACGATGAAAGAGACACCGAGAAAGGCCAGGAACAGGCTCATTGGATTCTCCCTTTGCAGCCAGATCAGCTAGGATGCCCGCGCCATTTCACAACCCGTCAGGGGTAAAGCCGCGTCTTGTCCCAGCCGCCTTCGGCGTTGCGTGAAAAGACCAGGCGGTCGTGCAGTCGGAACGGCCGGTCGTGCCAGAACTCGATCGCCTGCGGCACGATGCGGAAGCCCGACCAGTGCTTTGGCCTGGGAATTTCGCCGATCGGGTAGCGCGCCGTGTACTCGGCCACCGCCTTTTCCAGGGCGAAGCGGCTTTCCAGCGGGCGTGACTGTTTCGAGGCCCAGGCGCCGATGCGGCTGCCGCGCGGCCGCGTCGCGTAATAGGCGTCGGCTTCAGCGTCGCTGACGATCTCCACCGGACCGCGAATGCGCACCTGGCGGCGCAGCGATTTCCAGTGAAAGCACATCGCCGCCTTCATGCTGCCAAGAATCTCGCGGCCCTTGGCGCTCTCGAAATTCGTGTAGAAGACAAAGCCGCTTTCATCGAACCCCTTGAGCAGAACCATCCGCACATCCGGCATGCCGTCGGCATCGACGGTTGCCAGCGCAACGCCGTTGGCGTCGTTGATCTCGCTCTTGGTCGCATCCTCCAGCCAGCCGGCAAAGAGGCGGAACGGCTCGGCAGCCTCGGTAAAGTCACCAGTTGTTAACTCAGTGTCACTCATAGTTTTTCTCAAATTGTCTCGAATCTCAGGAGGTTGCCGATTGTCGCGTATCGCGCAAGCTTTTGACAGCGGGCAATGGAGCGCTATCGCTTCGGCCAGTTCGAAAGCCGCGATCGTGATCGTCGCCTTGCCGCTTGCCGCCTGCGGCGCCGGCGGTTTCAGCCTGGAAAAGGCCGAGGTCGACCGTTCCATCGTCACCTCGAGCGCGCCGGCCAAAGTGACGTCAAGCGATGCCGACAGTGCCTCAGACCAGACCACGATTGGCAATGCGGTCTCTTCAGCCGACATCGAGGAGTTGCGTGGCCAGGCCGTGCCATGGGCGAATGCCGATACCGGCTCGCGCGGCTCGATCACCGAACTGGCCGAGTTGCAGGACAACGGCCAGACCTGCCGCAGCTTCACCGCCTCGCGCGAAAGCTTCGACGGCGTCGCCTTGTTTAGGGGTGAATTGTGCATGGCCGGCGCCGGCGGCTGGCACATGCAGGACTTCAAACCGCTCTGATTTCAGGGCATTGCAGGCGCCGTAATTTCAGCCGTCGATAAGCCTCTGCGCCACTGGAATTTCTTCCTATGCGAGCGCATATAGGGGGCAACGTGGATTTAACTCTTTTTCCAGGGCAGGACGCATGCGCGACCCCTATGAGGTGCTGGGCGTTGCCAAGAACGCATCGGCCAAGGACATAAAATCGGCCTACCGCAAACTCGCCAAGAAGCATCATCCGGACCAGAACCCGAATGATCCCAAGGCGAAGGACCGCTTTGCCGCCGCCAACCAGGCTTACGAGGTGATCGGCGACGAGAAGAACCGTGCGGCGTTCGACCGCGGCGAGATCGACGCCGATGGCAAGCCGAAATTCCAGGGTTTTGAAGGTGCTGCCGGTGGCGACCCGTTCGGCGGCTTTCGCCGCCAGCAGGGCGCCGGCGGCTCGCGCTTCGAATTCCGCTCGGGGCGTCCGGGCGGCGATCCGTTCGATGGCAACAGCGACATCTTCAGCCAGATCTTTGGCGACGCCTTTTCCGGTGCGCGCGGCGCTGGTGCCGGCGACCGCCGCCAGCCGGCGCAGGCAGCGGACCTCAACGTGACGCTCGACGTCACCATCGAGGAGATCGCGACCGCCGAGAAGGTGACCGCCATGTTCCCCGACGGCCGCAAGATGGCGGTCAAGCTGCCGGCCTATGTCGAGGAAGGCCAGACCATCCGGCTGAAGGGCCAGGGCGAGCAAGGCCCGGGACAGCCGGGCGATGCGCTGGTCAAGCTTCATATCCGCAGGCATCCGCGCTATCGCATCGAGGGCCGCGACCTGCATGCCGATCTGGAGGTAGCGTTGGCCGATGCGGTGCTGGGCGCCAAGGTGCCGGTCGACACGCCGACCGGAAGGCTGGCGGTCAATGTCCCGGCCTGGTCGAGCTCGGACAAGGTTCTGCGTCTCAAGGGCAGGGGCTTGCCGGAAAAAGCCGGCGGCCATGGCGATCTCTACGCCCATGTCCGCATCATGCTGCCGGAAGGCGGCGACAGCGAGCTAGAAGCGCTGATGCGCGGCCGCAAAGGCTGACGCGGCCGCCAGCTAGGTCGCGACTTCCTCCAGCCGCCGGATGGTCTCGCCGAAGCGGCGCAACGCCTGCCGCACCGGAACGTGCGGGCTCTCGATCTCCAGCAGGATCATCGTCTCGCTGCCAAGAAAGGCAGCGCTGACCAGGCTGGTCACTTCGGCGGCGGAGAATGGCCCAAGGCCGCCGAACCGCTGTTCCGCCTCTTGCGCCAGCCCAGCCAACAGTTCGAACCAGCCGCGTAGGTCGCGGCGCACCGCCTTGGCGATTTCGGGGCTCGACAGGCTTGCCGCGATCATCTCGTGCAGGATCCGGACATAGCCGGAGGCGAGATCGTCATCGAGGAAATCGCAGGCGCGCTCCCAACGCTGCCAGAGCGGCATGGGTGCTGCAAAGGTTTCCGCCTGCCGTTTCAACAGGCCCTCGTTCAGATGGTCGAGCAGGGCCAGGAACAGCCGCTCCTTGGAACCGAAATGATAGTGGATCTGGCTGAGCGGAACGCCGGCGATCTCGGCAACACGGCGCGTCGACAAATCGGCATAGCCGCCTCTGTAGAGGCATAGCTCGGCCGCCGAAATCAATTCGGCGCGCGTGTCGCGCTTTGGCTTGTTCTGGGGTGGGGCGACGGCTTCGGCAGCGTTCGTCATGCGGCGTGCTTACCGGTCGTAGCGGCACAATCTGGGCGGGTCATGAACTCTCCTGTCCGGGCTGGACGTCTCCCCACTCTATCTCGGTCGAGCGACCGATCAAGTTGACTCGTCATGAAATTTATGGTTTTTGGCGTCGAATTCGGTCGACCGACCGAATCTTGGTGCTTGGCAGGAGGGGCAGTCATGGCGGGCGTAGTCACCCTTATCTACGGCGTTGCCGCATACCTGACATTTCTCGGTTCGTTTCTCTATGCGGTTGGTTTCGTTGGGAACATTGCCGTGCCGAAATCGATCGATTCAGGGATCGCAGGAAGTCCGGTCGAAGCCGTCATCGTCAACGCGCTTCTGCTCGGCCTTTTCGCCGCCCAGCACAGCATCATGGCGCGGCCGGTGTTCAAACGCTGGTGGACGCGGATTGTCCCGCACGCGGCCGAACGCAGCACCTATGTGCTACTGGCCAGCCTCATCCTGCTGCTGCTCTACTGGCAATGGCGGCCGATCCCCGGCCCGGTCTGGACGGTCGAGAACCCGTTCTGGGTTGCCGTCCTCCATGGCGTGTTCTGGCTCGGCTGGGCTGTCTTGCTGATCAGCACCTACCTGATCAACCATTTCGAACTGTTCGGCCTGCGCCAGGTCTTCGCGGCTTTGCGCAAGAGCGAACTGCCGGAGCCCGTGTTCAGGACGCCGCTGTTCTACAAATGGGTCCGGCACCCGATCTATGTCGGCTTTCTCCTGGCCTTCTGGGCGACGCCGTCCATGACATGGGGCCATCTCCTCTTCGCGGCGGGCAGCACCGGATACATCCTGCTCGGCATCTTCCTCGAGGAACGCGATCTCGTCGCCATGTTCGGCGATCAGTACCGCCGCTACCGCAAGCAGGTGGGAATGCTCATCCCCTGGCGCAAAGTGACGGAATAAGGCGATGTCCGGTTCCGACCGGCCGATTCGGCTGGTCGGTCGCGGGCCTGGACCGGGGAGGCGCGCCGGCCGCGTGAGCCATTTGAAGCTCACAAATACGTTACACACCCTCAATCATTGTTTGCCCAGTGTCTGAATTGATCTCTCACCCCGTCTGCGCTTGATGCGCCTTTCTGCCTGTGCGATAGGCACTCCAAAGCAGAAAATCTTTCGGAGAGCGCTGACATGGCGGGTGGACAGGGCCTTATGGCCGGCAAGCGCGGGCTTATACTGGGCGTCGCCAACAACAGATCGATCGCCTACGGCATCGCCAAGGCCTGCGTCGACCATGGCGCCGAGATCGCGCTGACCTATCAGGGCGAAGCCTTTAAGAAGCGCGTCGAGCCGCTGGCGACGGAATTGGGCGCCTTTGTCGCAGGCCATTGCGACGTCACCGATCCGGCAAGCCTGGACGAAGTTTTTGCCAATGTCGCCAAGCATTGGGGCGGCAAGCTCGACTTCCTCGTCCACGCCATCGCCTTTTCCGACAAGGACGAGCTGACCGGCCGCTATGTTGAGACGACGCGCGACAATTTCCTGCGCACCATGGACATTTCGGTCTATTCCTTCACCACCATCGCCAAGCGCGCAGAGGCGCTGATGACCGATGGCGGCTCGCTGCTGACGCTGACCTATTACGGCGCCGAAAAGGTGATGCCGCATTACAACGTCATGGGCGTCGCCAAGGCCGCGCTCGAAGCTAGCGTGCGCTACCTCGCCGTCGATCTCGGCGGCAAGAAGATCCGCGTCAACGCCATCTCGGCCGGCCCGATCAAGACCTTGGCTGCCTCGGGTATCGGCGATTTCCGCTACATTCTGAAGTGGAACGAGTACAATTCGCCGCTGAAGCAGACGGTCACCCAGGAAGAAGTCGGCGATTCCGGCGTCTATTTCCTGTCGGACCTGTCGCGTGGCGTCACCGGCGAAGTCCACCATGTCGATTCCGGCTACCATGTCGTCGGCATGAAGGCGGTCGACGCGCCGGATATTTCGACCGTCAAGGAATAGCACCCGCCAACCGTCATTAATGCATGTCGCTCAAAAGTGGCTCCGGTTTTGAGAGAACGACATGCATCAAAACAAAGACTTAAAGCGCGTCGCATGAATCCGTTTCAGCGCGACGCGCTTTGATCCTGACCCCGGAAGACCTGATGTACCCGCTGGTTTATATCGCGCGCCACGGCCAGACGGCGTGGAACGCCGAGGCCCGCCTGCAGGGACAGGCGGATACCGATCTCAATGCGGTTGGCCGCCAGCAGGCGACCGCGAACGGGCATCGGCTGGCCGAGCTGATAAACGATGTCTGGGATTTCGATTTCGTGGCCAGCCCGATGCGGCGGACGCGCGAAACGATGGAGCGCATCCGCGCCGCGATGAAGCTCGATCCGCTCGCCTATCGAACCGATACCAGGCTGATCGAGGTCAATTTCGGCGATTGGCAGAGTTTTACCTTTGCCGAACTTGAGACCCAGTCTCCCGGCGCAAAAAAGTCTCGCGCGCGGGACAAATGGAATTTTCAGCCGCCGGGCGAAGGCGCCGAAAGTTACCAGATGCTGCTCGAGCGGGTAAAACCCTGGTTCGACGCGCTGGACCGCCCGACCGTCTGCGTCACCCATGGCGGGGTCATACGGACCCTGTTCAGGATGGTCGAGGGCGTTTCCGAAGACGAGGCGGCGAACCTGGAAGTATGGCAAGACCGCCTGCTCAGGCTGCAGGGCGGACGTCTGGAGTGGCTGTGAGGCTGGAAGCCTAAGCTTCAAACAGCCGAACAAAACAGGACGTCCGCCCTGTTTTGTTCGCAGGGCGAAAATCCTGTTCGATGCCGTCCTGTTCGGTGTCGGCCTACTCGGTACCGGCCTTACTCGGTATCCGGCAGTTCCATGTCGGTGACGACATTCTCGCCATTCGTCACGTCATAGGCGATGACGATATCCATGCCCGGCTTCAGCGAGTCGAGATCGGTCTCGGCGTTGAGCTTGTAGGACTTGCCGTCCTCCAGCGTCAGTGTCAGCGCGTCCTTGTCGACCTTCTTGATCAGACCTTCGGTCTGGCCGGCATAGGCGGCGGTGGAAATCAGCAACATGGCGGCAGCAGCGCCAATCAGGGTACGCATCGTCGTCCTCTTTGTCATTGCGCCTGCACGGGGTGGCGGCGAGCTTTCAACGGGCGGATGGAAGAGAGCAGAAACCAACCGAATGTGTCAAAACTAAAACCGCCAGATCACAGTTTGACCGCTGTGGAAAACGCCAATAGAAGGCGACCTTGATCCGGCTGTCATGCCGGGCAGGGCGAAAATCCATGTCTCACAACACATTCGGCCATCTGTTCCGCGTCACCACCTGGGGCGAAAGCCATGGCGCCGCGCTTGGCTGTGTCGTCGACGGCTGCCCGCCCGGCATCCGCTTCACGCGGGCCGAAATCCAGGCCGAACTCGACAAGCGCCGTCCTGGCCAGTCACGTTTTGTGACGCAGCGCCGCGAACCGGATGAAGTGAAGGTGCTGTCAGGCTTCATCCTCGACGAGGACGGCGAGACGATGATCACCACCGGTACGCCGGTCTCGATGCTGATCGAGAATGTCGACCAGCGCTCCAAGGACTATGGCGAGATCGCCCGCCAGTATAGGCCCGGCCATGCCGACTACACCTATGAGGTCAAATACGGCGTGCGCGACCATCGCGGCGGCGGCCGCTCCTCGGCGCGTGAGACGGCAGCGCGCGTGGCTGCCGGCGCGCTCGCCCGCAAGGTGGTGCCCGGCATGGTGGTGCGCGGCGCGCTGGTCTCGATGGGCGAAAAATCGATCGACCGCGCCAACTGGAATTGGAATTTCATTGGCGACGCCGAAAACCCGTTTTTCACCCCGGATCCGGCCTCGGTTCCGGTGTTCACCCAATATCTCGACGGCATCCGCAAATCCGGCTCCTCGGTCGGCGCGGTGATCGAGATCGTCGCCGACGGCGTGCCGGCCGGCCTCGGCGCGCCGATCTACGCCAAGCTCGATCAGGACATTGCGTCCGGTCTGATGTCGATCAACGCCGTCAAGGGTGTCGAGATCGGCAATGGTTTCGAAGCCGCCCGCATCACCGGCGAACAGAATGCCGACGAGATGCGCATGGGCAATGACGGCAAGCCGGTGTTCCTGTCCAACAATGCCGGCGGCATTCTGGGCGGCATTTCGACCGGCCAGGCGATTATCGCCCGCTTTGCCGTCAAGCCGACCTCCTCGATCCTGACGCCGCGCAAATCCATCGACAAGGATGGCAACGACGTCGATGTCATGACCAAGGGCCGCCACGACCCCTGCGTCGGCATCCGTGCGGTGCCGATCGGCGAAGCGATGGTTGCCTGCGCGATCGCGGACCACTATCTGCGGCATCGAGGACAGACGGGGAAGGGAGGGGAATAGGGCAGTACGGCAGTAGGGCAATATGTTACGCAGCCCGCCGAACACAGCCAGATTTTCCTTTTCCCTACTGCCTTACTGCCCTATTCCCCTACTGCCCTGCGAGCGAAGCGAGCCAATGCCTTACGACCAGAAGAAAATCGTCGAAGCCCTGCGCGCTTTCGAGCGCGGCGAGATCGTCGTCGTCATGGACGATGACGGGCGCGAAAATGAGGGCGACCTGATCGTTGCCGCCGTGCATTGCACGCCGGAAAAGATGGCCTTCATCATCCGTCACACCTCCGGCATCGTCTGCACGCCGATGCCGCGCGAGGAGGCCAAGCGGCTCAACTTGCAGCCGATGGTCGCCGACAATGATTCCGCCCACACCACCGCCTTTACCGTCAGCGTCGATTTCAAGCACGGCACCACGACCGGCATCTCGGCCGACGACCGCACGCTGACTGTGCGCAACCTTGCCAATGGCAATGTCGGCGCCTCCGATTTCGTCCGCCCCGGCCACATCTTCCCGCTGATCGCCCGCGAAGGCGGCGTGCTGATGCGCTCCGGCCATACCGAGGCCGCGGTCGACCTCTGCAAGCTGGCCGGCCTACCGCTGATCGGCGTCATTTCCGAGCTGGTCAACGACGACGGCACCGTCAAGCGCGGCCCGCAGGTGCAGGCTTTCGCCGAAGAGCATGGCCTCAAGCAGGTTTCGGTCGCCGACCTCATCGCCTACCGCCAGCGCAAGGAAACGCTGGTCGAGCGCGTCGCTTGTTCCGACATCGACACGGCGGGCGGCAAGGCGCAGGTCTTCACCTACACGCTGCCCTGGGATTCGATGCACCACGTCGCGATCGTCTATGGCGATATCCGCGACGGCGAGGAGGTGCCGGTGCGCCTGCATTCCGAGGATGTCGTCACCGACGTGTTCGGCACCAGCCACCGGCTCGACGGCATCATGAAGGCGATGGGCGAGCGCAAGCGCGGCGTCATCGTCTATCTCAGGGAGGGTTCCGTCGGCGTCGCCCATCAGGAGCGCAAGCGGCCGCTGAGCGGCGACCGCGAAGATCACGAAGAGGCCCGCCGCCGCGAGAACGAATGGCGCGAAATCGGCCTCGGCGCGCAGATCCTGAAGGATCTCGGCATTTCCTCGATCAATTTGATCGCCTCGCGCGAGCGCCACTATGTCGGTCTCGAAGGCTTTGGCATTCACATCGCCAAGACGGAAATTTTCTAGCTGGCTGAAAGCCCCGCGACTTCGTCATCCTCGGGTCTGCGCTCCGCTTCGCGTCGCTCCGCCCGTGGATGACGAAGTCGCGCTGGCCTAAGCCATTCAGACCGTAATCACTCCGCAGGAACGGCGGCGGCGTCGCATCCGTCCAGCTCGCATTCATGGGTGGCCAGGCTGCGCTGGCCGGCGAGCACGGTGACCAGTGCAATAGTGCCTGAAGCCACCGAGACCCAGAACCCGTTCCGGGCGCCGAATTCATCCACCATCGCGCCGGCGGCAAACGAGCCGAGCGCCATGCCGATGCCGATCCCCGTCATCACCCAGGTGATGCCCTCGGTGAGCATCGCTTCCGGCACGTGGCGTTCGATTAGGCCGAAGGCGGTGATGAAGGTCGGCGAGATCGCCACGCCGCTGATGAACACGGTCAGCGCCAGCAGCGGCACCGTGCCGGCGGTGAGCGGAAGCAGCGTGCCGAGCGCGACGAGGGCGACCGCGATGGCCAACTGACGCTGCAGCGGCGCCGTCAAATTGAGCGCGCCGACAACGAGACCGAGCACGAACGATCCCAGCGCATAGACGCCGATGACGAGGCTGGCGGCACCGGGCTGGCCGAGCTCCTTGGTGATCGCCACCGTGCTCACCTCCGTCGTGGCAAAGGTCGCGCCGATGAAGATCAGGGCGAAGGTGATGATCTGCACCGGCCGCAAGCGGATTGCTGAGCCGCTCGAGCCGTGGTCCACCGGCCGCACTTGCGGTTCAGTCGAACGCTGCAGGATGAAGGCTGTCGAGCCGATGGCGAGGAACAACGTGCTGACCAGAACACCGGCTTCGGGGAACAGCGCAGCACTCAGGCCCACCGACAGCGACGCCCCAGCAATATAGACCAGCTCGTCAGCCGCTGACTCGAAGGCGAAGGCGGTGTTCATCTGCGGCCGGCCGCGAAAAATCTCGGTCCAGCGCGCGCGCACCATGGCCGGCATGCTGGGCATGGCCGCAGCCGCCAGCGCCGATACGAACAGCGTCCATACCGGCCAGTCCTGATTGGCTGCCGCGATCAGCACCGCGAAGGCCAGCACGGTAACGATGGTGGTAGGCACCACGACGCGCGTTTGGCCAAGGCGGTCCACCAGCCGTGAGATTTGCGGCGCCACAAAAGCGTTGCTCAGCGCGAAGGCCGCCGCGACCGCACCCGCCAGCCAGTATTCGCCGCGCGTTTGCGACAGCATCGCCACGATGCCGATCGGCGCCATGGCGATCGGCAGGCGGGCCAGGAAGCCGGCGGCGGCAAAGCCTTTGGCTCCAGGGGCGCGAAAGATTTCGGCGTAGGGGTTTTGCATGGCTTGGTTCCTCGACAAAGGCCAATTCGACAATTACATACGATGCGTATGATTGTAAGATAGGTCATACGTCGCGTATGTCAATTGGCATACGACGCGTATGTAAGTAGGTCCAGAGCCATGCACAGACCCCGCAAGGAGATGATTGCCGAGACACGCGCCAAGCTGATCACGGCGGCCCGCAATGCCTTCGGCACGATCGGCTATGCCGAGGCGTCGATGGACGATTTCACCGCGTCGGCTGGGCTGACGCGTGGCGCACTCTATCACCATTTCGGCGACAAGAAGGGGCTGCTGGAGGCGGTGATCGCCGAAATCGACGGCGAAATGGCGGTTCGCATCAATGAGATTGCGTCGAAAGCCCCGACCCGCTGGCAACGTTTCGTCGACGAATGCACGACCTATATCGAGATGGCGCTCGAGCCGGAAATCCAGCGCATCATGTTCCGCGATGGTCCGGCGGTGCTCGGCGACCCGGCGCAATGGCCGAACGCCAATGCCTGCGTCGGTTCAATGACCGATCATCTGACCAGTTTGCAGGACGAGGGGGTGGTCGTCCCCGGCGTCGACCCCGAGACTGCCGCACGGCTGATCAACGGCGCCAGCAGCCAGGCGGCGCAGCGCATCGCCAATTCGAACGACCCCGAAGCGACGTCCAAAACCGTGGTGGCGGCCTTCAAGCAGCTGTTGGAAGGGCTGCTCAGAAAGCCTGGCTGACGCATACCTAAAACGTCGTTTGGGATCGCGTCGGCGCTGGATAGTGCCTTCAGTCGACAATAGGGGGATGTCCGATGACGACGGATTGGCCGCAAAAAATCAAAGAGATTCTCGCAACTCTCTGCACCCTGCAGCCCGTTCAGTTCTGCAATGAAGAAACGCAGGAGTGTCACGCAGTCCACGAGGATATTGTGGCGCTCGCGGGTGCTTTCCAAGTGGATCCGGATCGAGTGGCGCACATTCGCGAAGCGCATCCCGTGGCACGCCAATGCTGGTTGCCGAACGATTCTCCTGACGACCTGTCGTCGATGGGCGTTGATGAAATCTACTGGCGTCTTCGCGAGACCATAGCCGATGAACGCTGGGTCGACAGTGCCCTGGCCGAGACCTTTGAGAGCGGAATGCTTGTCGCCGCTTTGAGGCGGCTTGCGTCAGAGATCGACACTTTGACTCCAAACTGATCCGAGACCCGGCATTTGCCGATGTTGACAATTCCAGGTCCAGGATCATCCTCGCCGTCCATTCTCTGAGGGGAGATTCGGGCATGTGGGATTTCGATATCGGCAGGTCGGTGTCCATCATGATCAGGACATGGCCGTTCATCGTCTTTCGCATGATCGTCTATTTCGGCATTACGCTCGCCTATATCGTGGCGACCGGCAGCGGCGCCTCTGTCGGCTATGGCGTCGGCCACATCTCCACCGATCCGGACGGGCCGCTGTCCTTCGCGCTCTGGGGCGGCATCGTCGGCATCGGCGTCGTTTCGATCGCGCTTTACTGGATCCGCGAATACATCCTCTATGTCGTCAAGGCCGGCCATATCGCCGTCATGGTCCATCTGATTGACGGCCGCGACATCCCCAATGGCCAGGACCAGATCGCCTACGCCAAGGATGTGGTGAAGGAGCGTTTCGCCGAGGCCAACATCCTTTTCGTGGTCGACCAGCTGGTCAAGGGCGCCATTCGCGCCATCACCGGCCTGATCGGCGGCATCGCCGCCTTCCTGCCCATTCCGGGGCTGAGCGGCCTGGTCTCGTTCATCAACACGGTCATCCGCCTTTCGCTAACCTATGTCGACGAGATCATCCTCGGCTACAACATCCGCATCAACTCGACCTCGCCCTTCGAGACCGCCAGGCAAGGCGTCGTGCTCTACGCCCAGAATGGCAAGACCATGGTCAAGAACGCCGTCTGGTTGGCGGTCATCATGTGGGGCGTGTCCTTCGTCATCTTCCTGCTGATGCTGGCGCCGGCCGCCGCCATCATGTGGTTCATCCCGGGGCAGCTCGGCGGCTGGGCTTTCGTGCTCGCCATCCTCCTTGCCTGGGCCTTCAAGGCGGCCTTCATCGAGCCCTTCGCCATCGCTTGCCTGATGCAGGTCTATTTCAAGACCATTGAAGGCCAGGTGCCGAATGCCGAATGGGACCAGCGGTTGGCCGAGGCGTCGTCCAAGTTCAGGGAACTCAGGGACAAGGCGCTGGCCTCCTTTGGTGGTTCGCGCTGGACTCAGCCGACCACCTAATCCCTGTTGAACGTCGGGGTGGTATGGCGTCAAACCATGGTCAAAGCGGCCGGGCGCGCCTATATCGGGTCATGGTCACAAGGCTCTACACCCATCCGATCTTTCTCGAACATCTGACCCCGCCCGGTCATCCCGAGCGGCCAGATCGCTTGCGCGCCATCGAGCGCGTGCTCGACGACGAGGCTTTTGCCGCGCTCGACCGGGTCACGGCGCCGCAAGGCGACGAGGCCACCATTCTTTATGCCCACCCTGAGGATTTCGTCGCCCGCGTCCGCGCCGCGATCCCTGAAAGCGGCATCGCCTCGATCGACGCCGACACCAGCGCCAGCCCGAAAAGCTGGCAGGCGGTGGTCACCGCGATCGGCGCGGCCAATGCAGCCGTCGACGATGTCTTCGAGGGCCGTGTCGCCAACGCCTTTGTTGCCGCGCGTCCGCCCGGCCACCACGCCGAAAAGACCACGGCGATGGGCTTCTGCCTGTTCAACACTGCAGCGATCGCGGCGCGTTACGCGCAGAAGAAACACGGCGCCGAGCGCGTCGCCATCGTCGACTGGGATGTGCATCACGGCAACGGCACGCAGGACATTTTTTGGGACGATCCCTCGGTGCTCTATTGTTCGACGCACCAGATGCCGCTCTATCCCGGCACCGGCGCCAAGACCGAAACCGGCGCCGGCAACATCGTCAACGCGCCGCTGGCGCCGCAGACCGGCTCGGACATGTTCCGCGACGCCTTGCTGTCGCGCGTCCTGCCGGCGCTCGACAATTTTGCGCCGGACCTGATCATCATTTCCGCCGGTTTCGACGCCCACCATCGCGACCCGCTGGCCGAGATCAACCTCAGCGAGGATGATTTCGACTGGGCGACCGGCCAGTTGCTGGAACGCGCCGGGCGCCACAGCGGCAACCGGCTCGTCAGCCTGCTCGAGGGCGGCTACGATCTGCAAGGATTGGCATTTTCGGTCGCCGCCCATGTCGGGCGGCTGATGAAGGGATAAAGTATGGCTGGCGAAGCAAACGAAGACGTCAAGGCGATGAGCTTCGAGCAGGCACTCGACGCGCTGGAAAAGATCGTCGATGATCTCGAACGCGGCGACGTGCCGCTCGATCAGTCGATCAAGATCTATGAACGCGGCGAGGCGCTGAAGGCCCATTGCGACCGGCTGCTCAAGTCGGCCGAAGACAAGGTCGAGAAGATCAGGTTGTCGCGTGACGGCAAGCCGGTGGGAACGGAGCCGCTCGACGCGGAATAATTTGTCAAACGGGGCGGGCAGAGAAAGCAGGTAAGGAGTTCAAGCATGTGCAGAAACATCAAGACCCTGTTCAATTTCGATCCGCCGGCAACCCATGACGAGATCCGCGACGCGGCCCTTCAGTTCGTGCGCAAATTGAGCGGAACGACGCGCCCCTCGCAACGCAACCAGGCGGCCTTCGACCGTGCCGTCGAGGCGATCGCTGAATCGGCGCATGAATTGCTGCATTCGCTCGAAACCAACCATCATCCGCGCAATCGCGAGGAGGTGGCAGCCAAGGCGAAAGCCAAATCGGCGCTGCGCTTCGCATGAGGACATCCAGATGAGCTTCTTCCCCGGCAAGGATCCTGAGCCTGGCGATGCTTTCGCCAGCGACCAGATCGAGCTGATGGTCATTCCGAACGCCAAGGACATTGGCGGCTTCCAGGTTCGCCGCGCTCTGCCGACGGCAAGGCGGCGCCTGGTCGGTCCCTTCATCTTCTTCGACCGCATGGGTCCGGCCATATTGCGCGGCGGCCAGGCGATGGATGTGCGGCCGCACCCGCATATCGGGCTTTCCACCGTCACCTATCTGTTCGACGGCAAGATCAGGCACCGCGATTCGCTCGGCACCGAAATGGTCATCCAGCCGGGCGACGTGAATTTGATGACGGCCGGCCGCGGCATCGTCCATTCCGAGCGCACGCCCGAGGAATTGCGCGGTGCGCCTATGTCGATCTCCGGCCTGCAGACCTGGCTGGCGCTGCCCGACGGCAAGGAGGAAGTGGCGCCGGTGTTCGAGAACACCGCAGCACTCCTTCTGCCCGAAATCGACGCCGAAGGCGTCTCCGGGCGCGTGGTGATCGGCGATTTCCAGGGATTGCGCTCGCCGGTCAGAGCCGATACCGAAACGCTTTACGCCGATCTGCGCCTGGCGCCCGGCGCCAGCGTGAAAATTCCCGCTGACGCCGAGGAACGCGCCATCTACACGCTGGACGGCGATGTCTCGATCTCGGGCGACCGCTTTCCGGCCGAGCGTCTGCTGGTGTTCCGGCCTGGCGACGAACTCGTCGTCTCGTCCGAGCGCGGTGCCCATTTCATGCTGTTCGGCGGGGCTTCGCTCGGCTCGCCACGCCACATCTGGTGGAACTTCGTCTCGTCGTCGAAGGAGCGCATCGAGCAGGCCAAGCAGGAATGGAAGACGGGCCGCTTCGACATCGTTCCAGGAGACGAGGAAGAGTTCATTCCGTTACCGGACAATTAACGCCAGCAACACCCGCGTCACTGACACGCATTTACATTCGGGCGGCGCAGGCATATTTCGCCCATGATCAACGTGCATGAACGAAAATAGCTGGGCAGGCTCCTAAACAGTGAACGCAACGCTGCATACGCCGCTTCTCGACAAGGTCCGCATTCCGGCCGACCTGAAGAAGCTTGACGAAAGCGAGCTGCCGCAGCTGGCCTCGGAGCTCCGCGCCGAGCTGATCGATGCCGTCTCGCATACGGGCGGGCATCTGGGCGCCGGCCTCGGTGTCGTCGAACTTACCGTGGCGGTGCACTATGTCTTCAACACGCCGGAAGACCGCGTCATCTGGGACGTCGGCCACCAGGCCTATCCGCACAAGATCCTGACCGGTCGCCGCGACCGCATTCGCACGCTGCGCCAGGAGGGCGGCCTGTCCGGCTTCACCCGCCGCGCCGAGAGCGAATACGACCCGTTCGGCGCCGCGCATTCCTCGACCTCGATTTCCGCCGGCCTCGGCATGGCCATGGCGCGCGACCTCTCAGGCGGCAACAACAATGTAATTGCCGTCATCGGCGACGGCGCCATGTCGGCGGGCATGGCCTTCGAGGCATTGAACAATGCCGGCGCGCTCGATGCCCGCCTGATCGTCATCCTCAACGACAACGACATGTCGATCGCCCCGCCGACCGGCGCCATGAGCGCCTATCTGGCGCGGCTCGCTTCCGGCAAGACCTATCTCGGCTTGCGTGATTTCGGCAAGAAACTGACCTCCTATCTCGGCAAGCGCGCCGACCGCGCCATCAAGCGGGCGGTCGAGCATGCGCGCGGCTACGTCACTGGCGGCACGCTGTTCGAGGAGCTCGGCTTCTACCATATCGGCCCGATCGACGGTCACAATCTCGAGCATTTGATCCCGGTGCTGAAGAACGTCCGCGACCATGCCGACGGCCCGGTGCTGATCCATGTCGTGACCCAGAAAGGCAAGGGCTACGGCCCGGCCGAGGCTGCGCCCGACAAGTATCATGGCGTCAACAAGTTCGACGTCATCACCGGCGCGCAGACAAAGGCCCCGGCCAACGCGCCTGCCTACACCAAGGTGTTCGCCGAAAGCCTGATCCAGGAAGCCCGCCTGGACGACCGTATCGTCGCCGTCACCGCCGCCATGCCGAACGGCACCGGCCTCGACCTGTTCGGCGAAGCGTTTCCGACCCGAACCTTCGATGTCGGCATCGCCGAGCAGCATGCGGTGACCTTTGCCGCCGGCCTCGCCACCGAAGGTTACAAGCCTTTCGCCGCCATCTATTCGACCTTCCTGCAGCGCGCCTATGACCAGGTCGTCCACGATGTGGCGATCCAGAAACTGCCGGTGCGTTTCCCCATCGACCGCGCCGGCTTTGTCGGCGCCGACGGCGCCACCCATTGCGGCGCCTTCGACACCACTTTTTTGGCAACGCTGCCGGGCTTTGTCGTGATGGCTGCAGCCGACGAGGCGGAGCTTCGCCACATGGTGCGCACCGCCGCCTACTATGACGAAGGCCCGATCGCCTTCCGCTATCCGCGCGGCAATGGCGTCGGCGTCGACATGCCGGAGCGCGGCTCGGTGCTTGAAATCGGCAAGGGCCGCATTGTCAAGGAAGGCACCAAGGTGGCGCTTCTGTCCTTCGGCACGCGGCTGCAGGACTGCCTGATCGCCGCCGAGGAACTCGGTGCGGCCGGGCTTTCGACGACTGTTGCGGACGCTCGCTTCGCCAAGCCGCTCGACGAGGATATGATCCGCCGGCTTGCCCGTTCGCACGAAGTGCTGGTGACGGTGGAAGAGGGCGCTGTCGGCGGCTTCGCCAGCCATGTGCTGCAGTTCCTCGCCCATGAAGGCTTGCTGGAAAGCGGCCTGAAAGTGCGGCCGCTGGTGCTGCCGGACGAGTTCACCGACCACGCCAAGCCGGAAAAAATGTATGCCGACGCCGGGCTCGATGCCGCCGGCATCGTGCGCACCGTGTTTGTCGCGCTTGGCCATTCAGCCCGCGCCCAGCGCGCCTGAATCAAAATCTCAAGCCTTTGAAGCGGTTTGCCGGCTTGCTGTCGTAACGTCCTGTTAACGCTTCTGTTTGGCGTTTCGCTTACCGTGTCTTTTGGCCGTTTTTCAACGCCGCCCTGCTAGAACCCGACCAAGGCAGGGAGTTAAAAACAATGCGAATTCTTTTGTGCGGCGTGGCCTTTTTGGCCGTCATCGCCGCGCCGGCCATGGCCGAAACCCGCTATGACCGCAAGCTCGAACAGGCGGTGGTCGAGATCGTCGCCGGCAAGATGGGCAACATCAGGGGCGGCTTCTCCTACAGGCAGGTGCCGCAGCTCGTCGTCGTGCCCGACGTACCGGCTACGCCCGTCGAGCCGCCGCGCAAGCAGGCCTCGGGCGATGCGGGCGACGGCCTGATGCCGGCCGTCGAACGGCAGGTTTCGCGCACGATTTTCTAGAGCCTGTTCCATCCCGATGGGATCGGGATGGGGCTCTATCTCTTTTGCTTGAGCATGATCTTGTCCGAAAACCGGTTCCCACGTTTCGGGATCATGCTTAGAACCACATATCGCGTACGCACCGGCCATCGCGTGGCAGGTCGTCATAAGTATCGAGGCCGTCGAAATGATCGATCGGCAGGTCGGCGACCGCCTCCGGCGGCGCCAGCCTGACATTGACGGCGATCCGCGTGCGGCCGCCGGAGCCGGTGCGCAGGCCGCGCCAGGCGAGCACACAGGCACAGGTCGGGCAGAACAGGATTTCGAGCGACGGCGTGTCCTTGCCGGCGCGGGTGTAGGACTGCATGGTTCCCGCAACGCGGATGCGCTCATCGACAAAATCATAGGCCCACAGCGTGCCGTAGCGGCGGCAAAGCGTGCAGTTGCAAGCGGTGATCGGGCCGGGGTCGCCCTCCAGGGTCCAGTGGGCGGCGCCGCAATGGCAGGTTCCCGTCAGCATTCGTCCTCCTCTGCATTGCCCGAGCGCCCCTTACATCTTGCCGGACTTGCTGCGATATTCAACCGGTGGACTGATCTGCGTCTCCGGTTCCAGTGTCCCGCTTATCCAATGTCCTTGCCTTCGTGGCCGGCTTTCGCCATGAAGGCCGATGAACTCCCCTCTGCCAGCCAGCACACGCCAGCGGCTCGACGAATTGCTCGTCCAGCGCGGCCTGTTTGCAAGCCGCTCTCGCGCCCGCGACGCGGTCGAGCGCGGCACCGTGACGGTCGACGGCGTGGTTGCCCGCAAGCCCGGCCAGACCGTTACGCCGCAATGCCTCATAGTCATCGACGATCCCGCACAGGGCTATGTCTCCCGCGCGGCGCTTAAGCTGATCGCCGGGCTCGACCATTTCAGCCTTGACCCCTCGGGCAGCGAGGCACTCGATATCGGCGCCTCGACCGGCGGCTTCACCCAGGTGCTGCTCGAACGTGGGGCAACCCACGTCACGGCCATCGATGTCGGCCACGGCCAGATGCATCCCGATGTCTCGTCCGATCCGCGCGTCACCGTGATCGAGGGCTTGAATGCCCGCGAGCTCACGGCTGCCGATCTCGGCGGCCGGATCCCGGATTTCATCGTCTCCGACGTCAGCTTCATTTCGCTGAAACTGGCGATGCCACCGGCGCTCGCCATCGCCAGGCCGGGAGCGCGCGCGGTGTTTCTGGTCAAGCCGCAATTCGAGGCCGGCCGTGAGGCGATCGGAAAAGGTGGCTTGCTTAAAGACCCCTATGACGCCGCCCGCGTTGCCGGCCTGCTGCAGGAATGGCTCGAAGGCGTCCCTGGCTGGCGCACACTGGGTCTGCACATGTCGCCGATCGAAGGCGGCGACGGCAACCGCGAATTCCTGCTCGGTGGGATCAAGGACCGATGAGCACGCGCTTCACCATCAAGAGACTGGGCTCGCAGGGCGATGGCGTCGCTGAGACGGAAACCGGCGAGCTGTTCATTCCTTTCACGTTGCCGGGCGAGGTCGTTACCGCAGCGCGCGAAAAAGATCGCGCCACGCTGATGGCGGTGCTGGAGACGTCGCCGCTGCGCATCGAGCCGGCCTGCCGGCATTTCACCGAATGCGGCGGCTGTGCCGTCCAGCATCTGCAAGCCGACGCTTACCAGCAATGGAAACGCGACAAGGTCGTGCACGCCTTGAAGGGCATTGCCGGCGACATCGGCGCCTTGGTGCCGTGTGCACCGGCAACACGCCGCCGCGTCGTGCTTGCCGCCCGGCGCGCCGACACCGGCATGCTGCTTGGCTTCCATCGCCATCTGTCGCCCGAAATCATCCCCATCGAGGAATGCCCGATCTCGTTGCCGGAGATCGTCGCCGCGCTCGATCGCTTGCGATCGGTCGCCGACCTGGTTTGCGCCACCACCAAATCGTTCCGAATGGCGGTCACGGTGACGGGTTCGGGCCTCGATGTCGCGGTCTATGAGTCAGGCAAGCTGGGCGAGAACCAGCGCCGGGTCGCCTCCAACTTCGTCATGGCCAACGGTTTTGCCCGGCTTTCGATCGACGATGAGATCGTCATCGAGCCGAAAAAACCGGTGGTCATGTTCGGCACCGTCGCTGTCGCCGTGCCGCCCGGCGCCTTCCTGCAGGCAACCGAAGCCGCCGAGCAGACGATGGCCGACCTCGTTGGCGGACATCTCAAACGCGCCAAGAAAGTCGCGGATCTGTTCGCCGGTTGCGGCAGCTTTGCGCTTCGGCTGGCGGCGAAATCCGAGGTCCATGCGGTCGAAGGCGATGCGGCCGCCCTGTCGGCGCTCGACCGCGGATCACGCTTCGCCACCGGTCTGAAGCGCGTAACCGGCGAACGCCGCGACCTGTTCCGGCGCCCGCTGACGTTCAAGGAGCTGAACGCCTTTGACGGCGTCGTCTTCGACCCGCCGCGCGCCGGCGCCGAGGACCAGTCGAAGCAGATCGCCCGCTCCGACGTGCCGTTCGTCGCCGCCGTCTCCTGCAATCCGGTGACGCTGGCCCGGGATTTACGCATCCTCATGGATGGCGGCTACATGCTGAAAAGCGTCACGCCGATCGACCAGTTCCTGTGGTCGCCGCATGTCGAGGCGGTGGCGCTGCTGGAGAAGCCGAAGCGGCGGCGGTAGGCTTAATGCATGTCGCTCAAAAGTGGCCCCGGTTTTGAGAGAACGACATGCATAAAAACAAAGCCTAACTTGGCGACAGTCGCTTCGATGTGCCGCCGCGTTGATTGATCGACACCCAGGTGTTCGGGTTCTGCTGCGACTGGCGTTTCAGGAAGTAATAGCCCGTGGCGTTCCACGGCCTGATCTCATCGACCAGATTGTCGAGGACAAGATCGCCCTTGTCGGTCTTCACCGTCAGGATGGTGTGGCCTTCATTGTTGAGGTCGCGCACCACCGTCATCAGCAGCGCCTGCCGGGGGAACCCCGCCTGCAGAAGCAACTTGCGCTTGTAGAGCGCGTAGATCTTGCAGTCGCCTTTGCCGTCCACCGGATAGTCCCAGTGGTCCTCCATCGTGCCCCAGTGATCGAAATTGCTGACCGGCTTGATCGACCTGTTCGCCTTCAGATTGACCCGCTTGAGGATGCTCAGCTTCTGCGCGGTCAGCTTGACGTCGGCGGCCGGCAAAGCGGGCACCTTGCACTCTTTTGGCCGGCGGTGGCAGAAATCGACCCAACCGTAGGGAACGCTGGTGCTTGCGCCGACAGCGGCGGCGGATTGCGTCGACCGCGCCTTGAACCATGTCGACTGCGCTGCCGCCGGACCGGCTTGCAGCGCTGTCGCGCCGACCAAAGAAACGAAGCCAAGGAGGAGAGTCAGGACGCCGGGGGAACGTCGCATTGCCATCACCAACACCAACACCGCAACGA
This sequence comes from Mesorhizobium sp. P2_B11, assembly GCF_056404855.1. Classification (NCBI taxonomy): domain Bacteria; kingdom Pseudomonadati; phylum Pseudomonadota; class Alphaproteobacteria; order Hyphomicrobiales; family Phyllobacteriaceae; genus Mesorhizobium; species Mesorhizobium sp. P2_B11. Next base: position 148,550 of record NZ_JBFUDF010000005.1, read on the forward strand.
GGAAGCAGGTACTGCGTTTGTGCGGGAACGGCAGCCCAGGCAGTTGAACAGTTACCAATTTCCTAATGGAATTGTGTTCACTTCAAGGTGCCCAGAGGATTCAATCTGGAAACGCCAGCGTCAGCCCGTCCCTGACAAAATCCGCTCCACGAACCCCGGCACCACTTGCGTGGCCGGCCCTTCCAGCTGCTCGTCGAAACGCGAAGCCCAGCCGGCGCATTTCAGGTTGAGCTCGACCGTCAGCGCCCCGGCGGCGCGCGCCTCCTCGACAAAACCCGCCGCCGGATAGACGCTGCCGCTGGTGCCGATCGCTGCGAACAGGTCGCAGCCGGCAAGTGCTGAGCCGATCTCTTCCATGCGGTAGGGCATTTCACCGAACCAGACCACGTCCGGTCGCAACCGGCCCTCCGCGCCGCAGGCAGGGCATTTCGACTGGACGGCGATGTCGTCGGCCCAGGCGCTGCTTTGCCCCGCAGGCCTGGCACAGCGCGCGGCCAAGCGCGCCATGCATGTGGATCAGTCTTTGCGATCCGGCGCGTTCATGCAGGTCGTCGATGTTCTGCGTGACCAGCAGGACGCTATCAGGCAGTTCCCGCTCGAGCCGGGCGAGCGCGATATGGGCGGCATTGGGCTCGACGCTGCCCATTTGCCGCCGGCGCATATTGTAGAAATCCTGCACCTTGGCTGGGTCGCGGGCAAAGCCTTGCGGTGTCGCAACGTCTTCGAGGTTGAATTTCGCCCAGACGCCGTCGGGATCGCGGAACGTGGCGACGCCCGATTCCGCCGAAATGCCGGCTCCTGTCAGAATGACGATCTTGGACATGGTTGCGGCCGCCGGCACCCGGAAAACATCGTTTGGACAGCGATGCTACCGGAACGCGCAGCCGTCCTCAAACCCTGGTGCCGCCGACCGTCATCTGGTTCATCCTCAGATGCGGCTGGCCGACGCCGACCGGCACGCCCTGGCCGGCCTTGCCGCACATGCCGATGCCATTGTCGAGCTTCATGTCGTTGCCGATCATCGACACGCGGTGCATGGCGTCCGGCCCGTTGCCGATCAGCATGGCGCCCTTGATCGGCTGCGTCACCTTGCCGTTCTCGATCATGTAGGCCTCGGTGCAGCCGAACACGAATTTGCCCGAGGTGATGTCGACCTGGCCGCCACCGAAGGAGACGGCATAGATGCCGTTCTTGACCGAGGCGATGATCTCGTCCGGCTCCATGTCGCCCGATGTCATGTAGGTGTTGGTCATGCGCGGCATCGGCTGGTGCGCATAGCCTTCGCGCCGTCCGTTGCCGGTCGCCTTCATGCCCATCAGCCGGGCGTTCTGGCGGTCCTGCATGTAGCCGACCAGCTTGCCGTCCTCGATCAGCACGTTGCGGGCCGAAGGCGTGCCTTCATCATCGACGGTGAGCGAGCCGCGCCGCTCAGGCATGGTGCCGTCATCGACCACGGTGACGCCCTTGGCCGCCACCTGATGGCCGAGCAGGCCGGCAAAGGCGGACGTCTTCTTGCGGTTGAAATCGCCTTCCAGCCCATGGCCGACGGCTTCGTGCAGCATGACGCCCGGCCAGCCGCTGGACAAAACGATGTCGAACGTGCCGGCCGGCGCCGGAATGGCTTCGAGATTGACCAGCGCCTGACGCAGCGCCTCCTTGGCCGCATGCTTCCAGGCGTCCTCGAGCAGGAACTCGCCGAACGCCTTGCGCCCACCCATGCCGTAGGAGCCGCTTTCCTGGCGGTCGCCATCGCCGACGACGACGGAAACGTTGATGCGGACCAACGGGCGGATATCGCGCACCATCTGGCCGTCGGCGCGCACGATCTCGACATGCTGCCAGGATGCGGCGAGCGAGGCCGTCACCTGGCGCACGCGCGGATCCTCGGCCCGCAGCCAGGCGTCGATTTCCTGCAATAGCTTGGCCTTGACCTCGAAGGAAGGCGAGGGGATCGGGTTCTCGTCGCCGTAGAGATGGCGGTTGGTGCGCGCGGGCGCGGCGGCAAGCGTGCCGGAATAGCCGCCCTTGACGGTCGACACCGCGTCCGCCGCGCGCAGCAGTGACGCCTCGGACAGGTCGCTGGAATGGGCATAGCCGCTGGCCTCGCCGGCCACCGCGCGCAGGCCAAAACCCTGGTCGGTGTTGAAATTGGCGGTCTTCAGCTTGCCATTGTCGAACATCAGCGCTTCGCTCTCGCTGTATTCGAGGAACAGCTCGCCATCATCGGCGCCGTTAAGGGTGTCGGCGACGATGCGCTTGATGCGATCGTCTGAAATGTCGAATTGGCCGATCAGGCTGTTCATGGCAGGTCCGTTCACAGGAATGGTTGTTTGCCACGATGTAGGCGCGAAGACGCGCCTGCACAATCCGCAATGACAATCCGCAGCCGGACCGTGGAGCGCTCAGGCCTACTTCTCGTTCACGAAGTCTTTGATGTCGCTGGTCATCGAATCCCAGTTCGAGAACTGCTCCTCGAGATAGGAGCGGGTAACCCCACCCCTGAACATGACATCCATCTTGAAGTTCGACCCGTCACCGGAGAAGGCCTTCACCCAGCGATACTTCTTGTTCCATTCATTGGCCTGGTCGGCCGTGAAGGGATCGGTATAGCCGGAGGAAAACTGGAGTGACTTGCACTTCTCGTGGTTTTCGCAGCCATAGAAGTAGACGACATATTTCATGCCTTGCAGCCGGCCGGAGATCATCGGATCGCCGCCGTCGTCCTTGTCCATCTTGGCCGAGCCATAGCCCTTCGCAATCTCGAGAATGACCGCCGGGTCTGGCGCCGTGATGATTTCGGTATCCTCGGCAAAGGCGACGGAAATGGCGCCGGTCAGGATCAGACCGGTCGACAGAAGCAGAGAAAAAGCACGCATGACGACCCCCACAGCCAAAAATCAAACCCGTGGGAATTCTGCGTCAGGGTCGGCCTTTTCGCAAGCATCAAGCTCAGGGCAGGGCGGCAAAACCGTCTGCAAAACCCTTGAGGTCGACGGGGATGCCGATGCCTTCTTCAGGCGTCTGGAAGACGATGAAGGTGGCCGACGTGCCGGTCTTGAGCGTGTCGAGCAGCGGCTTTTCGAGAATGACCTCGGCATAGCAGCCGTCCTGGAAGCAGCGCACGAAATAGGCGCGGCCGATATCCTTGCCGTCGACATTGAGGCCAAGGCCGTTGGGCAAAAGCACGCCGAGCGGCGCCAGCACGCGCAGGATCTCGGCCTTGTTGTCGGCGGTGCGCAGCACGACCACCGAAAGTCCCATTTCCGGGCGATCCTCGGCGACGACGTTCTGCATCATCACGCACTGTTCCGACGTCGCGCCGGCCGGGGTGTCGCAGATGATCGACCACGCGCCATGCGTCGACTTGACCGTGCCGCTCGGCTGCGCTGCATTGGCGATGCCGGCTGCGGACGCGCCGATACCGATCAGGGCGGCGAGAAAGATGACCTTCGCCCCGCTTCTCGAAAGCCAAGCGCCTTTCGAATGCCAGGAGTTTCTCGAAAGCCAAGAGGTCATGACGGCTCCATTAGCGAATCACGGCACTTTAAGCCGCGCCAAGGCCAAGTAAAGGATAGGGCGACCGCCGGTCAGCCCCGACAAGCGCAATAATGCGCTTTTCCCTAGCAAATTCGCCCGAATTGCGACCGTCGGGCGCATTCCGGCCGCAAGCCCGCATAGCTCATCTGTCGATGATGCGCGCCGGGCAAAAGGTCGCTGAAACGGCGCGGTCGCGGCTGCGCGCAAAAATGCCGCACGGTTTCGCCCGCTCCTTTCTTGCGGAGGGAAATAGAGTATGGTTTGAACCAGCCTTGGGACTGTCCGGGATTCCCATCCCGGCATTGTTCGATATTCTTGCGCGCGATCGCGAGGAACCGGGAGATGATGAGGGCGATGAGAAAATTCCCAGCAAGCGCCAAATTGATGGCAACAGCAGGCGCTGCAGCCGCATTTTTCGCCGGCGCCTCCGCTCATGCGGCCCAGCCGCAGCCGTGGGAGATGAGCTTTCAGCCGCCGGCGACCGACATGATGCGGCAGATCGAGTGGTTCGGGAACTACACGATGTGGTTCGTCGTCCCGATCACTGTCCTGGTTCTGGCTCTGCTTGCCTGGTGCATCTTCAGGTTCCGCGCCAGCGTCAATCCGGTTCCGTCCAAGACCAGCCACAACACGCTGATCGAGGTGATCTGGACCGTCGGTCCGGTCGTCATCCTGCTCTTCATCGCCATCCCCTCGTTCCAGCTGCTGACCGCGCAGTACACGCCGCCGGAAGAGGCCAAGCTGACCGTCAAGGCGACGGGCAATCAGTGGAACTGGGACTATGAGTACCAGACCGAGAACACGCTCTCCTTCAACTCGGCCATCCTGCAGGACGCCGACCGCGCCGCGATCGGCAAGGAAGACCGCAAGGTCTATCCGCGTCTCCTGGCCGTCGACAACGAGCTGGTGGTGCCGGTCAACACCATGACCCGTGTCCTGATCACCGCAACCGACGTCATCCATTCCTTCGCCATGCCGGCCTTCGGCATCAAGATGGACGCGGTTCCCGGCCGCACCAACGAGACCTGGTTCAAGGCGGAGAAGGAAGGCCTCTATTACGGCCAGTGCTCGCAGCTCTGCGGCAAGGACCACGCCTTCATGCCGATCGCCATCCGCGTCGTCTCCGACGCGCAGTACAAGACCTGGCTGGCAGCAGCCAAGACCGACCTTCCCGGCGCCAACAAGGCGCTGATGGCCGAGGTCGACGGTACCAACAAGGTAGCGGCCGCCGGCAATTGATGCCGCGGGTTAGCAAGATTTAGGGAACGGAGCCGACCATGGCAGAAGCTGCAGCTCACGACGATCACGACCACAAGCCCTACCATGGCTGGGTCCGGTGGGTGTACTCCACCAACCACAAGGACATCGGCACGCTCTATCTGATCTTCGCGATCTTCGCGGGCATCGTCGGCGGCGCGCTTTCGGTCGTCATCCGCATGGAGCTGCAGGAGCCCGGCATCCAGATCTTCACCGGTCTGGCGCAGATGGTCTATGGCATGAACGGCGATGCCGCCATCGACGGCGGCAAGAGCATGTACAACGCCTTCGGCACCGCGCACGCGCTGATCATGATCTTCTTCATGGTCATGCCGGCGCTCATCGGCGGCTTCGCCAACTGGATGGTGCCGATCATGATCGGTGCGCCGGATATGGCTTTCCCGCGCATGAACAACATCTCGTTCTGGCTGCTGCCGCCGGCCTTCATCCTGCTCATCGCTTCGGCGTTCATGCCGAGCGCGCCCGGCGCCTACGGCGTTGGCGGCGGCTGGACGCTCTATCCGCCGCTGTCGACCTCCGGCCAGCCCGGGCCGGCGATGGATCTGGCGATCCTGTCGATCCACATTGCCGGCGCCTCGTCGATCCTCGGCGCCATCAACTTCATCACCACCATCTTCAACATGCGCGCGCCCGGCATGACGCTGCACAAGATGCCGCTGTTTGCCTGGTCCGTGCTGGTCACCGCCTTCCTGCTGCTGTTGTCGCTTCCGGTTCTGGCCGGCGGCATCACCATGCTGCTCACCGACCGTAATTTCGGCACCACATTCTTCACCCCGGATGGCGGCGGCGACCCGCTGCTGTTCCAGCACCTGTTCTGGTTCTTCGGTCATCCTGAAGTGTACATTCTGATCCTGCCGGGCTTCGGCATCATCAGCCACATCGTCTCGACCTTCTCGAAGAAGCCGGTGTTCGGTTATCTCGGCATGGCCTACGCCATGGTCGCCATCGGCGCCGTCGGCTTCATCGTCTGGGCGCACCACATGTACACGACCGGCCTGTCGCTCGACACGCAGCGCTACTTCGTCTTCGCCACCATGGTCATCGCGGTGCCGACAGGCGTGAAGATCTTCTCCTGGATCGCGACGATGTGGGGCGGGTCGATCTCGTTCAAGACGCCGATGCTGTGGGCGCTGGGCTTCATCTTCCTGTTCACGGTCGGCGGCGTCACCGGCGTCCAGCTCGCCAATGCCGGCCTCGACCGGTCGCTGCATGACACCTATTTCGTCATCGCCCACTTCCACTACGTGCTGTCGCTGGGCGCGGTCTTCGCCATCTTCGCCGGCTGGTACTACTGGTTCCCGAAGATGACCGGCTACATGTACTCGCCGGTGATCGCCAACACCCATTTCTGGGTCACCTTCGTCGGCGTCAATCTGATCTTCTTCCCGCAGCATTTCCTCGGCCTCGCCGGCATGCCGCGCCGCACCATCGACTATCCCGACGCGTTTGCCGGCTGGAACATGGTGTCGTCCTACGGCTCGTATATTTCGGCCGTCGGCGTGGTGATCTTCCTCTATGGCGTCTTCGAAGCCTTCCAGAAGAAGCGGGTGGCCGGCGCCAATCCATGGGGCGAGGGTGCGACGACGCTCGAATGGCAGCTGCCTTCGCCGCCGCCCTTCCACCAGTGGGAACAGCTGCCGAAGATCAAGTAAGGCAGCCTGAATACGAAACCGCCGGCCCGCCGGCGGTTTCGGCCAACGGAATGATTGGACTCAACTACGCATGGCCCTGGTCAACGACCCATTGATTGACGAAGCGGGCTTTCGAATTTCGGAAGCCACGGCGGGCGATTTTTTCGCCCTGCTGAAGCCGCGCGTCATGTCGCTGGTGGTGTTCACGGCCTTTGTCGGCATGGTGGCGGCACCTGTGACCGTCAACCCGCTGATCGCGATGGTCGCCATCCTGGCCATCGCCATCGGCGCCGGCGCCTCGGGCGCGCTCAACATGTGGTACGACGCCGACATCGATGCCGTGATGAGCCGGACCGCCGGCCGCCCGGTTCCGTCCGGCCGCATCCTGCCCGGCGAAGCCCTGAGTTTCGGCCTTGTGCTGTCGGTGCTGTCGGTGATGACGCTTGGCGTGCTGGTGAACTGGCTGTCGGCGGCGCTGCTCGCCTTCACCATCTTCTTCTACGCCGTCGTCTACACGATGTGGCTGAAGCGCTCGACGCCGCAGAACATCGTCATTGGCGGTGCCGCCGGCGCCATTCCGCCGGTGATCGGCTGGGCGGCGGTGACCGGAACGGTCAGCCTCGAAAGCCTCGTCCTGTTCCTGATCATCTTCCTGTGGACGCCGCCGCATTTCTGGGCGCTGGCGCTGTTCAAGTCCGACGACTACGCCAAGGCCGGCATCCCGATGATGCCCAATGTCGCCGGCCAGGCCTCGACCCGCCGCCAGATCTTTGCCTATGCGCTGATCCTCGCCCCGATCGGCGTGCTGCCCTGGGTGCTCGGTTTCACCAGCGCCGGCTACGGCATCGCGTCGCTGGCGCTCGGCGCCGGCTTTGTCTGGTATGCCTGGAAGGTGCTGCGCATGACCGACGCCGACCGCGCCATGAAGCCGGCCAAGGCGCTGTTTGCCTATTCGCTGCTCTACCTCTTCGCCATCTTCGCCATCTATCTGGCCGACTGTGTCGTCGGTCGCGCTCTGGCCATCGGTGGGGCATGACCATGATCGACAAGAAGCTTGAACTGGTCACGCTGACCGAAAGCCAGAAGAAGGCGCAGCGCAACCGTTCGGCGGCCATCGGCCTGGCGCTGGCGGCGCTGGTTGTCGTCTTCTACGTCATCACCATCGTCAAATTCGGCCATAGCGGATCGATGTGAGGCCGATGATGACCCGCCCGACCGTGACCGACCCCAGGAAGAAGAACACCAACCGCGTTGTCGCCGCCCTCTGCGTCGCCTTCTTCGGCGGCATGATCGGCATGGCCTACGCCGCGGTGCCGCTCTACAAGATGTTTTGCCAGGCCACCGGCTATGGCGGCACCACGCAGCGCGCCGAGAAGCAATATGCCGGCCGCATCCTGGATCGCGACATCACCGTGCGTTTCGACGCCAACACCAATGGCATTCCCTGGCAGTTCCAGCCGGTCGCCCGCTCGGTCACCATCAAGATCGGCGAGACGACGCAGGCGCACTACAGCGCCACCAACAAGTTCGACCGCCCCGTCACCGGCCGCGCCACCTTCAACGTGCAGCCGGAACTGGCGGGCCCCTACTTCAACAAGGTCGAGTGTTTCTGCTTCACCGACACGACACTGAAGCCCGGCGAGACGCTGGACATGCCGGTCGTGTTCTATGTCGATCCAGACATCGTCAACGTGCCGGAACTGAAGGACTTGAAGACGATCACCCTGTCCTACACCATGTTCCCGGTCGAAAAGAACAAACCGGTCGCTTCATCGGCGCCGGACAGCACCACCAAAGTTTCCGATACCGAAGCAAATCTCGGGGGTTGATATGGCAGACGCGCACGCAAAACCACAACACGACTACCATCTCGTCAACCCGAGCCCATGGCCCTTCCTGGGGTCCATCGGCGCGCTGGTCACCGCCGTCGGCGGCGTCGCCTGGATGCAGTATCTCAAGAACGGCGATTTCCCGATCTTCGGCCATAACATCGCCAATCCATGGCTGTTCTTCGTCGGCCTGGTCATCGTCCTCTACACCATGTTCGCCTGGTGGTCGGATACGATCAAGGAAGCGCATGAGGGCCACCACACGCGCGTCGTGTCGCTGCATCTGCGCTACGGCATGATCATGTTCATCGCTTCGGAAGTGATGTTCTTCGTCGCCTGGTTCTGGGCCTATTTCGACGCCAGCCTGTTCCCGAGTGAAGCGCAGCAATATGCCCGCACCGCCTTTACCGGTGGCGTCTGGCCGCCGAAGGGCCTCGAGGTCCTCGATCCCTTCCACCTGCCGCTCTACAACACCATCATCCTGCTGCTGTCCGGCACCACGGTGACCTGGGCGCACCACTCGCTGATCCATGGCGATCGCAAAGGGCTGATCAACGGCCTGGTGCTGACCGTCGGCCTCGGCATGCTGTTCACCATGGTGCAGGCCTACGAGTACATTCACGCGCCATTCGGCTTCAAGGATTCCATCTATGGCGCCACCTTCTTCATGGCGACCGGCTTCCACGGCTTCCATGTGATCATCGGCACCATCTTCCTCTTCGTTTGCCTGATCCGTGCGATGAAGGGCGACTTCACGCCGAAGCAGCATTTCGGCTTCGAGGCGGCTGCCTGGTACTGGCACTTCGTCGACGTCGTCTGGCTGTTCCTGTTCAGCGCGATCTATGTCTGGGGATCGTCCGGCGCGCTGATCGAAGGCCACTGACAGCTTTCGCCGGCGAAACGACCCCGAAGAATCAGGAAGGCGGTTGCGGCAACGCGGCCGCCTTTCTTCTTTCTGGCGCCCATTGGGCTGGCTGCTTCAATTGGTCGACTGGACCGACGGCTGCATTGGGGTTACCGACTCCGACATGGATGAAATCTGGACCATGGTGCCGGATGGAACGCCGATTGAAATCGAGCCGTAGAGCATGAGCGAAGACAAGGCTATCTGGCCACCCATCGAGCCGATCTCGGCCGGCCTGCACGGCCGCTGTCCGCGCTGCGGCGAGGGGCGGCTGTTTTCCGGCTTCCTGACCGTCGGCAAGCGCTGCATGAATTGCGGCCTCGACTATTCCTACGCCGATGCCGGCGACGGCCCGGCGGTGTTCGTCATCCTGATCATCGGCTTCATCATCGTCGGGCTGGCGCTGTGGGTGGAGGTGACGCTGAGCCCGCCGCTCTGGCTGCATTTCATCATCTGGATACCGCTGGCGGTGGCGCTTTGCCTGACGGCACTCAGGCTGATCAAGGGCGTGCTGCTGACGCTGCAATACGCCAACAAGGCGGCTGAAGGCCGGCTGGACCAAGGACAATGAGCGAGGCGTTGGCGAAAACCACCGGCCGTTCGCGGCCGAAGACGGCTTTGCTGCTCGGCCTTGGCCTGGTGCTGTTCGTGATCCTGCTCGGGCTTGGCACCTGGCAGGTGCAGCGCCTGCACTGGAAGGAAGGGCTGCTGGCGACGATCGACCAGCGCACCCATTCGGCGCCAAGGCCACTGGCGGAAGTCGAGAAGGAATTCGCCGCCACCGGCGATGTCGACTACACGCCGGTCACCGTCAGCGGCACGTTCCTGCATTCGGGCGAGCGGCATTTCTACGCGACCTGGGACGGTGACGCCGGCTTCAATGTCTACACGCCGCTGGCGCTCGACGATGGCCGCTTCGTGCTGATCAACCGCGGCTTCGTGCCCTATGATCTCAAGGACGCTGCCAAGCGTCCGCAAGGGCAAGTGGCGGGCAAGGTCACGGTCACCGGGCTGGCGCGCAATCCGCTGCCGGCCAAGCCGTCGATGATGCTGCCCGACAATGATGTGGCCAAGAACATCTTCTACTGGAAGGACCGCGACGCCATGGCGACAAGCGCGGGCCTGCCCGCCGGTGCCGTGCTGGTGCCGATCTTCATCGACGCCGACAAGGCGCCGAACCCCGGCGGGCTGCCGGTCGGCGGCGTCACCATCATCGACCTGCCGAATTCTCATCTGCAATATGCCTTCACCTGGTATGGCCTGGCAGCCGCCCTTGCAGCGGTGCTGATCATCAGGCTGCGCCGTCCGGCAAAACCGGAATGATCCCGAGCATGATCCCGAAAAGTGGGAACCGGTTTTCGGACAAGATCATGCTCCAACAGAGACCTGCCCTTGACAGGGCGGGGGTGCACACCTCATTTCGCCTCTGAACAACCGGCCGGATTAGATGCTTCACACCAAGACCAAGCCTCCTTTGACGATCCGGCTCTGCCAGCCGCGCGGCTTTTGCGCCGGCGTCGATCGCGCCATCCAGATCGTCGTGCTGGCGTTGAAGAAATACGGCAAGCCGGTCTATGTCCGCCACGAGATCGTGCACAACCGCTATGTCGTCGAGGGCCTGCAAAGCCTTGGCGCGGTGTTCATCGAGGAACTGTCGGAGATCCCGCCCGAGCATCGCAAGTCGCCGGTGGTGTTTTCCGCCCATGGCGTGCCGAAATCGGTTCCCGCCGACGCCCAGGCGCGCGAACTCTTTTATCTCGACGCCACCTGTCCGCTGGTCTCCAAGGTGCACAAGCAGGCGATGCGCCATCAGCGGCTCGGCCGCCATGTGCTGTTGATCGGCCATGCCGGCCACCCGGAAGTGATCGGCACCATGGGCCAGCTCGCGGAAGGCGCCGTGACGCTGATCGAGACCGAAGCCGACGCCGCAACCTTTGCGCCCGCCAACGCCGAAGCGCTCGGCTTCGTTACCCAGACGACGCTGTCGGTCGAGGACACCGCCGGCATCATCCGGGCGCTGCAGGAGCGCTTCCCGCAATTGCATGCGCCGGCCGCCGAATCGATCTGCTACGCCACCACCAACCGCCAGGAAGCGGTCAAGGAAACCGCCGCGGGCGCTGATCTCTATCTGATCGTCGGCGCGCCGAATTCCTCCAATTCGCGCCGTCTTGTCGAAGTGGCGGAGCGCGCCGGCGCCACCATGTCGCTTCTCGTACAGCGCGCTGCCGAAATTCCATGGAATGACATCGCTGACATCTCGACGCTCGGCCTGTCGGCTGGCGCGTCGGCGCCGGAGATCATCGTCGACGAGATCATCGACGCTTTCCGCCAGCGCTTCGAGGTGACCATCGATCTCGCGATCACGGCGACCGAAACGGAGGATTTTCCAGTCATGCGGGTTCTGCGCGATGTCGAACTGACGCGGGCCGACATGGCCTTCGTCAACGGAGCCGCGTGAACAGCCCATGGCGGTCTACACCGATGTCAATGAGGGCGAACTCGGCGCGTTCCTCAGGGCCTATCCGGTCGGCGAACTCTTGTCCTACAAGGGGATTGCCGAGGGCACCGAGAATTCCAACTTTCTGCTGCACACATCGAGCGGGTCTTACATCCTCACGCTCTACGAAAAGCGTGTCGACAAGGCCGACCTGCCGTTCTTCCTCGGCCTGATGGGCCATCTCGCCAGGAAAGGCATTTCCTGTCCGCTGCCGGTAACCGCGCATGACGGTACCGTCATCGGCACGCTGGCCGGCCGCCCGGCGGTCATCATCACCTTCCTCGAAGGCCTGTCGCTGCGGCGGCCGACAGCTGCGCATTGCGCGGAGGTCGGCAAGGCGCTGGCCGCCCTACATCTCGCCGGCCAGGATTTTGCGATGACCCGCGACAATGCGCTGGCCATCGACGGCTGGCGCAAGCTCTGGAACGCCGCGCGCGACCGCGCCGACGAGGTCGAGCCTGGACTGGCGGCCGAGGTCGACGCCGATTTCTCCGATTTCGAACGCCATTGGCCGCAGGGCCTGCCGGCAGGCATCATCCATGCCGACCTGTTCCCCGACAATGTCTTCTTCCTCGGCGAAAAACTATCCGGCCTCATCGACTTCTATTTCGCCTGCAACGACCTCTACGCCTATGACGTCGCCACTTGCCTCAACGCCTGGTGTTTCGAGAAGGATTTCTCCTTCAACCTGACCAAGGGCACGGCGCTGCTGGCCGGCTATCAGAGCGTGCGGCCGCTAAGCGACGATGAGAAAGCGGCGCTGCCGATGCTGGCGCGCGGTTCGGCGCTGCGCTTCATGCTGACCAGGCTCTATGACTGGCTGACCGTTCCCGATGGCGGGCTGGTCATGAAGCGCGATCCGACCGAATATATCCGCCGCATGCGCTTCCATCGCGCCATCAGGTCCCCTTCGGAATATGGACTGACATGACCAAGCAGGTTGAGATCTTCACCGACGGCGCCTGCTCGGGCAATCCCGGCCCTGGCGGCTGGGGCGCCATCCTGCGCTTCAACGGCAAGACCAAGGAATTGTCGGGCGGCGAGGCCGAGACCACCAACAACCGCATGGAATTGCTCGCCGCCATCTCGGCGCTGAACGCGCTGAAGGAGCCGTGCACGGTCGAGCTTCACACCGACAGCAAATATGTCATGGACGGCATCTCCAAGTGGATCCACGGCTGGAAGAAAAACGGCTGGAAGACCGCCGACAAGAAGCCGGTCAAGAACGGCGAACTGTGGCAGGCGCTGGACGAGGCCAACCGGCGTCACAAGGTGACCTGGAACTGGGTCAAGGGCCATGCCGGCCACACCGAGAACGAACGCGCCGACGAACTCGCACGCGAAGGCATGGCGCCGTTCAAGAAGGGCTCGGCCACGCCTGCGGCACCGAAGCCTGCAGCGGCGTTGAAGCCGGCAGCATCCCAGAAGCAGCCTGCGGCGCCAAGGGCACGGCGCTCGACCCAGAGCTATTGAGTTTAGGCTTCTCGGCAGGAAAACCTCACCCGTGCCGACTGCATACTACATCACCCATCCGCAGGTCCGGATCGATGCCAACGTTCCCGTGCCGGAGTGGGGACTGTCCGAGATCGGACGGGCGCGGGCGTTGGCCATGCTCGAGCAGCCATGGGTCGGCTCGGTCCGCCGTATCGTCTCGTCGGCCGAGCGCAAGGCGATCGAAACCGCCGAGATACTGGCGAGGCATCTTGGCCTCACGGTTGAGGTGCGCGAACGCATGCATGAGAACGACCGGTCCGCGACAGGCTTCCTGCCGCCGCCGGAGTTCGAGGCGGTCGCCGACCAATTCTTCGCAAACCCGCACAAAAGCATTCGCGGCTGGGAGCGCGCCATCGATGCCCAGCAACGCATCCTGAGCGAGGCCGAGGCCGTGCTCGGTGCCGCCGACAGCAGCGACATTGCCTTCGTCGGTCATGGCGGCGTCGGAACGCTCCTATTGCTGTCGCTCAGCGGCCGCGAGATCAGCCGCGAGGCGGACCAGCCGGCCGGCGGCGGCAACTATTTCGCCTATGATGTCGGCGCGCACAGCATCCTCCACGGATGGCGGCCGATCGACAAGCCACGCCACGGCAATTGATGGCCGGAAGCCAGCAATTTAGGCTTTGGCTTAAAGTCGATTTCATCCCCGGGTGATAGAACGGCGCAATCGATCTTGGCGATGAGGCGTGGCGATGTTCGGACGCAGGACTTTCGGCAAGCAGCAGCACAGCTTTGCCGATCTCAAGAAAATGATGCGTCCGACGCCGGATGCCGATGGCGTGACGCGCGTTTTCTCAAAGGAGCTCTGGGACGATCCGAAGATCGGTTCATTCCTGCGCGAGGCCGGCTTCGCGCCGGACGATCAGCGCAACATCATGCGCACGGCGGATGATTACATCGCTCTTTTCGCCGCGGCCAGGTACCGGCTTCAGGTGCGCACCGAGACCTTCAACGCTGAGATGGCGGCGCGCCATGGCTATTGCCGCGCCATGCCCTTTCTGGTCATCGACCAGTCGATCTGGGACGGCGAGCACGGCGCGTTCCTCTATGCCCAGATGGATCTCATCGGCTTCGACGATTGGAACGTCGTCATGCTGGCGGCGGATGCGCGGACGACGCAATCCTGCGGCCTGCCGACGCATCCGGGTTCAGTCCCGGCACTCTCCCAGGCCATGACCGGTCACGTGCTCCGTTGGAAGGCGCGCTATGAATCGACGCTGGAGGAATTCGGCGTCACCGCCACCGGCGGCCGCAGCATCACGCGCGAGCAATTCGAGGCGGAGAAAGACGCGCTGCGTCGGGAGATCATCGACACCGTCGCCGCGATGAAGCCGCGCGTGGTCAGCGAATAAATCCTCAGCGGATCAGCAGGGCGGTGCCATAGAGGCCGAGCGCGAACACCGTGTGCGAGATCACGTTGAAGGCGCGGATCTGCATCGGGTTGGGGCGCTTTGAAGCGGCCCAGCCGGCACCCATGCCCGGCGCCAGCAGGAACCAGCCGGCGCCGATGGTGACCATGCCGAGGATGAAGGCCGGCAGGAAGGTCGGCGCGTCCAGCCAAGCTTTGCCCACCAGCGCCACCAGGATGACGCCGTAGACGATGCCGGTGAAATAGTGGAAGGCCCAGCCCAGCGCCGTCTCATGCGCGTACGGCGCGGCATGGGCGATGTCGTCGTGGAAGACCTTGCCGTCCCTGAGATGCCAGACCCAGCGGCCGGGCGGCCCCCAATTCGGCCGCGGCTGGCCGAGCGCCAGATGCAGGAACAGCGCCCAGAGATCCATCAGCACCGTGGCACCGATGCCGATCGCAACACTGCGCCAGATGATGTCGAACATCGTCGATATCCCCCAAAAGCAGGCCATCGCGCCGGGCGGGCGCGATCGCCAGGTTATGGCAATCCGGGATTAGAGCTGGCTCAGAATGTGAGCCGCACCCGATGTGTCGACGCCGGGCTTGGTCTCGACATTGAGCGCGGTGACCTTGCCATTGTCGACGATCATCGAAAAGCGTCTCGCGCGTAACCCCATATCGTTGCTTACGAAATCGAGGCCGACCGACTTGGCGAAATCGCCATTGCCGTCGGCGAGATAGAGGATCTTGCCTTGACCGCCGGTGAAATTGGCCCAGGCGCCCATGACGTGGGCATCGTTGACCGAGACGACGGCGATGGTGTCGACGCCGCGCGCCAGGATGGCGTCGTGGTTCTCGAGATAGCCCGGCAGATGGTTGTTGCTGCAGGTCGGCGTGAAGGCGCCGGGAACGCCGAACAGCACGACCTTCTTGCCCGCAAAGATCTCGGCCGAGGTGATCACCTTGGCGCCGTCGGCGGTCATTTCCTTGAAGGTCGCATCGGGCAGCTTGTCGCCAACGGCAATGGTCATGATGGTCCTCGTGTCAAAGCAGGGAAGGTTCCTTGCGATAGCGAAATCAGGCATCTCCCGCAACCGCCGACAAGACCTGGATCAAGGGAAAGCCTGGATCGGGACGTGTATCAGGGGAACGGCAGAACGCCCTCGACCGCGCCTTGCGCACTTGTCAGGGTGTAATACAACCCGCCATCGGTCGGTGTTGCCGACGGCCGGTCGAGGATCGGGATGGTAAACACCAGCCGGCCGTCCTTTTCGCTGCGCGACGGCGCCCCGAACATGTAGTCGCGTTCACCGGCGACGAAGAAATCCGCTGCCTCCGGATCGCCGGGAAAGGTCGCCTCGACGACCAGCGTCTCGTGGTCGCCGGGCAGGACCTTGATGCCGAAATCGGCCTTGGCAGGGGCGGGTAGGGTGGCAAGGGCCGCCTTCACCAGCGCCGCATCCTCGGCATTGTCGGGATCGGCGGCGGGATCGACGCTCAGCCGCGTCTGGACCGGGATGCAAATCGTCTCGCAGATGCCGAGAAAGATATCGGCATCGATGACGGCCGCATCCCCAGGCGACGACACGGTGAATGTCACCGGCAGCGAGACCGGATGGTTGTAGCCGGCCCATTTGCCGTAGCCGTCGTCATGGCGCTGCGGCGGCGGGAAGGAAAACGCCGCATCGGTGATGTTGGTGCTGGCCGAGACATCGATCTGCGGCGGCACGCCGGCATCGCCCGGATCGCGCCAATAGGTCTTCCAGCCGGGCTTGAGCGCAATATCGAGCACGCCGTGGATGCGGCCGGCCTCGTCGGCCTTGCCTGATGTCACCAGCCGCACCTTGCCGCCTTCGCTGTTGTACCAGTCGGAAGAGGAGGCTGCGGCGGGCAGGGTTGCTCCGCATCCGATGGCGGCGGCGAGCAGCAGGATTTTCAAGCTTTGCATGGCGGTGATTTGATCGTCCGTTCATGGCCGCGCAATGTTTTCATGGCGCTCTGCGTATCATATTTGCGTGACCTTTGGGCGAGGAACAGTCGCGTTCAAGCATTCCGCCAGGGTCGATTTGAGCTGAAGAATCGTTTGCGCCAGCCATTGGGCTTTCGGCGAATCGCGCGCGGCGCATCTTTTCGGCGTCCCGGAAACGCGTTACGCTCCCTCCATGGACTTGTTGCGCCACAAGAAGACGGCCGGCGGACGCGGCTTTCTCGACGACCAGTTCCTGATTGCCATGCCTGGCATGAAGGACGACCGCTTCACGCGCTCGGTCATCTACATCTGCGCGCACAGCGATGAAGGCGCCATGGGCCTGATCATCAACCAGACGCAGCAGATGCTGTTTCCCGATCTTCTGGTGCAACTCGGCATCATGAACGAGCAGGAAGCGATCCGTCTGCCGGCGCAGGCCCGCGACTTCGTCGTGCGCAATGGCGGCCCGGTCGACCGCAGCCGCGGCTTCGTCCTGCATTCGGGCGACTACCGCGTGGAATCCTCGCTTACCGTCTCTGACGACATCTGCCTGACCGCCACCGTCGACATCTTGCGCGCCATCTCGTCCGGCCGCGGCCCGCGCCGCGCGCTGATGGCGCTCGGCTATTCCGGCTGGGGCGCCGGCCAGCTGGAAACCGAGATCGCCGAGAATGGCTGGCTGACCTGCCCGGCCACGCCGGAGCTTCTGTTCGACGCCGACATCGAACGGAAGTACGACCGCATCCTGGCGTCCATCGGCATCGACCTGGCGCATCTCAGCCTGGCTGCGGGACACGCGTAGAGCCTTCGCCTTCGAGCCTCGCCTTCGTCCACCTTCGAGATTAGCCGAGGCCTCTGCCCAAGCCACCATGCGCCCAGGCAATGCGCCTGAACGCGTCAAGCCTGCGTCATCGGATACTGCTCTTTCAGCGCCTTCAGCACCTGATCGCCGGGCATCGGGGCGCCGAACATGAAGCTCTGGACGTATTCGCAGCCCATCTGCCGCAGTTCCAGCGCATCGCTCTCATCCGAAATGCCCTCGGCCACGACTGACAGGCCAAGCTCATGCGCCATGTTGACCATGGATTTGAGCAGCACCGCGCGCTTCGGCGTCGCGTCGTCAACAAAGCTCTTGTCGATCTTGATGGTGTCGAAGGGGAAGCGCGTCAGATAGGCGAGCGAGGAATAGCCGGTGCCGAAATCGTCGAGCGACAGGCCGATGCCGAGCTGCTTCAGCTTGGTCAGCACATGCGAGGTCTGCTCCGGATTGTCCATGACCAGCGATTCGGTGAGTTCCAGCCGGAAGCAGCGCGGCTTCAGATTGGCACGCGCGATGACCGAGCGGACGTCGCTGACCAGGTCGCGGCGGATCAGCTGGCGGCTGGACAGGTTGACCGACACCGACAGCGGCGTGTCGCCGATCTGCTTTTGCCAGCCGGCGAGGTCCTCGGCCGCCTGCTGCATGGCAAACAGGCCAAGCTGTACGATCAGGCCGCAGCTTTCGGCGACCGGAATGAAGTCGCCCGGCGGGATCATGCCGCGGCGCGGATGGTCCCAGCGCAGCAGCGCTTCGAAGCCGGCAATGCTGCCATCCTCGAGCCGCACGATCGGCTGGTAGGCGAGGGTGAATTCGCGCCGCTCGATGGCGCGGCGCAGATCGGATTCGAACTGCAGACGATCGGTGCCGACGGTGCGGAAGGCCGGCCGGAACGGCTCGATCCGGTCGCCGCCGAAACGCTTGGCCTGGTGCATGGCAAGCTCGGCGTCCTTGACCATGTCCTCGGCCGAAGTCTGCGCCGAAGTCCAGGTGATCAGGCCGATCGAGGCGGTCAGCACGATCTCGCGCTTGGCGAAGGTGATCGGGTTGTTGATGGCGTGCTTGATGGCGTCGGCAACCGCCGCGATGCGGGACGGGTCCTGTTCGGACAGCAGCATCAGCGCGAACTGGTCGCCGGCAAAGCGCGACAGCGAATCCTTCGGCTTCAAGAGCCGGTGGAGGCGGCGCGCAATGGTGAGCAGGATGGTGTCGCCGGCCGAGATGCCAAGCCCGTCATTGACCTGCTTGAAGCGGTCGATGTCGATGACGAAGACAGTTGGGCGCACCTTCTCTTCGGTGCGTGCGATCGAGATGATGGCTTCCAGCCGGTTCATCAGAAGTTCGCGGTTGGGCAGGCCGGTCAGATTATCGTGAACGGCATCGTGCAACAGCCGTTCCTCGGACTTTTTCTGCTCGGTGACGTCGACCATGGTGCCGACGCAGCGAATCACTTCGCCGTCCGAGCCGATCACCGGCCGGGCTCTTAGCGAGAACCAGTGGTAGTGCCCGTCGGCGCCGCGCAGGCGGAAATTCTGCGAGACCCGGCCGCGCCGGTGTTCCAGCACCACGTCGAGCGTGGTGCGGAAGGTGTCGCGGTCATCGGCATGCAGCACCGGCAGCCAGTTGCGGGCGGCACCGCCCAGGCTGTTCGGCGCAAGGCCAAGCTGGATGCTGACGTCGGGCTTGGTGACGACGCGGTCGCGCAGCACATCCCAGTCCCACACCGTGTCGCCGGAACCGGCCACGGCAAGCGCCTGGCGCTCGAGGTCGGAGAACAGGCCCTGATGCAAAGCGCCGCCGGCAAAGGCATGCTGCATGACGGTGAAGCCGATCAAAAGGATGATCAGGATCAGCCCGCCGCCCAAGGCCGGCTGGGCGATGTCGTTGTCGAGCATGCCGGTGATCGCCATCCACGATCCGCATAGCCACAGCAGCACCATCACCCAACTGGGCACCAGCATGATGGCACGGTCGTAGCCGCGTATGCCGAGCAGGATGATCAGACCGAGGCCGGTCAGCGCGGTGGCGGCAAAGGACAGCCGCGCGATGCCGGCGGCGACCGCCGGATCGACGATGGCCACGCCCGCGATCAGCAGCAGGCCGAGGATCCAGACCACCGCGCCATAGCTGAAATGGCCGTGCCATCGGTTTAGGTTGAGATAGGCGAACAGGAACACCACGAAGGTCGCCGCAAGCGCCACCTCCGTGCCCGCCCGCCACATCTGCTCATTGCCGGGCGATATCTCTATGATCTTGTTTAGAAAGCCGAAATCGACGCAGATATAGGCAAGCACCGCCCATGCGAGCGCTGCCGTTGCCGGGAACATCGACGTTCCCTTGACGACGAAAAGAATGGTCAGGAACAGCGCCAAAAGGCCGGCGATACCGATGACGATGCCGCGAAACAGCGTGTAGGAATTGACCGAGTCCTTGTAGGATTCCGGCTCCCAGAGATAGACCTGCGGCAGCTTGGGCGAGGCGAGTTCGGCGATGAAGGTGATGACGGTTCCCGGGTTCAGCGTCACCCGGAACACGTCGGCGTCGGGGCTCGACTGACGGTCGAGCGCGAAGCCCTCGCTGGGTGTGATCGCGGCGATGCGCGTGGCGCCGAGATCGGGCCAGAAGATACCGGAATTCACCAGCCGGAAATGCGGCGCCACGATCAGGCGGTCGAGCTGCTGGTCGGTGGTGTTGGCCAGCGCGAACACCGCCCAGTCACCGGTCGAGCGTGCATCATTGGCCTCGACCTCGATGCGTCGCACGATGCCGTCGGGGCCGGGCGCGGTCGACACCTGGAAGTTTTCGCCCTGGTCGCGGTAGATCTCGACGGCGCGCGACAGGTCGAGCGCGACATCGTCGCGGGCAATCTTGATCGGTTCAACGGCGAAGGCCGGGAGCGCCGCGCAGAGCGTGACGACAGCCGCCAGAACAACGGCCAACAGCGACCCGTTTCGCAGGAAATTCGTCAAAAATCAGTCCTTCGTTCCAGCGCCCGGCGGATCGTCCGCGATCCGGGCGTAGAGGTAGTGGTCCTGCCAGATGCCGTTGATCCTGAGGTAGGATCGCAAAAGTCCTTCGCGCCGGAATCCGGCTTTTTCAAGCACTCGGATCGACCGGGCGTTGTCGGGAATACAGGCAGCTTCGATCCGGTGCAACCTCAGCGTATCGAAGGCAAAGCGGCAGACCACCTTGACCGCGTCGGTCATCAGGCCGCGGCCGCCAAACCGCTCGCCGATCCAGTAGCCGACATGGCCGCTTTGCGAGACGCCGTGGCGGATGTTGCCCAGCGTAATGCCGCCGGCGAGCTTGCCGCTTGCCTTCTCGAAGATGAAGAAGGCGATCGCGGTTCCCTGTGCATAGTCTTCGCGGTAGCGGCCGATGCGCAGCCGCCATGCGGTGCGGTCGAGCTCGTCGGGCGTCCAGCGCGGCTCCCACGGTTCGAGGAAGGCGCGGCTTTCGCCGCGCAGCGCCGACCATTCGCGATAGTCGTTGGTGTAGGGCACGCGCAGCGTGACCCGGTCGCCCTTCAGTGCCGGCAGGTCACGGCGAAAGAAAGGGAGCGCGAACACGGGGCGCGCCTTGAGGGGACTTAGACGGCGAGCTTGCGGGCCGTGGTGTGCGTGCCCGCAAGCGAATCGAGGATCGCCTCATAGGGCGCGAGCGTACCCACGGGGCCGACGGCGGTCAGCGTCGGCTTGGTCGAAAACAGCCGTGACGACAGGTCGGTCAGCCGCTCGATGGTCAGCGCCGACAGTCGTTCCATCAACTCCTCCTTGGCGATCGGTCGGCCGAACAAAAGCAGCTGCCTGGCGATTTGCGAGGCGCGGCTGGCCGGGCTTTCCGCCGACATGATCAGTCCGGCGCGATATTGCGCACGCGCCCGGTCGAGTTCTTCCTGCAGGATGTTCTCGCCGGCCTTCTGCAACTCGTCGATGATGACGGGCACCAGTTCGGCAATGTCGCTCTGCCCGGTCGCGGCGTGCACGCCGAAAATGCCGGTGTCGGAAAAGCCCCAGTGGAAGGCATAGACGGAGTAACACAGGCCGCGCTTTTCGCGCACTTCCTGGAACAGGCGCGATGACATGCCGCCGCCGAGGATCATCGACAGCACCTGCGAGGCGTAGAAGTCGCGCACATGATAGGCGCGGCCTTCGAAGCCGAGCACGATCTGCGCGTCCATCAGGTCGCGATCCTCGCGGAAATCGCCGCCGACATACTGCGCGTATTGCGGCATGGTGCTGTCGGCCTTGCTGCGGAAGCCACCTAGCTGCTTTTCCACTTCGCGCACGAAATTGTCGTGTTTGATGTCGCCGGCCGCCACGATCACCATGCGCTCGGCGCCATATTGCCGTTCGATGAAATCGTGCAGCTGTTTGGAGGTGAAGGATTTGACGGTTTCCGGCGTGCCAAGGATCGAGCGGCCGATCGTCTGGTGGCGGAACGCCGTTTCGGTGAAACGGTCGAAGACGATGTCGTCGGGCGTGTCGTGCGCGGCGCCGATCTCCTGCAGGATCACATGCTGCTCGCGCTCCAGTTCCTGCGGGTCGAACTCGGACTCCTGCAGGATGTCGGCAAGGATATCGACGGCCAGCGGCACGTCGTCGGACAGCACCCTGGCATAGTACGACGTCGTTTCGACGCTGGTGGCGGCATTGATCTCACCGCCGACATCCTCGATTTCCGAAGCGATTTCGAAGGCGCTACGCCTTTTCGTGCCCTTAAAGGCCATATGCTCGAGCAAATGGGCCATTCCGTGCTCGTCGTCACGCTCATTGCGAGCGCCCGACTTGACCCAGGCACCAAGGGCAACGGATTCGAGGCTTGGAAGGGTTTCGGTGGCGACTGTCAGGCCGTTCGACAGACGGCTTACCTCAACACCCATATGGCAAGTACTCCCTAACGCGCTGCCCTTGAGTGGCGGCTCACGTAATCTTCCACCATTTTCAGGTCGGATGGAAGTACCGTGTATTTTTCGTCGGCTGACATCAAGGAGCCCAGCCATGCAGGCAGGGCCGGTGACACGCCGCAGGCGGCTTCGACAGCCGCCGGGAACTTGGCCGGATGCGCCGTGCCCAGCACCACCATCGGCACGGCGCCGTCAGCCTTGCCGGCGGCGACATGCACTGCCGCGGCCGTGTGCGGATCGAGCAGATAGTTGCTGGTTTCAAGCGTTGAGCGGATGGTGGCGGCAACCTCATCCATGCCGGCGCGGCCGGCGTCGAATTCGGCCC
Source organism: Mesorhizobium sp. P2_B11 (assembly GCF_056404855.1). Lineage (NCBI taxonomy): Bacteria > Pseudomonadati > Pseudomonadota > Alphaproteobacteria > Hyphomicrobiales > Phyllobacteriaceae > Mesorhizobium > Mesorhizobium sp. P2_B11. The sequence continues at coordinate 171,088 of NZ_JBFUDF010000005.1, forward strand.
GCATCCTGGCCATTTCAGCCGTTTCGATGGTGAAGGCGCCGGATTGTTTCAGCCCGGCCATGTAGCGCCGCACGGTTTCGGAGTTGCGGTCGGAGGCCTCGAACAGCAGCCGCTCGAAATTCGACGACACCTGGATGTCCATCGATGGCGACGTCGTCGCAAACACACCCTTGGTGCGGTATTCGCCGGTCGCGAAGGTGCGCGCCAATATGTCGTTGTCGTTGGTGGCGACGATCAGCCGCTCGATCGGCAGGCCCATCTTCTTGGCGGCGTAGCCGGCAAAAATGTCGCCGAAATTGCCTGTCGGCACGGTGAAGGAAACGGGCCGGTCCGGCGCGCCGAGCGAAAGCGCCGAGGAGAAATAATAGACGATCTGGGCCATGATGCGGGCCCAGTTGATCGAATTGACGCCCGACAGCGAGACGCCATCGCGGAAGGCATGGTCATTGAACATGTCCTTCAACAAGCCCTGGCAATCGTCGAAATTGCCTTCGATGGCCAGCGCCTGGACGTTGGCGGCGGTCGATGTCGTCATCTGCCGCTGCTGCACCGGCGAGACGCGGCCATGCGGGAACAGCACGAAGATATCGGTGCGGTCGCGGCCGGCAAAGGCGTCGATGGCCGCACCGCCGGTGTCGCCCGAAGTGGCGCCGACGATCGTGGCGTGCTGGCCGCGCTCGGCCAGCACATGGTCCATCAGCCGGGCAAGCAGCTGCATGGCGACGTCCTTGAAAGCCAGTGTCGGACCGTGGAAGAGCTCGAGGATGAAGGTGTTCGGGCCGGTCTGCACCAGCGGGCAGACGGCCTGATGGCGGAAGGTCGCATAGGCTTCGCGCACCAGGCGCTCGAAAACGGGTGGCGCGATCTCGCCGCCGAGGAACGGCGTCAGCACGCGGATGGCGAGGTCGGCGTAAGGCAGGCCGCGCATGGCGCGGATATCGGCTGCCGAAAACTCCGGCCACTCGCGCGGCACATAGAGCCCACCGTCGCGTGCCAGTCCGGCCAGCACAGCGTCCGAAAATCCCAGCGCGGGCGCTTCCCCGCGAGTACTCACATATTGCATGTCACAGACCCGTTGCCGCTTGGCGTTTCCGTTCACCACAGAGTGGTTAATTTCTGCGCTGGCTCAGTCGCATTTTTGCCGCGCCGTTGCTATACGTCACCAGCTTTGCGAGAGGGAAGTGCAGTTTCATGGCGTTTTATAAGTTCGACCGTCGCTTTGTCGCGGGTCTGGCGCTCACCGGCTTTATGCTTGCCGCCGCCGGCTGCCAATCGAGCGACAATGGCATCCTCAACCTCGGAATAGGTAAGAAGACCGACCCGAATGCGCCAATACCGCCGCAGGACCCTAAGATTCTCGCCAGCCAGTTGCAGGCCTATTGCCCGAAAGTGACGGTGCGCGACGGCACGGCCTACTTCAACACTTACGCCAAGGGTGCGCCGCAGCCGAAAAAGAAAAAGGCTGACGCAGAGGCCGAGGCCGCTGCCGCCGCGCCGACGGCGCCGGACGGAACCATCGTCGATCCTAACAAGGATCCGACCAAGATCATCTACCAGGCCTCGATCAGCGATGTCAGCCGCGATTGCAGCCGCGCCAACGGCCAGCTGACGATGAAGGTTGGCGTTGCCGGCAAGATCGTGCCGGGACCGATGTTCGCCCCCGGCACCATCACCATGCCGATCCGCATCGCCGTCATGCACGGCACCGACGTGCTTTATTCGCAGATCCACCCGTATCAGATCCAGGTCAGCGATCCGTCGACCGCGACCCAGTTCGTGTACACCGATTCCAACGTCGTGGTGCCCGAACCGTCAGCCAGGGACTATCAGGTCTATGCCGGCTATGACGACACCGCGCCGGCGGCAGCGGACAAGAAGTCCGGCAAGAAAAAGAAGCGGGCTCCCGCAACGAACTAGAGCAATTCCAGGAAAAGTGTGTGCGGTTTTTCCGTCCGGAATTGCGTAAAAACAAAGAGATAGAGCGGTTCACCGTTTCCGTGAAACGGTGAAATGCTCTAGGCGTCGCCTGAGCGCCGTCGCTGACGCGACGGTGGCGGTCAACTCTCTGAAAGATCGAAACGATCGGACCTTACCCTGCAGGTGTGCGCCTGCAGGCGGGTGGCGTCTTGCGCTCTAAATCCTGACCCATTCCACCAGCACACTTGACTCATTCATATCCCGGCGGTTATACGTCAATCAATAGCTCGCAGGTTATTGATCCCGATGCCAGACGCCCACGACACTCTGTTCAGAACGCTTGCCGACCCGACCCGGCGGGCCATTTTCGAGCGCCTGTGCCGCCAGGGTGAGCAGACCGTTGGGGCGCTGACGGCGCAGTCCGGGGTCTCGCAGCCGGCAGTGTCGAAGCATCTCGGCGTCCTGAAGCAGGCCGGCCTGGTGCTCGACCGACACGCCGGACGGCAGACCCATTACAGCGCGCAGCCAGCGGCACTCGGTCCGCTGACGGACTGGACAGTTCAGATGACGGGGTTTTGGGAGAGCCGCTTCGATGATCTCGAGAACCTGCTGAAAAGGATGGACCAGTGAGCAAGCCGGAACTGCGCACCGTCGTCGTGGAACGTGAAATATCGTGGCCGGCGGAGAAGGTATGGCGCGCGCTGACGCAGCCGCATCTGATGGAGGAATGGCTCATGAAGAACGATTTCAAGCCTGTTATCGGCCACAGCTTCAATCTTCGCGGCGACTGGGGCGGCGTGCTCGACTGTGAGGTCCTCACCATCGAGCAAAACAGGACGCTGTCCTACAGTTGGGATTTTGCCCATGAGGATGCGGCCTACAATCTCAAGAGCGTGGTGACGTTCACGCTCACACCAACGAGCACGGGCACTCGTCTGCGCGTCGAACAGTCCGGCTTCCACCCCGATCAGAAACAGGCCTATGGCGGCGCCAGGGCCGGGTGGCAGCAATTCCTCACCAGGCTGGAGCAGCTTCTGGCGAAGCCAGATTGAGGCCTGCCGGCACACTTCAACGCCGTGCCCTGATCGTGGGGCCACCGAACGCTACAATGGAGAAAATCGATGAAGATCAAGCTGACCAGCGTCTACGTGGACAACCAGGACAACGCCCTGCGTTTTTACACCGACGTGCTGGGCTTTGCCGTGAAGGCCGACTTCAGCAATGGGCCTTTTCGCTGGCTGACCGTAACCTCATCCGATGAGCCCGAAGGAACCGAACTGCAACTCGCGCTCAACGACAATCCGGCCGCCAAAACCTATCAGCAGGCTATCTTCAAGCAAGGTCAGCCCGCGCTCATGCTGTTCACCGACGACATCAAGGGCGACTATGAGCGCATCAAGGGGCGCGGCGGTGCGTTCGCCATGGCGCCGACCGAAGTGACCGGCTCGACCATTGCCCAGCTCAACGACAGCTGCGGCAATCTCATCCAGATCACCCAGCTGGCACGCTGGTAAGCGCGCGTTTTCAAAAGGAGGAGGCAATGAACTTGAGCAAATGGATACGCCAAACCCACCGTTGGCTGTCGATCATCTTTACGGCGACCGTGACAGCCAATTTCGCCACCATGGCATTCGGGCAGCCTCCGGCATGGGTGGTCTATTCGCCGCTGCTGCCGTTGTTCCTGCTGCTGTTCAGCGGGCTCTACATGTTCGTGCTGCCCTATGTCGCGAAATCGGGCGGCGAGCAACGCGCGCAAGGGTAGCGACGATGGCCAAGGCACCCGGACAATCGAAGGCCGCAAAGCCGGCCCCGGCCAAACCAACGTCCGCCAAGCCGGTCCTGCTTTCAGGCGGCAACCCGCAGATCGCCAAGGCCTATGGGGATGCGCCCGTGCAAGCCTATATCGCGGCCATGCCGGGTTGGAAAAACGATGTCGGGCGCCGCCTCGACGCGCTCATCGTCGGCGCCGTTCCCGGCGTCTACAAGGCAGTGAAGTGGAACTCACCGTTCTATGGCATCGAGGGCGAGGGCTGGTTCCTTAGCCTGCATTGCTTCACCAACTACGTCAAAGTCGCCTTCTTCCGCGGCATGTCGCTGGATCCCATTCCTCCCGGCGGCTCTAAGCAGAAGGACGTGCGCTATCTCGACATCCATGAAGGTGAAGAGATCGACGAGGCCAGGTTTGCCAGCTGGGTGAAGCAGGCCAGCAAATTGCCCGGCGAGAAGATGTGAACGGAGGAGACCATGAAGACCAGCGGTGCGAACAAGTCAGAGGCAGGCCCCTCTGCCTCCGAGCGGATAGACGCCAGAATCCGCGAGCTGGACGACTGGCGCGGCAAGACGCTGGCCAGCCTGCGCAAGACCATCCTCGACGCGGATCCTGAGATCATCGAGGAGTGGAAATGGATGGGCAGCCCGGTGTGGTCGCGCGACGGCATGATCGCCGTCGGCAACGCCCACAAGGACAAGGTGAAGCTCACCTTCTCGCACGGCGCCAGCCTGCCGGACCCCGACAAGCTGTTCAACAACGGCCTCAACGGCAAAGTGTGGCGGGCGATCGATGTGTCCGAGGGCGAGGCGATCGATGCGGATGCGCTGCAAGAACTCGTCCGCGCCGCGATTGCTTACAATCAAGCAAAGAAGAAACCGGCCCGAGCCAAGTCGGCCAAGGGCAAGGACTGAGGCAGTTCAGGCGTCCGACCACTCGGACAGCGCGGCAATCACGCTTTTCAGTTCGGCCCAGCGGCGGATGACCGTTTCGGCGCCGGCTTCGGTCAGCGCATCGGCATGGCCGGGATAGCTGTGCGCGGCCCCGGTGAAGCCGATCACGCGCATCCCGGCGGCCCTGGCGCCGGCGACGCCGTGCACGGAATCCTCGATGACGAAGGTGTTTGCCGGATTGGCTTTGAGCTTCTCCGCTGCGAGCAGGAACACGTCGGGGGCGGGCTTGGTCCTTTTGCTCGGTATCTCCAGCGCTGAAAAAATCCGGCCGGCGAAGAACGGCAGCAGGCCAACCTTCTCCAGCATGAATTCGATCCGCTCGGAGCGTGAGTTCGAGCACACGCAACGCGGCGCGGTCACCGCCGCCACCGCTTCGCGCACGCCGTCGATGGCGCGCACGTCGCTGCGCAATTTGCGGTCGACCAGTTCTTCGGCGCGGTCGATCATCGAAGCCTGGAACGGGATGGCCGACTTCTCCTCGACCCGCATCATGATGTCCTTGAAGGTCAGCCCGGCATAGGTCTCGGCGATCTCCTCGGCCGATATTTCGAAGCCGGCCATGGTCAGCAACTCGGCCTCGACGCGGGCGGCGATGATTTCAGAATCGACGAGCACGCCGTCGCAATCGAAGATGACAAGATCTGGCTGGGGCATGGCAATCCGGAACTGGGGCGAGGGGGCAAGCCCGAGAGGGCTCAGGCGGCGCGGCATACACCAACAGGCCGGGCTGCGCAAATTAAGGAAGCCGATCGATAGGTCTCAGGTTGAACCCAAAGGCCCGGCCAGCGCTTCATCGCTCGAGAATTTTGCGCGCAGCATCGGCCGCGCTGTCGAGCAGAATTCTACCGTGTCCTTGCCCTATCTCGCGTCGATAGTCCGAAAAGAACCAGATTTTCACGTACTCAGGAGAGGCTCTGGCCACGCCCCGCGGCATCTCAAAATGAACAACGAGCTTTGCGTCGACCAGAACGACATACTCGTCATCGAATTGATCTGGCACCTCTTTGATGAGGTGGAACACGGTGCCGTGTACTCCAAGCGAGGAGACGGCTTCGATCAGGGCGAAGTCGCGAGAGGATGCCTCGGGCTTAAGCCTGATCCCTTCAACATCGTAACGGTCTCTAAGGTACTTGGGAGACATCAGTCAGCTGTATCGCGTTTTCTTGCGGATCGCCGGGCTCAGGCGCAACGGCGTCCAGCTTGTCACGAAGGCCGACCATCGACCAGAGAGTCTGCGGCAGACTGACGGCTAATGCGGACGATATTTTTAAACTGAGACTTCCGCGCCGGTTGCGCCCTTCACCGAATATTTACGCTGATCGGTAACCATAACGGAGAGTAAACAGTAACGCGTGCTTTGGGTGTAAACATGTCTGCCGTGCGTCTTCTCGACGACCTCTCCCACGCCCCCCAGCAATCCGAGTGGCTGGACACGATCCTCAAGGGCGATTGCGTTGCTGCACTCGACCGGCTGCCGGAAAAATCCATCGACGTCATCTTCGCCGATCCGCCCTACAATCTGCAGCTCGACGGCGATCTGCACCGGCCCGACCAGTCCAAGGTCGATGCCGTCGACGATGACTGGGACCAGTTCGAGAGCTTCGAAGCCTATGACGCCTTCACCCGCGCCTGGCTTTTGGCCGCGCGCCGCGTGCTGAAACCGAATGGCACGATCTGGGTCATCGGCTCCTACCACAACATTTTCCGCGTCGGCGCCAAGATGCAGGATCTCGGCTTCTGGATCCTCAACGATGTCGTCTGGCGCAAGACCAATCCGATGCCGAATTTCCGCGGCCGCCGTTTCCAGAACGCGCATGAGACCATGATCTGGGCCTCGCGCGATCAGAAGGGCAAGGGCTACACTTTCAACTACGAAGCGATGAAGGCGTCGAACGACGACATCCAGATGCGTTCCGACTGGCTGTTTCCGATCTGCACCGGCGGCGAGCGGTTGAAGAACGACAATGGCGACAAATTGCATCCGACGCAGAAGCCGGAAGCGCTGCTCGCCCGCATCATGATGGCCTCGACCAAGCCCGGCGACATCGTGCTCGACCCGTTCTTCGGCTCCGGCACCACCGGCGCCGTCGCCAAGCGCCTTGGCCGCCACTTCGTCGGCATCGAGCGCGAGCAGGCCTATATCGACGCCGCCAATGAGCGCATCGACGCGGTGCGGCCGCTGGAAACCGCCGATCTCACTGTGCTTACCGGCAAACGCGCCGAGCCGCGCGTCGCCTTTGTCAGTCTCCTCGACACCGGGCTGATGCAGCCCGGCGCAACACTCTATGATTCCAAGAAGCGCTGGGCCGCCAAGGTGCGCGCTGACGGCACGGTGGCGATCGGCGACAGCGCCGGCTCGATCCACAAGATCGGCGCCGAAGTGCAGGGGCTGGACGCCTGCAACGGCTGGACCTTCTGGCACTATGAGCGCAGCGGAGGCCTGACCCCGATCGACGAACTGCGCCGCATCGCCAGGCTCGGCATGGAGCGGGCAGGGGCCTGATCGGCCCCGCCGCTACCGCCTCAGACTTTTATCCCAAAACGCTCAAGGTCCGCCTTGAGCGTTTTTGCGTCGGTGAACAGCACTGACTGCCAGCCGGCCGCTTTGGCGCCGTCGACATTCTTCTGGCTGTCGTCGATGAACAGTGTGGCGGAGGGCTCGAGATCGAAGGCGGCGACGTGATGGTCGTAGATGGCGCGGTCGGGCTTGATTTCACGGATGTCGGCCGACACGGTCACGCCGCGTGGGCGGCTGAGAAAGTCGAAGCGCCGCCTCGCCTCGGCAAGCGTGTCGGCGGCGAAATTGGTCAGCATTGTCACGTCGTGGCCGCTCTCGATCAGGCCGAGCATGATGGCGACGCTGTCTTCATAGGCATGCGGCACCATCTCGTGCCAGTGGCGGCGGAAATTGCGGATGTTTTCGGCATGATCGGGGTGTTCGGCGATCAACAGCGCTTCCGCCTCTTCCCATGTCCGGCCGCGGTCCTGCTCGATGTTCCAGTCATGCGTGCAGACATTGTCGAAGAACCACTTGCGCTCCTCGGCATCCGGGATCAGGCGGCTGAACGGAATGTTGGGATCGTAGTGGATCAGCACGCGGCCGATGTCGAACACGATATGGCGAATTTCAGTCATTTCTATTCCTTCAGTGCGGACGCTTTTCGGTGCATGTCGCCCAAAAGTGTGGGGCGGTTTTGGGGRAACGACATGCACAAACAAAGAAGCCAAAGCGCGTCGCGTACGATCGCGTCACGCGCGACGCGCTTTGGTCGCTCCCGGTATCGCCGCTTCGATTACCTTTTTCATGACGGTCGGCAGCGCTTCCCCGGAAATGTCATGGGCCAGCGACCAAAAATACCCTTCAGGAGCATCACTTCCGATGTGGGCGTGAAAAACTTCGAGCTCGAGCGCGAAATGGGTGAAGACATGCGCGATCTCACCGGCGCGCCGCCAGTCGGCAGGGAAGGGCGCCGCTTCCGCAGTCGTCGCGCCATCGATCCGCGCGGTCCAGCCGGTGGTCGGCACTTCGGTCATGCCGCCGAGCAGGCCTTTGTCCGGCCGCTTGCGCAACAGGATGGCGCCGTCGCCGCGTTCGGCGACGAAGGCGGCGCCGCGCCTCAGCGGCTTGTCGGCCTTCGGCAGGCGGACCGGAAAGCGTTCGGGGTCGCCGGAAAGGATGGCGCTGCAATCCTCGCGCACCGGGCACAGCATGCAGCGCGGCCGCTTGGGCGTGCAGATCGTGGCGCCCAGATCCATCATCGCCTGCGCGAAGTCGCCCGGCCTTGTCTGCGGAACCAGTTTTTCGACCAGCGCCCGGATTTCAGGCTTCGCCTCGCTGAGCGGCGTTGCGATCGAATAGAGCCGCGAGATGACGCGTTCGACATTGCCGTCGACGACCGCCGCCGGCCGGTCGAAGGCGATCGCCGCAATCGCCGCCGCCGTATAGGCGCCGATCCCCGGCAATTCCCGCAAACTCGCTTCGTTGTCGGGAAAGCGCCCGCCGCGTTGCGCAACAAGATCGGCGCAGGCCTTGAGATTGCGGGCGCGTGAATAATAGCCGAGCCCGGCCCAGGCCTTCATCACATCCTCGGTCGGTGCTGCGGCGAGCGCCTCGACATCAGGCCATTTTTCGACGAAAGCGCGAAAATAGGATTTTACCGCTTCGACCGTGGTCTGCTGCAGCATCACTTCCGACAGCCAGATGCGATAGGGATCCGCCCGTACGCCACCGGCGGCCGCGCGCGGCGCGATGCGCCACGGCAGCTCGCGATGGTGCGCGTCGTACCAGGCAAGCAGGCGGGTGCTAATGTCTCCGGATGCGGCCTTGCGGGTCTGTTCGTGCAGTGCCATTGATCGCGGGCTGGCTCTTGGCTGGTAAGGTCTGGGGCTGGTGGGCAGCGTGGCTGGAGAACGTACATGGCAGGGAGAACGCCTTACGGCAATCCCGTTCCGGTGAGCGATCTCGCCACCCAGATCCTCGATCCCGTGCTGCGCAAGCGGGCCGGCATTTCGATCGGGCTGGTGCAGTCGTGGGAAGAGATCGCCGGGCCCAGGCTGGCCGGCCATTCGCGCCCGGAAAAAATCCAGTGGCCGCGCCGCATGCATGAAGACGATCCGTTCGAACCGGCGACGCTGGTCATCGCCTGCGAAGGCATGGCGGCACTGCATCTGCAGCATGAGACCGGCGAAATCATCAACCGCGTCAACGCCTTCCTCGGCTTCAACGCGATCGGCCGCATCCGGATCGTGCAGAAGCCGGTGCTGTCGGAGAAAGCCCGGCCGAAACCCGCTCCTCGGCCGCTGACGGCTGTCGAAAAGGCCAAATTGTCCGATACTGTCGGCAAGATCGAGGATGAAGGCCTGCGCGCTTCACTCGAGCGGCTGGGCGCCACCATTCTCGGTGAGAGGAAGCGGCCAGGGTAATCAGCCGGTCATGAACCCGTCGCCAATCTCGCGCATTCGTGATGATGCATGTAGAGTTAGGCGATTGGAATGGGGACGGCGATGCCTTAATTCCCGCCAACTCTCGCCTTTTCTAGCCTTTGCATTGCAAAATCCAACCATAGTCAGGTGATTCGCATGAACCGTAGCTTGTCCCGCAGAAACCTCCTGTCGTCGCTGGCAGCCATCCCGGCAGTGGCACTGCTCGCCGCATGCAGCGATTCCGGCGAGGACGCCAAGGCGGCGGACGTCAAGCCTGCAACGCCTGCCGTGCCTGCTGCGACGCCCGCCACACCGGCCGCCGCCAAGGTTCCGGAGTCTTCCGGCGACGTCAACATGACGGAGCTGCTGAAGCCCGGCGCTCTGCCCGACAAGCAGCTCGGCAAGGACGACGCCAAGGTTACCATCGTCGAATATGCCTCGATGACCTGCCCGCATTGCGCGCATTTCGCCGCGACAACCTTCCCTGAGTTGAAGACCAAGTACATCGACACCGGCAAGGCCCGCTACATCCTGCGCGAATTCCCGTTCGATCCGAGCGCCGAAGCCGGTTTCATGCTGGCGCGCTGTTCAAAGGACAATTATTTCCCGATGGTCGACGTGCTGTTCAAGCAGCAGGCCAACTGGGTCGGCGTCAACAATACCAAGGATGCCTTGCTGCAGATATCCAAGCTCGCCGGTTTTACACAGGAGTCCTTCGAGGCCTGCTTGACGGACCAGAAACTTCTGGACGATGTGAGATCGGTCCAGAAGCGCGGCGCCGATGAATTCAAGGTCGACTCGACGCCGACCTTCTTCATCAACGGAAAGACCTACAAAGGTGCGATGTCGATTGAGGAAATATCGGCCATCATCGACCCTCTGCTCTGACGTCCAGGCGGCGCCGGAGCGACTGCGCTTTGGCGACTGCGCACCTCTGCGACCTGTAGGCAGGCGCGAATGAAGTTTTCGCGCCTCCGCCTCCTCGGTTTCAAATCCTTCGTCGAACCCGGCGAGTTCGTCATCGAACGCGGCCTGACCGGTATTGTCGGGCCGAACGGTTGCGGCAAGTCGAACCTTGTCGAGGCAATGCGCTGGGTGATGGGCGAAAGCTCGTACAAGAACATGCGCGCGTCCGGTATGGACGACGTGATCTTTTCCGGTTCGGGAACGCGCCCGGCACGCAACACCGCCGAAGTGACGCTGTTCCTCGACAACAGCGACCGCACCGCACCCGCCGCCTTCAACGACGCCGATGAATTGCAGGTGTCGCGCCGCATCGAGCGCGAAGCCGGTTCGCTCTACCGCATCAACGGCAAGGAAGCCCGCGCCAAGGACGTGCAGCTTCTGTTTGCCGACCAGTCAACCGGCGCGCGCTCGCCCTCCATGGTCGGCCAGGGCCGCATCGGCGAGCTGATCCAGGCCAAGCCCCAGGCGCGCCGCGCGCTGCTCGAAGAGGCCGCCGGCATTTCCGGCCTGCACACACGCCGGCACGAGGCCGAGCTTCGGCTGAAGGCGGCCGAGCAGAACCTCGAGCGGCTGGACGACGTCGTCGGCGAGTTGGAAAGCCAGATCGAAAGCCTGAAGCGCCAGGCCCGCCAGGCCTCCCGCTTCAAGAACCTGTCAGCCGACATCCGCAAGGCGGAAGCCACGCTGCTGCATCTGCGCTGGACGCTGGCCAAGACCCAGGAAGGCGAGGCGCGCTCGGCACTTGCCGTTGCCACCGCTCTGGTCGGCGACCGCGCCTCGGCGCAGATGGCCGCCGCCCGCGAGCAAGGCATCGCCGCGCACCGGCTGCCGGATCTGCGTGACGCAGAGGCCGCGGCGGCCGCTGCCTTCCAGCGCCTGTCGATCGCCAAGTCGCAGATCGAGGAGGAGGCAGGCCGCATCCGCGCCCGCCAGGCCGAGCTCGAACGCCGCCTGCAGCAGCTCGACGGCGACATCGCCCGCGAGGAGCGCATGGTGCGCGACAACGCGGATATTCTCGAGCGCCTGCGCGAGGAAGAGGCGACCCTCAATTCCGAAAATGCCGGGGCCGCCGAACGCGAAGCCACCACGCGCGCCGCTTTCGAGCAGGCCGGCGCCACACTTGCCCAGAGTGAAGCAAAACTCGCCGCGCTGACCGCTGAACGGGCTGAGGCCGCCGCCTCGCGCAACCAGATCGAGCGCACGCTGCGCGAAACCGCCGAACGCCGCGACCGTTTTGCCCGCCAGCTGGCCGATGTAGACCGCGAACTTTCCGAGATCCTGTCGAAGGTCGCCGGCTTGCCGGACCCCGCGGAGAAGCGTGCCTTGGTCGAGGATGCGCTCGCCCGACTGGAGGAGGCCGAAGCCAACGCCATTGCTGCCGAACAGGCGGTTGCCGAAGCGCGCGCCACGGAGAGTGCGGCCCGTCCGCCGCTGCAGGACGCCCGCTCAGAACTCGCCGGCATCGAGACCGAAGCGCGCACGCTGGCCAAGATTCTCAACGCCGCCAGCGGCGATCTTTTCCCCTCCGTACTGGAACAGCTCAGCGTCGAGCGCGGCTATGAAACGGCCCTTGGCGCTGCATTGGGCGAAGATCTCGACGTGCCGCTCGACCGCAGCGCGCCGGTTCATTGGGGCGAAAGCCAGGTTCAGCCCGGCGATGCGGCTTTGCCGGAAGGCATCAAGAGCCTCGCCAGCGTGGTCGGCGCGCCTTCGCAGCTTGCCCGCCGGCTGGCGCAGATCGGCATCGTCGATGCCGCCGATGGCCGCCGCCTGCAGGCGCTGCTAGCGCCCGGCCAGCGGCTGGTCAGCCGCGATGGCGCGCTCTGGCGCTGGGACGGCTTGACGGCTAGTGCTGACGCACCGACGGCGGCCGCGCAGCGGCTGGCGCAGAAGAACCGGCTGGCCGAACTCGATGCCGAGGCGGTGCAGGCAACGCAGATCGTGCGCGAGGCGGAAGCCGCCCTTGCCCAGGCCGAACAGGCGCTGCGTGAGGCAAGCGAAGCCGAGCGCAACGCCCGCCAGGCCGGCCGCGATGCCCAGCACGGGCTGGACGCCGCCCGCAATGCGCTGGCGGAAGCCGAAAAGGCCGGCGGCGAGCTGGCGAGCCGCCGCGCCGCTCTGGATGAGGCTCGCGCGCGTATCGTCGACAGCCACGAAGAGACGGCCGCCGCCTTCGCCGAAGCAGAAATGCTGCTGCAGGACGCGCCCGATCTCGGCGACCTGCAATTGCAGCTTGAACAATCCGCCGCCAATGTCGGCAGGGACCGTGCAACACTCGCCGACGCGCGCGCCGTGCATGAGGGCCTGCGGCGCGAGGCCGAAGCGCGCACGCGCCGGCTCGACGCCATCGGCGCCGAGCGCAGCAGCTGGCTGCACCGGGCCGAAAACGCCTCGACCCAGATCGCCTCGCTTGGCGAGCGCAGGGCCGAAGCCGAAGCCGAGCGCGAAACGCTGGCCGACGCCCCCGACGAAATCGATGCCAGGCGGCGCGCGCTGCTGTCGCAGCTGACCGAAGCCGAAACCTTGCGCAAGGCGGCTGCCGACCGTCTGCAGGAGGCCGAGACCAAGCAGGCGGAACTGGACAAGGCCGCCACCGCGGCGATCCAGTCGCTGGCCGACTCCCGCGAAACCCGCGTCCGCGCCGAAGAGCGGCTGACTGCGGCCGATGAACGCCGGCTCGAGGTCGAGGCGCGCATCCAGGAGACGCTGAACACGCCGCCGCATCTGGTCATCCGCCACACCGGTCTGGAAGCCGACAGCCCGATGCCGGAAATGGCCGAAATCGAGCGTCAGCTCGACCGGCTGAAGGTCGAGCGCGAACGGTTGGGCGCCGTCAACCTTCGCGCCGAGGAAGAGCAAAAGGAACTGTCCGACCGGCTGGAGACCATTGTTTCCGAGCGCGAGGACATCATCGAGGCGATCCGCAAGCTGAGGCAAGCGATCCAGAGCCTCAACCGCGAGGGCCGCGAACGGCTGCTCGCTGCCTTCGATGTCGTCAACGGCCATTTCCAGCGGCTGTTCTCGCATCTGTTCGGCGGCGGCACGGCGGAACTGCAGCTGATCGAATCCGACGATCCGCTCGAAGCCGGGCTCGAAATCCTGGCGCGTCCGCCCGGCAAGAAGCCGCAGACCATGACGCTGCTCTCCGGCGGCGAGCAGGCGCTAACGGCGATGTCGCTGATCTTTGCCGTGTTCCTGACCAATCCGGCGCCGATCTGCGTGCTTGACGAAGTCGACGCGCCGCTCGACGATCACAATGTCGAGCGCTTCTGCAATCTCATGGACGAAATGGCCGCGACCACCGAGACGCGCTTCGTCATCATCACCCACAACCCGATCACCATGGCGCGCATGAACCGCCTGTTCGGCGTGACCATGGCCGAGCAGGGCGTCAGCCAACTGGTCTCGGTCGATCTGCAGGCCGCCGAAGCGATGCGCGAGGCGAGCTGAGACGATTTTCGCGGTTTGATCGCCAGCGGCTTTGAGGCTGGCCAAATCCCGCTACTTCTGAGCTCGGGCTTGCGTCCCAACGCATGACGCGTTCAGCGAGCAATCTCAATTAACGCGTCGCGAAATGCCGCCGGCGCCGGATTGAATGGTCTGCGCATTCAGGAACCGGCCGCTAAAACCCGTGCATTCCTGGTTTCGGCTCTGGTCGCTGATCATCTGGATTCCCGAAAACGAGCCGTTGCCCAGGGGTATCGCCGCCCACAGGCCGTTGCCCTGATAGCCGCTGCAGGCACCGGTCGAATCGCAAACCTGGTTTTGATACTGGAGCTGACCGCCCTGGCCGTAGCTGACGTAGAGACGGCTGATCTGGCCGGTGGCCGGCGAGTTGGTTTCGCTGTACCAGGTGCCGGCCATGGCCTGCACGAGTTGCGGATCCCTGCGGGCCGCCATATCGTTCAGGGCTTGGGTGGCGGCGGCATCGATCTGCCCCGATTGCTGATTGAGGCATACTGCATTCTGGGCTGCGGCCGGCGACGATATCGCTATGCCGCAGGCGGCCAACATCACCTTTGTGAAGCTCATTGTAGTATTTCCGCGCCCTTGCCGTTTCGTCGAACCCGTCGCCGGCGGCATTCGCCGCGCCCGTGCGCTGATGGCACATGGCGGCAGCGCAAAGCACCGGATGCCCCATAGGGAAGGATCGCCGACTGGCCGCGCGTCCACAACTAGCGAAACCGCTAGGTTCGGTCGGTTTTCACGCTTGCCGGCATGTCGCTGATCTTTGCCGTGTTCCTGACCAATCCGGCGCCGATCTGCGTGCTCGACGAAGTCGACGCGCCGCTCGACGATCACAATGTCGAGCGGTTCTGCAATCTCATGGACGAAATGGCCGCGACCACCGAGACGCGCTTCGTCATCATCACCCACAATCCGATCATCATGGCGCGCATGAACCGCCTGTTCGGCGTGACCATGGCCGAGGAAGGCGTCAGCCAGCTGGTCTCGGTCGATCTGCAGGCCGCCGAGGCGATGCGCGAGGCGAGCTGACGCGTCAGCTTGGCCAATGGCCTCGATCCCGGCTTTCGACTATAGCACCAATAGAATGCAGCCAATCGCCGCTGATGGCTGGCTTGGTCATGTGCCTGGAGAACGTTGTTGCCTGTACTCGTCACCGGAGCCGCGGGGTTCATCGGAAGCCATGTCTGCCATCACTTGCTGAACCGCGGCGAAGCCGTCGTCGGCGTCGACAATATGAACGACTATTACGACCTGGCGCTAAAAGAGGGTCGGCTCGCCCGCCTCACGCCGAACAAGGGCTTTTCCTTTCACCAGCTCGACATCGCCGAACCCGGCGCGCTGGCCGATGCGCTGGCCGGGCAAGGCATCGTCAAGGTCGTTCATCTGGCGGCACAGGCGGGCGTGCGCCATTCGCTGGACAATCCCCGGCTTTATGTCCGCTCTAATGTCGTCGGCCACCTCGAAGTGCTCGAATTCTGCCGCGCAACAGTCGGCTTCGAGCATCTGGTCTATGCCTCGTCGAGCTCAGTCTATGGCGGTAACCGCAAGGTGCCGTTTGCGGAGACCGATCAGGTCGACAGGCCGGTCTCGCTCTACGCCGCCACCAAGAAGGCGGACGAGCTGATGAGCCACACCTATGCCCATCTCTTCGGCCTGCCGCAGACCGGTCTGCGCTTTTTCACCGTCTACGGCCCGTGGGGCCGGCCCGACATGGCTTACTGGCTGTTCACCCAGGCGATGCTCGAGGGCAGGCCGATCCGGGTTTTCAACGATGGCGAGATGTGGCGCGACTTCACCTATGTCGACGATGTCGTGCGCGCCATTGTCGCCGTGCTCGACAAGCCGCCGGCGGACGTGCCGCCATGCCGGATCTACAATGTCGGCAACAACCGTCCGGAGCGGCTCGACGATTTCATCGCCACGCTGGAGCGCCTGCTCGGCGTCACCGCCATCCGCAACAGCGAGCCGATGCAGACCAGCGATGTCGAGCAGACCTATGCCGACATGACGGCGCTGGAGCGCGATTTCGGCTTCCGGCCCAGCGTTTCGATCGAGGACGGCTTGAAGAAATTCGTCGACTGGTACCGGTCGGAATGGATGGCAAAGTCGACAAAAAGCTGATTGCCGAAAATGGCGGGTCGCGGGAACAACAAGCTGCCCGCCGCCCATTCGGTGGGATTTTCGCGGCCGAAGGGATGGAAATTCAAGCGCAAGCTGCGAGACTAACGCTACGTCAAGGCGACAGCGCGGGAGGCTTGCGGTGGACCTGAACTACGATTTTGAGATGCAGTCGATCTTTCCGAAGGCCGTCTGGCTTGTCCCGGAATGCAAGGGGCTGCTCGACGGGCAGAGGATCGCCCACAATATCAAAGGCAACTACGTCACGGCCTTTGTCGATCCGGCAACCGCCGTTGCGCTCTGGCGTGAGAGCTCGGAACTGAGATCGATGATCATAAAGGCGGGCTGGAGCACACTGCCTTACGAAGGCGAAGCGGATGCAGGCAAGGCTCACTTTCTGATCACCAAATTGATGGAAATCCATGCCAAGGCCGCCAGTGGCGCTTATGGTGCGGAAGCCGTCCGTAACGCCGTGCATCACCTTCATCTCTTGCCAAGAAGCTGACCATGGGCGAGATTCTCGATGCGAACGGCAAGCCGACATGTTCGGATTTGACCCGGCAGAGAATGAGCAACGCCCGGCCGGCATCGAAATTCGACGTCAACAACGCGGTGATGGCAATGGTCTCCGACCCGAGAAATCGTCCCGCGCGCGAGACGACGACGATGCAAGCATCGCCAGCCAAACCGACTGAAGCGGGTCCCGGCCTGTTCGGCCGCGTCGCACGCATCTTTGGCCGCAAGACGAACTGATTGTCTTGTCGGATCAACGCGCAACTCGGGTCGCTTGAAAATGATGCGACGCGTGGCGCCCTCAACTCACTCATTGTCCAAGAAAGTTGCGCGAAACGAGTTCGTGTTTGTCTGCGTTCGGCAGACGCCCGTTTATCGGAGGCCAAAGAAGCTCAGTATCGCAATCACGATGACGACCGCTCCGACGAGCCAAATTATGTTGTTCACGATATCTCTCCCAAAAATGTGTTGCTGGGAGTGAACTCGTCAGAGCCTACTAATGTTCCCGCGTTTCCTGCGTCGAAACAAATGGCCGCCATCCCTTTCGTCGGATGTAAGACCAAGGTCCGAGCAGGGTATGACTGAAGTCCTGTCGTCAGAGCTATAGGTCGAAGGCGGGCAACCTATGCCCTCTCAATACATTCCAACCAGGCTGCCGAGTATGAGTCCCTTCATCGGCGGTCAATCGGGTGCCCGCCATTCCTAAGCGACAGCGGGCACCCGATTGTCGTGGGACCGCCAAGCGGCGTGACGTTTCAACAACGAGGCTGATAGTGACCTTTGTCCAGAGATCTGTGCGTGACCACGCAACCACCCGACCCGCAAATGACAACGACAGCAGTACCCCGGACGTTTCTTCGGTCCTTGACCTCATACCGGCGGCCGATGACAACACGGTCGCTGACCTTGTCAGGCGAACAGAGCGTCTGGGGATCGCCGTGCTTATCGCTATGGGGATTTTTCTGATCTTGGCGCCGGTGGTTTACGTTGCACTTTCCTACGGGATCTGAGACGGCCTGGTTGGTCCTCCCTCCCGGAAATCCTGAAAAGACGGATGTGAAGTCTTCCTCGCAAGACACATGCTTCACGCCACAGATGCGCGGAAGCAGCCGTCATTGATCGCGCCGCGTGACCCGACGACGCCGATCGGAACCAAAGGGATGGGACGCGGTTATCCCCGCGAAGGGATAATTACAGATGGATATATTGCAATGAAAACAATGATCGTGAGCGCTTTGGCGCTGTTCATAGCGATGCCGACGATAGCGTCGGCAGCCGAAGCTGACGTCATCATCACAACCCACGTCAAGATCATCAACGACCAGGGTCAACGTCTTCATCACCGTAAGCACGGCACGGTTGCCTTCTATGACCACGGCCGCAGACATCATCGCCCGGATACAGTGATCATCAACGACCAGGGTCAACGTCTTCATCACCGTAAGCACGGCACGGTTGCCTTCTATGACCACGGTCGCAGACATCATCGCCCGGACACCGTCATCGTCACCGGCTCGATCGAGCGTCGCCATCATCGGCATCATCATCCCGTCATCATCCAGGACGACAGCGACTACTGATCCTCTTCGCACGGCCCGGCTCTGTGGATGGAGTCGGGTCGCGTGGGGGCGGATAGAAGCTGACGGCAGCTATTCATCGACCCTGCAAATCACTGATTTCAAAAAGGCGTATGAATTGGCTGGGGCGCCAGGATTCGAACCTGGGAATGTCGGTACCAAAAACCGATGCCTTACCACTTGGCGACGCCCCAGCAGGCGGGCTTTGCCCGCTGCGCGCGGCCTTATAGGACGAGCCGCAAGAAAGCTCAATGCCGAGTTGGTCCCTGTGCAAAACTGATCCACCGCCAGCTGGCGGTGCGCGCTATTCGCCCCAGACCGCCAGCTCGTTGCCGGCCGGATCGGTGAAGTGGAACCGCCTGCCGCCTGGAAACGAGAAGATCGGCTTGACGATCGTGCCGCCGGCATTTTCGACAGCGTCGAGGGTTGCTTCCAGGTCTTGAGAATAAAGCACCGGTAGCGGTTTGGCCGGCGCCTCCGCGCCGTCGGCCTGAAAGCCGCCGTCGAGCCCTTCGCCAAAGGCCGAATAGGTCGGCCCGTAATCGGTGAACGACCATGAGAAGGCCGCGCTGTAGAAAGCCTTGACGCTGTCCAGCGTCCCGCCGGTCGCGGGCAATTCGAGATAGTCGAGTTTTCCGTTGAGTTTCATTACGCTACTCCCAACTTGTTCATGATATGTTCTATATCGCGGGCGGCTAGCCGGCAAGTCTTTTTGACGCAGCTTTTGCTTAATCGATTGTAGTGGCCGGGCTTGGCTGGCCACGCCTTGCCTTTCGCACTGCAGCATAATAACGCTCGGGTCGTAACGCGGAGGAACCGGGCTTTTGGCTCCGGTGTTGTCTATCTTCCAGGACTTGGAGGGCGAGCATGACCAAATGGGTCTACACCTTCGGCGACGGCGCCGCGGAGGGACGTGCGGGCGACCGCAATCTTCTCGGCGGCAAGGGCGCCAATCTGGCCGAAATGTGCAGTCTTGGCCTGCCGGTGCCGCCGGGCTTCACCCTCACCACTGACGTCTGCAACGCCTATTACGCCAACGGCAACAGCTATCCGGCCGCGTTGAAGGCGGATGTCGTCAAGGCGCTGGACCATATCGGCGCGCTCACCGGGCGCCGCTTCGGCGATCCGTCGAAGCTGCTGCTGGTCTCGGTCCGCTCAGGCGCCCGGGCCTCGATGCCGGGCATGATGGACACGGTGCTCAATCTCGGCCTCAACGACGAGACGGTCGAGGCACTGGCCGCCGATTCCGGCGATGCCCGCTTTGCCTATGACAGCTACCGCCGCTTCATCCAGATGTATTCCGATGTCGTCATGGGCCTCGACCACGAAGTGTTCGAGGAAATCCTCGAGGACCAGAAGGCGAGCTTCGGCTACGAGCTCGACACCGAACTGACGGCTGAGGAATGGCAGGGCGTCATCGCGCTCTACAAGGCCAAGGTCGAGGAGGAGCTCGACAAGCCGTTTCCACAGGACCCGCACGAGCAGCTTTGGGGCGCGATCGGCGCTGTCTTCTCAAGCTGGATGAACAACCGCGCCATCACCTACCGGCGGCTGCATGACATTCCCGAAAGCTGGGGCACGGCAGTCAATGTCCAGGCCATGGTGTTCGGCAATATGGGCGACACCTCGGCCACCGGCGTCGCCTTCACCCGCAATCCCTCGACCGGCGAAAAGATGCTCTATGGCGAGTTCCTGGTGAACGCGCAGGGCGAGGATGTCGTGGCCGGCATCCGCACGCCGCAGAACATCACCGAGGCGGCGCGCATCGCCGCCGGCTCCGACAAGCCGTCGCTGCAGAAGCTGATGCCGGACGCGTTCCGCTCCTTCGTCGACATCTCCGACCGTCTCGAGCAGCACTACCGCGACATGCAGGACCTCGAATTCACCATCGAGCGCGGCAAATTGTGGATGCTGCAGACGCGTTCCGGCAAGCGCACCGCCAAGGCGGCGCTCAAGATCGCCGTCGAAATGGCGCGCGACAAGCTGATCACCACCGAAGAGGCGGTCGCTCGCATCGATCCGGCCTCGCTCGACCAGCTGTTGCATCCGACCATCGATCCGAAGGCGCCGCGCGACGTCATCGGCGTCGGCCTGCCGGCTTCTCCGGGCGCGGCGACCGGCGAGATTGTTTTCTCGTCCGCCGATGCGGAAGAACTGAAGACGCAAGGCCGCAAGGCGATCCTGGTGCGCATCGAAACCAGCCCCGAAGACATTCACGGCATGCACGCTTCGGAAGGCATCCTGACGACGCGAGGCGGCATGACCAGCCACGCCGCCGTGGTGGCACGCGGCATGGGC
Organism: Mesorhizobium sp. P2_B11; assembly: GCF_056404855.1. NCBI lineage: Bacteria > Pseudomonadati > Pseudomonadota > Alphaproteobacteria > Hyphomicrobiales > Phyllobacteriaceae > Mesorhizobium > Mesorhizobium sp. P2_B11. Next base: position 191,589 of record NZ_JBFUDF010000005.1, read on the forward strand.
AAGCCTTGCGTGTCGGGCGCCGGCTCGCTGCGCGTCGACTACAAGGCCGGCACGCTGATGTCGATGGGCCAGACTTTCCGCAAAGGCGACATCATCACCATCGACGGCAGCAACGGCCAGGTGCTGAAAGGCGCCGTGTCGATGCTGCAGCCCGAACTGTCCGGCGATTTCGCCGCCATCATGGAATGGGCCGATGCGACGCGCCGCATGAAGGTGCGCACCAACGCCGAGACGCCGCTCGATGCGCGCATGGCGCGCTCCTTCGGCGCCGAAGGCATCGGGCTTTGCCGCACCGAGCACATGTTCTTCGACGGCGAGCGCATCGTCGCCATGCGCGAGATGATCCTCGCCGATACCGAGAAGGACCGCCGCACCGCCCTTGCCAAACTTTTGCCGATGCAGCGCTCGGATTTCCTCGAACTGTTCGAGATCATGGCCGGCCTGCCGGTGACGATCCGCCTGCTCGACCCGCCGCTGCATGAATTCCTGCCAAAGACGGAAGCGGAAGTGGCGGAGGTTGCCGCCGCCATGAACGTCTCGCCGGAGAAGCTCAGGCAGCGCACCGAGGCCTTGCACGAGTTCAATCCGATGCTCGGCCATCGCGGCTGCCGTCTCGCCGTCTCCTATCCCGAGATTGCCGAGATGCAGGCGCGCGCCATTTTCGAGGCTGCCGTCGAGGCCGGCAAGAAGGCCGGCGCGCTGGTGGTTCCCGAAATCATGGTGCCGCTGGTCGGTCTGGTGAAGGAGCTCGATTACGTCAAGGCGCGCATCGATGCTGTCGCCAAGAGCGTGATGGAGGAGACCGGCGTCAAGATCGACTATCTCACCGGCACGATGATCGAGCTTCCGCGCGCCGCGATCCGTGCCCATGTCATCGCAGAGTCGGCCGAATTCTTCTCCTTCGGCACCAACGACCTGACCCAGACCACCTTCGGCATTTCGCGTGACGACGCGGCGTCCTTCCTCGAGACCTACCGGCAGAAGGGCATCATCGAGCAGGATCCGTTCGTCTCGCTCGACATAGACGGCGTCGGCGAACTGGTGCGCATGGCGGCTGAAAAGGGCAGGGCGACGCGGCCCGACATCAAGCTCGGCATTTGCGGCGAGCATGGCGGCGATCCGGCCTCGATCCGCTTTTGCGAAGAGGTCGGCCTCGACTATGTCTCGTGCTCGCCCTACCGCGTGCCGATCGCACGATTGGCTGCCGCGCAGGCCGCGGTGCAGATTGCCAAAATGGCGGCGCCGCGCCCCAAAAAGAGCGCCGCGGCATCCTGATTTCGACATAGTTCCGTCGGCGTCAACGAGACGGCCACCTGTACGGTGGCCGCTCAGGGCTAAGCTTACGAATTTGTATGGAAATTCACGCTGATTTGCCCGTTTTGGCACGCAATCCCGACATCGTTTCTACCCACCTTCGCGGTCCCCCCAACCCGCCCGGTGCCGAAAACAGATGTTGCAGATTTCGCCCACACCCTTCCGCTCGATCCTGATTATCCAGACCAAGTTCATCGGCGATATTGTTTTATCCTCCACGCTCGCCAGGAACCTGCAACTCGAATATCCCGGCGTCAGGATCGTCTTCCTCTGCGAGGCCCGCCTCGCCAGTTTCGTGACTGCGCACGGCATCGCCTCGGAGGTGGTCACCTTCCGCCGCGCGGCCATGCGCGGCACCCCGCTGGAGCGTGGGCGCGAACTCTATTCGATGATCAGCAAGCTGCGCCAATTTCGCTTCGATCTGACCATCGACCTCACCGATTCAAAGACCTCGCGCATCATCGTCAGGTTCCTCAATGCCAGGACCCGTGTCGGCTACAATCCACCGGAAAGGCCGCTGCGCTGGCATGAGCGTCAGCCGGCCAATCTGTTTGCCGAGCCGTTCGGCTTTGGCGAGCAGCACTATCTCTACCGCTATCTTTCGCCACTCGAGCCGCTTGGCGTCGGTCTGCGCGTGCGCACGCCATCGATCCGGCCCTTGCCGCTGGAGACGGCGAGGGCCCAGGCATTGCTGGAAAAGCACCATTTGCGGCCGAACGGCTTCATCGCCGTGCATGCCGGCGCCAGTTTTCACGGCCGGCGCTGGCAGCATGAACGCTTTGCCGCTGTGATCGACACGATTGCGCGCGAAACCGGACTGGATTTTGTGCTCGTCGGCGGTCCGGACGAGCGCAAGCCCGCCGAGCAGATCCTCGCCAGTGGCGCGCCGATCGTCAACCTCGTCGGTGCGCTGTCGCTGGAAACGCTGCTGGCGGTGTTGCAGCAGGCGCGCATGTTTGTCGGCAATGAGAGCGGCCCCATGCATATGGCAGCCGCCGCCGGAACGCCGGTTGTCGGCCTGTACGGCCTGACCAGCCCGGCCATCTGGGGGCCGGTCGGCGTGCCCAGCCTGGCTTTGCAGCCGTCCATGCCGTGCAACTGCGTGGCGGGCAGCCTGTGCAATCCGCTCGATCCCAGCAAGGCCTGCTGCGTCTGGCGCCTGGAGGTCGAGCCGGTCGTCGCCGCGGTGCGCGAGATCCTGTCGCGCACGCAAGTGGAGCTGGAACACGCCGTCTGATGGTGCGCGGCGGTCACATTGTCGGGATATCGGCTTTTTGTATGGCCGATATCCCGATTTCCGCCTTGTTGCAGGTCCTGGGATGCGGCTATCACAGCGCCGATCCGGAAACAGAACTGGCATCCCTTGCAAAAACTGCTTTGCGCCATCGCTTTATCGGTCTGGGCCGCGTCTGCGGCCCATGCGGCACCGCTTGTCGAGCCGACGCTGCGCCTCAAGGCTGATGGCGGCAGTGTGGGCCGCGTCGCGCTCACGCTCGACGCCTGCGGCGGCCAGACTGATACGCGGATACTTTCGGCCCTGGTGGACAACCGGATTCCGGCGACGATCTTCGTCACCGGTATCTGGCTGAAGCGCAACGCCACCGCCGTCGAGATCATGCGCGCGCATCCCGATCTGTTCGAACTGGAAAATCATGGCGGCCAGCATATCCCGGCCGTCGACACGCCGCGGAAAATCTACGGCATCCGCAGCGCCGGCAGCCCTGAAGCGGTGCAGGCCGAAGTCGAGTCGGGCGCGGCCGCTCTTGCGCGCACCGGCGAACCGGCGCCGAAATGGTTCCGCGGCGCAACCGCCGAATACAGCCCGTCGGCCATCGCCATGATCCGCAAGCTCGGCTTCAAGATCGCCGGCTTTTCGATAAACGGCGATGGCGGCTCGTTGCTCGGCGCCAAGGAAACCGCCCGTCGCATCGGCGCCGCCAAGGATGGCGATGTCATCATCGCCCACATCAACCAGCCCACTCACGCCGCCGGCGAGGGCGTCGTGCAAGGTCTGCTGGCACTCAAGGCCAAGGGCCTCACCTTCGTTCGCCTCGACGACGCCGATGGCGTCGGCAATGACGGCACCACGGAATAGGTCACCCTCGCAGAAGCGGCGTTGAACCGGTCAGGCCACGACGGCACGCTTGGTGTTGACGAGTGCCGACAACACGCGCGTCGACATGACGGTGCGCACGGTCATCGGCTCGTTGCGGCCGCGGATCGCGACCTCCTGCGCCGGCAGGGCATCCTCGGCCACTTCAGCGGTCGCGCGGACCTCGTCCGAGATCACGGCTTCGCATTCGAGGCTCTTCGTCATGTCTTGCAGCCTGGCCGCAACGTTCACGGCATCGCCGAGCGCGGTGAACACCATGTGGTCGGAATAGCCGATCTCGCCGACGATCACCTCGCCGCCATGGATGCCGATGCCGAAGCGTATCGGCTCGTGCAGATCGTGGCTGAGGAACTGGTTCAGTTCGTCGACATTGGCCGCAATCAGAGCTGCTGCCTTGAGCGCCTGCCGGCAGGCTTCCGTCCGGCCGGTGGTGAGCCCGAACAATGCCAGCATGCCGTCGCCGAGGAACTGGTTCGGCCGTCCGCCGGATTCCAGCACCGCCTGCGAGACCACGCCGAGGAAGCGATTGACGATGAACACGGTATCGAACGGCAACCGCTTCTCTGCAAGCCGGGTCGAGCCGCGCATGTCGACGAACAGACTGACCAGATAACGCTCCTCGCCTATTCGCGCAGGCGCCTTGCCGGACGTATGCGCTGACATCATGTGCGGCAGGAACAACTGAAAGAAGGTCAGATCGGTGGCCGGCCGCAACTGGCAGGCCAGCCGGATCGAGGGATCGGCGCTGCCGAGCCGGCGCAGCACGAAAGCCTCGCGCGGCGACGGGTCAGGCAGGGCGGTGTGGTCGCCGATGATGCGGATGCGGCAGGTCGAGCAGCGCGCGCGGCCGCCGCAGATGCTGGCGTGCGGCACGTTGTTGCGCAGGCTGGCCTCCAGCACGCTCAATCCCTTCGGCACCCGGACGGTGCGGCCGTTGCCATAGGACAGTGTGATCATGCCGTCGCGAACCTCCAGCAGGGCGCGCGCGCCGCGTACGACCAGGACAAGGCCGAGCAGGCCGAGATAGCCGATCATCAGGCCGCCGGTGATGCGGTCGAGCTTGTTTCCCTGCGCCTGCGTGCCGAGCTTCTGCGTCGACAATTCCTGACGGCGCCAGTTGGGATCCTGGGAATCGGACACCGTGGTACGGCCGCCCTGGTAGATGCCGAGCATCGCCAGCGTCGGCACCAGTACGGCTGCGGCAAGCAGGAACGGCGCAGCGCGTTTGAAGAAAGGCCGCAGCCTTAGCCAGAAATACAGGCCGATACAGCCGTGCACCCACGCCACCACCAGCACGATGAGCATGACCCAGATGCGGTACTGCGAGGCGATGAACAACACATAGAACTGCTGCGGGTAGTACTTCTCATGCCCGTACAAGACCTGGCCGAGCCTGACGCCGACAACATGGGCGACGATCAGCATCGGGATGCTGAGGCCAAGCACCAGCTGCAGCGGCTCGATCGCCTTCCAACTGAATTCCCGGCGCTGGTACAGCGCCCAGACGCCGAGCGCGGTATGCACCAGACAGGCGCTGTAGAACAGCATCGCGACCGGCAGAAAGTGCCAGAGCATCGTGTGGTAGTGGATGCCGGTCGCCAGCGCCTCCATCGAGATGTTGCCGAGCRCATGGTTGAGGAAGTGGCTGATCAGATAAGCGAACATGATCGTGCCCGAGATCAGGCGGAGCTGGCGCAACCCGATACCGCGCGTCATTTTCTGCAAACGTGCGCGCGACAGAGAGATCATGTGATTCATGATGGGCAACTCTAGTGCTTTAATCCTGCGCTGAACATCACCACTGAGCCAGCCGAAAGGGGGGATAGCAGGCGCCGCCGTGCGCCTCTTAGGAACTTGCACGTTAAAGTGACCGGTCATATATCTGGGCTGTCGAAGGAGAGCCCGGAATGCCAAGACCCAGTGTGCGAGGAAAGCTGATTGAGGCAGGCCGTGAGACGTTGCATGCCAAGGGTTTCAATGGCTGTTCCGTCCAGGACATTACCGAGGCCGCGGGCGTTCCGAAGGGCTCGTTCTTCAATCATTTCAAGACCAAGGAGGCCCTGGCCCTCGAAGTTCTTGGACCGTATGGCGAGTCCAGCCGGGTCGACATGCTCTTCGATCAATCCAGGACCCCGTTGGAGAGGCTAAGAGCCCATTTCACGTTCCTTGCCGATGGGTATGAGAGACACGGGTTCGAACGAGGCTGCCTGCTTGGCAATTTCGGCGCCGAAATGGCGGCATCGCACCCGGCGATGCGCTCGGCTCTGCAGGAAATCTATGCGGTATGGAGCGGCGCTGTCGCGCAGGTCATCAGAGATGCCCAGGCGGCGGGCGAGGTCGATCCACGCATCGATGCCGATCAGATGGGCCGATATCTGGTGAACGCCTGGGAGGGGATCGCGATGCAGTTGAAAGTTGCGCGATCGAGAGGCCCGGTCGATGAGTTCCTGGCCGTGACCTTCCGGATTCTTCTGAGATAGACGGCGCAGATTTTTGTCCCTGAGGGTGAATCGCGCTTGACAGAATAAAGTGACCGGTCATATTAAATCGTGTTCTGAATCCAAACTTGACGGCGCAGGGGCGAAATCCGCTCCAAAAACAAAGTGACCGGTCAGATTGATTCAGGATCGAATGATTACCACCTCACCGCGCGCCGCTTGAGCGGCGACATCACAGGATCACGCAGATGACGACTTCAACGATCGAACCCTCTACCCCGCACTCCCTCAAGCGAAGGCTTCGCGCCACGATCCTCGGCGGCATCGCCGCGACGGTTGCGGCCCTGGCACTGTCGTCCAGTGTCGCCATGGCGGCAGGGGGCAAGGTCCTCATCATCCTGTCGAGCGTCGACAAGCTTGAGCTCAAGCACGGCAAGACATATCAGTCCGGCTTTTACCTGGACGAACTCTCCATCCCGCTGCGCAAGCTGGTCGAGGCCGGTTACACGCCGGTTTTTGCCAATCCGAAAGGCAACGCCGCGACCTTCGATCCCGTCTCGAACGACAAGGTATTTTTCGGCAATGACGACGCTGCGCGCGCGGCTGCGGTAAAGCTGGTCGACAGCTTTGCCGACATCAAGAAGCCGAAGACCCTCGCCACGATCCTGAAAGAGGGCACTGCCGGATACATCGGCATCTTCATCCCGGGCGGACATGCCCCGATGCAGGATCTCGGGCAGAACAAGGAACTCGGCGAAATCCTGAGGGCCTTCCACGAAAACGGCCGCCCCACCGGGGTCATCTGCCATGGTCCGACGGCGCTGCTGTCCACGGTCTCGGACCCTGTTGCCTATCACAAGGCGATGGTGGACGGTGACATCTTCGCGGCGAGCAAGCTTGCTGAAGGCTGGCCCTATGCCGGCTACAGGCTGACTGTTTTTGCCACTGGCGAGGAGCAGATCATCGAAGGCGAAGGCAAGCAGCTTGGCGGTTTCGTCCAGTTCTACGCCGCCGATGCGCTGGCGCAGGCCGGCGCGCATGTCGATCGTATCGCCGCTTTCCAGCCGAACGTCATCGAGGACCGCGAACTGGTCAGCGGCCAGCAGCCATTTTCGTCGGATGAGTTCGGCGACGCATTCGTCGTCAAGCTGGGCGCCGCCGCCAAGCTTTAAAGCCATTGACAATCTGAACAGCAGAGTGATGGCCGGAGAGAGAAATGCCTGAGAACCCAATGACGACACGCGCGACGGGGGGATCCGCCGCAGCCAGCGCCCCGGTCTCGTATCGCAGCGTAGCCATCGGCTATCGCAGCGTTGTCATCGACGGTGTGAAAATCGCCTACCGGGAGGCTGGCACCAAAGGCAGGCCCACGCTGCTGATGCTGCACGGTGTTCCGAGCTCTTCGCGAATGTATGATGGCATCATGCAGAAATTGGGTGACCGCTTTCACCTTGTTGCCCCCGACTATCCCGGCTTCGGCAACAGCGATGCGCCGGCGAATTTTTCCTACACATTCGATCATCTCGCCGATGTCATGCAGAAGTTCACTGACGCGCTTGGCCTGGCCCGCTACGTGCTGTTCATGCAGGACTATGGCGCCCCTGTCGGAATGCGTCTCGCAACGGCGCGGCCCGCCGCGGTTCAGGGGACAATCTTCCAAAACGGCAATGTGTACGAGGAAGGCCTCGGCGTGATGTGGGAAAAGCGCAAGGCATTCTGGGCAGATCGCGCCGCGCACGAACAGGAGGTCCGCCGTGCACATTTATCACTGGAGGTCACTCGCGCCCGTCACGTCGGTAGCGATCCTGATATCGAGGCATACAATCCCGATCTCTGGATGGACGAGCATGCCTATTTGAACAGACCTGGCCAGGCCGAAATTCAGGCCGACCTGATCTACGATTATCAAAACAACATCGCTGCCTATCCGGCCTGGCAGACATGGCTGCGCACGCATCGCCTGCCGGCGCTGATCGTCTGGGGCAAGCATGACCTCGCTTTCACGGTGGCCGGTGCGCAAGCCTTCAAACGGGATATTCCAGACGCGAAGATTGCGATCCTGGACGCCGGGCATTTTGCCATGGACACGCGGCTGGACGAGGTCGCATCGCTCACAGCCAGCTACATGATGGAAAACCGAACGTCATTTGGCGCGGCCATTCCGGATGTGCCGAGCCTCGACGCCAGGGCCTCATCACGGGAGCAGGCATAAATGGCAAGGATGCTGGAAGGTAAGGTCGCGGTCATCACCGGCGGCGCGACAGGCATCGGCTTGGCAACGGCCAGGAAATTCGCAGCAGAAGGGGCTCACGTCTTCATCTTCGGCCGCCGCAAGGCTGAGCTGGACGCCGCGGCTGCGGCGATCGGCAATCAGGTCACGACCGTGCAGGGTGACGTAACCAAGCTTGCCGATCTCGATAGGCTTTTTGCGACGGTGAAGGCGAACAAGGGCAGGCTGGATATCGTATTCGCCAACGCTGCGATCGCGGAAGCCGCTTCACTCGAGCAGACGACGGAGGATCACTTCGATCGGCATTTCGACATCAACGTCAAGGGCACGGTCTTCACCGTCCAAAAGGCCTTGCCGCTGCTGTCGCAAGGCGCGTCGGTCATCGTCACGGCCTCGATCAACAGCTTCAAGGTCGGAGCCGGACTCGGCATCTATTCCGCCACCAAGGCAGCGCTTCGCAATCTGGTGAGGACGTGGGTGCTGGATCTCAAGGGCCGTGGCATTCGTGTCAACGCGATCAGCCCGGGCACGACCGTGACGCCTGGCCTCGACAATCTGGCAGGCGGCGCCGACCTCGGCAGTTTCTACGACTATCTCGGCACACTGGTTCCGATGGGGCGGAACGCCGAGCCTTCGGAAATCGCCAATGCCGTCGCATTCCTTGCCTCGGATCAGGCGAGCTACATCAACGGCGCCGACATCCAGGTCGATGGCGGCCTGGCACAAGTCTGACGGGTAGCCATCGATGCAGCTGCCGGAGTCCTCAGGCAGGCGTGGCTTCGATCGTCACCCTGTTGGCGTAGAAGGCGCCGTGATCGCGAATCTCGGCCATTTCGTCGAAGGGCTGCTGATAGGCCCACATCGCGTCCTTGCCGGTCTCGCCAGCCGGCAGCACGCTCCAGTAGCTGGCGTCGCCCTTGTAGGGGCAGTGCGTCGAAAGGGTGGTTTTGCCGAGCTGCGTGAAATCGATGTCTTCGAAGGGGATATAGAAATGCTGGGGGTAGGGCGGTTCGGACAGAAGCCTCGCCCGCGTTGACGTGGCGATCACCGCATCGCCGGCACGCACGACAACGGTGCCGCGATAAGGCTCGACGGTGATGACCTTGCCGGGATTGTTCTGGAAGCCGGGGGCGGGGTTGGCGATCTGGTCCATGCGAGGGGTTCTCCTTGTCCGATTGGGAGCGTTGTCCAATTGGGAGCACGAGGGGGGATTGCTTCCCATATCCCTCAAGTGTGTTCGGAGAACCTGTCGCGCAAGGCCATCGTGACAGGCAGGCGTGCCTGGTCGGTGGTTGAAACGATCACATCTATGCGAACGTCAGGCCGCGGTCTTGAAGACGTCCATCAGGCCGGCATAGGCAGCGGCAATGCCGGCCACCGGGTTGGTGCTTCTTGACGTGGTCTCGACCTTCAGCGCGCCGCCGCCGGTCGGCAAGGTGAGCAGCAGGAACTGGCGATTGCCGCCGTCGCCGATCGATGCGGCGGCGACATGCTGGCCTTCGCCTTCGTTCTGGACGCACATCTTGAACAGCAGCGTGCCGCCGACCGCCTCCAGGGCGCCGCCGACCACTTCGACAAATTCGTCTTCGGAAACCTTTTTGGCCTCCGGCACAAGATCGGCCAGGCTTGCGGCCAGCGTGTCCTCAAGCTCTTTGTCGTCGAGTTGGATATCGTCCAGCAGCACGTCCTCGGCCTGGTTGTCGTCCAACGGCCTGTCTTCCACCTGCGTGTCGTCGAGCTGCGCGTCCATGCGAACCTCTTTCAGTCGCCTATCGCACCCCTTGCCCCGTTAACGGACGTTAACGCCGACGATGGCCGGATTGTGGCGGTTTTCCCAGGGATTCGATCACTGCTTGCTTCAGCCGTTAACGGTTGGAGACTTGATGACTGGACAATCCGCCCGTTCGTCTCACAATGGAACAAAAAGACTAAGAGAACGAGGAACCAATGGGAGGAACCAGATGCTCGGACTGATGCAGGAATGGCCGCTGCTCTGCCACAAGCTGATCGACAATGCCGAGCGGCAGCACGGCACACGCGAGATCGTATCGCGCTCGATCGAAGGTCCGATCGTTCGCACCACCTATGCCGAGATCCATCGCCGTGCGCTCAAGGTTGCCCAAAGGCTTGAACGCGACGGCTTTGTGCTCGGCGACCGCATCGCGACGCTCGCCTGGAACACGGCGCGCCACATCGAGGCCTGGTACGGCATCATGGGCGTCGGCGCCATCTACCACACGCTGAACCCGCGGCTGTTTCCCGAGCAGATCGTCTGGATCATGAACAATGCCGAGGACCGGGCGATCTTCGTCGACCTCACCTTCATGCCGCTCCTGGAAAAGATCGCCGGCGCGGTCAAATCGCTGAAAAAGGTGATCGTTCTGACCGACAAGGCGCATCTGCCCGAGACGACGCTGCCGAACGTGGTCGCCTATGAGGACTGGCTGAACGAGGCCGATGGCGACTTCGCCTGGAAGACGTTCCCTGAAAACACCGCCGCCGGCATGTGCTACACCTCCGGCACGACGGGCGATCCCAAGGGCGTGCTCTACAGCCATCGTTCCAACGTGCTGCACGCCATGATCGCCGCCATGCCCGACGCCATGGGCATCTCCGCTCGGGACACGATTCTCCCCGTCGTGCCGATGTTCCATGCCAACGCCTGGGGCCTTGGCCAGAGCGCGCCGATGATCGGCGCCAAGCTGGTCATGCCCGGCTGCAAGATGGACGGCGCCTCGATCTACGAGCTGCTCGACACCGAGAAGGTTACCTTCAGCGCCGCCGTGCCGACCGTGTGGATGATGCTGCTGCAGCATCTGGAGGAGACCGGCAAGACGCTTCCGCATCTCAAGAAGGTCGTCATCGGCGGCTCGTCCTGCCCGCGCGCCATCACGAAAAAATTCCAGGACAATTACGGCGTCGAGGTCATCCATGCCTGGGGCATGACCGAGATGTCGCCGCTCGGCACGCTGTGCACCATGAAGCCGCAACATCTGGGGCTCGAGGGCGAGGCGCGGCTCGATGTCCAGGGCAAGCAGGGCTACCCGCCCTTCGGCGTCGAGATGAAGGTGACGGATGACGACGACAAGGAACTGCCCTGGGATGGCAAGACCTTCGGTCGGCTGAAGGTGCGCGGTCCGGCCATCGCCCGCGCCTACTATGGCGGCGTCGGCTCCGAGCAGTTCGACAAGGACGGCTGGTTCGATACCGGCGACGTCGCCCATATCGATCCTGGCGGCTACATGCAGATCACCGACCGCGCCAAGGATGTCATCAAGTCGGGCGGCGAGTGGATCTCGACCATCGACCTGGAGAACCTCGCCGTCGGCCATCCCGACGTCGCCGAGGCCGCTGCCATCGGCGTCCATCATTCGAAATGGGGCGAGCGGCCCTTGCTGGTCGTGGTCGCCAAACCGGGCAAGGAGCCGAGCAAGGCCGACATCCTGGCTTTCATGGACGGCAAGGTGGCGAAGTGGTGGATGCCCGACGACATCGCCTTCATCGGTGAAATCCCGCACACCGCCACCGGCAAGATTCAGAAGACCACCTTGCGCAAGCAGTTCAGCGACTACCGCCTGCCGACGGATTGATCGGGACCGTGCGATTCCTTTGGCGTTCAAAAACGTTGGAGCATGTCGCCCAAAAGTGCGAAGCGGTTTTGGGGCAACGACATGCGTGGAAACAACCAGCAGGGGATGTTCAATTTGAGCATCCTTTGCTCTAGAGCAATTCTAGGAAAAGTGCGCAGCGGTTTTCCGTCCGGAATTGCGCGCAAAAAGAAGAGCTTGAACGGTTCAACGGTTCCATCAACCGTTGAACCGTTCTAAGCCTCTGTGCGGGTTGGGGCGGTGCTGAAGACAATGGACGTTCACGAGCGGCAGACATCGAGGGCGGCCGGCTGGTCGCGGCGCACGGGTGCTTTTGCCCTGGTGCTGCTTTTGACCGTGCTGGCCGGCCATCATTTCGAACTGGTCGAAACGCCGGCCTTCCTGTGGGTGCTGGCGATCGTCGCCCTGCTTGCCGCGTTCGCCTTGCTGTTTGCCGGCCTCGCTTTATCCAGGCTGTGGCATTTCGGCGACCGTGGCGGCCGCGACCTCTCGGTCGGCGCCTTGCTGGCGCTGCTGGTGCTGACGCCCTACGGCATCGCCGCCTATTGGGCGGCGACCACGCCGCCGCTCAGGGATATCTCGACCGATCTCGACAATCCGCCTGTGCTCGACACCAGCGATCGCACCAAGGACATGAACGTGCTCGCGCTGCCGACGCCGGGCGAGGCGCGCCTGCAGCAGGATGCCTATCCGCTGGTCACCGGCCGCAGCTACAATCTGCCGTTCGAAACTGTCGTCGACGCCGTCGAAACCGTGCTCGACCGCCGCGACTGGCAGCTTACAGCACCGTACCCGGTGACAGACGGCCAGGACGAGGTGACGATATCAGCCGTGGCCCGCAGCTTCGTCGTGGGGCTGCCAGCCGATGTCGCCATCCGGGTCAGCAATGACGGCGACACCATCGTCGTCGACATGCGCTCGGCCTCGCGCTACGGCCGCTACGACCTCGGCGACAATGCCGCGCGCATTGTCGGATTCCTCGCCGAGCTGGACCAGGAGGTCGCAGGGCAGGTGGGTGCGGCGCCGGCTGAGTGAGAGGTGGCGCCAAGGCACTGCTAGGGGGTGGGCGCAGGCGCCGCTTGCTCTAGCGGCTGGCGATCTCGGCATCCAACGCGCGCGTCAATGCCGCCTCGGCCACAATCCACTGCTTGAACGAGGTGGTAACGCATGACGGCGTTACTACGCAAACCAGCAGAAAACGCTGAAATCCTGCAAGGTCTTGCCACGAATGGTCCGCCCTTTGTGCGTAGTGCCGGGATGGTGAAAAAGGTTCTCTGTCCAGTGCTCAATCGCAGTGTTGATCCCAACTGGCGTGCGCAACGCGCCGTGACCAGGCCGACGAACTACCAGCTGGGGCGTTTGGATGATGCACGCCAACCGTCAACGATCGGCCCTTACCGCATGGCATCGATAAAGTTTTAGGTTGTGCAGAAATAATCTGTCAATCCTGATTCAATAATAGGAACAGGATCACCCGATACGGTTCAGTATCATGCATTATGAATAAAAGAGAAAGATCGTATGAATGAGAAAGAAATATTAGCGATAGATATCGGAGCTCCAATGCTGATTTTGGCTATTGGCATAGCGTCTTGGTATTCGGATGAGATAAATGGTTACTGTAGAAAAACCAAAGTTCTTGCCTCTGACGCAGAGCTGGTTGAAAGTGCGCTGGTTCTTGAGGCTCGACAGCCAGAGTTTCCCTATGCAATTTCAAGCCCAGCAGTTGCAAGCGAGTACCTAAAAAATAATCCCGACTGCTGCAAGGTGGAGCGATGGGATCATCCGCTGATGACGAATCCGTTTTTAGCAGCGCTGAGCGGGCAACGTGGGTTCGCTGTCAGTTTGGTTTATCCAAGAAAACATCCTGATTTGGATGAGGCGCATCAAGAGACTATAAATATTTTAAATGGCTGTCGTGCGTCAATCGATAGATACTCAATGTCCAAGAGATGATGATGAAAGTGTGTAATATAGCCTACAATACAAAACTTGGAGCTTTTCCGGGTTGGTGCCGTTGTGGTTTTACGAGCTATCGGCTTGGGGCGAGCTATCCATGAAGAAATCGGCCACTTTGCTGGCGTCTACGCTTGGCTTGGCCGTGTTGCTTGGCCTTGGCTATTGCGTGGCGGGAAGGTTCAGTCAACTGTCCAGGTCGATCTTGCCCGGGATGCCAACCTCAGCATCCCGAAGTATGGAGCCCTATGAATTGGCTTTCAAATTCGATGTGTCCGGAGCGCAAGGTGGCAACGCCTCGCTGGTGGAGTGGCACCTCAAGCTGCCAAGGGCGTTTGTGTGGAATGAGCTTGGCGGCAATAGCAGCGTGGGGGGAGGTGCCAATCATCGCTATCATTCCGTTGACATAGCTGCGGTAATCGACCCAAGCAATGGCGATTTCTCGCCTTCTATCTTTTCAAGCACCAAAGACAGTTCTGCCCGTGGCTTCTTCATTTCCTTAGACAATGGACCGGTTCGAAAAAAGTTTTCTTCGACGAATCAGTGTTTGCGCAATGATGATGTGGATGCGTTTTTAGGCAAACAAAAGTCGAGTATCCGTGTTTGTAACAGAGATGACAGTATTGAGAGAAGATGCGACGTATACATGCATTTTGATGGCTGGGGTGTTCAGGTAAAGATGCCAAAGTCGATTTACTTTTCTGATTACCAGAAGGCATGTGACGCGGTCACGACGTTTCTGAAGAAATACACTTCGAGCGTCGACGACGTACGCTACGTAGTTGACTGAACTTTTTTGGAACAAGCTACATCACGGCACAAAAACGCCGTCGATGGCCGGATCTCCCTCGGTGGCGACCAGACCGCGCGCGACCAGATCCTCGAGATGGGCGAGCACCGACAGCCCGGCGGCGCCATGCAGGCGTGGATCGGTGTCCCGGTAGATCGCCTTGCCGTCGCCCGCAGCTTCGTGGTCGGCCTGCCCGCCGACGGTTGCGATCCGGGTGAGCAATGACGACGACACGATCGTCGTCGACATGCGCTCGGCCTCCCGCTACGGCCGCTGCGACCTCGGCGACGACGCCTGGCAGGTGGGTGCTGCGCCGGCGGAGTGACATCCCGAGCACCGGACGGCCAATCGGAATCGCTTGGCGCCGCAACAATGCGGCTCGAGTCTGCGCACAGACTATTCGCCCGGGTCGAAATTACCCTTCAACAAGATTGTCTCCACCGGCCCGAGCGGATTAGCGATCCGGCGCTCAAGGACTTCGATAAGTTTGCGTCCGACACCGGCCATGTCCACAAAATGAACTTCAATCTTCGCCGGCAGGAAGCGTGCAAGCCGCGTGCTGTCACGAGTGACGATGTGGACCTCACGGCCAGGCTCAAGACCCCGCTTGCCGAGAGCGTGTAACGCTCCCAGAAGGCCCAGTTCGTTGGCACATGCCAGGCCCGTCGGCGGATCTGACGACGCCAGCAGGCGATCGAACCAGGCCGCGCTCGATTCCATGGTGAACATGCCATGACCGATCAGCGATTGGTCGATCGGAATGCCGGCCTCGGCCATTGCCCTTCCATATCCGGAAAGACGCATGGCGCTCGCCTGGTCCTTCGGAACGAGAAGTTGCAGCGCAATGCGTCGACAGCCCTTGTCCATGAGCCGTCGGGTCGCCTCGTAGGCAATCTGTTCATTGTCGACATCGACATAAGGATACGCGGTATCCAGGTCGGTTCTTCCAAACGCGACGAACGGCATGCGTTCATCCAGCAGCAGCTTGATGCGCGGATCACCCGACACCATGCGGGTGATGATCAGTCCGTCTGAGCTGCGCGCCTGAAGCTGCCGCTGCACACTCTCGACGGGATCGTCGTCGGGAGTGGTCGAATAGATGGACAGACTATAACCCGCTTGCCGCGCCGCCAGCGTCATGCCTTCGATTAGAGGAAGCTTCAACAGATCGGAAAGGTAGTCGCGCGTCTCCATCGGCAGCACTGCCGTCAGCGTCAGGGTTCGTCCGGTTTTCAGCGCGCGACCATGATGGTTCGGGACATAGCCGAGCCGCTTCGCCGCCTCCTTGACGCGGGCTATGGTCGAGGGCAGCACCTCCGGCCCATCCTTCAGAGCGCGGGACACCGTGGTCACCGAAAGGGAAAGTTCCGCCGCGATCTGTTTTAGATTGGCCATATCGCCCGACTTCATTTGCGAGAGCGCCGGCTGATCTTGCTGGGCATCGCAACGTTACCGGATTCGATCCGAGGGTCAAACCCAGGCTCACAGAACAAAACGGACCTGCCTGGCGCCAGCTTGACTCCAGGATTATTTTAGGCAATCGTAACGTTACGATTAACAAAAAAGCCGATCTTATCGGCATTTTGATGAATCCGGAGGAGGAGAAACCATGTCCCGTTTACTACGCATTTCCCTGGCAGCGATCGCCGTCTCGGTTGCCTTGCCCGCCTATGCCCAGACAGTCACCATCACCACCGCGGGCGGCGACTACGGCAACGCCATCAAGGAGGCCATGTGGGCCCCCGCTGCAAAAGAGCTCGGCTATGATGTCCGCGAGGAGACGCAAAGCGACGGCCTGGCCGCGCTGAAGATGCAGGTCACCTCGGGGGCTATTACGACCGACATTGTCCATCTCGGCTCGCCGGAAGGCGCGCAGGCAGCCGCACAGTCGCTGCTGGAGCCGCTCGACTACAAGATCATCGATCCCAATTCCGTGCCCGCCGGCGCGAAGTCCGACTACTGCTATCCGTTCGACTCCTATGGCACCGTCATGTCGTGGAACACCAAGACCTATGGCGAGGCCCCGCCGAAGACCTGGGCGGAGTTCTGGGATGTCGCCAAATTCCCGGGCCGTCGCGCCCTGCGCGCCAATGCGCAGGACCTGATCGAGATCGCGCTGCTCTCCGATGGCGTGGCGCCGGCGGACGTTTATCCCGTGCTCAGCACGCCGGACGGCCTGGAGCGCGCTATCAAGCGGCTTGAGGCGATCAAACCGAATGTCTCGGTCTGGTGGACCTCGGGAGCGCAGTCCGCGCAGTTGTTGAAAGACGGCGAGGCGGATCTGGTCGTTACCTGGAACGGCCGGGCGCAGACCGTTAAAGCCGATGGCGGCACGGTTGATTATACGTTCAAGGGTTCGGTCATCGGCACCGACTGCCTGGCGGTGCCGAAGGGGGCGCCGAACAAGGAAGCAGCCATGAAGCTCATCGCGGCGATGACGCAGCCGGCGCGCGTGGCGAAGCTGACCGACTTCATCGCCTATGGCCCGGTCAATCCTGCCGGCTATGAGGGTGGCCTTATTCCCGAGGATCGGCTGAAGACCCTGGCGACCGCGCCTGAAAATGCCGGCACCTCGGTGTTCTCGAATGCCGACTGGTGGGTCAAGAACGGCGAGGCCGCCCAAAAAGCCTTCGATGAAATGATGAACCGCTGAGTCTCGAATTCATCAGCTCCAAGGCTGCAGCACATGATGAAGTCGCTCCCGATCACCATCGACAGCGTGCGCAAGACCTATGGATCTTACGTCGCGCTGGACGATGTCTCGCTCGACATTCATGCTGGCGAGTTCCTCACGCTGCTGGGGCCGTCCGGGTCGGGCAAGACCACGCTGCTCATGGCTCTGGCCGGGTTTGTCCGGCCCGATTCCGGCAAACTCCTGTTGGGCGATCGCGACATTACCCGTCTGGCGCCCAACAAGCGCGACATCGGCATAGTGTTCCAGAACTACGCCCTGTTTCCCCACATGAACGTTCTGGCAAATGTCGAGTATCCGTTGGCGCTGCGCAAGACGCCGAAAGCGGAGGCCCGTCAGCGGGCGCTTGACACCTTGGCCCGCGTGAAGCTGGACGGTCTGGCGGAACGCAACATTGCAGCATTGTCCGGCGGCCAGCGTCAGCGGGTGGCGCTGGCGCGGGCGATCGTCTTCGAACCACGCGTGATGCTGATGGACGAGCCGTTGTCGGCGCTCGACAAGAATCTGCGCGAAACCATGCAATACGAGATCCGGCGTCTGCACGATGATCTGGGGATCACCACGATCTATGTGACGCATGACCAGCGCGAAGCACTGATCATGTCAGACCGGGTTGCGGTGATGAATTCCGGCCGCATTCAGCAGATCGACACGCCACAGCGGATCTATGATCGTCCATCGACCCGCTTTGTCGCGGAGTTCATGGGCGAGGCCAACATTGTGGCCCCGGGCGCGGTGCGCAGAATAGACGGCGCCGATGCGTCAGGCGAAGCTTTGATGATCCGCGCGGAAAGCTTCCATCTTGATGCGAAGCTCGTCGGGCGAGACGGGGTGGCGCTTGAGGGAACGCTGCGCGCCAAGGCGTTTCGCGGCGAGAACTGGCTTTTGACGCTGGCGCTTGACGGCGGTCAGGAGATTCTCGTCTGCATCCCGGCGGCGCTGGCCGGCGGCTGCGCCGAGCTTGCCACCGGTCAGCGACTGACCGCCTATGCGCCGGCGGCGAAAGTTCATGCGATACCCGGAGCGGTAGCGTGACCGTCACCTTCGATCCTGCGCTGGTGGCAGACGCACGACGCGAGCGGCGGTTCTTCCTCTCGCTTTCACTGCCTGCGCTTTTCATCGTAGGGATGGCGGCGATCCTGCCCATCGTCTGGATCATCCGGCAATCCTTTCTGACCACCGGGGGTGAATACACTGTCGGCAATTACGAGAAGGTGCTGTCGAGCGGACTGACATGGTCGGCACTCGTCACGACCCTTGAGTTGTCCCTTGGCACGCTGGCGATCTGCATTCTTCTCGGTACCCCGCTGGCGCTCGCCCTGGCCAGCGCCAGACCAAGGGTCGCCAATCTGCTGATGGCTTTTGTCATGCTGCCATTGTGGACCTCCATTCTGGTGCGCACCTATGGCTGGCTGGTGCTCTTGCGGCGCGAAGGCCTGATCAATGCGGCTTTGACAGGTTCGGGCCTGACAGCGGAGCCATTGCCGCTGGTCTACAACTTCACCGGAACGCTCATCGGCATGGTTCACTACATGCTGCCGCTCTTCCTGCTGCCCGTCTATGCCGCGATGCGCGATATAGACGCCAACCTTGTCCGCGCTTCGGCGAGCATGGGCGCCACGCTCGGGCAAACGATCCGCACCGTCATCTTGCCGCTTTCGACCGGCGGCATCTACTCGGGCTCATTGATCGTCTTCATCTACACCATAGGCTTCTTCATCACGCCGGCGGTGCTCGGCGGCGGCAAGGTAAATCCTCTCTCCATCCGGATCGAGCGCACGCTGTCGACCTTTCAGGACTGGGGATCGGCGAGCGTCCTGGGCATTCTGCTTCTCATTCTCATGGCGCTGATCGGCGTGATGTTCCTGGCGGCGCGCCGACTGATGGCGCGCAACAAATTCGGTGCGGCCCATGCTTGAAGCATATCCGGACAACAGGCTGGCCCGCATCCTCCTGTGGAGTTTTTGCGCGCTCATATTGGCGTTCCTGATGCTGCCGACGCTGGTGGTCGTGCCGCTCTCCTTTTCAGCCTCCGATCTCCTCGAGTTTCCGCCGCGCGCATACTCGTTGCGCTGGTACGAGAACTTCTTCGGTTCGGCGACATGGATGGCCGGGCTCAGGACGAGCCTGATCCTTGGGACATTGACGGCGACGCTCGCAGTGCCTCTGGCGCTGCTGGCCTGCATCTCGATCAACCGGCTCGGCGGAAGGACCGCCTTGGCCATTCAGGGCGCTCTGCTCACCCCGTCCATCGTGCCGGGCATCCTGCTTGCGATCGGCCTCTTCTTTGTGCTCGCGGCGCAACGTCTGGTCGGAACGCTGTTCGGCGTGCTGGTCGGGCATGTGGTGCTGGCCATTCCGGTCGCCTGCATTGTGTTGTTGCCCGCTTTGGCCCGCTTTGACTGGAACCAGGTTCAGGCAGCGCGCAGCCTCGGCGCAAACTGGGCGAGAGCCATTGGCGGAATAGTTGTCCCGCAGCTTCAGATCAGTCTGTTGTCGGCCACGCTGATGGCCTTCCTAACCTCGCTCGACGAGTCCGTGATTTCGATCTTCGTAGCCAGCGGTCAAAACAGCACGCTGCCGAAGCTCATGTTCCTGTCGCTGCGCGATCAGATCGATCCGACCATTGCGGCGATTTCGACCTTGTGGACCGTCATCGTCTTGGTCGCCGTCCTGATCGTGAGTCTTCGCCAAAAATCCTGACAGAGACTGGAAACATGCCTACAGATCATCAAGCAGCCGCTGCTCCGGCGGATCAATCAGCGGAAATCCCTCAGGTGGGGTTGGCCATCATCACCGGCTCGGCAAACTGGGGGCTTGCCTTCCCGGAAGATGTCGAATTCGAGGGTGTGCGCACCTTGCGGCGGGACATGAGTTTCGAAACGCCTTTCGGTCGCACCGACAACTGGAAGCTGCTCGAGTTCGATGCGTCGATTACAGCCGAAGGCAAAGCGAAACATGCCTTGTGCATGTATTCGCACGGCAATCCCCGCGACCATATCGACCATTCCTGCCATCGCCGGGCGTTCTGGGTCTTGATGCAGGCGGGTGTAAGGCAAGTCCTGGCCTGCTCCACCATCGGCGCCGTCAACAAGGCGATCCAGCCCGGAGACATGGTGGTGAACGCCGATATCATCGAACTGTCGCAGACCCCGTTTTCACTGCTGCCTGGCCGCCAGAGCTTCGACTGCTCGGGCAAGCAGATCGTATGTCCCAGATGTGCGGCAGTTCTGGTCGAAACCGCCCGGCGCCATTGGCCTGCCGAATGCCGCGTCCATGGCATCGAACAGCAGTTGGTCGCTGCCCACTGCTACGGGCCGCGACTGACAACTCCCGCCGAAGCCTTGGCGTTTCGCAGCATGGGCGCGGATGTGCTCAACCATTCGATCGCCCCTGAGGCGACCTTGTCGCGCGAGATCGGTGCATGCTTCGTGCCCTTGGCGTTCGTAACCGCCGGATTCAACGACTATATGGACCGCAATCGCCAGAAATTGTTGCAGGAGGACGTGTTGCCGAGCCTCTCCATGACAGCCTCGCGGGTCGCGCTGGAGACCGCGGCACGACTTCCGGTCAATCCGGAATGCTCTTGCCACGGTTTGAAATCGCCTCAACCGGAAGAACGTTCCAGCCGCTTCTAGCCAAGCGGCACAAAAATGCCGTCGATGGCCGGATCGCCCTCAGTGCTGACCAGGCCGCGCGCCACCAGGTCTTCGAGATGGGCTAGCACCGACAGGCCGGCGGCACCATGCAGACGCGGGTCGGTGTCACGGTAGATCGCTTTGACCATGTCGGGAATAGTCCGGTCGCCGCCCCGGATCCGCTCCAGGATCGCCCGTTCGCGCATCTTGCGATGCGTCTTCAGCCCGCGCATGAAGCTGCGCGGCGCGGTTACCGGGCCGCCATGGCCGGGCAGCAGCAGGCGGTCGCCGCGCGCGATCAATCTGTCGAGCGAGGCCATGTAGTCGGCCATCGCCCCGTCGGGCGGCGCCACGATCGAGGTCGCCCACGCCATCACATGGTCGGCCGAAAACAGGATGCCGGTGCCTTCCAGCGCAAACGCCGCGTGATTGGCGGTATGGCCCGGCGTCAGCACGGTTCGGATCGCCCAGCCGTCACCCCCGATCAGCGCATCGTCGGGCAGCGCGATGTCCGGGACGAAAGCCGTGTCGGCGCTGGCGTCGAGCGGATTGATCTCGCCGATCCGCAGCGGCCGCGCCGGGCGGTGCGGGCCTTCGGCCAGCACGTCGGCCCCGGTGTGCGCTTTCAGCCGCGCGGCCAGTGGAGAATGGTCGCGATGGGTGTGGCTGACGAAAATATGGCTGACCGGCCGGTTTGCGATCGCCTCGAGCAGGGTCTGGAAATGCGCCCCATCATCCGGACCCGGATCGATCACCGCCAGCGTGTCATGCCCGACAATGTAGCTGTTGGTGCCGTGAAAGGTGAACGGACTGGGGTTTTTGGCGGTGACGCGCAAAACGTCCGGCGCAACGGTGACGCCCTGGCCATAGGCCGGATCGAAGCTGGTGTCGAATTTGAGCGCCATGGCGGTGTCGTTGAATCCCTGTTCAGGAAGACGGCAAAACTGATTGCCGCATAACACGGAAGCCAATATAGGAAAAAGCGAGGCCGCGACCTGCGGCAATCCGGATTGGGGAAGACCATGGCACTTGCAACGACGATGCGCCCGCTTGTTTCTCTCGCTTTGCCCCAGGAGGGTGCGCTGCGCCTGGCAACCCAGCTTTTGCTGGCGATTGCCGGAACGCTGCTTTTGACCCTGTCGGCCAAGACGAAAGTCGTGCTCGGGCCGGTCGATATCTCGATGCAGACGCTGGCCGTCCTGCTCATCGCCACCGCATTTGGCCTGCGGCTTGGCGTCGCTACCTTGCTTCTCTACATGGCCGAAGGCGCCATGGGCTTCCCGGTCTTCCAGAGCACGCCTGAAAAGGGCATCGGCATCGCCTACATGATCGGCGGCACCGGTGGTTATCTCGCGGGCTTCGTCGTCATGGCGGCAATCGTCGGCTGGGCCGCCGATCGCGGCTGGGATCGCCACCCGATCAAGCTGTTCAACGCCATGCTGGTTGCCGAAATCGTCATGATGGCCATGGGCTTTGCCTGGCTGGCTACCTTGATCGGCGTGGAAAAGTCGTGGCAGTTCGGCGTCCTGCCGTTCATCCTCGGCGACCTGATCAAGGTTGCGCTCGCCGCCAGCCTGGTGCCGGCGGTATGGTCGCTGCTGCCGAAGCAGTCCTGAGACTAGGCAACAGAAATGAGCCGGCGGGTCCAAGCCCGCCGGCTTTTTGTTGTCACGCGTCCACCACGATGGCGGGAGGCCAGTTTGCCAAATCGCCGCGCCCATTGCAGCGCCAGTCTGTGGCCAGTCGGGCAGCAGCTTGTGGCCGGTCGGTCAAAATTGCCGCGAGATGGCAGATGCAGAGCAATTCTGGTGCAGATCCAGCGCCGAGATTGAATTGACAAGACATTGCGCGATACCTAAGCACGGGCAACTTGATTTCAGGGCGGGGGCCTCGGCAATTCAAGGAGAGCTTGTTGAAAGGAATCATCCTTGCAGGAGGCAGCGGGACGCGTCTTTATCCCTTAACATTAGCGATCTCTAAGCAAATCCTGCCGATATACGACAAGCCGATGATTTTTTACCCGCTGAGCGTCTTGATGCTCGCGGGGATCCGGGAGATTCTGATCATTTCGACGCCACGCGACTTGCCGATCTTTCGCGAGTTGCTGGGTGACGGTTCGGAATTCGGGCTCGAATTGTCCTATGCCGAACAGCCGCAGCCCAACGGGCTTGCCGAAGCCTTCATCATCGGCCGCGACTTCATCGGCAAGGACAATGTGTCGATGATCCTCGGCGACAACATCTATTTCGGCGAGGGCCTGTCGCAGCTCTGCCGCACCGCTGCGCAACGGGAAAACGGCGCGTCGGTGTTCGCCTACCATGTCGAGGATCCGGAGCGCTATGGCGTGGTGTCGTTCGACAAGCTCACCGGCACCGCTTTGACGATCGAGGAGAAGCCGGAGAAGCCGAAGTCCAACTGGGCGGTCACCGGCCTTTATTTCTACGACAACGATGTCGTCGACATCGCTTCGACGATCAAGCCCTCGGCGCGCGGCGAGCTCGAGATCACGGCGGTCAACAACGTCTATCTTGAGCGCGGGCAGCTGCATGTGCATCAGCTCGGCCGCGGCTATGCCTGGCTCGACACCGGCACGCATGACAGCCTGCATGAAGCTTCGTCTTTCGTGCGCACCATCGAGCATCGCCAGGGCATCAAGGTCGCCTGTCCTGAAGAAATCGCTTTCGAGCAGGGTTGGCTGACCGCCGACAAGGTGCTTGAGCGCGCCACGCGCCTGGGCAAGAACGAATACGCCGCCTATCTGCGCCGGCGTGTCGCCGAGCTGACGGAGAATTAAAGTGCTGGAAGTCAGGCAGCTCGGTTTGGACGGCGTGCTGGAGATCGTGCCGAAGCGGCACGGCGACGCGCGCGGCTTTTTCACCGAAACCTGGAATGCCGAGGGCTTTGCCGAGGCCGGCATCGACTTGGCGTTCGTCCAGGACAATCATTCCTATTCGGCGGCCGCGGGTGTCGTGCGCGGGCTTCACTATCAGCTGCCTCCACGCGCGCAGGACAAGTTGCTGCGTGTGATCAGAGGCAAGATCCTCGACGTCGCGGTCGACATTCGCCGCAGCTCGAAAAGCTTCGGCAAATGGGTCGCGCTCGAAATATCGGCCGAGAAAGGCAACCAGATCCTGGTGCCGAAGGGTTTCGCGCACGGCTTCGTCACGCTCGTGCCGGACACCGAGGTTCTGTATAAGGTCACCGACACTTATTCGCCGGCGCACGACCGATCGATCCGTTTCGACGATCCCGACATCGGCATCGATTGGCCCTCGCCAGCCGGCGCCTTCGAGCTCTCGGCCAAAGACCTCAAGGCGCCGACGCTTGCCAATGCCGAGGTGTTCGCATGACGCGCGACGATGTGAGGAGAGCGCCATGAATTTTCTGGTGACAGGCGGTGCCGGCTTCATTGGCTCGGCGGTGTGCCGGCATTTGTGCGCCAATCCGGCCTACCATGTGACCAATCTCGACAAGCTTACCTATGCCGGCAATCTCGCCTCGCTGCGCACGATCGAGAATGCGCACAACTACAAATTTGCGCAGGCCGACATTTGTGACGAGCGGGCGGTCCTCGACATCCTCCACCGTGACGAGATCGATGTCGTCATGAATCTCGCCGCCGAAAGCCATGTCGACCGATCGATCGACGGACCCGGCGCCTTTATCGAGACCAACATCGTCGGCACCTACCGGGTGCTGAATTCGGCGCTCGAATATTGGCGCGGCCTTGGCGAGGACAGGAAAGCCCGCTTCCGCTTCCATCATGTCTCGACCGACGAGGTGTTCGGCGATCTGCCGTTCGACGGCGGCATGTTCGTCGAGGAGACGCCTTATGCGCCGTCCTCGCCCTATTCCGCCTCGAAGGCGGCGTCCGACCATCTGGTGCGGGCCTGGCACGAGACGTACGGCCTGCCGGTCGTGCTCTCCAACTGCTCGAACAATTACGGGCCGTATCACTTCCCCGAAAAGCTCATCCCGCTGGTGATCCTCAACGCGCTCGACGAGAAGCCGCTGCCGGTCTATGGCGCCGGCGCCAATGTGCGCGACTGGCTGTTCGTCGAGGATCATGCCCGCGCCCTGGAGCTGGTCGCCACCAAGGGTCAGCCGGGTGAGAGCTACAATGTCGGCGGCAATTCCGAACGCACCAACCTTGGCGTCGTCGAGACGATCTGCGATCTGCTCGACGTCAGGCGTCCGCGCAGCGGCGGCCGCAGCTACCGCGATTTGATCAGCTTCGTCACCGATCGGCCCGGCCATGACCGCCGCTATGCCATCGACGCCTCCAAGATCTCTAGGGATCTCGGCTGGGCGCCGGCGGAGAGTTTCGACAGTGGTCTGGCAAGGACGGTCGACTGGTTCCTCGACAACAAGTGGTGGTGGGGGCCGATCCGCGAGCAGCGCTATGCCGGCGAGCGTCTGGGGCAAGTCCAGTCCCGGGGCCATGTCGAAGGCAGGAAGGGCGCGGCGTGAGGCTGGTTGTCACCGGACGCGACGGCCAGGTCGCCACCAGCCTGCTGGCGGCTGGGCAAGGCCGCGATGGCATCGAGGTCGTCGCAGTCGGCCGGCCGGCCTTCGACCTGGCGCAACCCGACACGGTGTTCGACGCCATCGCAGCAGCGCGGCCGGATGTCGTGGTATCGGCGGCCGCCTACACCGCGGTGGACCAGGCCGAGGATCAGCCCGAACTGGCTTTCGCGGTGAACGCCGTCGGCGCCGGCAAGGTCGCCGAGGCGGCGGCCCAGCTCGGCGTCCCCGTCATCCATTTGTCGACCGACTACGTCTTCGACGGTTCGAAGGACGACGCCTATGTCGAGACTGACGCCACCGCGCCGCTCGGCGTCTACGGCGCCTCGAAGCTTGCCGGCGAACAGGCGGTGGCAGCGCTCAATCCGCGCCACCTGATCCTGCGCACGGCCTGGGTCTACAGCCCGTTCGGCAAGAATTTCGTGAAGACCATGCTGCGGCTGGCGGGCGACCGTGACGAGATCGCTGTCGTCGCCGACCAGTGGGGAAATCCGACTTCGGCGCTTGATATTGCCGATGCGATCCTGCATGCGGCGGCGATGTTGCGCGACGACAAGGCGTTTGACGGCTACGGCATCTATCATCTGGCCGGCACCGGCGAGACCAACTGGAGCGGCTTTGCCCGTCATATACTCGACACAAGCGCGCGATACGGCGGGCCAACCGCGCGGGTGCGCGACATCGCGACAGTGGACTATCCGACCAGGGCCCGACGTCCGGCCAATTCGCGCCTGTCGACGGCGAAATTTGCAGCTGCATTCGCATCGACGGTGCCGGATTGGCGGCAATCGACCGGGCTTGTGGTGCACGGGATCTTACAAGGCTGACGGATGCACAGACAACAAGCAACGCGACCGTTCGGAATCAGCCTATGCTGTATCTCCGCACCTAATATTGCCACCTCAAAGGAACCGTCATGAACGCGGGTGTATCAATAATCTGGCTGCGGCTCGCGCAGTTCGACATCCGGCTTCGGTACCGAAACTCGACCTTCGGACCCCTGTGGATCACGCTGAACACGGCGATATTCGCCATTTCGGTTGGGCTTCTGTATGCCGTTCTGTTCAAGCAGCCGGCAGCGGAATTCATACATCATCTGGCGACGAGCATAGTTCTTTGGCAGTTTCTATCCGGGACGATTACAGAGGGATCCGAGACTCTCATAAACTCTCATGATCTCCTTTTGAACACCCGGATTTCACCGGCCTCGTGCATATTTCGTTGCGTCTCCAAGAACGCAATCATATTGATGCACAACGTATTGATCGTCTTCGTAACGCTTATAATTGCCTACCCGAACTCGAGCTATAATATCCCCATGTTCATCGTCGGAACCGCGCTGTTGACGGTTCACGCGGCCTGGATATCGACGATCGTATCGATAGTCTCGGTGCGGTTCAGGGACGTGCCGATGATCACCGCTGCTGTTATGCAGCTTCTGTTCATGCTCTCGCCGATCATCTGGACGGCAAAGGTAGTTCCCGCAGGCTCGCCATTCCTGGTCTACAACCCTGTCACCTACATCATCGATGCGGCGCGAACCCCGCTGCTGGCCGGCGGCACCGACTATATGAGCGTTCTCGTATCCGCCATCCTTGCCGTCGCAGGCAGCATCGCCGCCTACCTTCTGTATCGAAGGACAGAGCACCGAATCCCCTACTGGCTCTGAACCCCGGCGCCCGTCACACAATCGTATTGGATCTCATGTCATCGCCATCCATCCACCTAAGCGACGTCACCGTTCGAATTCCGGTCTGGTCCGCTCCGGCAAATCGCTCCCTCAAGCAGGCCGCGCTCCGGTTCACCACGGGCGGGCGGCTGCTGGCCGGTGACTCCGGCCGCTTCGAGGTCGCCGCTCTCGATGGCGTGTCGCTCGATCTCAAGGCCGGCACGCGGTTGGGGCTGAGCGGCCACAACGGCGCCGGCAAGACGACCCTGTTGCGGGTCCTGGCCGGCATTCTCAAGCCCACCAGCGGGACGGCAGTCATACATGGCGACACGGCCGTTTTGATAAAGCCGTCCATGGGCCTGTCTCCCGAGCTTACGGGTCGGGAGTTCATCCGGCTGCAAAGTCTCATGACCGGGATAGCGCCGCGGGAAATCGAACGTCAGACCGATTCGATCATCGAATTTTCGGAACTGGGCGACTTCATAGATTTGCCCGTGCGTACCTACTCGTCCGGCATGCAGACCCGGCTGTCGTTTTCGGTTGTCACTGCTTATCCGGCCGATATTGTGCTGCTCGACGAGGGGCTGGGCACCGGCGACGCGTCATTTCAAAAGAAGGCCAGCGAAAGAATGGAGCATTGGCTCAACAATGCTGCCATCGTCGTGCTGGCATCGCATTCCGATGCCCTGATCCGGTCGATGTGCAGTTCGGCGGTGTTTCTCGAGAAGGGGCGCGTCGTGAGAGAGGAGACGTTTGGCTAATGCGTCGTCAGCTGACTGCCACGCTCGCCGGCGCCGGTGCTCGAATCTTCGGGCACCAGGATCTGAAACAATCCTACCACAAGGTCTTCGACCCCGCCGTTCCCCTGCAAAGCTACAAGAGCCGGCTTGCCTATTGGTGCATGTCGGCGGCGCATCGCCTTGGCATGCTCTCCGACCTGCAATTGTCCTATCTGTCGCAACTGCCGCTCGTCCCGGCGGTGGCTCCGCCGAACCATGTCTATGATCACGAGTTCTTGAACCTGCGGCTGAATCGCATCTATGACTTGCCGGATGTCGAAATAGACGAGCGCCGGCCGCAGACGATCAATGTCCTGGTTCCTGCTTTCGACTTCAAATCGATCTCGGCCGGGTTCTTCGGCGTTTTCCAGATGGCACTGTTCTTGCGCAAGACGGGCATCAACGTTCGCCTTGTCCTGTTCGATAACTTCTATTTCAATATCACCGACTTCCGGGAAAAGGTTTTGAAATACCCCGGTATGGAGGGCATCTTCGACGACCTCGAAGTTGAGTATATCGGCGAGAGGCGGAAACCTCTTGCTATATCGCGATACGATTACGCTGTGGCGACCGTTTGGTATTCGGCCTATTTCGCGGACAAAATAACGGCA
The DNA here is from genome assembly GCF_056404855.1 of Mesorhizobium sp. P2_B11. Classification (NCBI taxonomy): domain Bacteria; kingdom Pseudomonadati; phylum Pseudomonadota; class Alphaproteobacteria; order Hyphomicrobiales; family Phyllobacteriaceae; genus Mesorhizobium; species Mesorhizobium sp. P2_B11. Next base: position 219,951 of record NZ_JBFUDF010000005.1, read on the forward strand.
CGCACCGAGAACAAGAAATTTATCTACCTGATTCAGGACTATGAGGCCGTGTTTTATCCAGCCAATAGTCTCTACGCCGTTGCAGATCGTACCTATGCGATGGACTACGACGCGATATTTTCAAGCGAAAGCCTTATGCAGTTCTTCGTTTCCAACGACATCGGCGGCATAAAATCTCGCGGCATGTCGCATACGTTTTTCAACAACGCCTGCTCGTCCAATCTCCTGCCCAAGGACATGTTCATCCAGCGCAATCTTGAGAAGAAAAAGAAGACGATCGTCTTCTATTCTCGGCCGGTTGTGGATCGGAATATGTTCGAGCTGACAGCTTTGGCCCTTACGACGGCCTTCAGACGGGGCATCTTTGACCCCGAGGAATGGGATTGCGTGGGTATGGGCCTGGGAGAAGGTGTCGTCGAGCTGAAGCCCGGGGTCCGATCGGTTTCGCTGCCCAGGATGGACCTCAGCAAATACATCGAGGAGGTCTCGGGATTTGATATCTGTCTTACGCTGATGGCTTCTCCGCATCCGAGCATGATCCCGATGGATCTTGCCGGATCCGGCTGTGTCGTGGTGACAAATACCTTCAAGACAAAGACTGACGACTATTTGAAGGGTCTTAGCGAGAATATCATCCCGGCCGCTCCGGAATTGAATGAAATCGTTTCAGCTTTAGAGCTGGCAAAGTCGAGGAGTGGGGACCTGGAGGAGAGATATAGATTTGCCAAGGCAATGAGGTACCCACGTGATTGGGACCAGTCGCTCACTGCCAAGCATCTGAATTTCTTCAAGCGCCGCCTGCAGGTTCGCGCGCAAAAAGAAGCCGTCGACAAACATTAGCCGTCATGATTTTTTCGATGGGCCGGCACCGCGATCGGCGGGGCGACTGCGAACATCGGGATACTAGGAGCGTAAGACGGTGGCGATGGCTACATCACACAAAGCGATCAGACTTGCGTCGCCGGACGGGCCACGAACCTTGATAGTGGTCGGATGTGGACGGGGCGGTACCAGCCTCGTGGCCGGAGCGGCGATAATCCTGGGTGTGCCCATGGGATCGTCACCCGACTCCGTCATCCATGAGGATCTGGAGCTTGTTTATGCGGCTCAGGGTCGGGACCTGGATGGCCACCTGATCGATGGCTCTGCAGATGTCGGCTTGCAGAAGCTGGAAGAGATCATCGAGGCGAGAAATGACGCCAACGATCTTTGGGGTTGGAAAGATCCGTCTGCCGATCTCTATCTCGGGGCAATAGCAGAGGTGGTGAGGAACCCGTTCATCGTGTTCGTCAACCGCGACATGGCCGCGGTCGCCCAGTCCGAAGTCAAGCAGATGCAATCCTCGATCGAGCAAGCCTATGACCTGGCGCTGATCCGATACAGCAGATATTGGGAGTTGCTGCAGCGATTGCAGTGGCCGACGCTCCTTCTCAGTTATGAGCGTGCGCTGCTGAATCCCGAGGCAATGTTGTGCGAGATCGCGGATTTTTTTGGACTTGAGCTTCCCAGCGAAAAACAGCGTGATCTCATCAAGAGGTTCGCTTCCGGGCGGGATTATCAGCAACTGGACTTGGCAGACGCTGCTGTCTAGGCTTGTTTGCAGGCTTTCGGGGGGCTTTCGCCGAAGGGGCGAGGGACAGTGGTGACAGAGAAGTGGCCGTGGCATGGGGGCGCATGCATTGGACCAGCCTGTGTTGGGCTTCATCGTTGGTGGTGTGCAGAAATCCGGCACCACCAGCCTGTTCGGCTATCTCAGGCAACACCCGCAGTTGGCGACGCCGTCCGTCAAGGAGATGCATTTCTTTGACGACGAAACGCAGGACTGGTCAGCGCCGGACTATCGCAAGTTGGGAAGCTATTTTTCCGAAGATGCCGGGGGAGGCATCGGATTTGACGTGACCCCGATCTATCTGTTCTGGCCGCCATCGCTGGAAAGGATAAAGCGATACAATCCCGGAATGAAACTTGTCTTCATCTTTCGCGATCCGATCGAGCGAGCGTGGTCGCAATGGCGCATGGAGACAGGCAACCGGTCGGAGCATCTGCCTTTTCACCTGGCGATCCGACAAGGCCGCTGGCGGCTCAAGGGGTTGGATCAGACCGATCCGGCGTGGCGTGTGTATAGCTATGTCGAACGGGGCTTTTACGCACGCCAGCTGCGCCGGCTGTTTGCCTTGTTCCCAAGGGAGAATGTCCTGCTCCTGCGTTCACAGGATCTGCTGAGGGATCATCAAGCTACGCTGGAGTCCGTTGCCCGTTTCCTCTCCATCCAACCGTTTCCTTCCCTTGCCGCGCGAACCGACCATCTTGGGAGACGATGCAAGGACGAGCTTCGGCCGGAGGATGTGACCTATTTGCGCGAGATTTTTTACGATGACACCGCCGAATTCTCCAGACTTTCAGGGCTGTCGGTTTCCGATTGGCCGACTATGGATCAGAGCATGACGGTGGAAGGCTGATGAAGCGGCCAAATATTCTCTTCATCGTGGCTGACGACCTCAATTCCTGGATTGCGCCATTGGGCCGCCATCCGGACGTCAAGACGCCTGCAATCGACCGGCTCGCATCGCGCGGAACGACGTTCCTGCGCGCCTACTGCACGGCACCTTATTGCAATGCCAGCCGGATGTCCGTGTTCACCGGATGTCTGCCGACGACAACCGGCGTCTACCAGAACGAGCCATTCTGGGAGGCGCCGCTGCGCAGGGTCACGCTGCTCGAGCGCCTGCGCGAGGCCGGGTATTTCTGCATGGGTGCGGGCAAAGTCTTCCATGGCAGCTTCGATTACGCCGATGCCGGGCGCAACAAGGCATTGTCGGCAAAATGGAACGAATTCTCGAACCGGCCGGCATTGTGGGACGAATTCCATACGCCCGTCGCCGAGCCGATGCCGCTGCATCGGCCGCTCAACCGCATGTTCGACTTCGATGATTTCCAGAATGTAGCGTCGATGAATCATCACTTCGACTGGGGCGCCATCGAGCCTGCCCGTGAGCCGGAGATGCCCGATTTCAAGACCGCAGACGCAGTTTGCGCCTTCCTCGAAAGACCGCACGAGCAGCCGTTCTTTTGCGCGACGGGTTTCTACAAGCCGCATTTACCCTGGTACGTTCCGCAGCGGTTCCTCGATCTTTATCCTCTCGACAAGGTCAGCCTGCCCTTTGTCAAAAATGACGACCTCGACGACGTTCCCGCCATCGCAAAGGCCTGGGCCCTCTCGCCGCCCGACCACGAAACCGTCCTGAAGCACGGCCAATGGCGCAACGCCGTCCAGGGCTATCTCGGCGCCATCTCCTACTGCGACAGCCAGATCGGACGCGTGCTTGCCGCCCTGTATGCTTCGCCCGCGGCCGACAATACAATCGTGGTCGTTTGGGGAGACAACGGGTTCCACCTTGGCGAAAAACTGCATTGGCGAAAATTCGTGCTGTGGGAGGAAGCAACGCGAGTGCCCTTCATTTTGGTACCGCCTCGGGGCATGGCGACGTTGCCTCGTGTCGAACAGCCGGTCAGCCTGGTTGACCTGTTTCCCACGCTTCTTGATCTTTGCGGGCTCGAGCCGCCGGCCGACATAGACGGTCGTTCCCTTATGCCTTTGGCGCAGGGCGGCGAGATGGAAGACCATTGTGCGATCATGACATGGTTGCGCGGCAATCATTCCGTCCGATCAAGCCGCTGGCGCTACACGCGCTACTCCGATTTGTCGGAAGAACTCTATGATTTGAGCGCCGACCCCTACGAGTGGAACAATCTGATCGGTGACGTGCGCTTTGAGAAAACGCGTCTGGATCTTGGCGCACGCCTCCCGTCCGACCGTCGAGATTGACGGTCAGCTAAGGGCAGTTCCAAAAAAATATCTGGCGATGGCCTCAACTCCACGCTATGCGATACAAAAGCGGCGGGGCTGGGGATTGGCACTCTAAACAGGTGATCGGTGACGGGTTTCCGTCGCTCTCGCATCACGTTAGTGTCCATGTCCTTGCGCCTGGAGTTCAGTACTACCCGATGACATCCTATGTAGAAGTCGTGTCCGGACTTCGTCCGAAGATGCGGCGCGCCATTATAATGATCCAGGACATTGTCATGGTCCTGGTGGCGGTGGCGCTGAGTCTCGGGCTTTCGCAGTCGAGACTTTCATTCGACGCGCTCTCCTGGCCGGGCCTGGCGTGCTGGGGGAGCATCGTTTTTCTCAGCCATCTCCTGTTTCGCTATTGCGGCCTCTACAACACCGTTTGGCGTTTCGCCTCCACGCCGGACTTCTTCAACATTCTGAAGAGCTGCGCGATCCTGACCGTCACGCTCTACGTCGTCTCGCTGGCGGTTCGATGGTTTCAGCCGGTGACGGGTCTCAACGAGCGCCAGTTCATTGTCTTTTTCCTCGTCTCCTTCACCATCATTTCGGCGCCGCGGCTCTACTACCGGTTCCTGCGCGACGGGGCGAGCTGGCGAATCCTGAGCCGCAACGCGAGCAATGTGGCGATCAAGCAGGCGTTGTTCGTCGGCAGGCTCGGCGAAGCAGACGTCATCATTCGGTTCACGCGCACAGCAGAGCCGGCCGAATATTCCATCGCCGGCATCATGGCCATCGAGAACGGCGCGCCGTTGGGCACGCAGATCCAGGGCGTCCCGGTGGTGGCCGTGCGGCCCCGCCTCGTGGAGGTCCTCGAAGAATATGTAAGGGGCACCAAAAGCCTCGACATGCTGATTTTCGGCAATGGCACCGAACGCGAGATCGAGGAATATTCGGAGCTGGTCCGCGTTGCCCGCCACAGCGGCATCGCCGTCGTCCAGTTCTCCGGCGTCTCGGAACTCGGGCAGGGCGGAAAGCTGGTTCTCGACGCTGTCGAGATGGAAACCATCCTGCGCCGCTCCACGGTTCCGTCGGATGTTGAGCGCATTGGCGGCTTCGTCAGCGGCAAGCGCGTCCTGGTGACCGGCGGCGCCGGCTCCATCGGCCGCATCCTGGTCAAGCGGTCGCTGGAACTCGGCGCCGAGGCAGTTCTGGTTGCCGACATCTCGGAGTTCGGGATTTTCCAGCTCGACCAGCAGGTCGACGAAAAGGATCATGCCCGGCTCAAGAGCCGCATCGTCGACGTCACCGACCGGCGCCAGATCACCCGCGTCGTCAGCGATTTCAAGCCCGACATCATCTTCCACGCCGCCGCGCTCAAACATGTGCCGCTGCTCGAGGAAAACTGGGAATCGGCGATTCAGACCAACATTTTGGGTACTCTCGTCTGCGCCGAGGTTGCCGCCAAATGCGGGGTGCCGCAGTTTCTGCTGATTTCCAGCGACAAGGCGGTCGATCCGACCTCGGTGCTCGGCATGACAAAACGCGCCGCCGAGCAGATCGTCTCTTCGCTGCACGAAACGCACGCCACCGAACCCAATGGCCGTCGCTCCGGCACCAAGTTCATCGCCGTGCGGTTCGGCAATGTCTTCGGCTCCAACGGTTCGGTCGCCACCATCTTCCAGGCGCAGATCGAGGCCGGCGGTCCGGTCACCATCACCGATCGTCGCATGACCCGCTACTTCATGACGGTGGCCGAAGCCGTCGACCTCGTCATCATGTCGGCGGCCGATGCCGAGCGGCGCCAGGGCAAGGACGATTACGCCATCTACATGCTCGATATGGGTAAGCCGGTGCCGATCCTCGAAGTCGCCGAAACCATGATCCGCATGGCCGGCAAAAGCCCCTACACCGACATTCCGATCCGTTTCACCGGGATCAGGCCGGGCGAGAAGCTTCACGAGGTGCTGCATGGCGGCAATGAGGAGATTGTCGCGCTCGATATCCCCAAGATCTTCGGCCTGCGAACCGATGTCGTCGGATGGCCCAAGGTTCAGGCGGCGCTGACATCGCTGCAGGCGACCATGCGCGATCAGGACAAGGCCGCAGCACTCGCCGTCATGGCCGGGCTGCATCAGGTCGAACAGCCTCAAGCCGATGCGCGCCGCGAAACTATCGCGAAAACAGTCGGACAAGCCGGTTAAACCCTGTCCTGATCGACCGGGATTGGCTATTGAAACCAACCGATGGCCTTTCCCAGGCGCTTGCAGATGATTCTCAACCAGTGAGCAGACAAGATCAGCGCGTGGCCGTGCTGCTGGGCACCAAAGATGGCGCGGCTTTCCTTGACGAGCAGCTCGCCTCGCTGCTGGCGCAATCGCATCCTCTTGTCGACCTCTGGGTCTCCGACGACGGTTCGACGGATGGCACTTCTGCCATCATCGGCGCCTGGCGGAGCCGCTGGTCTAAGGGTCGCTTGACCCTGTCCAGCGGTCCTCACCAGGGCTTTGCCGCCAACTTCCGCTCGATGATCATCGATTCGCGCATCGATGCCGACTACTACGCCTTCTGCGATCAGGACGACATCTGGGAGCCGGACAGGCTGGCGAGCGCCATTGCCTGGATGCAGGAACACGATGCCGGAACGCCGCTGCTGTTTTGCTCGAGGACCGCGACCATGTCCGAAACCGGGGCGGCGCAAGGGCATTCGCCGCTGTTCCTGAAGCCGCCGTCGTTTCGCAATGCGCTTGTGCAGAGCATTGCCGGCGGCAACACCATGATGATCAACCGCACGGCGCGAAAGTTGCTGGCGAAAGCATCGGCAAGAACAGAGTTCGTCAGCCATGACTGGTGGACCTATCTGATCGTCACCGCCGCCGGCGGCATTGTCCGCTATGACCCTCGACCGCTGGTGCGCTACCGCCAGCATGAGGCAAACCTGGTCGGCGCCAACGTGTCGTGGAAGGCGCGGCTGTCGCGGCTGGGGCGCCTGTTCAAGGGCGAGTTCGCCGTCTGGACCGATCACAATCTCAGCGGTCTGGCGGTCAATCGCGACATCCTCAGCAAGGATGCCGCCGCTTGCCTTGGCCTGTTCATCAGGGCGCGCAAGGGGGGTGTCTTGCGACGCCTGCGTCTTCTCAGAAAAAGCGGCGTCTATCGGCAGACACTGACTGGTACGCTTGGGCTCTATTTGGCCTTCATCTGGCGGCGGATCTAGATTGGCTATGACGGGACCCAAACGAGCTTTCGACCTCGTCGTGGCGGCGGTTCTGTTGCCGCTGACCTCGCCGGTTATCCTGCTTGCCATGCTGGCAATCAGGCTGTCGTCGCCTGGACCCGCCTTGTTTTCGCAACCCCGTGTCGGACAAAATGGCGTGCTGTTTGCCTGCCACAAGCTGCGGACAATGGTGGTGGGAACGCCGTCTCTGCCCTCGCATCAGGCGCCGTCAAACTCCGTCACCGCCGTCGGCGCGGTGCTGCGAAAATTCAAGATCGACGAACTGCCACAGCTGTGGAATGTGCTGAAGGGCGAGATGAGCCTGGTCGGGCCGCGTCCATGCCTGCCCACGCAAACCGAGCTGATCGAACGCCGCAGGCAATTTGGCGTGCTTGCGGCCCTGCCGGGCATTACCGGGCTGGCGCAGATGAAAGGCATCGACATGTCGGATCCAAAACTCTGCGCCGAGACCGATGCCGAATATCTCAAAGCGGCCTCGATCGGCCTCGATATCCGTATTCTTGTGGGTACGATCTTCTAACCAGAGCATGATCCCTGGAAGTGGCCCCGATTTTCGGACGAGATCATGCTCAAATAGACAGCCGAGCAACGCCGGATTTGTAGCGGCGCGCGAGCTCGGTCAGTTGTTCGAGCGTGTCGGTCCGTGGCACCCAGCCTTCGGATACCAGCAGCGACGGATCGCATATCTGCGTCGCAGTTATCGCTTCCCACGCCTTGGCCTTGCCAATCAAGGTCAATACTGTCCGCATCAGACCTGCGGGCACTTTGGACAGTTTCAACGAGTAGCCATAACCGTCCCGGAAAGCCCGGATGATGGCCGAGGCCGGCAGCGGCGGCAGGTCGCAGACGACATAGACGGGGCGAAGTGGCTCCGGACGGCTAAGCAGATAAACAGCGGTGCGCGCCGCGCTCTCGCATGACATCAGCGATCGTACGCCGCTGAAGACGGCCGCCGGCAGCGCTATGCTCACAGGCATGCCGCCCAAGCGCATCAGATTCGCCAGGTTTCCCTTCATGCCTTCGCCATAGATCGGCGGCAGGCGCAGCGCCGTGGCATCGACGGGTCTGGAGGCATAGGCTTCCAGCATCCTGATCTCGCCTTCGCGTTTCGAGCGGCCATAGGCGCATTGCGGGGCAGGCGGCGTCGCCTCGCTGATCGTTCCACTGAAACCGGGACCGGCGACTGCCCGGATCGATGACAGATAGATGAAGCGCCCGCTTGCCCGCCAGGCGGCAGCGCGCGCCAGCTGGGCGGTCAGCGTCGCATTGGCGGCGAGAAAATCGGCCTCGCTCGCCTTGCGGTCATTGTTGAGAGCCGCGCAGTGGACGACATGGGTGATGTCTTGCATCAGCGCCTGGAATGCCTGGGCCGGCGCGTCGAAGTCCGGCAACAGCACGACATCGCTCGCGGCATCGAGCTGTTTTGGGTGACGCGATGCCATGCGCACCTCGAACCCGGCTTCGCCAAGCTGGTTGACGACCTGCCTGCCGATGAAACCGGTCGCACCTGTGACCAGCACTTTCACGGCGGGCTTGCCTGCGGCGTAAAGGCTGGTTCCGGCAACGCCTGTTGCCGGCCCGAAGCAAGGTAGGTCCCGGACACCAGGAACACCATCAGTGTCGAATCGAGGATGTCGTGGCCGACCAGGATGCCGGTCAGGCCGCCGATGAGATAGGTGATCACGGTAACGACAATCATCGTGGCGCCGAACCGCTCGATCGTATCGGTGCTGGTGCGCAGCACGATGGCGGCGTTTCTCGCGGCAACGACGAAAACAGCCGCGAGCGTAATGGCGCCAAGCAGCCCCGCCTGCACCAATGCCGTCAGGAAGCCATTGTGGAAATGGCTGAAGCCCACGGACGGCATGTTGAACTGATTATGGAATCCATCCTTTATCAGCTCACGGCTTGCAGCAATGCCGTGACCGAAAATCGGCATGTCGTGGAAGGCGCCGAGGCCGATCTGCCAAAGGGCTGCGCGCAAGCCGAGCGCGGTTGTGTGGTCACCCTTCGTGGCAAGCGCATCCCAGTCGCTGAACAGGAAGGCCGCGCGCTCGGAAATGATGGGCAGACCGACGACAGCGATGACGATGCCGGTCGCGCCCGCAATCAGCAAAAGGCGAATGGCGTTTCTGTTGTTGAGCTTGCGACGGTTGATCAGCAGGACGGCGATGCCGGCCACCAGCATCGCCAGCCAGATGATCCGCGATCCCGAATAGAGGATGGCGACAGTCCCGGCCAGCACCGCGCAGGCCAGAAAGGCTTTGTTCTTTTCGATGTTGGACAAGGCGCCCGCCAGGCACATCATCACGCTGAGGCAAGCGACCGTTGCAAACACGATCGCATTGCCGGCGCCGCCTTCGGCCCGTATGCCCAGCCAGTAATATTGCACGATCGCCAGCAGCAGGGCGCCAAAGCAGGCTGCGGCGCTCGCCAGCACGACGATGCGCGCCAGCGTGGTTTTCTCGGTGATGCTCCAGGTCGCGTATGAGACGGGGAAAAACAGGAAGGTGATCAGCCCCACCAGATTCGGCGCATCCCTGGCGATCGAATTGTTGACGATGGAGGCAAGCACGCAAGCTGCGCAATAGACATAGATAGCCACCGTCATGGCGACCATCGGCCGGTCGATGTTGAAGCGCCGTCTTTTCAGCGCAAGCAGAACCACCGAACACAGGCCGCCGCCATTGAACACAAAGCTGACCGCCGACCCCAGCACCGGCGGGCAAAAGAAGCAGAGAATGGAGAAGGTGATGTTGATCCGTGACGGCGAGAGATGCTGCTTGATGGCGGAAATCGGGGTCAATGCTCTGGTTCACAATGCGCTGGGGTCGCTTGGCGACGGAGAGTGTTTTGGCGGCGGCTTTTGCGGCATCCCGGGCGATGCGGGTTCAGGAGCCGGTATAGCCGCTGGGTTGGGTTTTCGATAGTGCGGCGAGGATCTTGCAGCCATCGAAATCGGTGGCGTGGCCGCATCGCATAGCGGAAGCATCGACGGGCCCGGCCGTTTTCCCAGGGTTCCGGCAAGATTTTTCCCGCCCTTTGGCGGCGATCAATCTCCCGGGCAGGAATTTCCGGATTCCGGGCTTTTCATGGAAAATTCGTTCCCGATCGGCTTGGTCGCCGGCCTTTCCAGCGTTGTTATATCAGGTGGCTATCTGCTAGAACGCCGGCACGAACCGATAGTGTCCAGCAGTGAAGCTTGAACCGGGCGGCCGAAAAGGACGCCCGATCCATCTGATGCAAGGTCTGGATGGCACGAGAGAACGCTCACAGTCCATGAACATCGCGCTTACGCATCTGCAGCGGCTCGAGGCCGAATCCATCCACATCTTCCGTGAGGTTGCTGCCTCCTTCTCCAAGCCGGTGATGCTCTATTCCGTCGGCAAGGATTCCTCCGTGCTGATGCATCTGGCGATGAAGGCTTTTTATCCGGCCAAGCCGCCTTTCCCCTTCCTGCATGTCGACACCACCTGGAAGTTCCGCGAGATGATCGCCTTTCGCGATCAGATGGCGCAGAAGCTCGGCTTCGACCTTTTGGTCCATGTCAATGAAGACGGCGTGCGTGACGGCATCAACCCCTTCGACCACGGCTCCAACACCCACACTCATGTGATGAAGACCGTGGCGCTGCGCCAGGCGCTCGACAAATACGGTTTCGACGCCGCCTTCGGCGGGGCACGGCGCGACGAGGAGAAGTCGCGCGCCAAGGAGCGCATCTTTTCCTTCCGCAACGCCCAGCATGTCTGGGACCCGAAGAACCAGCGGCCGGAAATGTGGAAGATCTTCAACACCCGCATTTCGCCGGGTGAATCGATCCGCGTCTTCCCGCTGTCGAACTGGACCGAGCTCGACATCTGGCAGTACATTCTGCAGGAGAACATTCCGATCGTGCCGCTCTATTTCGCCAAGGAGCGGCCGGTGGTCGAGCGCGACGGCATGCTGATCCTCAAGGACGATGACCGCATGGTGCTGCGCCCCGGCGAGACGGTCGAGAACCGCCTGGTGCGCTTCCGCACCCTCGGCTGCTATCCGCTGACCGGCGCCATCGAATCCGAGGCCGACACGCTGGAAGCCATTGTCGGCGAGATGCTGACGGCGCGCACCTCCGAGCGCCAGGGCCGCCTCATCGACCGCGATGAAGCAGGCTCGATGGAAAAGAAGAAGCGCGAGGGGTATTTCTGAGCATGCGCCACATTCTGGCCAAGAGCCTCGCCCCCACCGATCAGATCCGCGAATACATGGCGGCGCAGGAGAAGAAGTCGCTGCTGCGCTTCCTCACCTGTGGCTCGGTCGACGACGGCAAGTCGACGCTGATCGGCCGCCTGCTGTCTGACACCAAGCAGATCTTCGAGGATCAGCTTGCCGCACTCGAGCGCGATTCGCGCAAGCACGGCACCACCGGCGACGACATCGACTTCGCGCTGCTGGTCGACGGCCTTGAGGCCGAGCGCGAGCAGGGCATCACCATCGACGTCGCCTACCGCTTCTTCGCCACGCCCAAGCGCAAGTTCATCGTTGCCGACACGCCCGGCCATGAGCAGTACACCCGTAACATGGCGACCGGCGCTTCGACCGCCGATCTCGCCATCGTGCTCATCGACGCGCGCCAGGGCGTACTGCGCCAGACCCGGCGCCACTCGATCATCGCCTCGCTGCTCGGCATCCGCCACATCGTGCTTGCCGTCAACAAGATCGATCTCGTCGGTTTCGACCAGGCGGTGTTCGACCGCATCGTTGAGGAATACCGGCAGTTCTCGCACGAGCTCGGCTTCCAGACGATCGTGCCGATCCCGATGTCGGCCCGCTACGGCGACAACGTCACCAGCCGCTCCGACAAGACGGCATGGTATTCCGGCCCATCGCTGATCGAGCATCTCGAAACCGTATCGGTCGACGAGGCCGCGGTCGAACTGCCGTTCCGGTTTCCGGTGCAGTATGTCAACCGGCCCAATCTCGACTTCCGCGGCTTTGCCGGCACCATCGCGTCCGGCCAGGTTGCGCAGGGCGACGAGGTTGTCGTCGCCAAATCCGGCAAGGCCTCGCGGGTCAAGCGCATCGTCGCGCATGGCGGCGATCTCGCCCAGGCCGTCGCCGGCCAGGCCATCACCCTGGTGCTCGACGACGAGGTCGAAGTCTCCAGAGGCAACATGCTGGTGTCGCCCGCAGCTAGACCGCAGGTCGCCGATCAGTTCGCCGCCAACATAGTCTGGTTCGACGAGGCAGCGCTGCTGCCCGGCCGCTCCTACATCCTGCGCACCGAGACCGACCAGACCAGCGCAACCGTCACCGACCTGAAATACCGCGTCAACGTCAACGATTTCGCCCGCGAGGCGGCAAAGTCGCTCGACATGAACGAGGTCGGCATCTGCAACATCTCGACCCGCGCGCCGATCGCCTTCGACACTTTCGCCGACAACCGCACCACCGGCGCCTTCATCCTGATCGACCGCATCACCAACGCCACGGTTGGCGCCGGCATGATCCTGCACACGCTGCGCCGCGCCGAAAACATCCATTGGCAGTCGCTCGATGTCGGCAAGCGCGGCCGCTCCGACCTGAAAGGCCAGCGCCCGGCCGTGTTCTGGTTCACCGGGCTTTCCGGTTCGGGCAAGTCGACCATCGCCAATCTGCTCGAGAAGAAGCTGTTCGCCTCGGGGCGCCACACCTACATTCTTGACGGCGACAATGTCCGCCACGGCCTCAACCGCGATCTCGGCTTCACCGATGCCGACCGCGTCGAAAACATCCGACGTGTCGCCGAGGTCGCCAAGCTGATGGCCGATGCCGGGCTGATCGTCATCGTCTCTTTCATCTCGCCCTTCGCTGCCGAGCGGCGCGTGGCCAGGGAACTGATGGCCGAGGGCGAGTTCGTCGAGGTGTTCGTCGACACGCCATTCGAGGAATGCGCCCGGCGTGACCCGAAAGGCCTTTATGCACGGGCGCTGAATGGCGAGATCAAGAATTTCACCGGCGTCGATTCACCCTATGAAGCGCCTGAAAATCCCGAAATCCATCTCAAGACGCTCGGCAAGACGGCCGAGGAGATGGTAGAGGCTCTGGAACACTGGCTGAACGAGCGCGACATTGCTGAAGACCAATACGAAGCCGGCGGCGGCATCTGACGACGAGGTGATGCTCGACGTGTTCGAGCGCCTGGCGCTCGATGCCGGGCGCGAGGTGATGCGGGTCTTCAGGGATGGCTGCGCGGTCGACAAAAAGTCCGACTCCTCGCCGGTGACGGAAGCCGATCGCGAGAGCGAGACGATCATCCTGGCCGGCCTGCGCGCGGCTTATCCCGATATTCCCTGCGTGGCGGAGGAAGAGGTCGCCGCCGGCATCGTGCCGCCTGATCTCGATGGCGCCTTCTTCCTGATCGATCCGCTCGACGGCACCAAGGAATTCGTCAACCGCAGGACCGATTTCACCGTCAACATCGCACTTGTCCGGCATGGCGTGCCCGAAGTCGGCGTCGTCTTCGCGCCCTGCAGCGGACGCTTCTTCTCTGGACGGCCGGGCAGGGCCGAAGCAATCGACGTCGATAGCGACTTCCGCATCGTCGGCCGGCGGCGGATTTCGGTCAGGACGGCGGCGACGCCGCTCGCGGTCGTCGCCAGCCGCTCGCACAACACGCCGGAGACCGAAGCCTTTATCAGGGACCTCGGCGCCGCCGAGATCGTCTCGGTCGGCTCATCGCTGAAATTCTGCCTGCTCGCCGCCGCCGAAGCCGACATCTATCCGCGCTTCGGCCGCACCATGGAATGGGACACCGCGGCCGGTGACGCCGTGCTGCGCGCCGCCGGCGGCATGACGCGCACGCTGGACGGCGAGCCGCTCGCCTATGGCAAGCGCCAGCAGAGCCACGACGAGGATTTCGCCAACCCGCATTTTATTGCCAGCGGGAAGGCGGCGGAGGCGGCGTAAGAATTACGCCGCCGCTACATGCGCCGAGTTCGAGCCGATGTAATTGCGGATCGTCTCGATGATGTGGTCCTGGTCGGCTTCGCTGAGATAGGGGTGCATCGGCAGGCACAGGATCCGCGTCGGCAGCGCTTCCGAAACGGTCAGCCCGGTCGGCGTGCGCGGAAAGTTCTTGTAAGCGACCTGCTCGTGCAGCGGCTTCACATAGTAGATCACCGACGGGATCTTTTTTTCGGTCAGATGCGCCCGCAAGCCGTCGCGCTTCGGCGTCTCGATGGCATACTGCGCCCAGGCCGAGCGGCCGTGGCCCAGATTGCGCGACGCCTTGACGATGTCGCCCAGGCCCGCTGCGTAACGGTCTGCAACCACCTGGCGGGCGACCATCTCGTCTTCGAGGATGGCGAGCTTCTCGATCAGGATCGCCGCCTGGATCGTGTCGAGGCGTGAATTGATGCCGACGCGGACATTGTCGTATTGCGTTTCGCCCTTGCCGTGGAAAGCGAAGGAACGCAGCTGGTCGGCCAGCGCATCGTCATTGGTGAACATCGCGCCGCCATCGCCGTAGCAGCCCAGCGGCTTGGCCGGATAGAAGCTGGTCGAGCCGACATGGCCGAAGGCGCCGCACATCTTGCCATCGGCCGAGCCGCCGATCGACTGCGCCGCATCCTCGATCACCAGCAGGTTTTCGCGCTTGGCAATCGCCATGATCGCCTCGTAGTCGGCGGCAAGCCCGAACAAATCGACCGGAATGATCGCCTTCGGCTTCAGCCGGCCTTCCTTCTTGATCATGGCGATCGCCGCCTCGAGGCTGGCGATGTCGATGTTGTAGGTCTCGGCGTCGACATCGACGAACACCGGTTCGGCCTTGGCCAACGCCACCACTTCCGCCGTTGCGGCGAAGGTGAAGCTCGGCACGAACACCGCATCGCCCGGGCCGATGCCGGCGGCAAACAAGGGCAAAAGCAGCGCGTCGGTGCCGTTGGCGCAGGCCACGACATGCTTGGTGCCGATATAGGCGGCGAGCTTGCTTTCGAATTCGGTGACCTGCGGCCCGAGGATGTATCGGCCTTCCTCGACGACATTGTCGATCGCGGCCTTCAGCCGGTCGCGGATACGTTCGCGCTGCGCGCCAAGATCGATGAACTGCATGTCGGCCTCAAAACGGTAATGCGCGCGGTCCAAGGGACAACGATACGCGCAGAAACAACAACTTAACCGGCCCGCTGGTACCAGAGTTGGGCCGGTCGAGAAAGCCGGACGGGCCAACCGGCCAGTGGCCGAGGTGTCGCAGCCTGTTACCGCTGGTTTTTGCCGCACTGCAGCAAGATGCCGGAAATCCGGGCTTTCCAGGCCGTGACGTGGCTAATTTATCGCGTCTTTCCGGCTCGTGGAAACATAAAGTGATCGGTTCTCGTGGCGGCTTGCGGCCGGATAAAGCGTGGATCAGGCGATTTCATGCCGCCAGGGCGGATTGGCGCCGGCCCGCGACACCGTCACCGCCGCTGCCTTGGCGCCGAGCGCCAGCGCCTGGCGGATCGCGTCCTCGGAAAGGCCGCCGATGTCAGCCTTGGTGAGCAGGCCTTGCTCGTGCAGCGAGGCCAGAATGCCGGCATTGAACGTGTCGCCGGCCCCGACCGTGTCGACCACCTCAACCTTCTCAGGCATCACCGTGACCTTGTGGTCTTTGCTGTAGCCGACGGCGCCTTCGCTACCATGGGTGACGACGATCAGCTTCGGCCCGCGGTCCAGCCAGTTGCGGATGACGTCCTCATGCGAGCCGGCCTCACCGAACCAGTGCAAATCCTCATCCGACAGTTTTACGATGTCTGCCATTGCCATCATCGAGCGGATGCGCCTGAGATGCTTGGCCTTGTCGGGGATGAAGTTCGGCCGGATGTTGGGATCGAGCATCATGACGCGGCGCTGGTGCTCGCGCTTCATGAATTCCTCATAGGCGGCGCCCGCCGGGTCCGAGATCAGGCTGATGGCGCCAAACAGCATGGCCTCGATCTCGGCGCCGAGTTCCGGCAGGTCTTCGATCGTCAGCATGCGCCCGGCGGTGTTCTCGTCATAGAAAGTGTAGGTCGCCTGGCCATTGGTGAGCCGCACGAAGGCGAGCGTGGTGGGGCGAGGGGAGGTGTGCGCATAGGTGGAGCTGACCTTGCTTGCCCCCAGCGCCTCGCGGAACTGGCCGCCGAACAGATCCGACGATAGGCCGGAAAAGAAGCCGGCCGGCGCGCCGAGCCGGCCGAGCGCGATCGCCGTGTTGAACACCGCGCCGCCGACATAGGGCGCAAAGGCCGGCTCGCCCAGCGTCGTTGTGCGCGGCAGCATGTCGATCAAGGCTTCGCCGCAGCAGAGGATCATGTCTCAGGACTTTCCGGCGGATAGATCACGCCTTTACGGATGATGATGTTGGCGTAGAGCCTGGGTTCACCGGTCGCGACGATCGCATACGCCGACCGGACGCGTGCATAGAAGTCGGCGCCGGCCAGCGCAACCACCTTGCGGCCCGGCGCACGCTTGGTGCAGATCGCCTCGATCTCGCGGTGGACCGGATCGGCAACCGAGGGATCGCCCCTGACCGAGGCGCGAAACAGCGCTTCCGGCACGAAGTCGTCCACCGGCAACACGCTCAATATGGCGTCGAGCACCGGTATCAGCTGATGACCGTCGGCTCGCACCAGCCGGTTTGCCTGTTCTTCCGCCGGGTAGTTGCCATCGACGAGCGCGATCTCGTCGCCATGGCCCATGGCGCGCAAGGTCGCCAGAAGCTCCGGACCGAGCAGCGACGGAATACCGATCAGCATTCAGGTGCTCCTGGAAATCGTTGTCGAACCGATGAGGAAGCGTTCGGACAGCGGCAGGCTGGCGCCACCCAGCGCGCGGGCGTGGATGCCGACGGTGCCTTCGCGCACAACCGGCAGCTTCAGGCCTTCGCCGTCGATCGTGCCGATCGCCTGCCTGACGGCATCGACGAGGCGACGCCGCACCGCGAGCGGCATCCAGCCGTCGATCACCGCGGCCTCGAAGTCGATCACCGAGGACGCAGCGACGATGGCATAGGCAAGCGCCCGCGAGGCGTTGGCGATCCAGTCGTCCAAGTCGGCGCCGATGTCGCCCCATTCCTGCGGCGAGGTCCAGAGATAGGAGCCGTCGATGCCGCGCGCGCTGAGCGCCTTTTCCAGCATGGCGATCGAGGCGACGTCGATGAGCTGCGTCGGCTTGCCGTCCGGTCCCGGTACCGGCATCGAGCCCAGCGCTCCGGCATTGCCCGTCGGTCCACCAAAAAGCCGGCCGTTGAGCACGATGCCGCCGCCGGCAAAGGCGCCGATGTAGAAATAGACGAAGTCGCGCGCGCCGCCGGTCTGGCCGAACACCAATTCTGCGCCGCAGGCCGACGTCGCGTCGTTCTGCAGATAGACCGGGAATTCGCATTGCGCCTGGATGTCGGTGCGGATGTCGCGGTGGCGCCACTCATCCATGATGTCGCGCGGCGCACCGGCGGTGTCGGCCCAGTTCCACAGTTCGAACGGCATGGCGATGCCGAGCCCGGCAATGCGCCTGTCCTGCGCCGGTGTCAGTTCGGCGCGCATCGTCTTCATGCCCGATGTGACGAACTCCACCGTCTCGCGCGGCGCCGGATAGCGGTAGGAGTGCTGCAGCATGGAACGCACATGCCCAAGGAAATCGATCAGCACCAGTTCGGCGCTGCGGCGGCCGATTTTGAGCCCGATGAAGAAGGCGCCTTCGGGGTTCAGCGCCATCGGGATGGAAGGCTGCCCGATCTTGCCGCGCAATGGCGCCTGGCGCACCAGCAGGCTGTCTTCCTCCAGTTCGCGCATGATGACCGAGACCGTCTGCGCCGACAGACCGGTCATGCGCGCAATGTCTGATTTGGCTAGGCTGCCATGCTGGCGCACCAGAGACAGCACCAGCCGCTCATTGTGGTCGCGCATGCCGCTTTGATTGGTGCCACGGTGGAGACGACTGGCGGCCGCCTCGGGCGAACCGTGCCTCGCAATGCCGGTCTCCACCCTTGTTCCTTCCCTTGGTTTATTCTTACTGCTTTTGCGGCAGAATGAGTGAACCGTGCAATGCTGTCAATAATAAATAAGAGTGATTTAATTATTGACAGGTGCCCCCCACTGGTGTCATTTGAGGGCGCGTCCACACTGGGAGAATTTCAGTGGATGCGCTCGAGATGCCGGTTGGCGGCATCCGCATGGTTCCATGGGAGGAAGATCGTGACCAAAGCATTTTTGAACTCCACCGTGTTCGCCGCGGCGGGCCTCGGCCTGATGGCGTTTGCCTCTACGGCATCTGCCGCCGGCGTCGGCGCCTGCCTGATCACCAAGACCGACACCAACCCCTTCTTCGTCAAGATGAAGGAAGGCGCGACCGCCAAGGCCAAGGAACTTGGCGTCGACCTCAAGACCTATGCCGGCAAGATCGACGGTGACAGCGAAAGCCAGGTGGCGGCGATCGAAAGCTGCATCGCCGACGGCGCCAAGGGCATTCTGATCACCGCGTCCGACACCAAGGGCATTGTGCCGACGGTGAAGAAGGCGCGTGACGCCGGCCTGCTGGTGATCGCGCTCGACACCCCGCTTGACCCGATCGATGCCGCTGATGCGACCTTCGCGACGGACAATCTGGAAGCCGGCAAACTGATCGGCGCCTGGGCTGCCGCGACCCTCGGCGACAAGGCCAAGGACGCCAAGATCGGCTTCCTCGACCTGACGCCGTCGCAGCCGACCGTGGACGTGTTGCGCGACCAGGGCTTCATGATGGGCTTCGGCATCGATGTGAAGGATCCCAACAAGATCGGCGACGAGGACGACGCGCGCATCGTCGGCCATGACGTAACCAACGGCAACGAAGAGGGTGGCCGCAAGGCGATGGAGAACCTTCTGCAGAAGGACAACACCATCAACGTCATCCACACCATTAACGAGCCTGCCGCTGTCGGCGCCTACCAGGCGCTCAAGGCTGTCGGTCTCGAAAGCCAGGTGCTGATCGTCTCGGTTGACGGCGGCTGCCCCGGCGTGAAGTCGGTGACCGAAGGCGTCATCGGAGCTACCTCGCAGCAATATCCGCTGCAGATGGCGGCACTCGGCATCGAGGCGATCGCTGCTTTCGCCAAGGACGGCACCAAGCCGAAGCCGACCGAAGGCAAGAACTTCTTCGATACCGGCGTCAACCTGGTTACCGACAAGCCGGCAAACGGCGTGAAGTCGATCGACACCAAGGAAGGCCTCGCCAAGTGCTGGGGCTGATGGCTGTCTGACAGCAGCAAGAACCTGAGGCCGGGGGCTTGATCCCCGGCCGCTTCGGGTGGACGATGTGTCACTGTAAACGCGAATAATCCCGGCGGCAGACCGGACAGGCGCGAACGGGTTTCGGCATGGAGCTGAAGCCCAGGGGAGGAAACATGGCTCAGGCTCAGGAATTCGAAAAAGTTCTCTCGGGCAGTGACACAAGCGTTGCCGCCTTTGACGAGCACAAATCGGCCGTCAAGCGCATCCAGCATTTCCTGCACTCCACGCCGGCGGCGGTGCCGCTGATTGTGCTGGTCCTGTCGATCATCATTTTCGGCATCGCCATCGGCGGGCGTTTCTTTTCATCCTATACGCTGACGTTGATCCTGCAGCAGATCGCCATCGTCGGCATCCTCGGTGCCGCGCAGACGCTGGTCATCCTGACCGCGGGCATCGACCTGTCGATCGGCGTGATCATGGTGATTTCGGCCGTGATCATGGGCAATTGCGCGGTCAGCTACGGTATGCCGGCCGTGCTCGCGGTGCCCATCGGACTTGCCGCGGGCGCAGCCTGTGGCCTGCTCAACGGCCTGCTGGTCGCCTACATGAAGCTGCCGCCGTTCATCGTCACGCTCGGCACCTGGAACATCGTCATGGCGACGAATTTCATCTATTCGGCCAACGAGACGATCCGCGACACCGACGTCGACACCCAGGCGCCGCTGCTGCATCTGTTTGCCCTGAGCTTCAAGATCGGTACGGCGGTGCTGACGCTCGGCGTCATCGCCACGGTCGTGCTCGTTATGGTGCTTTGGTACGTGCTCAACCACACGGCATGGGGCCGCCATGTCTACGCCGTTGGCGATGATCAGGAAGCGGCGAAGCTTTCTGGCATCCAGACCAAGAAGGTGTTGATGACGGTCTACACCCTTGCCGGGTTGATCGCCGCTTTCGCGGCCTGGGTTTCCATCGGCCGCAACGGCTCGATCTCGCCGTCAGCCGCCGTCACCGACTACAATCTGCAGGCGATCACCGCGACGGTGATCGGCGGTATTTCACTGTTCGGCGGCCGCGGCTCGATCCTCGGCACGCTTTTCGGCGCGATGATCGTCGGTGTCGTCTCGATGGGACTCAACATGCTGGGCGCCGATCCGCAATGGAAGGTGCTTTTGACCGGTGTGCTGATCATCGGCGCCGTGGCCATCGACCAATGGATCAGAAAGGTTTCGGCATAATCATGACCCAGGAACCCATCCTCACCGCGCGCGGCCTGATCAAGCGCTATGGCCGCGTCACCGCCCTCGACAATGCCGATTTCGACCTCTACCCGGGCGAAATCCTGGCCGTCATCGGCGACAATGGCGCCGGCAAGTCATCGCTGATCAAGGCGATTTCCGGCGCCGCCGTGCCCGACGAGGGCGAGATCCGGCTTGAAGGCAAAGCCGTTTCCTTCAAGTCGCCGATGGAGGCGCGCGAAGCCGGCATCGAGACGGTCTACCAGAACCTGGCTTTGTCGCCGGCGCTCTCCATCGCCGACAACATGTTCCTCGGCCGCGAAATCCGCAAACCCGGCTTCCTCGGCGACTGGCTGCGCATGCTCGACCGGCCGGCGATGGAAAAGCGCGCCCGCGACAAGCTCACCGAACTTGGCCTGATGACCATCCAGAACATCAGCCAGGCGGTGGAAACGCTATCCGGCGGCCAGCGTCAGGGCGTGGCGGTGGCGCGAGCCGCCGCTTTCGGCAGCCGCGTGGTGATCATGGACGAGCCGACCGCAGCACTTGGCGTCAAGGAGAGCCGTCGCGTGCTTGAACTGATCCTCGACGTCAAGAAGCGCGGCCTGCCGATCGTGCTGATCTCGCACAACATGCCGCATGTCTTCGAAGTCGCCGACCGTATCCACATCCATCGGCTGGGACGTCGCCTCTGCGTCATCGATCCCAAGCAATATACGATGTCGGACGCCGTGGCTTTCATGACCGGAGCCAAGGTTCCGCCGGAAGCGGCGCTCGCGGCCTGATCCGCTCTGCGGATAAATTGCCGCAGGGGAACCGGCGGCTATTCGACCTAAATCGATTGAATGTATGTTGCAATGCACTAGGATGGGCTGGGACTGAGAGCGAAAGCCGGTATGATCGCAGCACGATCACGAGAGGCAGTATGACGCGAACAATGACAGCCAAAGCCCCTGTTCTCGAAATCCCCGATCCCAAGACGCTCGCCGACGAAGTCTTGCTTGCCCTCAAATACCGGGTCGGCAAGGGCACCAACGTCGCCACGCAATATGATTGGCTGACCGCCTCGATCAAGGTCGTGCGCGACCGCATCGTCGATCACTGGATGCAGGCGACGCAGGAGGCCTACGCCCAGCAGGAAAAGCGCGTCTATTACCTGTCGCTCGAATTCCTCATCGGCCGGCTGATGCGCGATGCCTTCTCCAATCTCGGCCTGATGGACAATATGCGCGAGGCGCTGAAGTCGCTCGGCGTCGACCTCGACCTCATCGCAGGGCTTGAGCCGGACGCCGCGCTCGGCAATGGCGGTCTCGGCCGGCTCGCCGCCTGCTTCATGGAAAGCATGGCCACCGTCGACATTCCCGCCCACGGCTACGGCATCCGCTACGCCAACGGCATGTTCCGCCAGGAGATCCATGACGGCTGGCAGGTCGAACTGCCCGAAACCTGGCTCGACCACGGCAACCCCTGGGAGTTCGAACGCCGCGAACGCGCCTTCGAGGTCGGTTTCGGCGGTTCGGTGGAATCGATCACCTCCAAGGACGGAAGGCTCGAACGCCATGTCTGGAAGCCGACCGAACATGTCCAGGCCGTCGCCTACGACACGCCGGTGGTCGGCTGGCGCGCCAACCGCGTCAACACGCTGCGGCTGTGGTCCGGCATGCCGATCGATCCGATCCTGCTCGACAAGTTCAACGCCGGCGACCACATCGGCGCGCTCGCCGAAAGCAACAAGGCCGATGCGCTGTCGCGCGTGCTTTACCCCGCCGATTCCCACAAGGCGGGGCAGGAACTCAGGCTCCGCCAGGAGTATTTCTTCTCCACCGCCTCGCTGCAGGACATCGTCCAGCGCCATCTCAGCCAATACGGCGATCTTGTCTCGCTGCCCGACAAGGCGGCGATCCATCTCAACGACACCCATCCGGCGATTGCCGTGCCGGAGCTGATGCGGCTGCTGATGGACATCCACGGCATGGATTTCGACCAGGCCTGGGACATCACCAAGCGCACTTTCGGCTACACCAACCACACGCTCTTACCCGAGGCGCTGGAAAGCTGGCCGGTGCCGCTGTTCGAGCGGCTTTTGCCGCGCCACATGCAGATCGTCTACGCCATCAACGCGCAGGTGCTGCTCGAAGCCCGCGCCACCAACCAGTTCTCGGGCGAGCAGATCAGCCGCATCTCGCTGATCCAGGAAGCCGGCGACCGCCGCGTACGCATGGGCAACCTCGCCTTTGTCGGCTCGCACTCGATCAACGGCGTGTCGGCGCTGCACACCGAGCTGATGAAGGAGACGGTGTTTGCCGACCTTCACAAGCTCTATCCCGACCGCATCAACAACAAGACCAACGGCATCACGCCGCGGCGCTGGCTGATCCAGTGCAATCCGGGGCTGACCGCGCTCACCCGCGAGGCGATCGGCGACCGCTTCCTCGACAATATCGAGGCCATCAAGGGGCTCGATGCCTTTGCCGACGACGCCGCCTTCCGCGACAAGTTCGCCGCCGTCAAGCGCGCCAACAAGGTCAAGCTCGCCAATCTCGTCGCGGAACGGCTCGGCATCAGGCTCGATCCGTCGGCGCTGTTCGACATCCAGGTCAAGCGCATCCACGAATACAAGCGCCAGCTGCTCAACATCTTGGAAGCCATCGCGCTTTATGACCAGATCCGCTCGCATCCCGAGCGGGACTGGATGCCGCGCGTGAAATTCTTCGGCGGCAAGGCGGCGCCCAGCTACCACAACGCCAAGCTGATCATCAAACTCGCCAACGACGTCGCCAAGGTCATCAACAGCGACCCGTCGGTGCGCGGCCTGCTGAAAGTGGTGTTCGTGCCGAACTACAATGTCAGCCTGGCCGAAGTGCTGATGCCGGCAGCCGACCTGTCCGAGCAAATCTCGACCGCCGGCATGGAAGCGTCGGGCACCGGCAACATGAAGTTCATGATGAACGGCGCCTTGACCATCGGCACGCTCGATGGCGCCAATGTCGAGATGAAGGAGCATGTCGGCGACGACAACATCTTCATCTTCGGCCTGACCACGGCCGAAGTCGCCGAGCGGCGCAACAATGGCTACAACCCGCGCGCCGTGATCGAAGGATCGCCGGAACTGGCGCAGGCTGTCGCCGCCGTCTCGTCGGGCGTGTTCTCGCCCGATCAGCCGGATCGCTACCGCGAGCTGATCGACGGTCTCTACAACACCGACTGGTTCATGGTTGCTGCAGATTTCGACGCCTATGCAGCTACCCAGCGCGATGTCGACGCCGTCTGGCGCAACAGTCCCGACTGGTACGCCCGCGCCATCCGCAACGTCGCCCGCGGCGGCTGGTTCTCTTCCGATCGCACGATCCGCCAATATGCGAAAGAAATCTGGAACGTACCCGCCTGATATGATTGCATGAGGCCACGAACAAAGGGTCTTATGCACAAGAACAAGAACTGGCTCCCCGGGAGGGAAATCGGCTGATGAGGAAACCGCGCGTGACCGCTGCGACAAGCGGGCCGGACGGGCTGGCGCCAGCCGGCGATGTCGCGGCGATTGTTGCCGGCACGCATGGCGATCCTTTTGCAATCCTGGGCGTGCATGAAGCCGGCAAGGGCTTCGTTGCCCGCTGCTTCGTGCCCAATGCCGAGTTCGTCACCGCCTATACGCTGACCGGCAAGGAGGTCGGCGAACTCTCACGCCGCGACGATGCCGGTTTCTTCGAGGGCAAGGTTTCGATCAAAAAACGCCAGGCGCTGCGTTATCACGCCAAAAATGCCGGCGGCGACTGGTGGCTGACCGATCCCTATTCCTTCGGCCCGGTGCTCGGCCCGATGGACGATTACTACATCGCGCAAGGGTCGCATCTCAGGCTGTTCGACAAGCTCGGCGCCCATCTCATCGACCATGAAGGCGCCTCGGGCGTGCATTTCGCCGTCTGGGCGCCCAATGCGCGACGCGTCTCCGTGGTCGGCGATTTCAACGAATGGGACGGCCGCCGGCACACGATGCGCGATCGCCGCGACACCGGCATCTGGGAGCTGTTCATCCCCGATATCGGCGCCGGCCGGCCCTACAAATACGAGATCATCGCCCCTGACGGCGTGCGCCTGCCGCTCAAGGCCGATCCGTTCGCCTTCAAATCCGAACTGCGCCCGGCCACCGCTTCGGTGACGGCGGTGCCGCCGGCGCATGAATGGGGCGACGAGGCGCACCGCAGCTACTGGCGCAAGGCCGATCCCCGGCGCGAAGCGATTTCGATCTACGAGGTCCATGCCGGTTCGTGGCAGCAGCACGATGACGGCAGCTTCCTGTCATGGGACGAACTCGCCGACCAGCTGATTCCCTATGCCGTCGAAACCGGCTTCACCCACATCGAATTCCTGCCGATCTCCGAACATCCCTATGACCCGTCATGGGGTTATCAGACAACCGGACTTTATGCCCCGTCGGCGCGCTTCGGCGACCCGGACGGCTTTGCCCGTTTCGTCGACGGTGCGCACCGCGCCGGCGTCGGCGTCATCCTCGACTGGGTGCCGGCGCATTTCCCGGTCGACGCGCATGGCCTGGCCAATTTCGACGGCACGGCACTCTATGAGCATGCCGATCCGCGCAAGGGTTTCCATCCCGACTGGAACACCGCGATCTACAATTTCGGCCGCCGCGAGGTGGTGTCGTTCCTGGTCAACAATGCGTTGTTCTGGGCCGAGAAATACCATGTCGACGGTTTGCGCGTCGATGCGGTGGCGTCGATGCTCTACCTCGATTATTCGCGCAAGGCCGGCGAATGGATCCCCAACGAGAAGGGCGGCCGCGAAAACCTCGAGGCGGTCTCCTTCCTGCAGAAGATGAACAAGGAGGTCTACGGCCATCATCCCGGCGTGATGACCATCGCCGAGGAATCGACCTCGTGGCCGAAGGTCTCGGCACCGGTGCATGAGGGCGGACTGGGCTTCGGCTTCAAGTGGAACATGGGCTTCATGCACGACACGCTGGAGTATTTCGCCAAGGAGCCGATCTTCCGCAAGCACCACCACAACGACCTGACCTTCGGCCTGACCTACGCCTTTTCAGAGAATTTCGTGCTGCCGCTGTCCCATGACGAGGTCGTGCACGGCAAGGGCACGCTGCTCGGCAAGATGGCCGGCGACGACTGGCAGAAGTTTGCGACGCTTCGCGCCTTTTACGCCTTCATGTGGGGTTATCCCGGCAAGAAGCTGTTGTTCATGGGCCAGGAGTTCGCCCAGCGCCGCGAGTGGAGCGAGGCGCGCGCGCTCGACTGGAACCTGCTCGATTTTCGCCCGCATCGCGGCGTCTGGCAGACGGTGCGCGACCTCAACTACCTCTACCGCTCGCGCCCGGCGCTGCATGCGCGCGACTGCGAGCCGGATGGCTTTTCCTGGCTGATCGTCGACGACAAGGAAAACTCCGTCTTCGCCTGGCTGCGCAGCGCGCCGGACGGCAATCCCATCGCCGTCATTTCCAACTTCACGCCGGTGCCGCGCGACAATTATCGCGTGCCGTTGCCCAAGGTCGGCAAATGGCGCGAAATCATCAACACCGACGCTTCGGACTATGGTGGTTCGGGCAAGGGCAATGGCGGCGTGGTCGAAGCCAGGGCGGAGGGAGGAGGCATTTCGGCAACAATGCTTTTGCCGCCGCTGTCGACGATCATGTTGGAACTCGTTGCGGACTAAGGCCGTCGACTGAGCGATGCTCCAGACTGGTAATTTGGGAGGGTAAAAAATGGCAGACTTGAAGAGAACCCAGCCGCTGGCGCGCGATGCCATGGCCTATGTGCTGGCCGGCGGCCGCGGCAGCCGGCTCAAGGAATTGACCGACCGGCGCGCCAAGCCCGCTGTCTATTTCGGCGGCAAGACGCGCATCATCGATTTCGCGCTGTCCAATGCGCTGAACTCCGGCATTCGCCGCCTCGGTGTCGCCACCCAGTACAAGGCGCATTCGCTGATCCGCCATCTGCAGCGCGGCTGGAACTTCCTGCGCCCGGAGCGAAACGAAAGCTTCGACATCCTGCCGGCCTCGCAGCGCGTCTCGGAAACCCAGTGGTATGAAGGCACGGCCGACGCCGTCTACCAGAACATCGACATCATCGAGGCCTATGGCCCGGAATACATGGTCATCCTGGCCGGCGACCACATCTACAAGATGGACTACGAGCTGATGCTGCGCCAGCACGTCGACGCCAATGCCGACGTCACCGTCGGCTGCCTCGAAGTGCCGCGCATGGAAGCGACGGGCTTCGGCGTCATGCATGTCGATGGCAAGGACAACATCATCGCCTTCGTCGAAAAGCCCGCCGATCCGCCCGGCATTCCCGACAAGCCGGAATTCGCGCTGGCCTCGATGGGCATCTATGTCTTCAAGACCAAGTTCCTGATGGAGCAGCTGCGCCGCGATGCCGCCGAGCCGGGCTCCAGCCGCGACTTCGGCAAGGACATCATCCCCTACATCGTCCAGCACGGTAAGGCGATCGCGCATCGCTTCGCCAAATCCTGCGTCCGCTCGACCGCTGAGAACGAGGCTTATTGGCGCGATGTGGGAACGGTCGACGCTTATTGGGAAGCCAATATCGACCTGACCGACATCACTCCCGAACTCGACCTCTACGACCGCGACTGGCCGATCTGGACCTACGCTGAATTGAAGCCGCCGGCAAAGTTCGTGCATGACGAGGACGGCCGCCGCGGCTCGGCCGTCTCCTCGCTGGTGTCGGGCGATTGCATCGTCTCGGGCGCTTCGCTGAAGCGCAGCCTGATCTTCACCGGCGCGCGCATCAACTCTTATTCGACGCTGGAAGAAGTCGTCATGCTGCCCGACGTCCATGTCGGCCGGAACGCAAAGTTGAAGCGCGTCGTCATCGACCACGGTGTAAGGATACCGGAAGGGCTGGTGGTGGGCGAAGACCCGGCTCTGGACGCCAAGCGTTTCCGCGTCTCGGAAAAGGGCATCTGCCTGGTCACGCAGGACATGATCGACAAACTGAAACTGTAGATCGGACCATAGAAGCATGCAGGTTCTGTCGGTCACGCCCGAAATCTTCCCGCTGATCAAGACCGGCGGACTTGCCGACGTGACCGGCGCATTGCCGATCGCACTTGCCGCCAAGGGCGTGACGATGCGCACGCTCATCCCCGGCTTTCCGCAGGTGATGGACGCCTTCAAGAAAAAGAAGGCCGTCTACCAGTACCCGCTGCTGCAGGGCGGCAAGGCTTCGGTCCATGCCGTGCAGATCGCCGGGCTCGATCTGTTCGTGCTCGACGCGCCGCATCTCTACGATCGCCCCGGTGGCCCCTACGGCAATGCGGCCGGTGCCGACTGGCCCGACAATTGGCGGCGTTTCGCGGCGTTGAGCCAGGTCGGCGGCGATATCGCCGGCGGCGCCATCTCAGGCTACCAGCCGGATCTGGTGCATGCCCATGACTGGCAGTCGGCGATGACGCTGGCCTATATGCGCTACGGCAAGGCGGTCGGCGTGCCGTCGCTGATCACCGTGCACAACCTTGCCTTCCAGGGCCAGTTCGGCGCCGGCATCTTTGGTGAGCTCGGCCTGCCGGCGGTGGCGATGGCGCTCGACGGTGTCGAGTATTATGGCGGCGTCGGCTTCCTCAAGGCCGGCCTGCAGGCTGCATGGGCGATCACCACGGTCAGCCCCACCTATGCGCAGGAGATCCGCTCGCCGGAATTCGGCATGGGCCTCGACGGCCTGATCAACATGCGATCTTCGGACCTCTACGGCATCGTCAACGGCATCGACGTCGACATCTGGAACCCCGAGACCGACAAGCATCTGGTGTCGGCCTATTCCGCGCAGACGCTCAAGGCTCGTCTTCCCAACCGGGCCGTTGTCGAGGACCGTTTCAATCTGGAGCATGATGACAGCCCGATCGTCTGCGTCATCAGCCGGCTGACCTGGCAAAAGGGCATGGACATACTGGCGGCGGTCGTCGACGGCGTCGTCGCCACCGGCGCGCGGCTGGCGATCCTCGGCTCCGGCGATGCCGGGCTGGAAGGCGCGCTGCTCGCGGCCGCCGCCCGCCATCGCGGCCGCGTCGGCGTTGTCGTCGGTTACGACGAGGGCCTGTCCCACATCATGCAGGGCGGCTGCGACGCCATCGTCATCCCGTCGCGCTTCGAGCCCTGCGGGCTGACCCAGCTCTACGGTCTGCGCTATGGCTGCGTGCCGGTCGTCGCCCGCACCGGCGGCCTTGCCGACACCATCATCGATGCCAACGAAGCCGCGATCTCGGCAGGTGTGGCCACCGGCTTCCAGTTTGCGCCCAACAATGGCGGCGCGATGCTGCACGCCATCCGCCGGCTGGTCGATGCGCATTCAAGTCCCGCCGTCTGGGAACAGATCCAGCGCCAGGGCATGAAGGCTGATGTCTCCTGGGACAAGAGCGCCGACAAATACGTTGAACTCTACCGCCTGTTGCTTTCGAAAAGGGTTGCCTGAAGCATGATCCGGACCGTCGCCACCAAACCCTATCTTGACCAGAAGCCCGGCACGTCCGGCCTGCGCAAGAAGGTACCCGTCTTCCAGCAGGAGCACTATGCCGAGAACTTCATCCAGTCGATCTTCGATGCGCTGGACGGCTTCAAGGGCAAGACGCTGGTGATCGGCGGCGACGGCCGCTTCTACAACCGCGAGGTCATTCAGAAAGCCATCGCCATGGCTGCGGCCAACGGCTTCGGCAAGGTGATGGTCGGGCAGGGCGGCATATTGTCGACGCCGGCCGCCTCGCATGTCATCCGCAAATACAAGACCTTCGGTGGCATCATCCTGTCGGCCAGCCACAATCCGGGCGGCCCGCATGAGGATTTCGGCATCAAGTACAATGCCGGCAATGGCGGCCCGGCGCCGGAAAAGCTGACCGACGCGATCTTCGAAAAGACCAAGACGATTTCGAGCTTCAAGACCGCCGATGTCGCTGCGATCGACATCGACAAGATCGGCACTGTCGAGGCCGGCGGCATGGCGGTCGAGGTGATCGATCCGGTCACCGACTATGCCGAACTGATGGAAAGCCTGTTCGACTTCGACGCCATCCGCGCCAACTTCAAATACGGCTTTCGCATGCGCTTCGACGCCATGCATGCGGTCACCGGTCCCTATGCCAAGGAGATCCTCGAGCGTCGGCTTGGCGCGGAGAACGGCACTTGCCGCAACTACAAGCCGCTGCCGGATTTCGGCGGCCATCACCCGGACCCCAATCTTGTCCACGCCAAGCATCTCTATGACGAGATGATGGGCCCGGACGCGCCGGATTTCGGCGCCGCTTCCGACGGCGACGGCGACCGCAACCTGATCATCGGCAAGGGCATCTTCGTCACCCCGTCGGATTCGGTGGCGATGCTTGCCGCCAACGCGCAGCTGGCGCCGGGCTACAAGGATGGTCTCAAAGGCATCGCCCGCTCGATGCCGACCAGTGGCGCTGCCGACCGCGTCGCCGAAAAGCTCGGCATCGGCATCTACGAAACGCCCACCGGCTGGAAGTTCTTCGGCAATCTGCTCGATGCCGGCATGGCGACGATCTGCGGCGAGGAAAGTGCCGGCACCGGCTCCAACCATGTCCGCGAAAAGGACGGGTTGTGGGCGGTGCTGTTGTGGCTGAACATTTTGGCGGTGCGCGGCGAAAGCGCCAAGCAGGTGGTCACCGAACACTGGGCGACCTATGGCCGCAACTATTATTCGCGTCACGACTATGAAGAGGTCGAGACCGAACGCGCCAACGCCCTGGTCGATGAGTTGCGCGCCAAGCTTGGCTCGCTGCCCGGCACCAGCGTGCGCGGCATGAAGATCGCCAGTGCCGACGACTTCGCTTATCACGACCCAGTCGACGGTTCGGTGAGCAAGAACCAGGGCATCCGTATCCTGTTCGAAGGCGGCTCGCGCGTCGTCTTCCGCCTCTCCGGCACCGGCACTTCCGGAGCGACGCTGCGCGTCTACATCGAGCGCTACGAGCCGGACAGAGCGAGGCACGATCTCGACACGCAAGAGGCGCTCGCCGATCTGATTGCGGCCGCTGATGATATTGCCGGGATCAAGAGCCACACCGGCCGCAACAAGCCGAGCGTGATTACTTGAGGGTGGTGGCTGCTTTACCCTCCCCCTTGTGGGGAGGGTCGATCCGCGTAGCGGATCGGGGTGGGGGTGCTCGTAAAGCGCTTTCGTCGCGCCGACCCCCACCCCGCTCACTTCGTTCGCGACCCTCCCCACAAGGGGGAGGGTGGAAGGCGCCAGCATGACCACACTCGGCGCCACCATCACTCGCGATGGCATCCGCTTCACCGCCTGGTCGTCATCCGCACGGCGCGTTTGGGTCTCGATCTTCGACGACACCGGTGCACGTGAAATCGACCGGCTTGAGCTCCTGCCCGAAGGCGAGGGCGTCTACGCGCTGTTCGCCGCCGGCCTCGCGGCCGGCACCCGCTACGGCTTTCGCGCCGATGGCGACTACGCGCCCGAGCGCGGCCTGTGGTTCGATCCAGAGAAACTGCTGACCGATCCCTATGCAATCGAGATCGACCGGCCCTATGTCCACCACTGGCGGCTTGCGGCGCGGCGCAATGAAGGCGCCGATACCGCGTCGCTGATGCCCAAGACCGTCGCCCGCGCGCTACCCAAGCCGCTGCCGTCCAAGCCGCCGCTGTTTGCGCCCGGCGGTCTGATCTACGAGCTCAACGTCCGCTCCTTCACCAGGCTGCATCCGGATGTGCCGGAAGCACAACGCGGCACCATTGCAGCGCTCGCCCATCCAGCCATCGGCGAACACCTCAAGAAGATCGGCGTCTCCGCCGTCGAGCTGATGCCCATCACCGCTTCGATCGACGAGCGCCATCTGCCGCCGCTTGGCTTGAGCAATGCCTGGGGCTACAACCCTGTCACCTTCATGGCGCTCGATCCGCGCCTGGCGCCGGGCGGCCTCGCCGAATTGCGCGACACGGTAGCTGCGCTGCGCAAGGCCGGCATCGGCACCATCCTCGATCTCGTCTTCAACCACACCGGTGAGAGCGATCGGCTGGGCCCGACGCTGTCGCTGCGTGGCCTCGATGCCAACGCCTATTACCGGCACGAGGCGGGTGGCAGGCTGGCCAACGATACCGGCACCGGCAACACCGTCGCCTGTGATCATCCTGTTGTTCAGGAGATGGTGCTCGACACACTTCGCCATTTCGTTGCCCAAGCCGGCGTCGATGGTTTCCGCTTCGACCTGGCGCCGGTTCTCGGTCGCGTCGATGGCGCGTTCGATCCCGCGGCGCCACTGCTCGGGGCCATCGCAACCGATCCGATCCTCGCCGACAGGGTGCTGATCGCCGAGCCCTGGGACATCGGCCCGAACGGCTACCAGCTCGGCAATTTCCACCCGCCATATCTCGAATGGAACGACCGTTACCGCGACGACGTCAGGCGCTTCTGGCGTGGCGATGCAGGCACGGTCGGTGCGTTGGCGACGCGGCTCGCCGGTTCGTCGGATGTGTTCGGCAGGGAGGGTCAACCGGCCAGCCGCACGGTCAATTTCATCGCCGCGCATGACGGCATGACGCTGGCCGATATCGTCGCCTATGAAGCCAAGCACAACCAGGCCAATGGCGAGAAGAACCGCGATGGCCACAATGAGAACCTGTCCTGGAACAATGGCGTCGAGGGCGAGACCTCAGACAAGGCGATTGCCGAGGCCCGTTCCGGTGATCGCCGGGCGCTGCTCGCCACCTTGTTTGCCTCGCGCGGCACGATCATGCTGACGGCGGGCGACGAATTCGGCCGCACGCAAAAGGGCAACAACAATGCCTATGCCCAGGACAATGCCATCACCTGGCTCGACTGGGCGGGGCGCGACCTCGCACTGGAAGCCCATGTGTCGGCGCTCGCGGCACTGCGCCGCGCAATGCCGGCGCTCGGCGATCCACGCTTCCTGACCGGAGAGCCGCAAGGCGGTTCGGACGTGCCCGATGTCGCCTGGCTGACCGAGACCGGGGCGCAGCTCAGTGAGGCCGACTGGAACGATGCCGCGCGCCATCGCCTCGTCATGCTGCTCGCCGACAGCGGGGACGGGCGCCTCGCCGTTATCGTCAATGGCGACCGTCGCCAATGCGTCTTCACGCTGCCCGTGCGGGAAGGGTTCCAATGGCAGCCGGCGATCGAAATGCAGGCGATCGACCTTGCGCGCCCGCTGCCTGGCCGTAGCGTGAATTTCATGATCGAGCGCCGGACCGCAAAGGGCCGCGCCAGGAAGGGTTCGTGATGGCCGACGACAATGCCCAGCCGGGACCCGAACAGAGCCCCGACTGGTGGCGCGGTTGCGTCATCTACCAGATCTATCCGCGCTCCTTCCAGGACACGACCGGCGACGGCAGCGGCGACCTCTCAGGCATCACGTCGCGGCTGGCGCACGTCGCCTCGCTCGGCGTCGACGCTGTCTGGCTGTCGCCGTTCTTCAAGTCGCCGATGGCCGACATGGGCTACGACGTCTCCGACTATCAGGCTGTCGATCCGATGTTCGGCACCTTGGAGGATTTCGACGCGCTGGTGGCCGAGGCGCACCGGCTCGGCCTGAAGGTGATCATCGACCAGGTTCTGTCGCACTCCTCCGACAAGCACGAATGGTTCGTTGAAAGTCGTGCCAGCAGGGACAATGACAAAGCCGACTGGTACGTCTGGGCCGACACCAAACCCGATGGCAACGCGCCCAACAACTGGCTGTCGGTTTTCGGCGGCCCGGCCTGGGAGTGGGATGCCACCCGCCGACAGTACTACATGCACAATTTCCTGGCCTCGCAGCCGGACCTCAACTTCCACAATCCGGAGGTCCAGGACGCGCTGCTGGAGACGGTGCGGTTCTGGCTCGAGCGCGGCGTCGACGGCTTCCGTCTCGACACGGTCAACTACTATGTCCATGACCGCTGGCTGCGCAGCAATCCGCCTTTGGCGTCGAGCGTTGCCGGTACCAATGGCGAAACCAACACCTATCTTTTCCAGGAACATCTGTTCGACAAGACCCAACCGGAAAACCTCGATTTCCTCAGGCGCTTTCGCGCGCTGCTCGACGAGTATGGCGGCCGCGCCAGCGTCGGTGAGGTCGGCGACGAAGCCCGCTCGCTGCAGACGCTCGCCGCCTACACCTCCGGCGGCGACAAGCTCAATATGTGCTACACGTTCGATCTGCTTGGGTCGCAATTCTCGCCTGCCCATGTGCGCGGCTGCGTCGAGGCCTTCGAGGCAGCGGTTGCCGACGGCTGGGTCTGCTGGGCGTTCTCCAACCACGATGTCGTGCGCCATGTCAGTCGCTGGACTCGGGCCGACGGCGATCCAAATGCGGTGGCAAAATTCTCGATTGCCCTTCTCTCATGCCTGCGCGGATCGATCTGCCTCTACCAGGGCGAGGAACTCGGGCTGCAGGAAGCGGAACTGACCTTCGAGGACCTGCGCGATCCCGTCGGCATTCGCTTCTGGCCGACGGTTAAGGGCAGGGACGGCTGCCGCACGCCGATGGTCTGGGAGGCGGGCGCCGACAATGCCGGTTTTTCCTACGGAAAACCCTGGCTGCCGGTGCCGGCAAGCCACCGCGCCCAGGCGGCCGACATCCAGGATGGCGACGAAAATTCCGTGCTCGCCGGCTACCGGACGATGCTGTCCCTGCGCAAGGCGCATCCGGCCCTGGTCAACGGGTCGATCCGCTTTCTCGATACCGACGGCGATGCCCTTGCCTTCATCAGGCAGGGCGAGGGCGAGACATTGCTCTGTGTCTTCAATTTCGGCGACGAGCCGGCCGACTGGCCACTGCCGCCGGATTTTGGGCCCTTCGTCGCGATCGCTCCAGGTGGCGACACGGTCCTGCAGGAGAAGGGGCTGTCGCTACCGGCGCTGGGCTGGTTTGTCGGACGAGCCGGCTAACCCGGCCTATTGCACCAGAACGGAGCGGCCGCAGGTCGCGCCGGTCACCCGGACGTCGGCCTGGCCGACACTTACACCGAGCGCTGCGAGCACATTGTAGACCAGTGTGTCGACGGGCGCTGTCACGCTGTTCAGCAGCGCCACCACAGCCGGCTTCACCGTTCCAAGCAGGGCGTTGAGGTTGATCGGCAGTCCCAGCACGTTGGCCGTCAGCGACAGATTGCTGACCAGCGAGGTGGTCAGCGACTGCGTCAGGTTCTGCGTTGAGACGGTCTTGATCGTCTTGGCGGCGATGTCGCTATAGTTGAAGACCAGGTCCGTCGAGTTCATGTTGGTCATCGCAAACGCCGCAGAGCCCTTCACCGACAAGAGCGGGACGAGCAGCAGCCTCACCGCCGCGATTTCGGTGTTGTAGAAGGATTGCGGTTTGGTGAAATCGGCGAAGGCGCCGGGATTGCCGTCGGCGCTGCTGGCTGCGAGATGCGCCTCGACGACACCGGGACGCGTGGCGATGGTGACCTTGATGCTCTCGGGGCCTGTCGGACAGCTTATGTCCGTCAGCTTGGCCTCCGCATAGGCGATTTCGATATGCAGCGGCAGGGTGACGGAGAGCAGGCTGGTGCCGCCGCCGATATTGCTGTTGCCGACGGTGACCGACGCCAGAAGCTTGATGCGTGTCTGCGCGGTGCGCACCACGGTACCGGCCTCGCCGACAGCCAGCCATGGCGACGATTGCATCGGCTCGCCAATGGCGACGTTGAGCGTCGTGGCGGTGAGGCCAGGCACGGTGATGCCCAGGTCGAGCTGGGCCTGGTTGCTGCCGTTGGCAAGCGAGGCCGCGGCCGTCAGCATGCTCATGGCGCTGGCATCGACACCCAGCCCCGACGGCTTTTGCCCAAGAGCCAGGCGCCCGACCGTGCCGAGGTCGACAAGGTGGCTGAGCGGAATCTGGACCGTGCTGGTGGCCTTAG
The DNA here is from genome assembly GCF_056404855.1 of Mesorhizobium sp. P2_B11. Taxonomy (NCBI): domain Bacteria; kingdom Pseudomonadati; phylum Pseudomonadota; class Alphaproteobacteria; order Hyphomicrobiales; family Phyllobacteriaceae; genus Mesorhizobium; species Mesorhizobium sp. P2_B11. Next base: position 255,262 of record NZ_JBFUDF010000005.1, read on the forward strand.
AGGCCACCGACTGCAAGGCCAGTTTGGCCGTGTTGCCCAGCCCCGGGACGTTGGCCATGGCGGTTGCGATCTGGCCGATGCTCGCCTTTGAAGCCAGCACATCCGAATAGGACACACCGGTCATGTTCAACTGAACCGCGAGCGCGTCGACAAAGGAAAGCACGTTGATGTCGGCCGCGATCAGAGAATTATAGTCCATCACGCTGAGCGAGATGTTGCCGCCCACCAGCCCCTTGAGGAGCGCGTTGAGCAGGCCGTCATTGACGGCAAGCAGCCTCGATCCGACCGAAAAGGTCGCCTGCGCCTGGGCGTTTGCGGTGGCCGTCGTGCCGATGACCGGCGGGGCCATGAGCGAGGCGCCGAAATAGAGCGTGCCCTGCTTCTTCAGGAAGACGCGCACGGCGTTGTAGGGCAGCTTGTTCGCCTCGAACCGGCTGCCGGTGGCGATTGAGCTCAAGCCGGTGTAGCGCCCGGGCACAATCTGGACCACCGCCTTGGTGGCTGTCGGCGCGATGGTTGTCCCGGCTTTCTGCACGGTAACGGAGGAGATGCCATTGTCGCTCAGCGTCGTCAGCACCGCCGTTTCGGCGTTGTTGAGATTGGCCGCGGCGGTGATCGCCGCCAGGTCAACGATCGACTGCGCGGCGCGGCGCTCGTTGAACAGCGCACCCTGGTCGACGGCGAACGCCGTCAGCACCAGCGCGACGGGCGCGCTGAGCGCCGTCATGACAGCGAAATTGGCCCGCTGGTCGCGCAGCAGCCGCCGGCATATCTGCCGCATTCCAGCGACGGCACTACGCATCAGATGCCCCCGACCCGGATCGTCGATTGACGGTGAATGGTCATGCCCGGCATCGGCAGATTGGGGAACAGATTCCAGATCGGCAAATTCCGTGCGTCGTAGCTGACCGAGACCACGAACTGACTGCCGCCGGCGACGCTGTCCTTGGCGTCGACCGTCAGTTTCGTGGCATCGACGAAGGGATAACCGTTGACATCGTTGTTGATGAAATTGGTCACCAGCGTCTTGCGCTCAGTGGCGTTCAGTCCCGCAATCGCCGTTCGCGCCGCATCGGCTGCGATTTGCTGGACCGAGTGGCTGGCGCCGAAATAGATGCCATATGCAACCATTCCGAGCAGAAGCAGGATAAACAATGGCGCCAGCATTGCAAATTCGATCGCCGACGTCCCCGAGGCGTTCACCCGGAAACGACACCATAAAGCGCGGATTTTTGGGTTCTGCAGCATACTGCTGAGTATGCCAAACCCCGGTAGCAGAAACAGAAAACCGATAAAGCAACCGCAAGGTGCAGTCAGTTGAAAAGTGCCTGAATTTTAGCTGGCCCTACTTTAGCTGAATACTTCTCACTCAACGTCAAGCGGCGGGCGGTTGAAATAATATTTCCGTCTGTCTAGTCTCCTGCCACCAGCTGCCGGAACGGGAACCGGCGGCGCGCTCAAAGGGGCCAGAATCGGTTCCGGAGCGTCAACACTCGAAAGGCGCGAGCCGCTGGCCGCGCCACAGGGAGAGACTTCATGATGCTGAAAAATATGCTGAAGGCGACGCTGGTCGCCACGACCATGACCTTTGCTGCAGGCACGTTCCTGACGCCGGCCCTTGCCGAGACCGTCTACAACAGAGGCAGCGCCGCCGAAGCCGAGACCGTCGATCCGCACAAGACCTCGACCGTCTACGAAGCCGATATCATTCGCGACCTGTTCCAGGGACTGGTCATGCACGACCAGAAGACGAACCTCATTCCGGGCGCCGCCGAAAGCTGGACCGTGTCCGATGATGGCACCGTCTACACCTTCAAGCTGCGCAAGGACGGCTTGTGGTCGGATGGCAGCCCGGTGACCGCGGACGACTTCGTCTATTCCTTCCGTCGGCTGGAAGATCCGGCCACCGCCGCCGAATACGCCTCCATGCTTTATCCGGTGAAGAACGCCGAGGAGGTCAACACCAAGAAAGGCAAGCCCGAGGATATGGGCGTCAAGGCGATCGACGCCAACACGCTGGAAGTGACGCTGAAGGCGCCGACTCCCTACTTCCTCGAGATGCTGACCCACCAGGCGACCTATCCGGTCAACAAGGCCTCGATCGAAAAGGACGGCGCCGAGTGGATCAAGCCCGGCAAACTCGTTTCGAACGGCGCCTATACGCTGGCCGAGTGGATTCCCAACGACCACATGAAGCTGGTCAAGAATCCGAAATTCTGGGACGCCGCGACCGTCAAGATGGACGTGGTCAACTACATCCCGACAGAAGACCGCTCATCGGCGATGAAGCGCTTCGAAGCCGGCGAACTCGACAGCTACGGCGATCTGCCGACCGAACAGCTCGCCGACCTCAAGACCAAGTTCGGCGATCAGGTCCGTGTCGGGCCGTATCTCGGCACCTACTACTACGCGATCAAGACCGACAAGGCGCCGTGGGACAATGTCGAGCTGCGCAACGCCATCTCGATGGCGATCGACCGCGACTTCCTGGCTGAGAAGGTCTGGCAGAACTCGATGCTGCCGGGCTATTCGATGGTGCCTCCGGGCATCGCGGGCTACACGCCGGCAATGGCCAAATTTGCCGACATGCCGCAGATCGACCGCGAGGATGCCGCCAAGAAAGTCCTCGAGAAGCTCGGCTATACGCCCGAACATCCGCTGAAGATGGAAATCCGCTACAACACTTCGGAAAACCACAAGAACACCGCGGTCGCCATCCAGGAGCAACTGAAGCCGCTCGGCGTCGAGGTCACGCTGCTCAACACCGACACCAAGACCCACTATTCCTTCCTCGAGCAGAAGGGCAGCTACGACGTGGCGCGCGCCGCCTGGATCGCCGACTACAAGGATCCGGAAACCTTCCTTGGCATCTCGCGCAAAGCGAGCGGCAACAACTATTCGAACTATATCAGCCCGGCATATGAGGCGGCCATGGACAAGGCTGCGGCTGCCGGCGGCAAGCCGGAAGAGCGCATGAAGGACCTCACTGAGGCCGAGCGCGTCCTCATCGACGATGTCGGCCAGATCCCGCTTCTCTACTACAGCTTCCACGATATCGTTTCCTCGAAGCTGCATGGCTTCGACGACAATGTGATGGACATCCATCCGTCCCGCTTCGTCTCCAAGGACTAAAATCATCCTTGACTGGACCGCCGCGCCCCATACGGGCGCGGCGGGCTGGTCGGTCATCGCACCGGTCCGAAAGTCGTGCTCGATTTTCGGCAAGCCCGGTGCGAAGATTTGGCGCCGGAGCATGGCAAATGCGTCCGCACGGACGTGATGTCGCTCTGGCCGAAACGGGGCGCCGATGCTGCGATATATTCTCCGGCGGCTTTTGACCGCCATACCGACGCTATTCGTCATCGTGACCATGGCGTTCTTCCTGATACGCGTCGCACCGGGCGGCCCGTTCAATCAGGAGCGGGGCCTCAGCCCCGAGATCAGAGCCAATCTCGAAGCCCAGTTCGGCCTCGGCGATCCGCTCTGGCTGCAATATGCCCACTACCTCGGCAATCTTTTGCGCGGCAATTTCGGGCCGAGCTATAATATGCCGGACTTCACCGTTACCGAATTGTTCAGGGAAGGCCTGCCCATCTCCATCCAACTGGGCTCGTCGGCATTGGTCCTGGCGCTTATGCTCGGCACCTTGCTTGGCATCGTTGCCGCGCTCAACCAGAACAAGCTGGGCGACTATACGGTGATCGCGCTGGCGACCGCCGGCAGCACCATCCCCACGTTCGTCATCGCCCCGATCATCCAGCTAACCTTCGGCCTGAGCTGGAAACTGTTGCCGATCGGCGGCTGGGGCGACGGCGCCTTCATCAACAAGGTCGGGCCGGTGCTGACGCTCGCTTTGCCGCAGATCGCCATCGTCGCCCGCCTGATGCGCGGGTCGATGATCGAGAGCTTGCGCTCGCATCATATCCGCACGGCGCGCGCACTCGGCTTGTCGGACTGGTCTGTGGTGGTCAAGCACGCGCTGCGCGGCGCCATCCTGCCGATCGTTTCCTTCACCGGTCCGGCGGCCGCGGCGCTGCTCACCGGTTCGGTCATCGTCGAGACCATCTTCTCCATTCCCGGTGTCGGTCGCCATTTCGTTGTTGCCGCGCTCAACCGCGACTACACGCTGGTGATGGGAACGGTGGTGGTGGTCGCGCTGTTCACCATCATCTTCAACCTGATCGTCGATGTCATGTACGCCGTCGTCGACCCGAGGGTGCGCTATGACTGATATCGCAGCCACCGCCGCTCCGCCGGCCGTCGTTGGCCGCTCGCTCTGGGGCGATGCCTGGGCACGGCTCAAGGCCAACCGCGCCGCCATGTTCAGCCTCTATTACCTGGCCTTCATCGCTGTCATCAGCGTGTTCGGCCCTTGGCTGGTGCCGCATCAATACACCACCATCTATGCCGACTATGTGCGCACGCCCCCAAGCTTTTCAGCCTATCCGAAGCCCGACATGATCGAGACAGCGCTCATCGACGCGATCAAGCGCATGCGCGTCGATCTCAAGGAGTGGAAGCAGGACGGCAGTCGCGTCACGGTAACCGTTACCTCGACCAAGCCGATCGACGAGCGCAACATCCGCTATCTCGACCGCTCCGATGCCTTCGATGATACCAAGATTGAGAGCAAATCGCCCGACGGGCTCGAATTGACGATGACTGCGTCAGTCAAGCAGCAATATTTCCTGTTCGGCACCGACAACACCGGCCGCGACCTGCTGTCCCGCACGCTGATGGCAGGGCGCATCTCACTGGCGATCGGCCTGCTGGCCGGCTTGGTCGCCGTGGTCATCGGCGTGCTCTACGGCGCTACGGCAGGCTTTTCCGGCGGCAAGATCGACGAGGTGATGATGCGCATCGTCGACGTGCTCTATTCCTTGCCCTTCATCTTCTTCGTCATCATGCTGGTGGTGTTCTTCGGTCGCAACTTCGTGCTGATGTTCCTGGCGGTGGGGGCGGTGCTGTGGCTCGACATGGCGCGCATCGTGCGCGGCCAGGCGCTGTCGATCCGCCGCCAGGAATATGTCCAGGCCGCTGAGGCCATGGGCATCGGCCAGCGCGGCATCCTGATCCGCCATGTCATCCCCAATCTTTTGGGACCGGTGGTGATCTATATGACGCTCCTGGTGCCGCAGGTTATCATCCTGGAAAGCTTCCTGTCTTTCCTCGGCCTTGGCGTGCAGGAGCCGATGACCAGCTGGGGCGTGCTGATCTCGGTCGGCGCCCAGAACATCGGCACCGCCAACTGGCTGCTTTTGTTTCCGGCCTTCTTCCTCGTCTCGACGCTGTTTGCCTTGAATTTCGTCGGCGACGGCCTGCGCGATGCGCTCGACCCAAAGGACCGCTAGATGGCTGCTGCTCCCGAAACGATCCTCAGCGTCAAGGACCTTCGCGTCCGCTTCCGCACGCTCGACGGCGCCGTCGAAGCGGTCAAGGGCATCAACATCCACGTCAATGCCGGCGAGACGGTTGCCGTGGTCGGCGAATCCGGTTCCGGCAAGAGCCAGACCATGATGGCGGCGATGAGCCTGCTCGCTTCGAACGGCGAGGCGACGGGCCATGTCGACTATCGCGGCCGCAATCTGCTGACCATGACCAAGAGCGATCTCAACAAGGTGCGCGGCGCCAAGATCAGCATGATCTTCCAGGAGCCGATGACCTCGCTCGATCCGCTCTATTCGATCGGCAACCAGCTGATGGAGCCGATCCAAAAACATCGCGGGCTGAACACGGCCGAGGCGCGCGAAGAGGCGCTCAAGCTGCTCAGGCTGGTGCATATCCCCGATCCCGAGCGGCGGATGAAATCCTATCCGCACGAAATGTCGGGCGGCCAGCGCCAGCGCGTCATGATCGCCATGGCGCTGGCCAACGATCCCGACATCCTGATCGCCGACGAGCCGACGACGGCGCTCGACGTCACCATCCAGGCGCAGATCCTGATGCTGCTCGCCGAACTGCAGCGCAAGCTCGGCATGGCCATCGTCTTCATCACCCACGATCTCGGCATCGTCCGACGCTTCGCCGACCGCGTCTATGTCATGCGCTATGGCGAGGTGGTCGAGGAGGGCGAGGCCGAAGCGCTGTTCGCCAACCCGCAGCATGCCTATACGAAAATGCTGCTCGCCGCCGAGCCGACCGGCACCAAGTCGCCGCCGCCGGCCAATGCGCCGGTGCTGCTCGAGGGCCGTAATGTCGAGGTGACCTTCAAGATCGGCGGCGGCTTCCTTGCTGGTGATCCACTACTGCTACGCGCCGTCGACCACATTTCGATCCGGCTGAAGCGCAACCAGACCATCGGCATCGTCGGCGAATCCGGATCGGGAAAATCGACGCTCGGCCGCGCGCTGCTCAGGCTCTTGCCGAGCGATGGCGTCATCCGCTTCGGCGACCGTGATATTTCCACCGCCGACCGCCAGGCGATGCGGCCGCTGCGGCGCGAGATGCAACTCGTCTTCCAGGATCCGTTCGGCTCGCTGTCGCCGCGCATGACCGTCGGCCAGGTGATCACCGAAGGGCTGCTGGTGCATGAGCCGAACCTGTCAGGCAAGCAGCGCGATCAACGCGCGGTCGAGGCCTTGCTCGAGGTCGGCCTCGATCCCAACGCGCGCAACCGCTACCCGCACGAATTCTCCGGCGGTCAGCGCCAGCGCATCGCCATTGCGCGCGCCATGATCCTGAAGCCCAAATTGGTGGTGCTGGACGAGCCGACCTCGGCCCTCGACCGCTCGGTGCAGAAACAGATCGTCGAACTGCTGCGCAAGCTGCAGGCCGACCACGAACTGTCCTATCTCTTCATCAGCCACGATCTCGCGGTCGTGCGCGCCATGGCCGACTACATCATCGTCATGAAACAGGGCAAGATCGTCGAGGAAGGCCCGACCGAAGAGATCTTCAGCAACCCACAGGCGGGCTACACGCAGACGCTGATGGCTGCAGCGATCGATGTCACGCGGTTTCGGTTGAGTGCTTGAGGTTGCGGGATACCTCACTATGAGATTATTGTTGATCAAGATATCGCAATGTGGGATATTTTTGCCGCGCGAATAGGAAGCGGCAATGAGCATCCACTACTTCACCACGCCCAAGGGCGACGAAATGGCGGTCCTGCCGCGTGCAGAGCTCGATGCGCTGCGAGACCGGGCTGCGCGTGCCCGCGAGGTGGCGAGCTACAGGGCCGGCGAGGCTCCTGGCTTCACCGCCGAGGAGGCTCTCGCCTTTACCAATGCCGCATCGCCGCTAGCTTTCTGGCGGGGGAGAAGGAGCAAGACTCAGACGGCCCTGGCGGCGGAAGTCGGCATTTCACAAAACATGCTGTCAGCGATCGAGAACGGCAAGCGCGGCGGTGATGTCGGACTATGGCTGCGACTGTCGCGCGCGCTGGGGGTGCCTGTCGATCAGCTGGTTGACGAGGACTGAATGGATGCGCCGGCGCGCTTGATCGGACTTGTCGGGCGAACCTAAACCACGCAGCTCGGCTATCCTGTCGACGTCGAACACCGGTTGGCTCTTGTCGCGACGAGCGCATCTTGTTGTTGCTTCAGCTTTTCGATCCTGGCCGTCTCCCGGTTGGCGACAGCGGTCTTCACGCGTGCGCCGCCGAGCAGCCAGTTCGGCACGCTGGTGTTGGCAACCTTGCCGCGGGTGATGGCGGTTTGCGAGATCTCGCGCGCGATATCGCCGACGGCAGTGTTGAGCTCAGCGCAGGTCATGCTGTCGTATTTCGCCGCGTTGACCGTACCACCCAGCGATGAGCAACCTGCCGCCAGGGACAGAACAAGCAGCGCTGACAGCCGGCCTGCGCTCGAAATCAACAAATTCATCTTCCGCACACCTCGTTCCCAGCCGCTGTTTCGGCGGCAGTCCTATTATCGAGGTAGCGCAGATGGTTGTCGCGTCAAAATACCATGCCGACACCGGACGCCGATGCGGCGGATTTGCCCTTGAGCTATCTTGTGGGGGTGTCGGGAGAAACAAACACCTAAGTGTCTGTTTTTTCTGGTCGGAGTGGCAGGATTTGAACCTGCGACCCCCTCGTCCCGAACGAGGTGCGCTACCAGGCTGCGCTACACTCCGTGACCAGACCGCGGGCTTATAGCTGCCGTACTTCGTTCCTGCAAGCGGCAATGGCAGCGCTTCTGTCGCATTTCGTTGGCTTTCGTCGGGCATTGCCGCAAAGCTTGAATTTCCCGCCGCGGATAAACCCGGCTTAAAGCCTTGCGTGCTAGGGAGCAGCCTCGACAAATCGTGTTTTCGCCATCTGGAGCTCTGCTGTCTTGCCCCTGAAAATCGTAGGTGACGCCCGGCCCAACAGCTTCGAATTCGAAACCGCAGCGCTGATCAAGGCGTCGGGATTTCGCGAATACGATGCGCGCTGGTGGTTCGGTCACCCCGGCTCCGCGCAGCCGCCGGAGCTGAACCTGATCGGCGTCCAGGCGCTCGGCATGGGTCTGGGCACGTTGATTCGGCGTCTTGGCGCCGGGCCAGACATTGTCACCGGCCACGATTTCCGTGCCTATTCGCTCGGCATCAAGCTGGCCCTGGTGTCCGGCCTGATGGCTGCGGGCGCCAAGGTAAAAGACATCGGCCTCGCACTGTCGCCGATGGCCTATTTCGCCCAGTTCGCCCTCGACACACCGTCCGTCGCCATGGTCACGGCGTCGCACAACGAAAACGGCTGGACCGGGGTCAAGATGGGCGCGGCGCGGCCGCTGACCTTTGGCCCGGAGGAGATGAGCGCGCTGAAACAGATCGTGCTGTCGGGCGATTTCGATCTTGCCGGCGGCGGCTCCTACGATTTCGTCTCCGGTTTTCGCGAGACCTATCTCGACGATCTGGTCGGCAACAAGCGCATCGCGCGCAAGCTCAGGGTTGTGGCCGCATGCGGCAACGGCACCGCCGGTGCCTTCGCGCCGCAGGCGATGGAGCGCATCGGCTGTGAGGTCATCCCGCTCGACGTCGAGCTCGACCACACGTTTCCGCGCTACAACCCGAACCCGGAGGACATGCAGATGCTGCACGCCATCCGCGACAAGGTGCTGGAGACCGGTGCCGATGTCGGACTGGGCTTCGATGGCGACGGCGACCGTTGCGGCGTGGTCGACAATGAGGGCAACGAGATTTTTGCCGACAAGGTCGGCGTCATGCTCGCGCGGGACATCTCTAGCCAATATCCCGGCTCGACCTTCGTCGTCGACGTCAAGTCGACGGGCCTGTTCCACACCGACAGCGTTCTGCGCACCAATGGCGCGAGCACAGACTACTGGAAGACCGGTCATTCCTACATCAAGCGCCGCGTCGCCGAACTCGGCGCCGTCGCCGGTTTCGAGAAGTCGGGCCATTTCTTCTTCAACCCGCCGATCGGCCGCGGCTACGATGATGGTCTCATCACGGCAATAGCCATTTGCGAGATGCTCGACCGCAACCCGAAAAATTCGATGGCCGACCTCTACCGCGCGCTGCCGCTGACCTATGGCACGCCGACCATGTCGCCGCATTGCGCCGACGAGGTGAAATACGGCGTCGTCGAGCGGGTGGTTGCGGATTTTCAGGCGATGCAGCGCGTTGGCGAAACATTTGCCGGCCAGAAGATCGCCGATCTGATCACCGTCAACGGCGTACGCGTTGTGGCCGAGGATGGCACCTGGGGCCTGGTGCGGGCGTCGTCGAACAAGCCGGAGCTTGTCGTGGTCGTCGAAAGCCCGGTATCGTCCGACCGTCGCCGGCAGATGTTCGAGGCCGTCGATGCCGTGCTGCGCCGCAGCCCGGATGTCGGCGCCTACAACCAGACCTTTTAGGATCAGCGGTTGGCCGCCGCTGATGCCTGCCCAAGCACACTCCAATCGAACTCTCGTGCCCAATCGGCAAAACTGTGCCAGCGGACCTCCGGGAATTCCTTGCGCAAGGCGCCGATGTCCACGTCGTAGCCGATGCGGTCGAACCATTCGAACATCAGCGCGGCGTCCGCGCTCTGCTGGCGTGCCACGGCGATCGGGATTTCCTGATAGCGGATCGGGCGGCCAATGGCCTGCGACAGGATTTTCGCCTCGTCGTCACCCGACAGTTCGTCCCCGGCGAAATCGAAGCGCTTGCCGAACACCTGTTCTCGCCGCTCTGCCAAGGCCGCAACGAAGGCGCCGATGTCAGCCAGAGCGACCAGCTGGAGGGGCCGCTTCGGCGGCACCGCGAAGGCATAAGTGCCTTGGCTGAGCGCGCTGATCGACCATGGCGCGACGACATTCTCCATGAAGGCAACCGGCGCGCTGATCGTGTAGGGGATGCCGAGCTCGACGACATGTTTTTCGACGAGATACTTGCTGTCGAAATGCGGAATGCCGGTTTTCTTGTCTGCACTGGCAACTGATGAATAGATCAGATGCCCGACGCCGGCAGCCTTCGCCGCATCGGCGGCAAGGATCCCTTGCCGGGTTTCTTCTTCCATGCCGGCCTCATAGCTGTTGCCCATCAGGAACATGGTGTCGACGCCTCCGGCGGCCCTCACGACGGAGGCTCCATCGGCGAGATCGCCGGCCACCACCTCGACGCCCGCCGCCGCCAAATGCCGAGCGGCTTCGCTGTCTGGCTTGCGCGTCAGCGCCTTCACCCGATTTCCTTTCGACAGCAGGGCGCGCGCCACGGCGCCGCCTTGCTGGCCGGTAGCGCCGGTCACCAGAATGCTTCGTTTGCTGATCATCTCGTCTGCTCCTTTTTGTTCGCTGGAGTAGAATTAGGGTCTGTCGCATTGATGCATTATTACCTATAATTGGAAAACATCGTCCCGTTTTTGGATACAATGCTCGACCTCAACGACATCGTCGTATTTGCGCGCGTCGTCGAAGCTGGCAGCTTCACGGCTGCGGCGCGCTTGTTGGCCATGCCCAAGACGACAGTCAGCCGCCGCATTGCCGCGCTCGAACGCGAGGTGGGGGTCCGCCTGCTGCAGCGCACGACGCGCAGCCTCAACATGACGGATGCCGGGCGCCTCTATTACGAGCAGAGCAGCCAGGCGCTGCGGACGATCGAGGAAGCCAATCTGCGTCTTGCCGAAACCAGGGCGGAGCCGTCGGGCACGATTCGCATTTCGGCCCCGGTCGGCTTTAGCGGCCATTTCCTTATCGGCGCCGTCGTCGACTTCCTCGCAATGTATCCAAAGACCAAGGTCGAGCTCCGCCTGACCGACGACAGGCTCAATCTGGTCGAGGACGGTATCGATCTCGCTTTCCGCACCGGTGCGCTCCAGGATTCGACGCTGATCGCCCGCAAGCTCGGCTCCGCGCACAGGCTGCTTTGTGCCAGCCCGGACTATCTCGCCCGGTACGGCATGCCGGAAAGCCCGACGGACCTCACGCACCATCAATGTGTCATCGCAGGCCCTACGGCTTCAGGCGCTCATTGGGTGCTGGACGGGCCAGGTGGGCAGGAAATGATTGTTGTGGCCGGGCGCTTCGCCGCCAATGAAATGCAGGCGGTCGTCGCGGCAACGCTCGCAGGCTTTGGCATCGCCCAATTGCCCCAGGCGATCGTCGAAGGACCGATCAATGACGGGCGCCTGCAGCGTGTTCTCAAGGCCTACACAACACCGGCCAGCGGTCTGCATGTCCTCTATCCGAGCAGCCGCCACCTTTCGCCCGTGGTCAAGGCCTTCATCGAGCTGGCAGCCGAGCGGATTTCCAGCCAGGTAAACACGGCTTAAAGGCATGCGTGCTACCCAATCGACCAACAACCCTTGAGCACGAGACGCGAATGACCGAGCGCATTGTCAGTTTTGTCATGAGTGGAGGCGTCGGTTCGCGGCTGTGGCCGCTGTCGCGTGAGGACAATCCAAAGCAGTTCCACGATTTTTCCGGCGACGGCTCGATGCTGGCCAAGACCCTGCGCCGGCTGACGGCGCGACCGGAAGGCGAAACGCCGATCTTCCTGATCGCCGCCGAGCGCCATGCCGAGCGCGTCCATGCCGACCTTGCCGGCCTCGACCTTTCAGGCGGCGGCCCGCTGTTCGAGCCGACCGGGCGCAACACCGCCGCCGCCGTCGCGCTGGCCGCCCTGCGCACGCTCTCCGAATATGGCGACAGTCTGGTGTTGGTCGTGCCGTCCGACCACGAGATCGCCACGCCCAAGCAATTCTGGCAGAGCGTCGAGGCGGGCAGCAAGGCAGCCCTTGCCGGCCGGCTGGTGGTGTTCGGCATCAAGCCGACGCAGCCTGAGACCGGCTACGGCTATATCGAGGTTGCAGCCGAAAGCGGTGGCGTCTTCGATGTCTCGCGCTTCGTCGAAAAGCCCGACCTCGCCACCGCGCAGAGCTACCTCAAAGCCGGCACCTTTTACTGGAACACCGGCATCTTCCTGTTTCGCGCCGGCGCCATGCGCGACGCCTTCGCGGCCTTCCAGCCGGATATCTGGCTTGCCACCGAAGCCGCCTACAAAGCGGCGACGTCGGATCTGTCCGGCCTCTATATGCCGCTGGACCTCTACGCCGCCATCCCGTCGAACTCGATCGACTACGCCATCATGGAACGGGCCAAGGATATCGCCATGGTGCCGGCCGGCTTCCGCTGGAACGATCTCGGCTCCTGGCAGTCGCTGCTCGATGTCGGCCCCGCTGACGCCAAGGGCAATGTGCTTGTCGGCGATGTCGTCGCCATCGACTGCGAGAACTCCTACATCAGAAGCGATGGCCGGCTGCTGTCGGCGATCGGCATGAAGGATGTCGCCATCGTCTCGACGGCGGACGCCACCTTCGTCGCGCCGGTCAGCCACAGCCAGCATGTGAAGAAGATCGTCGAGCAGCTGGAAAAATCGGGACGGCTGGAAACACGATTCACGCCGGCGCATGATCGCGTCATCGAAAGCGGCGCCTGGCGGCGGCGTGTGCATCACTGGTTGTTCGAGGAGACCTTGCCGCTGTGGTCGACGGCAGGCGTCGACGAGCGCCATGGCGGTTTTCATGAGGCGCTCGGCTTCGATGCCCAGCCGCTGATGAAGCCCAAGCGCATGCGCACCATGGCCAGGCAGGTCTATGCCTTCGCCGTCGCCAAGGCGCGCGGCTGGGACGGTCCGGCGGATCGCCTGATTGCCCATGGCATCGCCTTCATGGCCGGCAAGGGCCGCACCGAAAAAGGCGGCTGGGTGCGCACGCTCAACGTCAACGGTTCCGTCGCCGACACCACCGAGGACGCCTACGACCATTCCTGCGTGCTGCTGGCGCTGGCGCACGCGCATATGTGCGGTAACCCGGAGGCGCTGCGGCTGGGTGAGGAAACCTTTTCCTTCCTCGATGCGCATCTCGAGGACAGCCGCATGACCGGCTTTCTCGAAACGTCGGACGGCGAGGGCGAGCGGCGCTCCAACCCGCATATGCATCTGCTCGAAGCCTTCCTCGCCTGGTACGAGGCGACAGGCGACCGCACCTATCTGCGCCGCGCCGCCCGCATCATCGACCTCTTCCGCAGCCATTTCTTCGACGCCGAGAGCTGGACGCTCGGCGAGTATTTCGACGCTGGCTGGAAACCGGCTGCCGGCGAGAAGGGCACTTGGACCGAGCCCGGCCACCATTTCGAATGGGCCTCGCTGCTCACCGACTTCGCCGCCCGCAGCGGCCAGAGCGAGCTGAGCACTTTTGCCCGCAAGCTCTATGCCTCGGCCATCGCCAACGGCCTCAACCGCGCCACCGGCCTTGCTTACGGCGCGGTCTCAAGACAGGGCCTGCCGCTCGACCTTGTCTCGCGCAGCTGGCCACAGGCCGAAGCGATCAAGGCAGCGATTGCATTGGATGGTTCGGGCGGCCCCGACCTCAAGCCCGAGATCGAGGCGCGCGTCGGCCGTCTGTTCCGCTGGCACATCGACCCGGCCCCGCTCGGCCTGTGGATCGACCGCATCGACGAACGCGGCCGTTCGCTGGCGAGTGATGTGCCGGCGAGCATCTTCTATCACCTGGTCTGCGCGCTGACGCAGTATCTGGATGGAACGGCGCAGAAGGGGTGAGGCGTTGAAGCTGCTAATCTCCCCCCTTGCGGGGGAGATGCCTGGCAAGGCAGAGAGGGGTGCTGTCCCGCCGACGTCTCAGCTACTCGAAGATTAGACCAAAGGTTGGCGATCCGGCACACCCCCCTCTGGCCTGCCGGCCATCTCCCCCGCAAGGGGGGGGATCAGCCGTCACTTCGGCTTTCGCCAATCGCCTTCTCAATACGGGCTCGCCACATCCCCCGTCTCGACATACACCGCCTTCAGCTGCGAATAGAGCGCCAGCGCAGCCAGCGAATTTTCCCGCCCGATGCCGGACTGCTTCACCCCGCCGAAGGGAATTTCCACCGGTGTCAGATTGTAGGCGTTGATCCAGCAAGTGCCAGCCTGCAGCTCGGCGATTACCCGATGCGCACGCTGCAGGTCGCGAGTAAACACGCCGGCGGCAAGGCCGAATTCGGTGTCGTTGGCGCGGTCGATGACCTCGTCTTCGCCGTCGAATTTCAGCACGCTCATCACCGGCCCGAAAATCTCCTCACGCGCAATGCGCATATTGTCGGTGACGCCGGTGAACACCGTGGGCTCGACGAAGAAGCCGCCATCGAACCCTTGCAGCGACGGCACATTGCCGCCGCAGGCGAGGGTTGCTCCATCCTGCTGGCCGGCCTTGATGTAGGAAACGACCTTCTCCTGCTGCGCCTTGTTGACCAGCGGGCCCATCTGCGTCTCGGGATCGAGCGGATCGCCGATGCGGATCTTTTTCGTCCGCTCGACCAGCCGGTCGACGAAGCGGTCATGGATGCCGCTTTGCACGAACACGCGCGTGCCGTTCGAGCAAATCTGTCCGGTCGAATAGAAATTGCCGAGCATGGCGCCGCCGATGGCGTTTTCGAGATCGGCATCATCGAAGACGATCAGCGGCGACTTGCCGCCGAGCTCCATCGTCGCGTGCTTCATCTTCGAGCCGGCAAGCGATAGCACCTTGCGGCCGGTCGGCACCGAGCCGGTCACCGAAACCTTGGCAACGACATCGTGGCCGACGAGGCCGGCGCCGACATCGCCATAGCCCTGCACGACGTTGAACAGCCCGTCGGGCAGGCCGGCCTCCGAGTAGATCTCGGCCAGCGCCAGCGCCGACAGCGGCGTGTTTTCCGACGGCTTGAACACCATGGCGTTGCCCATGGCGAGTGCGGGGGCGGATTTCCAGCCGGCGATCTGGATCGGATAGTTCCAGGCGCCGATGCCGACGCAAACGCCAAGCGCCTCGCGGCGCGTATAGGCAAAGGGACCGCCGAGATCGATGGCCTCGCCGTTGAAGGCGGCGACCGCGCCGCCGAAATATTCGAGGCAATCGGCAGCCGAGGGCGCGTCCGCCACCAGCGTCTCCTGGATCGCCTTGCCGGTATCGAGCGTCTCGATGCGGGCGAGATCGGCGTTGCGGGCGCGCAGAATGTCGGCGGCGCGGCGCAGGATGCGGCCGCGCTCCACCTGCTTCATCCGCGCCCAGGCCGGTTGTGCCGCGCGCGCTGCTTCGATGGCGAGCTCCAGCACATTCGGCGTCGCCGAATGCAGCGTGGCGATGACCTCGCCGGTCGCCGGATAGATCACCGGCAACGGCGCGCCGCCTTCGTCCTCGATGTAGCGGCCGTTGACATAGTGCGATGCCGTTGGCTGGGCGCGCATGCTCTTCTCCAATGATTTTCGCTGGGACAATGCCCTATCGATCCGCGACCTGCCAGCGCGGATTGATCCAGGGCTCCTGGTTGGACGGCGCCAGCGGCGTGCGGCCGAGAATGTGGTCGGATGCCTTCTCGCCGGTCATGATCGACGGCGCGTTCAGGTTGCCGTTGGTGACTCGCGGGAAGATCGAGGAGTCGGCGACACGCAGGCCGTCGACACCGATGACACGGCACTCCGGATCGACCACGCTCATGACATCATCGGCGCGGCCCATCTTGCAGGTGCCGCACGGATGGTAGGCGCTCTCGGCATGATCGCGGATGAAGGCGTCGAGATCCTCGTCCGACTGGACGTGCGAGCCCGGCGAGATTTCCTCGCCGCGAAAACTGTCGAAAGCCTTCTGGCCGAAGATCTCGCGGGTCAGCCGGATGCAGTGGCGGAACTCGGTCCAGTCGTCTGGATGCGACATGTAGTTGAAGCGGATCACCGGCGTCGCTTTCGGGTCGGGCGAGCGCAGTGTCACCGAGCCGCGCGACTTCGAACGCATCGGCCCGACATGCGCCTGGAAGCCATGCGACTTCGCTGCCGCCTTGCCGTCATAGCGCACCGCCGCCGGAATGAAATGGTACTGGATGTCGGGGTAGTCGACGCCGGCTTGGGAGCGCACGAAGGCTGCCGCCTCGAAATGGTTGGTGGCGCCGAGGCCGGTCTTGAAGAACAGCCACTGCGCCCCGATCAGCGCCTTGGAGAAAGGGTTGAGAACCGAATTCAGCGTGATCGGCTGTGTCGATTCCTGCTGGATGTAGAGCTCCATATGATCCTGCAGATTGCGGCCGACACCGGGCCGGTCCGCCACCACCTGGATGCCGTTTTCGACAAGATGCGCAGCCGGGCCGATGCCGGAAAGCATCAGGATCTTGGGCGAATTGATCGACGATGCGGCGACGATCACCTCACGTCGCGCCTTAACGACTTGAATCTGTTTGTGAGCTTCGATCTCGACGCCGACGGCGCGTTGATTCTCGATGATCACGCGGCGGGCGAAACCTTTGACCACGCTGACATTCTGCCGTTTAAGAGCCGGCTTCAGATAGGCACTCGCTGCCGACCAGCGGCGGCCTCCGCGGATGGTCTGCTCCATCGGCCCGAAGCCTTCCTGCTTCGAACCATTGTAGTCATCGGTCAGCTCGAACCCGGCCTGGCGGCCGGCCTCGACGAAAGCACCGTAGAGCGGATTCTTGCGCGGGCCGCGCTGGACGTGCAGCGGGCCGCCGTGGCCGCGCCAGCCATCCTCGCCGCCGTCATTGTCTTCCATCCGCTTGAAGTAGGGCAGCACGTCGGCAAACCCCCAGCCGGTCGCACCCTCTTCGGCCCAGTGGTCGAAGTCGCGCGCGTGGCCCCTGACATAGACCATGCCGTTGATCGAGGACGAACCCCCGATCACCTTGCCGCGCGGCGTCGCCAGCACGCGGCCGCCGAGATGCGGCTCCGGCTCGCTGGCGAAGCCCCAGTCGTAAAGGCTCATGTTGAGCGGGATCGACAGCGCCGACGGCATCTGGATCAGCGGGCCGATATCGGTGCCGCCGAACTCGATGACGATCACCGAATGCTTGCCGTCTTCCGACAGCCGGTAGGCCATGGCCGAGCCGGCCGAGCCGGAGCCGATGATGACGAAATCTGCTTCAAGCATTGTTCATATGCGCCATGAAATCGGCGAGCGAAACGTTGCCGCCGGTAGCCACAACCAGGACGGTTTTACCCGCCACATTCACCTTGCCGCCGAGCAGCGCCGCCAGCGATGCGGCGCCCGACGGCTCCAGCACCAGCTTCATCCGCTCGAAGGCAATCTTCATCGCGCGGCGCACCGAGGCGTCGTCGACGGTGATGCCGCGTACACCTGCAGTTTTGACCGCCGCGAAGGGCGCATCGCCCGGCCGCCGCGACATCAGCCCGTCGCAGATCGACTTCGGCGCTATCGGCATGGTTTCGATGGCGCCGTGATCCAATGACGCTCCCATGCCGTTGAAGCCTTCCGGCTCGACACCGATGATCTCGGTTTCCGGCGACAGATAGTGGAAGGCGAGCGAGACGCCGCCGATCAGCCCGCCGCCGCCGACCGAGCAGAACAGGAGGTCGGCGCTGGCACTCTTCGCCTCAAGCTGCTCAAGCGCTTCCAGTCCGGCGCCGGCCTGGCCGGCAACGATCTCGGGATCGTCGAACGGGTGCAGCAAGGCGAGCCCCTCGGTCTCGGCAATCTCGCGCGCCTTGGCCGCCGCGACCTCTTCACGAGCGCGGTCGCCATGATCGGTCAGCACGACGCGCGCCCCATAGCCCGCCGTGGCATCGCGCTTGGCGGCTGGCGCGTCGATCGGCATGACGATGGTGACGGGAATGCCGAGCGCCTGGCCGGCAGCCGCCAGCCCTTGCGCAAAATTGCCCGAGGAATAGGCGACGACGCCTTTCCTGGCTTCTTCAGGCGACAGCCGCTTCAGCCGCCAATAGGCGCCGCGCACCTTGAAGGAGCCGGCCCATTGCAGCGATTCCGGCTTGATGAAGACGCGCGCCGCACCCGTCTCTTTGGCCAAGGCTGCCGATTCAAGCAAAGGCGTGATTTGCGTCGCCTTCGATGTGACGGCATAGGCCTGTCTGAGATGGTCGAGGGAGGGGACAATGGTCATCATTCGCCTCGCGGAAAGCGTTTCTGGTCCTCGAGATTGTCGAGGTTCATGTGATTGCGCATGTAGCGCTCGGACGCTTTTTGCAGCGGCTGGAATTCCCAGGGGTAGTGCGTGCCGTTGCGCAGCGCCGGATAGACCACCCAGCGCCGCGCCTGGCTGGCGCGTACGGCCGCATCGAAGGCGGCCATGTCCCAGCGCGCCCGCACGGCTCGGGTGAAAGCAGCCACCAGATCGGCATGCGCCGGATCGGCGGCGAGGTTGGTCAGTTCGCGCGGATCGGCTTCGAGGTCGAACAGAAGCGGCGGGTCGATCTCGCAGTGGATGAATTTGTAGCGGCCGTCGCGGATCGCCACCAAAGGCGCGTTGGAGCCCTCGGCGGCATACTCCATCAGCACCGGTGCGTCGCGTTTCGTGCCCGCAAGCAGCGACAGCAGCGACTGGCCGTCGGTCCACGGCGCAATCGCCGAGATGTCGATACCGGCGAGGTCGCACAGCGTCGGCGTCACGTCGAGATTGGAGACCGGCGCGTTGACCAGTCCGGCCGGAATATCATTGCCGGCGATCATCAGCGGGACTCGCGCCGAGCCTTCGAAAAAATTCATCTTGAACCACAGGCCGCGCTCGCCAAGCATATCGCCATGGTCCGAGCAGAACAGGATGATTGTGTCGTCCAGCATGCGCGTGCGCTCAAGCACCGACACCAGCTCGCCGACCTTGTCGTCGAGATAGGAGATGTTGGCGTAATAGCCGCGCCGCGAGCGGCGGATCTGCTCCGCCGTGATGTTGAAACTGTCGTAGTCGCTGGCCCGGTAGAGCCGTTGCGAATGCGGGTCCTGGTCGGCATAGGGGATAAATTCCACGTCCGGCTCCAGCGCCGGACAGTCTTCATAGAGATCCCAATATTGCCGCCGTGTGACATAGGGGTCATGCGGGTGCGTGAAGGATACGGTCAGGCACCAGGGCCGGCTCGCCGCATCATCGGAGGTACGTGCCAGATCGTAGAGTTTTTGCACCGCGTGGAAGGCGACCTCGTCATCATACTCCATCTGGTTGCTGATCTCGGCGACGCCTGCGCCGGTCACCGAACCCAGATTGTGATACCACCAGTCGATGCGCTCGCCGGGCTTGCGGTAATCTGGCGTCCAGCCGAAATCGGCGGGATAGATGTCGGTGGTCAGCCGCTCCTCGAAGCCGTGCAACTGGTCGGGTCCGACGAAATGCATCTTGCCCGACAGGCAGGTGTAGTAGCCGGCGCTGCGTAGATGATGCGCATAGGTCGGGATCGACGAGGCGAACTCGGCGGCGTTGTCGTAGACTTGGGTGCGCGACGGCAATTGCCCGCTCATGAAGGCGGCGCGGCCCGGCGCGCAGAGCGGCGATGCCGTGTAATTGTTGGCAAAGCGCGCCGACCGCGCAGCCAGCGCCTTGAGATGTGGCGCATGCAGGAAATCCGCCGGCCCGTCCGCAAACAGCGTGCCGTTGAGCTGATCGACCATGACGATCAGGATGTTGGGTCGCCTTTGTGTCGCTGAGCCTGTCACTGTGTCTGCCGCCCGCCGAGTTTGATTTCGAGATAGTCTTCGACCAGCGCGATCGCGGTCGCCGCATCCGGCACGCCGTCCTTCAGCGCGCGCCTGATGTAGAGCCCGTCGATCAGTGCCGCGGTCGCTTCCGCGGCGCGGTCGGCTTCGTTGCGCGGCAGTATGCCGGTCAGCCCGCTCATCAGGTTGGAATGCAGCCGCCGTGCATAGACCCTGAGCAGCCGGCGCAGGGCCGAGGATTGCTGCGCCTCGACATAGAAGGCGAGCCATGCCGCGATGGTTTCCGACTGGAACTGGATGTCGGAGAAGTTGACGGAGACCACGGCCGAGACGCGGTCGCGCGGCGTGGCGGCGGATTGCAGAGCGCGCCGCATGTCTGACGTCAGCTCGGCCAAGATGTGCCGCATGGTGGCGAACAGCAGTTCGTCCTTGGCGCCGAAATAATGATGGGCGAGCGCCGAGGACACGCCGGCGCGCCCGGCGATCTCCGACATGGTCACGTCCAGCGAGCCGCGCTCGCCGATCGCGGAGATCGTCGCGTCGATGAGCGCCTTGCGGCGCAACGGTTCCATTCCGACTTTCGGCATTGTTGTTCCCGGCTCCTGGCCGGCATGATTATTTTTTATTGATCCGTCAATCAACAAAAAATCGACTCGATTGCCGCCTGCACCAAGCGATTGTCGGCTTGCGGCCCTTTTCGACGCTCGAGGGATTGTTTATATTTGAACAATAAAGGCGAAGTGCGCCATTTGAGCCCACATGTTAGGCTGGCGCCAAGGATGGAGACCGCCATGACCGCATGCATCGTTGGCTGGGCGCATTCGCGCTTCGGCAAGCTCGAAGGCGAGACGCTGGAAGGCCTGATCACCAAGGTTGCGGTCGACGCGCTCGACCATGCCGGCATCGGCCCGGACGAGGTCGACGAGATCGTGCTCGGCCATTTCAACGCCGGCTTTTCCCCGCAGGATTTTACCGCCAGCCTGGTGCTGCAGGCCGACGACCGGCTACGCTTCAAGCCGGCGACCCGGGTTGAGAATGCCTGCGCCACCGGCTCGGCCGCGGTCCGCCAAGGCATCCGCGCCATCGACGCCAATGCTGCCCGCGTCGTGCTGGTGGTCGGCGCCGAGCAGATGACGACGACGCCCGGTCCCGAAATCGGCAAGAACCTGCTCAAGGCGTCCTATCTGCCGGAGGACGGCGACACGCCCGCCGGTTTCGCCGGCGTCTTCGGCAAGATCGCGCAGGCCTATTTCCAGCGCTATGGCGACCAGTCGGATGCGCTGGCAATGATCGCCGCCAAGAACCACAAAAATGGCGTCGACAATCCCTACGCCCAGATGCGCAAGGATTTTGGCTACGAGTTCTGCCGTCAGGAAAGCGAGAAGAACCCCTTCGTTGCGGGTCCGTTGAAGCGCACCGACTGCTCGCTGGTCTCCGACGGCGCCGCCGCCCTTGTCCTCACAGACACATCGACGGCGCTGAAGATGCGCCGCGCCGTCGCTTTCCGCGCCAACGAACATGTCCAGGACTTCCTGCCGATGTCGAAGCGCGACATTCTCTCGTTCGAAGGCTGCGAACAGGCCTGGAACCAGGCCTTGAAGAAGGCCGGCGTGACGATCGACGATCTCTCCTTCGTCGAGACGCATGACTGCTTCACCATCGCCGAACTGATCGAATATGAGGCGATGGGCCTGGCCAAGCCCGGCGAGGGGGCGAAGCTGGCGCTGGACGGCACGACGGCAAAGGACGGCAGGCTGCCGGTCAATCCTTCGGGCGGGCTGAAGGCCAAGGGCCATCCGATCGGCGCCACTGGCGTGTCGATGCATGTGCTGACCGCCATGCAGTTGACCGGCGAAGCCGGCGGCATCCAGGTGCCCGGTGCAAAGCTCGGCGGCATCTTCAACATGGGCGGCGCGGCGGTCGCCAACTACGTTTCCATTCTCGACCGGATCAGATAAACCGCCCTGCATTTCTGGGAGGTGACATGACAAATCCGGTTCTGGTCGAAGTCTTGCGCGGCGCGATCGTCGAGAGCGCCCATCGCGGCGCTGTCGCGATCTTCGATGGTGACGGCAAGCCTGTCCTGGAGATCGGCGATACGGCGCGACCAGTGTTTCCGCGCTCCGCGGTGAAGGCGATCCAGGCGCTGCCGCTGGTCGAAACGGGCGCTGCCGATGCGTATGGCTTCGGCGACCGCGAACTGGCGCTGGCCTGCGCCTCGCATTCGGGTGAGCCGGCGCATGTCGAACTGGCGCAAGCGATGCTGGCCAAGGCCGGCCTCGACAAATCGGCGCTGGAGTGCGGCGCGCACTGGCCGTCGAGCCATGGTGCGGAGATTGCACTGGCGCGCGCCGGCGGTTCGCCGAACGCGCTGCACAACAATTGCTCCGGCAAGCATTCCGGCTTTCTCTGCACCTGCGTGCACGCAGGCATTGGCCATCAGGGCTACGTCAAGGCTGGACATGCCTTGCAGGAGATGGTGCGCGACGCCATGCAGGCGGTGACCGGCGCTGCCCACGATGCCGACGACCGGGCAACCGATGGCTGCTCGATCCCGACCTATGCCGTACCGCTGAAAAGCTTTGCGCTGGGCTTTGCCCGCATGGCGACAGGCAGGAGCTTTGGCCCTGAACGCGCCAAGGCGGCCAAGCGTCTGCTGTCGGCCTGCATGGCCGAGCCTTTCCTGGTTGCCGGCACGGGCAAGGCGGATGTAGCGCTGATGCAGGCGGCGCCCGGCCGCATCTTCGTCAAGACCGGCGCCGAAGGTGTCTATTGCGCTGCCGTTCCTGAGCTTGGCCTTGGCATCGCGCTGAAATGCGACGACGGTGCCGGCCGCGCCGCCGAGGTGATGATTGCTGCAGTGCTCGCAAAACTTCTAAGCGCCGACGACGCGCTGGCCGCAAGTCTCACCGAACAGGCAAATCCGGCCATCGAAAGCCGTATCGGTGCCAAGGTTGGCTCGCTACGCCCGACAGCGGCGCTCAGCTGACGCGGTTGCGTTCAACCGTCAGATGCGCATAGCCGCTATCGCCTGATTTTGCGAGGTCGCCGGTAGCCGGTTCGGCCCAGCGCTGGCCGATGATGGCGCCGTTCTTGGTGCCGTCGATAACGTTGTCGGAAATGATGGCGTTTCCCGCGCCCTCGACCACGGTGACGGCAATGCCGGTTCCGGCCTGACGGATGATGTTTCCCGTCGCCACCACATTGCGCATGTAGGCGCCCCAGCCGATTTGCATGCCGTAAAGCGGCGCGTTTTCGATGACGTTGCCGCTGACCGTGGTGTCGGCCTCGACGCTGATGCCGACGCCGAAGCCCGGCGCATCGGCGGGGTAGGGGCCTGTGGTCGAGAGATTGCGCACGATGTTGTTCGAGCAGACGCCCATGCGGCCGCCCTCGTTGAAATTGACGATCGAGATGCCGTTGGCCGCACCGTCGACGATGTTGTTGGCGATGATGGCGCCTTCGAAGGAGAATTCGGAATAGAGCGCCGTTTCGCCCGAACGCGAGCAGGTGTTGCCGGTCATCGTGAGATTGCTGGAACTGTTGGCGCGGATCGCGGAGAAGGCGCAGTCCGAGACGGTATTGCCGGTGACGGAGACATTGCCGGCGCGGAAGGCGTTGATGCCGTTGCCGTTCTGGCCGGTACCGCCGCTGCGCGCACTGATGCGCTGCACACGATTGCCGCTGACGATGGTGCCATCTTCCGCCTGCTGCCAGCGGTGCACTAGGATGCCGCCATTGCCGCAGTCGGAGACCGTGTTACCGGATATCGCCAGGCCGGCGGCCTCGACGGAGTAGATGCCGGCGTCCGCGGCACCCGATATGTCGCAGCGTTCGACACGGCCAGCCGCATGCTCCAGCGCCAGCCCGTGCTTGCCGCTGCCGGTGACCGTGCAATTGTCGATGGCAAGATGGGCGACGCGACGCAGGTCGAGCAGGCCTTGCGTATCGTCGGCCAGAGAGCTGTTGGCGCCGTCAAAGACCAGCCCTGTGAGCTCGATATGCTCCGCCTGTTCGGCGGTCAGCAAATGGCCGTTGCCGCCGTAGATAATGCGCGAGGCGCCGGGCACGCCGGAAAGCCGGACGCGGGCCGGCAAGGTCAGGTTGGACACGACATAGTTTCCCGGCGGCAGGAACACCGGCGCGTTGCGCTCGCTGGCCTCGGCAAGCATTCGGATGAACGCCTTGCTCTGGTCGTCCGGCGCGTTCGGCTGCACGCCAAGCTCCGTGGCGTCGATCGAGCCGCGCGTAGCCGTCTTCGCCGAGGCTTCGTCGAGCGAAAGACCGAGCACGGCAAAGCCGGCCGTCCCCTTCAGAAGCGCTCGTCTGTTCAACATCGGCACATCCCTTGCGATCCCCCGGCCAACCGCAGGAATCATGCCAGCCGCAGAGGTCTTCGCTCGGCCCATAGTCCGGCCAATGACCGGGTCCGGCAAGTGGCTTGTACAGCCGCCGAAGCGAGCCTAAGTTTAGTCGATGAGCAGAGCTTTTACCCGCGAGGAAGACAGCGAAAACGCCATTGCCGGCATCGGCGAGCGGCCGATCAGCCCGCACCGCAATCTGGTGACGGAGCGCGGTCTGGCGCAGATCGAGGACAATCTGACCGATCTGCGCGACATACTGGCGAAAGCCGAGCGAAAAGCCGACCGCGAGCGTATCGCTGTGGTGTCGCGCGACCTGCGCTACTGGACCGCGCGCCGCGAAAACGCCGAGCTTTCCGTGCCGGAGCCCGGCAGCGACCAGGTGCGCTTCGGCATGGGCGTCACGCTCGAAGCCGATGACGGCAAAAAGGTGCATTGGAAGATCGTCGGCGAGGACGAGGCCGATCCCTCAAAGGGCAGCATTTCCCATGTCTCGCCAATGGCCGTCGCGCTGTTCGGCAAGAAGGTCGGCGACGTCGCAAGCGTCAACGGCAAGGAATGGGAAATCATCAAGCTGTCGGAGGGCTGACGCCGGCCGACTCTATCTGCTCAGCCAGCTTTCGCAACGCGGGCTCGTACTTGTCCATGACATCGCGAGCAGCACGCATCTGCCTTTCGAAATCGTCAAACGGCACAGGCCTTAGATGCCGCCACCGGTTTCGATGATCTGGAGTTCATCGCCCACTTGCAGCCCCAAGCTGTCGAGCATCTCCCGCGGCAAGATGACAACGCCCGATCCGTCGTCAAGTCCGTGAATGATGGTGTTCATGGCTTTACCATAGGTTGCATCCAGTACTATGACGCAACTTCGGTAGGCATTGCAACTGGCTCCCTCAGCCCGCCAGCAGCCGATCCAGCAGCCGATCCGCCGCTTCCGGAATAACCGTGCCCGGCGGGAAGATTTCCGCGGCACCAGCCGCAAGCACCGCGTCGTAATCCTGCGGCGGGATGACGCCGCCGGCGACGATCAGTATGTCGGCGTGGCCGAGTTTCTTCAGCGTATCGCGCAGTTCGGGGATCAGCGTCAGATGGCCCGCCGCCAGCGACGAGGCGCCGACAATATGGACGTCCTGCGCGACGGCCAGTTTGGCGATTTCGTCCGGCGTCTGGAACATCGCGCCGACGGTGACGTCGAAGCCGAGATCGGCGAAGGCCGTGGCGATGACCTTTTGGCCGCGGTCGTGGCCGTCCTGTCCCATCTTGGCGACCAGGATGCGCGGCTTGCCGCCGGACTTCTTCTCGAATGCTTCGAGCTTCTCCACGAGCCGGTCGACCGCCAGATTGTCGCCAAGCGCGTTGCGATAAACGCCGGAGATCGTCTGCACCGAGGCGACGTGGCGGCCAAACACCTTTTCCAGCGCCAGTGAGATCTCGCCGACCGTGGCGTTGGCGCGCGCGGCGCGGATGGCGAATTCCAGCAGGTTTTCGTTACCTTGCGCGGCGCGGGTCAGCGCATCCAGTGCGCTCTCGACCGCGCCGACATTGCGCGTGCCTTTCAGGTTCTGCAGCTTGGACAATTGCCGGGCTCGGACCTCGGCATTGTCAATCTTCAAGACGTCGACCGCGATGTCGTTCTCCGGCCGATGCGCATTGACGCCGACCAGCATCTGTTCACCGGAATCGATGCGTGCCTGCGTGCGCGCTGCCGCCTCTTCGATGCGCAGCTTCGGAATGCCCTGTTCGATCGCTGCCGCCATGCCGCCAAGGCTCTCGACCTCTTCGATATGGGCGAGCGCGCGCGCCGCCAGATCATGCGTCAGCCGCTCGACATAGGCCGAGCCACCCCACGGATCGACGCTACGCGTGGTGCCGGATTCCTTCTGCAGGATCAGCTGCGTGTTGCGGGCGATGCGGGCCGAATGGTCGGTCGGCAGCGCCATCGCCTCGTCGAAGGAATTGGTGTGCAGCGACTGCGTGTGCCCTTGAGTGGCAGCCATCGCCTCTATCATGGTGCGGGTGATGTTGTTGTACGGGTCCTGCGCCGTCAGCGACCAGCCCGACGTCTGGCAATGGGTGCGCAACGACAGCGAGCGCTCGTCCTTCGGCGCAAAATTCTTCTGCATCAGGCTCGACCACAAAAGCCGCGCGGCCCGAAGCTTGGCGACCTCCATGAAGAAGTTCATGCCGATCGCCCAGAAGAAGGAAAGCCGTGGCGCGAACCGGTCGATGTCGAGACCGGCGGCGAGGCCGGCGCGGGCATATTCGATGCCGTCGGCAATGGTGTAGGCGAGTTCCAGGTCGGCGGTCGCACCGGCCTCCTGCATGTGATAGCCGGATATAGAAATCGAATTGAACTTCGGCATGTTCTTCGAGGTGTAGGAGAAGATGTCCGACACGATCCGCATCGAAGGCTTCGGCGGATAGATGTAGGTATTGCGGACCATGAACTCCTTCAAAATGTCGTTCTGGATGGTGCCGGCGAGATCTTTTTGCGCAACGCCCTGTTCTTCGGCCGCCACGATGTAGAGCGCCATGATCGGCAGCACGGCGCCGTTCATGGTCATCGACACCGTCATTTCATCGAGCGGGATGCCGTCGAACAGCTGCCGCATGTCGAGGATGGAATCGATGGCCACGCCCGCCATGCCGACATCGCCGGCAACGCGCGGATGGTCGCTGTCATAGCCGCGATGGGTGGGCAGATCGAAGGCGACCGACAGGCCCTTTTGGCCGGCGGCGAGATTGCGCCGGTAGAAAGCGTTGGACTCTTCCGCCGTCGAAAAGCCGGCATATTGCCGGATCGTCCAGGGCTGCTGGACATACATGGTCGGGTAGGGGCCGCGCACGAAGGGCGGCATGCCCGGATAGGTGTCGAGATCGGCAAGCCCCTTGAGGTCGCCCTGGCCGTAGAGATGCTTGACGGCAATGCCTTCCGGCGTCAGTCGCGAGCCCTTGACCTCGACGGGTGTGCGCCGCGGCGCCGACCAGCCGATCTCTGAGAAATTCGGGATCACGGTGCGGCTCCGATCGACTGGTCGATGCGGACCGGAAACAGCGCCTCGCACACCGCCACGCCCTCGGTGAAAGGAGGCCGTCGCTCGGCCGCCAGCGTCTCGACCGGGGCCTCGCTTTTCAGCGGGTAAAGCGTGGTGCCGATGATTGCCCGTTCACCCGACCGGTAGGCCTCGGCCCGGCGCTCGGATGCTGCCTTGACGCGCGCCTGGATATGGCCTTGCTGCAAGCTCGCCAGAACGCCGCCTTCCGCTTCGATCCTCTGGAACTCTTCCCACGCCGCTTCGCACAGGCCGAGTGTCAGCGCCTCGACCGCGCCTGAGCCATAGGTCGGGTCGGCAACATGGTCGATATGGCTTTCATTGGCCATGATCAGCTGCGCGTTGCGGGCGACGCGGCGGGCAAAAGGCGCCGGCAGGCCGTGCGCGATCGTATGCGGCAGGATGGAGATCGAATCGGCGCCGCCGGCGGCCGCGGCAAAACCGGCGATCGCAGTGCGCAATATGTTGGTCTCGGGGTCGGCTGCCGTCATCATGCGGAACGATGTTTCCGCATGGATGTTGGCGGTCGAGGCCGGGATCGAGCACGTCTCCTGGATTCGCGCCCAAAGCCTGCGCAACGCCCTGAGCTTGGCCGTCGACAGGAACTGGTCCTGGTCGACGCTGAGCGCAAAGCCGATATGCGGTGCGGCATAGACAAGCGGCTGGCGCGCGTCCTCGAACATCCTGAGATAGGAGACCGCGGACGCCAGCATGGTGCCGAGTTCCTGCGCTTCGGTGGCGCCGGCATTGTGGAACACCCGCCCGTCGGCCTCGAGCAGCACGCCCGGCACGCCCAGCGAGAAGAAATGCGCCAGCGATTGCGGCATCGACGCCTGCAAGGCCTCGATCGACATCCGCAACCGGCCGGTCCCGGCAAAGATCGCCGCCGGGTCGATACCGAAGGAGAGGTTGAGTTTCGCCGGATCGGAGCGGCGCTTGCCGAGGAACGCCACCAGCCAGTCGGCCACGGCGCGGCTCCAGGGATGGGCGTCGATGCGGATCTGCACGCGGTTGAGCGGTATGCCGTCCAGCACCGTCTCCAGCGCCTGCGCCGTCCTCGGCAGGCCATAGCCGAATGCATTCGGCGCGCCTTCGAAGACCAGCGACAATCCCGTCGCGCCTTGCGCGACATCGTCGAGCGCCTGGGCCTTGGCACGGCCGATATCGGGATCATCGATGCGCTGGCTGACGATCCAGGGCGATTTGGGGTTGGCGCGCACAAGCGGTTCCGCCCCGCCGGCGCGCTCATAGAGCGGTTCGATGCGAATGGCGTCGTCGGTGTGCGACACCAGCCTGTCTTCGAAGGATGCGCCGGCCAACGCCTTTTCCGCCAAGGCCAGCCAGCGCTGGCGCTCGACGTTTGTGGGTTCGACTTCCTTGGTCAAGGCTCCGGCGCCCATCCATTTTCCTCGTTCTTATGCGGCCGCACCAGCCGGGAGCGGTTCAGTCTACGGTTCCCCGTCCGATATCGCAATGCAATGCGCCTCAAGGGTCCGAACGCGATCTCCCTGATATAGGTCAGCTCGCGTGGACGAACCATGAACGATTGCCAAACAGCCGCAAAATCCGCAAGCTCCAAAAAGCCGATTTGGAGGTTGGTCCGTTTTGGACGATTGGCCCAATGAATGGCATTGTCGCTGTGCAATGGCCTGACTATAGCTGCGGCAAGGCCATTGGCTTTAACACATCAGTTTGCGGAGACATGGACATATGGCTGACGAGACCAGCATTTTCCTCGGCGCCAGCCGCAAGCCCGACGACAGCTATCAGCGCGCCGAACAGCTGCTTTTGCAATATGGCAATCGCCATGGCCTGATCACCGGCGCCACCGGCACCGGCAAGACGGTCAGCCTGCAGATACTGGCCGAAGGCTTTTCCAATGCCGGCGTGCCGGTGTTCTGCGCCGACATCAAGGGCGACCTGTCCGGCATCGCCATGATGGGCAAGGCGCAGGATTTCCTGGTCAAGCGGGCCGAGCAGGTCAAGCTCGATCCCTATGACTTCCAGGAGTTCCCGGTCATCTTCTGGGATCTGTTCGGCGAGCAGGGCCACCCGATCCGCGCCACCGTCTCGGAAATGGGGCCGCTGCTCCTGTCGCGGCTGATGAACCTTTCCGAAGCGCAGGAAGGCATCATGAACATCGCCTTCCGCATTGCCGACGAGGACGGCCTGCTGCTGCTCGACATGAAGGATCTGCAGGCGCTGCTGGCCAACATCGCCGAACGCGCCGAGGAGATCAGCGCGCGCTACGGCAATGTCACCAAGCCCTCCGTCGGCGCCATCCAGCGCACGCTGCTGGTGCTGGAACAGCAGGGCGCGGCCCATTTCTTCGGCGAGCCGGCACTGCGCATCGCCGACATCATGCGCACCACCCGCGACGGCCGCGGCGCCATCAGCGTGCTCGCTGCCGACAGGCTGATGATGAACCCCAGGCTCTACGCCACCTTCCTGCTCTGGCTGATGTCGGAGCTGTTTGAGGAATTGCCCGAGGTCGGCGATCCCGACAGGCCGAAGCTGGTGTTCTTCTTCGACGAGGCGCATCTGCTTTTCGATGAAGCGCCGAAAGTGCTGATCGACCGCGTCGAACAGGTGGTTCGCCTGATCCGCTCCAAGGGCGTCGGCGTCTATTTCGTCACGCAGAACCCTTTGGATATCCCTGAAAAGGTTCTGGCCCAGCTCGGCAACCGCGTGCAGCACGCGTTGCGCGCCTACACGCCGCGCGAACAGCAGGCGGTGAGGACGGCCGCCGACACGTTCCGGCCCAATCCCGATTTCGACTGCGCCACCGCCATCACCCAGCTCGCTACCGGCGAAGCGCTGGTCTCGACGCTGGAGACCAAGGGTGTGCCATCTATGGTGCAACGGACACTGATCCGCCCGCCATCATCGCGGCTTGGACCGATCACGGCGGACGAGCGCCGCAAGCTGATCGATCAGAGCCCGGTCGCCGGCCAGTACGACCAGACCATCGACCGCGAATCGGCCTTCGAGATGCTGCAGAAGAAGGCCACGGGCGCGCAGGAGGCGGAGGCGCAACAGACCGACAGCGGCCGCTCGCGCTGGACCATCCCCGGCTTCGGCAATGACGATTCGCCGCCGCCGTCCAGGCGCGCGCCGGCGCCGCGCCCGTCCAACCGCCAGACCGTCGCCGAAGCCGCGATCAAGGCGGTGGTGCGCTCGGTCGGCTCGTCGGTCGGCCGGGCGATCGTGCGCGGGATTCTGGGCAGCCTGTCCAGGGGACGGTAAAAAGCACCTCCCGCCAGACTGATGTGAGGCAGCGGACGCCTGCCATCTCTCCGCTCGCGCGTCGCGGGCAGCCTAACCGAAACGGTTGCTCGATTGGCCGCGCTCCTCCGGCTGGAGTGCAAAGAGGCCGCCCTCATGCGGGTGCGCGTCAAGGTGCTCGGTGGTCATGGTGAAGCGCGCCGAGGTGACGAAAAGCGTATCGAGATCGGCGCCGCCAAAGGCGCAACTCGTCGGCCAGGAGCAGGGCAGTTCGACGATCCGATCCGACCGGCCGTCCGGCGCGATGCGGGCAAGGCAGCTGCCGCCCACGACCCGGCAGTTCCAGATGTAACCTTCGGCATCCATGCAGGAGCCGTCGGGCAGGCCCCGTGGGAAGCCGCCGAAGAGCAGCCGCCGATCGGCGAGCTTTGATGAGCCGTCCCAGGCATAGCTGTAGATTGCGTTTTTCATCGTGTCCGCGGTCACGAAGCGACCGTCCGGCGTCCACACCATGGTGTTGGTGATGCCAAAATGGTCGTCGGACAAGCGCCGCACGCCGCCGTCGGGAGCAATTCGAAACAGCTGCCCGGCATCCTGCGCAATGGCGATGGGTGCGTCATCCGCTCCGATGTTGTTGGCCATCGTACCGACCCAGAACGACCCATCGGGCGCGACGACGCCTTCATTCAGCCGTATGCCGGGCCGGTCCGGCTCGATCGTCGCGATGGTTCGGAACGGCCCGCCGAAGTCCCACAAGGCAATCTCATTCCTGAGGCCGACAATGGCGCCGCCATCGGCGCGCAGGCCGATCGACGTGATCAGATCGGGCGTCTCCCAGGATTCGTGAGCCAAGGTCCGCGGATCCAGCCTGTGGATCCTGCGGCCGATAATGTCGACCCAGACCAACCGGTTGCGGCGATCATCCCAGATCAGGCTTTCGCCGACGACGTCGCCCGCATCGAAGAGCAGGCCACCGTTCGTCTCGTTCATGCGGTTCACCAGGTTAGAAACACTCTTGACATATATCTCTTGGATAAATTAACAACAAGTAGATAGCAACCTGTCATACAGGTTTTGAGGGAGCGAGATGCAGGATCCGACGGAGACAGCGGCTGAGCCAAATCCCGGCCTTGTGAGCACGGCGATCCAGGCGATCACCCAGCACATCCGCTCGGAGGGGCTTGCGGCCGGCGATCCGTTGCCAAGCGAAGCGGCCATGACGCGCCAACTCAATGTCTCGCGAACCGTCGTGCGCGAGGCGTTCCGGTCGCTTTCGGCAATGCGCCTGATCGACATGAGTGCCGGACGCCGCGCCACCGTCGCCAAACTCGACACCGGCGCCATGTCGATGGTGATCGAGCACGGCATCACCACGCAGCAGATCAGCGTCCATCAGGTCTACGACGTCAGGCGCACGATCGAGATGCGCACGGTTGCGCTGGCGGCGCTCCGCCGCACCGAGGCGGAAGCCGCCGCGATTGCACAATCCGCCAGGCTGATGCGCGAGAATTTCCAGAACCCCGAGATCGTCATGGAGCACGACATCGCCTTTCACGAGGCGATCGCGGCGGCCTCGCACAACCCGGTCTTCTCGCTGATCGTCACCGCCTTCAGCGGGGTGACGCGCCGCACCTGGGTGATCGGCTGGCGCACACGCTCTTCCAGCGAAGACCAGCTCAAAATGATCAAGGGGCACGAGGACATAGCCGAGGCGATCCTCAATGGCGATCCGCGGCTCGCCGTCGAGCACATGGCGCAGCATTTCGACAAGAGCGTCAAGGCGCTCCTCGATGCGGGAATTGCCTGACATGAAGATCACCGCGATCGAGACCATCCGCATCGAGGAGCGGCCCAACCTTCTCTGGGTCGAGGTCCATACCGACGAGGGCATCACCGGACTCGGCGAGACCTTCTTCCTGTCGCGCACCGTCGAGGCGTATCTGCACGAATATGTCGCGCCACGGGTGATTGGCCGCGATCCGCTCGAGATCGATCTGCTGTCCGCCGACCTGGTCGGCTATCTCGGCTTCCGCTCCAGCGGCGCCGAGGTGCGCGGCAATTCAGCCTTCGACATCGCGCTGTGGGACATTTTCGGCAAGGTCACCGGCCAGCCGATCGCACAGCTTCTGGGCGGCTTCAGCCGTCGCTCCATCCGCACCTACAACACCTGCGCCGGCACCGAATACATCAAGGACGCCAAGGGCCAGACGACGGCCAATTACGGCATCGGCGCCGGGCGCGACTACGACGATCTGAACGGCTTCCTCAACCGTGCCGGCGAACTGGCCGAGGAACTGCTCGAGGACGGCATCACCGCCATGAAGATCTGGCCGTTCGATCATGCCGCTGAAAAGACGCGTGGCAACGACATCTCGGCGGCCGATCTGAAATCCGCGCTTCAACCGTTCGAGAAGATCCGCCGCGCCGTCGGCGACAAGATCGACATCATGGTCGAGTTTCATTCGATGTGGCAGCTTCTGCCGGCCATGAAGATCGCCGGCGCGCTGAAGCCTTACGCCACCTATTGGCACGAGGACCCGATCCGCATGGACAGCCTCGGCGACCTGAAACGCTACGAGGCGGTCAGCCCGGCGCCGATCTCGGCCTCCGAGACGCTGGGCAGCCAATGGGCGTTCCGCGACCTGCTCGAAACCGGGGCTGCCGGCATCGTCATGCTCGACATCTCGTGGTGCGGCGGCCTGTCGGAGGCGCGCAAGATCGCCGCGATGGCGGAGGCCTGGCGGCTGCCGGTCGCGCCGCATGACTGCACCGGTCCGGTCGTGCTCGCCGCCTCGACGCATCTGTCGCTCAATGCGCCCAACGCACTGGTCCAGGAAAGCGTGCGCGCCTTTTACCGCACTTGGTACCGGGACCTGGTGACGGCGCTGCCTGAAGTGAAGAACGGCATGATCACCGTGCCGCCGGGACCGGGCCTGGGGCTGGCGCTCAACCCCGACCTTGGCAAGGCCTACACCGTCCAGCGCCGTGTCTCCGACCAGACCGACATCTAGAAAATCCAAAGGGAGGAATTGAAATGAAAAAACTGACCGCAACACTTCTGCTTGGCGTCGCTCTTTTCGGCGGCCAGACCGCCGCGCGCGCCGACGGGCTGAACATCGTCTTCACCCACCATTCGTCCGCCTCGAACACCTTCTGGCAAGCGGTGAAGAAGGGTTTTGATGACGGCTGCGCCAAGGTCGAGGCCAACTGCAACATGGTCTTCACCCAGACCGAGGGTTCGATCGAACAGCAGGTCGCCAACATGCGCGCAGCCCTTGCCGCCAAGCCCGACGCGCTGCTGACCTCGATCGTCGACGACCATGCCTTCGATGACGTCATCAAGGAGGCGCGCGATGCCGGCGTGCTGGTGATCGCCGTCAATGTCGACGACACCGAAGGCGCCAAGGGCAATGCGCGCCAGGCCTTCGTCGGACAGGGCTTCAAGCCGGCGGGCTATTCGCTTGCCAAGGCCATTTCCGAGAGCTTCCCGAAGGACGGCCCGATCAAGGTGCTGGTCGGCATCTCTGCACCTGGCCAGAACTGGTCCGAGAGCCGCGGCGCCGGCGTGATGCAGTTCCTGGAGGAATACAAGGCCGCGCATGCCGATCGTGACGTGTCCTGGGAGCGCATCGACAGCGGCACCGACCTTGCCATCACCTCCGACCGCGTCGGCGCCTACCTCAACGCCCATCCTGACACCACTGCCTATTTCGACACCGGGTTCTGGTGCGCCGGCGTCGCCCGTGTGCTGGCAGATCGCGGCGTAGCGCCTGGCAAGGTTCTGCTTGGCGGCTTCGACCTGGTGCCCGAAGTGCTGCAGCAGATGCAGAAGGGCTACGTGCAGGCGCTGGTCGACCAGCAGCCCTACATGCAAGGCTTCATGCCGGTGATGGAGGCCTATCTCAACAAGAAGATCGGCCTGGCGCCTTCCGACATCGACACTGGCCAGGGCATCGTGCGGCCGAACCAGGCCGATGCAATCATGGCGCTCTCCGCCCAGGGGATGCGCTGACAGCTCAGCGCAAATGAATGGCTTTGCATCGGCGGCGCGGCGCGCTGCCGATGCATCAACAGAAGTTCGAATTCCTGGAGCCTGACGTGAAGCGTCTGTTCAAGACCTATCTCGAAAAGCCGGAGCTGGCCGGTTTGATCCTGCTCTTGCTGCTGATCGTCGTATTCCAGATCCGCTCGCATGGCGTGTTCCTCAACCAGGACAATCTGCGCGGCATTCTCGGCATCCTGCCGGAGGCGGGGCTTGTTGCCATCGGCGTCACCATCCTGATGATCAGCGGCGAGTTCGACCTCTCCGTCGGCTCGGTGTTCGCGCTGATGCCGATGACGATGGCGGTGCTGATGGTGCATGGCGCCCCGTTCCCGCTGGCGCTGCTCGTTGGACTAATTGTCTCAGCGGCCATCGGCTTCGTCAACGGCTACATCACTCTTCGCTTCGCCATACCGAGCTTCATCACCACGCTCGGCATGCTGTTCATGGCGCGCTCGCTTACCGTCGTCGTCTCGGGCGGCTTCCCGCCGCTGCTGCCAGCCGACCTGCCGAACTGGCTGTTCACCTCCTTCGTTGGCCCCGGCAACATGTTTCGCATGTCCTTCCTGTGGTTTGCCGGCATTGCGGTGCTGACCTCGCTGATGCTTTCGCGCACCAATTTCGGCAACTGGATCAAGGCCACCGGCGGCTTCCCGCCGGCCGCCGCCGCGATGGGCATCCCGACCGCCAGGGTCAAGATCATCTGCTTCATGCTCTGTTCGATGCTCTCCGGCTTCGCCGGCATGCTGCAGGTGCTGCGGCTCGGCTCGCCCTTGCCTTCAATCGGCGAGGGCATGGAATTGCAGGCGGTGGCCTCTGCCGTCATCGGCGGCGCGTCGCTGGCCGGTGGTATCGGCACCGTCATGGGCGGCATCATCGGGACGACGCTTATCCGCGTCATCGACAACGGCCTCGTGCTCAGCCATGTCGACGCCAACTGGTTCAAGTTCGCCATCGGCTTCCTGACCATATTCGCCGTCGTTGCCAATGCCTGGATGCGCAAGCGCGCCAAGGCCATCAAGATGGAGGACTAACGCGATGGCCGACGCGATCATCTCCGTGCACAAGCTTCACAAATGGTATTCCGGCGTCCATGCGCTGAAGGGGGTGACGCTCGACTTCACCCGCGGCGAGGCGCTTGGGCTGGTCGGCGACAATGGCGCCGGCAAATCGACTCTCATCAACATCCTCTCCGGCGTCCATACGGCGGACAAGGGCGAGATCAAGGTCGAGGGCAGGACAGTCCGCATCGCCAAGCCGCGCGACGCGATGGATCTCGGCATCGAGACGATCTACCAGTACAATTCCATGGTGCCGACCATGTCGATCGCCCGGAACCTGTTCATCGGCCGCGAGCCGACCCGCTTTTCGGTCTTCGGCGTCGGCTTGCTCGACCAGAAGAAGATGGCCAGCGAAAGCATCCGCGCAATTGCCAATGTCGACCTGCATCTGCGCTCGCCGGACGCCCTTGTCGGTGAGCTTTCCGGCGGCCAGCGGCAGGGCGTCGCCATCGCCCGGGCCATGCATTTCAAGTCAAAGGTGATGATCCTCGACGAGCCGACCAACCATCTCTCCGTCAGGGAGACGAAGAAGGTAATCGGCTTCGTGCGCGGCCTGAAAGAGCAGGGCATCACCGGCGTCTTCATCAGCCACAACATGCACCATGTGTTCGAGTGCTGCGACCGCGTGGTGGCGATGGCGCGCGGCGAAATCGTGCTGGACAAGCGGGTCGCGGAGACCTCGATCGATGAAGTCCACGGCGTTCTGTAAGAGGTGGCGGCAATGAAGGTCCTTGCCGATCGTGTCGTGCTCCTGACCGGCGGCCTTGGCTCGCTCGGCCGGGCCCAGGCGGTAACGCTGGCGCGGGCCGGCGCGCGCGTGTTGGTGCTCGATCGCCCCGATGTTGAGGACGGGCCAGGGATTGCCACGGCGCTGGCCGCTGAGGCGGGCGGCGACGTCACCTTTATCGGCTGTGACCTCAATCGGCTTGCCGAGGCGGAGGCTGCGGTGGCGGCACTGGCGGCGAGGGAAGGTGGGATCGACGTCCTGATCAACAACGCTGCCCTGATCATCAACCGGCCGTTCGAAGAATTCTCGCTGACCGAGTATGAGGATCAGATCCGGGTCAACTCTTCGGCTGCCTTCGCATTGGCGCGGGCCTGCGCACCGGCGATGAAGGCGAAGGCCTATGGCAAGATCGTCAATTTCTGCTCCATCACGCTCAATGGCCGCTGGGACGGCTACGTGCCCTATGTTGCGTCGAAGGGCGCAATGCTCGGCCTCACCAAGTCACTGGCGCGGGAACTTGGGCCGCACGGCGTCCGGGTCAACGCCGTGTCCCCAGGCGGAGTGGTTTCGGAGGCCGAGGCGCGCGTCTTCGGCGACCGGCTGGCGCAGTACAACGACTGGATCCTGGAGAACCAGGGTCTCAAGACGCGCATCGAGCCGCATCACGTCGCCGATCTCGTGCTGTTCCTGGCATCGCCCGCCTCGGACATGATCAGCGGCCAGAACATCGCCATCGACGGCGGCTGGTAAACGGATGGCCGGCCTGCTGGAACTGCGCGACGATCGCGCCCGTGTCGTCCTGGCGCCGCAGAAGGGTGCGGCGATCGCACGCTTCGACGCTCTGGTCGGCGGCGCACTGGTGCCGCTGCTTAAGCCCGGCGATGGCACCGGCGCCTCCGGCTGCCAGCTTCTGGTTCCCTGGTCGAACCGCATCTCAGGCGGCGGCTTCGAATTGGACGGCCGCTTCCACGCCGTTGAGCCGAATGTGGCGGGAGAGGCCTTTCCGATCCATGGCGACGGTTTCCAGAGGGAGTGGCGGATTGCCGGCCACAGCGCCACCGAGGCTGAGCTGATCCTCGACGCCGGGGGGATCGGCCCTTACCGATACACGGCACGGGTCACCTATGCGCTGCATGACGGGGCCCTGGACGCCACGCTCGCCGTGGAGAACTGTGCCGGCATTCGCCTGCCTTACGGCCTCGGCTTTCATCCGTGGTTCCCGCGCAGCGCCGCAACGACACTCGAGGCGAAGGCGGCGCGGGTCTGGCTGGAGGACAAGCGTCATTTGCCGACCGGCGTGGCGCCTGTGGCCGATTACCCCGCGTGGAATTTCTCGAACGCCTCCCTGTTGCCGCGAAGCTGGGTGAACAATGCCTTCGACGGTTGGGACCGCCGTGCCAGGATCACCCGGCCCGAGGACAGGATGGCCATCTCGCTCACGGCCTCACCGGCGCTCGACGTCTTCATCCTCTACTCGCCGTCGCAGGACGCCGATTTCTTCTGCTTCGAGCCGGTGTCGCATACCGTCGACGCGCATCATGGCGAAGGGCTGACCCCGCTTGAGTACGGCGCCACGTTGAGCGCAAACATGCGGCTTGAGTGGAGTTCCACAGCTTCGCGTTGAGGCGAAACGGCCTCGCACAACCGTTCTTCGCTCCTTGAGACTTCACCTCCAGGCGAAACGGCGACCGAGCTGAGCAAAGGGCTCTCAACGGCAGCAGGGATGCCTCAGGTACACACCCATTCGCGGATCTTGCATTTCTGTCCGGTTCGCTCACAGGCCTGCAGCGTCAGGTCTTCGGCCTCGCGGCGTGTCTGCGCCGTCTCCGATCCCCAGCTGGTCAGCCGTCCCTCGGCCTTCTCGCCGACGGCGAGGGCACCGCAATGCTTGTAGGGAAAGCCGGTGTTGTCGTCATCGTTCCAGTGGCGATGATTGCGGAACACGCTGACCACGGCGCAGCCGTCGCCGCCGGCGTTCTGGCAATGCTTGAGGGCGATGTCCATCGCCTCTTGCCGCTTGTCGGCGCCCCAGAAAAAGCCGTGCTTGCCGTCAGGGCTCGAATAAGCGATCGCCGCCCAGATGCCTTTTTCTTCCTGGGCCGGCGGCTCAGGCACGTCCGCCGCCGGGGCGAGGTCCGCCGCGCCGAGCCGCCCGGCGCAAAGCAGCAGCATGCCGATCGCCGCAATGGCGGAATTCACCCTCATTGTACGCCTCCTTGTTTTCCTGCTGCCGAGGCCACGGAAATGACGACGCAGCTGTTGCCGGTGGGCAAGAGCATCGCGTTGCCCCCGCCATTGGCCAGTTCATAGACGCTGATTTGTCCAAGATTGTTGGCAAGCTTGCTGCCCTTCGGAAGCAGGGCCGGAACGTCGGCGCAACTTGCCGCGAACGGTGCCACCCGGACCATCGTGCCTTCGCAAACAGATGCGGTGGGTGCTGCAAACACCAGGCCCGCGGCCGGGCCGCTGTAGCCCTGCGTGGCGTAGTTCATGCCGACCAGGGCTTCCACGACGTGTTTGTCGGGAGCCTCGTTGTTCCAGATCGACTGGACGCTGTAGGTGGTGCCGGTCGTCAGCATCTGCCCAAGGGCCGGGAAAATGTTGGAACAAGACTGCAAGCCTGCCTGCTTGGCGTGCTGCAGAAAGGGCGTGTCGGCCAGCGCCGGATCGGGCTGGCTGGTCTCGGCAACCGCCGGCAGCGGCAGGACATTCTTGACCAGATCGTATCGCATGGCGGCGAAGCCGGCAGCGCCGATGACGACAATTCCAAACAGCGCAAGCACCGCCGTTCTGGCCCAGTTCCGTTTCGGTCCGCTCACATTGCTTGTGACGGCCCGAACAGCATCGACGTTCTGGTTGCGGGACATGATCCGGTCATGGATCGATTGCTGGCTCATTGGCACGCCTCGGTCATTTTATCGCTTCAACCGCCTTGGAAAGGCCCTTGAGGGTCGCGGTCACGTTGATCGTCCTGCCGTCCGTCGTCGGGTAGGAGATGATGGATGCCGCGTCCTTCGAAATCTGTTCGCGCATGATCGGACCAACCGGCAGCATGCCGATGCAGACGGCTTGATTGCATCCCTCGAGTTGAATTTTTATCGGCTCCTTGCGGCCTTCGAAGCTCAGCAGGACAGGAGCGTCGCTCCTGGCAACTGGCGGGGTGCGCAGGATCATGTAGGGATTGCCTGCCTTGGTGGCGGCCAGCGACCAGCTGAACGCAACCTGTCCCGCCTGGTCCTCGATGATCTGGGTGACATTGCAGACCCGTTGGCGGGCCTTCAGGTTCTCGTCGCAGATCAGCGTCCAGTTCTCGAACGGACGCGTGGTCCGTTGATATTCGCCAAGCTTCGCGTCCGCCGGCACCGCGACGTCGGAAGGTTTTATCCGGTAGCCGGAAGGGATCGCCTCCTGCCCGGCCGCGAACGGACCAGACAGGAGCATGACAGTCATGGATAGTGCGCCAGCCAAGGCCGCTTGCCTGATCATGACCGGGTTCAGTTCAGGGTAAGGCTGACACCCGCGCCAACACCCCAGTGCCCGCCGGCTGTCGTGCCAGACAGGTTGGCTCGAACCCGTCCCTCCTCGCTGGTGTAGCCGGCGCCGAAGGCGACGGCGCCTTCACCGCGCCAATAGCCTCCGCCGGCCGCCACGCTCAGCTTGCCCGGACGGTCGTCATAGCGCAGCGAGGCGGCGGCCAGACCGATCGCGGCGGCCTGGCGCGCTTCGCCCTTTACCTCGCCCATATCCATGTTGAGCTGGCTCAGCTTGGAGTCCGTGTAGGCATTGGCCTGCTGCAGCGTCGTGGTCGCAACTTGGTTGGTATAGGTCTTGGAATCCGCCAGCGTGGTCGACAGGCTGTTGGTAAGCTGCTGCACGTTGACAGCATCGGTGTTGGCAACGCCTGGCCCGACATTGTGGATGACCACGGGTGTGTTCGGGTCGCCGCCGGCAAGCGTTATCGAGTTGGATTTGCTGCCGTCTCCGTTCTTGTCGTACTGGACCGCGAACTCGGTGAGATCACCGACGCCGCTCTGCAAGGTTTCGACGGCCTGGTTGGTCGCGTAAAGCTGGCTGCCGTTGATGGCGTCGGTGGA
This sequence comes from Mesorhizobium sp. P2_B11, assembly GCF_056404855.1. Lineage (NCBI taxonomy): Bacteria > Pseudomonadati > Pseudomonadota > Alphaproteobacteria > Hyphomicrobiales > Phyllobacteriaceae > Mesorhizobium > Mesorhizobium sp. P2_B11. The sequence continues at coordinate 295,683 of NZ_JBFUDF010000005.1, forward strand.
GGTGCCGCTGATCCGGCCCGCCGCGACATTGGTGACGGTGCGCTCCTTGCCAACGTCGCCGACGCTCACCGTGCTGGTCGGAGCTGTTCCGGCGAAGGTGTAGTTTACGCCGTTGATCGTGGTGCCGGTGGTGGCAACCGCCGCCGCCGTCGTTGAGCCCGCGCCGAGCGCGACGCTGCCCGGCTCGTTGGCCGTAGCACCCGCGCCGAGCGCCACTGCCTGGGCTCCGTTGGTCGTCGCGTTGGTGCCGAGCGCAATGCTGTCGGCCTGGTTGACGGTCGAATTCTGGCCGATCGCGATGCCACCAGGCGCCGTCTGCTGCACGATGGCGCCGTTGCCGATTCCGATGCCGTTGTCGCCGTTCACAGTGGTGCGCGGACCGACCGCAACCGAGTCGACACCGACCGCAAGCGAATCCGCGGCCGTCGAATTGGCATGGAAGTACATGCTCCCGGTCACCGCGAAGGAGCTCAGCGCCCCCTTCAGCTGGCGCAGCGTAACCGCGTCCTGGTCCTGGGTACCGTCGGCCACGTTGATGATCTGGCGGTAGGAGGTGGAGGTGCCGACCGAAACGGCGCCGAGCAAGGTCGCGTCGGTGGTGTTGTAGGGAACCAGGCCGGTGCCGGCGAGTATCGATCCCGATGCCGGCGCCACCGCACGGTCCGAAACCGAGCCGGCGCCGAGCGCCACGCCGCCGATGACGCTGGCCTGGGTGTCGCGGCCGAGCGCAAGCGCATTGTCGGCGCTCGCGGTCGCCTGGTAGCCGAGGGCCGACGAGCCGACCCCTTGCGCGAAGGCGTCGGTGACCGGCAGCGTCGTGTCGTTGGTGCGCACATAGCGGATGCCGTCGCCATTGGCGTCGGTGTAGGCCGTCGAGGTGTCGCCGGCGATGTTGCTGATGGCATTGCCGAGATTGGTGATGTCGGTGGTGTTGGCCGCGATATCGGCGGTATTGGCGGCGATATCGGTGGTGTTCTGCGTCACCTGCTGGTTGGTCGCAAACAGCTGCGAGCCGTTGACCGCATCGGTCGAGGAGCCGGTCAACTGGCCGGCCGCGACGTTCTGGATCTGGCGTTCGGCGCCCACCGAGCCGACCGAGAACGCGCCCGCCGGTGTCGTGCCAGCGAAGGTGTAGGCAACGCCGCCGATCGTCGTGCCGCCGACCGCAGTCGTGGCGCCGGAGACCGAATTCAGGCCGATCGCCACGTCGCCGGCATTGTTGGCCACGGCATTCGGGCCGACCGCGACGGAATCCGTGCCCAGCGCCTGGGAATCCGCCAGTGTCGAGTTGGCGTGGAAATACTTGATGCCGCCGCCGGTGCTGATGCTGTTGATCGTATTGCCGAGAGTGGTGATGTCGGCGGTGTTGGCGGCGATATCGGTGGTGTTTTGCGTCACCTGCTGGTTGGTCGCGAACAACTGCGAGCCATTGACCGCATCGGTCGATGAGTTGCTCAACCGTCCGGCCGCGACGTTCTGGATCTGACGCTCCGCGCCCACCGAGCCAACCGAGAACGCGCCCGCCGGTGTCGTGCCAGCGAAGGTGTAAGCAACGCCGCCGATCGTGGTGCCGCCGACAGCGGTAGTCGCTCCCGATGCGGAATTCAGGCCGATAGCCACGTCGCCGGCATTGTTGGCCACCGCGTTCGGGCCGACCGCGACGGAATCCGTCCCCAGCGCCTGGGAGTCCGCCAGCGTCGAGTTGGCGTGGAAATATTTGATGCCGCCGCCGGTGTTGATGTTGGTGATCGTGTTGCCGAGATTGGTGATGTCGGCGGTGTTGGCGGCAATGTCGGTGGTGTTCTGCGTCACCTGCTGGTTGGTCGCAAACAGCTGCGAGCCATTGATGGCGTCGGTCGACGAGTTGCTGAGCCGGCCCGCCGCGACATTGGTGATGGTCCGCTCCGCGCCGAGCGCACCGACGCTGACGGTGCTCGTCGGCGTCGTGCCGGCGAAGCTGTAGGCCGTGCCGCCAATCGTCGCGCCGCTGGTGCCGACCGCCGTCGCGGTCACCGAGCCCGAGCCGAGCGCCACATCGCCGGAGCTCGCCGCGGCTGTCGCGCCGTTGCCCAGGGCGACATTGCCGGCAAGGCCGGCGGCGCCCGCGGTGGAGCCGTTGCCGAGCGCGACCGAGCCTTGCCCGATCGCCTTGTTGTTGTTGCCGATCGCGACAGCACCTGCGGCCTGGTTGGCGGCGGTGGCGGTTGCCGTGCCGTCGCTGTTGGCGATGTTGTTTGCGCCGCCGGTGAAGGCGCCGGTGCCGCTGGCATAGCTCGGGTCGCCTATGGCGACCGCGCCGTCGCCATAGGCGGTGTTGCCGGCGCCGATCGCCACGGCCTTGCCGCCATCGGCGATCGCCCCCGTGCCGATGGCGACGGAGTCGGCGGAGATCGCGCCGGCAGCGGTGCCGATGGCGACAGCATTTGTGTCGAGCGTCACCGCGCCCGCTCCGAGCGCTGTCGAGCTCGCCCCTGTCGCGACGGCTGTCGTGCCGATGGCGACGGAATCATCGCCCCCGGCAGTGGAGGTACGGCCACCGGCGAACGCACGGTTGCCGCTGGCCTTGGAGCCGTCACCAACCGACGTGGAGTTCGCTCCCGTCGCGCTGGACTGGAAGCCCACGGCGCTCGATTCGGTGCCGCTGGCTACGGTGCCGATGCCGAGTGCGGTACTGCCGACTCCGCCGGCGCTGGCGCTAACGCCGGCGGCAAGAGAATTGTCTCCTGCCGCGCTCGAACCAGTCCCGAAGGAGGAGGCGTTTATGCCGCTGGCAAGGGCCTGACGTCCCACGGCAGTGGAGTTGGCGCCGCTGGCATTGGATCCCCAGCCTGCGGCTGTCGCATAGTTGTTGCTGGCCGTGGAGCTGGTGCCGAGGGCGGTGGAATTCCCTCCCGAAGCGACGGAGAAGGTGCCCAATGCGTTGGCGCCAGCCCCGGTGGCACTGGCCTGAACGCCAAGCGCGACCGAATTGACGCCACTTGAGACCGTGCCTTGGCCCAGCGCCATCGCGCCGCCGGTGCCCGAGGCCGTCGCATTCAGGCCAATAGCTACCGCGTATTGTGCCGACGCATTGGCGTTGCTTCCCATCGCAACGGCATCGGCCTGAGATGCTTGCGCGGCAGTGCCGAACGCGACGGCGGAAGCACCGGAAGAGACCGAATTCGTGCCGATCGCGATGCTGTTGGGCAGGGCCGTGTTGGCCTGAACGCCCGCCTGCGCGCCCAGACCGAATGCGATGGACTGATTACCCCATGCACTGGCGTTCTGGCCCATCGCCGTGGCGCTCGTGCCCGTTGCCTTGGTTTGGACACCTATGGCAACAGCTCTGTCCTGAGATGACACGACATCGGTGCCGATACCGATGGCGCCCTGACCTGTGGCACCCGACCCAGCAACAGTGCGCGCGCCAAGATAGATGGAGTTGATCTGGGACGCGATCGACTGGAAGCCGATGGCGATGGCATTCTGGTTGCCGGCGTTGGCACTGGTGCCCTGGGCAATCGAATCGATGCTGGCCTGCGTTGCTCCAGAGCCAATCGCGATGCCGCGCAGCCCGGGTGTGGTGGCGGACGGACCGACCGCGACTGAGCCACTGCCGGTCGCCGTGCCGCCGCCGGCGGCATACTGCGCCGCTGCCGGCGTGGCGATGCTCCCGAATGCGATCGCAACCAGCGCCGCTGCAGCAATTCTGCCGCTGCCCAGTGCGCCAAGCCCCAGACTTTTGCGGCGCATGCCGAGCACGCGGCACGCGTTACGCAGCACCGCCATCAGGCGGCGGCGAACGGAGCGGCTGTCGGCCGCGCCCGAAATCCAGTTTCCGACAAAGCCGGAAGAAAGTTCGATCTTTGCCCGCCCCTCGACGTGTCCGGTCATGCTACTTTTCCCTCGCAATTGCCGAGGCGCCGTGATGTGCCGCACCATTCGCCTCGACGGCCAAAAAATCCTTGAAATTACCCGTCGCCTCTCGCAGCGAGAGACCTATCTTCACACCTTGTTTTTCAATCAGCTGGCAGGCGCTCGCGACCCATGGCTGCGTCGGCTCGGGAACCGTATGCAAGGCGGCTTCGGTCCGCTCAGGCGACAGGTTTATCGCCACCAGCGCGCGGCAGAGATCGAAATGAAATCCCGGATCGCCTTCGCCGCAAGCAGGAGAGGTCAGTCCAAGCACGAAACAGGCCAGGAGATGGTCGAGTTCCGCACCGCTGATCCGGCTGGCGTATTGGCGCTGCAGCGCGGCCCAGGCAGCTTCTGCCTTGGGTGCGAAGACCTCAATTTCCGCGAATTGAATGTCCATGGGACAATCCGGCATGCTGCTTCATCTGGTTGCCCCCGCCCCAAATGACTTCCCCATCGCGACCATGAGCACGTTCGCGGTGTATGTATTTTGTAAAAGTCTGGAATCTTTGTAGAAAAGTCCGGTTTTTGAGTGCTAGGGGGCAGGTGTTGCAGCTCTACCACGCAACTTCTGGCTGCCAGGATCTCCCGATGATCACTGCGGCGAACCGAGAGACGCGCCCGCGACAAATATCACCGCAGCAGCTTCACCTGTTTGGGCGTCCTGCCGCGATATTTCGACATGGTGACAGTCAGGTGGCTCTGGTCTGAAAAACCACTCAGATGAGCGACTTCCGCAATCGACAGATCGCTCTCGACGAGGAGCTTTTCAGCGAAATCGAGGCGCAGCCGCAGCAGGTATTTGTGCGGCGGCTCACCGAAGGTCTTGGTGAAGGCCACGATGAAGTGGCTCGGTGAAAGGCCGGAAACCGCGGCCAGTTCGGCCACCGTGATCTTGCTGGAAAAATTCACGTCCAGGAATTCCTGCACCCGCCGGGCGCTGCGGTTTGACAGACCGCCCTTTGGGCCTTGTGGCAACTTTCCTGCTCCTGCGTAGTTCCGAAGCATGTGGACGCCGAACATGGTGACCAGCGAATCGACGTAGAATTCGTTTGGAGTCTCCCGCTCCGTCAATTCCACCTTCAGCAATTGCGCCAGCTGCAGCGCCTCAAGGTCGACGGTCCCGAAAGGTGGTGGCTGGAGCTCGGCCCGAACTGCGCCGAATTCGCGCACCGCCAGGTCAAGGAGGCTATCGGCGGTGAGCGCCACGATCATGCTCTCCATGGCGGATGACCACGTCACGCTGGCTTCCATGTTCGCCGGGATGACCACGATCATCCCGGTGTCGCCATCATGATCATGGACTTCGTCGTTGCCGAGCGAGACCCTTATCCCGGGCGAGGGCGCCAGCATGACCGCACCGAAATGTTCCGCCGCCTTGAATGTGTGCGACCCCGGCGCGCGAACGGCATGAGCCGCGCCACCCCGAAAGGTGATCATGCGCGTGCCCGCATCTTCCGAAATTCCATCGAAGATGCGCTGGTCCGCGCGTCGCCGACCTGTCCCGGTGCGCTCCAGAACGGCGCCTCTGTGTTGCATTTCCGTCCTGCCTCAGCCCTGCCCCGATCGATTGAATCTGCGCTCTATCGAGGTGCCCAGTATCCAGTTCTGGTTCCTGAGCGTTCCTTTGAACCTTAGCGGCGTTGCTTTATATTGAAAAGAAGATTTTCGGGCCGAATAAAAACTTTAAAGGGTTTCGTCAATAAATCTATATTTTTATTCTTTAGTGTGCACTAATATTACGATTTGCCTATCATTTCTTACCGTTTTGCCTTTGCGGTGTTGTGCTTCGCGCCACGCGCACAATCCAGCATTGCATACCGAACGTGAATCGCGCGGCTGTTGCCAAACCTGCCGGGCCAGCGTGAATTCCCTATTGCCCAACGCTGCCTCAAAGTCTGTGTAGCGACCATACCTCGGACAAGAACCATGTGTGTGTGAAGAAAAAAATAAACACGAGTAAAAATATGGTCGGCGGCAGAGTCACCGCAATCTTCGCCTTGTTCGTGATGGCATGCAGCGCAAGGATCGGTGGCCGTTCGGCGACGCGATAAAGAATTATCGGGATAATCCAGGATTGTTACAGATCGCCTCGGCGCTTCTCATACATATCCCAAGACAGCTCAACCATGGCCAGAAGAACATCCTCCTGGCTCCACCCGGCGGCAACCGCCGAGTCCACAATTCCGCGTACAAGCGGCAGCAATTGGCGCTCGCATTCGGCCAACAAATTGACGTCGCCGTTGCCTGTCGGCGGACTATCGAAATCAATTCTCATCGTTGGCGCTCCCCCGCCATTAATGATCTACTGAAACGTATGTCTCTGCAATTCTTATCCTGCCTAATATACATGCATCGGGGGATGAAACAAAGCAGCGTCGGAATTGACGCCACGGCAAGTCGTCGATTGCCAGACAAGACTGGCCGGGCAGCAGAAATCCGCCGCCTTCAATCGGACCAGAACACCAGGTTGATGGTCAGTTCACCGGGCCGAGCAGGACCGAGTCCGGCACGCCGCCGTCGATCGGAATGGCCTTGCGGTTTGCGCTCGCCACCATCGGCTGGTTGATGTCGGACGTCACGATCACCGGCGTCTTCGGAGGCACGCGGTCGTAGAGATCGATAACGTCCTGGTTCATCAGGCGCACGCAGCCCGAAGAAACTGACTTGCCGATCGAGTTCCATTCCGGCGAACCGTGCAACCGGTAGAGCGTGTCGACATTGTCATGGAACAGATAGTGCGCGCGGGCGCCGAGCGGGTTCTTCAGCCCGCCGGGCATGCCGCCATTCTTGGCGCTGTACTGCTCCAGTTCCGGCTGGCGGGCGACCATCTCGTCCGGCGGCGTCCATTTCGGCCATTTCTGCTTCCACTGGACGACAGCGTCTCCCGCCCATTCGAAGCCGGCGCGGCCGAGGCCGACGCCGTAGCGGATCGCCTGGCCACCTTCGCGCACCAGATAGAGAAAATGGTTGGTCGTATCGACGACGATGGTGCCCGGCCTCTGGCCGGTCGGATCGGGAACGATCTGGCGCAGGAACTGCGGGTCCATCTTTTTGATCGGGATGGCCGGAAGTTCGAAGCCGCTGTCCGTCATCGGGCCATACATGGTCGCGTAATCGCCGAGCGGCGGCTCTTCATAGGTCGGCGGCGGCGGTTCGACCGGCGGCGGCGTTGAACTGGTGGTGGTGCAGGCAGAGACCGCAACCGAGGCGGCACCAAGCGCTGCGGCGTTCAGAAAGCCGCGACGGCTCAGGCGATAGAGGTCGATTTCGGTCTTCAACATGGTTGCCTTTTTTAAGTCTCAAATTGCAAGAAAGCGTGAAGTGTCGGCCTCCCCCTAATGCCTGACGCGATAGGCGGTTCCGATTCTGGCCTGAGGGTGGACAAACAAAGGCGAAGCTGTGACCGTCCTGCCACTGTTGCTCCAGGGCAACAGAGCCTTGGAGCGGTTCATCGTTTCACCAAAACGCTGAACCGGCCTGCGTCGTTCCTTCTGCGCAATTCCGGACGGAAAACCGCTTCACACTTTTCCTGGAATTGCTTTAGCCGCCTGTCAGCAATCCTTCCAGCGACGGCAGGATCAGCGCCGGCGGAAAGTCCCGGTATTCCTCGGGCTGGTTGGCGCGGTTGATCCACACGGTGCGAAAGCCGAATTTGGTCGCGCCGGCGATGTCCCAGCGGTTGGAGGACTGAAACGAGACGGCGCCCGGATAGAGGCGCCAGCCCGTCGCCACCATGTCGTAGGTCGAGGGATCCGTCTTGAAGCGCTTGACGGCGTCGACCGAAAAGATGTCGTCCAGCACCTGGTCGAGCGCCGCCGATTTGACCGCTGCTTCAAGCATCTCGGGCGAGCCGTTGGACAGGATCGCCAGTTTCGCGCCGGACGCCTTGAGCGCCTTGAGCACGGCCGGCACTTCCGGATAGCAGTCGAGCCGCCAATAGGCGTCGAGCAGCTTTGCCTTCAGCCCCTTGTCTGCCGAAGGGACCTTGCGCAAGGCAAAGTCGAGCGCCTGTTCGGTGAGCTGCCAGAAATCGGCATAGCCGCCCATCAGCGTGCGCACCCAGGAATATTCCAGCTGCTTGGCGCGCCAGATCTCCGACAACAGCTGGCCGTCCGGCCCGATCTCGCCGTCGTGACGGCGCACGGCGGCGTGCACGTCGAACAACGTGCCATAGGCGTCGAAAACGTAAGCCGCGTAATGCATGGCGACAGTTTTGAGGGCAGGCGGGGCAAGGTGCAAGCATCGATTGCATCGCTGGGGCTACTGGCCTCAACAAAATCCGCTCCATGCCGGTTGACGGCGCCAGCCAAAGCATCTTCCAATGCTCGGCAACAGGCAGCTTTGAAGCGGAACCGAACAATGACACTGGCGACTGCAGCGCTCTCGACGACATGGACCTTCGTCGACGGCGATTGGTACGAGGGCAACGTCGCCATTCTGGGTCCCCGCAGCCACGCCATGTGGCTCGCCACCAGCGTCTTCGACGGCGCCCGCTGGTTCGAGGGCGTCGCTCCCGACCTCGAACTGCATGCCGCCAGGGTGAATGCGTCAGCGATCGCGCTTGGCCTCGCGCCGTCGATGAGCGCCGACGAGATCGTCGGCCTGACCTGGGATGGGTTGAAGAAGTTCGACGGCAAGACGGCAGTCTATATCAGGCCGATGTACTGGGCCGAGCATGGCGGCTATATGGGCGTGCCGGCCGACCCGGCATCGACCCGCTTCTGCCTTTGCCTCTATGAATCGCCGATGATCCCGCCTTCCGGCTTTTCGATCACCGTGTCGCCGTTCCGGCGGCCGACCATCGAAACCATGCCGACCAACGCCAAGGCCGGCTGCCTCTACCCCAACAATGGCCGCGCCATTCTCGAAGCCAAGGGACGCGGCTTCGACAATGCATTGGTGCTCGACATGCTGGGCAATGTCGCTGAGACCGGCACCTCCAACATCTTCCTGGTCAAGGACAGCCATGTGCTGACGCCGGCGCCCAACGGCACCTTCCTGTCCGGCATCACCCGCTCGCGCACCATGACGCTGCTTGGCGACTACGGTTTCAAGACCACCGAAAAGATGCTGTCGGTGCGCGACTTTCTCGAGGCCGACGAGATCTTTTCGACCGGAAACCATTCCAAGGTCGTGCCGATCACCCGCATCGAGGACCGCGATCTCCAGCCCGGGCCGGTGGCCAAGAAGGCGCGCGAGCTCTATTGGGAATGGGCGCATTCGAAGCCCGCGGGCTGAGCCGCCGGCGCTTCGTTTGTTGGGCGTTCTTTTTTGACGCAGCATCCTGTCCGCAAAACCGTGTGACACTTTTCCGGAACCTGCTTAGAAAGGAACCGGCGCTTCATTCCGGAGTTGTTCCAGAACAATCCAGCCCTATCTTAATCCGGTATCCACACCGGGTTTTTCCATGAGGAGTATGACCGATGGCTTTTGAATTGCCCGCCTTGCCCTATGACTACGAGGCCTTGCAGCCTTACATGTCGAAGGAAACGCTCGAGTATCACCACGACAAGCACCACAAGGCCTATGTCGACAACGGCAACAAGCTGGCCGCCGAAGCGGGCCTTGGCGATCTGTCGGTCGAAGAGGTGGTCAAGCAGTCGTTCGGCAAGAATGCCGGCCTCTTCAACAACGCCGCCCAGCACTACAACCACATCCATTTCTGGAAGTGGATGAAGAAGGGCGGCGGCGGCAACAAGCTTCCAGGCGCCCTGCAGAAGGCCGTCGATGCCGACCTCGGCGGCTACGACAAGTTCAAGGCTGACTTCATCGCCGCCGGCACCACCCAGTTCGGGTCGGGCTGGGCCTGGGTCTCGGTCAAGGACGGCAAGCTGGCGATCTCCAAGACGCCGAATGGCGAGAACCCGCTGGTCCATGGCGCCTCGCCGATCCTCGGCGTCGATGTCTGGGAGCACTCCTATTACATCGACTACCGCAACGCCCGGCCGAAATATCTCGAGGCCTTCGTCGACAGCCTGATCAACTGGGACCACGTCCTCGAAATGTACGAAAAAGCGAAAGCTTGATCGATCCAGAAAAGCCCCGGCGTCCCCGGGGCTTTTCTTTTTTCATCTCGAAACGGCGGCACGCTGCAAATCCGCAGAATCCGTGCGGTAGGCAGGGAATAATCCCCGCCCGCCGTCCGTTAACGTTAGGTCGCGACCCCCTCATCATCCTGGAGCCAATTGAATGAGAAAGCTTGTCATCGCCATCTCCATGCTCAGCCTCGCCGCCTCGGCGGCCTTTGCCGACCCGATCCTCGACCGGCAGGCACTGATGAAGGAGCGCGGGAAACTCGTCGGCGGCCTGGCGAAAATCGCCAAGGGGAAAGCAGACTTCGATGCCGCTGCCGTGCTGACGGCGCTGCAGGCGCTGCAGGTCAATGCCGAGAAGTTCGATGCCGATGCGCTGTTCCCGGCCGGCAGCGACAAGGGTGACACCACCGCTTCGCCGAAAATCTGGGAAGACATGGCGGGCTTCAAGGCGGCGGAAGACAAGTACCTTGCCGACGTCAAGGCCGCTGCCGCCGCCGCACCCGCCGATGTCGATGCGCTCAAGGCGCAGGTCAACACCATCGGTGGCGATTGCGGCACCTGCCACCAGACCTATCGGGTGAAGAAGAGCTGATCCCGGGGCAATGGCCCTGTTGAAGAAACTTATCGGCGCCGCCCTCATTCTGGGCGGCGTTGGTATGGTTGCCGGCTGGGTCTTGTCGGCGCCGGTGAAGCTCGACGCCAAAACCCTGGCGCAACTCGGCCCCGGCGATGCCGCCAGGGGCAAGCGCATCTTCTATGCCGGCGGCTGCACCTCCTGCCACGCCAGGCCGGGCTCGGAGGGCGAGGCCCGCCTGCAACTGGTCGGCGGCCTTCAGCTCAAGACGCCGTTCGGCACCTTCGTGCCGCCCAACATCTCGCAGGACCCCAAGGACGGCATCGGCGCCTGGACGGTCGAAGACCTTGCCAACGCCATGCTGAAAGGCGTGTCGCCGTCAGGCGAGCATTTGTACCCGGCCTTCCCCTATGCGTCCTACGCCCGCATGAAGCCGGCTGACATTGCCGATCTCTATGCGTTCCTGAAGACGCTGCCGGCGGTCGCCGGCAAGGCGCCGGACAATTCCTTGAGCTTCCCCTTCAACATCCGCCGCGGTCTCGGCCTCTGGAAGCGGGTCTACCTTAGCAAGGAGCCGGTAATTGCTTTGGCCGACGGCACGCCAGATCCGGTTCTGGCTGGCCGCTATCTGGTCGAGGGACCCGGTCATTGCGGCGAATGCCACACGCCACGCGACTTCGCAGGCGGCACCAAAAAGGGCCAATGGCTGGCCGGTGCGGCCGCCGCCGAAGGCAGCGGCATCGTGCCGAACATCACATCGGGCGAGGGCGGCATCGGCGATTGGTCGGAGGCCGACATCGCCAACTATCTCGAAACCGGTTTTACCCCCGATTTCGATTCCGTTGGCGGCGCCATGGTCGACGTCCAGCGCAACATGGCGCAATTGACGCCGGAAGATCGTGCGGCCGTCGCCGCCTATCTCAAGGCGGTGCCGCCGCATCCCAACGGCTATCCGGTGCGCGCCAAGCCGGCTAAGTGATCTCCACTACAGGTGGCGATCGCCAAGGAAATCGAAGCCCGTTTCGAAGAAGTGACCGTAATTGCAGGTCAGTTCCTCGCCGGGCGCGATGTCGCGCAAGGCATAGGTCTCCTCGGGCGAGGAGACATCGCAATTCGGCTCGTCGTCATGGTTCATGTAGCGGGCGTCATCGGCTTCGAAGACGATGTAGTTCGGATCGCGGCGGTCGGGATAGGAATAGCGGTCGAGATAACTCTTCACCGGTCCGCTCTCGCCCTCATAGGTTTCGACGTCGATGACCCGGTCGAAGCGTGGGTCGAGTTTCCAGACCAGCGTGCCCTTGGCAATGTGGGTCTTGGCGAAAACACCGATGCCCTGGATCGGCGATTTCTCGAGATAGGTGTCGACGAGCAGCATAGTGGACCCTTTACGTATGTCGTGTCTGGAAGGCGCCGCGCATTGGGTAACGCGCAGCCATTGCAATTGCGAGTGAAAATGAGCAGCGCGGAATTCAAAAAGTGATGATCGGCACGCCTCGACGGGCGCGCCTTCGCTCCGACGTCAGCGCTGCTGCAAGGCCAGGCGAACGCCCAACGCGCAGTAGATGCCGCCGACCACCTTGCCTTGCCATTTCACCACCGATGGATTGCGGCGCAGGAATGTGCCGAGCCGGCCCGCGCTTACGGCAAAGACGACTGTGCTGAAAAGGCCGAGCAGAACAAAGATGATGCCCAGCGTCATCAGCTGAAGCATCACCGATCCGTTTTCAGGCCGCACGAACTGGGGCAGGAAGGCGAGGAAGAAAAGCGCGGTCTTTGGATTGAGCACCTCGGTCAGGACAGCCTGTCGAAACGCCTTGCAGGCAGAGATCGCAAGCGCTCCTGCAGCAGGGTCGGCCGGTGTTCTCTCGATGATCGCGCGAATGCCGAGGTAAACCAGATACGCCGCGCCGATGTATTTTACGATGCTGAACAGCGTTGCCGACGTGGCGATGATCGCCGAAATACCGACCATCGCCATGACGGTATGGAACACATCGCCAGCCGCGACGCCGGCGCCCGTCGCGATGCCAACCCGGGTTCCGGAACTCGTCGCTCGCGCCACCGTCAAAAGCGTGGCCGGGCCTGGAATGAACACAAAGCCAAGCACAACCGCCACGTAAGCCATCAAGGTGGATAGATCGATCATGACGCCTCCTTTGCAATCTCAGCCTTGCCGGTCACCTCGGTTCGGGCTTGCCCCGTAACCTTGAGCGCAAAGGAGTAGGTGTAGGCAATCTCCTCCAGCCTGGAAAAGCGGCCGGACGCGCCGGCATGGCCGGAATCCATGTTGATCTTGAACAGCACCGGATTGTCGCCGCTCTTGCGCTCGCGCAGCCGCGCCACCCATTTGGCCGGTTCCCAATAGGTGACGCGCGGATCGGTCAGGCCGGCCAGCGCCAGGATCGGCGGGTAGTCGTGGTCAGCGACATTGTCGTAAGGCGAGTAGGCGGCGATCGTCCGATAGTCCTCCGCTGATGCGATCGGATTGCCCCATTCCGGCCATTCCGGCGGCGTCAGCGGCAAGCTTGCATCGAGCATGGTGGTCATCACGTCGACAAAAGGAACCTCGGCAACGATGGCGCCGAAACTGTGCGGCGCCATGTTGGCGATCGCGCCCATCAGCATGCCGCCGGCCGAACCGCCTTGCGCGACGATACGGTCGTGCTGTGTGTAACGCTCGGCGACGAGATGCTGCGCGACGGCGATGAAATCGGTGAAGGTGTTCATCTTGTGCGCCCGCTTGCCGTCATCGTACCAGCCATAGCCCTTGTCCTTGCCGCCGCGGACATGGGCGATGGCAAAGACAAAGCCGCGGTCAACCAGCGAGAACCAGTTGGTGTTGAAGGCGGCAGGGATGGCGATGCCGTAGGAGCCGTAGCCGTAAAGCAGGCAAGGTGCCGAGCCATCGAGCGGCGTGTCGCGGCGATGCAGCAGCGAGACCGGCACCAACTCGCCATCGGCGGCGGGCGCCATCAGCCGGCGCGTGACATAGTGCTCCGGATCATGACCGGAGGGCACTTCCTGGGTTTTCAGGAGCACGCGCTCGCGGCTGCGCATATTGTAGTCGAAGACCTGCGCCGGGGTCGTCATCGATGAATAGGTGAAGCGCATGATCTCGGTGTCGTATTCATAGGATCCTGAAAGGCCGAGCGAGAAGGCTTCCTCGTCGAACGAGATCAGATGCTCCTCGCCGCTGCGGCGGTCGCGCACGACGATGCGCGGCAGGCCTTCCTTGCGCTCAAGCCGGACCATGTGGTCCTTGAAACCGACCACGGACAGGATCAGCCGGCCCGGTTCGTGCGCCACCAGCTCTTGCCAGTTGGCGCGAACCGGGTCATCAGCCGGCGCGGTCATGATCTTGAAGTCCTTGGCGCCGTCGGCATTGGTGAGGATGAAGAAGATGTCGCCACCTTCTTCCAGGTCATATTGCAGTCCGGTCTCGCGCACCGCCACAAGCTTTGGCTCGGCGAACGGCTCGTTAGCGCGCATCAGCCGGTATTCCGAGGTTTCGTGATCGTTGATGCCGATCATGATCCATTCGTTGGAGCGCGTGCCGCCGACATCCATGAAGAAACCGGGATCGGTCTCCTCATAGATCAGCCGGTCATTTTCAGTTCTGTCGCCGAGCGCGTGGAACAGCACCTTGGACGGGCGATGATTGTCGTCGAGCCTGGTGTAGAAGAAGCCGTCATCGGCGGCATTCCAGGTGCCGCCACCGCTGGTGGCGTCTACCTGGTCGGGCAATTCCTTGCCGCTGGTCAGGTCGCGCACGCGCAGCGTGAAGAATTCGGAGCCCTTGTCGTCGAACGCCCACAAGAGCTTGCGGTGATCGGCCGAATGGTCGACGCCGCCGAGGCGGAAATAAGGCTTGCCCTCGGCTTCCGCGTCGCCGTCGAGCAGGATCTGCTCATCGCCGCCATCACGCGGCATGCGGAAATAGCGTGGCTGTTCGCCGCCAAGCTTGAAGGATGAGCCATAGGCATAGGGGCCATCTTTCATCGGCACCGTCGAATCGTCCTCTTTGATGCGCCCCTTCATCTCGCCGAACAGCTGCTTCTGAAGCTCTAGCGTGTCAGCCATCAGCACTGTCTGATAGGCGTTCTCGGCTTCGAGGTGGGCGCGGATGCGGCCGTCAAGCAGGGCAGGGTCCCTGAACATTGCTTGCCAGTTATCCGCCCTCAGCCAGGCATAGTCGTCGGTGCGAGTAATGCCGTGATGCGTGTCGAAGACAGGGTGTTTCTCAGGGCGCGGCGGGCTGGCGGTCGGAAAGGCTGGGGTCTTGGTCATTGCGTCTCACTGAAGAAGTTACTTGAATGGCAAATGAACACGCCGATCAGCGCGGGTTCAAGGGCAGGCAGGCATTGGTGCGGCGGGCTCGGGACAATGAGCCGAAAGGAGAGGATGATGAATTTCTATACCAGCACCGCCGCGGCTCTCGCCGTCGCTTCGACCGTTCTGGCCGTTACCGGCCAGTCTCATGCAACCGCGTTCGCCGCTTGGCAAGTGGCTGGCGTGCCGTTCGGCGACACGCTTAACATTCGCAAATATCCGTCCAACACATCCCAGAAGCAGGCCGCCTATCCCAACGGGACGATCCTGCAGATGACCGGCAAATGCACCGGGGGGCTGAACCTTCTGGAGATCGCCGGCCAGCCGCACTGGAAACAGAAGCAGGCGATTCGCTACCAATGGTGTCAAGTTTGGCACGACCCGGCGCAAAATGGTGGTTTTGTTACTGGCTGGGTCTACGGCAAATACCTCGTTCCCTATTGAATCCGGTCTAAAGCAGGTCTTCACTTTGGCGGGTCTCGCAGACACCTTGCAACTTCTGATTTTGTACGAACCCGACAATTCAGCTATTCGAGCCTGCGAAGCATAGGCCAAGCATCACAATCCACTTTATGAGTCCTCGCTGATTTAGTGACGACATGACCTTACGTCATGTCAGTCCTGGTCCGACCAGAAAATATCGCGAAGTTACAGAGCGCACGAAAGATTGAAGCTGAAGAGCGACTATTCGATGAATATCGTTGAATATAGCGCAAGATACGAATTGACTTACTTGGTCGGCAGGCTCATTAAGATGCCCGGACGCGAATCCGTGAAGCTCTTCCCGCATGAAATTCGCGCCATGCCCGATCTCTCAAAAAGGGCGCAAACAGAAACATCTTTCGTTGGGGCCTGAACACCATGGATATCGTCGAAACACCTTCCCGAAATAGCGATGCGCTGATCGAGCTGACCGCCGATGTGGTGGCCGCCTACGTCAGCAACAATCCCGTGCCAGTCGGCGAACTGCCGAATCTTATCGCCGACGTCCATGCCGCTCTCGGGCGCGTGGGCGGGACGAGCGAACAGCCTCCGGCCGACAAGCAGAAGCCTGCGGTAAACCCGAAGCGCTCTGTCCATGACGACTACATTATCTGCCTTGAAGACGGCAAGAAGTTCAAGTCGCTGAAGCGCCATTTGATGACCCACTACGGTCTGACGCCCGATGAATACCGCGAGAAGTGGAATCTCGACGCCAGCTACCCGATGGTTGCCCCCAACTATGCCGCTGCCCGTTCGCAGCTGGCCAAGAAGATGGGCCTCGGCCGCAAGCGCAAGGGGCGGTAACACCTGCTCCAGTTCGACAAGATCAACGGCGCCTTCGAGGCGCCGTTTTTGTTTTCGGGGTCAAGCGGTCTGCTTGAGCGCCATCTCGGCGTCGCGCTTGATGCGCTTGACCATCGAGCGCAGACCATTGGCGCGCTGCGGCGACAGATGTTCGTCGAGGCCGAGCGACTTCAGCGTAGCCTCGGCGTCGGTTTCCAGGATCTGGCTGGCAGAGCGTCCCGAAAACAACGCCAGCATGATGGCGACCAGGCCACGCACGATATGGGCGTCCGAATCGCCGGTGAAGGTGATGGCGGGATCGGCGCCCGACGCTCGGCTCGTGGTCAGCCAGACCTGGCTGACGCAGCCGGGCACCTTGTTCACGGCATTGCGTTCGGCATCGGGAAATGGCGGCAGCGCTTCGCCGAGCTCGATCACATAGCGATAGCGATCTTCCCACTCGTCGAGCAGGGAAAAGTCGTCGCGGATCGTCTGGATCGTGGTGGCCATTGCTTGGGATATAGTCATCCGCGGCTGCGGCGTCACGGAAAAAGAAGAAAAGCACCGCAGGCGCCGAGAGGTCCGACCGGCCTGCGGTGTCGCTGTAGAGACAGCGGAAACGGTGTTAGTTCTTCGCCACCAACTTGGCAGGGATGTTGACTGTCGCCGGCAGGACAACGTCCTCGGCGACGCTGCCGGTGGCCAATGAGGTATCGGGCGAGGTGTCGGGCTCGCTGCCCTTGTCGTCCAGCATGGCGGCGGCGATCTTGGCGGTTTCCCTGGCCCGGGCGGTGATCGTATGCATCGCCGACTTGCCGGTCTCGCAGACATCTGGCTTGCGCTCGCAAATGCCGGCGATGTCGCCGACCGCCTCGCGCGCTGCAAACAGTGCCTGGATCGGCCCGACGCTCTCGTGGCCGTTCTCGTCGGTGCCGACGCCCAGCGGCAGCGCCAGCAGCACCAGCGAAAACCAGAACGCCATTCTTATAAGAAAGCCCATCGAATTGCCCTCTCGTCCATGACCGGATCATGCGTCCATGCGCCATGACCTCTTTTATCTCAGCGACAATGACACATGAGGCGCAAAGGACGACTTGCTTGCTCAGCGAAAATTTTCCTCAAATTTTACGCAAATTCGAAACGAAGCGTTTTGTAGTGCATTGGCCTCAAACACCGGCGATTTTCTTCACCTCGCAGTAACCATCTAAGCGATTGTTCTGCATGGATATATCCAAATGCCTAGGCATGTCGGCTCAGAATTGTGCCGCCGCAGGCACGCGCTTTGCCCATAACGCTCCGTTTACTATGGCCGCAAATGACGGCGCATTCCGGCGCCGGTGCGGCAATTTTTGCCGCAGGGCGCTCGTTGCTCCGGTCAGCCTTATTCATTCCTTAAACGCTGGATGCGAGTTTCAAATCAACAAGAGCCACCTGCAAAGCAGGGGCAGTCACGACCGGGTGCGAGTGCGTTGAGTTTGATGACGGCCAGATATATTGAACTGCCTGGCGCGCTGGCGGCCGGTTGCGAACGCATGGTCCATCCGGCCATCGTCGGCCGGGACGGCCGTCTGCGCCAGCGCCGCTTCATCGGCATCATGCTTGCCGCTCCGTTCTTTGCCGCGGGTGCTGCGGTAACACTGGTCACCTCGGGCATGGGCGCCGCCGTCACCGTCGCAACAATCTTCGCCGCCTTCGGTCTTTGCTGGTTCGCCGCCTTGCTGGTGGCGGCGTCGGGCAAGATGGCGTTGGCCGCCCAGGTCGCGCTTGCCGCCGGCGGTCTTGCCCTTGCCGGCGTCATCGCGGCAGCGGGCGGCCTGGCGTCGCCGGTTGCGTTGCTGGCCCTGACGCTGCCATTCGAGGCCTGGTGGATCGGCGGTTCAAGGCGCGCGGCATTTTGGGGCGGCATCGCCGCCCTTGCCGCAGTGCTGCTGCAGCCCTTCGTCGGTTCTGTCGTCCCGCTCGGTGCGGTGCAAGTCGCGGCGTGGCACTGGCTGCTGCCGCTGGCCTGGGGACTGACGCTGGCTCCTCGGCTTGCAGCCCTTGGCGAGGCCGCGCATGCGCAGCCTGCGCTCCTGCCAAGCGACCGCCTCGAAGACGTGATCGATGCCGTTGTCCTGCATATCGCCCGGCATGGCGAAGTCCTGGATGCATCGGCCAAGGCGCGCACCATCCTGAAGCTGCCGCCGGAACTGCTTTTCGGCGCCGGGCTGTTCGACCGCATCCATCTGTCCGATCGCGTTGCTTATCTGAGCGCGCTTGCCGACCTGCGCGACGGCGCCCTGTCGCGGCGGCTCGATCTCAGGGTAAGGCTGCCCCAGGACGGCAATGCTCCGATGGCCGACAATTACCGGCCATTCCAGCTCGAACTGGTTCGGGCCGAAGAGCAGCAGGAGACCTTCACCCTGCTGCTGCGCGAGAATGACGAGGTCGCCGAACTGCGCGACGAGCTTGCCGCCGCCAATGAGGCGGCAGCGTCGGCCGAGGTGGCGAAAGGCCGCTTCCTGGCCGTGGTCAGCCACGAGCTTCGCACGCCGCTCAACGCCATCATCGGGTTCTCCGACATGCTGCTGCACGAGATGTTCGGCGGCTTCAAGGATCCGCGCCAGAAGGAATATGTCGGCCTGGTCAGGGATTCCGGCCAGCATCTGCTTGCCGTGGTCACCTCGATCCTGGACGTGTCGAGGATCGAGGCCGGCGCCTACGCGACCGAGCCTGAACCGTTCCGCTTCATCGAAGCGGTCGAGATGTGCCAGTCGATGATGCAGCTGCAGGCCAATGCCAAGAACATCGACCTCCAGGCGCAGATTGCGCCCGACGCCGGCGAGATCAATGCCGACCGCCGCGCCGTGCAGCAAATCCTGATCAACCTCGTCTCCAACGCGGTCAAGTTCACGCCGGATGGCGGCGATGTCGTCGTTGGCGCCAAGCGAATCGGCTCGCGACTGCATTTCTGGGTCAGGGATACCGGCATCGGCATCGCCGAAGAGGATTTCGCCAATCTCGGCAAGCCGTTCATGCAGATCCAGAATGACTATACGCGCCGCTTCGAGGGCACCGGGCTCGGCCTGTCGCTGGTCAAGGGCCTGGTGGCCCTGCACGACGGCACGATGTCGATCGAGAGCAAGCCGGGCGAGGGGACGACGGTCACGATCGGCCTGCCGGTGAACGGGCCGATGAAGCGCGCGACCGACAGGAACGGCGTGCTGCCGATGCCCGTGACGAGGACGAAGGGCGACGCGAAAGGGGACAGGAATGGCTCGCTCCGCAAAACAGCCTAAGGCGGTCAAGCGCCGCAGCAGCGCTTTCGAGGCCGGCGCGATTGCGCTCGGCGGCGCAATCTCGCGCAATCCGGTCCTGGTCGGCGGCTCGACAGCCTTTCTGGTGACGCTGTTCTACGTTTCCGCCAACGCGCTGTGGTACCAGCCGTTTCCGCATGCCGGCGCCTTCTTCGCCACCCGCAGCATCGAGGGCTTTCCGCACCCCGGTGCGGACGAGCCCGAAACCACCATCAACATCCTGCGGCCTGGCACGGCCAAGAGCGACCCGACGGTCGAGCAGGTGCAAGGCATCCTCAAGGACCTCGATTTCTACACAGGCACCGTCGACGGCATTTCCGGGCCGAATACCCACAAGGCCATCCAGGCCTACCAGCAGAAGGTCGGTTTGCCGGCATCCGGCGAGATCGACGCCGTCCTGCTCGACCAGCTCGGCGCCAAGCAGACGACGGCCGGGATCCCGCATCCGGCGCCACGGCCCGTGGATATGGCCGCTGCTCCCGCTGCCGCGCCCGCGGCTGCCCCCGCGCCAATCCCGGTCTCAGCACCGGCATCCGCCCAGGCGTCCGATCCCCGCATCGTCAAGATCCAGGCCGGGTTGAAGGCATTCGGCAATGACGACATGCAGCTCGACGGCGTCGTCGGCGCCCGCACCAAGGCCGCGATCAAGGAATTCCAGTCGCTGTTCGGCCTGCCGCAGACCGGCGAGCCCGACGAGGTCGTCTACGTCAAGATGCGCGAGATCGGCCTGACCAACTGACGGGTCGAAGCGACCGCTCGCGAATGGGCGAAAATGCTCTATCTCTTTGTTTCTACGCAATTCCCAAGGGAAAGCGCTACGCGCTTTTCCCGGGAAAACCACTCACACTTTTCCTGGAATTACTCTAAGACGCTGCGCATGTCGTCCGGAACCCTGCCATGCGCGTAACCACCGACTTTTGGGTCTCGGCCCTGCTGCGCCGTGTGTTCGGCGCTGGTGGCTTTGCGGCCATCGTCAAGCGCGGCGCGACCGAGGCCGGCGCGGTCTTCGTGCTGTCGCGCGGCCGGCTCGGGGACGTTTCCTTGTTCGGCCCGGCGCCGCAGACCAGCTACGATTCGGCCAAACCGGATGACCGGTTTTTTACGCTGCTCGGCGTCGGCGACGATGCAGCCGTGCTGGATGCCAGGCTGGAGCGGGAGAAAAAATTCGATCCCGATATCTGGGTGGTCGAGATCGAGGCCGGATCGGTCCCCGTCGAGGAGCTTCTCCTAGTCAAGATGCCTTGAGGCTTGCCTTTTCGCCATCCGGCGCCTGGTCGGCGTTCGCGGCGGCGGGTGCATTGCTGCGCACCGATCGCGACAGTGTTTCGGCCTTCCAGCCGCGGAGCTTTTCGAGGGCCGCCTCGTGGTGCAGCAGCCGGTAGCGGTCGAGGAAAATGCGGATCGCCTGCGGGTGCGGGAATTCCCTGGGGTAGACGGCGACCGTGATCAGGAATGCCCTGTCCTCGCTGAGGTCGAGCGCCCGCAAGGCGGCGAGCAGCGAGACGTAGCTCGACTGCTCGGTCAGCGCGCGCGCCGTCGAAAAGTCGATGTCGAGCGCGTCGGCAAGCGCAGTCTGGAAGAAAGCGGCATTGCCGGTCAGCGCCGTCTCGCGCAGCTTGCCGTAGGTTGCTGAGCCGACGAAGGGATTGACAGATGTCGCCTCGCCCTCGGCGAGCATCATCGAGCGCAGCCGGCGCCTGGCGCTTTCGGCAGCACTGCCCGGCAGTCTTGGCGGGCTGGGAGCGGCGGCAGCGGATTCGGCGCTCTCGCCCGCCACTTGGGCGATCGGCTCGGGCTGTCGCACCCGAACCAGCGTCGGCTTTTCCAGCGCCTTGATCAACTGCGCGATGGTCGGGTTCAAATCCTTGCGGCGGGCAATGGCGCGCGCATGCGGCAGGCCGTGGCGGCCGATCAGCGCAATCAGGTCGATATCGCTCAGCGCGCGGGAACGGACAATCAAGGGCGCACAGACGTCGACCGGCTCCTCGCAAAGCCGCCGCACCAGGGCAGCCGGCGCATATTCGCATTCGGAGAGGGCAGCGGCGACATAGCGGCGCGATTCGACCGACACGCTGTCGAACAGCGGCAGTGTCAGATCCTCGAGCTGCGCGATCTCGCGGCGCGACGGGCGGGTCAGCGAGCAGAACGCCGACACCGCGGCGCGAAACAGCCTTTCGGCTTTTCCCGATTCTGTCCGTATAGCGATTTGCCTGAAATCCGAAGCTGACACGGAAGATACGCCCGATACTCGACACGACCTGGGCCATGCTCAACCGCAACTGTGTCGGTTTCGCGTGAGGCCTGGAACAAACATCAAATTAGCGGCGATCCGTTAGCGCTCCGTTAACCCTCTGCCTGCCTTAATCACATTTGGAGGCGTTGCGTTGTGCTCCGGGGCAACCGAGAGGAATACGCGAACCATGGGCATGGTACTGTCTTTTGTGCCGCGACCGGCACCAGTCAATCGAGCAGTTCAGAGCACCGGCACGCCGGCGGCGGTGATCATTTTCCCCGGCGTCCGCTACGAGCAACCGCCATTGGCGGGCGAGGCAAGACCGGCCGGTTCGGACAAGCCAGGCACACCGCCTGTTCCGCACCACTGAGACGCTGCTTGCCAGCTAAAATCAGTAGTCCTGCAACTCGCAGGAGCTCTGGTCCAGAAACTGCGACACAACCGGCTTCCAGCTGTCATCCGGTACGAAGGCGCGGATGACGAAGATGCCTTCCTCGATCGGCGCTTCGACGAAGATCGCCCCTTGCAGATCCTCCGGCAGCTCCCGGCGCACATCGATCATCTGCGCCGGCGTCAGCACCACGGTGTCGAGCTTGCTGTCGGTCGCCGTGTGGTCGTTGAAGGAATAGAAATTGTGGCCATTGCGGTCATAGACCGACACCGACCAGAACGGCACGCTGCCCGGCGCCTTGATGCGCACCATGCCTTCGGCAAGGTCGAAACGGCAGGCGGCGGCGTAAAACAGCGGATCGACCGACTTCACCACCGGCGCGCCGCCGGCCTCGGCGTCTAGCCTGGTCATCTTGTAGAGGTCGGACGCCATCGCCAGCCGTGACCAGGCGTCGCGCTCGGTAAACTCCGGCACCAGCAAAAGCACCACGATGTGGACGATGCCGGCGCCGAGCAGGCCGAGCAGGATGGCGTGCAGCAGCCTACGCATTGCAGCCCGCCTTGACGATGCGGGGCAGCGTCACGTCGGAAAGGCCGGTGCTCGAGGCGATCGGCGTGTCGTAGAAGGTGAGCACGAAATACATCCGGCCAAAGCCTTCGGTCAAAAGCCAGTTGCCGGGCGCTGGGCGATTGCCGACGGCAATGACCACCGAATTGTCGGGCTGGCGCAGCACCTGGTAGGATTGCAGCGCCGCCAGCCGCGGCTTGCCGGTGTCGACGACGCCGAGCGACTGGTCGGCGGCATAAAGCGTCCAGAACCGGGCGGTGGGAAAACTGCCTTCGATCCTGTAGTCGCATTGCCGCTGAAGCTCATCGCCGGCCGCGTCGCGTTCGGCGATGAAGGACAAGCCTTCCGCCTTGCCGAGCGCCAGCACGCCCTCGCGCGCCACGCGCGCCTTGGAATAGGGGTCGGCATTTTGCGTGCCGATCTCGGGGAAGGCGGTCCATTGGCCGATGCTGATTGCGCCGACGCCGCTCTGCGCCTGCAGCGCATACCAAACGCTGCCGCTGCCGCCGCCGATGGCAATGGCAAGCGAAAGCAGCGTGAAAAAGGCCGTCTTGAGCATGAAGAACCGGGACGAGAGAATTGTCGTTCGGGGATATAGCGGGGCAGGCCGTAGAGCAAGCGGGGCTGTGGAATGGCGGATCAGAGCGCCGACAGGGTCTCCGGCGCCGATGGTGCGCTGAGCACGGGTGCTGTCTGGAACACCTTGGTCATATCGCGCAGCGTCTGCGTCGTGCGGCTGGACAGCACCGGCGGACGCTCGGCGGCGGCATCCGCTGCCGCCTGGTCGGCATTTTTCTTCTCCGCCTCCTCGGCCTTGGCGGCGATCTCTTCGTCGACATAGGGCTTGTCGAGGCCGGGGATCGGCTTCAGGTCGATGTTCTGGTGCGCGTAGACCATCAGCCGCTGCCACACCATCGCCGGCAGCGTGCCGCCGGTCATGTTGCGGGTCGGGGTGAAGTCGTCATTGCCGAGCCAGACGGCAGCCGTGTAGTTGCCGGTGAAGCCGACGAACCAGGCGTCGCGGTAGGATTGCGTGGTGCCTGTCTTGCCGGCAACGACGATGTTGGGCAGCTGCGCGCGCCGCGCCGTGCCGATGGCTGGCACCGCTGCCAGCATGGTGTTCATGTATTTCAGCGCCTGTTCCGACAAGACGCGGTGCGGCGCCGGCGCATCCTTGGCCCAGTCGTAGACCACATCACCGGTGCGGGTGACGAGCTGGGTGATGCCGTGCCGCGATCCGGCGAAGCCGTCCTGTGCGAACACGCTGTAGCCCGTCGCCTGGTCCATCACCGTCATGCCCGACGTGCCGAGCACCATGGTCTTGTGCGATTCCAGCGGCGATTCCACACCGAATGATTCCGCCATCGCCTTGATCGGGCCGATGCCGAGATAGTCCTTGGCCAGCCGCACCGGCACGGTGTTGATCGATTTGGCGATCGCCGTGATCAGGGTCACATTGCCGGCCGAGCCGCCATTGTAATTGTGCGGCGACCAGCCGCCCCAGCTGATCGGCCCGCCTGAGACGACGGAGTCGGGCGTGAAGCCATGCTCCATCGCGGTGGCGTAGACGTAAGGTTTGAAGGACGAACCGGTCTGGCGCAGCGCCTTGGTGGCGCGGTTGAATTGGCTGGCGCCATAGTCGCGGCCGCCGACGATGGCGCGCACCGCGCCATTGGTCTCGATCACCACCACGGCGCCTTCGGTGACGTTGTATTCCTTGCCGAACTGGCGGAGGTGGAATTCGACGGATTCTTCCGCCGCCTTCTGGATGTTGGCGTCGAAGGTGGTGTGGGCAACTAGCGAATGCTGGCCGGGCTTGGCGATCTTCTTGACCTCGTCGAAGGCCCAGTCGAGGAAATAATCCGGGCTCTTCTGCTCGCCGCGGTCGACGATCTCGGCCGGATGCAGCCTTGCCTGTAGCACCTGGCCTTCGGTCATGAAGCCGGAATCGACGAGGTTGGACAGCACCACATTGGCGCGAGCGCGCGCGGCCGGCAGGTTGATGTGCGGCGCGTATTTGGTCGGCGCCTTGAACAGGCCGGCCAGCATCGCCGCCTCGGCGAGGTTCAAATCCTTGACGCTTTTGCCGAAATAGAAATCCGCCGCCGCCTCGATGCCGAACGTGCCGCCGCCCATATAGGCGCGGTCGAGATAGAGCTGCAGGATCTCCTTCTTCGACAGATTGGCCTCCAGCCACAGCGACAGGAAGGCTTCCTTGATCTTGCGCTGCAAGGTCCGCTCATTCGACAGGAACAGGTTCTTGGCCAGCTGCTGGGTGATGCTGGAACCGCCCTGGACGACGGAATTGGCGCGCACATTCTCGAAGATGGCCCGCGACAGGCCAAGCACGTCGATGCCGTAATGCTCGAAGAAACGCCGGTCCTCGGTCGCCAGCACCGCCTTGATGACATGGTCCGGCATCTCGTCGACCGGCACCGAATCGCGCTGGATGATGCCGCGCTGCCCGATCTCGTTGCCGTAGCGATCAAGGAAGGTGACGGCGAAATCACCCTGGCTGCGCCAGTCGCCCGTGGTTATCTGGAAGGCCGGCATCGCCAGCGCCAGAAGCACGACGATGCCGCCGGCGCCCATGGTGAAACCTTCGCTCAGCACCTCGATAATGCCGCGCCGCCAGCCTTTGACGCGGAAGCGCCGCGAGAAAATGGTTGCCGATTCCCAGAACTGGCCGGCCTTGAAGCCGATTTCGTAGAGTGAGGAATCGATCCAGGCATCCACCGCCAGCAGTGCCGCGGCGATCGGACCTCTCCTTCTTGGACGTCGTTCTAAAGGACTGGCCATTCCCGAAACTCACCCCACCCAAGACCTGAGAACCGCAAGCGGGCAATTTCAGGGCAGGGGCACCCGGTGAAGACTATTCGTCCATTTCAGCCCGGCTCACAAGGGCAGCCAGGCCACACCGCACGGTTTGTTGACCGCACGCCTGCCGCCGATATCAGCGCGCCGCGATAAAGTGCATGAAATGCGCGACATCCGCGTCGCTCGGCTCCTGGCCGGTGAAGGCGCGCAGATAGGCGGCAAGGTGGCTCACCCGGGCCTCGACCGGTTCCTTGAGGTCGAGCACGTAGTAGCCGATCTGCATGTAGTAGAGCACACGTGCGCGGATGAAGGCGTCTTCCTCGTCATAGCCGTGCCGGCGATACATTGCGCGGATGGCGCCAAGACGGTCGTTGTCAGCCTGGTCGATGGCGGCACGAACATCGTCGGAACGGCGCGCCCATTCGCGGATAGCAAAATCGAGCCGTGGATCGAACAGGCGCTCGTCGGCCCAGCATTCGAACACGTTCATGACGCCCATGATGATGGTTGCGGCCGGGCGCTGGGCGCGCTCGATGATCGCCTTGGTGTTGGTGTCATGCCAATGGGCGAGCAACTGGTCGAGAAGGTCCTGCCGGCTCTGAAAGTACCAGTAGAAGCTCGAGCGTGACACGCCGAGCTTCTGGCCGAGCGTCAGCACCCGCACGCTCTCAATGCCGTCCGAGATCAGCGTCTGCAGCGCCAGATTGATCCAGTCCGCGCGGGTCGCCTTGATGTTGCCAGGCGCCAGTTCGTCTTGAGGAGCATTCATCACCATGGATCCACAAGTGGCATGGCGCGAAACGTCGCGCAAGCTCTGGACATAAGTGTCTAGACACATGTGTACAGTGTGTGTATCGTGCGGACATCCAACGAGAGGGAGAGGCTCGTGAAGTCGCATTATCGGGCGGTCGTCATTGGCGGAGGCGTGGTCGGCGCCTCGGTGCTCTACCATCTGGCGCGCTTCGGCTGGAGCGAGGTGGCGCTGATCGAGCGCGCCGAGCTGACCGCCGGTTCGACCTGGCATGCTGCCGCCGGCTTCCATGCGCTCAACGCCGATCCCAATGTCGCGGCACTGCAGGATTATACGATCAAGCTCTATCGCGAGATCGAGGCCGAGTCAGGCCAGAATGCCGGCCTGCATATGACCGGCGGCGTCAATATGGCGAGTGATCCGCAGCGCTGGGAGTGGCTGAAATCGGCATGGGCGGTGTTCCAGTCGGTCGGCATCGAGACCGCCCGACTGGTGACGCCGGAGGAGATCAAGGCAATCTGCCCGATCGTCGACGTCAACGGTGTGCTCGGCGGCCTCTACGATTCCAACGAGGGCCATCTCGACCCTTACGGCACCACCCATGCCTATGCCGGGGCGGCGAAAAAACGCGGCGCCGATGTCATCCTGCGCAACCGGGTGCTCGATCTCAAGCCGCGCCCCGATGGCGGCTGGGATGTGCTGACCGAGCAGGGCACGATCGTCGCCGAACATGTCGTCAATGCCGCTGGTCTGTGGGCCAAGCAGGTCGGCCGCATGGCCGGCGTCGAGCTGCCGGTGACGCCGATGGAGCATCATTACTTCGTCACCGAGGACATTCCGGAAGTCGCCGCGCTCGACAAGGAGCTCGGCCTCGCCGTCGATCTCGACGGCTTCTCCTATCTCCGCCAGGAGCGCAAAGGCGTGCTGCTCGGCGTCTACGAGCAGAACCCGAAGCACTGGAACATGGACGGCGCGCCTTGGGATTACGGCATCGAGCTGATCCCGGAAGACATCGACCGCATCAGCCCCGAACTCACCAAAGCCTATGAGCGCTTTCCCTGTCTGGCGCAGGCCGGCATTCGCAAATGGGTCAACGGCGCCTTCACCTTCACACCCGACGGCAACCCGCTCGTCGGCCCGGTGCGCGGCCTGAAGAATTATTGGGTCGCCTGCGGTGTCATGGCCGGTTTCAGCCAGGGTGGCGGCGTCGGCAAATCGCTGGCTGAATGGATGATCCATGGCGAGCCGCAAGCCGACATTTTCGGCATGGACATCGCCCGCTACGGCGCCTTTGCGGCCAACCGCGAATATCTGAAGCAGACGACGCGCCAGTTTTATGCCCGCCGCTTCGTCATGACCTTTCCCAATGAGCGGCTGCCCGCCGGCCGGCCGCTGAAGCGCCCGGGCGCCTATGACGGCATGAGCGCGGCAGGCTGCGAATGGACGGCCTCCTGGGGGCTGGAAATCCCCGCCTATTTCGCGCCGATCGGCTTTCGTGAGGAGACGACGCTCAAGCGCTCCAACGCTTTCGATATCGTCGGCGACGAGGCGCTGCAGGTGCGCCGCGCCGCTGGCCTCGTCGATACCTCGGCCTTCTCGCGCTATGCCGTCTCGGGGCCGGGTGCGGAGGCCTGGCTCGACCGGCTGCTGGCGTCGAAACTGCCGAAGCCGGGGCAGGCGAGGCTGGCGCCGATGCTTGGCCCGGACGGCCGGCTGAAGGGCGACCTCACCGTACTCAACTGGGGCGGCGGCGAATACTGGCTGATGGGCTCCTACTATCTCCGCGAATTCCACATGCGCTGGTTCGAGGCGCATGCGGCGCAAGGCGTCTCCGTCACCGACATCTCCGACACCGTCAGCGGCTTCCTCATCACCGGGCCGAACGCCAGGGATATCGTGGCGCGGACCACGCATCAGGATGTCTCGGCGAGCGCCTTGCCATTCATGGCTTGCGGTCAGCTCGACATCGGCATGGTGAGCGCCCGCGTGGCGCGGCTGTCGATCGCCGGCGAACTCGGCTTCGAGATCAATTGCCCGGCCGTCATGCACGCCACCTTGCGCGAAACCTTGCTCGCCGCCGGCGCGGATCTCGGCCTTGCCGAGATTGGCTACTATGCGCTCAACGCATTGCGGCTGGAAAAGAGCTTTGGCATCTGGTCGCGCGAATTTACGCAGGCTTACACGCCCGCGCAAACCGGCCTCGATCGTTTCATCGCGTTCGGCAAGGGCGATTTCATCGGTCGTGACGCCGCCCTCAGGCAGCGTGAAGCAGGCTCTTCGCAACGGCTCGTGACATTGGAGATCGATGCGCTCGACGCCGACGCCAGCGGTTTCGAGCCGGTCTGGCACAAGGGCCGGCGCGTCGGCTTCGTCACCTCGGGCGGCTATGGCTACACGGTTCGTAAAAGCGTCGCGCTGGCGTTGGTCGACGACGATTTCGCCGGGGAGGGGACCGAGCTTTCAGTGCACATTGTCGGCGTCGAGCGGCCGGCGCGTGTCATCGCGGCTTCACCCTACGACCCCGATGGCAAGGCAATGCGGTAATGAGGAGAGGTGGCCATGGTCGATGATGTCATAAGGGAGACCAGGCGCGAGCGCCGGCGCGGACACACCAGCGAGGCCGGCAGCGGGTCAAGCCGCCACCCGAATTATCGTTCGCTCAAAAACCCGTTCCTGCCGCAACCGGTGTTTTCGGACGACCAGGTCGCCGCCATCCACGACACCGCGTTGCGCGTGCTGGAAGAGCTCGGCATCAAGGTGCTGCTGCCCGAGGCACGGAGCATCTTCGCCCGCTCCGGGGCGCTGGTCGATGAGGACAGCCAGATGGTGCGCATCGGCCGCGATATCGTGACGGCCGCACTCGCCTCGGCGCCCAAATCCATCCAGGCACTGGCTGGCGACCGCAGCCGCGACCTCACGCTCGAGCTCGGCTCGATGACATTCCTGGCCGGGGCCGGCGCGCCCAACGTCACCGATCTCGAACGCGGCCGGCGTCCGGGCACGCTCGCCGCCTTCGAGGAACTGACCAAGCTTATTCAGCATTTCGATGTGCTGCACATGCTTTGTCCCTGCATCGAACCGCAGGATGTCGACAACCGTTTGCGCCACTATGCCGTCAACCGGGCGCAGCTGACGCTGTCGGACAAGTTCCCCTTTGTCTTCGCGCGTGGCACGCCACAGGTCGAGGATGGGTTCGAGATGATCCGGCTGGCGCGCGGGCTCTCGCAGGACGAGTTCCTTGCCGGCGCTCATTGCTACACCGTCATCAACACCAACTCGCCGCGCCAGCTCGACATCCCGATGGCGCAAGGCATCATCGACTTCGCCAAGGCGGGCCAGGTGTCTGTCATCACGCCCTTCTGCCTGGCCGGCGCCATGGCGCCGATCACGGTGGCCGGCGCACTGACGCTGCAGCATGCCGAGGCGCTGGCTGGTCTCGCGCTGGCGCAGATGGTGCGGCCGGGCGCGCCGGTGGTCTACGGCTCCTTCTCGTCCAATGTCGACATGAAGTCGGGCGCGCCGGCCTTCGGCACGCCGGAGCATGTCAAGGCAACGCTGGGCGCCGGCCAGTTGGCGCGCTTTACTGGCCTGCCCTGGCGCTCCGGCGGCGGCAGTGCGGCCAACATCTCGGATGTGCAGGCAGCGCATGAGACGCAGTTCGCGCTGTGGGGCTCGGTGCTGGCGGGCGCCACCATCTGCATCCATGCGGCGGGCTGGCTGGAAGGTGGCCTCAGCGTCTCCTATGAGAAGCTGATCACCGATATCGAGGCGCTGCAGACGGTCGCCGAACTCTGTGCCGCGACCCCCGGCGACGAGGATGCGATCGGCTTCGAGGCCATCGCCGAAGTGCAGCCGGGGGGACATTTCTTCTCCGCCGGCCACACCATGGCGCGCTACCGCACCGCTTTCTACGAGCCGCTGGTCGCCGACTGGTCGAATTTCGGCAACTGGACGCAGTCAGGCTCGAAGTCAGCCACCGAGCGCGCCACCGGCATATGGAAGCGGGTGCTGGCCGACTTCCAGCCGCCGGCGTCGGCGGCTGCTACAGCAGGCGTTCTCGATGAGTTCATCGCGCGGCGCACCGAACAAGGCGGTGCGGCGCCGGTCTCGTGAGGTAGTGCGGGCCGGCGCATCGCTCTCAGCGATCAGCGGAGCCCGCCGCTCACGCGCCGGGCCCCTCCTTTGTCGTCACCGATCACGCATGCGCGTGCGGGTGATGAACGTCCCAGACGGCCCAGGCCGATGCGACGACCACCAGCACGCCGAGGATCACATGCGTCGCCATCGCGTCAGCGTTGGCCATGAACCCCAGCAGCCATGGTGAAACAATCAGCCAAAGTCCGAGAACAAGGTTCACCCACTCTTCCCACTCGGCGAATACGGCGAGAGTCGCGACAGCCAGCGCACCGAGCACAACGCCAATAATCCAGGCGTTGTAAGCGGCAGTGGTTTCAGCGGCGAAACCGATTATCCAAGGTGAGATGAACAGGCAAACGGCAAGGATCAGGTTAATCAGATCCTGGCCGCGTTTTCCTTCCATGAGTTTATTGGCCATGACAACCTCCATAGAGAAGCTTGACCAAACCACTACGTTTCGCGTGCACCGCACGCTTAGTTGTTGATATAATTACGCTTCATATGACCTTCAAGGACCTGACCAGGGCGGCCGATGGCTGCGAATTCATAGCGTAGCGCACCGAACAGGGTTGGGGGCCCCAGCCTCTTGAGGGAACGCGGCGCGCGCCTCACATGGGCCGCTTGTCGCCGGTCTTCGGTGGTTCGCGGCGTATCGTGCCGGCGTCGGTCTGCCTGTGCTTGTCGGCGGCAATCCGGCGGATGCGATCGAAGCGGCTTTCCTCGGCCGGCTTGGTCGCGGGTACAGCGTTTGGCTTCGGGGCGAAATTGATCATCTGTCGATCTCCATGTCGTTGCTGACTGCTGACTGACGGAAATCCTTGGGCGCGCCGGGAAAATCTCCCGGGCGGCCGTTGTTCTGTTTGCGCCCGCCCGGTTTCCCGGGCGGGCCTAAAGACGTCGGTCAGTAACCGCCCATGCCGCCGCCGCCCGCGGGCGCCGCATCCTTGGCCGGGACGTCGGTGATCATGGCTTCGGCGGTGATCAGAAGTGCCGCGATCGAGCCGGCATCCTGCAGTGCGGTGCGCACCACTTTCGCCGGATCGACAATGCCGGCCTTGATCATGTCGACATAGACCTCGTTCTGGGCGTCAAAGCCCTGATTGTGGTCCTTGCTGTCGGAGAGCTTGCCGACCACGATCGAGCCTTCGACGCCGGAATTCTCGGCGATCTGGCGGATCGGCGCCTCAAGTGCCCTGAGCACGATCGAAATGCCGGCGGTCACATCGTCATTGGCGCCGGTCAGCCCGGTAAGCGCCGACCTTGCACGCAGCAGAGCCACGCCGCCGCCGGGCACGATGCCTTCCTCGACCGCGGCGCGCGTAGCGTTCAGCGCGTCGTCGATGCGGTCCTTCTTTTCCTTCACTTCCGACTCGGTGACGCCGCCGACGCGGATGACGGCAACGCCGCCCGCAAGCTTGGCCAGCCGCTCCTGCAGCTTCTCCTTGTCATAGTCGGACGTGGTCTCCTCGATCTGGCCCTTGATCTGGGCGATGCGCGCCTGGATCGTGGCCTTGGTGCCCGCGCCGTCGATGATCGTGGTGGTGTCCTTCTCGATCAGCACGCGCTTGGCGCGGCCGAGCATCTCGATGGTGACGTTTTCGAGCTTGATGCCGAGATCCTCGGAAATCATCTGGCCCGATGTCAGCACCGCGATGTCTTCCAGCATCGCCTTGCGGCGGTCGCCGAAGCCGGGCGCCTTGACGGCCGCGACCTTGAGGCCGCCGCGCAGTTTGTTGACGACCAGCGTCGCCAAAGCTTCGCCTTCGACGTCTTCCGAAATGATCAGCAGCGGCCGGCCGCTCTGCACCACCGCTTCGAGGATCGGCAGCATCGCCTGCAGATTGCCGAGCTTCTTCTCGTGGATGAGGACGTAAGGCTCTTCCAGTTCGACGCGCATCTTGTCGGCATTGGTGACGAAATAGGGGCTGAGATAGCCGCGGTCGAACTGCATGCCTTCGACGACGTCGAGTTCGGTGTCGGCGGTCTTGGCCTCCTCGACGGTGATGACGCCGTCATTGCCGACCTTGTCCATCGCCTTGGCGATCATGGCGCCGACGGTGGCGTCGCCATTGGCGGCGATGGTGCCGACCTGCGCGATCTCGGCCGACGACTTGACCTTCTTGGCCTTCGCCTTGATGTCCTTGACCACGGCGGCGACAGCCTGGTCGATGCCGCGCTTGAGGTCCATCGGGTTCATGCCGGCGGCAACCAGCTTGGCGCCTTCGCGCAGGATGGAGGCGGCCAGCACCGTGGCGGTGGTGGTGCCGTCACCGGCGAGGTCGTTGGTCTTCGAAGCCACTTCGCGCACCATCTGCGCGCCCATGTTCTCGAACTTGTCGGCAAGCTCGATTTCCTTGGCGACGGTGACGCCGTCCTTGGTGATGCGCGGCGCGCCATAGGCCTTGTCGATGATGACGTTGCGGCCCTTGGGGCCGAGCGTGACCTTCACCGCATTGGTGAGGATATCGACGCCACGCAGCATACGGTCGCGCGCGTCGGTGGAGAATTTGATTTCCTTGGCAGACATGGTTTTCATCCAGTTCGTATTTGGAGTGGACTTTTTGCCGCGCGAACCGCGCAGCGCGCCAATCAGGCAGCCTTCTTGGCTTCGACGCTCTTCTCGATCACGCCCATAATGTCGGCTTCCTTCATGATCAGAAGGTCCTCGCCGTCGATCTTGACCTCGGTGCCCGACCATTTGCCGAACAGGATCAAGTCGCCTGCCTTGACATCGAGCGGAACAAGCGCGCCGTTTTCGTCGCGCGCGCCGGGGCCTACGGCGATGACTTCGCCTTCCTGCGGCTTTTCCTTGGCATTGTCGGGAATGATGATGCCGCCCTTGGATTTGGTGTCGCCTTCGGCGCGCCGGATGACGACGCGGTCGTGGAGTGGCCGAAACTTCATGAGAACTTCTTTCTGGGGCCTGCACAGGCGGCCACACCGCTCTTATAGGCGCGTTGGCACTCGATAGATAGGAGTGCCAAAAATTATTCGCGAGCAATCCAGAATATTAAAAAGTATTATGCGACCTGCCGGTTTCCAGATTTCGCACACCGTCTAAATAATTCAAAAAATTGAATTTCTGCGCCAAAGCGACTATTTATATGGAAAGTTTCATTTCAACGGTTTCGGGCACAAGGGAGATTTAGGCGATGGCCGACGGCAATCAGAGTATCATGGAAAAAGCTGAGGCCCGCTTCATGGACAAGCAGAAGAAGACGGCTGAGCGCAACAAGGCAACCTCCGACTATATGTCCGAGGCGAGAGCCAGGGAGATCAAGACCGCGAGGCTGAGGGGATTGCGCCTGGCCAAGGAAGAGGCCGACCGCGTTGAGGAAGCCCTGAACCCGACACCGAAGAAGAAGCGGGCGACAGCCAAGAAGGCAGCCGCCGCACCGAAGGGAGCCAAGTCATGAGCCTGACATTCCCCAATCCAAGCCGCAGCTATGACGAGGCCGGCAAGCGTATCCGCTTTGTCGGACACGACGGCATGTTCCAGATCTCCTTCTCTGTCGCTGCCGATGCCATCTCGAAGGCGCCATCGGGGACGGCGACCTCGGAAGCCACCTATCTGGCCGCCTTCGATACGGCGTCCAGATCCATCCATGACATTGCCAGCAAGGCTTATGCCCGCACCCGCAAGAGCATCTATGTGCTCACCGCCGCGGACTTCAGCTAGCTTTCGGCTGCGATCAGCCTGGATCAGGATTTGCGGTCGGCTTTTGCCCGCCGCTTGACGTCCCGGCTGTTCAGGCGGTCGGCCATCGCTTCCGCATCGCGCACAGTCATGCCGACCATGACCTGTTGCTTGAGCTCGACAGGCTGGCCGGTGAAGATGTCGAAGATGGTCCAGCTGTCAGGCTCGTCCATGCGCAAGGCGTAGCGGTTTGCCATCTCGGCGTCAGGCCTTTGACATGAAAAATGCCGCCGCCAGGATCAGGATTGTCCAGACCAGCACCGACAGCTTCAAGACCAGGCCGCCATGCGCGGAAAGAACCTCCCGCATGCGCAAAGCCATGGCATTCATGCGCTTCGACGGAGTGGGCGCTGCCGCAATCGCGACCGCGGGCTTGACGCCAAGCTTTCCAAAAGCCGGCAGCAGCGATGGCGTTCGCATGAAATGACCTCGAATTGTCGGAGAAAACAGGCCCTCTCATAACACCCTTCTTGAAACTCCCTGCATGCCAAATAGAAACCGGCGCGTGAAACGGCCATGCCGCCCGATTCGCAACGTGCGTGGGCTGGTCGTCATCTGGCGAAACCGGAGCAACGCAGCTAGGTTGCGCGCGAAACGGATAGCGGCATGAGGTTTGTTCAAAACGTGACAGGCGAACGGAGACGACGATGACAGCGCCCGGCGATTTGCTGCAAGCCTTGTTCATGAGATTGAAGAGCGACGCCTCGCTGACGGCGCTGCTCGGCGGCGCCGGGTTGCGCGAGCAGGCGGCCGACAGTGCCGCCTTTCCGTATGTCACCTATGGCCGGACCAGCGCGTTCGATCTCGACACCGGCGCCGACAATGATGACGACCAGCTGATCACGCTGCATGTCTGGTCGAAGGCACAAGGCGAGGCCGAGACGCGTCTGATCATGGACAGCATCCGGGCGCGCCTCGACGGCGCTGCATTCGCCACCGGCTCGCGCGACCAGACCCGCCTGTCGCTGGAATTCGCCGAGGCGCGCTACGACGAAGACCTCGCGCTCCATCACGGGGTGCTGCGGATCCGTGCGATCACCCAGAGCGCATCCTAGATCTGCGCCTGGATTTCGGCCTTGTCGATGACCGACCACACCTCGCGGATGCGACCGTCTGCGAATTCGTAGAAAACATTCTCGGCGAACGCCACGCGCTTGCCATTCACCGGCAGGCCGAACAGCATTCCCTTGGGATGACAGTCGAAATGCAGGCGCGCCGCCACCCGCGGTGGCTGGCAGACCATGAGTTCGATGTTGAAACCGAGATCGGGAATGGCCTCAAAATCGCCTTCGAGCATGCGGCGATAGCCTGACAGGCCGAGCATTTCGCCATTGTGCTGAACTTCATCGCCGACAAACCTTCCGAGATTGGCCCAGTCCTGGGCATTCAGGCAGGCGATGTAGCCCCGGTAGAGGTCGGCGAGGTCGTTGTCCGTCATGGCGCACTCCGATGGATGGTTTGGCGTTTCCTACGCCAATTAGGGCGCCTCTGAGAATGGTCGCGCCTTGAGCTGTTCCCGATTCACCTGCGACTTCAGAACCAGCTGGCAAAAAACATAGCCGCGCTGGCGGTTTTCCGGCTATGAATCGCACACCCGATCTGAGGGGATCCGGGCGGCATGATTGCATTCATTCGTTTCGCACGCAGGGGGGATTGCGGGGATGGATTTTCAACCGTTCACCGTTCATTTCACGTTCAGCACAGTTGCGTTACAACGCTGACCATGAAAACGCTTCGCTCCCATCTCAGAATCGCGACGCTGGCGCTTGGCATCGCCGGCGTGTTGGCGTCGCAGGCAACGCCGGCGGCCGCCGCCGACTGCTACGCGATCGGCCAGCAGGTTGCCGAGCAGTATGGCGGCACACTGGCCAAGGCCTCGCAGTCGACGCGTGGCGGCCAGGAGGTCTGCGTCATCGTCGTGCTGGTGCCCGGCAAGGACGGCCAGCGTCCGCGCCGTTCCGAGATCGTCGTCCCGGCGAACTGACCCCCCAATCTTCCCTTTACAGGGCTCGTTTCCCAGGCCGCCGGAATCGGCCTATATCTGAGATATCAACAGGCCTGACCGATCATGCGCGTACTCGTCGTCGAAGATGACAAGGATCTCAACCGGCAGATAGCCGATGCGCTGGTCGATGCCGGCTATGTCGTCGACCGCGCCTATGACGGCGAGGAGGGCCATTTCCTCGGCGATACCGAGCCTTACGACGCCGTCGTGCTCGACATCGGCCTGCCGCAGATGGACGGCATCAGCGTCGTCGAGCGCTGGCGCCGCAACGGCCGCAAGATGCCGGTGCTGATCCTGACCGCGCGCGACCGCTGGAGCGACAAGGTGTCGGGCATCGATGCCGGCGCCGACGACTATGTCACCAAGCCGTTCCACATCGAGGAGGTGCTGGCGCGGGTGAGAGCGCTGATCAGGCGCGCCGCCGGCCATGCCTCGTCCGAGCTGACCTGCGGGCCGCTGCGCCTCGACACCAAGGCCTCCAAGGCCGATGTCGACGGCCAGCCTCTGAAGCTGACGTCGCACGAGTTCCGCCTGCTGGCCTATCTGATGCACCATATGGGCGAGGTGGTGTCGCGCACCGAACTGGTCGAGCATCTCTACGACCAGGATTTCGACCGCGATTCCAATACCATTGAGGTGTTTGTCGGCCGGCTGCGCAAGAAGATGGGCATCGACATGATCGAAACCGTGCGCGGCATGGGCTATCGCATGCGTGAGCCGGAGGCGTAAGGCGGAACCGCTCCCCATACCAGCTAGGAAGCCTTTTTCGGCACGGCTCTGGCCGCGCTCGCTGGCCTTTCGCGTCATCGGCTTTTCCACGATCTGGGCGATCCTCACTCTGATCGTCATCTTCACCCTGATCACCACGCTTTACCGCCAGGCCAGCGAGCGTGGCTTCGACAGCCTTTTGTCGGCGCATCTGTTCAACCTGATCGGCTCCGTCGGCGTTTCCGAATCCGGCCAGCTCACCGGCGCTCCCGACCTCGGCGACTTGCGCTTCTCGGAGCCGAATTCGGGCTGGTACTGGTCGGTGGAACCGGCTTCCGAAGGCGTGCATGGCAACCTTCATTCGTCCTCGATGACCACGGCGATCCCGTCGCCGACCGTCGCCGAGGTACCCTTCAATTCCAGTTTCCAGCGCAGCTATTCCACCGACGGCATCGGCGACGAGGAACTGCAGGTGTTCGAAAGCGAATTCGTCCTCGACGCCAAGAACCGCGCCGCGCGCTTCCGCGTCATGGGCAACAAGACCGAACTCGAGCAGGAGATCGCTACCTTCCAGGGTCGCCTCTTGACCTATCTCAGCCTGTTCGGCGTCGGCATGATCGCCATCAACGCGATCGCCATCCTGCTCGGCCTGCAGCCCTTGCGCCGGGTTCGCAACGCGCTTGCGCTGGTCCGTGAGGGCACGGCGCAGCGGCTCGACGGCCAGTTCCCGGCCGAGATCGAGCCGCTTGCCAACGAGACCAATGCGCTGATCGAAAACAACAAGCGTATCGTCGAGCGCTCGCGCACGCAGGTCGGCAACCTTGCCCATTCGCTGAAGACGCCGCTCGCCGTGCTGATCAATGAGGGCCGTGCGCTCGGCGGCGCCAAAGGCCAGCTCATCGCCGACCAGGCCGCCTCGATGCAGAAGCAGGTCGATCATTATTTGCAGCGCGCCCGCGTCGCCGCACAGCGCGACAGCGTCGTTTATCGCACCCCAGTGACGCCGCTGGTCCAGCGCATGGTGCGCGTGCTGCAAAAGCTCAAGCCTGATGTCAGCCTGTCGCTTGCCTTGCCGGCGGCCGACATCGTCTTTGCCGGCGAGCGCGAGGATCTGGAGGAATTGCTCGGCAATTTGCTCGACAATGCGATGAAATGGGCAAGGAGCACTGTCGCCGTGTCCGTCACGCCGGCCGGCGCCGCAGGCCTGTTCGAGATCGCGATTGAGGATGACGGTCCAGGCATTCCCGAGGACAAGGCGCGCGATGCGCTGAAACGCGGCCGGCGCCTCGACGAGACCAAGCCAGGCACCGGGCTCGGGCTTGCCATTGTCGCCGACCTTGTCAACGAATATGGCGGTGCACTTGCGCTGGACCGCTCCGCCATGGGCGGGTTGAAGGCGGTGGTGCGCCTGCGCAGCCTTCCATGATGCTCTTCCCGGGAGCCAATCGACATGGCCGAATGCCTGTGTTATGGCGGCCCATCGATTGCACAAAAGCCGTTAAAAACGGCCAAATTTCCGACAAATATCAATAGTATGGCCTCCAGATATCCCCGATGACGCGGCCCCCCAGCGCATCCCGTTCAAGAAAACTGGTTGTAGGCATGAAGATTCGCGTTGCGCTCGTTTCCGCACTGCTCGCTCTCTCCGGCTGCGGAACCCTGAGCAAGGGCGGCGGCCCGGATATCTCCATCACCAACCCGCCCGCGTCGCCTCCTTCAGGGGCTAAAGTCGCGACGACGATCATCTCGGCCATGGCCGGCGGGCTCGTCGGCGGATCGATCGGCAGTGGCCTGAGCGAGACCGAGAAGCGCAAGGCGCTCGAGGCGGAATACAAGGCGCTCGAATACACGGCGAGCGGCCAGAAAGTGACGTGGAAGAGCGACAGTTCGGCCCATTCCGGCGAAGTCGTCGCGGCCCAGCCCTATCGTGTCGGCTCGCAGGACTGC
Organism: Mesorhizobium sp. P2_B11; assembly: GCF_056404855.1. Lineage (NCBI taxonomy): Bacteria > Pseudomonadati > Pseudomonadota > Alphaproteobacteria > Hyphomicrobiales > Phyllobacteriaceae > Mesorhizobium > Mesorhizobium sp. P2_B11. The sequence continues at coordinate 334,333 of NZ_JBFUDF010000005.1, forward strand.
CGCCAGTATACCCATACGGTGTTTACCGGCACGGCCGGCCAGACCGCGCGTGGCACCGCCTGCCGCAACGCTGACGGCAGCTGGACGCCGCTGACCTGACCGTTCGGGCCGGCTGATCGGGATCGGGCTCGCGCGCTCCCGTCAAAGCGTCGCAGCACCCTCATGTTGTGAGAGCCGGGCTCTCGCTCTATTGGAAGAACCATGCTGTTCTGGGTCATAGCCGCAATCCTCACGCTGGGCGCAAGCCTGGCGGTGCTGCTGCCGCTGACCAGCGGCGGCAAGGGCGCTTCGACCAGCAGCGACCATGACCTTGAAGTCTATCGCGACCAACTGGCCGAGCTCGAGCGTGATGCTGCGCGCGGCCTGATCCAGCCGGCGGAAGCCGAGGAGGCGCGCGCCGAAATCGCCCGCCGCATCCTTCGGCTGGGAAATGTCGGTCAAGTCGATCAGCCTGGCGCGCAGGCGTCGCGGGCGGTCAGGCTGGTGGCGACGTCAGCGGTGCTGGTCGTCCCGCTGCTGAGCTGGGGCCTGTACAGCCAGCTCGGCTCGCCCGATTTGCCGTCACAGCCGCTTGCCGAGCGGCTGGCCAAGAACCCTGCCGACAGCTCGGTCGACGAGTTGGTGGCGCGCGCCGAGGCCCATCTTGCCGCCAATCCGTCCGATGGCAGGGGATGGGACGTGCTGGCCCCGATCTATCTGCGCCTGCAGCGCTTTTCCGATGCCGTGACCGCCTATCGCAACGCCATCCGCCTCGATGGCGACACAGCTGCCCGCGAGGCCGGCCTCGGCGAGGCGATCGCCAATGCGGCCGGCGGCATCGTTTCGGCTGACGCCCAATCGGCTTTCGAGCAGGCGTTGAAGCTCGACCCCGCAAACCCGAAGGCGTCCTTCTACCTGGCCATGGCGTTGGCCCAGGAAGGCCGCCTGGCCGAGGCGACCGCCGCCTGGCAGAAAATGCTCGGGCTGCTGCCGCCGGATTCGCCCTGGCGGGGCGCTGTCCAACAGGCGCTGGCCGAGGCCGCCAACCGCAGCGTCGCGTCAGGAGAGCCCGCGAAAGGCCCCGATGCCGCAGCCGTCGATGCCGCCTCGTCGATGGCGCCGCAGGACCGGCAGGCCATGATCGACACCATGGTCGCCGGTCTCGACGAAAAACTGCGACAAAATCCGCGTGACACGGAAGGATGGATGCGGCTCATTCGTTCCTATGTGGTGCTGGGCAAGGCCGACCAGGCGCGCGACGCGCTGCATCGCGGTATTGCCGTGTTTGGCGCCGACAGTGACGAAGCGAAGAAATTCACCGCCTTTGCCGCCTCGCTCGGCCTGACGGCGACGGAGTAGGGCATGACGCGCAAGCAGAAGCGATTGTCGGTGATTGTCGGGGGGCTTGCCTTTCTCGGTGCCGCCACCGGGCTGACCTTCTATGCGCTGGRCCAAAAGGCCTCCTATTTCTACATGCCCGCCGATCTGACCACCGCCAGCCTGCAGCCGGGCCAGCGCATCAGGCTCGGCGGCCTCGTCGAAAAGGGCACGGTCGTGCGCGGGCAGGGCGCGACGGTTGCGTTCTCGGTGACCGACACGCATAAATCGGTCAAGGTCACCTATACCGGCATCCTGCCCGACCTCTTCCGCGAGGAGCAGGGCGTCATCACCGAGGGCAGCTTCGGCGCGGACGGCGTGTTCCTCGCCGACAGCGTGCTGGCCAAGCATGACGAGCGTTATATGCCCAAGGAAGTAGCCGATGGGCTGAAGGCCAAGGGCGTCTGGCAGGAAAGCACGAACTAGCAATGGTTGAGACCGGACATTTCGCGCTCGTCCTCGCCTTCGCGCTGTCGCTGGTGCAGATGCTGGTGCCGCTCATCGGCGCCCGGACCGGCAACCAGCGGCTGATGGCTGTCGGCGGCCCGGTCACGGTCACCGGCTTCGCGCTCACGGCGCTCTCGTTCGCAGCACTCGCCGGCGCCTATGCCAGCTCCGATTTCTCGGTGGCCAGCGTGTGGGAAAACTCGCATTCGCTGCAGCCGCTGATCTACAAGATCACCGGAACCTGGGGCAATCACGAAGGCTCGATGCTGCTCTGGGTGCTGATCCTGACTTTCTTCGGCGCGCTGGTCGCCGTCTTCGGCTCCAATCTGCCGGCTACGCTGCGCGCCAATGTGCTCGCCGTGCAAGGGGCGATCGGCGCCACCTTCTTCCTGTTCATTCTGGCGACGTCCAATCCGTTCATCCGGCTCAATCCGGCGCCGATCGAGGGCCGCGATCTCAACCCGGTCCTGCAGGATCTCGGCCTCGCCATCCACCCGCCGCTGCTCTATCTCGGCTATGTCGGCTTCTCCATCTGCTTCTCCTTCTCGGTCGCGGCTCTCATCGAAGGCCGCATCGATGCGTCCTGGGCGCGCTGGGTGCGGCCATGGACGCTGGTCGCCTGGATGTTTTTGACCGGCGGCATCGCCATGGGCTCCTACTGGGCCTATTACGAGCTCGGCTGGGGCGGCTTCTGGTTTTGGGACCCGGTCGAGAATGCCTCCTTCATGCCGTGGCTTGCGGGCACGGCGCTTTTGCATTCGGCGATCGTCATGGAGAAGCGCTCGGCGCTCAAAATCTGGACGCTGCTGCTCGCCATCCTGACCTTCTCGCTGTCGCTGCTCGGCACCTTCCTGGTGCGCTCCGGCGTGCTGACCTCGGTACATGCCTTTGCCACCGATCCGACCCGCGGCATCTTCATCCTGTGCATCTTGACGCTGTTCATAGGCGGCTCGCTGGCGCTGTTTGCCCTGCGCGCCTCGCGGCTGACGGCCGGCGGCCTGTTCCACCCGATCTCGCGCGAAGGCGCGCTGGTGCTCAACAACCTGTTCCTGACCACCGCCACAGCTACCGTGTTGGTCGGCACGCTCTATCCGCTGGCGGTCGAGGCGCTTTCGGCCAGCAAGATCTCGGTCGGCGCGCCGTTCTTCAACCTGACATTCGGGCCGCTGATGGTGCCGCTGCTGGTCGTGGTACCCTTCGGGCCGCTGCTCGCCTGGAAGCGCGGAGACCTCTATGCCGTCGCCCAGCGCCTGATGGCCGCTTTCGCCGCCGCTTTGCTGGCGATGCTGGTCACCGGCCTGTTCATCGACGGCGCATCGGTGTTCGCCGCTCTCGGCGTCGGCCTTGCCTGCTGGCTGGTCTGCGGCGCGCTCACCGACCTTGCCGTCAAATCCGGCTTCGGCAATGTGCCGCCGGCCATCATGCTGCGCCGTTTCGCCGGCCTGCCGCGTTCGGTGTTCGGCACAGCACTGGCCCATCTCGGTCTCGGGCTGACGGTGCTCGGCATTGTCGGCACGCTGTGCTTCGGCACCGAGAAAATCCTGTCGATGCATGCCGGCGAAAGCGTCGAACTGTCCGGCCATACGCTGCGTTTCGAGGGCCTTTTCCCGGCGCAAGGCCCGAACTATAGCGAGCAACGCGGCCGCTTTTCCCTGATCGGCGCCGATGGCGGCATTTCGGCTGAGATCACCTCGGCCAAGCGTTTCTTTCCGGTGCGGCAGACGACGACGACCGAATCCGGCATCGAGACGATTGGGTTCAGCCAGCTCTATCTGTCGCTCGGCGACGAAGGCACCGACGGTTCCGTCGTGGTGCGCCTGTGGTGGAAGCCGCTGGTGACGCTGATCTGGGGCGGTGCTCTGGTGATGATGGCTGGGGCGGCAATGTCGCTGCTCGATCGTCGCCTGCGCGTCGGCGCGCCCTCGCGCCGCCGCAAGCAGGCGGCTGCCATGCCATCGGCAGGCGTGCCGTGAGTACCAGATTCTCGCTGGCCTCGCTCATTCTGCTGCTGGCGCTGCTGTTTGCCGGCGCAGCGCAAGCGGTGAAACCGGACGAGGTTCTCGCCGATCCCGCGCTGGAGGCGAGGGCGCGTTTCCTGTCGGAAGGCCTGCGCTGCATGGTCTGCCAGAACCAGTCGATCGACGAGTCCGATGCCGACCTTGCCCGCGACCTGCGCATCCTGGTGCGCCAGCGGCTGGTTGCCGGCGATACCGACCAGCAGGTGATGGACTACATCGTGTCGCGTTACGGTGAGTTCGTACTGTTGAAGCCGCGCTTCAGCCCGCGCAACGCCTTGCTGTGGGGCACGCCGGTGCTTCTGCTTCTGGTCGGCGGCATTTTCATCGTGGTGACAACACGCTCCCGTCGCTCGCTGGCAACCAAGGCGCTGAGCGCCGAGGAACAGGCGGCGCTGGACACCATCCTGCGACGCGACTGAACAGCGCCAACATTACAAAACTTTCATGCTTCGGAAATGGCGCCGTAATGTGCGCCTCTCTATTCCTCTTGTCCGAGGATGCTCTGCCTGAGCCGCATCCAGTAAAAAGAGGATACAGATCCATGTCTATTGCCCCCAATTCATATTCCCGCACCCGCAAGCGCCTGTTGGCCGCCGCCGCATCGCTCGCCATTGCCGGCGCCATTGGTTTCGGTGCCGTCGCCACCAGCACGGCTCCGGTTCTGGCTGACGCCGTGCGGGTCGAAGCGCCGCAGGTGCCGGGCTTTGCCGATGTCGTCGAGCGCGTTTCGCCGGCCGTGGTCAGCGTCAAGGTCAAGGCCAAGATCGAGCCGGCTTCCGATGACGGCTCCGACCAGTCCGACGATCCGGACGGCTTCAATAACATGCCCGACAATCCGCAGCTGCGGCAGTTCTTCAAGCAATTCCGCGGCTTCGGCGACCAGAACGGCCAGAACCGTCGCTTCAGCCATCGCGACCGCAACAACGACCAGCCCCGCCCGGTGGCGCAGGGTTCGGGCTTCTTCATCTCCGATGACGGCTATCTTGTCACCAACAACCATGTCGTCGAGGAAGGCTCGGCCTTCACCGTGGTTATGAATGACGGCAAGGAACTCGATGCCAAGCTGATCGGCACCGATCCGCGCACCGATCTCGCCGTGCTCAAGGTCGATGGCGTCGGCAAGTTCACCTATGTCGACTTTGCCGATGATTCCAAGGTTCGCGTCGGCGACTGGGTGGTTGCCGTCGGCAATCCGTTCGGCCTCGGCGGCACCGTTACCGCCGGCATCGTCTCGGCCCGTGGCCGCGACATCGGCGCCGGTCCCTATGACGACTTCATCCAGATCGACGCCTCGGTCAACCGCGGCAATTCGGGTGGTCCGACCTTCAACCTCAACGGCCAGGTCGTCGGCATCAACACCGCGATCTTCTCGCCCTCGGGTGGCAGCGTCGGCATCGCCTTCGACATTCCGGCCTCGACCGCCAAGCAGGTGGTGCAGGACCTGATGAAGAGCGGCTCGGTGCAGCGTGGCTGGCTCGGCGTCGAAATCCAGCCGGTCACTTCGGATATCGCGGAATCGCTGGGCTTGAAGTCGCAGAACGGTGCCCTGGTTTCCAGCGCCCAGGACGGTGGTCCCGGCAAGAAGGCCGGCATCACCGCCGGCGACGTGATCACCCAGGTCGAAGGCAAGGACGTTGCATCGCCGAAGGAACTGGCCCGTCTGATCGGCGCCTATTCGCCCGGCAAGTCGGTCGACGTCACGGTGTGGCGCGACGGCAAGAGCCAGACGATCAAGGTCGATCTTGGCACGTTGCCTTCGAGCGACAAGCAGGCCTCGGCCGATCCGCAGCAGCCCGCAGCCCCGGCAAAGCCGGCCGCGCTGGCTGATCTCGGCCTCACCGTCACCAAGTCGGAAAACGGCAAGGGCCTGGTGGTCACCGATGTCGACCCCGACAGCGATGCCGCCGACCGTGGCATCCAGCCCGGCGATGTCATCACCTCGGTCAATTCGACGGAAGTGAACGGCACCGAGGACGTCGCCAAGGCGATGGCCGATGCGGTCAAGTCCGGCCGCAAGGCGGTGCTGATGCAGATCACCCGCGATGATAGCAACCGCTTCGTCGCGCTGCCGGTCGCCAAGGGCTGACATCGAACACTTTTCCAGTGCGGCGGTTTCAACACCCCCGAGCCGCCGCATGGGAAAGCAAGGGGCCGAACGCGTTAGTCAGTCATCGTGTTCTGCCCCCGGCGGCAGCGGGCCCCCATCGCCCGCTGCCGCTCTAACAGCAAAGCCAAGCCAAAATGTCGGCCTCTCAATCTTCCAGTGAAATCGCGTATAACGGCTCTATGAAGATTCTCGTCATAGAAGACGATCGCGAGGCGGCGGATTATATGCAGAAGGCCTTTGCCGAGGCCGGGCACACCGCCCATGTCGCCGGCGACGGCGAAACCGGCTTCGCGCTCGCCGATGCCGGCGACTACGACGTGATGGTGGTCGACCGCATGATGCCGCGTCGCGACGGTCTCTCCGTCATTGCCGGCCTGCGCTCGCGCGGCAACACCACGCCGGTGCTGATCCTGTCGGCGCTGGGCGAGGTCGATGACCGTGTCACGGGCTTACGCGCCGGCGGCGACGACTATCTGACCAAACCCTACGCCTTTTCCGAATTGCTCGCCCGCGTCGAGGTGCTGAATCGCCGTGCCAGCGCCAGGGAAGCCGAAACGGTCTACCGGGTCGGCGATCTCGAGCTCGACCGTCTCTCCCATTCCGTGAAGCGCGCGGCACGCGAGATCACGCTGCAGCCGCGCGAATTCCGCCTGCTCGAATATCTGATGCGCCATGCCGGCCAGGTAGTGACGCGCACCATGCTGCTCGAAAATGTCTGGGACTATCATTTCGACCCGCAGACCAACGTCATAGACGTGCATGTCTCGCGGCTGCGCGGCAAGATCGAGAAGGGTTTCGACAAGCCGATCCTGCACACCGTGCGCGGCGCCGGCTATATGCTGAAGAGCGGCTAGACCTCCGATGGCCCTTTCCCTGCCGGCCATCATGAGAACGACGGCGGCGCGGCTCTCGGCGCTTTATTTCCTGCTTTTCGCGCTGTGCGCCGTGCTGCTCGTCTTCTATATGACGTCGCTGTCGGCGCGCATGCTGACCGGCCAGACCCAGCAAACCATCAATGACGAGGTGCTCGGCCTTGCCCGCGCCTATCAGCGCGGCGGCCTGCCGGTGCTGGTGCGGGTGGTCGAGCAGCGCTCGCGCCAGCCCGGCGCCAACCTCTACCTGATCGCCGACGCCAACGGCCAGATCCTGACCGGCAATGTGCAGAGCCTGGAGCCGGGCGTGCTCGAGACCGATGGCTGGACGACCGAGCCATTCTCCTACCGCCGTTTCGGCGAAGGTGAGCTCGAACGGCAGCGCAATCAGGCTTCCGATCCCAACGGGACGCAGCCCGGCGAGACCGAAATACAGGTGGAAGGCGAGAAGGGCCACAATGCCATCGCGCTGGTACTGCGGCTGCCCAACCAGATGATCATGCTTGTCGGCCGCGATCTCGGCGAACCCGAGCGCTTCCGCGCCGTCATCCGCCGCGCTTTGATGCTGGCGCTCGGCATGATGGGGTTGGGCGGTCTGCTGATCTGGTTCTTTGTCGGCCGCGCGGCGCTGAAGCGCATCGACAGCGTCTCGGAGGCGAGCCGCCGCATCATGGGCGGCGACCTGACAGGCCGGTTGCCGGTGACTGGTGCCGGCGATGAATTCGACCGTCTGTCGGAAAACCTCAACACGATGCTGGCCAGGATCGCGACGCTGAACGAAGGCCTGAAGCAGGTCTCCGACAACATCGCCCACGACCTGAAGACGCCGCTGACCCGGCTGCGCAACCGCGCCGAGGCCACGCTTTCAGGCAAGCCCAAGCCCGCCGACTATCGGCAAGCGCTGGAGGGCACCATCGCCGAGTCCGACCAGCTGATAAAAACCTTCAACGCCATCCTGATGATCTCAAGGCTGGAGGCGGGCTATTCCTCGGAAAGCACGAGCAAGGTCGATCTCGCCGCCGCCGTGCACGATGTCGTCGAGCTTTACGAGCCGGTGGCGGAGGAGGCGGGCGTGGCGCTCGAAACCTCGGTCGACGGGGACTTCACCGTCAATGGCAACCGCGAGCTGATCGGCCAGGCGCTGTCGAACATCGTCGACAACGCCATCAAATATTCAACCGACGCGACTGAGAAGCCCGCGGTGCGCGTGGCGCTGCAGCGCGTCGGCCATGACATCCGCCTTTCCGTTGCCGACAACGGCCAAGGCATCCCCGACGATGCCGACCGCGCTAGGGCGACCGAGCGTTTCGTGCGGCTGGAAAAAAGCCGCTCGCAGCCGGGTTCGGGCCTGGGCTTGAGCCTCGCCAAGGCGATCATGACGTTCCACAATGGCCGGCTTGAACTTCTGCCCGCCAATCCCGGATTGTCCGTTATCATGAGTTTCCCGGTGCGGGATGACCATTGATGGCGGTGAGGATGGCGCAGACGCAGGTAGAGACCGAATGGCAGCTGCAACTGGCGGCGCAACTTGCGCCGCTGGATGGGAGCCGCGCCCGGCGCGAACTGTCGGAACTCGCCGCCGAAGCCGAGGACGAGAACCTGCCGCGGCTGGCGAAATTCCTCGCGGGCAAGGGCGCCGCCCAGGATTTTCTCACTGCCGTCTTCGACCTCTCGCCCTTCCTGCGCGATGTCGCACGCCGCCGGCCGCAAATCCTCGACGCGCTGTTCGATGACAGTGTCGAGGCCAGGCTGACCAGCATTAGCGAGGCCATCGGCAAGGCCGCCTTTGCGGATGCCGTTTCGGAATCGAGCCTGATGATGGAACTCAGGCAGTGGAAGAGCGAAGCGCACTTCCTGATGGCGCTCGCAGACCTTTCCGGCGAGGCCGAGACCGCGCTCACCGTGCGCCGCCTCAGCGATCTCGCCGATGCCTGCAGCCGTGCTGCCGTCGACTTCCTGCTGCGCGAGGCGCACAGCCAGGGCAAGCTCAAATTGCCGGATCCCGAAAAGCCGTCTCGGCAGTCCGGCTGGATTCTGCTCGGCATGGGCAAACTCGGCGCCCATGAACTGAATTTTTCCTCCGACATCGATCTCGTCGTCTTCTTCGATCCGGAGGCGCCTGCGATCGTCGATCCGCTCGATGCCACCGAGCTGTTTGCGCGCCTGACCCGCAGGCTGGTGCGCATCCTCCAGGACCGCACCGAACACGGCTATGTCTTCCGCACCGACCTCAGGCTGCGCCCCGACCCCGGCTCGACGCCGCTGGCGATCCCGGTCGAGGCAGCACTGCGCTACTATGAGGCGCGTGGCCAGAACTGGGAGCGCGCCGCCATGATCAAGGCGCGCCCGGTGGCCGGCGATCTCGCCGCCGGCGCTGCTTTCCTGAAGGAGTTGCAGCCCTATGTCTGGCGCAAATACATGGATTATGCGGCGATCGCCGACGTCCATTCGATCAAGCGCCAGATCCACGCCCACAAAGGTCATGGCGAAATCGCTGTCAAAGGTCACAACGTCAAGCTCGGCCGCGGTGGCATTCGCGAGATCGAGTTCTTCGTCCAGACCCAGCAACTGATCGCCGGCGGACGCTTTCCCGAGTTGCGCGGCCGCGAGACCGTGCCGATGCTGGGCGCTCTGGCGGCGCGCAACTGGATCACCGCCGATGCGCGCGACACGCTCGCCCGCCAATACTGGTTCTTGCGCAGCGTCGAACATGCCATTCAGATGGTCGCCGACGAACAGACGCATATCCTACCGGACGACGATGAGGGGCTGGAGCGCATCGCCCAAATGCTGGGCTTTGGCGATGCCGCCAAATTTTCCGAAACGTTTCGCGCGGCTTTGCATGAAGTCGAGCGCCATTACGCGGCGCTGTTTGAAACCGCGCCGGAACTGTCGGCAGGCGTCGGAAATCTGGTCTTTACCGGCGATGTCGACGATCCCGACACGCTGCGGACCTTGCACGGCCTCGGCTTCAAGCGGCCGAGCGACATCTGCCGCGTCATCCGCGGCTGGCATTTCGGCCGCTACCGCGTTACCCGGTCGGCCGAGGCGCGCGAGCGGCTGACCGAACTGACACCGGCGCTGCTCAAAGCCTTCGGCCAGACGCGCCGGGCCGACGAGGCTTTGGTTCGCTTCGACGAGTTCCTCGCCGGTCTGCCGGCTGGCATCCAGCTGTTTTCGCTGCTGCAGTCCAATCCCGCGTTGCTGAAACTGATGGCGACCATCATGGGCGCCGCGCCCCGGCTGGCGGCGATCATCACCAAGCGTCCGCATGTCTTCGACGGCCTGCTCGATCCGGCGCTGCTGAACGAACTGCCCAATCGCGCCTATCTGTCTGCGCGGCTGGCGGCTTTCATCGACGGTGACAGGGCCTATGAGGACGTGCTCGACCGTCTGCGCATCTTTGCCTCAGAGCAAAAATTCCTGATCGGCGTGCGCCTGCTCGCCGGCTCGATCAGCGCGAGCCGGGCCGGCCGTGCCTTTTCCGACCTCGCCGACCTCACCATCGACGCCGCACTGCAAGCGGTGACGGCCGAATTCGCACTGCGCCACGGCCGCATCGCCGGCGGCACGGTTTCGCTGCTCGGCATGGGCAAGCTCGGCAGCCGTGAGCTTACCGCCGGCTCGGACGTCGACCTCATCCTGCTCTACGATCACGACGCTGACGCGGACGAGTCCGACGGCGACAAGCCACTCGCCCCATCACATTACTACACCAGGATGACGCAGCGGTTGATCGCGGCTGTCTCGGCGCCGACCGCCGAGGGCGTTCTCTACGAGCTCGACCTGCGCTTGCGGCCATCTGGCAACAAGGGGCCGGTCGCCACCCATGTCGACGCCTTCAAGAAGTACCAGCGCCAGGAAGCCTGGACCTGGGAGCACATGGCGCTGGCGCGCGCCCGCGCCATCGGCGGCGACGCCGCACTGTGCGCCGAAGTCGAGGCCGAGGTGACGGCACTTTTGGCCCTGCCGCGCGACGCCGCCAAGGTGAAGGCCGAGGCATCCGAGATGCGCGCGCTGATCGAGAAGGAAAAATCGCCGCACGATCTCTGGGACATCAAGCTGATCCCAGGCGGCCTCATCGACCTCGAATTCATCGCGCAAGTGGCCGTCATCACCGGTCAGGTCGAAGCCGGCAGCAGGGTGACAGCGACCGGCGAAATCCTGTCGCATCTGACGCCGGATTTCGCCGACGCAGACGTCAGGCAAGAGCTTTGCGAAGCCTATCAACTCTATCTGGCGCTGACCCAGATGACGCGGCTTTGCCTCACCGGCGCATTCGAACGCGACGACGTTCCGCCGGGATTGTCGGATCTGCTTCTGGCGGTGACTGACCTGCCGGATTTCGGTGTGCTGGAAGCACACCTCAAGGAGACGTCGCAAAAGGTCAGAAAGGACTTCGACCTTTTGCTTCGTACGAAACAGTCGTGAGGGCGTGAAGCGCTGACGGCTGTTTCGGATCGCATCGGGGGTGACGGTGCAACAGGAGAATACCCATGAGAAAGACAACCGGACTTGCCCTTGCCTTCGTCGCGCTCGCCGGCGCCGTCGGCACCACCGCCTATGCCGAAAACAATCATAGCGCCAGAACGCGCGAGGACACGATGATGCGCCTCGACAAGGCGATGAAGGATTCCAATGGCACCATCAGCTTCGACCAGTTTTCCGGCGCCATGAACGCAAGGCTGAAGAAGCTGGTTGCCGACAATGGCGGCAAGCTCACCGTCGCCCAGCTCGCCGACGCGCTGGAGAAGGCGCGTTTCGAGGAAATGGCCAAGCGCATCGTCGCCCGTTACGACACCAAGGGCGACGGCACTTTGACCACGGAAGACATCACCGGGCGTGAGAAGAAGGTGTTCGCCATGCTCGACCGCAACAATGACGGCAAGATCGAGCGCAACGAACTGCCAAAGAACGGCCGCATGGGTCGCCATCGCCACTGGGACGGCGGCGACGACGACAGCATGCAGTGAGGTTCGTCAGTAAGGTTCCGGCGGCATCAGCCGCCGGAGTGGAGGGGGTAGAATGAAACGCCACCTCGGTCGCGTTCCTTCACACCCCCCTCTGTCCTGCAGGCTCACGGCGTCCAGTCTTTGAGCATCGCGTCCAGTCCGTCATACTCTGGCGGCACAGCGCTTTCGGCGATTGCATTCAATGTCTCGTCGTCCAGATCCTTGACAGAGCGGGCGACCCGTCCCTTGACCAGCACTTCAAACATCGCTGCCGAAAGAAGCACTGTATGGGTGCGGCCATTCTTCGTTATCGCTACCGGCGCCCGCTGTGCGGCATCCTGGAAGCGTCCGACGTTTTGCTGGAATTCGGTCGATGTCACGCGCATGGGGGTTACCTCTTTATCTATAGTAGATAAAGTAGATAATCTTTTCAAGGGCGACTGAGGCCATGCTCTGGCTATGGATAGCGGACCGTCAGGCCGCCGCCTTCACCGCCGGCGCCGCCTTCTTCACCGGAATGCGCACCGATACGATGGTGCCGACGCCTTCGGTCGAGCGGATTTTCAGCGCGCCGCCCTGCAGCTCGGCCAGTGAGCGCGAGATGGCGAGGCCAAGGCCGGAGCCGGCGTGGTTCTTGGAAAACTGGTTCTGCACCTGCTCGAACGGTCGGCCGAGCTTGCTCAGCGCTTCCTTCGGAATGCCGCAACCATTGTCCTCGATGGTCAGCACCAACGCGCCGGAGGTGTTGCGGGCGCGCACCGAGATGTGGCCGCCCTGGCCGGTGAACTTCACCGCATTCGACAGAAGGTTGATGGCGATCTGCTTGATCGCGCGGCGATCGGCGAACAGCGTCATCGTATCGGCGATGCGGGTTTCCACCGTGATCGATTTTTCCGCCGCCTGCAGCGAGATCACCCGCACCGTCTCGCGGATCAGCGGACAGAGATCGATTTCCTCGCGGTCCATCGAGAACTGGCCGGCCTCGATCTTCGACATGTCGAGTATGTCGTTGATGACGCCCAGCAGATATTTGCCGCTGCCGTTGATGTCGTTGGCATATTCCTCGTAGCGCGGCGAACCGAGCGGCCCGAACAGGCCCTGTTCCATCAATTCGGAAAAGCCGATGATGGCGTTGAGCGGCGTGCGCAGTTCATGCGACATGTTGGCTAGGAACTCGGACTTGGCCCGGTTGGCGGCCTCGGCGCGCTCGGTTTCCTTCATGTATTTGCGGTTGAGCTCGACCAGTTCCTTGGCGCGTTCCTCCTCGGCCCGGCGGGCGAGGCTGAGGTCATGGATGGTCGCCATCAGCCGGCGCTCGCTGTCGACCAGCTTTTCCTGATGCAGCTTGATCTGGGTGATGTCGGAGCCGACCGAGACGGTGCCGCCGTCCCTGGTTCTCAGTTCGTTGACCTGCAGCCAGCGGCCGTCCGAGAGCTGCCGTTCGAACGTCGCGCCGCCTTGCGGCCCGTTGGTGTTGGCCAGTCGCCGTTCCGAGGCGAAAGCCAGCATGCGTTCTTCCAGCACGGCGCGTGCCGCGCCCGGCATGACGTCGCGGTCCGACAGGCCATTGTCCTTCTGGTATTTGGAATTGCACATGATCAGCCGCTGGGCGGCATCCCACAGCACGAAGGATTCGTTGATGTTCTCGATCGCCGTGCGCAGTCGCAGGTCGGCCGCCTCGGAGCGCAGCGCCAGATGCCGCTGTTCGGTGACGTCGACCGCAATGCCGATCAGCTGAATCTCAGGCGCTTCCGGGTCGATCACCTGTGCCCTGGCGCGCATCCACACCCACTGGCCGTCGGCGTGGCGCATGCGGAACACCTGGTCGATATGGTCGATCTCGCGCTCGACGATTTTGTTGGCCAGCTCGAACAGGTCGCCGTCCTCGGGGTGGATGATGTCATCGACCTCTCCGAACGACAGCATCGAGTTGCAGGGCTCGTAGCCCAGCATGTCGTACATCGAGCGCGACCAGTACATCTTGCCGCGCACCATGTCCCAGTCCCACAGGCCGCAACGGCCACGCACCAGCGCCATGTCGATGCGTTGATGGGCTTCGAGATAGATGCGGTCGGCCGTCTGGGCGCGCGATGCCTGGCCGAAATAGGCGTAGAGGATGATGATCAGCACGCCGGCCGTCAGCACGAACAGCGTGACGTTGAGCGACACGGTTTTGCGCCAGCTGTCGAACACCGCTTCCTGCGGCACCAGCACCGCGGCGGCGTTCTTGCGGTCCCGGGTCAGGCTGACGGCAGCATACCAGTCCTGCCCGCCGATGCTGACATCCATGACGCCTGCGCGGTCGCCGAACATGAACAGCGGCTGGCCGTCCAGCACCAGACTGTCGAGCGAGCGCCCTTGCCAGCCGCTCGACAGCGGCGACACGGCAATGATCTTGAAGGCGCTGTCGGTGATGACGAGCACATGGCTTCTGCCCATGGCGCCCTGGCGGCTGGTGCTTTCCAACAGGTCGATGGCGCCGCCGGCGGCCGCGTTCGGATCGGCCGAGATTGCGTTCGCCATCTGGCCGGCGGCCAGTCCCAGCACTGCCTTGACGTCGCGCTCGACTTCGTCGCGCTCGTTCATCAGCGAGAGCACGCGCAGCGCGGCGATAACGATCAGGAAGATGATGATGAGCGCCGGTATCGAACGACGCAGAAGGGGTTCGGCAGCCAGGAGCCGCCGGTAGGCTGGTTCAGCGATGAGCCGCGTGTTGCCGGCGAGGCCGTCGCCTCGCGCCTTGCGCCGCTCAAAAGCCGTCCCCTCGGGCGCGCCCCACGCGTCCGCCTTGGCCATAAATGGCACTCCCGAATTTCCGTACGCTTGACGATCCGGCAACACCGCACGTCCGAATCGTCTGTAAAGAATCAAAGGTGATTCGCCTTGTCCAGAGGCGCGGGCAAAAAACATTAAAAATTGATTGAAATAGTGCCGAAGCTGCTGATCTCCCCCTCGTGGGGGAGATGGCCGGCAGGCCAGAGGGGGGCGCCGTCCCTCGGCCTCTCGGGTCGGTGCGCCCGACCAAACAAAACTACTACAACGGCGTCGGACGCGGGCTGAACGCAGGCAAATCAACCACTGTGTTCCTTCGCGCCCCCCTCTGCCCTGCCGGGCATCTCCCCCACGAGGGGGGAGATTAGCTTCAAGCCAGCGTCCGCTCCACAATATCGCGCAGATCCGCCGACAGGTTCTCGCCATTGGCGATCGCCAGCAGCGCTTCCCGGGCCTTGGCTTGCCTGCCCGGCTCCAGCGAGCGCCATGACCGCAGCGCCGTCGCCAGCCTGGCGGCCACCTGCGGGTTGCGCTTTTCGACCTCGAGCACGGTCTCGGCAAAAAACCGGTAGCCTTCGCCGTCGGCGCGGTGGAAGCCGGTCTGGTTGGCGCTTGAGAATGTGCCGACCAGTGAGCGCACCCGGTTTGGATTGGCCATCGAGAAGGCGGCGTGGCCGGTCAGCGCGCGCACCCGGTCGACAGTTCGCGGTCCCGGCACAGCGGCCTGGATCTGGAACCATTTGTCCATGACCAGCGGATCGGCGCCATAGCGCGCCTCGAAGCCGGCGAGCGCCTTGATCGCCTCGGGCGATCCGTCATGGCGATGCGCAAGCACGGTGAGCGCGGCCGCGCGGTCGGTCATGTTGGTCGCGGTTTCGAAATGCCGGGCAGCGAGTTCGGCGCCCGCCGGCAGCAGCGAGAGACAGTCGAGCAGGATGTTGCGCAGCGCCCGTCGTCCCGCGCTTGCCGCATCGGGGCTGAATGGCCCGTCATCGCCAAGGTGGCCGTAAAGAGTGGCGAAGGCGTCCTGGTTGGCGCGGGCGATTGCCAGCGCCAGCGCCTCGCGGGCGGCAAAGATGGCATCGGGATCGATGTTCTTGCCGATGTCGCGGGCAATGTCGGCCTCGCCGGGAAGCGACAGCGCCAGCGCGCGGTAGGCAGGCTCCAGCGTCTCGTCGCCGGCGATCTTGCCGGCAAGTCCGGTCAGCCTGGCGGTGAAGGCCGGCTTAGCGCCACCCAGAATCTGGCGGAAGGCCGCAATCAGCGCATCGGTGAGCAGTGTGTTGAACGCCTGCCAGCGCGCGAAGGCGTCGCTGTCATGGCCGGCGAGGAAGAACTGGTCGTCGGTCTTCTGCTCGACCGAAAGCGTGATCGGCGCCGAAAAGCCGCGGTTGAGCGACACCGCCGGCCGCTCGGCAACGCCGGAGAAGCGCACCATGTGGCGGCGCTTGCGGATGTGGATGACGCCGTCCTCGACGGCGGCACCCTCGACCCCGCCATAGGCGACGGGCTCGCCGCCGGCGCCGACCAGGCCGAAAGCGAGAGGGATGTGCATAAGCCGTTTGCGGCTTTCCGACGGTGTCGGCGGCACCGACTGCTCGATCTCGAGCGTGAACTCGCGTGTGGCCGGATTGTGCGTCGAACTGACGGTCAGGTTCGGCGTGCCCGCCTGGTGATACCAGAGCGCGAACTGCGACAGGTCGCGCCCGGAGACATCCTCGAACACTTTGAGAAAATCCTCGATCGTCGCGGCCTCGCCGTCATGGCGCTCGAAATAGAGGTCCATGCCGGCGCGGAAGGTTTCTGCCCCGAGGATGGTGCGTATCATGCGCACCACTTCCGAGCCCTTTTCGTAGACGGTCGCCGTGTAAAAATTGTTGATCTCGCGGTAGCGGCGCGGCCGCACCGGATGCGCCAGCGGCCCCTGATCCTCGGGGAACTGGTGGGCGCGCAGTGTGCGCACCTCGGCAATGCGCTTGACCGCGCGCGAGCGCTGGTCGGCGGAGAATTCGTGATCGCGAAAGACCGTCAGCCCTTCCTTCAGGCAGAGCTGGAACCAGTCGCGGCAGGTGATCCTGTTGCCGGTCCAGTTGTGGAAATATTCATGCGCGATGATCGCCTCGATATTGGCGAAATCGGCATCGGTCGCGGTCTCCCGGTCGGCCAGCACATATTTGTCGTTGAAGATGTTGAGGCCCTTGTTTTCCATCGCCCCCATGTTGAAGTCGGAGACGGCGACGATGTTGAAGACGTCGAGATCGTATTCGCGGCCGAAGGCCTGCTCATCCCATTGCATCGAGCGCTTGAGCGCATCCATGGCGTAACCGGCGAGCCCCTCCTTGCCCGGCTCGACATAGATGCCGAGCTCGACCTTGCGGCCGGACATGGTGACGAAACTGTCGGCGACCTGGCCGAGATTGCCCGCCACCAGCGCGAACAAATAGGACGGCTTCGGGAAGGGGTCGTGCCACCTGGCATAGTGCCAGCCATCGGTGAGTGGCCCGCTTTCCACCGGGTTGCCGTTGGAGAGCAGCAGCGACGCCTCGTCCAGCCTTGCCTCGATGCGCACGGTGTAGACCGACAATATGTCGGGGCGATCGAGGAAATAGGTGATGCGGCGAAAGCCTTCGGCCTCGCATTGCGTGCAATAGACATTGCTGGAGCGGTAGAGGCCCATCAGCGCCTCATTGCTGGCCGGTGCGATCTCGGTCTCAAGCAGCAGCTCGAAGCGGGCCGGCGGCTTCAAAATGGTCAGCTGGTCGGGCGTGGCGAGATAATCGGCCGGCGCGAGCTCGCGGCCGTCGATGGCGATGCGCTTCAGCACCAGCCCGTCGCCGTCCAGCATCAGCGGCACTGATGCGGCAGCGCCATCGCGGCGTTCGACCGTCAGCACGGCGGTGACACGCGTTGCATCCGGCGAAAGGCGGAAGGTGAGGTTGGTTTGCGGAATGGAAAAGTCGCTGGGGCGATAGTCTTCGAGCTTGAAGACCTGGCCGGTATCGGTTCGCATTCCTTGGGGTTTCCCTATCGTTATCGGGGCCTGCAGCGGTGTCCGCTGGCCCATAAGATCTAAAGTTGCGCGCTCTTTACACGAAACGGCCACTCGACAAAACTGCGCCAATGCCTATTCAGGGCGTTCTCCTTCCGTCTCATCGCGAGGCCTTGATGACCGCCGTCACACCGCAATTCGGCATGGGCGCCTCTGTGCTGCGTCGCCTGACGCGCGTCTCGGCAACGATCCGGGAAGCGGCGCGAGCGTGACTTCACGGCCGAGAGACGAGGCGGCGGGGAAACTGTCCGATCACCCTGGTCGTGTCCTGACCGGCATAACGCTCAAAATCATGTCGGTGGCGGTCTTCGTCGGCATGCAAACCTGCATCAAGGCAGCCGGCACTTTGCCAGCCGGCCAGATTGTCTTTTTCCGCTCCTTCTTCGCCATCTTCCCGATCATCGTCTTCCTGGCCTTCAAGGGGAAACTGGGCACGGCGTTTGCGACCAAGCGACCGCTGAACCACATTGCGCGCGGTGTCGTCGGCGTTTGCGCCATGGGGCTCGGCTTCTTCGCGCTGACCAGGTTGCCGCTGCCGGAGGCGATCACGCTGAACTACGCCCAGCCGCTGCTGGTGGTCGTGTTCTCCTCGCTGTTCCTCGGCGAAGCCATTCGCATCTATCGCTGGAGCGCGGTCGCGGTCGGCCTTGTCGGTGTGCTGATCATATCCTGGCCGGAACTGACGCTTCTCACGTCGGGCGCCGCACTCGGCGACCAGGAGGTGCTGGGCGTCATAGCGGCGCTGGTCTCAGCGGCAATCTCCGCCAATGCCATCCTGCTCGTCCGCAATCTCGTCCAGACCGAACGGACCGCGACCATCGTGTTGTGGTTTTCGGCGACGGCAAGCGTCATGGCGCTGTTTACGCTGCCTTTCGGCTGGCAGGCGCTGACGCCGCTGCAGGCCGGTCTGCTGGTTGCCGCTGGTTTTTGCGGCGGCCTTGCGCAGATCTTGATGACGGCGGCCTATCGCCATGCCGAGGCCTCGGTGGTGGCGCCGTTCGAATACACCTCGATGATCCTCGGCGTCGTCGTCGGCTATTTCGCTTTCGGCGATGTCGCCACCATCAACACGCTGGTCGGCGGCGTGATCGTCGTCGCCGCCGGCATCTTCATCATCTGGCGCGAGCGCCAGCTCGGCCTGGAACGCACCCGCATGCGAAAGGCGGCGCCGCCACAGGGGTGATCAGGACGACTGCGCGCGTTCTTTAGCGAGCCGCACCAACACCGTCCTTGTCTGCTCGTCAGCCGGGAAAAACGACTCGATCGCCAGTTCAGACAGCGTCACGTCGAGCGGGGTGCCGAAGACGGTGATGGTGCTGATGAAGGACAGCACCTGGTCGCCATGCGCCAGCCGGAGCGGATGGACGATGCCGTTGGGCTCGACCGGTACAGGCCGCGCGCCCTTGAGGCCGGACGGATAGGTTCGCAATTCACGCTCCAGCTCGACCAGCACGGGATCGCCGGCGGCATCGTTCTGGTGTTTCAGCCGCTCCAGCAGATGCGCCCGCCACTCCGCGAGATTGACGATGCGCGGCGCGATGCCGTTCGGGTGCAGGCTGAGCCGCAGCACGTTGACCGGCGGCTGAAGCAGCGACGGTTCGGCAATATCGGCCAGAAGCGGGCCGATGGCGGCATTGGCGGAAACCAGGTTCCAGTGCCGGTCGACGGCCAGCGACGGAAACGGCTCATGCCCCTTGAGCACCGTCTCGACCGCGGCAAGCGCCGGTGCCAGCGTCGTGTCGGTGAGCGGCCGTTCGCTGAAGCTCGGCGCGAAACCGGCGGCAAGGAGCAGCTGGTTGCGCTGTCGGAGCGGGATCTCAAGCTGCTCGGCAAGATGCAGCACCATGTCGCGCGAAGGGGCCGCGCGGCCGCTTTCGACGAAAGAGAGATGCCGCTGCGAAATCTCGGCCTCCATGGCGAGATCAAGCTGGCTCATGCGCCGCCGCGTGCGCCATTCGCGGATCAGGCTGCCGGCGGAGGTCTGGGGTGTTGTCATGACTGGGATGAGTAGGCCGGGGAGGAGAGCAATTCAATTACCTCTGGGGTTATGGCGAGGCCGTGGCGACAGTTGATCTCCCCCCTTGTGGGGGAGATGCCTGGCAAGGCAGAGGGGGGCGCTGTCCCGCCGACCTGTCGGCTATTTTGAGGCAGCTTTTGATGGGCGAAAATAAGCGAATTGCAAGGGTCGGCGATCCTTCACGCCCCCCCTCTGCCTTGCCGGACATCTCCCCCACGAGGGGGGAGATCAGCCAGCCCCCAATCCCCGCAGCTTCGCCTTCACCTCGAGAAAATCGCGCCAAGCCAGCTTCTTGTGCGCCGGTGTGCGCAGCAGGTAGGCCGGATGCAGCGTCGGCATTGCCGGAATGGCAACGCCGGAAGCTGTGGTGTGCGCCCGCCAGTTGCCGCGCAGGCGCAATATGCCTTCGCTCGTGTTGAGCAAGGTCTTGGCCGAAGGGCCGCCGAGATTGACCAGCACCTTGGGGTTGACCAGTTCGATCTGCCGTTCGATGAACGGGCGGCAGATTTCGGTCTCGTGCGGCGTCGGCGTGCGGTTGCCGGGTGGCCGCCAGGGAATGACGTTGGCGATATAGGCCGAGGTGCGGTCAAGCCCGATCGCCGCCAGCATGCGGTCGAGCAGGCGGCCCGAGCGGCCGACGAAGGGCAGGCCCTCAATATCCTCGTCGCGGCCTGGCGCCTCGCCGACCAGCATCAGCGAAGCCTGCGGATTGCCGTCGGCAAAGACCAGGTTCTTGGCGGTGAATTTGAGGTTGCAGCCGTCGAAGGAGGCCATGTGCTGGCGCAGTTCGTCGAGCGTCGAGGCGCTTGCCGCCATTTGCCTGGCAAGTGCTGCCTGTGCCTCGTCGGGTACGGTCGCGGTGGCCGGCATGGAGCGCGCCGGCGCGTCCGGCACCCGGCTCGCGTCCAGCCCGGGGCTTGCTACGGCTTGTTCCTGTGCCTTTTCGCGAGGTGGCGCGGCTGGCGCCGGTGCACGCTCGGCAGGCCTTGGTGCGGCCTCGGCAAACCGGTTCACCGGCGCGTCTTCCAACGCCTCGTCGACGCCTGCGCTGGCATAGAATGCCAGGAGGTCGGCAAGGTCGGATCGGTTGTTGGGGGAGGCGGCAGTCATGGCCGGCACATTCGTCCGCCGGGAGACGATTTGCAACATCGGTGATTGGCGAAAGCGGGGGTGAAAGCTGATCTCCCCCCTCGTGGGGGAGATGGCCGGCAGGCCAGAGGGGGGCGCGAAGGATCGCCAGCAGTTGATTTCATCCGGCACACCCTGCCGCTTCAATTTGGCCAGCGTACACCACAACTGAGTAAAGGCTGGCGGGACAGCGCCCCCCTCTGCCCTGCCGGGCATCTCCCCCACAAGGGGGGAGATTACTATCCAGTCGGAATCCTTGGATCTTGCACCAGATAGAACGTCCAGCGCGGCGTATAGTCGGTGATCAGAAATTCGAAGCTTCCCGTCTTCATCGGGTCGATCTTGCCGTTTTTGAACAGCAGCCGGTCATAGGGTTCGAAATCGCGGTCGAAATCGGCATAGGCGCTCGACACGATGTTGTCGGGCGTCTTGTTGCGCTGGTCGAACGACAGGCCGTCGCCGAATACGCTCGGCTGGTTGAGGATCTCCTGCAGCTCGAACTGGAATTCGACCCAGGCCTGGCCGCTGTTGTTGAGCACCTCGATGCGCATGTACAGGATGCCGTTGGCGAATTCGCCATCGGTGCTGAACGGCTGGATCGGCTTGGTGGTGCGGATGGTCAGCGTCACCGGCGTCGACGAATTCAGCTCCTCGGTGATGACCAGAGGGTTTTCCTTGGTACCGAGGCCCGAGGCGCCGGTGATGTGGAAGCCACCAAGCTCGTCGGAAAAGGAGTAGGCCCCGGTCGTCCACACCTTCACCGGTTCGGCATGAGCAACAACCGGCGTGAGCAGCGAAAGGGCGAGAAGGAGCGCTCGGCAGGTCCGGCCGGGCGGAAGGGGAAAGCGCGTCAATGAAAAGCCGGACGGCGTGCGCATGGGCCGAAGTATGGCCGATAAGCGAGCCGTCGAACAATTAAAATATGGGAACCGTAAGTCCAGCCGGTGCAAAACGCTTGCAGCAGCCTTGTTATCCGCGACTTTTTGGCGAAAACGGCATTGTCACGTCAGCGCCGGTTTCCTGTCGCGGATTGATGCGCTATGCAGCGCAAGAGCCAGCAAAATGCCCGGAAACGGTTAGCCAGTGCGGAGGGGTTGATGAGCGAGATCGAACGCGAGAGCATGGAATTCGACGTGGTCATCGTCGGGGCCGGCCCGGCGGGCCTTGCCGCAGCGATCCGGCTCAAGCAGGTCAATCCCGAGCTTTCCGTCGTTGTGCTGGAAAAGGGCGGCGAGGTCGGCGCCCATATATTGTCCGGCGCCGTCGTCGATCCCATCGGCATCGATCGCCTGTTGCCGGGCTGGCGCGAGGAGGAGGGCCATCCTTTCAAGACGCCGGTTACGGACGACCATTTCCTGGTGCTCGGCCCCGCCGGCTCGTTCCGCCTGCCCAACTTCATGATGCCGCCGCTGATGAACAATCACGGCAACTACATCGTTTCGCTCGGCAATGTCTGCCGCTGGCTGGCTGGCAAGGCCGAGGCGCTGGGCGTCGAGATCTATCCGGGTTTTGCCGCCGCCAGCCTTGTCTACAACGATGCCGGCGCCGTCACCGGCGTCATCACCGGCGACATGGGTGTCGAAAAGGACGGCACGCACGGCCCGGGCTTTGCGCCGGGCATGGCGCTGATGGGCAAATATGTGCTGATCGGCGAGGGCGCGCGCGGCTCGCTGTCCAAGCAATTGATCGCCAAGTACAAGCTGTCCGACGGCCGCGAGCCCGGCAAATACGGCATTGGCCTCAAGGAACTGTGGCAGGTCAAGCCGGAGAACCACCGGCCTGGCCTAGTGCAGCATTCGTTCGGCTGGCCGCTCGATTTGAAGACCGGCGGTGGCTCCTTCCTCTATCATCTGGAGGACAACCAGGTTGCGGTCGGCTTCGTCCTGCATCTCAACTACAAGAATCCCTGGCTGTCGCCGTTCGAGGAATTCCAGCGCTTCAAGACCCATCCGGCGATATCGGGCACCTTCGCGGGTGCAAAGCGCATCGGCTATGGCGCACGCGCCATCACCGAAGGCGGCTGGCAGTCGGTGCCGAAACTGTCTTTCCCCGGCGGCGTGCTGATGGGCTGTGCTGCCGGCTTCGTCAACGTGCCGCGCATCAAGGGTTCGCACAATGCGGTGCTGTCGGGCATGCTGGCGGCCGACCATGTCGCGCAAGCCATCGGCGCCGGCCGCGCCAATGACGAATTGACCTCCTACGAGGACGCCTGGCGGGCAACCGACATCGGTAAGGATTTGAAGAAGGTCCGCAACGTCAAGCCGCTCTGGTCGCGTTTCGGCACCATTGTCGGCATCGGCCTCGGCGGTCTCGACATGTGGCTGAACACGCTGTTCGGCTTCTCGCCCTTCGGCACGCTGAAGCACGGCAAGGCCGATTATGCCGCGCTGGAGCCCGCCGCCAAGCACAACAAGATCGCCTATCCCAAACCGGACGGCGTGCTGACCTTCGACCGGCTGTCCTCGGTGTTCCTGTCCAACACCAATCACGAGGAAAACGAGCCGGTCCACCTCATCGTCGGCGACATGGCGCTGCAGCAGCGTTCCGAGCACGACGTCTTTGCCGGGCCGTCGACGCGCTATTGCCCGGCCGGCGTCTACGAATGGGTCGACAAGGACGGCAACGCCGCCGCCGATCCGGCTGCCAAGGATGTGCGCTTCGTCATCAACGCGCAGAACTGCGTGCACTGCAAGACCTGCGACATCAAGGATCCCAACCAGAACATCAACTGGGTGCCGCCACAAGGCGGCGAAGGCCCGGTCTACCAAGGCATGTAAGCCGCCGGCCGGGCCGTCTCGACCGCCGCCAACAAAGAATACCGGCGAAGGCCCGGTCTATCAGGGCATGTAAGCCGCCGCTTGGCGCATGATTGTTGAAACCGTCGCCTGCTTGTGGTCTCATTGCCGCGTCCATGGGGGATAGTGGCATGCGCGTGTTGGTCTTGTTTTGCGTCGCCGTCATAGGCGTGGCCTGCGGCACCGTCGGGACGGCGTCGGCGGGCGTGAAAACCGTCGTCAAGACGCGAACCTACGACATCACCGGCGCCACGGGTGCTGGTCTGGTCGTGGCCATGAACCGCAGAGGCCCCAAGCACGGTTTCATGACCCACGCCATCGCGCAGACGAGCTACACCGCGGACTGGAGCCTGGACCTCGGCCAGGTCAACGGCGTCTGCCGCGTGCGCCAGGCCAATGGAACACTCAACATCACCTACACCTATCCGCACGTGGCCTCGGCCGTCACGCCGGCGCTGCGCAAACGCTGGAACCGGTTTTTCACCGGCGTTCTCGCGCATGAAGGAACCCATGGCCGTATCGCCGGGCAGATGATGCAGGCCGCGGAGCGGTCGGTTCGCGGCCTGAAATTTGCGAACGATCCGCAATGCAACAAGACGCGCGCCGAAGGCCGGCGGCGCCTGGAAGCCACCGCCAAGCTCTATGAGGCGAAACAGATCGCCTTCGACGCGCGCGAGCACAGTGAAGGCGGCCATGTCGAGCGCATCATCGAGGCCCTGGTAGGCCTCTGAAACCTCAAGCCCGCAGCATGTTAATCTAGCCGCGCATCCCGGGCTGGATCAGCGACACGGTCGCGGTGGCGTCCTCGTCGACCGGCTTGTTGCCGTCCTGCTTCAGCGAAAATTCCACCATCACCGGCAGATGGTCAGAGCCGGTGTCTTCCAGCCGGGTCGACGACAGGATCGTCACCGCGCCCTTCGAGAACACCTGGTCGATCGGCAGGCCGGCATAGCGCCGCAGGAAGTCGGGCAGCGTCCGATGGATCCAACTCGGCCCGGCCGACGGCATCACGGTCAGCCCGCCGAGCGCGGCGACGCGCCGCACCGCAGCGCTCCACGGCACGGCGTTGCAGTCGCCGGCCATGATCGCCGTCTCGCCGAGCGAGGTCAGCGTCGTGGTCAACTCGCCGATCTGCCAGTATTGCTCCTTCGGCCACGGCCAACTCAGATGGATCGCCGCGACATCGACGCCGATGCCGCCGAAGTCGACCGTGGCGGTGGCCATCGCGCCGCGCGGTTCGCAGTATGGTTCGGTACCGACGGCAAACGGCCGCCTGGACAAAAGCGCCACGCCGAACACGCCGTTGGGATAGGCGCACAGAATGCGGTAGGGATAGGCGCTTTCGAGCAGGCCGAGCTTTTCCGACCACATCTGCGACACCTCATCGAGGGTGATCACATCGGGTTTGGTGCGGCCGATCAGCGACAGCACCTTTTCCGGCGTCGGATTGTTGAAGCGCAGGTTCATCTGCAGCAGCCGATAGACCGGTTCGTTGCCGGGCGCGTCATAGGCGGCCTGCACCGGCCACAGGCGCGGCAAGGTACTCAACGTCGAGGCGAAGGCGGCCACGGCCAAGAGCAGGCCCACACCTGCCTGCAGGCGAAACGAGGTGGCAAGCAGCGGCAGCGCAATCAGCGCCATCAGCAGGGCCAGATGGATGCGGAAATGGGCGAAAGAATCGAAGGCTGGATGCAGCGTGCCGAGGAACCCGGCTACGAGCGCGGCCGAGAGGCCGAGCATTGCCAGGAACGCCATCGAAGCCATCATGTTTCGCACGCGTGCCATAAGACCGGGTTTTGCATTGCCGAGGGTGTCAGGCCTGTTATCGGCGCAAATGCGGCCCAATCAAGATGACGAAACGCCTCGCGGCCAACATTTGCGGGAAGCCGGTCTACTGGAAGGCCGTCTCCGAAAAGCTTCTCAGCTTGCGTGAATGCAACCGATCCATCGGCATTCCCGCCAGTTTCTCCATCGCTCTGATGCCGATGGTCAGATGCTGCGCCACCTGCCGCTTGTAGAACTCGGTCGCCATGCCGGGCAGCTTCAACTCGCCATGCAACGGCTTGTCGGAGACGCAAAGCAGCGTGCCGTAGGGAACGCGGAAGCGGAAGCCATTGGCGGCGATGGTCGCCGATTCCATGTCGAGCGCAATGGCGCGTGATTGCGACAGCCGCTGCACCGGCCCACGCTGGTCGCGCAGTTCCCAGTTGCGGTTGTCGATGGTGGCGACAGTGCCGGTGCGCATGATACGCTTGAGATCGTAGCCGGACAGGCCGGTGACTTCGGCGACCGCCTCCTGCAGCGCCACCTGGACCTCGGCCAGCGGCGGGATCGGCACCCACACCGGCAGGTCGTCGTCCAGCACATGGTCTTCGCGCACGTAGGCATGCGCCAGCACGTAGTCGCCCAGCGCCTGGGTGTTGCGCAAGCCGGCGCAATGGCCAAGCATCAGCCAGGCATGGGGCCGCAGCACCGCGATATGGTCGGTGATCGTCTTGGCGTTGGACGGGCCGACGCCGATGTTGACCATGGTGATGCCGCCATGGTTGGGCTTCTTCAAATGATAGGCCGGCATTTGCGGCAGGCGCGGCGCCGCCACGCCTTCGCTGGGCGCGCTCTGCCCGGCCTTGGTGACGACATTGCCCGGCTCGACGAATTCGGCATAGCCGTGGCCGCCTTCCGCCATCTGGGTCCGGGCACGGGCGACGAATTCATCGATGTAGAACTGGTAGTTGGTGAACAGCACGAAATTCTGGAAATGCTGCGGGCTGGTCGCCGTGTAGTGCGTCATCCGATGCAGCGAATAGTCGATGCGCTGCGCCGTGAACGGTGCCAGCGGCCGCGGCTCGCCGAACGCCACTTCGAAGGTGCCATTGGCGATCTGGTCGTCTGTGCCGTCGAGATCCGGAACGTCGAACAGATCGCGGATCGGCCGCTTGATGCGCTCGGCGGCGGCGCCGTCGACATGGGTGCCTTCCAGGAAGGCGAAATGCAGCGGGATCGGCGTGGTCGATTCCGAAACCGTCACCGGCACGCCGTGATTGCGCATGATCAGCCGAAGCTGTTCGACGAGATAGCTTTCAAACAGCACGGGCTGGGTGATGGTGGTCGAGAAATGCCCCGGCGTCGGCATGTGGCCGTAGGCCTGGCGCGAATCGATCTGGGTGAATGAATTGGTGGTGACGCCGATCTCCGGGTAGAAGGCGCGGTAGCGCTTGCTTTCGTCACCGCCGGCGGCAAGGGCCGCAAAGGAGTCGCGCAGGAACTTGGTGTTGCGGTCGTAGAGCACCTGCAAGGCGGCCACGGCCTTTTTGGCGTCATCGAAGCTCTTCTTGCCGAAAGGCTCCGGCATGACGACCGATTCGATGGCTTGTGGGTAGATTCGCTTTTCCATGGCTCAATATAGAGACTCAGGAGAGCGCTTGGGAGGGGGAGGTGGCCGCCAAAGCTGGCCAGTCGTCGATTTATTCGTCTACGCACCAAGGTGCGTTGAGATTCAGGTCAGGCCGAGTCGAGGGTGGTGGCTTTCGAGAACCGGCCTACGCCGTCCGTAGCCTTCATGAAGCGGAGGCACTTGTGAGGGCTTCGGCCGGCGAAGGCCGGAGCGGAGCGTACTCAAGTACGTGAGCACCGGAAGCGCAGAAGGCCGCCATCCGCAGGCCGGCCTGACCTGAATATCAGCGTACCTTACCCGCGCTGCAGGCTGACCAGCAGAACAAGGCCTACGCCATGCCTCTTTGCTGCCGACGCTTCGATCGTCGTGTCGGTAACAGCCCGCATTATCGGCATGGCCAGGAACGGCGCCGACAGGACGAAAAGGACAAGCGCCGCCCGCGGCAGAAGCCGAAGGGTTTCGAGGGCGTTGATGGCTGTGCGGTTCATGGCTTTGGCTTTTCTGTTTGGATCTATGTCTTTGTCGTCTCAGGGGCGAAAATGGTTCATGCAATCGAACTGGCAGCTGCCGGAACTGGCTGAATCCCAGGAGCGGGCCGGACGGCCGGCTTCAGYCACGAGAATGGCGAAGAACATGCCGAACAGGCTCATCAACAGGCAGACGATGGTGAAGCGGCGAGCGAGCATTTGTGGTGTCTCCTTGAACACGCCATCAAAATGCCCTGATGCGACTGAACCGGCTCTGATGCCGGCGTTCATCTGCGGTTCAAAGTGATTGACGATGTTTTAGGGAGAGCATCGGCCTCGGTTGCGAGACTGCGAGCAGTAACCGTGCGGCTAGGTCGTGGACCGTTCTGGAAAAGAAAACGGGGCCTGCGAAGGCCCCGTTGTCGTCACGTCGAATAGCAAGCTCAGAGCTTGTGCCAGGTCTGGCTCTTGCAGATCAGCCCGCCGAGCACGCAGCCGCTCATCTTCAGCGAGGTGCCCGACAGTGTGGCCTTTCCCGAATAGGTCTTGTCGTTTGCCGGATCGGTGATGTTGCCGGCATATTTGTTGTTCCCGGTCGCCTTGAGCGAACCGATAGTCTTGCCGGCATATTTGCCGGTCTTCAGCGTGATGGAGAATGAACCGCTGCCGCCAATGAGTGCGGTGTCGCCGGCCTGCGTCTTCCAATTGCCTTCGATCGGATCGGCCCAGGCCGCGCCCGCCATCATCACTGTGGCCGCCAGGGCCAAGCTCACTTTGCCAAACATATCTGTCCTCCCTGTGGTTTCATGTGGGGTTCCCGCCTCTCTGCCCCTTACGCAAACGTAAGCTAATCCAGCTCCCGGCAAAACAAAAGCGGGTGCCGTCACGGAAGGGTTTGCAATTTTCATGAGGGTCGAGAAAGCGCTCAGCGACCAGGAAATGAAACGATCGGCGCGCCGGCTTTGGTTTCTGTGGTTAGCGGAGTCTTGACCGGGGCCCCACAAATTTTCGTCAAATCCGGCGCGAAACGGCGCGGTTGCTGGCTTTGTATCCTTAACGAATTTCCGCGTTTACCTCTTGTTTTAGCTTTGTTTTCTCCAAATTAAGCACGCCATTTAACGACGAATTCAAGGCTCGGCTTCATTCTCGAAAGCATCGAAAGAGCGGCTCCCCAGGGGACACCGGGGGACAGAAAAGGCCCGCTCTCGGGAGCCAGACAGGGGACTAAAATGGCACGTTTTGAAATGCTTGAAGCCGGCTTCGGCGCCATGGGGGCAACTGCCCAGGCCGACATTCTTTTCGAACTGGGCATGATGTATGCGACCGGCCGCGATTGCGAGACCGATGTCGTTGCCGCCCACAAATGGTTCAACATCGCCGCCATCAAAGGCTCGATCCGCGCCGCCGAACTGCGCTCGGAACTGTCGGCCGCAATGTCCAAGGTCGAGATCGCCAGGGCGCTGCGCGAAGCCCGCGAATGGATGACCATGCACTGAGATCGCCGATCTCGAGCAGATAGACGCTCGAGCAGAGATACGAAAGACAGGGAAGCTCCGGGATCAAGACCGCATAGACGGCCGGAACCGGTGGAATAACAAGGCCGCGACAAGACGGTCGGCGACGAAGAGCAAGAATGCGGCAGGCCGATTTGGCCCAGTCGTGCACGGCAATGGGGACGGCGAGCAGATTTTCGTGGCGCGGGGGCGCATGGGGATCGCTTGACGAGCAAAAGCCACGACCGGCCGGGAACAGGCTGGCGTGGCTTTTTGCGTTGATGAGGCCCAATCGAGTGGCGCCGATGCGCCTAGACAGGCCCAATGAAGGATGAAATTGTCCCGCCTTCTGAAAGAAGCGCGGCCGGAACGGCTGCGCCAGTGTGGGAGGAGTTCTATCACCATGAAAAAAACGGGTATTTTGAGCGCGGCCGTATTTGGCCTGATGATAAGCGCGCCGGTTGCCTTTGCCGACGACATCACCATTTCGGTGGTCGGCCCGATGACCGGACAGCTCGCCACGATCGGCGATCAGTTCAAGCAGGGCGCAACGGCAGCCGCCGACGCGATCAACGCCGCCGGCGGTGTCAACGGCTCGATGATCAAGCTCGACATCGAGGACGACCAGTGCGATCCCAAGCAGGCGGTTTCGGTGGCCAACCGGATCGTTGCCAACAGCGTCAAGTTTATTGACGGCCATGCCTGCTCGGGGTCGAGCATCCCGGCGTCCGCCGTCTATGCCGAGGCCGGTGCGCTGATGATGAGCCCGGCCTCTTCAAATCCCGAGCTGACCGACGCCGCCGCCAAGGCCGGCTGGCCGACGATCATGCGTCTCTACACGCGTGACGACGCGCAGGGCGCCTTCATCGGCCCGTGGATCGCCAAGAAATATGCCGGCAAGAATGTCGTCGTCCTGCATGACAAAAGCGCCTACGGCCAGGGCGTGGCCGATGCCGTGAAGGCGACGATGAATGCCGGCGGCCTCAAGGAAGTCGACTATGAAGGCATCAACGCCGGCGAGAAGGACTATTCGGCTCTTGTCACCAAGCTGAAGGATCTCAAGGCCGACGTCGTCTATTTCGGCGGCTATCACCCGGAAGCCGGCCTGATCCTGCGCCAGTCGGCCGAGCAGAGCGTTAAGTTCCAGCTGATCATGCCGGACTCGATCGCCTCGCCGGAATTCTGGCAGGTCGCCGGCCCGGCCGGTGAAGGCACCATGTTCGTCTTCCCGTCCGACCCGCAGTCCAAGCCGGAAGCCAAGGAAGCCATCGCCAAGATCAAGGAAGGCGGCTTCGTGCCGGAAGGCTTCACGCTGTTCTCCTACGCCGTCGTTCAGGCTTTTGCAGAAGGCGTCAAGCGCGCTGGAACCGACGATCCGGTCAAGGTCGCCGAAGCGCTGAAGAACGGCACGCCGTTCAGCACCGTGGTCGGCGAGGTCACCTTCGACGAGAAGGGCGATCTGAAGAACGCCAGCTACGACATCAACCAGTGGCATGACGGCAAATACGCGCCGATCGCGCAGTAAGCGATACCGTACTCATGGAAATGGCCGGGCTTGTCCCGGCCATTTTTCATATGGGCATCTTGCTGGCTATGCAGCCTCTTCGGCGAACCGCACCAGCACGGTTCCGTCGGTGACCTGCGCCCCTTCCACCGCGATCTCGGCGACGATCCCGTCATGGGGGGCCGCGATCGTGTGCTCCATCTTCATCGCTTCCAGGATGAGCAGCGGTTGGCCCTTGGCCACGGCCTCGCCCTTTGCCGCGCGCACCAGCTTGACCAGGCCGGGCATCGGCGCGCGCAGGCTGCCGGAAGCGGCGGCGGCCTCGTCGGTCCGCGCCAGCGGATCCGGGACGAGGAAACTGTAGCCGACCGCGCCTTCGAACACGGTGACGTGGCCGGGCCAGCGGGCAAGGCGAGGGGCGGCGCGAAGGTCGTGCGAATTGACGCTGTCATAGGGCGCATCCAGCGCCACCTCGAAGCGCCCGTCCGGCCGCACTGAAACACGGGCCAGAATATCGTCCTCGCCACGGCGCAGGCGCGTGCGCCGCGCAACAGTGTGGAAATGTGCATAGCCGGCAAGCGACGACCACGGATCGTTCGTTTGCGGCACCGCACCGGCGCCGGCCGCGGCAAGGGCGGCCGCGGCAACGATCTCGCCGCTCGGCGGGGCGACCACGGTCAGCGCTTCCTGATGCCTGCCGATCAGGCCGGTATCGACGTCGCCGGCGGAAAAATCGGTGTCCGCGGCAAGTGCCGCGAGAAAGGCTGTGTTGACGGTCGAGCCGGCAATCTCGGTCTGCGACAACGCTGTGCCGAGCGCGTCGAGCGCCGCTTGCCTGTCCTTGGCGTGGACCACCAGCTTGGCGATCATCGGATCGTAGAAGGGCGAGATCGCATCGCCGGCCCGCACGCCGGTCTCGATGCGCATCGTGGCGCCTTCGGGCGCTTTGTCTGGAAACGCCAGGTGATGCAGCGTGCCGGTCGCCGGCAGAAATCCTTTTGCCGCGTCTTCGGCGTAGATGCGCGCCTCGAAGGCGTGCCCGGAAAGTGCAATCTCGTTCTGCGTCTTCGGCAGCTTTTCGCCGCTGGCCACCCTGAGCTGCCACTCGACGAGATCAGTGCCGGTGACCATTTCCGTGACGGGATGCTCGACCTGCAGACGGGTGTTCATTTCCATGAACCAAAAGCGGTCGGCCTTCAGCCCTTGCGAGGCGTCGACGATGAATTCGATGGTGCCGGCGCCGGAATAGCTGATCGCCTTGGCGGCCTTCACCGCTGCTTCCGTCATCGCCTTGCGCAACGCCGGTGTCATGCCGGGCGCCGGCGCTTCCTCGATCACCTTCTGATGGCGGCGCTGCGCCGAGCAATCGCGCTCGTAGAGATGCACGGCATTGCCAAAATTGTCGCCGAACACCTGGACCTCGATGTGGCGCGGCTTGTCGACATATTTTTCGACCAGCACGCGGTCGTCGCCGAACGCGGCCTTGGCCTCGCGCCGCGCGCCCGACAGCGCCTCGGAAAAATCATCGGGATGCTCGACCCGGCGCATGCCCTTGCCACCGCCGCCGGCGCGCGCCTTGATCAGCACGGGATAGCCGATCTCGCGCGCCTTGGACGCCAGCAGCACGATCTCCTGCGCTTCGCCATGATAGCCCGGCACCACCGGCACGCCGGCCTTCTCCATCAGCCGCTTGGCCGCGTCCTTCAGACCCATGGCGCGGATCGAGGCCGCCGACGGGCCGATGAAGGTGAGCCCTGCCGCCACCACCTGGTCGACGAAATCGGGGTTTTCCGAGAGGAAACCGTAGCCGGGATGGATTGCCTCGGCCCCTGTCGCCAGTGCGGCCGCGACAATCTTGTCGCCGCGCAGATAGCTTTCGCCGACCGGCGAAGCGCCGATATGCACAGCCTCGTCGGCCATTTCGACATGCAGGGCCTTGGCATCGGCGTCGGAATAGATGGCGACGGTGCGCACACCGAGCCTGCGCGCGGTGCGGATCACCCGGCAGGCGATCTCGCCGCGATTGGCGATCAGGATCTTGGCGAACATGGAGCCTCCAGAGTCTGCCGCCCGCGGTGTCGGCGCCCCTTCGCGTTGCACAGCCAGTCCATTCCCAGCTTTGTCATGGCCATACCCTGCTTCGGAGTCCAGCCATTGTCAAAGGACCGGCGAGCCACGCCCTGCCTATTTGGAAGCTGCGATTTCGCAACGTCCCGCTGTCGTGAACTTATGGCCGTTGAGACCGGCCTGACAGGATTTCAGCGCCCCTTCTTCAGCTGCCTTCTGCGACGGTGCATTCAAACGTGAGCCGCAGACGATATACAGCGAACGCACGCGTGCGTAGGGCGTGGACGCATAGGCCGAATGGCCGCTGGCAGCCACATAGGCTTTGTAGGCCTTGGTACATGGCTCCATCAGGCTTCCCGAAACATACGGATAGAAACGGATATCGCCCTTGTTGCCTGCCAGCGATGCCGTCGACCCCGCGCCTGGTGCCGCGACCATGAATAGACCTGCAAGCATCGATGCGGTTATTCTCGATTTCATATTATCCCACCCACCTTGGAAAGAGTTGATCTTGGATCCCTATTTGGAGGCCGCGATTTCGCATGCGCCTCCGGTCGTGAACCTGTGGTTGCGCACACCGGCCTGGCAGGATTTCAGCGCTGCGTCTTCAGCTGCCTTCTGCGACGACGCATTCAGGCGCGAACCGCAGACGATGTACAATGAACGCACGCGCATATAGGGCGTTGTCGCATAGGCCGAATGGCCGCCGGCCGCCACATAGGCGTTGTAGGCTTTGGTGCATGGCGCCTTCGGATTTCCCAGCAACGACGGCCAGAAGCGGACATCACCTTTGCTCCCCGCCAGCGATTCCGCCGATCCGACGCCTGGCGCCGCGACAATGACCATGCCTGCAAGCACCGAAACGGCCATTCGTTTGATGGATGTCAGTTTCATTTTGCTCCCCATTTTCAGATGATCTTGCGAGCCCTACTTGGAAGCAGCGACGCTGCACTGTCCGGAGGCCCCGACTTTGTATTTGTTGACGGCGGACTGACAGGACTTCAATGCCTGTGTCTCCGCGGTCTTCTGCGAAGCCGCGTTATAGTAAGCACCGCAGATGATGCCCTCGGTGGTCTCGCCGACCAGGGTCGATGCATAGGCGGAATGACCGGCGGCCGCCACATAGCCCTTGTACGCCTTATAGCAGTCTCCTCTCGCATAGGGCGGGAAGTAGACGGGATAACGGCTATCGCCCTTGCTGCCTGCCAACGACCCCGCCGCGCCGAGGCTTGGCGCAGCCAGCGTCAGCAGGCTTGCAACCAGCGATAGGGTTGCCCGTTTGATGAACGTCGATTTCATGAAACCCACCCCATGGAAAACAGCCGAGGCTGAAATTTGCCTATTTGGACGCGGCGATGCCACAGCCTCCGCTGGCAATGGTGAGCTTCCATTTCTTGATGCCGGCCTGGCAGGACCGCAATGCGCTATCTTCCGCGGCCTTTTGCGTCGGCGCGTTCACCTTCGTACCGCAAATGACATAGAGATCGTCCACGCGCGAGTAGAAGGTCGTTGCATAGGCCGAGTGTCCGCTGGCCGCCACGTAGTTCCTGTAGGCTTTCTGGCAGCCGCCGGTCGAGCCTGGCGGAAAATTGACGACAAAACGGCTGTCTCCGATCTTGCCTGCCAGCGATTCCGCCGTTGCAATGCCGGTTGTCACGACTATGAGCAAGCCGGCAAGGATCGACGCGGCAGCCCGTTTGATGTTCGCGGATTTCATTTGTTTCCACCCGTTTGGAAAGAACCGAGGCCGACCGGCGCGCCCATCTATTTGGACGCGGCGATGCTGCACGCCCCGCTGGTCTGGAATTTCCACTTCTTGAGACCGGCCTGGCATGATCTCAATGCAGCGTCCTCCGCCGCCTTTTGGGTCTTGGCGTTCACATGGTTGCCGCAGATGAAGAATTCCGTCATCCGGGCGATCGGAGTGGAAGCATAGGCGGAATGGCCGCCGGCGGCGACGTAGTCCTTGTAGGCCTTCAAGCACCCCCCGGTCGTGCCGGCCGGAAAGTAAACTGGATAGCGCTCGTCGCCCTTGCTTCCCGCCAGCGAACCCGCCGCCTCGGCACCTGGTGCAACCAATATTAGAAATCCAGCAAGTATCGACACTGTCGACCTGCAGCAATATTTCAAAGCCATTTCCACCCAACCCCAACTGCCCAGTGCCGGGTAAGCAATAGCGAATATTTTTTGCAGCCGCCAGTCCGTCGACGATATTTCACTTTGGCCTGCTTTGGGGAAATTTTTGTGCCATAAGTTCAGCTTTCCTCAACGTCAGCAACAGCTTGCCGGTATAGTTCTGCGGTCTGTTCATCGAAGCAGCAGAAAGTAACAATTTCAGGCAAGGCATGCGGTGCGAGGAAGCTGCCGACGATGCCAGCGGCGATCCCGCTTGCCGCATCCTTCGGATAGCCGTAGATGCCGGTCGAGATCGCCGGGAAGGCAATCGTGCGGCAATCATGGACGCGAGCTATTTCGAGCGAGCGTCGGTAGCAGGAGGCGAGCAGTTCGGCCTCGCCCTTGCCGCCACCCTGCCAGACCGGTCCGACCGTGTGGATGATGTAGCGTGCGGGTAGTGTGTAGCCCTTGGTGATCTTGGCGTCGCCGACCTTGCAGCCATGCAGCATCCGGCATTCGAATTCGAGCTCCGGACCGGCGGCGCGGTGGATGGCGCCGTCGACGCCGCCACCACCCAGCAGCGAGGAATTGGCGGCATTGACGATGGCGTCGACATTCAGCTTCGTGATGTCGCCGGTGTGAATGCGGATCCGTTCGCTGAGCGTGCTCATCCTACATCCTGAACACGCCGAACTTCGTTTCTTCGATGTCGGCATTGAGCGCGGCCGACAGGCTGAGCGCCAGCACCTCGCGTGTCTTCGCCGGATCGATGATGCCGTCGTCCCACAGTCGCGCCGAGGAATAGAGCGGATGGCCCTCATGCTCGTATTTCATCAGGATCGGCTTCTTGAATTTTGCTTCCTCGTCGGCGCTCCATTCGCCGCCCTTGCGCTCGATGCCCTCGCGCTTGACCACCGCCAGCACGGTCGCCGCCTGTTCGCCGCCCATCACCGAAATGCGCGCGTTCGGCCACATCCACAGGAAGCGTGGCGAGTAGGCGCGCCCGCACATGCCGTAATTGCCGGCGCCGAACGAGCCGCCGATGATCATCGTCACCTTCGGCACGCGCGCGGTGGCGACAGCCATCACCAGCTTGGCGCCGTCCTTGGCTATGCCGCCGGCCTCATATTTCCGCCCGACCATGAAGCCGGTGATGTTCTGCAGGAAGATCAGCGGAATCTTGCGCTGGCAGCACAGCTCGATGAAATGCGCGCCCTTCAGCGCGCTCTCCGAAAACAGCACGCCGTTGTTGGCGATGATGCCGACCGGCATACCCTGGAGATGGGCAAAGCCGGTGACCAGCGTGGTGCCGTAATTCTGCTTGAACTCGTCGAACTCGGAGCCGTCGACGACGCGCGCGATCACCTCGCGCACATCATAGGGCTGGCGCAGATCGGTCGGCACGATGCCGTAGAGTTCCCGCGCGTCATGAAGCGGCGGAGCCGGTTCCCGTAAGGCCAGGTTTACTGTCTTGCGCCGGTTGAGATTTTTCACGATGCGCCGGCAGATGGCCAGCGCATGTTCGTCGTCCAGCGCATAGTGGTCGGCAACGCCCGACAGCCTGGTGTGCACATCGGCGCCGCCCAGATCCTCGGCGCTGACGTCTTCGCCTGTGGCCGCCTTCACCAGCGGCGGGCCGCCGAGGAAAATGGTCGCCTGGTCGCGCACCATGATCGTCTCGTCCGACATTGCCGGTACATAGGCGCCGCCTGCCGTGCATGAGCCCATGACGCAGGCGATCTGCGGGATGCCGGCCGCCGACATATTGGCCTGGTTGTAAAAGATGCGGCCGAAATGCTCGCGATCGGGAAACACCTCGTCCTGGTTGGGCAGATTGGCACCGCCGCTGTCGACCAGATAGACGCAAGGCAGATTGTTCTGCGCAGCGATCTCCTGCGCCCGCAAATGCTTCTTCACCGTCAGCGGATAATAGGTGCCGCCCTTCACCGTGGCGTCGTTGACGACGACCATCACTTCGGTGCCTTCGACACGGCCGACGCCGGCGATCATGCCGGCGCAGGAAATCTCTTCGCCATACATCGACCATGCCGCGAACTGGCCGATCTCGAGGAAGGGCGAGCCGGTGTCGAGCAATTGCGCCAGCCGCTCGCGCGGCAACAGCTTGCCGCGCGAAACATGACGCTCGCGCGCCTCGTCCGAGCCGCCGCGCTCGACGCTTGCCGCCTTGTCCGCAATGTCGGCAACCAGCGCCCGCATGCGCTCGGAATTGGCGCGGAAGGTTTCGGAGGAGGGGGAAATCTGGGTCTGGAGTACGGCCACCGTTGATTCCTATTGCTCGGCCACGACTTGCAGCTTGCCGTCGCGGCGTTCGAAAATGTACTCGGAGAGAAGGTCAGGTTCTGTCTTGAAAATTGTGTCGATCAGACTGCGAGCCATCGGAGCCGCGTTGGGCAACCGCTTGTCGAAGACGAAAATCGCGTCCCGTCTCGGAATGGCTATAAGCACACCGTTGGGAAATTGAGATCCAAGCAGGGTCCAGAATTTCTCGGTCAAAAGAAGTGCTGGTGAGATGGCCTCGTCGTCTTCGACAGTGAAGATGAATACCCCGTCGGAAAACGCGCTTCTCCTGACTTGCGGCATCAGGGTGTTGATGTTTTTCAGCGCAAGCTCACGAAGCTGGGCAAGAGAACGACCGCCAACATTGGAAAGCGACACGCTGGCAAGCGCGTCCGCAGTGTCGATCTGATAGAGGATCACGACATCCCCAGCCAGGGCCTCAAAGGCGGGGCCTTTCCCAGATTCGTCATCTTCTGGCCTCAGCGGCCCGAGGTGTTCAAAAGGTCGAATGTTCGCGATCAGATGAGCGGCATCGAAATCGCCTTCAGTGTCGGCAAGGACGACCACACGCAGAAAACGCTGGATCTCCGTTTCGGCTTCGGCCGTGGGCAGGTCACGGATACGGCCAAGCAGATTTGTGACGTCGACCACAAGTTTCTGATCTTTGCCTGACGATTGTGTGCTGGTCACGCTGAGCCGAGCAGGATCGGCGGGGTCCGGAACGGCTTGCTTGACGCGGCTATCTGTCTTCAGGCGGGCCATGACTTCAACCCGCAGTGCCGCAACGTCTCGAAATTGCGGCATATCGGAAGAGGCGGCACTCGCAAATCCCGACAACGGGATCAGTGCGACGACAGTGCGCGCCAGTATTCCAAGATATTTTGGCAGACCAGCCATCTGATATCGCTCACACCCCCTCGGCCATGATCTCGCGTCCGATCAGCCAGCGGCGGATCTCGCTGGTGCCGGCGCCGATTTCGTACAGCTTGGCGTCGCGCAACAGCCGGCCGGTCGGATAGTCGTTGATGTAGCCGTTGCCGCCAAGCAGCTGGATGGCGTCGAGCGCCATCAGCGTCGCCTTTTCGGCGGCAAACAGCACGCAGCCGGCGGCGTCCTTGCGCGTCGTCTGGCCGCGATCGCAGGCAGCCGCCACCGCATAGACATAGGCGCGCGCGGCGTTCATCGTCGAATACATGTCGGCCAGCTTGCCCTGCACCAGCTGGAATTCGCCGATCGGCTGGCCGAACTGCTTGCGCTCATGCACATAGGGGATGGCGACATCCAGGCACGCCGCCATCAGCCCGATCGGTCCGCCGGCAAGCACGGTGCGCTCATAGTCGAGGCCGGACATCAGCACTTCGACGCCGCGACCTTCCTCATGCAGCAAATTGTCATAGGGAACCTCGACATTGTCGAACACCAGCTCGCCGGTGTTGGAGCCGCGCATGCCGAGCTTGTCCAGCTTTTGCGCCGTCGAAAAGCCGGCCATCGTCTTTTCGACGATGAAGGCCGTGATGCCGCGCGATTTCCGTTCCGGATCGGTCTTGGCGTAGACGACCAGCGTTTCGGCGTCGGGACCGTTGGTGATCCACATTTTCGAGCCGTTGAGCACATAGCGGTCGTTGCGCTTTTCGGCGCGCAGTTTCAACGACACGACGTCGGAGCCGGCGCCGGATTCCGACATGGCCAGCGCGCCGACCTTTTCACCCGAGCACAGCGCCGGCAGATATTTCTCCTTCTGCGCCGGTGTCGCCCAGCGGTTGATCTGGTTGACGCAGAGGTTCGAATGGGCGCCATAGGAGAGGCCGACCGAGGCCGAAGCACGGGAAATCTCTTCCACCGCGATCACATGGGCGAGGTAGCCCATGCCGCTGCCGCCGAAATCGGGATCGGCGGTGATGCCGAGCAGGCCGAGCGCGCCGAGTTCTTTCCACAGATGCATGGGGAATTGATTGCTGCGATCGATCTCGGCGGCGATCGGCGCAATTTTCTCTTGGGCAAAGCGGCGCACCAGATCGCGCAGCGCCTCGATGTCTTCGTCATGCCCGAAGCTAAGCGTGTTCGTGTACATGCCGTTCCCTCCCGGTCTTGCCGTCCATGTTCGCGCCAACCAGGCGCATTGTCATCGAAAGATATGTCGCCGTGACTTCAGCCATCGACAGCCGCTCGCCCGGCCGGAACCAGACGATGACGCCGGTCATCATCTGGATCAGCGCCATGGCGGTGAGCCCGGTGTCGTCGATGCTAAAGGCGCCGGCCTCCGCGCCGTCGCGCAGGATGGCGCGCAACTCCTTCTCATAGGCGGTGCGCATGCGCAGGATCTGCGTCAGCCGATCATGCGAAAGGCTGCGCAATTCCATGTTCGAGACATGGGTGGAGTGGCGGCGCTCGATGTGGAAGGCGATGTGGTTTTCGACATAGGCGGCAAGCCGCGTCGTCGGATCGGCGGCATCGGGGCGTGCTGCGCCCCATGCCTGGATCAGCCCTTCCATATGCTCGCGCATCAGCGTGAACAGAAGGTCTTCCTTGGTCGGGAAATAGCGGTAGAGCGCGGCGGCCTGGACGCCGACTTCGGCCGCAAGCTGGCGCATCGACATCGCTTCATAGCCGAAGCGCGCGATCAGGCTGACCGCCGCCTCGCGGACGGCGGCTTCGGTCTTTTCACCATCGGATCCGGTGGTGCGTGCCATGATCTCCTCCCACTAGATTCTGATAATAAAACGAACGTTCAATTAATTCAAGTGAGCAATCGGGGGTCGTGCCGTCTATACGATGATCCGAAAGTCGGTGGGCGCGTCGCGGAGCTCGAATTCCTCGGTCTCGACCTTTGAAACGGAAGCTCCCCTCGGCCCTTGCCGCAGCCGTTCGATCATTGTCGAAACCGCAGCATCGGCACCGGCAATCCAGGCCGTCACCGTGCCGTCCCGTTCGTTGCGCACCCAGCCTACGAGGCCAAGCCCTATCGCTTCGTGTCGCGCCCAAATCCGATAGCCGACGCCTTGCACCTTGCCATGGACGCGCGCCTGCACTGCCCTTTGCCGATCATCCATCGTCGCCTCCCATGCACAGAGTCTGGCGCAGGATCGAACGAATGCAACAGGCTTGAACGGCTGGATTGTTGCTGGGTCGACGAGAGCCCGGCTAGCACCTTCGAGATGAATGGCATCGTCCAGTAAATAGTTGACCAAATCAACTAAATCGACAAGGATCGGCACTGCGGAAATCCTCTGGGAAAGGTGGCCGACATGCCAGCCGATCGAGATGCGTTGGTTGCCGAGATGCGCGGCTTCAACAGGTTCTACACGTGCCTTGTCGGGCTGCTCGATGAGACGCTGACCCAGAGCGCTTACACTTTGGCCGAAGCCCGGGTGCTGTTCGAACTCGGCCATCGGCCGGCTGACGTTTCCGCTGGCCCTGGCGGCGAAGCGGGATTTTTGGCGCGGGCGTTCCACCTCGATCTTGCGCCTGTCGCATCGGCCCTTGCCGGCCAACTTCAACTCCCGCCGGCGCATCTCATGCGGATCCTGAGGAAATTCATGGCCGCTGGCCTGATGGAGCTGCGTGCCGATCCGGACGATGGGCGTCGACGGATCCTGGCGCTGACCGCCCGGGGCAATGCCACGCTGGCCACGCTCCAGGCGGCGGCGAATCGCGATCTCGCTTGTCTGACCGCAGGCCTCGCCGATGATGAAGCCGCCGAGCTTTCAGATGCGCTGAAGCGCGTCACGCGGCTGCTCGGTGGTGGCCGCGAGGAACCTCGGGCTCTGCCAGTTGCAAGGTGATGCCGGTCTGCAGGCTGATTCTCCGCAGCATCGTGCCGTCGTCACCTGGCGATGGCAGCGACCCGTCTAATTCCCGCGCGCTGCGGCGAGCGCGCCAGGCAGTTCCTCGGCAAAGATGTCGAGCTCATGATCGAGGCCGACGCTGACCCGGATGCAGCGGTCGAGCCCTGGCGCCATCGGCTTGCGGATGAAGACGTCGCGCGACAAAAGGTTTTGCAGCACTTTCAGCGCGAAGGCGCCGTCCTGGCCACAGTCTATGGTGACGAAATTGGTCGCCGATGGCAGCGGCTTCAGTCCGTTCGTCTCGGCAATGCCGGCGATGCGTGTGCGTCCGGCAGCAACCCGTGCCACCACGCTGTGCAGCCAATCCTGGTCGGCAAGCGCCTCGACGCCGGCGATCTGCGCCATGCGGCTGACGCCGTAATGGTTGCGGATCTTCTCGAAATCGCGGATCACCTCGGCCTCCGCCACCGCGTAACCGCAGCGAATGCCGGCCAGCCCGTAGGCCTTGGAGAAGGTGCGCATGCGGATGACATTGGGCCGCGCGACATCGATCGGCGGCAGTGCCGAGGCCGGCCCCAACTCGCCATAGGCCTCATCGAGAACCAGCATGGTGGCTTCCGGCAACGCTTCGATGAAGCGGGAGATGTCGCCCGCGTCCCACCAGCTGCCCATCGGATTGTCGGGGTTGGAGAGATAGACCAGCGGCGCTTTTTCCCTGGCGA
Organism: Mesorhizobium sp. P2_B11; assembly: GCF_056404855.1. Lineage (NCBI taxonomy): Bacteria > Pseudomonadati > Pseudomonadota > Alphaproteobacteria > Hyphomicrobiales > Phyllobacteriaceae > Mesorhizobium > Mesorhizobium sp. P2_B11. Next base: position 375,691 of record NZ_JBFUDF010000005.1, read on the forward strand.
CAGGTGCGAGCAGGCCGTCCAGGCTTTCCTTGTCGTTTTCGTAAGGCACCGTGACCAGCCGGCCGCCGACGCCGGCGATGTGGAAGTTGAAGGTCGGATAGGCGCCGAGCGAGGTGACCACCGCGTCGCCGGGCGCCGCATACATGCGCGCCACCAGGCTGAGCAGCCCGTCTATGCCTTCGCCCACCACGACGTTTTCGGCACCGACGCCGAGATGGCGGGCCGCGGCCTGCTTCAGATCGTAATTGTCGGGGTCGCAATACATCCACTGGTCACGCGCAACGCTCTCCATGCGGGCGATGACGCGCGGCGAAGGCCCGAAACTGCTCTCATTGGCGCCGATGCGAGCACGAAACGGGCGGCCACGGTCACGCTCCTGCGCCTCCGGTCCAACAAACGGCACCGTAGAGGGAAGCGCGCCGACAAGCGGCGTGAGGGCAGGGCGCTGGCGCATGGCAAAAGGCTCACTCGAAAAGGGCCTTCTTGCTAGCGTGGAGGCATGTCGGGCGCAAGATGACAATGCCGCACTGGATTTCGCCGATCCGTTTTGCTAGCGAAATAGAATGAGCAACCGATTGCCACCCGCTTGGGCCAAGCACCTTAAAACCCAAGCCGCGCCGAAGGGCGCACCGCCGAAGCTTGGGCAACCAAAACCTCAGCCCGCAAAGGAGGCTCCGTCTCGCGCTCAGGCCGACGATATGCTGTTGAGGCAGGCGCTCGAGTTCCAGCAAGAGAAAAGATTGGCTGAGGCGGAAGAACTCTGTCATCGCGTTCTGGCGAGAACCCCCGAACATCCGCTGGCCCTCTACATACTGGGGACGCTGGGGATCGGGTACGACGACGAGAAGGTTATGCGGTATTTTGGTCGGGCGATCGCGCAGGAACCTCTAAATCCCTACTATCACCTAAGCCTCGGTCAAGTCTATTTGAGGCTCAGCGAGTTTACGCTGGCGATCGAACACATTCAGTACGCGCTGACATTGAAGCCGGATCTGGCGGAAGCGCTTTGCGCCCTGGGCGATGCATACAATTCATTTGACAAGGGCGAAATGGCGCTGCCGCTCTTTGAGAAGGCGCTCAGGATCGACCCAGATCATCCCACGGCCCGGCTGGGGCTGCCTCGTGCGCTGGCAAGCCTCGGCCGTATGGACGAAGCCGCCGTTCGTCTCAATGAGGCAATAGATCTGCGCATCGCGGTACCCGCTGCCTACAGCGCGCTTGTACGCACGCACAAATACACGGAAGAGCCACCAGAACTCGCGGCGATCCTGACGGAGCTTCAAGACCCTGACCACGGATCCGAGGGAGCGGCGACGCTCCATCACGCAGCCGGAAAGGTGCTCAACGACCTCCGCCGCTACAAGGAGGCGATGGGTCACTTCAAAAAAGGAAATCAAGCCGGCGGCCAGAGCTTCGATGTGCAATCCTACCGTCGTTGGGTCGACGCCTTGATCGAAACCTTTACACCGGATCTGGTGGCTTCAAGGACTGCTTCTGGCAATGTCTCGGAGGTGCCCGTGTTTGTGGTCGGGATGCCTCGTTCGGGCACAACACTGACCGAGCAGATCTGCGCCAGCCATCCCAATGTTCATGGCGCTGGCGAGTTAGCAAAGCTTAGACGCACAGCGAATGGGCTCGATCTTAGGCATGGTTCCGACATAAGCCCGGGCGAGGCGATCGCATCGATGACCTCGCAACTGTCCAGGACGCTGGCTGCGGAGCATCTTGCCTACCTGCGCGAGCGGGCCCCTGATGCGCTTCGAATTGTCGACAAGATGCCTCACAATTTCGAGCTGGTCGGCCTGATTGGCATCCTTTTCCCCAACGCGCGCATCATTCATTGTCGCCGCGACGCCATTGACAACTGCATCTCCTGTTTTGTCCTGCAACTCAGTGAAGGGCATAGCTATAGCGCCGATTTGGAGACACTGGGGCTCTACTACAGGGAGTATGATCGCCTGATGCGGCATTGGGACAAGGTTTTCCCGGGCCGTATCTTCGAAAACCGGTACGAGACGTTGATTGAAAGTCAGGAGAAGCAGTCGCGCCGTCTCATAGATTATCTCGGACTACCCTGGGACGATGCCTGCTTGCGCTATTTTGACCGGGGCGGCTCCGTAAAAACCTTTAGCAATTGGCAGGTCCGTCAGCCGATCTATACGTCGTCCGTCAAGCAGTGGAAGAATTACGAAAGCGAGATCYAGCCGCTGATTGAATCATTGGGCGACCTTGCTAATGTTTGACAGGTATTGCCTCGATTAGGATCGGCGATTCACGCCGGTCGCGCGAGACGTGATCACAGTTGCGCCCGAGCCTTATCATGTTGCCGATTGGAACCGAGGCACATGATGGCCGGCGCATACCAGCAAAAAACCCGGCGGTTGCCCGCCGGGTTCGATTTTGAGCCAGGCTCTGCCGTTAGAACGAACGCTGGAAGCGGAGCATACCGCCAATGCTGCTCTTCTTGTCGGCGTTGGTGAAGTTGGAGAAGTCGGCGTCGTCGAACTTGCCTGCGTTGAGGTAGTCGACTTCGGCAGTGACCGTGAAGCCGGGAACCACATCGTAGGCGATGTTCGCGGCGACGCCGAGGTTCTTCCATTCGTCATACGAGATCTGGGTGTTGAACGAGGTCTTCTCGTTGATGGTGTAGGTACCACCACCCCAGACTGCCCAGTTGCCGCCCCACTGCTTGTAGAAGCCGCGGCCGTTGGCCGGGATCGCGTAGCTCGTATCCGTCAGGTTGTCGTCGGTGCCGTAGCCGCCCATGATGAACAGCGACAGGTTCTGCATCGGGGTGATGTCCAAACGAACCTTGCCGGCAACTTCTTCGTAGTTGCTGTCATAAGCGACAACGCCGGTGATGGCGCCCCAGCCCTGCGTATACTTCACACCGCCGACGACATGCGGAACGTAGCTGTCGATCGTGCCGACGACGCCCGAGCCTTCTTCGAGCGAGACCACAGCCGAGAAGCCGTTGCCGGCATCGAAGTAGTACTGGACGACGTTGGTGTCGAAGTCGCCGTAGGGGACCAGCGTATCGTTGATGACGCTGCCGGCGTAGCCGATGAACGTATCGAAGGCTGATTCGTCCTTACCGACGCGCAGACCACCGAGTTGGATCCAGGCGAAGTTCAGCGAGACATTCTTGTTGCCGGCCGGGTTGCCGATCGGGTCGCCGGAGGTGCTGAAGCCGCCGTAGTTGTTGCGGTTGCCGAAGTTGAAGCGGGTTTCGGTGTAGGTCTTCAAGGTGCCGAGTTCGGTTTCCTGCCCGGTCCAGGTCTTCAACGTGAAGCGGGCGTTCTTGTAGAAGGTATCCTGCTCGTCGCCGTCCTTATGGTCGAACGACTTCGCGCCGTCGAACGAACCGACGTCGCCGACGCCGATGTCGTAGCGGACATAGCCGCCGATGCGCAGGCAGGTCTCGGTGCCGGGGATGTAGAAGTAGCCCGAGCCGTAAACGTCGCAAATCTTGACGTATTCAGCCGGTTCCGGCTCGGCGACGACAACGGCGTCGGCGGCGCGCGCACCGGAAACTGCGATCAGGGCCGCAGCGGAGCCGAGGAGAAGGCTCTTAATGTTCATTTTCTGACCTCCAGTCAGAATCGAACGAGACGGCGACAATGGGAACGCCAGTTTCCGGAGTAAGTATTTGTTATTGCTCCATTACTATCAAAAATCGCCTGATTTCATCCCGCCGGCGAACAACGCTGCGGGCGCTCGAAGCAAGCGTTCGCCAGCGAAGGCATGCCCACGAGGAGGGCTTTCCAAGTCGCATTTCGAGGGATTTTGACGGGCCTGTCCTGCGAAGCTCGGAGAGCGAAGCAGGATGGCGGAGAGGATGGGATTCGAACCCACGAGAAGCTTTTGACCTCTACTCCCTTAGCAGGGGAGCGCCTTCGACCACTCGGCCACCTCTCCGTTGCGCCGGTGGATAAAGAAAAGCGCCGGCACAATCAACAAGCCGGCGCCATTATCCGTGAAAAATCCGGATTCGGCCGCAGCAGCCCCTTTGCATGCGGCGATTCTGCGGCAGCTCCTTGGCCAGCGAGTCGGCGACGGAGCCGCATTTTCGGCCGGCGATTGCCGGATTCGGCCGCATTTCGAAGCCCTGGCCAAGGCTTCCGGGCTCTTCGATAGTTAACAAGAGCTTTCTGACTGAGGCCAAATCGTGTCATTTGTGCAACAACGCCAGGGGATAGCGCCCGGATAGGCCTTTTGCCGGTACGATCGTGGTTGAACGTCGCCGCCTCATGGGTAATGTCGAATTCGAAGGAGCGGCGCGGTGCGCATCTTTTTCGGTAGTGGGGATGGGGCAGGGAACGCTGTCCTTCAGCAAAGAATACCCAGACCCGTTTTTTAACTTTTGACTGGAGGTCAGAAAATGAACATTAAGAGCCTTCTCCTCGGCTCCGCTGCGGCCCTGATCGCAGTTTCCGGTGCGCGCGCCGCCGACGCCGTTGTCGTCGCCGAGCCGGAACCGGCTGAATACGTCAAGATTTGCGACGTTTACGGCTCGGGCTACTTCTACATCCCCGGCACCGAGACCTGCCTGCGCATCGGCGGCTATGTCCGTTACGACATCGGCGTGGGTGATGTTGGTTCGTTCGATGGCGCGACAAGCGCCGATCATATGGATCCGGGCGAGAGCAACGACACCTACTTCAAGCATGCCCGCTTGTCGCTGAAGACCTGGACCGGCCAGGAAACCGAGCTCGGCACCTTGAAGACCTACACCGAAACCCGCTTCAACTTCCAGAACAACAACCGTGACTCGGGCAGGTTCGGAACGCTTAACACTGCTGGCAATGGCGACACCGTCTCGCTGAACTTCGCCTGGATCCAGCTTGGTGGTCTGCGCGTCGGTAAGGACGAATCGGCCTTCAATACGTTCATCGGCTACGCCGGCAACGTCATCAACGATACGCTGGTCCCCTACGGCGGTTTCGACACCAACGTCATCCAGTACTACTTCGATGCCGGCAACGGCTTCTCGGCCGTGGTCTCGCTCGAAGAAGGCTCGGGCTTCGACACGATCGACAGCTACGTTCCGCATGTCGTCGGCGGCGTGAAGTACACGCAGGGCTGGGGCGCCATCACCGGCGTCATCGCTTACGACAGCAACTATGAAGAAGTGGCCGGCAAGGTTCGTTTGGACATCACCCCGATGCAGAACCTGTCGCTCTTCATCATGGGCGGCTACGGCACCGACGACAACTACACGGATCCGACCAACGCGTTCAATGCTCAGGGCCGTGGCTTCTACAAGCTGTGGTCGGGCAACTGGGCGGTCTGGGGTGGTGGCACGTACACCATCAACGAGAAGACCTCGTTCAACCTTCAGGCTTCGTATGACGAAGGCAAGAACATCGGCGTCGCCGCGAACATTGCTTACGACATCGTTCCCGGCCTGACGATCACGGCCGAAGTCGACTACGCCCACCTTGGCGATGACTCCGTATCCAACTGGACCGGTATCGATCCTGGTGACGACGATGCTATCGGCGGCATGCTCCGCTTCCAGCGCTCGTTCTAAGGGCTGGCTTTAGACAGGTGAATACCAGCCCGGGCGCTTCAATGCCCGGGCTGTTTTGTTTCGTGACTGGGTCAAGACAAGCAGAAGGAACAGGGGGAATCGGCAGCTGAACAGTCCGTAGGGTGAGTTCGTGGGATCCGCTGATGGGCGGATGAATTCACAACTGCGTGATTAAATCTCTTGAAAGGACGCTTCCAAGCGGGTAGGTCTGACTCTATCCACTCGGGGGTGTGGCATTTTATGACCATCGAAGCGATACAAGAGGGTGATCCCTCCGAACATTTCACAATGTTCTCTTCTCAAAATGCGAAGATAAAATACAGCTACAACAAGATCAGAGAAGTAAGATCGCACCGGGTCGGAGAGCTTTTTTCAGCATACCGGGACATACTCTGGGATGACGGGCGGCATAAATACAATGTCAGCTCTTTCATCGGCGAAATAGACGAGATTCTCCTCGGAGAACGGTTCAGCGCCTTCGACCAGAGCACCCTTGACAACCTTATCGGCACCTTGCGCCAGCGCGGCAACAGCAACGCAACCATCAACCGAAAGATGGCTGCCCTCAGCAAACTGCTGCGCAAGGCTTACAAGATGGGGGATATCCACAGCCTGCCCGAGTTCCGCCGCCAGAAAGAGCGGGCGGGACGGATTCGTTTCCTTGAAAGGAGCGAAGAGGCGCACCTGTTCGCCGCCATCAAGAGCCGCAGCGAGGATGCCTATCGGCTCTCGGTCTTCCTCGTCGACACCGGCTGCCGCCTCGGCGAAGCGCTCGGACTGATCTGGAACGACATCCAGGAACACCGCGTCTCGTTCTGGATCACCAAATCCGGCCGTAGCCGCACCATTCCGATGACCGAACGGGTCAAAGAGGTAATCAAACTGCCGCCTTCAGAGGGTCGCAGGCCCAAGGGTCCGTTCACCAAACTCAGCCAGGCGCAGTTTCGTGCCATCTGGAACGATGCCAAAGCCGAGGTTGGACTCGGCGCCGACGACCAGGTGGTTCCGCATATCTTGCGCCACACCTGCGCGTCGCGTCTTGTCCAGGGCGGCATCGACATCCGGCGCGTGCAGATGTGGCTCGGCCATCAGACGCTTTCGATGACCATGCGCTACGCGCACCTGGCCACCAACGATCTCGATGGCTGCGTCGTCGTGCTGGAAACCCCGCGCGGCGAAGGGCTGTCCGGCGAAAGCTCGGCCTTCGCATCGCCGTTGACCACGGTTTCAGCGGCGACGCCGGCGCAAAAGAGCGAAGCGGCGGTGGCGAAGCCAGCCAAGGCGCCCAGGAAAAGCTCGAAAGCCAAATAGTTCTTCCGAGCGTTCATATACTGAAATGGCAACCCCAGGATCATATTTGATCTTGGGGTTTACTTTGTCCAAGCTCCATTCTGTGCTTTGATCAGGAAAGCCGCGATGGCGGCGGGGAGATCGCCCGTCTCCAGGAAGGGGGCGTGGCCTTGGCCGTCGACCGTGATCGATTCCATACCGGGATGGCGCTTGCCCATCTCTTGCAATGTCTCCACCGACAGAAGTTTCGAGTTGGCACCGCGTATGGCAAGCAGTGGTATGGCCACCAGCGCCTCGAACTGCGGCCACAGATCCGGAAGCGGCTTGCTGAGGTCCAGGCCTGCCACCGTCTCGACCAGCCGTGGGTCGAAATCCGGCAGCAGCCCCTGATCGGTCTCGCGGTAGACGGCCGCCACCATCCGATCCCAATCCGCCGCGGCAAGCGCAGGGAAATCCGCGCCATGCGCGACGCGTTGGGCCTCAATAGCCTCGGTCCGGCTCTTTGGTTTCGGCGTCGGGTCGAGATAGGTTTGGATGTGAGCCAGCCCCGCAGCCTCGATCACTGGGCCGATGTCGTTCAGCACAATGGCTTTCAGCGCCGCCGGCCGCAGCGCGCCGAGCACATGAATGATCAACCCGCCGCGCGACGTGCCGATGAAGGCCGCTTCCGCGATGTCGAGCGCCGCCAGCCCGGCGAGAATGTCGCCGGCCTCGATGCCGACATTGTAGTGGCTGACATCAGCGTCGTAGGCCGACTCGCCGCGGCCGCGATAGTCAAAGGCGATCACCTTGCGCGGATTGTCGGCCCGCTGCGACAGGTAATGCGCGAGCTCATGAAAATCGCGCGCGTTGCGGGTCAGACCGGGCAGGCAGACCACCGGCCAGGTTCCCGAGTTTGTCTCGCCGTAAATGCGGGCGTGAAGCTTGAGCCCGTCCGGCGCGGTGTAGAAAAAGTCGGAGAAGCCGTCGGTGCTTAACATGTCAACGAGAGTCCTAGCCTGATCGTCACCGACTGCTACAGGTGAGGGGGGGAGCGGTCAAATCGAGGTCGGCAAGTTGTTGACAATCTTGGAGATGTCGGAGGGACCGCGCCCCCCTCTGTCCTGCCGGACATCTCCCCCCTCGAGGGGGGAGATTGGCGGCTCAGGCGCGGCGCCCTTTCCGCGATATTGGAGATTGGCGAAATCGGGGATGAAAGCTGATCTCCCCCTCGTGGGGGAGATGGCCGGCAGGCCAGAGGGGGCGCGAAGGATCTCCAACCTGCGACGACAGCAATGCCGAGCCTCAGCTCCGCCCGTTCACCAGATCGCCAACGATGTCGTACTTCCCCGAAATGCGCATCTTGTAGACTTCGTAATTCTCCATCACGCGCTGCACGTAACTTCTTGTTTCCGTGTAGGGAATCCGCTCGATCCAGTCGACGACGGCGTCGATGTCCTTGCCGCGCGGATCGCCATATTTGGCCATCCATTGGGCGGCGCGGTTGGGGCCGGCATTGTACCCGGCGAAGGTCAACACATAGGAGCCACCGAAGCGGTCGAGTTGCTCGCCGAGGAAGGCCGCGCCCAGTGTGGCGTTGTAGCCGGCATCGCTGGTCAGCCGATCCTGCGAAAACGTCAGCCCAGCCTTTTTCGCCAATTGCTTTGCGGTGCCCGGCATCAGTTGTAGTAGGCCGCGCGCGCCGGCGCTGGAAACGGCGCCCACATTGAATTCGCTTTCCTGGCGCGCGATGGCATAGGCCAGCGCCTTGCCCGAGCCGGAAATATCGGCGGTGTCGGGAATGACGCCCAGCGGATGCGACAGCGCGCCGACATCGATGCCGCGCGCGCCAGCGATCTTGCCGACCTTCAGCGCCATGAAATGGTTGCCCTGCTTTTCCGCCAGCACGGCCAGCAGCGCCAGTTCGCCGGGGCTGGTCAACTGTCCGGCGAGATCGCGGTAGAGCGTCTCGGCATAGCGGTCATAGCCTGCCTCCTGCAGCCGCTTGATGGCGCTGACAGCCTCGCGGCCGTCAAAGCTTTGGCGGTCAACAGGGCTTGGCTCGGGATAGACGATGTTCAGCGTGCGCAAGCCAACCCGTTCCGCCGCCAACTGACCGTAGAAAGTGGTGCCATAGGCCGCTGCCTTGGTGAAATAGGTCTTCGCATCGCCGGGGCCGCCGACTTCCGCGGCGCGGCCGAGCCAGTAATAGGCGCGCGACAGAGACATCGGTCCCTGCGCAAGATCGGCGATGCGGGCAAAATGTCCGGACGCGGTGCCGGGATCGTTGAGGCCGCGCAGCGCATACCAGCCGGCGTGGAATTCGGCCTCGGCGGCACTGGTGGGGCTTTCGGCGGCATGCGCGGCAACGATCTTGTAGGCGGTCTTCCAGTCGCCCTGGTCGACCAGCGCGCGCGACAGCACGCGGCGCTCGACCCACCAGGCATCGGGATCGACCAACGCGTCGCGATCGGTTGGCGCTTTCATCACCACTGCGGCGGCGTCCGCAAACTTCCGCTGCTTGCGCAGATATTCGGCTTGCGCGAAGAAATAGCCGGCCGATTGCTGCGCCACAGGCACTGCTTTCAACAGCTTGGCTGCGTTCTTGTCGCCACGCGAGGCGGCGGCCCAGGCATCGGCCAGCGGTTGCGCGCCGGCAAGGGTGGCGACCCGCAGCGCCGAATTCTCCCGGTCGGCATAAAACATCCGTTCCATGCGGAAACGATGGTCGGCAGCCGGGATGATGGCGCCAAACTCCCTGATGACGGCCGCCTCGTCCTTGGCTTCCAGCTTTTCGGTGCGCCAGAACGGCGACAAAACCGAGAGCGCCGCCTTGGCGTTGCCCAGTGCCACATAGGAGCGGGCCAGGATCACCACGCCTTCGAAGGTCAGCGGCTGGCTGCCGTCAAAGGCCTTCACCACTGTCTGCGGCGACGGGCTTTCGCGGTAGAGCGCGCGCTCGCTGTTCTTGCGCAAGGCGATGGTGCCCGGCCAGGTCGGCAGCATCTTTGCGGTATCGGCAATCTCGCTGCTCGGCACCCGGTCGCCGCCATAAAGCGCGATCGCCCAGGCCAGGATATGGCGGTCCAGCGAGTTGGCCGGCAGTGTTTCGCGCACGGTGCGTGCCGCGGCAATATCGCCGGTCGCCAATGCGTCGAGACCGCCTTTCAACACGACGATACTCGCGGAAGGCGCATCAGTCTGCGTTTCGTCCTGCAGGCCCCTATCCTGCAGACTGGGCATCGGGATCGATGAGGTCGTCAGCTCATCGACGCTCTCGTTTGCCGCCGTCCCCGCTATCAGCAGGGCAACGACGCCAAGCAATGCGAAGCGGAGGGGCCGACTGGCCGGCATGGTCCTGATCTTTCCCTGTTGCGGCACTTTAGATGGCAAGCCCAGGTGCCTGAGAGCCTAGACTTAGGTCGTGAAGAGCCCGTAAACAAAGGGTTATCGAGGTCGTTCGAATTGCGCTTGCTGGCACTATCGCCATGCTTGCCGCGCAACAGTGTCGAGACTATGGTGCGCGGCTTCGCTTTCGGCTAGAAGGCGCCGACGCTAAAACACGTCAAGAAACCCTAGAAGTCCCAAGGAGTTGGACGACATGCTGAGAGGCTCGCTTACTGCGCTCGTGACACCGTTCGAAAAGAGCGGGCGTTTCGACGAGAAAGCCTTTCGCGCTTTCGTCGAATGGCAGCTCGCAGAGGGCACCACGGGCCTTGTCCCGGTCGGCACCACCGGCGAGTCGCCGACGCTGTCACATGACGAGCATCGCCATGTCGTCAAGGTCTGCATCGAGGTCGCCAAGGGCCGCGCTCCGGTCGTCGCCGGCGCTGGCTCCAACAACACCGCGGAAGCGGTCGGCCTCGTGCAATATGCCGAACAGGCGGGCGCCGACGCGGCATTGGTCGTCACGCCCTATTACAACAAGCCGACGCAGCGCGGCCTCTACGAGCATTTTGCCGCCGTCGCCAGGGCGACCAGCCTGCCGATCATCATCTACAACATCCCGCCGCGCTCGGTGATCGACATGATGCCCGACACGATGGGCCGGCTGGCGCACGACTTCAAGAACATCGTCGGCGTCAAGGATGCCACCGGCAAGGTCGAGCGTGTGTCCGAACAGCGCGCCACCTGCGGCAAGGATTTCATCCAGCTTTCGGGCGAGGATGCCTCCGCGCTTGGCTTCAACGCCCATGGCGGCGTCGGCTGCATCTCGGTGACGTCGAATGTCGCGCCGCGGCTGTGTGCTGAATTCCAGGAAGCGACACTGTCCGGCGACAGCGCCAAGGCGCTGGAATTGCAGGACCGTTTGCTGCCGCTGCACAAGGCAATCTTCCTCGAGCCCGGCCTGTGCGGCGTCAAATACGCGCTGTCGAAGATTGGCAAGGTCGAGAACGTGGTGCGCTCGCCGCTGGTGACGATCGAGGCATCGACCGCCGAGAAGATCGATGCGGCGATGAAGCACGCCGGCTTGATAAATTGAGGATGGGGCGCCACCTCTCCACATCATGAATCAGGTCAGAAAAGCCGATCCCAACAACAAGACCGTTGCGGAAAACCGCAAGGCGCGGTTTTCCTATGAGGTGCTCGACACGGTCGAGGCCGGCTTGGTGCTGACTGGCACCGAGGTCAAGTCGCTGCGCCAGGGCCAGGCCAACATCCAGGACAGTTATGCCTCGGTCGAGGGCGGCGAGATCTGGCTGATCAATTCCTATCTGCCGGAATATCTGCAGGCCAACCGCTTCAACCACGAGCCCAGGCGGCGCCGCAAGCTGCTGCTCAACAAGCGCGAGATGGCAAAGCTGTCGCAGAGCATCGAGCGCGAAGGCATGACGCTGGTGCCGCTAAAAATCTATTTCAACGACCAGGGCCGCGCCAAGCTGCTGCTCGCCGTCGGCCGCGGCAAGAAACTGCACGACAAGCGTGAGACTGAAAAACAGCGCGACTGGTCGCGCGAAAAGGGCCGGCTGCTTAAAGAACGCGGGTGAGGGGCATCGGAGAATAGCCTTAGAAAAGCCAACGGTTTGGCTTTCAAGGGGTTCGACCAATCAACCACGACGATGAACAGGGGAAGGTCTTGAGAAAAAGGATCATCCTCTGGAGTGCGGCCAGTCTGGTCGTTGTGGGCCTCATCGCGGCGGGCGGCTTCTTCTATTTCCAGACCTTCTCGCCGGATCGGGACAGCTATCCGGTCAGGGGCATCGACGTCTCCCATCATCAGGGCGAGATCGACTGGCGGCGCGTTGCTGCTGACGATGTCGTTTTCGCCATCATCAAGGCGACTGAGGGCGGCGACCATGTCGACGATGCCTTTGCCAAAAACCTGCGCGAGGCCCGCGCGGCCGGTCTTGCTGTCGGCGCCTATCACTTCTTCACCTTCTGCCGGCCGGGCGCCGACCAGGCGAAAAACTTCATTGCGGTGGTGCCGCACGACCAGCCGCTGCTGCCGCCCGTCGTCGACATCGAGTTCGGCGGCAACTGCCCGCTACGCCCGTCGCCGCAACAGCTGGGCGCGGAACTCCAGGCCTTCCTCGGGCCGGTTGAAGCCGCGTTCGGCAAGCCGGCGATCATCTACCTGACCGACGAGGCTGAGGACGCCTATCTCGGACAGATAGCTGTGCGTCGGCGCTGGCTGCGCTCGCTGGCGATCAAACCGAGCGAGGACGGCTGGATCTACTGGCAGTACCACAATATGGGCCGCGTCGCCGGCATCGAGGGCGATGTCGACCTCAATGTACTTCAGGGCGGGCAGCAAACGCTGGCCGAGCTGTTTGCGCCATCCGCACAAGCCTCGCCATCGCCCTGAATCAGGCAGTCTTGGCCGCAGGTCTGGCGACAGCCGAAAAGGCCATCCCTGCTGCCATGATCAGGATTGCGGCGAACTGGATGCCGGTCGGCGTTTCGCCGAGCACCGTCATGGCGATCAGGACCGTTGCGATCGGCACGCATGGCATGAACAGAGATGCCGTCTGCGATCCCAGCTGTCGGACGATATAGGTGTAGAGGAACATGGCGGCGGCACCGGCCAAAAACCCTTGAATGACGATCTGGCTGGCGATCTCGACCGCTGATGCGGCCCGCAGGCCGCTTGGGGCGAAGAAATAGAGCGCTGGCAGCGGCACGCATGACAGCAGCACGACCGTTGCGGTCGCGGTGACCGGATCGACGCGCCAGCGCCGCACGAGAACGGCATAGGTGGCAAACATCGCGCCCGAGCCGATAAACAGCAGATCGCCGAGGAGGACATCCTTCATACCGCTGTCGGTGCGCACCGGCGCAATGAACAAGATCAGTCCGGCAATGATGGCAGCAACGCCGATGGTTCGCTGGCGCGAGGCCTTGTCCGTGGTGGCGATGTGCGACAGCACGAATGAGAAAAAAACGATCGAGGCAGGGCAAAGTGCTGCGCCATGCGCGGCGGGTGCATAAGTCAGGCCCCAATTAATGATGATCGGGTAGGGCAGTCCGGCCAGCGCCGCGAGTGTCAGCGCGCGCCGCCAGCCTAACGTCTTGATAGCCGCCAGACCGCCTCTCCAGACGATCGGAAGCATGACCATGCCGGCGCCGATAAAGCGCAAGGTCGCGAGATCGGTTGCCGTCAGATGCTCCCGCAGGCTGAAGCGGGCGGCGACGAACTGCACGGCGTAGATGCCGATCATGGCCAGGCCGGCAAGGATTGCCGGCTTCGTGTTTCGGTCATCTGCCACGCGCATTTCTGGTCCTGCTTGATCTTGCCAGCGGAGGTTTCTTGCCCCAGCGGCTCTCGTCGAAAGCGCAGCCTATTGTTGAAAATGGTGCGACAAAATATGCTGTTTTTGCAATTGGGAAGTGAAAGTCACACAATAGAGGCATCACAAGCGTGAATCATGAATCCGATCAGCTCGACGCCATCGACCGCAGCCTGCTGCGGCTGCTGCAGGAGGACGGTCGCCGCACCACGCTCGATCTCGCTGCCCGCGTCGGCCTGTCGCCGACCGGCACCAGCCAGCGGGTGAAGCGCCTGTTTCGTGACGGGTTCATCACCGCGGTCCGGGCTGTGCTCAATCCGCAAAAAATCGGCCGAGGCACGCTCGTCTTCATCGAAGTCAGGCTCGACCAGGCGGCGCCGCATGTGTTCGACCGTTTCGCCGAAGCGGTGGCGAAAGCCCCCGAAGTGCTGGAATGCCATATGGTCGTCGGTGGCTTCGACTATCTGGTCAAGGCGCGCATTTCGGAAATGGCCGCCTATCAGGATTTTCTCAAGCGCGTGATCCTGCCGCTGCCGGGCGTCAGGGAGACCCACACCTATGCGTCGATATCGGACGTGAAGCCGGACGCCCTGCTGCCGGTGTGAGACGCGCCGCCTTAAGTCAGGCCGCCTGGGAAACGTCCGGTGCCAGCGTCACATTCGCATCGCCCCAGACCTTCAGGGCGGTGATCACCGGCTCCAGGCTTTGGCCGCGCGGTGTCAGGCTGTACTCGACCTTTGGCGGCACCTGCGCATAGACCTTGCGGGCGATGAGCCCGTCCGTCTCCAGTTCGCGCAGCTGGTTGGTCAGCATGCGCTGGGTGCAGTTGGGAATGCGCCGGCGTATCTCGTTGAAGCGCATTGTTCCTTCCAACAGATGGTAGAGCACGACGCCTTTCCACTTGCCGTCGATATAGCGCAGCGTTCCTTCCACGGCACAGCCGGGGCTGCAATCGAATCGCTCATGGCGAATGCGCGGCATGACGGTATCCTTTTCGACACTATGTGCTTTATATGTGCATTCTTGCGCTCGTCGCACATAGTTTGCATTTGTGCTCCAGACAACGCTCAACAGCAATCGCGGAGACAAAAAAATGCGCGCCGTCGGCTATCAAATCCCAGCCCCCATCACTGACGAGGCCTCCCTCGTCGACATCGACCTGCCAAAGCCGGAGCCGAAAGGCCGCCAGTTGCTGGTCGAGGTGAAGGCGATCTCGGTCAACCCGGTCGACACCAAGATCCGCAAGAGCGCCAAGCCCGAGGCCGGAAGCTGGCGCGTGCTTGGTTGGGACGCTGCCGGTCGGGTCGTCGCCACGGGACCGGACGCCAGCCTGTTTATAACAGGCGACGACGTCTTCTATTCCGGTGCGCTGGCGCCGCAAGGCACCAACGCCGAGTTCCACCTCGTCGACGAGCGCCTTGTCGGCCACAAGCCGAGTTCGCTCGACTACGCGCCGGCGGCGGCGCTGCCGCTGACGGCGATCACCGCCTTCGAGGCCCTGTTCGACCGCCTCGATGTGAAGAAGCCTGTCGTCGGCGCCGCAAACGCTATCCTGATCATCGGCGGCGCCGGCGGCGTCGGCTCGATTGCGGTCCAGCTTGCGCGCCAGCTGACCGGTCTGACGGTGATCGCCACCGCATCTCGGCCCGAAACACGCGACTGGGTGCTCGGCCTTGGCGCCCACCATGTCATCGACCACTCCAGGCCGCTCGCTGCGCAGGTTGCCGTCCTCGGCATCGGTGCCCCGGCCTTCGTGTTCTCGACCACCAACACCGACAAGCACTTGGCCGAGATCGTCGAGCTGATCGCGCCGCAGGGCCGTTTCGGCCTGATTGACGATCCCCAGACGCTCGACATTAATCCGTTCAAGCGCAAGAGCGTTTCGGTCCACTGGGAGCTGATGTTCACCCGCTCGCTCTACGAAACGCCTGACATGGCTGCGCAGGGCGCGCACCTCAACGAACTGGCTCGCCTTGTCGATGCGGGCACCATCCGCACCACGCTGGGCGAGACGTTGGGCACGATCAATGCCGCCAACCTGAAGCGTGCCCACGCGCTGATCGAGACCGGCAAGGCCAAGGGCAAGATCGTGCTGGAGGGGTTCTGAGAGCAATTCCAGGAAAAGTGTGAAGCGGTTTTCCGTCCGGAATTGCGGAAAATAAAGGTGTAGACGGCGACTATGTTCGCAGGAATTCCGCGATGTCGCTGAAGACCCTGACGAACATGGCTTCGGTCAAGACACCGGTGTTGGTGTTGTAGCGCGAGCAGTGGTAGCTGGAAAACAGCGTAACGGTGCCGGCCTCGAGCCGGCCGCCATGCTTGAACGGGTAGGCGGCGACACGTCCGCCCAGCGCCCTGACCGTCGACTGATGCGCGATCGAGCCCAGCGCCAGCACGGCGCGCAGTTTGGGAAAGCGCGCAATCGTCGGCACCAGAAAGCTGCGACAGGTGGCAATCTCGGCGCCGACCGGCTTGTTTTCCGGCGGCACGCAGCGCACGGCGTTGGTGATCGCGGTGCTCACAAGCTGCAGCCCGTCATCCGGCCGCGCCTTGAACTCGCCGCGCGCGAAGCCGTGGGCGATCAGCGTGGAGTAGAGCAGGTCGCCGGCATAGTCGCCGGTGAAAGGCCGCCCGGTGCGGTTGGCGCCGCGCAGGCCAGGCGCCAGCCCGACAATCAGCAACTCGACGGCCTCGTCGCCCTCTGGCGGCAGGAAGGTCGGCACCGGCGCATTGAACCAGGACGGTTCGCGCTGCCGCCAGTCTGCGATGAAATCATGCAGCCGTGGGCAGAGCGAGCAGTCGCGGTCAGGTTCTGAAGCGGCGTTCAAGGCGGCCGCTTCTCAATAGTCGTCCTCTTCGACCTCGGCCGGCTCGGGCCGGCGCACCGGCCGCTCGGAAGGATCGCGGCCGACCTCGTTCTTCAGCGAGGTCAGGTCGATGAAGTGGTCGGCCTGGCGGCGCAGATCGTCCGAGATCATCGGCGGCTGCGAGGCCATTGTGGAGACGATCGAAACCTTGCGGCCGCGCCGCTGCAGCGCTTCGACCAGCGTGCGAAAATCGCCATCGCCGGAGAAGATGACATAATGGTCGACGACATCGGCAAGTTCGAGCGCATCGACGGTCAACTCGATGTCCATGTTGCCCTTGATCTTGCGGCGGCCGGTCGAGTCGGTGAATTCCTTGGCCGGCTTGGTCACCACCTTGAAGCCATTATAGTCGAGCCAGTCGATCAAGGGACGTATCGACGAGTATTCCTGATCCTCGACCAATGCGGTGTAGTAGTAAGCGCGCAGCAGATAGCCACGCTTCTGGAAGCTTGATAGCAGTTTGCGGTAGTCTATGTCGAAGCCAAGTGCGCGAGAGGTGGCGTAAAGATTGGCGCCGTCGATGAAAAGGGCGATTTTTTCACGGGGGTCGAACATGGCAATATTCCTTTTTCGAAATAGGTGGCGGACTAATCGAAATGGGTCTGATATATCGGTCGGCTCGTAAATAAACCGGCTGACCTTTCGTCAACCGAGATAGCGCCAGTTTTACGGCAATCCAAGGGTGCCAGGGCCAACTGCAAGCAATTGTGATCGGGCTGTATCGTCGCTGGGTGAGCCGCTTCGCCGGCAAGGTAATAACCGGCGCCAGAAACTGGTGTCCGTCGGCTCACGAGGCGGCGCTGCCATAATGCTTGTATTTTGGCGGCGTTCGGGTTATGGACCGCGCCTGTTTTCCATCAAATCCAGGCATGAAAGGGGCAATCAATGGCCCGCGTAACCGTTGAAGACTGCATCGACAAGGTCGACAACCGCTTCGAGCTCGTGCTGCTCGCCGGCCATCGCGCCCGCCAGATCAGCCAGGGCGCGCCGATCACCGTGCCGCGCGACAATGACAAGAACCCGGTCGTGGCGCTGCGCGAGATCGCCGACGAGACGCTGTCGCCCGACGACCTCAAGGAAGATCTGATCCACTCGCTGCAGAAGCATGTCGAGGTCGACGAGCCGGAAGCCGACGGCGAGGCGATCGCCGACCAGACCGGCAATGCGGTCGCGGCAACCGATGCCGACGACGCCGAGGACAACGTCACCTTCGATCGCATGACTGAGGAAGACCTGCTGGCCGGCATCGAGGGCCTCGTGCCCCCGGAAAAGAGCGACGACTACTAAGCAGGCGCTCTGGACCTGCCGGGAATATGGTTCCGGCACTTCCGTCCCGTCAGTTTCGTGGCTATCTATGAGATGCGCCGTACGTTAGTGCGGCGCATCAATCATTTCAGCACCGAGAGATCTAGCCCATGATGCGTCAGTATGAGCTTGTCGAGCGCGTCGCGCGCTACAAGCCTGACGTCAACGAGGCGTTGCTCAACAAGGCCTATGTCTACGCCATGCAGAAGCATGGCCACCAGAAGCGCGCTTCCGGCGATCCCTATTTCTCGCATCCGCTCGAAGTCGCCGCCATCCTCACCGAAATGCACATGGACGAGGCGACGATCGCGGTCGCTCTGCTGCACGACACGATCGAGGACACGACCGCGACGCGGGCCGAGATCGACGATCTGTTCGGCCCCGAAATGGGCAAGCTGGTCGAGGGCCTGACCAAGCTGAAGAAGCTCGATCTCGTCTCCAAGAAGGCCGAGCAGGCGGAGAACCTGCGCAAGCTCTTGCTGGCCATCTCGGAGGATGTCCGCGTCCTCCTTGTCAAGCTCGCCGACCGTTTGCACAATATGCGCACCCTCGACCACATGCCCGAGGCCAAGCGCCTGCGCATCGCCGAGGAGACGATGGACATCTACGCGCCCTTGGCCGGGCGCATGGGCATGCAAGGCATGCGCGAGGAGCTGGAGGAGATCGCCTTCCGCTTCATCAATCCGGAAGCCTACCGCGCCGTCACCGCGCGGCTTGCCGAGATCTTCGAGCGCAACAAGGGCGTGCTGACCGACATTGAGAAGGCGCTGTCGGCGCTGTTCGAGAAGCATGCCATCAACGCTGGCGTGAAGAGCCGGCAGAAGAAGCCGTGGTCGGTGTTCCGCAAGATGGAGGCCAAGGCGCTGTCCTTCGAGCAGCTCTCCGACATTTTCGGCTTCCGCGTCGTCGTCGACAGCGTGGAGGATTGCTATCGCGCGCTCGGCGCCATCCACACGACATGGTCGATGGTGCCCGGCCGCTTCAAGGATTACATCTCGACGCCCAAGCAGAACGACTACCGCTCGATCCACACCACCATCGTCGGCCCCTCGCGCCAGCGCGTCGAATTGCAGATCCGCACCCGCGAGATGAACAAGATCGCCGAATATGGCGTTGCCGCCCATTCGATCTACAAGGACACTGGCGGCAAGACGAATGGCGCCGGCCATGCGATCTCGAAAGAAACCAATGCCTATGCCTGGCTGCGGCGCACCATCGAGCAGCTGGCCGAAGGCGACAACCCGGAAGATTTCCTCGAAAACACCAAGCTGGAGCTGTTCCAGGACCAGGTGTTCTGCTTCACGCCCAAAGGCATGCTGATCGCCCTGCCGCGCGGCGCCACCCCCATCGACTTCGCCTATGCCGTGCACACCGATGTCGGCGATACCTGCGTTGGCGCCAAGGTCAATGGCCGCATCATGCCGCTGATGACCGAGCTCAAGAACGGCGACGAGGTCGAGATTATCCGCTCCAAGGCTCAGGTGCCGCCTGCTGCCTGGGAATCGGTTGTCGTCACCGGCAAGGCGCGCTCGGCCATCCGCCGCGCCACCAAGAACGCCATCCGCAAGCAATATTCGGGTCTCGGCGCCCGCATCCTCGAGCGGGCCTTCGAGCGCGCCGGCAAGACTTTCGCCAAGGAAAACCTGAAGCCGGTGCTGCACCGGCTGGCGCGCAAGGACATCGAGGACGTGCTGGCCTCGGTCGGGCGGGGCGAACTCGCCTCGACCGACGTGATGAAGGCGGTCTTCCCCGACTACAAGGACGAGCGCGTCACCGTCAGCGCGCCCAAGCAGCGCGAGGAGGGCTGGTCGAAGATCCGCAACGCCGCCGGCATGCTGTTCCAGATGCCCGGTACGCGCGCCGCGCGCAAGGACAAGGACCAGCCGCGCGATGGCGCCGTGCCGATCCGCGGCGTGCGCGGCGACCTGCCGGTGCGCTTCGCGCCGGAAGGGGCTGTGCCCGGCGACCGCATCGTCGGCATCGTCCAACCGGGCACCGGCATCACCATCTATCCCATCCAGTCGCCGGCGCTGCAGGCCTTCGACGACCAGCCGGAGCGCTGGATCGATGTGCGCTGGGACATTGACGAGCAGACCAAGGAGCGTTTCCCGGCGCGCGTTTCGGTCACCGCCATCAATGCGCCGGGTTCGCTCGCCGATATCGCCCAGGTGGTTGCCTCGAACGACGCCAACATCCACACGCTGTCGATGGTGCGCACCGCGCCCGACTTCACCGAAATGCTGATCGATCTCGAAGTCTGGGATCTGAAGCACCTCAACCGGCTGCTGTCGCAGCTCAAGGACAATTCGAGCGTCAGCGATGCGCGGCGCGTCAACGGCTAACCACTGGTTTTGGGGCAGGGCAGGATGAACACCGACGAAGTGCTGGGCATTTTTCGCGAGGCGGGAGCCGTCCTCGAGGGGCATTTCATCCTGACGTCGGGCCTGCGCAGTCCGGTCTTCCTGCAGAAGGCGCGCGTGTTCATGCATGCCGACAAGACCGAGCGCCTGTGCAAGGCGCTGGCCGAAAAGATCCGCAAGGCGGTACCGGGCAAGATCGACTATGTCGTCGGCCCGGCGATCGGCGGGCTGATCCCGGCCTATGAGACCTCGCGCCATCTCGGCGTGCCCGCAATCTGGGTCGAGCGCGAAGGCGGCGAGTTCAGGCTGCGCCGCTTCGAGATCGCGCCGGGCTCGCGCGTCGTCATCGTCGAGGACATCGTCACCACGGGTCTCTCGATCCGCGAGACCATCGATTGCCTGCGCGAACTCGGCGCCGAAGTGGTGGCCGCCGCTTGCATCATCGACCGCTCGGCCGGCAAGACCAATGTCGGCGTGCCGCTGATCGCGCTCGCCGAATATGAGGTGCCGGCCTATCCCGCCGACCGCATACCGCCGGAACTCGCCGCCATACCGGCGATCAAGCCCGGCAGCCGCAACATTTGACGGGAGGTCGCTCATGATCGCCGGCATCGATCATTTCGTGCTGACGGTCCGTTCGGTGGAGGATAGCTGCGCCTTCTACCAGCGCGTGCTTGGCCTCAAACGTCTCGACGAGCCGGAGCGGCCGACAGCGCTGCTGTTCGGATCGCAGAAGATCAACCTGCATGAAGTCGGCCGCACTTTTGAGCCGAAAGCCAGGACGCCGACGCCCGGGTCCGGCGATTTCTGTCTGGTCGCCGCAAGGCCTCTTGCCGAGATTTGTGCCAGCCTGGCGGCCAATGGCGTGGCAATAGAAGTCGGCCCGGTCGAGCGCACCGGCGCCCGCGGCCCAATGATGTCGGTTTATTTCCGCGACCCGGACAGCAATCTGGTCGAAGTCAGCGAATATCGGGAGTAGTTTATCTGCCTCGGCGTCGTCTTCACGGGCGGGCCTTATGGTCGTCATCGAAACGCTCACCTCAGTTTCGCCCCAATAGCGCTCTTGTTACAGGACTGCGGCAGACCATCGCGGCGGCGTTTCGTTGTTCCGCGGCAGGGCAGTCGCTATATCAAAGTCGTTGTTGCCTTTCTGCGCCCTCGAAGCGCAAGATAGACCTATTGCGTCCGGCCCGGGATGGTTGGGGCGTTGCTGAACGGGAATTGAAACAGAGTGCTTTTTCGACGCCGCAAGCCGGATGGCCTGTTGGAGCGAGTGCGTACCTATCTGTGGCCGCGCCGCTCGTTTTCTCGTTCGCTGCAGTATTTCTCCAAGCGCATTCTCAGGCTGAAGGCGACGCCGCATGCGGTGGCCGCCGGCGTCGCGGCCGGCGTGTTCGCCTCCTTCTTTCCTCTCGGCTTCCATTTCGTCATCGCCGCCGTGCTCTGCTGGGTGATCGCCGGCAATCTGGTGGCGGCGGCACTGGGCGCCGTGTTCTTCGGCAATCCGCTGACCTTCCCGCTGCTTTGGGGTGCGTCCTGGGAGACCGGCAAGCTCATCCTGCATGAGCACCTGCCCAAGAACGGACCACCCGCGCATCTCGGCGAAATGATGCACACGCTGTCGTTTGCCAAGCTGTGGCACCCGATCCTGGAACCGATGCTGATCGGCGCGGTGCCGCTCGGACTGGTGTTCGGGCTGATCTTCTACGGCATCACCCGCTGGGGCATGACCGCCTTTCGCGAGCAGCGCCGCAAACGCATGGCCGAGCGGGCGCACAAGCTCGGGCACGGCGGACGGGAAGTCCCCGCGGAATGATCATCGGCATCGGCAGCGACCTGATCGACATCAGACGCATCGAAAAGTCGCTGGAGCGGCATGGCCAGCGCTTCATCCAGCGCATCTACACCGAGGTCGAACAAGCCCGCTCCGAGGGCCGGGCCGGGCGCGTTGCCTCCTATGCCAAGCGCTTCGCCGCCAAGGAGGCCTGCGCCAAGGCGCTCGGCACCGGCCTGGCGCAAGGCGTGTTCTGGCGCGACATGGGGGTCGTCAACCTGCCCAGCGGCAAGCCGACCATGGCGCTGACCGGCGGGGCGGCTGCGCGACTGGCCAAAATCCTGCCGCAAGGACACAAAGCAGCGATCCACCTCACAATCACCGACGATTTCCCGCTTGCTCAAGCCTTTGTGATCATCGAGGCGTTGCCCGCCGAACAAGCGCCACATTGATTGCATCTGACGACCGGCGATTATATCTAGCGCTGGCATGACGTTGCCCAGCGCACGCCGAGACTCTATACCATCCAACGCATAATCGAGGACGACATGAGCGTGGCTGAAAAATCCGAGAAGAAATCCGGCGGGCTTGGCGAAATCGTCAGCGTCATCATCCAGGCTTTGCTGCTGGCCATGGTCATCCGCACGCTGCTGTTCCAGCCTTTCTCGATCCCGTCGGGATCGATGCGGCCGACCTTGCTCGAAGGCGACTATCTGTTCGTCACCAAATGGTCCTATGGCTTCTCGCACTATTCGCTGCCGTTCAGCCCCGACATCTTTTCGGGCCGCATCTGGGGTTCTGAACCGAAGCGCGGCGACGTCGTGGTGTTCAAGTTCCCGCCGAATCCGTCGCTCGACTACATCAAGCGCGTCGTCGGCCTGCCCGGCGACAAGATCCAGATGAAGGACGGCGTATTGTTCATCAACGACGCCCCTGTACCGCGCGTGAAAACCGGCCAGATCGACAATCCGGACATTACCGAGCAGCCGCGGCCGATCGATGTCTATCGTGAGACACTGCCCAACGGTGTCAGCTACGACACGCTCGACATCAATCCGAATTCGGTCGGCGACAATACCCGTGAGTTCGTCGTGCCGCCCGGCGACTATTTCATGATGGGCGATAACAGGGACAATTCTTCCGACAGCCGCTTTGACGTCGGCTATGTGCCGGCCGAGAACCTGGTTGGCCGCGCCAGCGTCGTCTTCTTCTCGATCGGCGGCAAGGCGAGCCCGCTCGAGATCTGGAAATGGCCGTCGCTGGTGCGCCTGTCGCGCATGTTCCATTTCGTAAATTGATGGCTTTGAAGCGCCCGACTGGTGAAACTCTGGCCGATCTGGTGAAAGCCAAGACCGGCCATTCCTTCCGGGATGTCCGTTTGCTCGAGACCGCGCTGACCCATTCCAGTGCGGTCAAGGCAAGCAGCAACAACCAGCGCCTCGAATTCCTCGGCGACCGCGTGCTCGGCCTGATCGTCGCCGATCTGCTTTTCGAAAAATTTCCGGAAGCGCCTGAAGGGGAGATCGCCCCTCGCTTCAATGCCCTGGTCGATGCGCGGACCTGCTCCGAAATCGGCATTGAAATGCAGCTGGAAGATCTGGTCCGGGCCGACGCCGCCTTGAAGGCGCGCTCGCGCGGCTCTGGCGGAAACTATCTGGCCGATGCCGTCGAAGCGCTGATCGCGGCGGTCTATGTCGATGGCGGCCTCGATGCGGCCAGGCAATTCGTCCTACGCTACTGGGAGCCGCGCTCGCAAAAGGTGGTGGCAAAGCCGCCCAATCCGAAATCCGACCTGCAGGAATGGATCGCCAAGTCGAGCGATGTCAGGCCCGAATACGCGATCGAAAAACGCGAAGGACCCGAGCACCAACCGGTCTTCACGGTGTCCGTGAAGGTCAGTGGTTTTGCCCCGGCAAGCGGCATGGGCGGCTCTCGCCGCGCCGCCGAAGAAGCGGCGGCATCGGCATTTCTGGTGCGCGAAGGCATCTGGGCCAATCAAGGGAGTGCGGCATGACCGCCAGCGAAGACTTGCCCTCGGCAGCGGAAGCTCCCGTCACCCATTCCGGCTTCGTCGCCTTGATCGGCGCGCCCAATGCCGGCAAATCGACGCTGGTCAACCAGCTCGTCGGCGCCAAAGTGTCGATCGTGACCCACAAGGTGCAGACCACCCGCGCCATCGTGCGCGGCATCGCCACGCACGACAATGCGCAGATCGTCTTCGTCGACACGCCCGGCATCTTCAAGCCGAAGCGCCGCCTCGACACGGCGATGGTGACCACCGCCTGGGGCGGCGCTAAGGATGCCGATATCGTTATGCTCCTGATCGATGCCGAGCGCGGCATCAGGGGTGACGCCGACGCCATCCTCGAGCGGCTGAAGGATGTCCGCCAGCCGATGGTGCTGATCCTCAACAAGGTTGATCGGGTCAAGCACGAGGCGCTGCTGGCCCTGGCTGCGGCAGCGAACGAAAAAGTGCCGTTCAAGCGCACCTTCATGGTCTCGGCGCTGACCGGCTCCGGCTGCAAGGATCTGCTCGACTACCTCGCGCAAGCCCTGCCGGCCGGCCCGTGGTATTATCCGGAAGATCAGATCTCCGACCTGCCGATGCGCCAGCTGGCGGCTGAGATCACTCGGGAAAAACTGTATCTCAGGCTGCATCAGGAACTGCCTTACTCCTCCCATATCGAGACCGAGAAATGGGAAGAGAAGCCGGACGGCTCCGTGCGCATCGAACAGGTCATTTACGTCGAGCGCGACAGCCAGAAGAAGATCGTGCTCGGCCACAAGGGCGAGACGATCCGCGCCATTGGTCAGTCGGCACGCATGGAGATAGCGGGCATACTCGAGCAGAAGGTGCACCTGTTCCTGTTCGTCAAGGTGCGTGAAAACTGGGGCGACGACCCCGAGCGCTACCGCGAGATGGGGCTGGAGTTCCCCCATTGATTTTCGTCGTCTAGAACTGCCGCCCCGGCAGTTTGAGATGACGACATGAGTGACGCAAACCCGACCATCGATACCGATCTCGTGCGTCGGCTGGTCGACGCCCAGTTCCCGCAATGGCGGCATCTGCCGGTGAGCCCGGTGGCATCAGGCGGCTGGGACAACCGCACCTTCCATCTCGGCGATGAGATGACCGTGCGCCTGCCAAGTGCGGCACCCTATGCACTGCAGGTCGAAAAGGAGCACCGCTGGCTGCCGAGGCTCGCGCCGCTTCTGCCACTGCCGATCCCGGTGCCGCTGGCGATTGGCGAGCCGGGGGAGGGGTACCCTTGGCATTGGTCAATCTACCGCTGGATCGAAGGCGAAACCGCCAAGACCGCCGAAATCGCCGATATCAGGCAGTTCGCGGTCGATCTGGCCGATTTCCTCATTGCGCTTAGGCAGATCGATTCGGCGGGCGGGCCGGCTGCGGGCCAGCACAATTTCTTCCGCGGTGGACCGCTGAGCGTGTATGACAACCAGACAAGGGAAGCACTGCAGGCGCTGCAGGGCCACATCGACACACAGGCGGCCACCGCCGTCTGGGACGCGGCCCTCGCCGCCGTCTGGCATGGCTCGCCTGTCTGGTTCCACGGCGACGTCGCCTGGGGCAACCTTCTGGTCGAAAACGGTCGCCTGAGCGCCGTCATCGATTTCGGCACCTCCGGCATCGGCGATCCTTCCTGCGACCTGGCGATCACCTGGACGTTCTTCGACGGCGAAAGCCGGGAGGGTTTTCGCGATCGCATCGCCGTCGATAAGGCGACCTGGGCGCGCGGTCGCGGCTGGACGCTATGGAAGGCGCTGATCACCGTTGCCGGACACGACGCCAACCAGGCCGAAGCCGAAAGATCCCGCCGCGTCATCGATGACGTTTTGGCCGACCATGCGCTAATGACGTGACGGTCAGGCCGCACTCGCGACGGCAAGCTGCGGCCTCGGCCGGCGGACAAAGCTTTCCGTGCCATAGCAGGCCACGATTGCCACCGCGATGATCGCCCAGATCGCGACACCGATCCATTGCTGCTGCACATAGTCGCTGCCGGTGAACACCTTGCCCAGGAAGCGCACGCTGTTCTGGTGCGTGACATGCATGATGAAGGCGAGCAGCACGCTGCCGGTGTTCTGGTAGAGCCAGGTGAAGACGATGCCGGCCAGCACCACATTGATCGTGCCGTAGACGCTGAGGTCGCCGACCAGGCCGAGCGGGAAATGCCAGATCGCCCAGACCACGCCGAGGATCAGGCTGCCGGTCAGCGCCGAATGGCCGGCCAGCAGCCGCGGCGTCGCAAAGCCGCGCCATCCTGGTTCTTCACCGAGCGGGCCGCTGAAGACGGCATAGAGCGCGATGATCGGCAGCATTTCGCTCATCGCCGGGATGTTGCTCCACGCAGGTGCTGTCGCTCCAAACAGCGGATTGATCAGGATTGAGGCCAGCTGCGTTCCGAAGGGCAGGCCGAATGCCACCAGGTACCAGAAGGGATGCACCCGCCATTTGACCATCGAGGCCAGGATGGCCTTGACCGAGGCCCAGCCTCCCGAAAGTGCTGCGACGGTGAAGGCGGCAACCACTGGCCCGAAGGTGAACCAGGGAATGCTGTCGCCCTTCGACAGCCAGAACGGGATGAACAACAGCCAGGTCAGGCCGAGCGCCATTGAAAAGAAAAATATCAGCTGGTGCCTTCGCACCAGGCTCAGGAAGGAAGTCATGTCGGGTCCTCTCGGGCATGGGGAATGAGAGGTCGCCGGGCTGCCCGATCGGTCGACATTCTGGACACGACCCATCCGAACCATCCCGGCAGGCTGTGCGCTGCCCGCTTCGGCCAACTCGCCTTTATTGCCGCCTGCGCGGCCGAAAATCCCGACGGCTTTCCGATGGTTTTCCGATATTTCGGCGCACGCCCATGTCAGCAGTGCTTCTACGCGCTCCGCCCGATCCTTGATTTCGCCACGCAACCGGTGACAAGCTCCAGCCATGGAATGGCGCGACGAGGGAATCATTCTCGGCACCCGCAAGCATGGCGAAACCAGCGCCATCCTCGAGGTGATGACGCGCGCGCATGGCCGCCATCTCGGCCTGGTGCGCGGCGGCCGCTCGCGCAAGCAGCAGCCGGTGCTGCAGCCCGGCAACCGCGTCGACCTGTTGTGGCGGGCCCGCCTCGACGAACATCTCGGCACCTTCCAGGCCGAAGCGATCGAGATGAATGCTGCCCGGCTGATGGACAGCGCGGTCGCCGTCTACGGCTTGCAGACCATGGCCGCGCATCTGAGGCTCCTGCCGGAGCGCGACGCCCATGGCGGCCTTTACGAGACGCTGGCCGTGATGATCGCCCATCTCGATGATCCCGACGCCGCCGGCGAACTGGTGGCGCGCTTCGAACTTCTCATCCTCGACGAACTCGGCTTCGGCCTCGATCTCAGCCAATGCGCTGCGACCGGCACTCGGCAGGATCTGGCGTACGTTTCGCCGAAATCCGGCCGCGCCGTGTCGCGCCAGGCCGGTGCGCCGTGGCGCGACAAGATGCTGGCGCTGCCGGCCTTCCTGCAGCGCTCGGGCCCCCGAGCTGACCAGGCGGCGCTGGAGGACGCCTTCCGGCTGACCGGCTTCTTCTTCACCCGCCATGTCTACGAACCGCGCGGCATCGAACAGCCTGACGCGCGCGCCGGCTTCCTCGCCGCCTTGCGCAAGCATCATTCGGGCGGCAAGGCCGCCGCAACGGCAGGCGCCCTCCCAGAAATCACGACGTGAGAATCATATGAGCGAAGTCGAACTTTATCCCGGCCGGGTGTCGCCGCTTGGCCTTGGCACCATTCCGCTTGGCGATCTCCTCGAATACAGCGGCATCGACCTTTTGCAGCGTATCATCGATGGCAAGTATCCGGCCCCACCGATCTCCTTCCAGCTGAACTTTACCCTGACCGAAGTGTCGGAGGGGCGCGCGGTGTTTCGCGGCGTGCCGAGCGAGCGCCATCTCAATCCGTTGGGTGGCGTGCATGGCGGTTGGGCGGCAACACTGCTGGACTCGGCACTTGCCTGCGCGGTGCAGACGCTGCTTGAGAAGGGCGAGGCCTACACGACGGCCGAGTTCAAGGTGAATTTTACGCGGCCGATCACGCCGAAGACCGGCGAAGTGGTCTGCGAGGGCAAGATCGTCCACAAGGGCCGCACGCTGGCGGTGTCGGAAGCGACGCTGAAGGATGCGCAAGGCAAGTTGCTCGCCTTCGGCACCGAGACATGCTCGATCTTTCCAGCCGCCAATCTGGCGGCGCGCTAGGTTCGTCATCCGAGGGGAGGGCGACGTAGCGCTTAATCGACTTCACGCCGCTCCACGAAATCATCGAGGATGGCACGCTGACCGCTGAGGATCTTGAGGCTGGCTTCCGGCAATGAAAACCAGCCGGCTTTGTCGACCTCGGGAAATTCCTTCATAGCGCCCGACCTCGGCGGCCACTCCATGCTGAACATGTTGCTTTTGACGGCATCGGCATCGACATCGGCTTCGACGCTCCAGGCGATGACGACCTTGCCGCCCGGTTGCCGATAGCTGCCGACAGGCTCGAAATCGCCTTCGATGGCAATGCCGAGTTCCTCCCCGGCCTCGCGCCGGGCGGCCGCCAGCTCATCCTCATTCTCTTCGACGAGACCCTTGGGGATCGACCACGCGCCTTCATCCTTCCTTGCCCAGAAGGGACCGCCGGGATGGACGAGCAGAAACTCGAGGATGCCGGCCTTTGTCCGGTGGATCAGCAGTCCCGCGCTTCTCTTCGGCATTGGATTTCCTCGTAGCTCATCTGAGGATAGCATGTCTCCCTGGCATGTAGCGGTGGCGCCATTCCTGACCATCCGGGATGATGGGTGAGGATAACGACTGTAGACCGCTGGAATTTGCCGGCGAAACATGCTCGATGATTTATCTCCGGTCACCATTGCGGTGGCGTGACTTGATTGGCTGTCCGGGCTGGCCGTGTGGCCGCCGCAATTGTCAGTGAAAACTGGCCTGGTTTGGGGGAACCGCCATGTTTGAGAGCCTGATTGGCGCTGTCGTCGTTGTCGTGCTTTTCGTCATTGTCTTGCGCCAGCAGGGCCGCATCGGCCTGATCGAGCGCGAACTCGGCGCGCTGCGCAGCCTGGTTCTGTCCGGCGTAAATGTCGCCGCGCCCGCTGCCAAGGCGGTTGAGGCGGCCGCAAATGACAGCGTGCCGGCGGATGCCGCTCAGGCCACCGCAGCGATTGCCGACATAGCTCCGCCAAAGGTAGCCGAAGCGGCGCAGGCACCGGCCGCGGAGGCCGAAGCGGCCACCAGCGAGGCTGTGCCGGAACTGTCGGCAGCGGCCAAGGCGGCGTTCACCGGATCCGCGACCACAGCACCGGCCGCCGCAGCAAAAGCCGCCCGCCAGTCCGAAGTCGAAACCGCGCTCGGCACCCGCTGGGCGGTCTGGGTCGGCGGCATCGCGCTGGCCTTGGGCGGCCTGTTCCTGATCCGCTACACCATCGAGGCCGGCATTTTCGGCCCGGAAGTGCGGCTTGCCCTGGCGGCATTGCTCGGTCTGGTGCTCGTCGGCGGCGGCGAGTTCATCCGCCGCACCGGCTTCAAGGTCCCGGTGGAAGGAGTGGCCGGCGCCTACATCCCGGCGATCCTGACAGCCGCAGGCGCGTTCATCCTGTTCGGTACGGTCTATGCCGCCCATGCCGTTTACGGTTTCGTCGGCCCGGCCTTTGCCTTCACCGTGCTCGGCGCCATCGGCGTGGCGACCATCGCCGCCGCTCTCGTCCATGGCCAGGCCCTGGCCGGCATCGGCCTCGTCGGCTCCATGGCAACGCCCGCACTTGTGTCCTCGCAGGCGCCAAATCCATGGGCGCTGTTCGTCTATCTCGCCATCGTGCTTGCCGCCACCGCGGCGATCGCCCGCATGCGCGACTGGAAATTCCTGATCGCGGCCGCCTTCTTCGGCACCGGCGCCTGGACCATCGCCTACATGATGGCTGCGCCAGGCACCGACCTTCCCGTCATCCTGTTCATCGACGCGGTGACGCTGGCCGTGCTTGCCTTTGTCTGGCTGGGCAGTCGTGGCGGCGAAGCGGAAACCGCAAAGAACGGCTTCGACTGGCCCTCGATCGTGCCTGGCGTCTTCGTGGCGTTTTCAGCACTTGGTCTGTCCGTCGACACGACACTGGTCGCCGCCGGCGGCGCCTTGCCGGGCGCAGCCGTTCTCGTTGCCCTTGTCGCCACCGCACTCTACCGGCCGCGCGCTTTGCCGCTGCTTCACGCCGCCGGTGTGGTGAGCGTGATGATCTATCTAGGCATCATTCCGCCCGCCACCATCGGCTCCGAACTGTCCCAGGGAAACATAGGCTTTGACGGCATGCCGGTGGCGGCCGGAAACCCCTGGACGCTGCACATCGGCATCGGTCTCGGCTTGGTCTTTATCGGCGCCGGTTTCTGGGCCGCCCGCCGCTTCGCCGCCACCGCGCAGGTTCGTGCGGCATGCTGGGCGGCATGGGCCGTCGCCGCACCGCTGGTCGTCCTGCTGACGCTGTGGCTCGCCTATGGCAATCTCGACCGCGACCTAGCCTATGCCGCGGTCGCTGCCTTGCTGGTTGTCGTCTTCGCCGCCGGCGGCGAGTGGATCGCGCGCGCCGAACAGCCGCCGCTCAAGGGCGACATCGCCGTCTCCTTCGCGCTGTGCGGCTCGGCTCTGGCCGGCCTCCTGATGCTGCATATGGCCTTCGGCTCCGGCTGGACGACCATTCTTGTCGGCGTTGCCGCCATCGTGCCGGCGCTGGCGACGCGCTGGCGCTCCTACCCGGTGCTCGGCTGGATTTCGGTCGGCGCGGTTGTCGCGGTGCTCGGCCGTGTTGCCTTCGATCCGACCATCGTCGGCGCCGCATCGCTGACGACGACGCCGGTGTTCAACTGGCTGCTGCCGGGATACGGCGTGCCGGCGCTGGCCTTCGGCTTCGCCGCCTGGCAGCTCGCCCGCACCACCAATGGCCGGCCGCGCCTTGCCATGGAGGCAGGTGCTGCGCTTTTCGTGCTGCTCACCATCGCCATGCTGGTGCGCCACGCCATGCATGGCGGCGTCATCGACACCGGCCCCGTAACGCTCGCCGAGCAGGCGATCTACACGCTGATCGCCATCGGCGCCGGCGCCATGCTTGTCGCCATCGACATGCGCTCGCCAAGCTCGGTGCTGCGCTACGGCTCGATGGCCGCCGGAGTGGTCTCGGTCGCCTTCATCGTCTTCCAGCATTTCCTGGTGCTGAACCCGCTGTTCACCGACGAATCGACCGGCCAGATCCCGGTGTTCAATCTGTTGTTCCTGGCCTACCTGCTGCCGGCAATCGCCGCCGGCGGGCTGGCGCTCTATGCCAGGTATAAGCGGCCGCCATGGTATGCGCAGATGCTGGCGGTGGTCGCGGCACTGCTTGTCTTTGCCTACGCCACACTGTCGGTCAGGCGTGCGTTCAAGGGCGAGTTCATCGGCCTGTGGAGCGGTCTCGGCCAGCTCGAAACCTACACCTATTCGGCGCTCTGGCTGGTCATCGGCGTCGTGCTGCTCACCGCCGGCGTCTGGCTGAAATCGCAAGTGCTGCGTATCGCTTCGGCGGCGCTGATCGCGATTGCCGTGGTGAAAGTCTTCCTGTTCGACATGTCGGAGCTGGAAGGCGTGCTCAGGGCGCTGTCCTTCATCGGCCTGGGTGCGGTGCTGATCGGCATCGGCCTGTTCTACCAGCGGCTGCTGACGCGAGCGGCGAGGGAAGTGGATAAAGACAAGCAAGAACAATAAGATTTCCACTTAGCCAGGAATAATTTGGCCAGCGGTATCGTTATCTCATTGCTTGGGTGACCGGGGCGGCGGACCGCTTCGCGCTGGCCGCTTGCGCCGCGCCGGGAAGGCGCGTTCAATCGGGTTAAACAAGGGCGACCTCAGAACCAGCGGTCATGGACGAAAAGAAGGCAGCAATCCTTGGTGAAATACCGCGCCTGCGCCGCTACGCACGCTCGCTTCTGCGCGACCGCGATTCCGCCGACGATCTCGTCCAGGATTGCCTCGAACGGGCGCTCTTGCGGCTCGAGAGCTGGCAGACAGGAGAAAGCCCCCGGAGGTGGCTGTTTACGATCATGCATCATTTGTTCATCGATCAGATGCGCAAGGTGAACCGGCGCGGTGAGGCGGCGATCCTGCCGCTCGACGCAAACGAGGCGCAGGCAGTCCCCGCCGAGCAGGCGGAGAATGCCGCCTCGCGCGAGATCATCGACGCGTTGCAGGCGATCAGCCCCGACCGCCGCGCCGCCCTCGTCATGGTCGCCATCGAAGGCTTTTCCTACGCCGAGGCTGCCAACATTCTCGGCGTGCCCGCCGGCACGCTGATGTCGCGCATAGCGCGCGGGCGTGAAGAGCTGCGCAGCCTGCTCGACGACACGGCGCGCCGCCGCTCGATAAGGATCGTCGAGAAATGACCCGCCGCGATTTTTCCGAACGCGACATTCACATGGCCCTCGATGGCGAGCTGCCCGGCGACGAGCGCGCCGCCTATGAGGCCTGGATCGACGCCAATCCCGAAATGAAGGCGAAAAGCGCCCGCTACACGGCCGACCGCGCCGCGCTGCGCGCCGCCTTTGCCGGCGTGCTCGACGAGCCGGTGCCGGCGCTGTTCAAGCAGATCGTGCTTGGCGAAGGCGCGACCAAAGTGGCGGCACGGCACTCGCGCTGGTGGCTTGCGGCCGCGGCCGCCGCGGTGCTCGTCGTTGGCGGTCTTGGCGGCTATTTTGCCGGCATCGACGGTCTTGGCAGGCAAGACGGCGCCGAAGACCAACTGGCCGAAGAGGCGATCGCCGCCCATGTCATCTATGCCGCCGAACAACGCCATGCGGTGGAAGTGCCGGCCAGCGACAAGGATCACCTGCAGACCTGGCTGTCCAACCGCGTCGGCCTGAAACTGGTGGCGCCGGATCTGGTGGCGGAAGGCTTCCAGCTGGTTGGCGGCCGGCTGCTGCCCGCCGGCCAGGGCAAGGCCGCCATGCTGCTTTACGAGGACGCCAAGGGCCAGCGCATCTCCCTGTTCGTTACCGCCGATTCGGCTGCCAAGTCCAAGGGCACCTATATGGCCGACGCCGACGGTCCCGAGGCGGTCTACTGGCTGGACAAGGGCTATGCCTGCGCCGTCGTCGGCTCGCTGCCGCGTGAGCAGCTGGCTGCGGTCGCCAAGCGCGCCTACGGCCAACTTCTGGCGGGTCTCGCCAGTTGAGCGCATTCCGTTTTCGGGTCATGCACCGGGGCGGCGCCACACGTCGCTGTGCCGCCGCCACCGCCCGCCATTCGTGGCGCAACCTGTCACAATTCGGCCCTATTCAAGGTGCGATAGCGCTTGGCTGATATCGGCGTTTCGGCTGATGTTTGCGACGTTTTTGACCGGGGCCTTTTCCTCCACCCAATCGAGGTTTTCTGAACCCGCATGCCTGCCGAGATTCGCAAGGCCCGCGCGTCCGACGTCGATGACCTCGCTGCCATCGAGAAGGCGGTTTTTTCCAGCGACCGCATTTCCCGGCGCTCCTTTCGCCTGTTGATCGAACGCGAGACCGCCGAGATGCTGGTCGCCGAAAGCGACGGCCGCGTCGCCGGCTACGCCGTGGTGCTGTTTCGCAAGGGCAGCGGCGTCGCCCGGCTCTACTCGCTTGCCACCGGCCCGTTTTTCGGCGGCCGTGGCGTTGGCCGCATGCTGCTTGCCGCGGCCGAAGAGGCCGCCTTCGAGCACGACCGCATGATGCTGCGCCTCGAAGTGCGCGAGGACAATCTGCGCGCCATCGGCATCTATGAGCAGAGCGGCTACCGCAAGATCGGTCGCGAGCCTGGCTATTACGAGGATGGCGCCACCGCGCTGCGCTACGAAAAGACCTTGCGCGGCGACATTCCGGTCGCCACCAAAGTGCCGTTCTACCAGCAGACCTGTGAGTTCACCTGCGGCCCCTGCTGCCTGATGATGGCGATGGCCAATTACGATTCCGGCTTCGTGCCCGATCCGGTCATGGAAATCCGCCTCTGGCGCGAGGCGACGACGGTGTTCATGATGTCCGGGCCTGGCGGCTGCGAGCCGTTCGGCCTTGCGGTGGCCGGCCACGAAAACGGGCTGGCGGCTGAAATCTTCGTGTCCTTCTACGGCGCGCTGTTCCTGCAGTCGGTGCGCAGCGAGGACAAGCGCCGGGTGATGGAACTTGCCCAGGTCGACTTTCGCCGCCGCGCGGAACAATACGGCATCCCGGTGAATTACCGTTCGTTCGGCATCGACGACATCCGTGGCGCCCTGGCTCAGGGAAAACTGGTGCTGGTGCTGATCAGCGGCTTCCTGATGTTTGGCAAGAAGGTGCCGCATTGGGTGCTGGCCATCGGCGACGACGGCGACCACATCCTCATCCACGATCCCTGGGTCGAGGACGAAAGACAGGAGACCATCCTCGATGCCGCCAACATTCCCGTCCCCCACGGCATCTTCATGAACATGGCGCAATTCGGCCGCGACGGACTGCGTGCCGCCATCACTCTTGGGAAACGCTGATAACAATGACCTGGGTCATCCTCACCGGCCGGCAGAACGATCTCGACCAGGCCGCGACGCCGCACAAGATCATCACCAACCGTGATTATCTTGCGCATCCGGCGCTGTTTCGCGGCCAGCAGCCGAAGGTCATCAACCTGTCGAACAACTACGCCTACCAGAGTCGCGGCTACTATGCCTCGCTGCTCGCCGGTTCGCGCGGCCACAAGGTCATCCCGACGGTCGAGACGATGATCGACCTGTCGGAGCGCAAGCTTTACGAGCACGCGCTGCCGGAACTGGAACTGGCGCTCAACAAATGCCGCAAGGATCTCGGCGGCGTCTTTCCACAAAAAGTCTGCATCTTCTTCGGCATCGGCCCGTCGAAGATCTGGGACCGTTTCGCCAAGCTGCTGTTCGACTGGTTCCGCGCCCCGGCGCTTGAGGTCCACATCAAGGACAGTGCCGAATGGGCCTCGATCCGCAAGATCGGCTTCCTGCCGCTGGCCAGGATGACCGAGGAGGAAGAAGCCTTCTTCGTGCAGGCGCTGGAGACCTACACCAACCGCGAATGGCGTGACACCAAGGGCCGCACGCCGGCGCGCTACACCTTCGCCACACTGGTCGATCCGCATGAGGAACTGCCGCCGTCGGAGATTTCCTCGCTGCGCTACTGGGCCAAGATCGCCGAAAAGATGGGCGTCGAAATCGAGCCGATCACCAGGAAGGACCTCGCCAAGCTTGCCAATTACGACGCGCTGTTCATCCGCGAGACCACCTCGATCTCCAACCATACCTACCGCTTCGCCCGCCGTGCCCAGCAGGAAGGCATGCCGGTGATCGACGATCCGCTGTCGATGATCCGCTGCACCAACAAGGTCTATCTCAACGAGCTGATGGCCTACAACAAGGTGCCGGTGCCGCCGACGGTGATGATTGCCGGCACCTCGGACCTTGAACTGGCGGCGCAGACGCTGGGCTTTCCGCTGGTGCTGAAGATCCCGGATTCGTCGTTCTCGCGCGGCGTCAAGAAATGTGGCAACTTCGAGGAGCTGAAGACACTCGCCACCGAGTGGCTGGAGGATTCCGATCTCCTGATCGCGCAGAAATTCATTCCGACCGAGTATGACTGGCGCGTCGGCGTGCTTGGCGGCCAGCCGCTGTTTGCCGTGCATTATCTGATGGCCAAGAAGCACTGGCAGATCGTCAATCACAAGGCCAGCGGCAAGCCCGACCAGGGCGGCATCAAGACCTTCACGCTGAAGGAGACGCCGCCGCATGTCGTCGAGACGGCGGTGAAGGCGGCGCGCTGCATCGGTGACGGACTTTACGGCGTCGACTTGAAGGAAACCAAGGATGGCGTCTTCGTCATCGAGGTCAACGACAACCCCAATCTCGACCATGGCTGGGAGGATTCCGGCGAGAAGGACGAGGTCTGGGTGCGGCTGACGCAATGGTTCCTGGAGCGGCTCGACCGTCCCGGGCGGTAGTTCAAGGCGAGGGGGACGTATGCAGTTCATCGTCATCGAGGATTTCACCGGCTGCGATCGCAAGGAGATCTATCGCCGCTTCGGCGAGCGCGGCCGCCTGAAGCCGGATGAGCTTGTCGTGCACCACTCCTGGATCGCGGCGGATATGAGCCGCTGCTTTCTGCTCGTCGAGGCCGATGACGTCACGCTG
The DNA here is from genome assembly GCF_056404855.1 of Mesorhizobium sp. P2_B11. Classification (NCBI taxonomy): domain Bacteria; kingdom Pseudomonadati; phylum Pseudomonadota; class Alphaproteobacteria; order Hyphomicrobiales; family Phyllobacteriaceae; genus Mesorhizobium; species Mesorhizobium sp. P2_B11. The sequence continues at coordinate 411,721 of NZ_JBFUDF010000005.1, forward strand.
CTGCAGCGCTGGGTCATCGAATGGTCCGACCTGGTGGAGTTCGAGATCATTCCCGTGGCGACGAACAAGGACATGGTCGCGGCATTGGCCAGCCATCTCTGAATGGGCACATCATCGGAGCGCCGGCGAACCTACCGCCCGCCGGCATTCCCCGATCAGCCAGGCGCGAAACACCGCCACCACGTCGCGCCTTGCGCTACGCTCCGGGATCGTCAGGCAATAGGGCTGGCGCAGCGCAATCGATAGGGTATTCGGCCGGACCAGCCGGCCGTCTTCCAGCGCCAGGGCGCAATAGATGCCTTGTGCCAGCGTCACGCCCAACCCTGAAATGGCCAGGTCGAGCGCTGCCCGCGACGAGTTCGCCGACAGGCCGCGCTGGACTGCCCGGCCGGGCTCGATGCCGGCCGCCTCGAACCATGTGCGCCACGATGGAAATGACGCGCCGGTCGGTCCCCAGTCGGTGTGGATCAGCGGCAAGCCGGCCAGGTTTTCCGATCTGGCGGCCAATCCAGGCGCGCAGACGGGGTAGACGGCGTCCCTGGCAATGTCCTCGGTCGGGTGTTCGCGGTAGTGCGGACCGAAGGACAACCTGATGTCGATCAATTCACGGTCGAACGGCACCGGGTCGTCATCGCCGCGCAGCGAGATGTCGACAGCGCCGTGGCTGGCGACGAAGCCGGCGAGGCGCTGCGAAAGCCAGCCCATAGCCATGGACGGCGGCACCGAGATGACAAGCCGCGGGCGGAAGGCATCGCCGCCGCGCGCAATGCTGCCGATCTCCTGGAAGGCCAGGGTCAGCCTCGGCAGCATGTCGACGCCGGCCTCGGTCAGCACGACACGGCGGTTGACGCGATGGAACAGTTTTCGGCCCATCTGCTCCTCGACGGTGCGGATGAGCTGGCTGACGGCCGCTGCCGAGATCGACAGCTCTTCCGCCGCCGCGGCAAAGCTCCCCGTGCGCGCCGCCGCCTCGAAGGCTTGAAGTCCTCTCAGGGATGGAAGCGATGCCATGGTAATCCAATAGATAAGTTGACCTTACCTATTTTGCAGAAATCCTCGTTTTTAGAAAGGTTTCTTGTTGAGGTAGCGTGGCGCCATGAACATATCAGCTGCCCAGACCGAACCCAGAGACCATCGCGATGTCATCGCCTCGCTGACCAATGAGCAGCGCAGCCGCCTGACCGGCAAATCGAACGGTCCGGGACTGGCCCAGCTCGCCTTCCATCTCGGCGGAATCGTCGTTCTCGGCGCGCTGATCGCGGTCAAGGTGCCGTACTGGCCGGCGCTGATGCTGCCGCAAGGCATCCTCATCGTCTTCCTGTTCACGCTGCTGCATGAGACGGTGCACAGGACGGCCTTCGAGACGCAATGGCTCAACGATGCTGTCGCCCGCTTCTGCAGCCTGGCGATCGCGCTGCCGGCCGACTGGTTCCGCTACTTCCACTTCGCCCATCACCGTTTCACCCAGGATCCCGAGAACGATCCCGAACTCGCCTTTCCGAAACCGGAGACGATGCGGCAATACATCGTCCACGTCTCGGGCCTACCGACCTGGTGGGGGCATTTGCAGACGCTCTACACCAACGCGACGGGCCGCTGCCGCGACAGCTACGTGCCGCCAAAGGGCCTGCCCAAGGTGAAGACCGAGGCCCGCGCCATGATCGCCTTCTATGTCGTGATCGCCGCGCTCGGCCTCTGGTTCAAGGCGACGGCGCTGCTCCATGTCTGGATCGTGCCGGCACTGCTCGGCCAGCCTTTTCTCAGGCTTTATCTGCTGGCCGAACATGGCCGCTGCCCGCTGGTTGCCAACATGCTGGAAAACACGCGCACCACGCTGACCAACTGGCTGGTGCGCAAGGTTGCCTGGAACATGCCCTACCATGCCGAGCATCACGCCTATCCCGGCGTGCCGTTCCATCAATTGCCGGCATTCCACCAACTGATCGAGCGGCATCTCAAAGTGGTCGAACCCGGCTATGTCAGCTTCCACGAGAAATACATCGAGACCCTGCGCTGAAGGCAATGCTCAATCCGCAGTCTTGGCCGGCTCGGCCACCAGCGTCTGCTCGACGAGGGTGACGAAATAGCGGAGCACGGTGGGAACGATGGCGTCGTTGAAGACATAGCGATCGCCGTGCAGCCCTTCGCCGGGTCCGACCGCCCCGGCGCCGATCCACGCATAGCAGCCGCCGGCTTCGCGGACCATGTAGGCGAAATCCTCGCAACCGAGGCTCGGGTTGAACGCGGTCTCGACCTGCTCGCGGCCGACGACGGCGGTGGCCGCTTCGACGGCCCGTTCTGTCGCGGCCGATGTGTTGACCAGCGGCAGGTAGCCCTTTTTGTAGACGAGCCTGGCGGTCAGGCCGTGCGCCGAGGCGATACCGTCCGCGATCTCCCCGATCAGCCTTTCACAATGATCCGACAAAGCGGGCTCGAAGAAGCGGCAGGTTCCCTGCAGCCAGACCTTGCCCGGCACGATGTTGCCGACATTGCCGCCATGGATCTGCGTGATCGAGACGACCAGCGCGGTCTGCGGATCGACCGAGCGGCTGACGATGCGCTGCACGGCCTGGACGAAGGCGCCGGCTGCAAGGATTGGATCGTCGCCGAGCTGCGGCATGGCAGCATGCGCGCCGGTGCCCTCGAAACTCAGTTCGAAAGTGTCGACGGCCGCCATCATCGCCCCGGCACGGGCGGCGATCGTTCCGAGCGGCAGTCCCGGCCAGTTGTGGACGGCGTAGACGGCTTCCACCGGGAAGCGCTCGAAAAGCCCGTCCTCGATCATCCGCATGCTGCCGCCTTCATTCTCCTCCGCCGGCTGGAAGATGAAATAGACGGTGCCGTCGAAGGCTCTGCTGTCGGCGAGCAGCCTGGCGGCGCCGAGCAGCATCGCGGTGTGGCCGTCATGGCCGCAGGCATGCATCACGCCGTCGTTTTTCGAAGCATAGGGCAATCCCGTCTTCTCCAGCACAGGCAAGGCATCAAGCTCGGCTCTGAGCCCGATCGCGCGTGTCCCCGGCCGACCCCTGAGGACGCCGACCACGCCGGTGCCGCCTATGCCTTCATGGATTTCGTCGAGCCCGAAGGCGCGCAGTCTTTCGGCAACAAAGCGCGCGGTCTCGTGTTCGCCGAAGCCGAGCTCGGGATTGGCATGGATGTGGTGCCGCCATTCCACCACTTGCGGGGTGAGGGCGGCGACGGGGTCGTTGTGCAGCATTGCGCTCTCCTTGCCGGCCGTCGTAAATTCGGCCTTGTCGATGCCAGCACCTAAAGGGTTTGCGCCGGCAGCGTCTTGAACAGGATTGACCGTGTCGGGAATTCAGGAGCCGCAGGAGACAACGCAGTTCTGGCGTCATCCGCGCTTTCGCGATCTTGGCATGCTCAAGGCGCGTTTTACGCGGCATCGCTACCAGCTGCACACGCACCCGACCTATGTCGTCGCTTTGATCACGCAAGGGTGCGAGCGTGTCCGCATCGGCAACGAGACCGTCTCCGCGCCCTCGGGCACGTTCCTCCTCGTCAATCCGGAGGTTTGGCATGACGGCGAGGCGGGCGCCGAGCAGGGCTGGGCCTATCGCACCTTCTATCCCTCGACCTCACTCATGGGCGCGATCGCTGCAGAACTCGGACAGGATCGCGCGCCACTGTTTTCGCAATCGATCGTCGATGATCCCGATCTCGTCCAGGCGGTGGCCGCCGCACACCAAAGCTCGACATCAGGCGATGTGACGAGTGCCGAGACATCCATGCTGATCGCCTTGCGCAAGCTTATCCTGCGCCATGGCGATTGGGGCGGCCGGCGGCGCGAGGCGGTCCAAAGCTTCGGATCGAAAAGCCGGCTCCAGGTCTATGAACAGGTCATCGAGGACCATCTGAGCGCGGACCTCGATTTGCAACGACTCGCCGAAGCCGCAGGCGTGACGCGCTTTCAGGTCATCCGGGATTTCAGGAAGGTGCTGGGTCTTACGCCCGCGGCCTTCATCCGCGACCGCAGGCTTCGCCGCGCCAATGTCTTGATCCAGAACGGTTCGGATCTCGCCGATGCCGCCTTTGCGGCCGGCTTCTCCGACCAGAGCCATCTGTCACGCACCTTCCGCGCGGCGCATGGGATGTCGCCGGGGATGTTCAGGCGGGCCGGGACGCTGCCCTCGACTTGAGCAGTCGGGCCATGTCGGCCGCCTTTGACGGCACGCCGATGAGAAAACCCTGCGCCTCGACGCAGCCAGCCTTGCGCAATATGTCGAGCTGCGCTTCGGTCTCGACGCCTTCGGCTGTGACGGTGATGCCAAGTTCGGCGCCAAGCCCGATGATCGTCCGCACGATCGCCGCCGTATCCCGGTTGTCGATGTCATGGATGAAGGAGCGGTCGATCTTGATCTTGTCGACGGGGAAACGCCTGAGATAGCCAAGCGACGAATAGCCGGTGCCGAAATCGTCGAGGGCAATGCGGACGCCGAGTTCGCGCAGCTGCCTCAGCGTCTTCAGCACCGTCTTGCTCTCATCCATCAACACGGTTTCGGTGATCTCCAGCTCAAGCCGCCTGGCCGGCACGCCGGAAACGGACAGCGCCGAAATCACGCTGCGGGCAAAGTCGGCGCTTCTGATCTGCACGGCCGAGACGTTGACGGCGATGCGCATTTCGGGCGGCCAGCCGGCGGCCACGCTGCAGGCCTGCTTCAGCGCCCATTCGCCCAGCGGAACGATCAGCCCGCTGTCTTCGGCGGCGGCGATGAAATCGTCGGGCGCCACCAGGCCGCGCGTCGGGGAATTCCAGCGCATCAATGCTTCGGCGCCGACGATTTCGCCCGACGCAATGTTGGTGATCGGCTGGAAGTCCAGGACGAATTCCTGCCGCTTCAGTGCCGTCTCGAGATCGGTTTCGAGCGCCCGGCGCTCCCGCACCAAGGCATCCATGCCGGGTTCGAAAAAGCGGTAGACGTTGCGGCCTTCGCTCTTGCCCCTGTAGAGCGCCATGTCGGCGTTCTTCAAAAGGGTGTCGGCGTCCTTGCCGTCACCGGGATACAGCGCAATGCCAAGGCTGATGCCGACATGCATGTCGCGGCTCTTGTCGCGAAACGGCTGGCTGACAACAGCGACAATGCGCTTTGCCAGTTGTTCTGCATCGCTGGCACCTTTGGGATTGAACTGCAAGATGGCGAACTCGTCGCCGCCGAGACGTGCGACCACATCTGTGTCGCTGCGCAGGCTGTGCCGCAGCCGCTCGGCCACGCATTTCAGCAGCCAGTCGCCGGCCGGGTGTCCCCAGGTGTCGTTGACGGCCTTGAAGCGATCGAGGTCGAGCGAGAAGATCGCCAGCGGGGTAGCAGGGATTTCGCCAAGCGCCTGGTCTAGTCGCTCGCGAAACACCGAGCGGTTGGGCAGGTCGGTCAGCGTGTCGTAGTGAGCAAGGTGGCTCATGCGCTCTTCGGCGCGCCGGCGCTCGGTGATGTCTTCGAAGGTCGCCACCCAGCCGCCGCCGGCAAGCGGCCGGCGCGCAATCAGCAATGTTCGGCCATCGGCAAGGCTGCGGTTTGTCGAACGCGTTTCGCCGGCCTGCAGGCTGGCTCTGGTCTTGGAGATCTCGCCGTCGATGTCGATCGACGGATAGATGCGCAGACGCACCAACTGTTCGAGCAGGGCTCGATGGCTCATGCCGAGCGGGAAGTCGCTGGGTGTCACGTTGTAGAGGTCGAAGAAGCGCTGGTTGCGCACGATCAGCGTACCGTCGGCGTCATACATCAACAGGCCTTGCGACATGTTGGCGAGCGCCGCATCGAAGCGGCGGTGCTGCTCCTTCAGTTCCTGCTCGGCCCATCTTTGCTCGGTGATGTCCTCATAGATCGACACCCAGCCGCCCGAAGCCAGTGGCCGATGTGTGATGGAGATGATGCGGCCGTCGGACAGGATTTCCTCGTAGGTCGAGGCCTGCGCGCGCTCGATATAGGGCTTGCGGATGGCATAGAGGTCTGCGGCGCTCTGCGAGGCGACACCGATGTCGACGCTGTGCTGGAGAATGTCCAGGAACGGGATGCCGGGCCGCACGATCTTCGCATCGAGGGAGAAGATGCTGAGATAGTTGCCGTTGCAGATGATCATCCGCTCGTCGGCATCGAACATGCACAGGCCATGCGACATGTTCTCGACGGCCGCCGAAAAGCGCTCGTTCTGGTGGCGCAATTCGTCCGCGATCTGCCGTGGCGCGGCGACGCCTCCGGCTCCCCGTCTGCGGACGGGCGAACCACCCTTGACGTGCGCAACGGACATGAGGCGTACCTGCTGACCGTGATCGAACCCGGTACTGTGGTTACCGCTGGTTAATTTAGCGTATGCTCACTGCGCCGAATGCACAGCAACAATTGCCTGGCGCTGCTTTTCGAGCGTCGCGTAACGCTTGAGGAAGGCAGCCTGCGCCGAGGTCACCGAGCGCGGCGTGAAATCGAAATGGTCCGCATTGAAGCCGCGCGGCCGGCCGAAGAACTCGGTTGCCTCCGCGGTCGAAAAGCCGGCAAGCAGCGTCGCTTCATAGTAGGCAGCGACCTGGTCGGCGCGCTTGATTTCCTTGCGCAGGCCGACGCCGAGCTCCGGCGGCAGCGAAAAGCGCTGGTGGATGGCCCGCTGCAGGCGCGTTTCGCAGTCCTTGTAGGAGCCGCCCATCACCGACTTGAACGGCGAGATCATGTCGCCGATGACATATTCCGGCGCGTCGTGCAGCAGTGCTGCCAGCCGCGCATTGGCCGTGGCGTCCGGCTGCAATTCGCCAAAAAGCGCCTCGACCAGCAGCGAATGCTGGGCAACCGAAAAGGCATGATCGCCGCGCGTCTGGCCGTTCCAGCGGGCGACGCGGGCAAGTCCATGGGCGATATCGGAAATCTCGATGTCGAGCGGCGAGGGGTCGAGCAGATCGAGCCGCCGCCCCGACAGCATGCGCTGCCAGGCGCGCGGCGGCGCCCCGACACGATCGGCGGCCATCAGGCGTCCTCCGCGCCGACCGCTTCCCTGGGAAAGCTGAACTTTGCCCAGGAGGGAATAGCGAGCGAAACGGCGACGTCCCCCGCCAGGATCGCCTGGCCGGCATCGAGCGCCGCCTTGATCCGGTCGATGCGGACAATGGCGAGGCCGCTCGTGCCTTCGCTCGCGCCGAGCGTGCCGACCGGCCGCCCGGCAACCGTCAGCTCCGTGCCCGGCGCCGGCAAGGCATGGTCGGCCGAAACGATCAGCACGCGCCGCCTGGCGGTGCCGCGATGTTGCATGCGCGAGACCACTTCCTGGCCGACATAACAGCCTTTCTTGAAGCCGACGCCGCCGGTTTCGTCGAGCAGCACGTCATGCGGGAAGGCGTCGCCGAGCTGGTAGTCGGAACCGCTTTCGGCAATGCCATTGGCGATGCGTATCTCCAACCAAGTACCCGGATCACTGCCGTCCTTTGCCGCGCCACCATAGGAGCGCCTGATCGCGATATTGCGGAAGCGCGTGTCGGCGAGCGCCGTTGAATCAGAATGTGAAGCGGTTGAATCATCATCCCACGATACGGTGACAAGCGTCTGATCCTGTTTGGCAATATCGGCTTTCGCCCTTAGCCGGTACAGCATAAGCCGGCGCAGGAAATCGTCGGCGACATCGACGCGGCATTCCAGCCGGAAGCCATTCTCGCCGCTGCGCGAGATGAGGAAATCGAACAGGATCTTGCCTTGCGGCGACAGCAATGCGCCAGGTTTGGCTTCGCCCGCGGCCAGCGTATCGAGGTCGGTGGTGAGGATGTTCTGCAAGAAATGCTCGGCATCCTGGCCTGACACGGAAATGAGGGCGCGGTCTTTGAGTAGGGCAAAGGGCATGGGTTGAAATGAAGCCTGATCTTGCAAAAGGGTCGGCCTTTACGTAAGCCGACGGCACTCCCCCCGCAAGAGACCGAACGCCCATGGCAACCACCTACGATCTCATCCTGACAGGCGGCACGGTGGTCAACCATGACGGCGAGGGCGCGCGCGATGTCGGCGTCAAGGATGGTCGCATCGCCGCGATAGGTGATCTCCGCCAGGCTTCGGCCGGCGAAACGATCGACTGCCACGGCCTGCACATCCTGCCGGGCGTCGTCGACAGCCAGGTGCATTTCCGCGAGCCGGGGCTGGAGCACAAGGAAGATCTGGAGACAGGGTCACGTGCCGCCGTTCTGGGTGGCGTCACCGCAGTGTTCGAAATGCCCAACACCAACCCGCTCACCACCAGCGAAGCAGCGCTTGCCGACAAGGTGCGGCGCGCTACCAGCCGCATGCACTGCGACTTCGCCTTCTGGGTCGGTGGCACGCGCGAAAACGCCAATGATGTCGGCGAACTCGAGCGGCTGCCGGGTGCTGCCGGGATAAAAGTGTTCATGGGCTCGTCCACCGGCGACTTGCTGGTCGAGGACGACGAGGGTGTGGCATCGATCCTGCGCAACACCCGCCGCCGCGCCGCCTTCCACTCCGAGGATGAGTTCCGCCTGCGCGAGCGCCTTGGCCTGCGCGTCGAGGGCGATCCGTCCTCGCACCCCGTCTGGCGCGACGAGATCGCTGCCTTGCGCTGCACCGAGCGGCTGGTGCGCATCGCGCGAAACACCCGCGCGCGCATCCATGTCCTGCACATCTCCACCGCGGAAGAGATCGTATTCCTCGAGCAGCACAAGGATGTCGCCACCTGCGAGGCGACACCGCACCATTTGACGCTCACCGCGGACGACTATGCGCGGCTCGGCACGCTGATCCAGATGAACCCGCCGGTGCGGGCGGCGCGTCATCGCGACGGCGTCTGGCATGGCATTGCGCAAGGCATTGTCGACGTGCTGGGCTCCGACCACGCTCCGCACACGCTGGCTGAGAAGGCAAAGCCCTATCCGGCCTCGCCGTCGGGGATGACCGGGGTGCAGACACTGGTGCCGATCATGCTCGACCACGTCAATTCAGGCCGGCTGACCTTGCAGCGTTTCGTCGACCTCTCCAGCCACGGCCCGCAGCGCATTTTCGGCATGGCGAGAAAAGGCCGCATCGCCGCCGGCTACGACGCCGATTTCACCATCGTCGACATGAAGCGCCGCGAGACCATCACCAACGCGCAGGCCGGCTCTAAGGCCGGCTGGACGCCCTATGACGGCAAGCAAGTCACCGGCTGGCCGGTCGGCACCATCGTGCGCGGCCGCCGCATCATGTGGGACGGCGAGATCGTCACGCCAGGGCAGGGCAGGGCAGTGGAGTTTTCCGAGGCGCTGGCGAGGTAGCTATTTCGACCGGATTGGATTTTTTAAGCACTATCCACTACGTTAAGTGGGTTATGAACGCTGACATCGCGCCAATGATTGTCCCTGCCGAATTTCCGGAACTCCAGGCGCTCGCCTGGAACCGTGACGCTGCGCGCCCAATTCCGGCTGAAGAGGCGTTTGCTCTATATGAGCGCAATTGGCGGTTTGTCGATCAGAAGCGCCTTACGGCGCGCGAAAAGCTGCTTATCCAGAATCTGGCCAACAAATTCGGTCATGGCGTCCTTTTGACCGCTGGCTGAAGGTCGTTTTCGATCTCCTGATTTTCTCTCCTCGGATTTGGTATCGACAGGGCAGACCGCGGGCGGACGTCATGAAGGAATTCAAGAGGCCCGAACATCGCATCATTGCCGAAGCTCTCGGATCGATGGATCGCGATTTCCTGACCGCCAACCAATGCTGGTTCGGCGGTGGGACGGCCATTGTCATGAAGTTCGGGGAATACCGCCGCTCACTGGATGTAGACTTCCTGTGTGCCGATAGCGATGGCTACCGCGAATTGCGGACCTCTGCAGCCGAACGCGGCATCAGAGCATTCTTTCCTGAGCCCGTTGAGGCCGTTCGAGACTTCCAGATCGATCAATATGGCTTGAGGACGGTTGTTCGGTTGAAGGGGCAAACGATCAAATTCGAAGTCATCCGCGAAGGCCGCATCAAATTGAAAGGCCATTTCGACGATGATCTGAATGTGTCTGCACTGGTTCCCTCGGACATGTTTGCCGAGAAGTTGCTGGCCAATGCCGATCGATGTCAGGACCGCGCGATCGCGTATCGCGATGCCATCGATCTTGGAGTGCTGGTCGGCGTCTACAAGGAAATCCCCAGCGATGCTCTTCGCAAGGCCAAGGCGGCGTACGGTGTGGATATCGAGCGCAAGGTGGCTTGGGTGGTGAACAGGCTGCAGGACAAGAATGAACTGCGGCATGCAGCCGAGGTGTTGCAAATGGATCCCAACGCGGCAGTCGAAGCGATTTCAGCCCTTCGAAGTGAAGGAATGCGCATCTGGCCGGGCGTGTAGGCCATCCCAGGGTGAAAGGCCGGTCAATCCCCGGCGACGAAGAACGTCCATTGCCCGGCGGGCGTGATGCCGACGCGGTAGAAGATGTAGGCGCCGAACTGCTTCATGTCGTCATAGTCGCCGGCGGTGACGATCTTGAACAGCTCTACCCGCTGTTTGGCATCGAGCTTGTCCAGCGGCAGAGCGAAGAAATACGGCCAGACATAGAGTTCCTGCGGCGTGCCTACGTCGACATGGACATAGCCGGCATTGAGCACCTCTTCCATGATGGCGAGGATTTCCTGACCTTCCTTGTCGCCTGAAAGCCCCTTCAGGAAGGCGATCGGGTCGCCCTCGATCTCGCCCAGCGACAATTGGGTCATGGTGTCGCCCGTGCCGATCAGTGGCCGCAGCTTCTCAATGTCGCCGCTGACGCAGGCTTCGACCATCAGGGCGTGCATGCGCCTGACCGGCTCCGGCAATTTGGCAAGGTCGTAGACGACTTCGGGTACCGGCGCTTCGGGATCGGCACGCGGGTTGGCCACGCCGCCATCCTCGGTCGGCCCTTTTGGCTCGCTCTGTTCGGGCTCTGCGGGCGATTCCGGCTGGCTGGCCGCTGGCGGCGTCGTGCCGGGCAGATCGGGCATGGGCACGGAATTTTCGGAAGGTGCTGCCTCACCATTGGCTGGCGGCGCAGCGGGGGCCGGAAGCTCCTCGCGCTTGATCTCGCTCAGCGCGTGGGCAGGGCTGCTTGTCAGGACAAGGGCCAGTGGAACCGCGGCGTAGGAAGCGGCAAGCCAGATGCTGAGGACCAGTCCGCGAGGCTGGCCTGACATCGAAAAATTCACCGCTTGCCTCTCCTTGCGCCTGCGCCCCTCAGGTCGCAGGCATGATGCCCAAACGGCGCGTCCTCGTCAAAGAACAATGGCGCCAGGCGCCGCTATGCGTCCAAGGGACGCGCCGCTCCAACTCCTTGCGTCGACGCAATTCCGGAAGGATAGCGGTCTCACACTTTCCTGGAATTGCTCTAGTGCCGGAACCGCTCCGGCTCGAAAGCGCCGGCGATCACCTTCTCACGCATGCGGTCGAGCAGGGCAAGGGCCGAGGTCTCGCCATTGGCGCGCAGCATCTCGCCGAATGCCGTTTCAAGTGCCGCCTCGGCGATGATTTCCGGCTCGATGCCGGCCGACAGACCTTCCGCCCAGGCCTCGCTATGGCTTTCCACCGCGGTCAGGCGCTTTTCTTCCCTGACCAGCGCGTCGATGTCGTTGACGCCATGTTCCATTGCGATGTCCACCCTTTTCAAGCGGCGATCCGACGGGTCGGATCCGGCTTGGGCTGTCCCTATCTCCACGCAGGCTAAGTAAGTATTTGTAAATACGACATTTTTTTGATCGTCTTTGACAAACTGCGTCGCCTGCGTTCGGTCCGGTTCAAACTTAGCCGATTAGACCGGTGAGCGGGATGAAAACCTTCAGTTTGAGTTAATTCCACATCCGCACGCTAACGTTTCGTTAATACTGTTGCGAAAGTGCAACACCAAGATTGCACCAACGTGCCGTGGATACAAGGCGGGGTGCTCGAAAAGGTGTTGGCTATAACGCGGTCTGGCGCGCGTCAGTTGCCGTAGCGCGAAGCGATGTCGCGCGTCAGCGTCTCGCCTTCCTTCATGTAGCGGCTGATGGCTTCGGTCGCCGACGGTGTGCACTGCGTGTATGTGCCGCCGAAGGAACGGTAGCCGCGATTGAAGCTGGCGATGAAGCGGGCGCGCCGCTCGGGATCGGGATTTTCCGAATCGATCAGCTTTTCCATCTCGATGCGCCACTGGTCGCCCTTTTCGCCGCACAGATTGCGCAGGAAATGCAGCGATCCCAGCACTTCGGCCAGCCGCATCAGCCCGGGCTCGAACGGCGACTCGGCGGCCAGCGCCGGCTGCACGGCGGTGCTGGCGGCGAGGCATGCGGCGAGGAACAGCGCGGCGCGGGTCATAAGTCTATCTGGCGAAACAATTTGTCGCCTGCAAGGCGATTCTCTGGGTTCAGATACCGGGACCGCTTGAGCTCAGAAGCTCCTCAGCGACCTCAAACACATCGCCCGCGAGCGGCATGTCGGTCATTTCCTCCAGCGTATAGAAGGCGGCGGTCTCGGCGTCGTCGCTGGCTGTCGCCTCGCCACCGGCATAGGCCGCGCCGAACACCGTCAGCAGATAGTCGACCGGGTGATTCTCGCCGCTGCCGTCGATGTGGATGTCGCGAAGCGGACGATAGTCTATCGCCCGCAACCCAGTCTCCTCCAACAATTCGCGCGCTGCTGCTTGCACAAGGGTTTCGCCGGGCTCGACCTTGCCACCGGGAAAGGCATAGACCCCTTGCGACGGGGGCCGCGCCCGCTTGACCAGCAGCACGGTGGTGTCGCGCACGACGGCGACGGAGACCGCGGGGATTGTCTTGCGCTGCTCGTTCATTGGTCTCGATTCGCCTGTGCGAGGCCAGACCCTTGTGGACCGGCTGGCGGCATTGAGCTTTAGCGGTTGCGCAACGCCGGTTCCATCGCCACTTTCGCGGGTCGGATCATTTCATCGAGCTTGTTGTATGTGCGGACGCTTTGCCCTGACGGCCACGCCGGACGAGACCGCTGCCTTGCTCGGCCTGGCGGAGCTGGAGGATTTTCCGGCCCGCTACAACATCGCGCCGACGCAACCGGTGCTGATGGCGCTGTCAGGGCCGCCGCGCATGCCGGGCTCGAATTTTCCGGATCGCCAGGCGATGCTCGTGCGCTGGGGTCTGATCCCCACCTGGGTCAAGGACACCAGGGAATTTCCGCTGCTGTTCAATGCGCGTTCGGAAGGTGCGGCGGAGAAGGCCTCGTTCAAAGCCGCCATGCGCCATCGCCGTGCATTGGTGCCGGCCTCCGGCTTCTATGAATGGCAGCAATCCGGTAGCGGCAAGAAGGGTCAGCCCTACTGGATACGGCCGAGGCATGGCGGGCTTGTCGCCTTTGCCGGGCTGATCGAAACCTATGCCGAGCCAGGTGGTTCGGAGATGGACACCGGCGCTATCCTTACCGTCAACGCCAATGCCGGCATCGCCCATATCCATGACCGCATGCCGGTGGTGATCGCGCCTGAGGATTTCAATCGCTGGCTGGACTGCCGCACGTTGGAGCCGCGCGACGTGGTCGACCTGCTCAGACCCGCACAGCCCGATTTCTTCGAGGCAATTCCGGTCTCCGACCTCGTCAACAAGGTCGCCAACACCGGGCCAGAGATACAGGACAGGGGCGTCGTCGGGCCAGAGCCCGAGAAGGTCAGGCGCCAGAAGCCCGGCGCGGACGACACTCAGATGACGCTGTTTTAGAGCACGACCGAAGAAGCCAGTTTGGGTCTTCGGGAAGACCTTGCTCAATTAGGAAGCGCTGTGGTCCCAAGCGCGCTAGGGCGCCTCAGCCTTCCATGCCGGCGCGCGCCTTGTTGGCGGTCGGCGGCCCGATGCCTTATCAGGCAGCGCGGGGCGAGGTGATTTTCGGCGCCGGCTTCTTCTTCTTCGCAGTGTGCAGAAGGGCGGCGACGATCGCGGCCGGGCCGATCGCTCGGTAGTGGTTGGCGAGCGCCGGTTGCTTGGCGCGGCTCGATTCCTGCTTGGTTCGTGACATCAATCTCTTCCCTGGTAACATTTCCGTGTCTGCGTTTGCCGGTCGAATCTGACCGAATCGTGACCTATGGTGGACTAGCCGGCGAATGTTTCATGACTGTGCCGACATGTTTAATAAAATGTTTCACTGGCTCATGACCTGTGATCCAGCGACGCTTTTGCCGGAAGTTGCGACTTGACGGCAACACCGGCCAAGGCGATAAAGCCGCCCATGAAAACGTTTTTCGCCATTTGTGGCATTTGCATTATTGGCTAGCCTCGCGCTGGTCCGGACGTTTTCGCCTCATCTTTCCCCAGAGTGGACAAACGCCCCGGCCAGCAGGCTGGAGCCCGATTTGTGCCTTGGCACTGGTAAGGCTCGGCCCAGAACTTAACGGACCGGAAGGGCACGCATGTCTGACGCATCGAAGGGTCTCAGCCTCTACAACACGCTAACGCGGGCGAAGGACGTGTTTGTTCCGATAGACCCGCTGAATGTGCGTATGTATGTCTGCGGCCCGACCGTCTACGACTTTGCCCATATCGGCAATGCGCGGCCGGCGATCGTCTTCGACGTGCTGTTCCGTTTGCTGCGTCACCTCTACGGCGAGGCGCATGTTACGTATGTGCGCAACATCACAGACGTCGACGACAAGATTAATGCCCGCGCGCTGCGTGATTTCGGCACCGAGATTGCGTCGGGAAAACTGACGCTCAACGAGGCGATTCGCCGGGTCACCGAAAAGACCGCCGACCAGTACCATAGGGATGTGGCGGCACTCGGCTGCTTGCCGCCGACGGTTGAGCCGCGCGCCACCGAGTTCGTCGCGCGTCGCGCCGACGGCAAGGCCGATATGATCACACTCATCGAGCGGCTGATCGAGCGCGGCCATGCCTATGTCGCGGCCGGCGAGGTCTTGTTCGACACCGCCTCGATGCCGGATTACGGCGAGCTGTCGAAGCGCAATCTCGACGAACAGCAGGCGGGCGCCCGCATCGCCGTCGACGCGCACAAGAAGAACCCCGGCGACTTCGTTTTGTGGAAACTGTCGTCGCCGGAAGAGCCCGGCTGGGAAAGCCCATGGGGCAGGGGCCGTCCGGGCTGGCACATCGAATGCTCGGCAATGTCGGCCGCCTATCTCGGCGATGTCTTCGACATCCACGGCGGCGGCCTCGATTTGATCTTCCCGCATCATGAGAACGAGATCGCCCAGTCGCGCTGCGCGCACGGCACCGACGTCATGGCCAATGTCTGGATGCACAACGGCTTCCTGCAGGTCGAAGGCCAGAAAATGTCGAAGAGCCTCGGCAATTTCTACGCCATCGCCGAGTTGCTGGAGACCGACACTTTCGGCGGCCGCAAATGGCCTGGCGAGGTGCTGCGGCTGGCGATGCTGATGACGCATTACCGCGAGCCGATCGACTTTTCCGTGCGCAAGCTGGAAGAGGCTGAGAACACGCTGCGCAAATGGAAGCGCGCAGCCGATCTCGCGTCGGCCGCAGGGCAAGTGCCGGCGGAGATCGTTGCGGCGCTGTCGGACGACCTCGCCACCTATGCCGCCTTCCAGCAGCTCACACAGCTTGCCGGCGAGGCAGCGGACGGCAACGAAGCCGCCGCATCTCTGAAGGCATCGCTGCTGTTCCTCGGCTTCGACGTCGCTTCCGCAGAGGTGGATGAAGACAGCGTCGCCAAAGCCATCGCCCGACGCCTGGAACTGATCGCCGCGAAGAACTGGCCCGAGGCCGACCGTGTGCGTGATGAGCTTCTGGCGCAAGGCGTGCAGTTGAAGGATGGCAAGGATCCGGTGACGGGTGACCGCGTGACGACCTGGGAGATCAAAAGGTGAAGTTGGCGCCAGGCACCCCCCTCTGTCCTGCCGGACATCTCCCCCTCACGGGGGGAGATTGGATGTCACTTCGGCTTTCGCCAATCTCCGACGTTGAAGATTGGACGCCGTCGGCGAAACTGCTGATCTCCCCCCTTGAGGGGGAGATGTCCGGCAGGACAGAGGGGGGCGCTTCGCGATGACCCATTATCGCGTATCTCCCATCAATCGCGGACATGCGCGCAAGATGCGCAAAACTATGACCGATGCCGAACTAAAACTCTGGAATGAAATCAGGGCGCACCGGCTCATGGGACTGGCCTTCCGGCGTCAGATGCCGATCGCAGGTTACATCGTCGATTTCGCTTGTCCCACCAAAAAGCTGATCGTCGAGTTGGACGGCTCTCAACACGGCCGGGCCGAAACTTCGGCATCGGACGCCGCAAGAGCCGGAAAGCTTGAAGCGCTGGGCTGGACCATCCTGCGCTTCTGGAACGACGACGTCATCCGCGATATCGACAATGTCTGCCAGCACATCGTGATCGAGGCTGGCTTGGCCGCCGCCGAAATGCCGGTACCAGCAAGAGAGGAGCTTGTTTCATGATCGACCATCTTGGCATCAACGTTGCAGATTTCGACGCTTCGAAGGCTTTTTACGATCAGGCGATGGCGCCGCTTGGCGCTTCGCTGATCTACATGGTGCCGCTGGAATATACCTGCGGAGCCAAGGTCGGTGGCTATGGCCGCGACCGGCCGGTGTTCTGGCTGCAGGCCGGTACCGATGAGCCGAGGACCCATCAGCATGTCGCCTTTACCGCGCGCAGCCGCGCCGAGGTCGATGCCTTTCATGCCGCCGCCCTTGCCGCCGGCGGCAAGGACAATGGCGGGCCGGGCCTGCGGCCGCACTATCACCCGAACTATTACGGCGCCTTCGTCTTCGATCCCGACGGCAACAATGTCGAGGCCGTCTGCCATGCCCCGGAATGAATATGAAACGGAGTGAGACGCGATGAGCCTCGACAACCGGCCGATCTACACCGGCGGCTGCCAATGTGGCGCCGTGCGCTTCCGCGTCGAAGGTACATTGGGCGACGCTTCGATCTGCCATTGCCGCATGTGCCAGAAGGCGTTCGGTTCCTTCTACGCGCCGCTGGTTTCGGTGCGTGGCGCCAAGCTCGACTGGACGCGCGGCGAGCCGAAATATTTCGCCTCGTCCAGCCATGTCGATCGCGGCTTCTGCGCCAATTGCGGGACGCCGCTGACCTTTACCGCGCCTGATGGCGTCGGCCTCGCCATCGGGGCGTTCGACAATCCGGCCGAGATCGTGCCGCTGATCCAGTGGGGCACAGAGGCAAAGCTGCCCTATGTCGACACCATCCCGCAACTGCCCGGCGAGGACACGATGGCCGACATGTCTTCGGCGCCTTATCTCGCCGAACTCGTCTCCTACCAGCATCCCGACCACGACACCGAACAATGGCCGCCAAAGGAAAGACCATGACCGACGATATCAGAACCGGCGGCTGCCAGTGCGGCGCCGTACGCTTCCGCATCAAGGGCAAGCTCGGCCGTCCCTCCATCTGCCATTGCCGCATGTGCCAGAAGCAGTTCGGCTCGTTCTTCGGCGCGCTGGTGACGGTCCCCAGGGATGGCGTCGAATGGGTGCGTGAGGAGCCGACCTACTTCCAGTCGTCGGTCAACATCGATCGCGGCTTTTGCGCCCGCTGCGGCACGCCGCTGACCTATCGCCAGCCGGGCGCGCTGGAGATCGCCATCGGCGCCTTCGACGACCGCTCCGATCTCGCACCGCAGATCCAGGTCAACTACGCGGTACGGCTGCCGTGGGTGGAGACCATCTTCGACCAGCCGATCCACCAGGATCCGGATTTCTACACCCGCCAGGAGCAGATCATCTCCTTCCAGCATCCTGACCACGAAACCACGGACTGGCCGGCACACGGCCTGCAGATATGAGCAATGACATGAGCAGTGAACTTCGCACCCTCTATCCCGAAATCGAACCCTTCGCGTCCGGCATGCTCGATGTCGGCGACGGCCACCAGATCTATTGGGAGCGCTCCGGCACCAAGGGCGCCAAGCCGGCCGTCTTCCTGCATGGCGGTCCCGGCGGCGGCTTCTCGCCAAAACATCGGCGGCTGTTCGACCCAAAACTTTACGACGTCATCCTGTTCGACCAGCGCGGCTGCGGGAAATCGACGCCCAACGCTTCGCTCGAGGCCAACACCACCTGGCATCTTGTCGCCGACATCGAGCGCTTGCGTGAGATGTGCGGCTTCGACAAATGGCTGGTGTTCGGCGGCTCCTGGGGCTCGACCTTGGCGCTCGCCTACGCCGAGACGCATCCGAACCGCGCCAGCGAGCTTGTCGTGCGCGGCATCTACACGCTGACCCGTGCCGAACTCGAATGGTACTATCAGTTCGGCGTCTCCGAAATGTTTCCCGAGAAGTGGGAGCGTTTCCAAGCACCGATCCCCGAGGCTGAGCGCGGCGACATGATGGCCGCCTACCGCAAGCGGCTGGTCGGCTCCGACCGCAAGGCGCAGATGGAAGCCGCCCTTGCCTGGAGCCTTTGGGAAGGCGAGACGATCACGCTGCTGCCGGAACCGGAAACCAGCAACAAGTTCGGCGAGGATGACTTCGCCATCGCCTTTGCCCGCATCGAGAACCACTATTTCGTCCATGCCGGCTGGCTGGAGGAAGGGCAATTACTGCGCGATGCGCACAAGCTCGCGGATATTCCTGGCACCATCGTCCACGGCCGCTATGACATGCCGTGTCCGGCGCGCTACGCCTGGGCGTTGCACAAGGCTTGGCCGAAAGCGGATTTCCATCTCATCGAAGGCGCCGGCCATTCCTATTCGGAGCCGGGGATTCTGGATCAGCTGATCCGCGCGACGGATGGGTTTGCGGGGAAGAAATGACAGCGCGCGGCACCCCCCTCTGTCCTGCCGGACATCTCCCCCTCAAGGGGGGAGATTGGCTGTCATTGGGGTTTTCGCAAATCTCCCGCGCTGCAGGAAAAGATTCGGCATTGATGCTGCTGATCTCCCCCCTTGAGGGGGAGATGGCCGGCAGGCCAGAGGGGGGTGCACGCGCGCCCACAAAACGATGACAAAGCAACGCCTCTATCTCTTCGACACCACATTGCGAGACGGCCAGCAGACGCCGGGCATCGACTTTTCCGTCGAGGACAAGATCGCGATTGCCAAGCTGCTCGACGAGTTCGGCATGGACTATGTCGAAGGCGGCTATCCCGGCGCCAATCCGACCGACACCGCCTTCTTCCAGCAGAAGCGCACGGCGAAGGCAAAGTTCGTTGCCTTCGGCATGACCAAGCGGGCAGGGGTGTCGGCGTCCAACGACCCAGGCCTGGCGTCGCTGGTGCAGTCGAAGTCCGACGCCATCTGCTTTGTCGCCAAGAGCTGGGATTATCACGTCCGTGTCGCCCTCGGCTGCACCAATGAGGAGAACCTCGAGGCCATCAAGGCTTCGGTGGAAGCGGCGGTCGCGTCGGCCAAGGAGGCCATGGTCGATTGCGAGCATTTCTTCGACGGCTTCAAGGCCAATCCTGACTACGCGCTGGCCTGCGCCAAAACCGCTTACGATGCCGGCGCGCGCTGGGTGGTGCTGTGCGACACCAATGGCGGCACGCAGCCCTCGGAAGTGCGCGCCATCGTCGACAAGGTCATCGCTTCAGGCATTCCGGGCGATCATCTCGGCATCCATGCCCATGACGATACCGGCCAGGCGGTGGCGAATTCCCTTGCCGCCGTCGAGGCTGGTGTGCGCCAGATCCAGGGCACGCTGAATGGCATCGGCGAGCGTTGCGGCAACGCCAATCTGGTCTCGATCGTGCCGACGCTGGCGCTGAAGCCGGCCTTCGCCGATCGTTTTGAAACGGGCATCTCGGCCGAGGCGCTGACCGGCATTTCCAGGCTTTCCCGCGCCTTCGACGAATTGCTCAACCGCGCGCCGGAGGCCCAGGCGCCCTATGTCGGCGCTTCCGCCTTCGCCACCAAGGCCGGCATCCATGCCTCGGCACTGGCCAAGGAGCCGGCGACCTACGAACATGTGCCGCCAGACAGCGTCGGTAACCGCCGCCGTGTCATGGTCTCCGACCAGGGCGGCAAGGCCAATTTCCTCGCCGAACTGAAGCGGCGCGGCATCGATGTGCCCAAGGACGATCATCGGCTCGACGCGCTGATCTCCGTGGTCAAGGAACGCGAGGCCGAGGGATACGCCTATGAAGGCGCCGATGCCTCTTTCGAGCTCTTGGCGCGCAAGATGCTGCACGGCCTGCCGGAGTTCTTCAACGTCACCTCGTTCCGCTGCATGGTCGAGCGCCGCTTCGACGCCAACGGCCAGTTGAAGACTGTCTCGGAGGCGATCGTGAAGGTCGAGGTCGACGGCGAGGAGAAGATGTCGGTGGCCGAAGGCCACGGCCCGGTCAACGCGCTCGACATCGCGCTGCGCAAGGATCTCGGCAAGTTCCAGGGCGAGATCGCCGACATGGAGCTGGCCGACTTCAAGGTGCGTATCCTCAATGGCGGCACCGAGGCGATCACCCGTGTCCTGATCGAATCGCATGACGGCACCGGCGCCCGCTGGTGGACGGTCGGCGTGTCGGAAAACATCATCGACGCCTCCTTCCAGGCGCTGATGGATTCGATCGTCTACAAGCTGATGAAGAACCGCGAGATGGCGGGGCTGGTGGCGGCGGAGTAGGAGGAATGGGCTTTTCTATCAGCTGGCTAGGCCTTCGCGGTCTCAACATAAAAGAGGCTGCGGCGCTGCTTCAACTCGAGGTCGGCGATCAAATCGACGCTTTTGACGCTCCGATGAGCATTTACGCCAATGAGAACTGGGCGATCGCCATTCTTGACGAGTGCCGCTTTCCGGGTCCTCCCGATCAATTTCTCGCAGCAATTTCCAAAGGACGAGAATTAATCGTCGTGCACGTAGAAGAGCATGTCATGTTCTCGCACGCCGAACTATGGCGAGATGGAAGCATTGTCTGGAAGGTCGGACATAGCGGTGACCAGGATGTCTGGGACTTCCACGCAACAGGCGATGTTCCGGCCTCTTTGGAAACCCTGAGACAACAAGTCTTTTCAAAGCAGGGTGAGGAAGAGGAAGTTGACGACGACTATGTTTTTGACATTCCTCTCGACCTTGCGGCAGAACTGACAAGCTTCAGGCATGATGAATGGGTGCCGGACCGGCTGTTCTTCGAGCTTGTCGAAAAAACCACCTAGCAGCGAACAGACGTCGAGGCGCCTCCCCACCCATAAGAAAAAATCCATTGATCCATCAGCAATTTGGTATGGTTTTGCGCATCCCGCTGGGCCATAGCGTTGGCCCATGGCCACTGAAACCGCTCAGATCGACGCAGACGCCAAAGCCCGCAGCGGCTTCCTCCTGGCGCTCGGCGCCTATCTTCTATGGGGGCTGCTGCCCTTTTACATGAAGGCGGTCGCGCATCTGCCGCTGATCGAGGTGATCGCCCACCGCATCGTCTGGTCGGTGCCGATCGCCGCTTGCGTGCTGGTCTGGGCCGGCCGTACCGCCGATTTCAAGGCAGCGATCCGCTCGCCGCGCAGCATCGGCATGGCGGCGCTGACGGCGACGCTGATTTCGATCAACTGGGCCATCTATGTCTGGGCGATCTCGGTCGACCGCACCGTCGAGACCGCGCTCGGCTACTACATCAATCCGCTGGTCGTCATCGTTGTCGGCGCGCTGGTGCTTGGCGACAAGCTCGACCGGCTGCAGATCGCGGCGGTGGTGCTGGCGGCGATCGCCGTTGCCGTGCTTACGGTCGATGCCGGCAAACTGCCCTGGGTGTCGCTGGCGCTGGCCTTTTCCTTCGCCGCCTACGGCTTCTTCCGCAAGACGCTGCCGATCGGGCCAAGCCAGGGGTTTCTGCTCGAAGTGCTTCTGCTGTCGGTGCCCGCACTTGGCTACATCATCTTCCTGATCGCCAACGGCCAGGACCATTTCATCTCCAGCAACGGCACCGACACGGCACTGCTCATCGGCTGTGGCCCGGTCACGTCCGTGCCGCTGCTTCTGTTCGCCTTCGGTGCCAAGCTTCTGCGCCTCTCCACCATCGGCATCATGCAATATATCGCGCCGACCATGGTTTTCCTGATCGCCGTGCTTGCTTTCGACGAGCCCTTCGGCACCACGCAGGCGATTGCCTTCGCGCTGATCTGGACGGCGCTGGCGATGTATTCCTGGTCGATGTTCCGTGGCCGTGAAATCCGCCCGGTGGCCTCGGCCGCGAAATAGGAAGACGTCCATGTACGTGCTGCACATTGCCAACAAGAACTATTCGTCATGGTCGCTGCGGCCATGGGTGCTGATGCGCGCTCTCGACATTCCGTTCGAGGAGAAATTGACGCCGTTCCCGACCGGGCCGAGCTTCGATCTCTTCCGGTCGTTTTCGCCGAGCGGCCGCGTGCCTTGCTTGGTCGATGACGGCTGGGCTGTCTGGGATTCGCTTGCCATCGCCGAATATCTGGCGGAGCGCCATCATGGTGTGTGGCCGGCCGAAGCCAGGGCACGGTCTTGGGCGCGTTCCGCCGCCGCCGAGATGCATTCGGGCTTCACCGCCTTGCGCGGCGCGTGCCCGATGAATTGCGGCCTGCGCGTAGAACCGTTGCCGATGTCGGCTGCGCTGAAGCAGGATCTGTTCCGTTTGGGCGATCTCTGGAACGATGGCCTTGCCCGCTTCGGCGGACCGTTTCTGGCCGGCGGCCATTTCACCGCTGTCGACGCCTTCTTTGCCCCGGTGGCATTCCGCGTCCAGTCCTATGGGCTCACTTTCGAGGGTGCGGCCGCCGCCTATCCCGCGCAATTGCTTAGCCTGCCGGCGATGCAGGAATGGTATGCGGCTGGCCTTGCCGAGACCTGGCGGGAACCGGACCATGAGGCGGAAGTCGCTGCCGCCGGCACTGTCATCGAGGATCTTCGCGCCACGGCGTCAAATCCCTAGGCCTGGCGGCTACATTCGTCCGAGCCGCCTGACGAACAGATAGGTGGCCGCCGCGATAACGACCGCAACCGCCGTGACCACCCAGAACCCCATCGGCGTGTTGACCAGCGGCAGGCCGCCGACATTCATGCCGAACAGGCCCGAAATGATGGTCATCGGCAACAGCACCGCCGTCATTACCGACAGCACATAGAGCAGCTGGTTGGACTGCATCGTCAGCTTGGCCATCAATTCGTCCTGCAGCAGCCTGGTGCGTGCCTGCAACTGCTCGCCGTCGTGATAGAGCGTGTGCGCCCGGTGCGACAGCCTCGTCGCCATGTCGTTGATCGGGTCAGGCAGTTCGTTGCGGTGCGAATGGTCGAGATGGCGGAACAGGTTGGTCAGCGTTGCCATCTGCCGATGGATCACCACGAGTTGACGGCGCGCCTCGACCAGGGACTGCCGCTCGCTGTGCCAGGCATCGCGCACGATACGGTCCTCGATGCCGTCCAGCGTATCGCCAAGGCCATGGAGCTCGGCCGCCATGCCGTCGAGCGACTGGCCCATGACCGCCTCGATCAGGTCGGCCGGTGAGCGGAATTTGCGCGAGCCGCTTTCCACCGCCTTGCGCACGAGATCGACCGATTCCAGCGGCTGCTTGCGCGCGCCGATCAGCGTCTTGTCGTTGAGGGCGAAGCGGAAATGGCCGAGCCCGCGTGCCTCCGCCGAATAATCGTGGCGCAGGTCCGGCAGGTCGCCATAGAGCCAGTCGTCCTCGAGATCGATATGGCAGCCCTGGCTGGCGCCAAGAAAAGCTTCGCGAACCGGCGCAGGCAAAGCCTGCTCGGCGGCGATCTCGCGGCGGGCGCGCAGGTCGGACAGCTGATAGCTGCGCCACGTCCATTGCGCCTCAGCCGCGTCCTTGGTGCGCAGGCCGTCAGCGGTGAAATGGTAGATGAAGAACAGCCCGTGCTCGTCGGGCAGGTAAGGCGACAGGGGAGTGCCTTCCGCGTTGAGAGCGATGTTCACGGCTCGCCTCGCCAGATACAGATTTCGACCACGCCGCGCGCGGATGCCGGCAACTATCCCTAACACGGGCGTGCCGGGTTTCGTGTGACAGTTTCTTGACAGCCGATCACAGTCTGTCGATCAGCCGACATTGTGTGGATGCCATGCGTTTTTGAACGACTACCTTCGACGAATGAAGGTGACGACCCATCGCAACGGTGCGGTCAATAGCCAGCTGCGCGACGCAAACACCGCATCGCGCTCTGCCGCGAGGCTGTCGCAACTCCGTGCGAGAGCTTCACGCTCTGCCACAACGCTGTCCCGGGACCGGACGAGGTCCTGCCGGGATTGGCTGAGCGCATCACGCTCCGCCAGCGCGCTGTCCCGAGACCGGACGAGGTCCTCCCGGGATTTGCTGAGCGCGTCACGCTCAGCAAGAGCGCTATCCCGAGCCTGGATGAGCTCCTGCAGGGATCGGCTGAGTGCATCCCGCTCCGCGATGAGGTTGTCTTGGGCCTGGATGAACTCCGGCTGCGCGCAGGCTAGCGCGTCGCGCTCGACGATGCTTTTTCCCAGTTCGCCCTGTAGCCGTTGGGCGGCAAGGTTCCCAGCGGCTACGGCCTTGCCGACCACATTGCAGCTTTCATCGAACGTCGCCCGCACCTGGTCGAGCTGGTCGCGCAACTCCTGGCTGTCGCCTTCAGATGCCATGCTTCCTAGAATGGCAAAGGCACTGCGAACCAACGGCGTGGCGTCGGGATGGCTTTGCAGATCAGCGACCGAGGCCCGCTGATGATGCAGATCCTCGTTCAGGAACTCGGCGATTGCGGTGCCGGCCTGATCCGACGTGACAGGCCAGACGATTCCCGTCTCCCTGGCTGCGCGGTCCATGTGATGTCGCCAGTCGCTCAACAGGTCTTCGTGGCGCAGGATACAGCGCGGCATGTTTCGAGAATGATACTCCGCTTCGAGCACGTGCCTGAGCCACAGCATCAGCGTTGTCGGCAGCGCGATTTGATCGCGGTGCTGCAGCGAGTAGGCGACTTCGAGCGGGTTGCGGACCGGCAGGAATGCGACCGGCTCGACACTGAGATCGGCCAGGATCGAGGCCATGAATGGGACAAACCGGCAGATACGCGGGTCCTTGATGAAGAACAGCGGCGCGTCGCCGAACTCGCTGAGGATGACTGCATTGATGGTGTGGCGAAATCGCTCGGCTGCCGGCGATTGCAGCCACTGCCGATCGAGCGGCAGCCAGTCGTGCCAGGAGGAGGCGGCGGCCGTAAGCAGGTCATCGTCGGCGAGGGTGAGTGGGGTGCTTTCCCAATGTCCCTTGGGATTGTGGAGGCTCCCGGGCAGCAGATGTTTCGGGGGCGCTGCTCCGTGCGCGGCGATGAGGCCGCTGAGCGCCGAGGTTCCGCTGCGGTGCATTCCGAGGACCAGGATCGCCTTCCTCGGCTGCGACGCGCTCTCGTCCTTC
The DNA here is from genome assembly GCF_056404855.1 of Mesorhizobium sp. P2_B11. Classification (NCBI taxonomy): domain Bacteria; kingdom Pseudomonadati; phylum Pseudomonadota; class Alphaproteobacteria; order Hyphomicrobiales; family Phyllobacteriaceae; genus Mesorhizobium; species Mesorhizobium sp. P2_B11. The sequence continues at coordinate 436,944 of NZ_JBFUDF010000005.1, forward strand.
GTCCCGCTCTCCAAAAAATCCGTCCCCTGCCAATAGTCTCCGATAGCCAACTGCGAAGCGGGCTGCAAATGGAAATCGTCGCTCGCGGGCTTACATTGCGCGCAAGCAGGAGTTCAAGAAAAGTTGGACAGATCGAAAGTCTGCCGCTCCGGCTTTATAGGTCCTTGCGGAACAGATGCAGGCGATGCAGTGGCCTGGCATTGGACTTCTGCTTCTGGGCGAGGCTGGCCTTGTTGCTGTCGCCTATCCAGGTGTTGCCCAGCGTCTCATAGCCGGCGGCCTTGAGCGCCAGCACGACGCGGCGCAGCACCACCGGGTTGACGCCCTGGCCCTGCAGATCGGGCCTGACGCCGGAAAAGATCAGCACGGCGCGTTTGCAGGTGAATTTATGCATCAGGAAATGCCAGGGCGTCGTCAGCCCGATCCTCGACCGCGTCTTGCGCAGGAACGGGTTGAGGTCCGGGATGCAGATGATGCAGGCGGCCGGCTCGCCGCGATGGTTGAGCACAGCCGAAATGCGCGGGTCCATCACCCACTTCATGTCCCGCGCCTGGAAATGGAACTCCTCGTGGCTTACCGGCACGAACATCGGGTTCTGGGCGAAGGAGGCATTCAGGATAAGGCGTGCGTCCTCCATGCGCTGCGGCACCAAGGCCCGCGTCAACGGCGCAAAGGCAAAGTCGGGGTTGTCGAGGATCGCCTGCTGTTTGGGGCCGATCTCGGGCGGTGCGGCCGTCTTGAGATCGAGCTCGAATGTCGTCATCGGAAAGTCCGGGCGATAGCCGTTTTCCTCCAGCAGCCGCGCGATGTGCGGCGGGCTGTAGATCAGGTCGGTGTAGGGCGCCTTGTCGAACGCGCTGGTCTGGACGCCGATCTGCTGCATGGCCGTCAGGTTGAAATTGCCCGTGATCTCGGCGTGGCCACGCCGCCGCCCCCAATCCTCGGCCGCCTTGAGCAGAAGCGATGCTGCCTCCGCGTCGTCGGCGCAGTCGAAATAGCCGAAATAGGCTCGGTTCCAGCCATACTGGGTGTTGGAGGCGCCATGCACATGCGCGGTGATCCGGCCGATCGGGCGTCCGTCGCGAAACGCGGTGAAATAGGTGATTTCKTCGTCCGAGCTGAACAGCGGATTTTCCGTCGCCGACAGGAAACGCTTCAGGTCGCCCTTCATCGGCGAGACATAGAGCGAGGTCTCGCCATAGGCCTCGAACGGAGCTGCGAAGAAGGATTCGAAATCACGCTCCTTGAGTGTCACCGGCATGGCATCTCTCTCCCTGGCCGGTGTGCTCGCATCGCGCGCCTCACAGCAGCTTCAAATATTCGAGCAGCGCTGACTTGTCGTCTTCTCCAAGCGGCGCGAATTCCGCCTCATGGCCGCCATTGCCGAGGCCAAAGGCAGTCGTGTCGATCTCGGCCGGAATGGACCAGGGCGTGTATCCTGCAGGCTGAGACCAGCCGCCTGTGCCGTCGTCGACGCCGGCGATGCCGACCTTGTCGAGATCGAGCCGGTGGCCGCCGACGCTGAAGCGCTTGGGCCGCTGGCCCGGGTGCATCAGGTGCCAGAGCGTCGGCACGCTGCCATTGTGGAAATAGGGCGCGCTGGACCACAGCCCGGTCAGCGGCGGCGCGGTGTAGGTGTCAACGGTGCGCGCGTCGATGTAGCGGCCATAGAGCGACCCGTTCACCGCATCGGCGACCTCCTTGCCCAAGAGTTTGTGCCGTTGCGGATCGGTGCCGATCTCGCCTTCCCAGTTCGGAAAGCTGATCAGATGTGGGCGCTCAATGTCCTGGCCGTAGGCGCCGTGGCAGGAGGCGCAATGCTGCGCATAGATCGCCTGGCCGCGCGGCAGCAGCGATCTGTCGATGCGGCCGGGAAATGGCTGCGGTGTGTACTGGCTCATCCAGCCGGTAATGTCGAAAGCGTGGCCGATCGAGGTCTCCGCAACTTCGGGGGTGACGCCCATGCTGGGCACGGTGAAATAGGAAATGATTGCTGCCAGTTCCCGACGATGTTCGGGCGTGATGTCCTCGGCGTGGATTGTCCTTGTGTGGTCGACGCCGGGGATGGCGTAGTTGCCGCAATTGAGGAATTTGCTGCGCCATAGCCGCGAGCCGAGATCGGGCACCGAATTGAACACGCTCTCCGGCACGAGCTTGCCTTCGGGAATCAGGCCGAGCCGGCTTCTGAGCGAATCCAGCCCGTTGGTGGCGCCGGCCACCGAAGCGCGAAACGGCAGCAGCCGGCCGATCGAAGCCTGGCGTTCGGCAAGGGTTTTGGCGAGCTGCGGGATGATGAAATAGCGCAGCGTCACCCGCTCGCGCCATTGCGTCTCGGGATAGAGACGTTGCACAGCCTCCATCAGCAGGTCCGGCTGGTTTCCGAAGGCGCTGAACGCCGTAAAGAGCGCCTGCGTATAGGCTTCCAGATTGATCGAGCTGTTGGGGGCGCCAAGCCAGACCCGGCCAGTGTCGGGATTGCCTGATGCATCGTACATCACGCTGGAGTGGCAGGCCGCGCAGCCGACATTGCCGATCGTCGCGCCGATTGGAGGCAGCGACCGCCCACCGAACCCGACATTCTGCCCAAGCGGTGTCTCGAAGCTCGGCGGCGGCAAAAGCGCCGCCCAGTTGCCGATGGTCTTGGGGGTGTGGAAGCCGAACTGACGATAGAGCGCCGCGAGGTCGACCTCGGCGAGGCGATCGAGCTTGCCGTCGACGGAGCTGAGCGCCAGCGCCGCTGTCGCCAGTTTCCAGGGCGACGCCGACACTTTCAGCGTGTCCGACGTCAGCGCCGAGAAATCCCCAAAAGCGAAATACGCAACGCCGCGGTCCGTCTCGCTCTTCAGCGACGGGATAAGCGCTTCATAGCGGTCGGATGTCGCGGCAAACGAGGTGAGCGCAGGCAGCGCCACCACGACGGCTCCAGCCGCAACGGCAAGCAGTACTGCAGCAATCAGCAGGAAACGAGTGCGTCGCAAAGACCAACCGCTCAAAGTCGCATCGCACGCCAGACGCGTACAATATCCCGGAAGCATTATTGCCCGTCATTCCTTAACAGGCGCTGGAGCAGCTCGGTTAATAGCCGCCGAAGAACGCACAACAATGCAGCGTCGATCAGGTCGGAGGATGGATACCGATGTCTGATTCTTGCGATCCATTTGGCGTCGGGCCATCACGGCCCAGCCGGCGGCACGGATCGCCGCCAGCTGCGCCGTTGGATCAGCGCTTCGGCCCAAAGCCGGGATAGGGCGCGAGCGGCACGACCGCGGTGATATCCATCATGCCGGCCTTGACCAGCGGCAAAGTGGCGAGGTGGCCGCGCACGTCGGCGTCGCTGCCGGCTTCGAACATCATGCCGCTCCCCGGAATATCGCTGCGGTTCCACACCTGGCGTACGGCGCCCTCGGCATAGAGCGTGCGGCGCTGTTCGGCCTCGCCGGGCAAAAGCGGCGCGAAATCGGCATCGCTGAACTTCTCGGTATTGCGGGTGAGAAGGGCAAAGAACTGCATTTCTGTCTCCTGTGGTTGCGATATCAGAACTATCGCTGCCGCTGGTCAGACAGTCCAAGACTGATTAGGCTAAAGTTGAGACCTGACAGGACTGTAAGCCCGGAGGCGAAATGTTCGACCTGCGCCAGCTCCGCTATTTCGTTGCCGTGGCCGAAGCCGGCACTGTCGGCCGTGCCGCCGAACTCCTGCATATCTCGCAGTCGCCGCTGAGCCGGCAGATCATGCAACTCGAGGCGCAGCTTGGCGTCACCCTGTTCGAACGGGCAAAGCAGCGAGTCCATCTCAATGCCGAGGGGCTGGCCTTCCTTGCCGAGGCGCAGGCGCTTCTCGCGGGCGCCAGTCGGCTGGAGGCGCTCGGCCGTGACCTTGCAGCCGGCACCGCCGGCCGCCTTGCCATAGGCTACGTCGAGGGCGCGGTGCATGCCGGGCTGGTCGGCCGGATGCTGCGGCAATTCCGCAGCGACCGGCCGCGGCTGCATCTTAGCCTGATGAGCCTCCGCTCGGCCGCCCAGCTCGAGGGGCTGCGCCAACGTACGCTCGATCTCGGCTTGGTCTATTCGCCGCCGCCGGCCAACTATCCTGAAATTGCCTCGACGCTGGTCCGGCGCGAGCCGCTGGTTTTGGCGATACCCGAGGGCGATGCGCTTACCGCCGTTGCCGACATCCGCCCGCATCATCTCGACGGCCGCACCTGGATCACCGTGGTGCGCCAGCCCGCCGACTCCAACCGCGGCCAGTTCCTCGCCGCCTGCATCGAGGCCGGTTTCATGCCCGACATCGCCTACGAGACGGCCGATCCCCTGACCTCGCTCGGCTTGGTCAGCGCCGGGCTCGGCCTGGCAACGGTGCAGGCAAGTCTGCAAAGCGCAGCACCATCAGGGATCGTGTTCCGCGATCTGCCCTGGTTCGAGCGCACGGTCTCGATTCATCTCGCCTGGCGGCGGCAGGACAAGCGGGCGGTGATTGCGGAGTTGCGGGAGGCAGTAGGGCAGTAGGGCAGTAGGGCAGTAGGGCAGTAGGGCAGTAGGGCAGTAGGGCAGTAGGGCAGTAGGGCAGTAGGTACCGTCTTTCCCCTACTGCCATACTGCTCTACTCCCTTACTGCCCTCACATCTTATCAATCACCGACTGCACGCCTTCCGTCGGCGCATCGACCGACGAGCCCGCCACCATGATGGCGGCGACGATGGCTTCGGGGTCTTCGACCACCAGTGGTTTGACCCGCTGCGCGGTGTGAATGAAGCCTTCGCTCGACATATGGTCGATCAGCGCCAGCATCGGATTCCAGAACCCTTTGACGTTGGCGAAGACGATCGGCTTGCGGTGATGGCCGAGCTGGCCCCAGGTCATGACCTCGACGATCTCTTCGACCGTGCCGATGCCGCCCGGCAGCGCCACAAAGGCGTCGGATTTTTCGAACATCTTGTGCTTGCGCTCGTGCATGTTGTCGGTGATCAGCAACTCGTCGAGCCGGTCAAGCGCGGTTTCGGTTGCCTCCTTGTTGATGAGGAAGCGCGGAATGATGCCCGTTACCTTGCCGCCGGCCTTGAGCGCGCCTTCGGCGACGGCGCCCATAATGCCTTTGGTGCCGCCGCCATAGACCAGCCGCAGGCCGGATTTGGCGAGCGAGCGGCCAAGCAGGTGTCCGGCCTTGGCGTAGATTTCATCGCGGCCCGGAGACGAGCCGCAGTAGACGCAGACGGATCGAATCGTGTTCATGCGTGATTGGTGATTGGGTCTGAATGCGGGGTCAAGCCCCAGAGGCTGACCAGCCCGGGCTTTTTCTTGTCGGTTCCGGCAAAACACGCTAGACCGGCGTTAGGTGGCTAAGGGGCAGGGGAAATATGGCTGTTAATCCATTGAAGGCGTTTCTGTTCGCGGCGGGTGGGACCGTCGCGGTCATCGGAACCGCTTATGTATCGGGCGCACTCGACCCGTATCTCAATCCCACGCCGCCGGCGGAGATTGCGTCGCTGACACCGCCAGCCGATTCAGGGACCGAGGGAAGGCTGCCGCCGGCGCCTGCCGCCCCCACCGATGCCAAGGCTGTGCCGGCACCGGCGCCTGCCGACGCCACGGCTCCAGCCACAGAAGCAGCCGCTCCGGCAGCACCTGCCGCGCCCGCCCCGGCAACTCCAGCGCCGGCTGCGGCCGGCCCGGTTGCGCCGAGCTTCGATATCGTGCGCGTCGAAAGCAACGGCTCGATCGTCGTTGCCGGCAATGCCGCGCCCAATTCTAAGGTCGAAATCCTCAACGGCTCGACAGTGCTCGGCTCGACGGTCGCCGGCCCGGATGGCGCCTTTGTCATCGTTCTCGACGATCCGCTGAAGCCCGGCGACTATACGATTGCGCTGCGCTCGACGACTGGCGATGTCGTTACGCCTTCGGTGCAGACCGCCGTCGTTTCGGTTCCCAAGGACGCCGCCGGCCAGGTGCTGGCGATGGTCGAGGAGCCGGGCAAGCCGGCTGAGCTGCTGACCGTTCCGGCGCCCGAGACTAAGCCTGCAGCGCCGGCCACCGGTGATCAGGCCGCGGCTCCGGCCGCCGAGGCGCCTGCCGCGACCGCACCTGCCGCCCCGGCCGAACCTGCGCCGGCCGCCGTGGATGCCGCAGCAGCTCCGGCGGCACCGGCCGCGGCAGCAACGCCGCCGGCTGCGGCAGTGGCCGAACCCAAGATCGTCGTCGAGGCGGTCGAAATCGACGGCAACAAGATCTTCGTTGCCGGTCTCGCCGACGCCGGCCGCAAGGTGCGCGCCTACGCCAACGATATCCTGCTCGGCGACGCAGTGACATCGCCGGACGGCCATTTCCTGGTCGAGGCGACGCGCGACATCCCGGTCGGCAGCTACACCATCCATGTCGACGGTCTCGATGCCGACGGCGTGAAGGTGGTGGCGCGTGCCGCCGTGCCGTTCGAGCGCGAGCCGGGCGAAGCGGTCGCAGCCGTGGCGCCCGCAGAGACCAAGCCGGCCGAAGCAAAGCCGGCTGAGCCGGCTGCTGCCGAAACACCCGCCGCTCCCGCAGCGCCGGCCACGGTCGCGGCTGCCCCGGCCGAGCCTGCACCGGCTCCTGCGGCTCCGGCTACCAGCGCACCCGCTGTAGCCGAGGCACCGGCTGCGCCCGCACCGGCGACCCCGGCAGCGCCCGCTACCGAGGCTCCGGCAGTCGTCGTGGCGGCAACACCCGACGTGCCCGAGACAGTGGCGCCGAAACTCGAACATGCCGACGGCGCCGTCATCATCCGCCGCAACGACACGCTGTGGCGGATTTCACGGCGGGTCTATGGTCATGGCGTGCGCTACTCGACCATTTATCTCGCCAACCAGGACCAGATCAGCGATCCCGACCGCATCTGGCCGGGACAGGTGTTCAAGGTCCCGGAAAAGTCCAAGGAAGGCGAAGCCGCCGACCTCAAGGCCATGGGCGAGCAAGCGACAACGGCGCCGGTGAAGGCGCAGTAAGTTCGGGACGAGCTGATCTCCCCCTTGTGGGGGTTGAAGAGTGGTTCGCGCAGCGAACGGAAAGCCAATTGCTTGGCTTTCCGAACGATGAACGCCCGAAGCGATAGCGGAGGGCCAGCCCGGCAGGGCAGAGGGGGGCGCTGTCTCGCCGACCTGTCAGTAATTTCTCAGATACACGCCGCTTGTCGGTTGCTAAGGCATTGCCGATCAGAAAGGCCGCGATCCTTCGCGCCCCCCTCTGGCCTGCCGGCCATCTCCCCCACGAGGGGGGAGATTACCCTTCTACCCATCGGGTTAGCTTGCCCCACGCTCGTTCATCGTCTATCGCCGATGAACGATGACCGACTCCCTCACCGAACCAGACCACGCAAACTGCGCACCGCCCGCCAGCCGCGCGGTGGCCGCTCGCTTTGCGGCGCTCTCACACCCGGCGCGCATCGAGATCCTGAAACATTTGTCGGCCAGCAAGTCCTGCTGCTGCCGCGAGGTCGTCGACCATCTCGATCTGGCGCAGTCGACCGTTTCCCAGCATCTGAAGATCCTGGTCGAGGCCGGCCTGGTCCGCTTCCAGCCCGACCGCCAGCGCTCGCGCTATGAGGTCGACCGCACAGCGCTCGCAGACGTTTCCGCATCGCTGACCGCGCTCGTCAATTCCTGCTGCTCCGGCCGCTGATCCGCTCTCACCCAAAAGGCAAGAAAAGTGGCAGAAAAAACCGTTTCCGACATCTCGACCTTCAGCACTCTGCGCAATCTGTGGCCGTATATGTGGCCGGCCGATCGCGCTGATCTCAGAGCCCGTGTCACCTGGGCGACGCTGCTCCTGGTCGTCGCCAAGCTGACGCTGGTCGCCGGTCCGTATTTCTTCAAATGGGCGACCGACGCGTTGGCCGGCGACGCCAAATCGCCGCCGCCATTGCCGTCCTTCCTGCTGGCGCCGGTCATGCTGGTCGTCGCCTACAATGTCGTGCGGCTGGTGCAGCTAGGCTTCAACCAGCTGCGTGACGCGCTGTTTGCCCGCGTCGGCCAGTATGCGGTGCGCCAGCTCGCGTTCCGCACCTTTGTCCACATGCACCAGCTGTCGCTGCGCTTTCATCTCGAGCGCCGCACCGGCGGCCTGTCGCGCATCATCGAGCGCGGCACCAAGGGGATCGAGACGATCGTGCGCTTCATTATGCTCAACACGGCGCCGACCATCCTCGAATTCGCGCTGACCACCGGCATCTTCGCCTACACCTATGGCTGGAAATATGTGGTCGTGGTGGCGGCCACGGTCTGGCTCTACGTCTGGTTCACGGTCCGCGCCAGCGACTGGCGCATCTCGATCCGCCGCGACATGAACGACAGCGACACCGACGCCAACACCAAGGCGATCGATTCGCTGCTCAATTTCGAGACCGTCAAATACTTCAACAACGAGGGTATGGAGGCCGAGCGCTTCGACCGTTCGATGGCGCGCTATGAGATGGCCGCGACCCGGATCTGGACTTCGCTCGGCTGGCTGAACTTCGGTCAGGGCATCATCTTCGGCCTCGGCACCGTCATCGTCATGTGCATGTCGGCGCTGGAGGTGCAGGCCGGCACCCAGAGCGTCGGCGATTTCGTCTTCATCAACGCCATGCTGGTGCAGCTGTCGGTGCCGCTCAATTTCATCGGTTTCATCTACCGCGAAATCCGCCAGGGCCTGACCGATATCGAGCAGATGTTCGACCTGCTCGATGTGCCGCAGGAAATCACCGATAAGCCCGATGCCAGGCCGCTTGCGGTCTCGGCCGGCAAGGTCGAGTTCCGCGATGTGCATTTTGCCTATGACCCCAACCGCAAGATCCTGAAGGGCGTGTCCTTCGAGGTGCCAGCCGGCAAGACGGTGGCCATTGTCGGCCCGTCGGGCGCCGGCAAATCGACGATCTCGCGGCTGCTGTTCCGCTTCTATGATGTCCAGGGCGGCCAGGTGCTGATCGACGGCCAGGATGTCCGTGACGTGACGCAGGAGAGCCTGCGCGGCGCGATCGGCATGGTGCCGCAGGACACCGTGCTGTTCAACGACACCATCGCCTACAACATCCGCTACGGCCGCGTCGGCGCCAGCGAGGCGGATGTCGAGAAGGCCGCTGAGTTGGCCCAGATCGGGCCTTTCATCAAACGCCTGCCGGAAGGCTACCGCTCGATGGTCGGCGAGCGCGGCTTGAAACTTTCGGGCGGCGAAAAGCAGCGCGTGGCGATCGCCCGCACGATTTTGAAGGCGCCGCCGATCCTGATGCTCGACGAGGCCACCTCGGCGCTGGATAGCCACACCGAGCAGGAAATCCAGGCCGCGCTCGATCTGGTCAGCAAGGGCCGGACCACCATCGTGATTGCGCACCGGCTGTCGACGGTGATCACCGCCGACGAGATCATCGTGCTCAAGGACGGCCAGATCGCCGAACGCGGCACCCATGCCGAGCTGATGCGCCAACACGGCCTCTACGCCTCGATGTGGGACCGCCAGCGCGAAGCGACGGAAGCGGAGGAGAGGCTGCGAATTGCGCGCGAGAGCGACGAGCTTGGGGTGATTGTGCGCAGAAGGACGTCGGAGGTGAGTTAGCGGTGGAGCACTAATCTCCCCCACAAGGGGGGAGATCAGACGTCACCGGCGATTTCGCCAATCTCCCCGATTTTCCCTCTTGACCTCAACCTAAGTTGATATCGCAAAACCGTTCCTGAGCCACCGCACCCAAGTCGTTCAAGTAACGGAGACAATTGGAATGGACCAACCAAATCAACAGTTTGCCGATGCAGCCGTGTTCCGGGTCGACAAATTCGTCGTCCCCGCCGTGGCGCGCGAGGAAATCCTTCGCAAGGTCAGGGCGACACATGAATTGCTGCGCGTGCAACAGGGCTTCGTGCAGGATTTCGTGCTCGAGCAATTTTCGGGGCCGGGCGAATTCAACCTCGTCACCATTGTCGAATGGGAGAACCAGGCGGCGGTGGACAATGTCGTGCCGATCGTCAAGACGGCGCATGAAAGGGCTGGCTTCAACCCGCAGGAGACCATCGCCCGGTTGGGTGTGAAGGCCGACATCGCCAACTATCAGCGTCTGCCCGAACTATAAGAGCAATTCCAGGAAAAGTGCGCTGCGGTTTTCCCGGGAAAAGCGTGAAGCGCTTTCCCTTGGGAATTGCGCAGAGAAAGACTTGGAGCGGTTCAGGCAACTGTACTGCTCCAAGAGGGCCAGCCCGTGCCAGGTGCTGGCGCTTTGGCGCTCAGCACCTGGCCGCTGCGGGCATCGCTGACCATATGCTCGAAGCCGCGCCATTCGGCGGCGACGATGAACAGGGTGCTGCCGTCCAGTCCGCCCAGCATGCAGGCAAAGCAGCCGCGATCGGCATTGACGGTCTGCAGGACCTCACCGCCTTCGCGCACCCGCACGCAGCGTTTGTTGGGAACATCCGCATACCAGGCCGCCCCTTCGGCATCGAGGCAGATACCGTCGGGAAAGCCGTCGAGATCGGCCCATATCCGCCGATCGGAGAGACCACCATCCTCGGCAATATCGAAAGCGGTGAGCCGGTTGGCATGCGATTCCGCGATGATCAGCGTCTTGTTGTCCGGTGTCACCGCCATGCCATTGGCGAAAGCGATGTTCTCGGCCACCTGCCGAACTGAGCCGTTAGGCGTGACCTGCACGATGGTGCCCGGGCCGAAATGCTCTCCCGGCGCAGGCGCAGGTCCGCCGCCATTGACGTAGATGTTGCCGCGCCCGTCGACGGCGATCTCGTTCCACGGGCTGTTCGACAGCGGCCGAAGATCGGCATGGGTGGCGAGCGTTCCATCCGCCTCCTGCCGCAACAGCACCCCCTCACGGCCCGAGATGACCAGCAGCCGCCCATCCGGCAGCCAGTCGATGGAGTAGGGCAGGACGGCCGGTATTGTGAGCACGACCTCGCTGTTGCCGTCTCCATCGACGGTGACGATCTCGCCGGTGCCCCAATTGCAGACCCAAAGGCGTCCGTCATGCCAGCGCGGCGACTCCCCGAAAGCGAGGCCGGCTGCAACGAGACGCGTTTGGTTCTGCATTGGGGGAAACTCCTTGTTGGAGCGCCGTCATGGCAAAGGTCGGCGCCGTCTCACCAAGGACGGGCGAGGGGGTGTCTCCCCGACAGCAAGCCTAACGTTTTTCGCTTAGGAAGAACGTGCCGTCGGCATGGCCGTTGGCACCGCATGACGGTGGTTCGGATCTATCATCCTTGCCGGTGCCGCTCTGCTCGACGGCAAGCGCATCGCCATCGCGGCGAAAGGTGAAGACAAATCCGGTCGGTTTGTCGTTGTCGTCGGTGTCGACAAGCTGCAACGTCTTGTGCTTCTCGACGGTGCCACCGATGTCGCAGGCACCGCTTCCCGACACAGGGTTGGTGACGGTCTCTGCTGAAATCTCGAGCTTGCCGGCGTCCGCTGCCTTGATCTCAACCGAGCCACGCACGCTGCTCCATGTGCCGATCAAACCCGCATCCGACGGCTTGCGGATGCCGGCCAGGAAGGTCGCGCGGTCGCGCAGGAATTCACCGAGATCGAACGTCTGCTGCTCCTTGGGCGTATTTTCGTTGAAGCCGGCGATCTGGTCGCGATAGGCGATGAAATCGCTCTGGTCGTCCCTCAGCGCTTTGCCGGCATGAGCATCGAGCGTCCTCAGCAGTGCGGCATAGGCCTTCGCCACATCGGCATCGGCTTGCGCCAGAACCGGGTCGGCACAGATGGCCTTTTCCGCCACGCTGGCGGCCTTGGCGCAGTCGAACGATGGCTTACCCTGGGCCGTTGCGGGATCGCTCGTTGCCAAAAAGGCGGTCAAAACAGCAACCATCGCTGCCAATTGCGTGGCAGTGAGCGGCGCTTTCCCTGATTTCGGCATCATGGACGGTCGGCCTTTTCGCCGCGCATTGAGCCAGCGGTGGCTGGAATTCTGGCGGCAAAGCCGCTGACAGGCAAGCACGTCACCCTTCCCAACGGCTGCGGCCGATGCAGCCTTGCCCAATGTTGCGTTGCGACGACGGAGCCTTTCCGGTATTGAGGCCGGACCTGAAACAGGGACTGCCCCCATCCCATGAGCGCCATCCGATGAGCCTTGTCGACTCGGTCAAGAATGCCTTCGTTCCGATCCACCGCGAGGGCTATCCGTTCATTGCCGCCTTTGGCGCGGGCACGCTGTTCCTCGGCTATTTCTCCTCGGTGCTGTTCTGGATCGGCCTGATCCTGACGGCATGGTGCGTCTATTTCTTCCGCGATCCCGAGCGCATCACGCCGGTCGACGACCGGCTGGTGGTGAGTCCCGCCGACGGCATCATCTCGGCAGTCGGGCCGGCGGTGCCGCCGCGCGAGCTTGGCCTTGGCAACACCGAAATGACCCGCATCTCGGTGTTCATGAACGTGTTTTCCTGCCACGTGAACCGCGCCCCCGTGCGCGGCCGCATCACGAAAATAGAGCACCGGCCGGGCAAGTTCCTCAATGCCGAACTCGACAAGGCGAGCTCGGAGAATGAGCGCAACGGGCTGGTCATCGATAGTCCCAACGGTACCGTTGCCGCCGTGCAGATCGCCGGCCTGGTGGCACGCCGCATCGTCTGCTGGGCCGAGACCGGCGGCTCGATCGCCATTGGCGAACGCTTTGGGCTGATCCGCTTCGGCTCGCGCGTCGACGTCTTCCTGCCCTCGACGGCTGTGCCGCGCGTCGCCGTCGGCCAGACGGCGGTCGGCGGCGAAACCGTGCTTGCCGAATTCGGCGGCATCGCCGCAACGCCACTGGTCAGGATCTCGTAAGCGGTGGGCGCGCCGTTCAAAAAGTTCGAGGCTCACGGCAGCGGCGGTCCGCGCATCCGCGAAATTCCGATGCGGATGGTGCTGCCCAATCTGGTCACCGTGCTGGCCATCTGCGCCGGCCTGTCCGGCATCCGCTTCGGTTTCGAGGGCCGCTTCGAGCCGGCCGTGGTGATGGTGCTGCTCGCCGCCTTCCTCGACGGCATAGACGGGCGCCTGGCGCGCATGCTGAAGGCGACGTCCAAATTCGGCGCGCAGATGGATTCGCTGGCCGACATCGTCAACTTTGGTGTCGCCCCGGCGCTGGTGCTCTATGCCTTCCTGCTCGACCGCGCAGGATCGCCGGGCTGGATCGCGGTGCTGCTGTTCGCCATCGCCTGTGGCTTGCGGCTCGCGCGCTTCAACGTGCTCGACGAGGACCATGATCGCCCGATCTGGCAGAGCGAGTATTTCGTCGGCGTGCCGGCGCCGGCGGGCGCCGTGCTGGTCATGCTGCCGCTTTATTTGTCGTTCCTGCGCGTTGGCGTGGAACCCAGCCGTACCGCCGCCTTCGTCGCCAGCGGTTTCACCATCCTGGTTGCCTTCCTGCTGGTCAGCCGGCTGCCGGTCTACTCCGGCAAAAGCCTGAAAGTGCCGGGCGACAAGGTGCTGCCGATCATCCTCGCGGTCGTGCTCTACGTGCTGCTGTTGATGACCTATCCCTGGTACACGCTGACCGCCTCGGTCGCCGGCTATCTCATCTTCCTGCCGTTCTCGGTGCGCGCCTATTCGAAGCGCGCCCTGCGCGAGGGCGAGAAGGTGCCGCCTTCTGATATCGGGTAGGTATCTCCCCCCTTGAGGGGGAGATTACGCCGCTACACCCAGCCCCAGTTTCTCGATCGCCAGCTTCCGCGTCGAGACATAATCGGTCTTGCCCGAGCCCAGCACCGGGATCTCCTCGACCTTGACTATGTCGTTGGGGACCATCAGTTCGGCCGCGCCCGCTTTCTTGCCGAAGGCGCGCAGTTCCTCCGGATCGGCGTCGCCGGCGGTGGTGACCAGCACGATGCGCTCGCCGCGCCTCTTGTCCGGTACCGCCACCGCGGCATGGCGCTGTTCCGGCCATAGCGACTGCACCAGCATTTCGACCGCGCCCAGCGACACCATTTCGCCGGCGATCTTGGCGAAGCGTTTGGCCCGACCGCGAATGGTGATGAAGCCGTCGCGGTCGACCGAGACGATGTCGCCAGTGTCGTGCCAGCCGTCCAGCGGCTGCAATTCGCCGGGCCGGTCCGCCGTCATGTAGCCCATCATCAAATTCGGCCCGTCGAGCCACAGCCTGCCGGCGTCTTCGATGCCCTCGACCGGTTCGAGCTTCATGCGCATCGCCGGCAGCGGCCGCCCGACCGTGCCGTCGCGACCGTGGATGGCGGTGTTGACAGCAACCACGGGCGCGGCCTCGGTCAGCCCGAACCCCTCGATGATCGAGGCATCGAAGCGCTCGCGGTAGACGCGACGCGTCTCCGGCTTCACCGCTTCGGCGCCGGCAACGACGAAGCGCAGGCTGGAGAAATCGCCGTCCTTGGCGGTGCGGGCATAATTGGCGAGGAACGTGTCGGTGCCGAACATGATGGTCGGCTTCACCTTGCGCGCGATCTCCGGGATGATCTTGTAGTGCAGCGGCGAGGGGTAGAGGAACAGTTTTACCCCGGTCACCAGCGGCAGGATGGTGCCGCCGGTCAGGCCGAAAGAGTGAAAAACCGGCAGCACGTTAAGCAGGATGTCGGACGGCGAAATGGTAATGCGCGCCTCGGCTTGCATGGCGTTGGCGTGAAGATTGCGGTGCGACAGCACCACGGCCTTGGGCGTACCTTCCGAGCCCGAAGTGAACAGGATCACCGCGGGCTTGGCCGCATCCTGCCGCTGCAGCGGGAACCGCCACAGCACGGCCGCGCTGATCTTTTCCAATGCGGTGACGCTTGCGCGCACATCCTCCAGCCACAGCATTTTGGCGCCGCCGGCCTCGACCGCGGCGATGATGTCGGCAAGCGCGGCCTTCTCGACGAACGCGCGGGAGGAAACGACAGTGCGGATGACCGCCGTGCGCACCGCCGCGGTGACGCTCGCTGGCCCGGCGGTGTAGTTCATCATCGCCGCCACGCGGCCCGCCGAGAGCAGGCCGACAAAGGACAGCACCACGCCATTGGCGTTGGGCAAGAGCACCCCGACGGCTTCGCCCGGAGCTGTGATCGCCTCGAAACGGCGGCCGAGCACGCGTGCGCCGATGAACATTTTTCGATAGCTGAGCGAGCCGCTGATCACATCCTCAATGATCGGATGCGAGGCGCCGGTGCGATCGGCTGCATCGCGCATGGCCAGGAACAGCCCGCGATTGAGGTTGCTGCCGAACAGCCTGGCCTCGGCGATGCGGTCGAACAGCGCATTGGTGTTGGAAGCCTGGTCGGGATTGCGCGCCACCAGTTCGGCAATCGTCATCGGCTCCAGCACGCTGATCGACAGTTTTGGGAACCAGTGGCGGGGCGCCCGGTCCTTTGGCGTCAAGGACACCGGCAGATCCCGCGCGCCGGCGACGAAGATCGGCACGATGCGGGCGTCTGCCTGCATGGCTATGCGGGTGACGGCGCGGAAGAGCCGGAACGCCTTCACATCGGGTTCGACATCATCGGGCAGATAGACGGCAAGCCGGCCTTTGCCCTTCAGCACCCTGACCAGCCGGCGGCTGACGAAAAGATGCTCGGCGTTGAAGGCAATGGTGCGGCCAAGCTCGCGCCATGGCTCGAGCCAGGGCGAGCGCGCCGAGGCCTCGTCCAGGATATGCAGCGTGTCGTCAGGCAGCAGCGACAGCATCAGTGCCGGCTCGAAACGCGATTGGTGCGAGACGACATAGATCACCGGCGTCGGCGCGTTACGGGCAATGCGGATGCGGCTATCCTCGATCCGGTAGGCGAGCTTGAACGGCACATAGAGCAGCGCCTGGGTGAAGCGCAGGTCGAGGCGAAAGGTCTCGATCGCGGCAATCAGCAGCCAGGCCAGCACAAGGCCTGCAAGCAGCGCCAGTGTCAGGATCATGCCGCGTCTCTCCCAACGTTCCAGTATCGCAGCTCTTCGTCCGCTTCGCAGGAGAGGGTAACGCAATGGGAGGCAAGGTCAATGTAGCGCCTTTTTCCTTCTCCCCGTTCACGGGGAGAAGGTGCCCGGAGGGCGGATGAGGGGCGGCGCTGACCCTCGTGGCTTCATCAAGCCGCCTTCAGCCGACCACTGATGAACCGAAACTCCTGGCTCTTGCCGCCATAGCCGTAAGCCGCGGCCGGTACCTCGTGCACGAAAGCGTAGCTTTCCTCATGCACGCCACCCAGCAACCTGCCAAAGGCGTCGAAGATCGCCTTCAGATAGGCCTCCAGCTCCAGCTTGGTGTTGGTGCCGTCGACCACCTTGATGTCGAGCCAGAAGGTGTTGGCGCCATGCTCGGCCAGCGACTTGCCGCCGGCGAACCAGTGCTGCGGATCGACATAGCTGACGGCGACGGCGGTGATCGTCGGGTCCTTGCGCAGATGGGTCGCCGTCAGGCCGGTGATTTCCTTGGCAATTGTCGCCGACAGCTTGGCGTCGGGCGTGCCGGTGACGCTGATGTTGATGATGGGCATTTTTCTCTCCTTCGTTTGGGCGGCGTCGGTTTGCCGTTGGAGAGACCATGCCATCATAGTCTCATCAAAAAAATCGAATTGTTTCGAATGAAAGGTTCTGTATTATCGAAGTATGCAAGCGCTCGATCCCGATCTGCTCAAAACCTTCCTCGCCTTTGTCGATGGCGGCTCGCTGGCCCAGGCTGCGTCTGTTGTCGGCCGCTCGCCCTCGGCGGTGACCGCCCAGATGCAGCGGCTGGAGGAGATCGTCGGCGAGCCGCTGCTGGTGGCGCAGGGGCGTGGGCGCGGGCTGACGCCGGCTGGCGAGGATCTGGTCGGCCATGCCCGTCGCATCCTTGCGGTGCACAGCGAAGCCTGGCTGGCGCTGAAGGGCGCGCGCGCCGCCGGCCGCGTTGCCATCGGCACCACGCAGGATTTCGCCGACAGTGGCCTGCCGGAGCTGCTGCGCGCCTTTGCAATCAGCCATCCGCGCGTCAGGATCGAACTGCGCGTTGGCCGCTCGGCGGAGCTTGGTGACGCGCTGCAGGCCGGGCAACTCGATCTGGCCATCATCATGCGCAAAACCCCGGCCAATGACGAAGTCGGGCTGTTCAGCGAGCCGATGCTGTGGCTGTGCTCGCAAAAGGGCCTTGCCGTACGGGAAGAGGAGTTGCCGCTGGCGCTGCTCGACCCGTATTGCGGCTTTCGCGAAGCGGCACTCGCAGCCCTCGATGCTGCCGGTCGGCGCTATCGCATCGCCGCCGGTAGCGCCAGCCTTGCCGGCCTGCGCACCGCGGTCAATGCCGGCATAGCGCTGACCTTGCGAACGGCGCGCTTTGCCCATTCCGGCATCGTCGAAGCACCGCGCGAGCTCGGCCTGCCGCCGGTGCCGATTGCACAATTCGCCATCCGGCTCGGCCAGGGCGCCGAACGGCCGGCGCGCGACCTTGTCGCCTTGCTCAGCGACAATCTCGCCTTGCCCGGCCTTACCGGCTGAAATCCCAAAGAAAAAGCCGACCTTTACGGTCGGCTTTGAGGAAGACGGGTCGAGGGGTTTGGGGGGACTTGGGGGGTGACCCGTCGCACCAATAATGCCTGAACCGAATGATGGTTCCATGACTCTGAAAATAATTATGGGGTTGCCGCATTTTTTCTCGCCACCAGCCAGTCACGCCCGGCATGGGCAAAAACCGCGCACAGCACGATGGCGCCGCCGATCAGGCTCGCGGCCGGTGCGATCTCGCCCAGGAACAGGAAGGCGAACAGGATCGCGAACGGCACTTCGGCGGCGCCGAGCAGGCCGGATTCGGGCGCCGGGATCAGCCGCGAGCCCTCCGTCCACAGGATCGAGGCCATTGCAAACGACCCTCCGAAGGCAACCAGCAGCACCGCGTCGCGGCTCGAAACCGCTAGCGGGTCTGTAACGAACCAGCCGAACACGAACAAAAGGAACGCCGACACCGCGCCCGCCCACACCACCGGCGTGTCGCGGAAGGCGCGCACCATGATCATGTAGAGCGCGCTGCCGGTGGTCATCAGCAGTGCGAGCCCGTCACCGAACAGATGGCCGCTGCCGAAGCCGGAACCGACCATGATTGCCACGCCGCACAGCGAAACGGCTGCGGCGACCAGCGTCTGCGCCCGGAACGGCTCGCGCACCAGCACGAAGGCGAGCAGCGCGGTGATGAAGGGCGCGGTGGCATAGATGACCGCGACATTGGCGACATAGGTGAACTTGAACGCCGAGATGAAGGCGATGCTGGCCGCCGCGCCCTCGACCGCCAGCAGCCAGCCACGCCAGCCGAGCCGCAGGCTCTCGCGCCCGCCTGAGCGGCGGCGACGCCAGAGCACATAGACGGTGATCAGGATCGAACCGACGAAACCGCGCCAGCAAGTGATGGTCAGCGGGTCGGCATGGATCGACTTGGTCAGCACGCCGGTGAGGGCGAAGAAAGCAGCCGACGCCGACACCAGCGTGATGCCGAGCGTACGCTCGGCAGCGGTGTCGTTAGGGCGGTCGAGGGCTTCCGTCATGTCGGCAGCCTATCCGTCTTCTCCTGCCACCATTCTGTCAGCACAGGGATACTCATAGCCGCTTGCGGAAATGCTCGTTGCCGATGATCAGCAGCCCGGCGCCGACGATCAGCGCCGCCCCCAAAAACACCTCGCGGCGCGGCACGTCGCCCCAGATGGCGAAGCCAAGCCCGAAGGCCCAGACCAGCGAGGTGTATTCGAACGGCGCCACGATCGACACCGGCGCCCGCTTCATGCCTTCAAACAGCATGAATTGCGCCACGCCGCCGAGCGCGCCGACGCTGATCAAAAGCAGCAGCTGGCGCCAGTCCGGCATCTGCCACACCAGCAGCGCCGGCACCGCCGAAAACACCAGGAAGTAGAAATTGTTGAGCACAAGCTGGATCAGTGTGCGCTCGGCCATCGCCGTCTTGCGCATCAGCACCACCGCAACGCCCCACAGCACCGCCGCCGCCAGCACCAGCAGCATCGGCATGGACAGGCCGAGATGGGCCGGGTCGCAGGCGATGAACACGCCGACAAAGCCGATGAACACCGCCAGCCAGCGCAGCAGCGGCACCTTTTCGCCAAGCATCACGACCGACAGCACGGTGACGATGATCGGCGCGGCGTAATAGATGGTGGTGAGTTCGGCCAGTTGCAGCGAGCGGGCGGCGTTGTAATAGCAGAGCCAGGCGCCAAGGGTGAAAGCGCTGCGCAGCAGCATCGGCCGCACGATGGACGAGCGCGCGGTTTCGGCAAAGATGCGCGGCCCGCCGATTGCCACGCAGCCGAGGAGCACGGTGATCGAGCGGAAGAACATGATCTGCCAGACGCTGATGCCGACAACCAGAAGCTTGATCGCGGCGTCCTGCGTCGAAAACAGCAAATAGGCCGCCCCTGTGAACAGAATGCCGGCAAGCACCCTTTCGCGGGTTTCCAGAATGGCGATATCGGCCATGCGGCGGGTCCGACGCTGTCAGAGACGAATGAGAAGCCCGCCCCAATCAGGCTCCAGTTACAGGCTATACGGGCGAAAGCCTGCGCGGCGCTAAGCCAGCGCCAAGCTTGCGTTGGGGCAGGGGCTGCAGGTAGGTCGCGGCAACGCAGGAGGTCGAATGCGCTTCGTGGCAATAGCAGCAGCAACCCTATTCGCCGCGATAGCTGCAACCGTAGCGCTATCATCGCTCATCGTTCTGGCGCGCCAGCCCTCAGGCCCTAAAGCCAGACCTTGCTATTTAGCGAACAACTACATCCTCGATGTGAAATCATGGACAGCTGAAGCGATGCCAAACGCAAAATTAAAGGTCGAGGTAACCGTTGGACTGAATGACTTCTGGGGTCTCGATATTTTCAAAACTGAAAAAGTGGCCAAGTTGTCGGGCCTTGTAGTGTTGGGAACT
The DNA here is from genome assembly GCF_056404855.1 of Mesorhizobium sp. P2_B11. NCBI lineage: Bacteria > Pseudomonadati > Pseudomonadota > Alphaproteobacteria > Hyphomicrobiales > Phyllobacteriaceae > Mesorhizobium > Mesorhizobium sp. P2_B11. The sequence continues at coordinate 456,738 of NZ_JBFUDF010000005.1, forward strand.
AAAGGCTTCAGCATCGAAGACCCGAGAGAGCCAATCGGCGCCGACGACAGCTACGTCTACAGCCGGGTTCTTTCTGGCTACGACGATGATCCCTTGCTGACGCGACCAAAAGGCAGCATCAGGGCTTTCGCTTGTTTGATAAGCTGGACCCTCACGAACGGTCAGGAGTGGAATGCCAACCACTAAGGCAAACGCCTGTGACCAAATCCGCGAGGCCTTGCTGCGCCGTCACTGCGTCGCCTGATAAAGCTCCGAAGCAGCCTCCTTCAGCGCGCGCCGGCCGTCGGGCCTGAAATACATCATATGGCCGCCCTCGATGATGTCGAGACGGATAGGCTTGGCGTTGGCAAGCGTCGGGAGCTGGTTCACCAGATAGCGCGAGGCGAGATAGGGAGTGACCAGATCGGTGTCGCCATTGACGATCACCACGCCCAGCGCCGGGTTCAGTGAACGTGCGCGCTGCAGGTCGTCCATCACCCCGGCATAGCCTTGCCGCTCGCTGCCATAGTCCCAATTGTGGGTGACGTCGCCATTGAGCAACCGGTAGCTGACATCGGTGCGAAAATTCAGCTCATCGCGCGCATAGGAGACGAAGGCCGAGGTCAATGCCGGCACGCTGCGGTCGAGCACCGGATCCGGACCGGCGCTGCGGGCGCTCTCCGGGGCGATGTCGCTGGTGGCGATCGTGCCGTCATAAGGGCTGAGCACCTTGCCGCCGGTGCGCTGAAATTCGCGCGCGAACAGGCTGGTCGGGATGCGGGCGAAATTGCGCTGCACGAGCTCAAGCGGCAGGCCGGTGATCTCGGCCACACGCTGGCTGGCCAGCCGCCCGCCCTGTTCCAGCCCGCTGGTCAGAGCGGTGAGATAGTCGCCCAACGCATAGTGCTCAATCTCGGCGAGTTTTTCGCGCAGGGCCTCGCCACTGGTGCCTTCGCTGCGCAGACGCACCGCCGCCAGCGAGGGCAGTTCCAGCGCCCAGTGCAGCGGCTGGAATTCGTCCGGCAGCACCAGCGTGAATTCCAGTGCTGGCGAGATCAGCACGATGCCGTTCGGGCTCAGGCCGACATCCTCCTGCAGGGTTCGGGCGAGAAGTGCTGCGCGGAACCCGCCATAGCTTTCGCCGGCAAGGAACAGCGGCGATCCGGTGCCGCCGTTCTGGGCGAGATAGAGCCGGATGAAGGCGCCGATCGAACTGGCGTCCTGGCTGACGCCCCAGAAATCTTTCGTGTCCTGGCCGGGCGCTTCGCGGCTGTAGCCGGTGCCGACCGGATCGACGAAGACGAGATCGGTCATGTCGAGCCAGCTGTCGGGATTGTCGATGAGCTTTTGCGGCGGCGGCAGGAATTGCCCGTCGGCGCCAGTCGCGATGACGCGCGGACCGAGCGCGCCGAGATGCAGATAGGCGGACGCTGCGCCCGGGCCGCCATTGAAGACGAAGGTGATGGGGCGAGCCTTCTGTGCACCCGCCGCTGGCGGCAGCGTGTAGGCGACATAGAAGATTTCCGCCGTGACATCGGCCTTGCCGGACAGCAGCGACAGCGTGCCGGCCTTGGCCTGGTAGTCCAGCGAGCGCCCGGCAATGGTGATCGAATGGCTGGTTGTCTGCGGCGCCGGCAGCAGCGACAGCACGCCGCCGGTCGGCGCGGGGCGCTCGGGCGTCTCGGCGCGGCCGGGCTGCGACAGCATGCCAAGCACAAGAAGAATTGCGGGAATGAGCTTCAGCTTGGCACGCATGACACCTCCGGAAATCGCTCCCGCATAGGTATGGTCTGGGTGGTCGAAGTCAAAATAACTCTTCGCGAGCCTCTGTTCCTTCCCACCGCTGTCCCGCCAGCATTTCGGTGCTATCAAGGCGCCGAAGATCGTTGAAAGGACAGACCATGGACGCCACCGCACTCAAAGCCATGCAGGCGCCGCTCAAAGAGGCCTATCGCGGCGATGCCGCGCAGGCGCTGATCACGCTTCGGGCCAGGGGTTCGATCGACGACCAGTCGATCGCCTGCAAGGTCGAGACGGGCAGGGCGCTGGCTGTCGCCGGCCTGCATCCGGCAACCGGCGGCTCAGGGCTCGAACTGTGCTCGGGCGACATGCTGCTCGAGGCGCTGGTGGCGTGCGCCGGTGTGACGCTGAAGGCGGTGGCGACGGCGCTGGAGTTCAAACTCGGCGCGGCGACCGTCGAGGCCGAGGGCGATCTCGACTTTCGCGGCACGCTGGGTGTGGCCAAGGATGCCCCGGTCGGCTTCCGCGCCATCAGGCTGAATTTCAACCTCGACACGGACGAGCCGCAGGAGCGCATCGATTCACTCATCAAGCTGACCGAACGCTATTGCGTGGTCTTCCAGACGATTAACAGCAAGCCGGAACTGACGGTGAGCGCGCGGCGCTGAAGCTGCTGATCTCCCCCCTTGTGGGGGAGATGCCCGGCAGGGCAGAGGGGGGCGCTGTCCCGCCGACCTCTCAATAGATCCAGACGAATTCTTCACAGGCTCGCGCTGGCCGCACACACTGCCAAGGTTGGCGTTCCTTCGCGCCCCCCTCTGGCCTGCCGGCCATCTCCCCCACTTGGGGGGAGATCAGCAGCGTCGACGCCTCGCGCTACTGCGCCGCCGGCTCTTCCGCATCGCCCTCATCCGTAAACGGCGAGGCGCTTGGCACGCAGTTCACCGCCCAGCCGGCAGGCGTCGGCTGCTTCTGGTATTCGGTGATGGCGTTGGTGCACTGTTCGCGGGTGTCGAAGGTGCTGGGCAGCACCACCATGCCGCCTTGCGGGCCGGCGATCACCAGGTACCAGACCAATGCTACGCTGGGAGCAGCCATGGGAATTCCTCGCTTTGCTGGATTGTCGGAGTCGGATCGACCCTAGCAACTCCCGGCTGATGGCGAAAGCAGGGCGAGGGGGGAGCGGCGCGCCGGACCATCACAGACCCGTGAACGAACCGCGCCCTTAGCTTGCGCTCAGTTCGTGGCAAAGCAGTAGAACAGGCCGTCGCCGCCGGTGCCTTTCAGCGCCTCCTGGCTGCATCCGCCGCGCGAGGCGTGCGAGGAGTTCCAGGATTTGGCCGCCGCCGATTCGTCGAGACCCGTGCGGTCGTGATGGCCCATCATTGCCGCGCCCTCCGCCCCGCTCAAGGTCCAGTCGCCGCAGGTCTGGTCGGCGATCTTGGTGCCGTCGGGTTTCGAGCCAGTCAAAATATCGTGCCGGTTCGGCTTGTCGCCACGGCCGTTGACCACGTCGCCCTTTTCGGTGAGAGCCGTCTGCTTGGTGATGGCGTTGGCGTCGCTGTGCAGCGAGGCGACGTCGTCGGCGATTTTTTCGCCCTTGGCGTTGAGCCACGGGCCCTTGCCGATACGGTCGCGCGCGTCGACATCGGCGGTCGAGAGATAGGCGTGCCATTCCTTGCCGGCAACCCCGGCCGCTTCCGCCAGCGAGGCGCAATGCGCATCGGCGCCCGTGAGTCCGCCGAGATCGGCGCCCTTGCCGGAACCGACGCTGGTGACAAAGAAGCTCATCTTGGCGTCTTGCGCCAGCGCCACGCCAGCCGTGGCGGCGATCGCAGCGGCGGCAACGAGAAGAAGTCTACGCATGTCGGTCCTCCGGTTTCGAATGTCCTACATTCGAAGAAACGTAACTGGAGGCCTGTTTAATCCCGCTTCAACCCGGTTTATTCCGGCTGCCGGTAGGCGACGAAGCGGTTGTTCTTGACCTGGAAGATCAGCCCCGTCTCTTTCAACTCGGGGCTGGCCAGCGGCACGATGCGTTTTGCCACTTCCGAAGGGTGCGGCAGCGTCTCCGGATCTTCGCCGGGCGCGGCCTGCGCGCGCATGGCGGTGCGGGTGGTGCCGGGGTCAACCGCATTGATGCGCAGCGGCAGGCTTTGCGTCTCATGCGCCCAGGAACGCGTCATGGCTTCCACCGCCGCCTTGGATGCCGCGTAGGGCGCCCAGAAGGCGCGCGCAGAATGAGCAGCCCCGGAGGACATAAGGATAGCGCGGCCGGCGTCCGACAGCCTGAGCAGCGGGTCGACCGAGCGGATCAGCCGCCAGGTCGAGGTGACGTTGATGGTCATCACCTTCTCGAAGGTTTTCGCCTCGACATGGCCGATCGGCGAGATGACGCCGAGCACGCCGGCATTGGCCACGAGGATGTCGAGCTTGCCCCAGCGCTCGTGAATGGCGCCGCCCAGCCGGTCGATACCAGGCATGTCGGCAAGATCGAGCGGCACCAGCGTCGCTTCGCCCTTGCCGGTTCTGGCGCGTTCAGCCTTGATCTGGTCGTCAAGCTCTTCCAGCCCGCCGACGGTGCGGGCAACCGCGATGACATGCGCGCCTGCGGCGGCAAGTTCTTTCGCGATGAAATAGCCGATGCCGCGCGAGGCGCCGGTGACGACCGCAACGCGGCCGGAGAGGTCGAGGGTCATGCGAGCGCTTTCAAGGATGGCAGTTGGGCTTTACGCCCCGTTGTTCGCCAGCAGCGACAGCGTGCGCACATTGTCGTGGCCTTCGAAGTCGAGCAGGCGGGTCGGGTACTGGCCGGTGAAACAGGCGTCGCAGAATTGCGGCTGCTCATTATCGCGGCCGGCCTCGCCGACGGCGCGATAGAGCCCGTCGATGGTGAGGAAGCCGAGCGAATCCACACGGATGAATTCGGCCATCTCCTCGATCGACATGCGCGAGGCCAGAAGCTTCGACTTCTCCGGCGTGTCGACGCCGTAGAAGCAGGACGCGCTCGTCGGCGGCGAGGCGATGCGCATATGCACTTCCCGGGCGCCGGCATCGCGCACCATCTGCACGATCTTCTGGCTGGTGGTGCCGCGCACGATGGAATCGTCGACCAGCACCACGCGCTTGCCTTCGATCATGCGGCGGTTGGCATTATGCTTCAGCTTGACGCCCATGTGGCGGATGGAATCGCCGGGCTGGATGAAGGTGCGGCCGACATAGTGGTTGCGGATAATGCCGAGCTCGAAGGGGATGCCCGCGGCCTGGGAAAAGCCGATCGCCGCCGGCGTGCCGGAATCCGGCACCGGCACGACGATATCGGCCTCGACCGGGCTTTCCTGCGCCAGTTCGGCGCCGATGCGCTTGCGCACCTCATAGACATTGCGGCCTTCGACCGAGGAGTCCGGCCGGGCGAAATAGACATATTCGAAGATGCAGAATCGGGTCTTCTGCGGTTCGAAGGGGAACAGGCTTTCAATGCCTTTCGAGGTCACGACGACCATCTCGCCGGGTTTCAGGTCGCGCACGAAGCGGGCGCCGATAATGTCGAGCGCGCAGGTTTCGGAGGCGAGGATCCAGGCGCCGTCGAGGTCGCCGAGCACCAGCGGGCGGATGCCAAGCGGATCGCGGCAGCCGATCATCTTCTTGGAGGTCATCGCCACCAGCGAGAAGGCGCCTTCGACCTGACGCACCGCGTCGATGAAGCGCGAGTTCAAATCGCGCTCCTTGCTGGTCGCAACCAGATGCAAAAGCGTCTCGGTGTCGGAGGTCGACGAGAAGATCGCGCCCTGCTTCTGCAGCGCGCGCTGTACGGTCATGGCGTTGGTGAGGTTGCCATTGTGAGCGACGGCGAAGCCGCCATCGGCGAGCTCGGCGAAGAAGGGTTGGATGTTGCGCATGCCGGCGCCGCCTGTCGTGGCATAGCGCGTGTGGCCGATGGCGCGGTTGCCTTGCAGGCTGTCGATCACGTGCTGCTTGGTGAAGGTGTCGCCGATCAGGCCGACATGGCGTTCGACATGAAACTGCGTGCCGTCATAGGAGACGATGCCGGCCGCTTCCTGGCCGCGATGCTGCAGCGCATGCAAGCCAAGCGTGACGATGGCCGCGGCGTCCTGCCGGCCGAAAATGCCGAACACACCGCATTCGTCGTGGAAATGATCGTCTGCTTCGGCGGAAAGCACGTCGTCTGCGTCTGCCTTCGAAACTGCCATGGGGCTCAAGCTCCGCTAAAATGGCCATATAAGGCGAGAGCGCCGCGAAAGCAACGCACACCGTGCGCCGTTCACACCATAGTCAGCTCATGAATGGCGCCCGCCCAGTGGGCGCCATACCGTTCCAGCTCAGTTTGCCGGTGCGGCCGGCGCCGGAGCGGCGGGCTGTGCCGGCGCATTGTCGGCCGGAGCGTCGGTCTCGTCGTCGGGCGCCGGAGCATCCTCACCTGTTGCCGGCGCATCCGCCGCCGGTGCGTCGGCGGCTGCCGGAGGCGTCTCGGGTGCTGCCGGCTGATTCGGATTGAGCTTCTTCAAGATGGCGTTTTCCGGATCCTCGGGCAGCAGGCTTTCCAGCTTGGCGCCGATGGTCTCGAGCAGCGGCTTCGACTTGGCGTTGGCGATCCAGGCGGGCGCCTTGGCGCCGGCCAGCCAGTTGAAGAACAGAAGCGCCACCGCAACGACGAGGATGCCGCGCGCCGCGCCATAGAGAAAGCCGAGCGTACGGTCGAGCGCGCCGATCCTGGAATCGATGATCCAGTCGGCAAGCTTCATGGTGATGACGGAAACGACGATCAGCGCGATGATGAAGACGATGCCGGCGGACGCCGCCATGGCGATCTTGTCGCTTTCGACATAGGGCTGAACGTAAGGCAGCACCGGCTTGTAGAAGAAGAACGCCGCCGCGGCGGCAGCCGCCCAGGAGACGACGGACAGGATTTCGCGGGACAGGCCGCGAACCATGGCGAGCATCGCCGAGACCAGGGTGAAGCCGACGAGAATTCCGTCAAGCAGCGTAATCGGCATGTTGTTCGCCCCACTCCGATTCTCTTTTCACGGCTCGGGCGAGCCGCGTTAGTCTTCCTCGTCGACACGGCTGCGCCGTGAGCCGGCTATGCGCGCCACGAGATCGGCAAGTTCGGTTGGCTGGAAAGCGCCGGCTCCGATCCCCCCGACTACTTCCTCGCTGCCCAAAGGCAGAACCGCACTTCCAAAACCCAGCTTTTCGGCCTCTTTAAGGCGCTGTTGCGCATGCGCAACCGGCCTCACTGCACCCGACAGGCTGATTTCGCCGAAATAGACGCAATCGGCGGGAAGGGCAAGACCGGTAAGCGACGAAACCAGTGCAGCCGCGACCGCCAGATCGGCGGCCGGCTCGGAAATCCGGTAGCCGCCGGCAACGTTCAGATAGACATCGTGGGTGCCGAAGCGAACCCCGCAATGGGCTTCGAGCACCGCCAAAATCATCGACAGCCGCGCGCCGTCCCAGCCGACGACGGCGCGGCGCGGCGTGCCGAGCGACGACGGTGCAACCAGCGCCTGGATCTCGACCAGCACCGGCCGCGTGCCTTCCATCCCGGCGAAAACCGCGGCGCCCGGCGACTTTGCATGGCGTTCGCCGAGGAACAGCTCCGACGGGTTGGCGACTTCGCGCAAACCCTTGTCGGACATTTCGAAGACGCCGATCTCGTCGGTCGGCCCGAAACGGTTCTTCACCGTGCGCAGGATGCGGTAGTGGTGGCCGCCTTCGCCTTCGAAATAGAGCACCGCGTCGACCATGTGCTCGACGACGCGGGGGCCGGCGATCTGGCCTTCCTTGGTGACATGGCCGACCAGCACGATGGCAGCACCCGTGGATTTGGCATAGCGGATCATCGCCTGGGCGGCCGCGCGCACCTGGGTGACGGTGCCGGGCGCCGAATCGGCCATGTCGGTCCACAGCGTCTGGATCGAATCGAGGATGACGAGATCCGGCCTTCTGCCGTCGGCGATTGTTGCCAGGATGTCCTCGACATTGGTTTCGGCGGCAAGCTCCACCGGCGTGTCGGCGACGCCAAGCCGCTGCGCCCGCAGCCTGATCTGCGCGACGGCTTCCTCGCCCGAGACATAGACGATGCGATGGCCTTTTGACGCCAGCGCCGCGGCCGCCTGGGTGAGCAGCGTCGACTTGCCGATGCCGGGATCGCCGCCGACCAGCAGCGCCGAGCCGCGCACGAACCCGCCGCCGGTGGCGCGATCGAGTTCGCCAATACCCGAAATGATGCGCGGCGCATCCTCGATGTCGCCGGACAGGCTGGTCAGCACCACGGCGCGGCCCTTGCGGGCATTGCGCGTGTTGGCCGGACCCGAGCCGATACCGCCCGACGTGCCTTCCTCGACCAGTGTGTTCCACTCGCCGCAGGCATCGCATTTACCGGCCCAGCGCTGATGCACCGAACCGCAATTCTGGCAGATGAACTGGACGCGGGATTTAGCCATCAGGCGTGGCCTGCGACAACCGGATAGGTCGGCGGGACAGCCCCCCTCTCTGGCCTGCCGGCCATCTCCCCCTCAAGGGGGGGATCAGCAGCTTTGTCGTCGGCGCACATCTTCCAACGTCGACGATTGGCGAAACCCGACGCGACAGCCAATCTCCCCCCTTGAGGGGGAGATGTCCGGCAGGACAGAGAGGGGGGCGACAGAGTGAGGCGTTTCCCAAACCTACTCAAACCTCTCCGCAATATGGTGCTCTTCGGCGAGATCGGAGAAGCGGGTGAATTCGCCATGGAAGGCAAGGCTGACCGAGCCCGTCGGGCCGTGGCGCTGCTTGGCGACGATGACTTCTGCCTTGCCGCGCATCTCGTTCATCTCGTGTTCCCACTTGATGTATTCGTCGGTGCCGGGCTTGGGCTCGCGGTTCTTCAGATAATATTCCTCGCGATAGACGAAGATCACCACGTCGGCGTCCTGCTCGATCGAGCCGGATTCGCGAAGGTCGGAGAGCTGCGGGCGCTTGTCTTCACGGCTTTCGACCTGACGCGACAGCTGCGATAGCGCGATGATCGGCACGGAGAGTTCCTTGGCCAGCGCTTTGAGGCCGGTGGTGATCTCGGTGATTTCCTGCACGCGGTTCTGCGAGGCCTTGGCGGATGAACCCTGCATCAGCTGGATATAGTCGATGACGATGAGGTCGAGGCCGCGCTGGCGTTTTAGGCGGCGCGCGCGGGCGGACAGCTGGGCAATGGAAATACCGCCGGTCTGGTCGATGAACAGCGGGATCTTCTGCATGGTCTGCGAGCAGGCGACCAGCTTCTCGAAATCCATCTCCGAAATCTCGCCGCGGCGGATTTTTGACGACGAAATTTCCGTCTGCTCGGAAATGATACGGGTAGCCAGCTGTTCAGACGACATTTCCAGCGAGAAGAAGCCGACGACGCCGCCATTGGCTGCCTTGAACGAGCCGTCGGCCTGCTGCGCCGGTACATACATCTCGGCAATGTTGAAGGCGATGTTGGTGGCGAGCGATGTCTTGCCCATGCCCGGACGACCGGCAATGATGATCAGATCCGACGCCTGCAGGCCACCCATGCGGCGGTCGAGATCGCGCATGCCGGTGGCGAGGCCTGACAGGTGGCCGTCGCGCATATAGGCGGCGTTGGCCATGTCGACGGCAGTCTTGACGGCGTCGGTGAAGCTTTCGAAGCCACCATCATAACGGCCTGTTTCGGCCAGCTCGAACAGCCGCCGCTCGGCATCCTCGATCTGCTCGGAGGGCGCCATGTCGACCGGCGCGTCATAGGCGATGTTGACCATGTCCTCGCCGACGGTGATCAGCGCGCGGCGCGTGGCCAGATCGTAGATGGCGCGGCCATAGTCGGTGGCGTTGACGACGGTGACGGCCTCGACCGCCAGACGAACCACATATTGCGCCACCGTCATGTCGCCGACCTTCTCGTCGGCCGGCAGGAAGGTTTTCAGCGTGATCGGCGTCGCCACCTTGCCCATGCGGATGAGTTCGGCTGCGACCTCAAAAATCTTCCGGTGCAGCGGCTCATAGAAATGGCCGGCCTTGAGAAAATCCGAGACCCGGTAGAAGGCATCGTTGTTGACGAGGATGGCGCCGAGCAGCGCCTGCTCGGCCTCGATGTTGTTGGGCGCCTCACGATAAAGCGGTTGCTCCGCCACGCCGAATTTTCGTGCTGCCTCTGCCATGATGTCCCCGGTTGCCCTGCCTCTCCTTGCCCTATCAGACCGTGTTAACGGCGGGTGAAGAATCGTCATTGTTTCACGCTGTTCACAGCGCAAAAAATTTCGGTGGAAAGAATCCCGGTTGACTCGACTCGGGGTGAGGAGTCTAGCCGATTTGAAAACGGAACAAAACAAGAAAATCGGCGGCGGACTATTCCGCCAGCACGTCACCCCAGTCGAGCCGCCGCGCTGTCTTGAACAACTCGCCGTCGCGCTTGGTGAAAAGCGTCTCGCCGGCGCTGCCGTCCGGCTGGCACAGTTTGAGCAGCACTTTGCCGGAGCCGGCTTTCGGCAGCGCAATGACACGCGGCTGATGTGTGGGGGCGGGCTGCCGCGACGCCGCGACGTAGATGAACTTCTCGTCCTCCCACGGCACGTCGGCGTCCTTGGCCAGCCGGTGCAGGCGCGAGCGGGCGACGCGGCGCGAAAAATGGCACCAGTCGGGCGGCTCGAGCGGGCAGGGCGCTTCATGCGGGCAAGGCACCAGCACATGCGCGCCGGCCTCCAGCAATTGCCGGCGCACTGCCAGGATGCGCTGCCAGCCGGCCGGCGTGCCGGGCTCGACGATCAGCAGCGTGTCGCCGGTCAATTGCCAGAGCCGGCCGACAAGCTTCGGCAGCGACGCCGGCGCGATCTCGTCCAGCACATAGGCGCAGGTGACGAGATCGGCTGGTTTGAGGTCGGGAACGTCGATGGTGACGTCGCCGGCGCGCCAGTCGGTGCTGGCGGCGATGGCATCGAGAGCGAGCGTCTGGCCGACCTTGCGCACAGCCGCACTGGCTTCAACCAGCACGGCCTGCTGGAGGTCAGGCCACTGGTCCGTGGTGGCCCAAAGCACCGTGCCAGGGCCGGCGCCGATATCGAGCAACGTTGTTGGCTGGAAATCGGGTCGTGCATCGGCGAGCGCATCGAGGCTGGCGCGCACGGCGGCATAGGTCGCCGGCAGCCGCGTCGCCAGATAGGCTTTGACCGCCATCTCCTCGGCCATGTGCAGGCGGCCGTCGCGCAGTTCGGCGCGGTAGCGGTCGGACAGCGTCTTCGCCGCCTGGCGCAATGCCGGCAGCGGTATCGTCTCGAGCAGGCGCTCGACACCTTGTCTGAGCGCGGCGGGCAGTTCCATGCTCAGGCTCCGCGCGGCGCGAGCAGGATGACCGAAGCGCCGGCGATCCCGGCAGAGACGGCTACGATGGAGAGGAGGGTGGTCATCAAAAAAGGCCTCGCGAAAACGAGACCTTTTTTCAGTGTCAGAGCCGGCAATGGCAAGCGGCAATCCACAATCGAGGCGTTATTCCCGATCCGCCACCTTGCGGCGGCGCGCCGGCTTGGCGGCCACAGACCTTGTTGCAACCGACCGGGTAACGGCAGGCCCGGCGACCGCCGTCTCCTGGCGATGCCCAATCTCGCGCATTTCCAGCGCCTTTTCGCATTTGGCCATGTAGTCGCGCGTCATCGGCAGCGTGTCGTTCTTCTTGGCGATCTGGATCTGGAAGATCACCAGATCCTGCCAGCGGAAGGCCGCTTCCGAGGCAGCGAGATAGAACTCCCACATCCTGCAGAAGCGCTCGTCATAGATGGCCTTGGCCTTGTCGCGGTTGGCGGCAAAGCGCTGGCCCCAATGCTTCAGCGTATCGGCGTAGTGCAGCCGCAGGATCTCGATATCGGTAACCACCAGCCCCGACTTCTCGATCGCCGGCATCACTTCCGACAGCGACGGGATGTAGCCGCCCGGGAAGATGTATTTGCGGATGAAGGCGCTGGTCGCCCACGGCACGCCGGAGCGGCCGATCGTGTGCAAGAGCATGACGCCATCGGGCTTCAACAGCGTCGCCGACTTTTCGAAGAAGGTGCGGAAGTGGTTGACGCCGACATGCTCGAACATGCCGACCGAGACGATGCGGTCGAAGCGTTCGTTGAGTTCGCGGTAATCCTTGAGCTCGAAATGCACGCGGTCCTGCAGGCCTTGCGCATGCGCCCGGTCGGTGGCGACGCCGTGCTGCTCGGTCGACAGCGTCACGCCTTGCACGTCGACATCGAAGGCCCTGGCCAGGTAGAGGCCGAGTCCGCCCCAGCCGGAGCCGATGTCGAGCACGGTCTGGCCGGCCTTCAGCCTGAGCTTGGCGGCGATGTGGCGCTTCTTGGCGACCTGCGCCTCGTCGAGCGTCATGTCCGGCTGCTCGAAATAGGCGCAGGAGTACTGCATGTCCTCGTCGAGGAAGAGCCGGTAGAGGTCGCCCGACAGATCATAGTGGCGCTGCACGTTGCGGCGCGATCGCGAGGCGGTGTTGATCTGATGCAGGCGTCGGAAGGCGTGGCGCAGGCCCTCGATCGCCTTCGACCAGGTGGCGTCGATGCCGCCGCTGCCCATGTTCTGGAAGGCGATGCGCATCACACCCAGCACGCCGCCCTCGAGAATGTCGAGTTCGCCGTCCATATAGGCTTCCGGCACCGCCAGCATCGGGTCGAAGGAGATGGCGCGCTCGGCGTGCCTGGTCTTGATGTGCATGTGCACCGGCTCGCCGCTGCCGTCGCCGAAAACCACGGTCGCGCCCTTGGGGCCGGTAACTCTGAGATTGCCTGTGCGCACCAGGCGGTCGAGAACGCGCTTCAACAGAATATTCATCACCAAATGTCCCCTCACGGTCAGACTGGCTGCACAATTCTGCCTCAATATATAGGGGCTCGAAAAGTTCCATTTGGTACAAAAATGCCCGGGCGAGAGGCCCGGGCATTGGTCCACAACGGGTGGATGACGACAATGTGATTGGAGCGAGCGCTCCTTCGCTTGTCGTTAAGCGATCAGGCGTTGTCTTCGCCGCCTTCGAACTCGGTGTTCGGGTCGAAGAAGTTCTCCGGCCGCGCATTGTCGTTGATGTCGTCGCCATAGATGGCTTCGGCGGTGGTCAGCGTCTCGCCTTTGGCCTGACGTTCGGCTTCCTCGGCCGTGCGGGCGATGTTGAGGCTGATGGTGACCTCGACTTCCGGATGCAGCGCGATCGCCACATTGGTGACGCCGATGGTCTTGATCGGCTGGTTGAGCTGGATCTGGTTGCGGTTGACCGAGAAGCCTTCCGCCGTCAGCAGCTCGGCGATGTCGCGGGTCGACACCGAACCGTAGAGCTGGCCGGTCTCGCCGGCCGAACGCACGGCGATGAAGCTCTTGCCGTCGAGCTTTTCGGCAACCTGGCTGGCTTCCGACTTGCGCTCGAGGTTGCGGGCTTCGAGCTGGGCGCGTTGGCCCTCGAACTTCTTCTTGTTGGCTTCGTTGGCGCGCAACGCCTTGCCCTGCGGCAAGAGGAAGTTGCGGGCAAAGCCGTCCTTGACCTTGACGGTATCGCCCATCTGGCCGAGGCGGGAAACGCGTTCGAGAAGAATCACTTGCATGGTCTTGTTCCTTCGTCTGGGCACCGACCGCGGGATCGGCGCCGAATTGAATGGAACAGGTCAGGAAGCTTGGGGCGCGCGCCTTGGCGCCGGTGTCGCTGTCCTGCCTGTCGCGGCAGTTAGAGGCTTTTCACCTCAACTCGGGTTTTCAATGCATGTCGCCCAAAAGTGGGTCCCGGTTTTGGGACAACGACATGCATCATCAAAATATCCCTGCGGCGCCCGTCGCCGTGGGAGAATAGAGCGGGCGGCGAACCGCCCGCTCGAAAGTGTTAGCGAACCACGTAGGGCAGCAGGCCGAGGAAACGGGCGCGCTTGATCGCCTTGGCGAGTTCGCGCTGCTTCTTCTGGCTGACGGCGGTGATGCGCGACGGCACGATCTTGCCGCGCTCGGAAATGTAGCGCTGCAGCAGACGCACGTCCTTGTAGTCGATCTTGGGCGCGTTGGCGCCGGAGAACGGGCAGGTCTTGCGGCGGCGATGGAACGGGCGCCGGGTCGGGATCTGATTGATGTCGACCATTATTCTGCACCCCCTTCAACACCTTCGCGCGGACGGCGCGGACCACGATCGCCACCGGCGTCGCCGAACGAGCGCGGCGGACGATCGCCACGGTCGCCGCGATCACGGTCGCCGAACGAGCGCGGACCACGATCACCACGGTCGCGGTCGCCGAAGCCGCCGCGTTCCGAGCGCTCTTCGCGCTTCTGCATCATGGCCGACGGGCCTTCCTCATGCGCCTCGACCTTGACGGTCAGGAAACGCAGCACGTCTTCGGACAGGCCCATCTGGCGCTCCATCTCGTTGAGCGCTGCCGGCGGGCAGGAGAGGTCCATAAGCGTGTAGTAAGCCTTCCGGTTCTTGTTGACCCGGTAGGTGAGGGACTTCAGTCCCCAGTTCTCGACCCGGCCGACGGACCCGCCATTTGCAGCGATGACGCCCTTGTACTGTTCGACAAGCGCATCGACCTGCTGCTGCGAGAGGTCCTGCCGGGCAAGGAACACATGTTCGTATAGAGCCATAGTGGTTCAGTGCCTTTCTTCGTTTCTCTCCCGGACCTCGCGGCAAAAGCCTCTGCAACTTCGCTGACCCGCTGGTCCCGAAGGGGCGGGGAAGAAAGGAGCATTTCGAGACGGTCGAGAGCGGAGACACGGGAGGCGGAAGCGCTTCTGGCTTCACACGAAGGTTTTGGGTAAAACCTCCGGCCCTCCGTTCAGCCCCCAGCAAGGACCGGCAGATTGCGGGCGTCTATACAGCAATTTGGCTGGAAGGCAAGGGTAGGACACCGATGAGCGGATCGCCTGACACGCGTCGCTTGGAAAAACGCCAATATGTCACGGTTGGCAATTTTATCGATTTTTTGCCGATCCTTAACCACCACTTCAGGTTGCCGGGCGTTGCAACCCGGTCATCAACCATCGATTCAGCATGATGAGCGCATGAGACCCAGGCGACCGCGTGGCAGGCGGAAGATTTAAGCAATTCCTCGGGGGTTTGGAATGCTTCTCACGAATTTCTGGCGCTCGAAAAGCGGCAATTTCGCCTTGATGCTGGCGCTGGGCGTGCCGGCCATGCTGACGGCCGTCGCCCTGGCCACCGACGTCTCGACCCTGATGAAGGCCAAGAGCAGTCTTCAGAACGCACTCGACGCGGCAAACCTCGCCTCGTCGCATCTCGGCGATGCCGAGGCCTCGCGCAACGACGTCTTCAACAGCTATTTCCAGGCCAATGTCGCAACCCATGGCGAACTGTCCAACGCCCGCGCCACGCTCACCGTCGACAAGGGCATCAACTACATCACCACAAAGGCGACCGCCTCGGCCGACGTCAATTTGAACTTCGCCTTCCTGTTCGGCAACGAGCGGCACATCGCCGTCGATGCCTCCGCCATGGAATCGAACAACCAACTCGAAGTGGTGCTGGTGCTCGACAACACCGGCTCGATGGCCGGCGCGCGCATGTCGTCATTGAGAACGGCGACGAAGTCGCTGCTTGACCATCTCGAAGCGGTAAAGTCGCCGACGCGCAAGGTCCATGTCTCGCTGGTTCCATTCGTCACTGCCGTCAATGTCAACGGTTCCGAATTCGATCCGTCGTGGATCGACATGAACGGCAAGTCGTCGACCAATGGCGTCAATTTCCCGGTGGTCAAAGGCAAGCGGCCCGACCACATGTCCCTATTCAAACAGCTTCAGAAGGACATCCCGGCCTTGAAGTACACCGGGTGGAAGGGGACAGGCTGGAAAGGCTGCGTCGAAGCGCGGCCCGGCGCGCTGAACATCGCCGACACGCCGCCCGATCCGTCAAACCCCGACACGCTGTTTGTGCCTTATTTCGCGCCGGACGATCCAGACGTCGCCAAGAAGCCATCCTCCGCCTACGGCAACTCGTCGACCGGCTACAACAATTCCTATCTCGACGACAGCATCGACAATGGCAAGCTGGGCGACAACATATTGGGTGTCGATCTGAGCGGCCTGCTGACCGGTTTGGTTGACGCGCTGCTCAGCGCGGATCTGAAGAAGATCGGAAAATATGTCGCCTCGACCAACAAGCTGGTCACCGAGACTGGCACCGCGATCACCATCGGCCCGAACCGCGCCTGTCCGACGCCTATCGTCCCGCTGACCGACGATTTCGACGTACTGCGAGCCGCCGCCGCACAGATGACCGAGTGGAATGGCTCCGGCACCAACGTCTCGGAGGGACTAGCCTGGGGCCAGCGCGTGTTGTCGCCGCAGCCGCCCTATACCGATGCGTCGCCTTACAAGACGCCGGGCGTGACCAAGGTCGTTATGCTTCTCACCGATGGCGAGAATGTCGTCTATGGCGCGAGCAACACGCAGCAGAAATCCGACTACACATCCTATGGCTATCTTTCCAGCGGTCGCTTCGGCTCGGACAATCAGACAACGGCGGCGCGCAATGTAGACGGATGGACGAAAAGCGTCTGCACGCAGCTGAAGAACCAGGGCGTGCAGATCTACACCATGACGCTGCAGTCCGACACCGCCGCCAACCGCACGCTCTACAGCGCCTGCGCTTCGGATCCGGGCGACTACTATGCCGTCAGCGACCCGGCCAAACTGCCCAATGTCTTCCAGACCATCGCCAACAAGTTCTCGAAGCTGCAACTGACCAATTGAGCGGCCGCCGGCCGCTCAGGCGGCCCGTCTGCTCAACTTGTATGGGCGACGACCTTGTCCACCGTTTCGGGGAAGAAGTCGGGCGCGGCCTTACGCTTGCCGAACATCATGTCGTATTGCAGCAGGCGGAAATCGTTGATCGCCGGATCGACGTCCTTCTGCCGCGCCCAGTCGGGCGTCGCTTCGCCTGACGGTGTCAGCAGAAGATTGCGGTCGACGACGCGGTAGCGTTCGCGCAGCGCGCCGAGGAAGCCGGTGTAGTAAGGGTGCGTGATGCCGGCCGTGGTCAGGATGTGGTAGGGCAGGAAGGCCGGGCTGACCGCGCCCATATCCTGCGCCGGACCGGTGCGGTTCGACCAGATGATCAGCGGCGTCTGGTGGTGCTCGAGTGCCGCCTCCGGCGTAGCCTCCCTGCGCGGCGCGACATTGTCTTTCAGGAAGCCTGTCTCGACATAGACAGGGCCGAGCGGCGGCAGATGGTCGCCGAAGAAGGCGATGACCGTCGGCCGCTCACGCTTCTTTGCCCATTCGATCAGCCGTTCGAGGCCACGGTCGGCATCGGCCGAACCCTCGGCGTAGCTGAGCAGCGATTCCCGCGCCCATGTGCTGATCGGTGCCGCGATTTTGTGGGTCGGATTGTAATAGCGGTACGGCTCGTAGGGGCCGTGGTTCTGCAGGCTGACGGCGAAGAAGAACACCGGGTCCTCGCTGGCGTCGGCCTCTGCGATGATCTCGTCGGTCATTGCCGAGTCGGAGGCCAGCGGCCCGCGCTTTTCCAGCGGCGGCAGCGTCTCTTCCGAGCGGAAATCGTTGAAGCCGAAATCGGCATAGACGGCGCCGCGGTTCCAGAACCAGTTGGTGCCGGGATGGATGGCGCGCGCCCGATAGCCTTCGCTTTTCAGGAATGTCGCCAGCGACGGCGTCGGCGTGCGCACATATTGCTGATAGGGGATCGAGCCCGCCGGCAGGAAGGCATTGGAAAAGCCGGTCA
Organism: Mesorhizobium sp. P2_B11; assembly: GCF_056404855.1. Taxonomy (NCBI): domain Bacteria; kingdom Pseudomonadati; phylum Pseudomonadota; class Alphaproteobacteria; order Hyphomicrobiales; family Phyllobacteriaceae; genus Mesorhizobium; species Mesorhizobium sp. P2_B11. Next base: position 474,190 of record NZ_JBFUDF010000005.1, read on the forward strand.
GCGCCTCGAATTCGATGTTGGCGGTCATGCCGCCGAATTCCGGCGAGAACATGTAGCCCGAGCGCAGAGCGCGCACATTGGGGATCGGGTCCGGCGTGATGGTGACGCCGGGCAGTTTCGTCGCATCCCAGAAGGATTCGCTCATGACAACGATGATGTCGGGTTTCTCGTCCGGCACCGAGGCCGTCACATCAGGCCTGTCGATCGCATCGATCGCCTTGTCGGAATAGCCGGCCGGTGCCGAGACATGCGCCATCGGCACGTTGAGCGCGAAAGCCAGCGCAAACCCGTTGGAGGCATAGTTTTCCTTCTGGTCCCACATGATCGGGATGATCTGCAGCCGGTCGCGGGTCCACGAGAAGGTGGCGTAATCCATGATCGAGACGAAGAAGGCGAGCAGCGGCACCGCCAGCGTCAGCCGCGCCAGGCGCCCCTTGCGGCTGAGGATCGGCACCTTGCGGCGCCACTGCCGCCAGCCATAGACCAGCAGCGACAGGCCGGCGACAATACCGGCCGCCATGGCGACCGCCGTCCAGGGCCGCTCGCGCACCAGAAGCGGCATCAATGCCATGATCTGGCGCGAATAGAGGAAATCGGTCGGGTAGAGCGGATCGCCGAGATAGTGCGACTTCTGGTGCCCGACAAAGGCCAGCGCCAGTGTCAGCGGCGCCACGATCATCAGGCTCTGGTGGCTGCGGCCGAGCACCGCGTCCAGTCCGATCAGCACCAGTGCAAAGACGATGATGGTGGTCCAGCCCGGCTTGAACGGCTGCAGGAAGAAGTCGACCGTGCCGAAGAAGTCGCCGCGCACGATCCATTCGATGGCGAATACTAGGACGGCGGAGGCAAGCAGCGTGACCAGGCCGTAGCGGATGACAGGCCATCTGCGCCCCGGCAGATAGCCGGTGGCCGGATCGTCTTCCAAGAATTGTGGCGCGGGTACTGCCGCGCCCTTCCTGATCCTTGCCACTTCTCTTTCCCCCGGCCCAAGCAACGCGTTTTTCCACTCGCGTCACCGTTCTGTCATAGAACTGTCATCCAAAAGCTAGCGCCTGTGGCGAAAATAAGAAGAGCCAGCAAACGATTCGTGAGCGGTTTTCATCAGGAGTGATCGGCAAAAAGCCTTTCGGAACAGGGACTCAAGGCTGGCTTCCACCTCGGACAAGGGCCGAAATGCCGCTTGCGGGCTTGACTTGGCGGTCCGCCTTGCGTCACAGGCAGGAAAAATCAGCCGCTGGAGAGCGCCCAAATGGCCATCGCATTCACCTTTCCGGGACAGGGCAGCCAGGCTGTCGGCATGGGCAAGGACCTCGCCGACGCCTTCCCCGAGGCGCGCAGGGTCTTCGAGGAAGTCGATGACGCGCTGGGTGAAAAGCTGTCGAGATTGATCTGGGAAGGCCCGGAAGAGACGCTCACCCTGACCGCCAATGCCCAGCCGGCGCTCATGGCGGTGTCGTTGGCCGCGGTGCGAGCATTGGAAGCGCGCGGCTTTTCGCTGAAGGGCAAGGTGGCTTTCGTCGCCGGACACTCGCTCGGCGAATATTCAGCCCTGGCGGCGGCCGGCTTCGTCTCGGTCGCCGATGCGGCCCGGTTGCTGCGCATCCGCGGCAATGCCATGCAGGCGGCAGTGCCGGCCGGCGAGGGTGCGATGGCGGCGATCATCGGACTGGAACAGCCCGATGTCGAAGCCGCCTGCACCGAAGCTGCAACAGGCTCCGGCAAGGTCTGCCAGATCGCCAACGACAATGGTGGCGGACAGCTGGTGATCTCCGGCGCCAAGGCGGCGGTGGAACTCGCCGCAAAACTGTGCACCGAAAAGGGCGCCAAGCGGGCGCTGATGCTGCAGGTCTCCGCCCCCTTCCACTCGGCGCTGATGGCGCCGGCGGCCAATGTCATGCGCGAGGCGCTGGCCGGGGTAGCCAAGCATGCGCCGGTGGTTCCCGTCGTTTCCAACGTCACCGTGACCCCGACCAGCGATCCCGACGAGATCGCGCGGCGCCTGGTCGAGCAGATCACCGGCCGCGTGCGCTGGCGCGAAACGGTGGAGTGGTTCGGCGCCAACGGCGTTGCCACGCTCTATGAGATCGGCGCCGGCAAAGTGCTGTCGGGCCTGGCGCGGCGCATCAACCGCCATATCGCCACATCGGCCGTCGGCACCCCGGCCGATATCGAGGCTGCGCTGGCCGCGCTTGCATAATCCACTGGCGATTTGACCCCTCCCGTGGGAAGGGTGTTCTCTTAAGATCAGGAGACGAAAATGTTCGAACTGACCGGCCGCAAGGCGCTTGTCACCGGCGCATCGGGAGGCATTGGCGAGGCGATTGCCCGCGTGCTGCATGCGCAAGGCGCCATTGTCGGCCTGCACGGCACCCGCATCGAAAAGCTGGAGACCCTGGCCGGCGAACTCGGCGACCGGGTAAAGCTGTTCCCGGCCAATCTGGCCAACCGCGACGAGGTCAAGGCGCTCGGCCAGAAGGCGGAAGCCGAACTCGAAGGCGTCGACATACTGGTCAACAATGCCGGCATCACCAAGGACGGACTGTTCGTGCGCATGGCGGATGCCGATTGGGACAGTGTTCTTGAGGTCAACCTCACGGCCGTGTTCCGGCTGACGCGCGAGCTTACTCATCCGATGATGCGCCGCCGGCATGGCCGCATCATCAACATCACCTCGGTGGTCGGCGTCACCGGCAATCCCGGCCAGACCAATTACTGCGCCTCCAAGGCCGGCATGATCGGCTTTTCCAAGTCGCTGGCGCAGGAGATCGCCACCCGCAACATCACCGTCAACTGCGTCGCCCCGGGCTTCATTGAATCGGCCATGACCGACAAGCTCAACGACAAGCAAAAAGACGCGATCATGGCGGCGATTCCGACGCGCCGCATGGGCACGAGCGTTGAAGTGGCGTCTGCAGTCGCCTATCTCGCCTCCAACGAGGCCGCTTACGTCACCGGACAGACCATCCATGTCAACGGCGGCATGGCGATGATTTGAGGGGATAGGGCCGGCTTAGGACAAGACATGGCCGGCTTGTGAAAAGTGACCATTTCGCCTTGGACCTTAGCCAATTTTCGTGTAATGCGGCCCGCAACCCGGCGGTTCGGGCAAAAACCGGTCCGGCGCCGTTGCGTTTCCGGCAGGACCATCTTTCAGCTTGATTAGCGGCATTCTGCCCGCTAACGAAGACAGACAAACAAAAGACGAGGATGCCCCAAATGAGTGACACCGCAGAGCGCGTCAAGAAGATCGTCATCGAACATCTTGGCGTCGATGCCGACAAGGTGACGGAGCAGGCGAGCTTCATCGATGATCTGGGCGCGGACAGCCTCGACACGGTCGAACTCGTCATGGCGTTCGAAGAAGAGTTCGGCGTCGAGATTCCGGACGATGCGGCCGAGACCATCCTGACCGTCGGCGACGCCGTGAAGTACATCGACAAGGCTTCGGCCTGACGCTATCCGCAGTCATCACCAGGGAGGACCTGCGATGAGGCGTGTCGTCGTCACGGGCCTTGGCCTGGTTTCGCCATTCGGCATGGGCTTCGAGCACAGCTGGAAGGAACTGCTGACCGGCCGCAGCGCCGCCAAGCGCGTCACCGAGTTTGAAGTGGAAGATCTTGCCTGCAAGATCGCCCACGTCATTCCGCGCGGTGATGGCACCAACGGCACGCTCAACCCCGAAGCCGTGCTTGAGCCCAAGGAACTGCGCAAGATCGGCGACTTCATCCTGTACGGGATTGCGGCCGCCGACGAAGCGCTGAAGGATTCCGGCTGGGAGCCGAGCACCGAAGCCGAGCGTTGCGCCACCGGCGTCATGATCGGCTCAGGCATTGGCGGCCTCGAGGGCATCGCCGAGAATGCGCTGATCCTGCACGAGCGTGGACCGCGCCGCATCAGCCCGTTCTTCATTCCTGGAAACATCATCAACCTGGTGTCGGGCCAGGTGTCGATCCGGCATGGGCTGAAAGGCCCCAATCATGCCGTCGTTACTGCCTGCTCGACCGGCGCGCACGCCATCGGCGATGCCGCCCGGCTGATCATCTTCGGCGATGCCGACGTGATGCTGGCCGGCGGTGCGGAATCGCCGGTGACCAGGCTTTCGCTTGCCGGCTTCGCCGCTTGCCGGGCACTGTCCACCGAGCGCAACGACACGCCTGAAAAGGCCTCGCGTCCCTATGACCGCGACCGTGACGGCTTTGTCATGGGCGAGGGCGCCGGCGTGGTCGTGCTGGAAGAGCTCGAACACGCCAAGGCGCGCGGCGCCAGGATCTATGCCGAGGTCACCGGCTACGGCCTGACCGGCGACGCCTATCACATCACCGCACCTGCCGAAGATGGCGACGGCGCCTTCCGCTGCATGACGGCGGCGCTGAACCGGGCCAAGCTGACGCCCGCAGATATCGATTACATCAACGCGCATGGCACCTCGACCATGGCCGACACGATCGAGCTCGGCGCCGTCGAGCGGCTGGTCGGCAATGCCGCCTCGAAGATCTCGATGTCGTCGACAAAATCGTCGATCGGCCATCTCCTGGGTGCCGCGGGTGCCGCCGAGGCGATCTTCTCGATCCTCGCCATCCGCGACAACATCGCGCCCGCCACCATCAATCTCGACAACCCGGAACGCGAAACCGCGATCGATCTGGTAGCGAACACGCCACGACCCCGCCAGATCGACGTGGCATTGTCCAACTCCTTCGGCTTTGGCGGCACCAACGCTTCGCTGGTCTTCCAGCGGTATGTCGGCTGATTGCGGTATCGACCGGCGCGCCAGCGGTCTGTCGTCAATTTTGCCATATTCGAGCCTACTCTGCCGCTGGGGATTCGTCGCATCGGCCTGAAACCGAAGGCGCTTTTTTTAAAAGCACGATGCGTAGGCTTGAAATGTTAGGGCACGCTGTGCGTCCAACCGGACGCATGGTCGCTCTAAGAGATCAGATGGTAGGGCGCTTATGAACACCAATCCGGGCGGCAGCGGACAATTCGGACAAAACCAGCAGACCGGCCCGATTGTGCCGAAGACTGCGGCCGAGGCCTTGCGGCCGGAAGCCGGCACGCCGCCGCCGAAGCGCTCCCGCGCCTCGCGCAGCCAGGTCGTGGTGTTCATGAACTTCGTCATCTCCGCGGTTATGTTGATGATCCTCGCCGCCGGCGTCTCGCTCTATTTCGGCAAGCAGGCCTTCAACGAACCGGGCCCGTCGGTCGCCGGCGACACCTTCCTGGTCAAGCCGAGCACCGGCGTCCAGGACATCGCCGACCAGCTCGAACGGCGTGGATTGATCAGCGACGCCCGCATCTTCCGCATTGGCGTGCGCGTCTATGGCAATGATTCAGCGCTGAAGGCCGGCGAATACGAGGTCAAGCCGCGCGCTTCCATGCGCGACATCATGGAGCTTCTGAAGAGCGGCAAGTCGGTGATGTACTCGCTGACCATTCCCGAGGGCCTGACGGTCGAGCAGGCGCTGCAGCGCGTCGCCGAGCAGGATGCGCTGACCGGGGACATGCCGGCGACCAAGCCGGCCGAAGGCAGCCTTGCCACCGATACGTTGCGCTTCACCCGCGGCGCCACGCGCCAGCAGATGGTCGACAAGCTGCTCGCCGACCAGAAGAAGCTCGTCGACGAGGTCTGGCAGCGGCGCGCGCCCGACCTGCCTCTGGCCAATGTCGACGACTTCGTCACCTTGGCCTCGATCGTCGAAAAGGAAACAGGCCGGGGCGACGAGCGCTCGCGCGTTGCCGCCGTCTTCCTCAACCGTCTGGCCAAGGGCATGCGGCTGCAATCGGATCCGACCATCATTTACGGGCTGTTCGGCGGCAAGGGCAAACCCGCCGACCGACCGATCTACCAGTCGGACATCGAGAAGCAGACACCTTACAACACCTATCTGATCAACGGCCTGCCGCCGACGCCGATCGCCAATCCTGGCCGCGCGGCACTCGAAGCCGTCGCCAACCCGTCGAAGACCGACGACCTCTACTTCGTCGCCGACGGCACCGGTGGCCATGTCTTTGCCACGACGCTTGCCGAGCACAACGAGAACGTTGCTCGCTACCGGGCAATGCAGAAGAAGCAAGCTGAAGACGCCGCGAAGGGCGCCAAGACCCCAGGCCAGACTGACGCGCCGGCGGATGACGACGACAGCGGTGACGCCAGTGGCGATGCCGGCGGCGATGCGGGGGCCGCCCAGTAACAGGCCGGCGCTTTTTGACGGATTGACCTTACGCATTGCGGACACAGGCGCCGCGCGGCTGCTCTGAACGAGCAGCTCGGTTCGACGCGTCTTCGGCCTTGCTCAGTTGCCTCTGCTTCGTTTGATTTCGGCATAGCGAGATCAAATCGACACCGGAAATCAACACCTTGCCGGTATTGCGATTCTGACATTCGCGCTGCCCGTGATATCGAACGCGAGCGGAATTTCAGAATCGGGCCATCAGGGAGATACGAGCCGCATCATGAATTTGCAGAGCATGACCGGATTTGCACGCGCCGTCGCCGAGCACGACGGCGCCTCGATCGCCTGGGAGGTCAAGTCCGTCAACGGCAAGAGCGTCGAGGTCAGGCTGCGGCTGCCGCAAGGTTTTGAGCGGCTCGAGCCGGCGGTCCGGCAGACGCTGCAGAAGCGCTTTTCGCGCGGCAATTTCCAGGCGACGCTGACCGTCGGCCGCGCTGCCGGCCAGCAGGTGCAGCCGGTGGTCAACGAAGTCTTCCTGCGGGATCTGGCCGGCCTGGCCAAGCGGCTGCAGGAGCAGTTCGGTGTTGCACCGGCAACTGCCGACGGTCTGCTTTCCCTGCGCGGTGTATTGGATATACCTGAAACCAGCGAAACCGAAGAGGTGCGGGCAGCGCTCGACACGGCAATCCTGGCGGCGCTGGAAACGGCGCTTGCCGGTCTCGAGCATGCACGCCAGAGCGAGGGCGAAGCGCTGCGCTCGCTGCTTTCCGGCCACATCGCTGCCATCGAGGCGCTGACGCTCAAGGCCGAGGCCGACCCGTCGCGCGAACCGGCGGCAATCCGCGAGCGGATCGCCGAACAGGTGCGGCTGCTGATGGATGCGTCGGCCAATCTCGATGCCGGCCGGCTGCACATGGAAGCGGCGTTTCTGGCCACCAAGGCCGATATCCGCGAAGAAATCGACCGGCTGAAGACCCATGTGGCGTCGGGCAGGGCGCTGCTGGCAAATGGCGGCGCCATCGGCCGCAAGCTCGATTTTCTGGCGCAGGAATTCAACCGCGAATCGAATACGCTGTGTTCGAAGTCGAACGCCGCCGCCGTCACCGCCATAGGGCTGGAACTCAAGGCGGTGGTCGACCAGTTTCGCGAACAGGTCCAGAATCTGGAGTAACCCCACATGGGTGCCAAGGAGCCGATGGTTGCCAGGGATCTGGGGTCCCGCATTCGCCGCCGCGGGCTGATGCTGGTCTTGTCGTCGCCGTCCGGCGCCGGCAAGTCGACGATCGCGCGCAACCTGCTGGAAAGCGATGGCAGCCTGGAACTGTCGGTCTCGGTCACCACCAGGCCACGCCGCGGCTCGGAGATCGAAGGCGTCCACTACCACTTCCGCACCATGCGCGAATTCGAGCGGCTGCGCGATTCCGACGCGCTGCTCGAATGGGCCGAGGTGCATGGCAATTGCTATGCGACGCCGCGCGAGCCGGCCGAACTGGCGCTGGCGCAAGGCCGCGACATGCTGTTCGACATCGACTGGCAAGGCGCCCAGCAGCTCAAGGAAAAGATGCGCGCCGACATCGTCTCGATCTTCATCCTGCCGCCGTCGATGAAAGAATTGAAGGCGCGGCTGAAGCGCCGCGCCGAAGACCAGGAGCAGGTGATCGAGACCAGGCTGAAGAACGCCCGCAACGAGATCGAGCACTGGAAGGAATACGACTTCGTCATCGTCAACGACGATCTCGACCGCGCCTTCGCCGAAGTGCGCGGCATCGTGACGGCAGAGCGGCTTCGGCGCGACAGGCGGCCGGGACTGTTCGATTTCGTATCGGGACTGTTGGACGAGAAGACGGAGTAAGTAGCTCCTTCACCGCCGGGTAATCCAGCCACATCAGCTGTCTGGCAGATCGTCCGGCCAACGCTGCGCTCCGTGAAGTACGCGCAGGATTCGAATTGTGCTGCCGGTCAACTGATAGGTATGGCGTGCCGACGATGACAAGCTCTCGTGTCCCTGCAAGCCTGCCTTGCCGGCCGCTTTGGGGAAAGTCTCGAAGACGGCTGATCGCGGCCACGATCCGCTCATCGACGGCGATCGCGGCCGCAGGATTGTCAGCCTCGATATGCGTGAAGATGCCGTCGCGATCTGAAAGCGCGAATGGCGACCAGACTATTTTCAAGGTTTAGGTTCACCAGCCGAGCGCCGCGCCGCTGCGCGTCTCTCGGCAAAATGCGCCTCGACTTGATCGTCGGGAATGTCGGGTCGGGTGTCGTCGAGCGCCTCGCGCACTTTGGCGCGAAACCACGCGTCATAGGCCTCGTTGTTTGTGACGAGATCGATGGGCAGCGCGCCCTCGTTGGCGGTTCGGGTGAGCAATATCCGCACCGCATCCGAGACCGTCATCCCCATGCTTTCGAGCACCGCCGAAGCCCGATCCCGGATGTCGGCGTCGATACGCGTCTGGACCAGTGCATTTGCAGGCATGGCAATCTCCTTCAACATCAATGTAATGCGTTTGAATGACGATTGCTAGACTGGCGTCGGCGGTCAAACCGCGTTCGTCAGCCTTACGAATTCCTCGACGCTGAGCGTCTCCGCCCGTCGGGTCGGATCGATATTGGCGCGCATCAGCAATGCCTCGCCCCCCAGGCTCTTCACGCTCTGCCGCAGCATCTTCCGGCGCTGGCCGAAGGCGGCTTCGGTGACGCGGCCGAGTTTTTTCACGTCGGTGGCCAGCGGGCTGGCACGCGGCACCAGATGCACCACCGAGGAAGTCACCTTGGGTGGCGGCGTGAATGCTTGCGGCGGCACGTCGAAGGCGATCCTCGCTTCAGTGCGCCAGCCGGCCAGCACGCCGAGCCGGCCATAGGCGTCGCTGCCCGCGCCGGCGACGATGCGCTCGGCCACCTCGCGCTGGAACATCAGCGTCATCGATTGATAGAAGGGCGGCCAGTCGGCAACGGTCAGCCAGCGGATCAGAAGCTCGGTGCCGATATTGTAGGGCAGGTTGGCGGCAATCCTTACCGGGCCGCCGCCTTGCGACGCGGCACTGGCAAGAGCGGCAAAGTCCGTCTTCAGCGCGTCGCCGCTGATCACCTCAAGCCTGCCCGGATAGTGGTTGGACACCTCGGCCAGTGCGGCCAGGCAACGTTCGTCGCGTTCGATGCCGATGACGCGCCGGGCGCCGGCAAGCAGCAGCGCCCTGGTCAGCCCGCCAGGCCCGGGGCCGACCTCGATCACCGTGCTGTTGGTCAGGTCGCCTGCGACGCGCGCAATCTTGCCGGTCAAATTGAGGTCGAGCAGGAAATTCTGGCCAAGCGCCTTCTTCGCCTGCAGCCCATGGCGTTCGATCACCTCGCGCAGCGGCGGCAGCCCATCGATACTCATGGCTTTAGGCTCATGGTTTTGGGCTCATGCGGCTGCGACCTTTGTGTCGGTATCGGCCAGCCGGCGGGCCAAATTCAGCGCCGCGATCAGGCTGTCGGGACGTGCGATGCCCTTGCCGGCGATGTCGAAGGCTGTGCCGTGATCGGGCGAAGTGCGGATGAACGGCAGGCCGAGCGTGACGTTGACCGCCTCGTCGAAGGCCAGCGCCTTGGCCGGGATCAACGCCTGGTCGTGATACATGCAGATCGCCACGTCATAGCCGGCGCGGGCGCGCGCATGAAACATCGTATCGGCCGGCAGCGGCCCGAAGGCGTCGATGCCTTGCGCGCGCAAGATGTCGACCGCCGGACGGATGATGCGCTCATCCTCCGTCCCCATCGCGCCGCTTTCGCCTGCATGCGGATTGAGGCCGGCAAGCGCGAGCCTCGGCCTGGCGATGCCGAAGCGGCTAGCAAGATCGGCGGCGGTGATGCGCGAGATCGCGACGATCAGCTCCGTCGTCAGCGCCTTCGGCACCTCGGCCAGCGCAATGTGGATGGTGACCGGAACGGTGCGCAATTCGGGGCCGGCGAGCAGCATCACCGGCGTCACCGCGCCACCGGTGTGCAGAGAGGCCAGATGCGCCAGATATTCGGTGTGGCCGGGAAAGCCGAAGCCGGCATCGTAGAGCGGCTTCTTGGCGATCGGACAGGTGACGACGGCAGCGGCGTGGCCGGCAAGGCAGTCGGCGACGGCGCGGTCGATCGCCTCGATGGTGCCGGCGGCATTGGCCGCATCGGGCCGGCCGGGATCGTCGGTGAAGCGGGCCGCCAGCGGCACCACGGGCAAAGCATGCCGAAAGACATCAGCTGCTTGCGCCGGCACCGTCTCCGCAATTGCGACCTCGGCGCCGAGCCGGCGCGCCCGCGCGGCAATCAGCGCCGGATCGGCGAGAAGGTAGAAGGGCGCCGCACCCGAACCGCGGGCGCTCTGCCACGCGCCAATGGCGATTTCCGGCCCGATGCCGGACGGATCGCCGACGCTCAGTGCCAGCGGAAGCTCTATGTCACGCACGGCCAGGCCGGTTTTCAGCGCGTGACGATCTTGGCTTTCGCCTTCAGCTCCTCGATATATTTGGCCGAGAGTTCGTCGGCGTTCTTGTCGCCGGTGCTTTCGCTCTGGAACACCATCTGGGCAGCCTTGTCGTCGGAGACCTCGCGCGACGAGCAGATACCGATGAATTCGATGCCGCGATCGGTCTCGCGCACGGCCGTGGCGCCGCCCAGCTTGGTGGCCTTGATCTGCTCGGCCCAGTCCGGCGGAAGCTGCGGCGCCAGCACCCGGGGGAGATCGCGAACGGTGACGTCGATGAGGCCCTTGGCGAATTCACGCGTGGTGTTGCAGCCATTAAAACGGGCGCGCATGGCCTCGGCCTCACGCTTGCGTTTGGCGAGTGTGGCGCTGCGCTCGGCTTTCGGCACCACGAAGATCACCTGCTGCAGCATGTACTCGGTGGCGCTCGGCTTGGCGCCGCCTTTTTCGAGCATGTGCTTGACCAGGTCCTGTTCGCTCATCTGCCCGCCGCCGCCGCTATAGCGTGCGCTCAGCGCCTGGTTCCACGCCATTTGCGCGCGGATGAATTCCTTGAAATGGTCTTTGGTCACGCCGGACTGCGTCATGACGCCGTCCAATTGCTTGAGCTGCATCTTGTTGGTCGAGGCAAAGCGCTGATAGGCGGCCTCGACCTGGGCGTCGGTGATGCGGATGCCGAGGCGCCTGGCCTCGGCGAGGCGCAGCGTCTGGTCGATCATCTCCTGGCCTGCATCGCCCTTCTTGCGCTGCAGTTTCAGGAAGGCAGCCCGGTGCGCGATGTCGCCGGTGGTGATCGGTAAGCCGTTGACGACATACTTGATCTCGACGGCGAAAGCCGGCGGCGCCATCATGGTGACCGAGACCGAGGTCGCCGCTACCAGGAGCGCGAATCCTGCCGAAAACAGGTATTTCCTCATCGAAAGCATCCCAATTCTAGCCCGGTTCTGGATGAGCGAATGCCGTGCCCGCTTTATGCGGCAAAACGATGTCGTCAGCCGGCTCTACTGGATGGTGTCGATCGAGCTTTGTGACGAGCCGAAATCGCCGAGCGTGCGGAACGACAGGTTGAAGCCGACATTCTGCGACACTTCCCTGGTGTTGATGTCGCGCGATTCCGAGAACGTCATCAGATAGGTGAAGCAGGAATCATTGTAGGCAAAGCCGACGCCGTCCTTGACCAGCACGCTTTGCTGCAGGTCGTAGGTGCCTGTGCCGAACACGCGCCAGTTTTCGGCCAGGTGCGTCGAGGCGCCGAGCGTGACTTCGTGGCGATCGGTGGTGAAACCGTAGAGCGGCTGCGCCTGGATGAAAGCGTATTTGGCGCTTAGCGAAACCGGCAGGCCGGAATATGCGGCCTTCACCTCGGCGCGGCGAACTTCGAAGCTCTGCTCGTCGAAGCGGCCGCTGAACGAGCCGGAGAAGCCGCTCGGGCTGCTGAAGCCGACGAGGCCGACATAATCGGAGGTCGACGTCTCCAACCCTGAATCGGCACCCGCATTGACCAAATCCGGTGAATCGAAAGAGTTGCGGCCGCCCAGCTGGTAGGATTGGCCGAAGATGGCGTTGGTGCCCCAGCCATTGTCATAGGCGCCGGAATAGCGGAACCCGACATTGGCGCGGCTGCCGCCTTCGACGCGGTCGTAGCCGGAGAACTTGTCGCGCTCGAACAGCGTGGTGGCGTCGAAGACGAAGCTCTGCGCGTCCTCGTTGGGAACGGCGAGCCCGCCGACATATTGCTCGTTCGGGCGCACGAACACCTGCGCCATCGGCTCGACGATGTGGCTGGAGCTGGCCATCGAGAACAACACCGGCCAGCGCATTTCAAGTCCGGCGGTCGCCATGAAGCGGGCAAAGGAGGACCGCATGTCGTTCGTGGTGCCGACAGTGTTCGCCATCTCGTCGATTGCAGCCAAGGAAGCCGAGGAAGCATTCACGTAGTCGACGTCACCCTGCAGCGCCAGAAGCGGCGTCAACTGCAAACCGCCATCGGTGGTGAATGTGCGTTTCCATTCGCTCTCGGCAGTCAGGCGGCCGGATTCTCCCTCAATGCCACGCACACGTTGAACCGGCGTGGTATCATCATACGGTGTTTTGAAGGCCTGATCGAGGTCGTCGCGGCGGATCACCCGCGCGTTGACGTTGAACGACAGCTGGCCGCCGGCCACAGACATGTCGGGAATATAGGCGTAGTCGAGCGACGGAAGCACCCAGGGTTGCTTGTCGCTGCGCGCCGAAATGTAGCCATCCGGGGCGTTTTCCTGAACCTGGAAGCGCATTGCCCTGAGATCGAAGTAATTGCGGCCGTTGAGACCGGTAAGGTAAACATTGGATTGGTGGACGTAATCGTTGTAGCCGTCGATCGTATAGGTGCGCGAGAAATTCTTGTCGCTCTGCAGCAGGATGTCCCAGCCGAAGTCCCAGCGCGGATTGATCGCGAACTGGCCTTTGGTGCCCATCATGCCGCGGAATTTGTTCGGATCGCCCAGCTCGCCCGAATTGACATTGTGGCCAAGCGTGGAGGGGAAGGCAGCGGCGTCGATGAAGCCGTTGGGATCCTCTTGCCGGATGCCGGCGATCTTCAGCGTGTACTGGCCATTGTTGAAGCGCTGGCGCCACTCGGCCTCGCCGAGGAAACCCTGCTTGGTATAGCCGCTGCCGGTGACGGTGAGGTCGTAGGTCGGCGACAAGGCGAAATAGTAGGGGACATGGACGCCGACGCCGAGATCCTTGTTGAAGGAGATGCTGGGGATCAGGAAGCCGCTTTTGCGCTTGACCGTCGGGTCGGCGATCTCGAATGCCGGTAGATAGGCCAGCGGGAAGCCAAAGAATTCGAAATTCGCGTTCTCGAAGCGAACCGTCTTCTTTTCGCCGTTCCAGATGATCTTCCTGGCTTTGACCCGCCAGGTCGGCGCCTTGTCCGGCTTGTCCTCGCAAGGTTCGCAGGCCGTATAGACACCGTTGTGGAACGTCGTCAGCACACCGCCCATGCGCTCGGCGCTTTCGGCGGCGAAATAGGCCTTTTCGGGGGTTTCGACGCGCAGCGCGTTGACGAAACCGTCGGCGAAATCGTCGGTAATGTCGATATGCTGCGAGTTGATCTTGGTGCCGTCGCTGTTGACGATCTCGACATTGCCGCTGGCAAGGAGTCGCTTGGTGTTGCGATCATACACGACGCGCTGGGCGACGAGCTTGTTGCCGCCATAGTCGATCTGGACGCCGCCGACGGCGGTGACCGTCTGGTTGTCGTTGTTATAGACGAGCGTATCTGCCGCCAGCAGCATCTGGGTGCCGGACGGAACTTTCGTTGCCACGTCGGTGACGTCCTGCGCCAGCGCAGGGGCCGTCAGCACGCCGCAAGCAAGCAGGCATGCCAAGGCGCTCGCCGAATAAAGGCGCGCCAAACCGGCCTGCCTATGGCTGCGCAAAGCCGCCTCCCTCACTAGCCGTCTTCCTTGTATAGCAGGAATGTCACCCCGAAGAACATAGCCACGACAACCGGAACCCATGCAGCCACGGCTGTGGGCACGAATCCCGCCACGCCGAATGCCTTGACCAATACCGAAACGACATAAAGCAGAAAGCCGGCGAGGACGCCACCCAGAATCATCGTTGCTGACTGCCCCATCCTCGCAAATCGCATTGAAACTGTTGCCGCAATCAGCGTCATGGCCACAAGCAGGAACGGTAACGCCACCAGCGAATCGAACTGCATGGCGAAGGCATTTGCCTTGAGGCCGAAGGAGCGGGCAACCTCAATCTTGCCGGGAAGCTCGTAAAACGGGATGGTTTCGGGGCGCGCCAGCCGTTCCTGCACGAATTCCGGCTTGAGGTTGGTCGGCAACTGGTCGGTCGCTTCCGAGCGGATGTTGCCGTCCTTGAACACCTTGACGTCCTGCAATTCCCAGTAGCCGTCGCGCAGGAAAGCCCGCGCCGCGTCCTTGCGCTCGACGATATTGCCTTGCGGATCGAGGACGAAGAACACCGCGTCGGCCATTTCCAGGCCCTGGTTGAGAATGGCGCGGGCGCCGATGATGGTGTCACCGGAGCTGGTTTTCTGGCGGATCCACGGCGTGGCATCGGCCGCCACCGTGTTCGAATTGCCGGACCGCAGCTGGTTTTCCAACTGCTCCGACCAGGAAAAGCCGTGCGCGGCGATCGGATTGAGCACGCCGACCGACAGCGCGCCGAATAACAACGCACCGATGCAGCAGGGCAACAGGAACTGCCAGGCCGACACGCCGGCCGAACGCGCAATCACCAGCTCATATTTGCGGTTGAGCGACACCAGCGTCGCCATCGCCGAAAACAGCCCGACAAACGGCACCGTCTGCAGCATGATCATCGGCATCCGCAGCGCCGAGATGGCGACCGCCGTGCCGTAGGTGAAGCCCGGCAGGCCGGTGATGCGGCCGGACAGTTCGGTGAAGTCGATCAGGAACACCAGCGCCAGAAGGCCGATGAAGAACCAGATCGTGATCGACACGTAGCGAAAGAAGAAGTAGCGGCCCAGGGTCCAGCCCATCGTCAGGCTCCCTGGCCGGATGTGTAGCGCCGGGTCAGGCGCAGCTTGAGCGCCGTCCAGCCATCGCTGACACGGCCGGCGAAATTCGTCAGCCAGTCGGCCCAGCTGCCGGGCAGTTCCATGCTTCGCGAGGTGACGATGAACCAGGTGGCGACCGCCGAGGCGACGATCGGCACGCCATAGACCATGTAGGCGTATTGCGGGATCTTGTCGGCTTTCCCGGCGGCAAAGAAGCCCAGCCAGCGCACGAACAGCGCAATGGCGATGGCTGTGATCAGCGGATGGATGCGCGCCTCACGGTGCGAGCGCGCATCGCCTGCCACGGCCAGCGCGATCAGCGCGAACACCAACGAGTATGACCATTCGGAAAAGCGCTGGTCGAGCTCGGCCTTGTAGGCGCCGGGCCGGCGCTGGAAGATCTTGTCGTTGGGGTCCGGGTTGAGCAGGTACTGCGTCGTCCGGTCCTTGGGCAGCAGCAGAATATCGTTCGCCGCCGACATGAAGGCGGACAGATCGAAGGCGTAGGAGGTGAAGCGGATGACCGAAAGGTCGCCGGTCAGCGACTTGCGATGAATGACGCCGTCATTCATCATCAGCACCTTCTCGTCACCCTTTTCGACGACGCTGCCGCTCTTGGCATAATAGATCAGATTGGCGCCTTCCTCGCGCGAATCGGCGACGAAGATGCCACCGAGCCGGTTGTCCGGCAGCCGCTCGCCGACCTGCAGGAACAGCCCGTCGTCGATCTTGCGGAACGTGCCTTCCTGGATGATCAGCGACAGAAGATCGGCGCGCGAGGATGCGATCAGCTGGCGGTTCTTCTGCCTGGCATAGGGTTCGATGCCATTGTCGACGGCGAAGGAAAAGACGCTGGCGGCCAGCGCGAGCAAAAGGATTGGTCGCGCGATCGTCCAGCGCGAGGCGCCGGCGGCGTTGATGACAGCCAGTTCCGAATCGGAGTTCATGACGCTGAGCGTCTGGGCAACCGCCACCACCAGGGCGAACGGCACCACGATCGGGATGATTGTGGGGATGATGAGGGCGGCGACCTCGAAGAACGTCAGCGCCGATTGGCCGTTGTCGGTGACGAGGTCGATGCGGGCGAGCACCTGCGTCGTCCAGACAATGGCCAGCGTCCAGATCAGCGCAGCGAGAAACACCGCCAGCGCGCGACGCATGATGTAGCGTTCAACGACCTTCATGTAAGGCTTTTCTCGATTTGCCGAACGGCATCATGCCCGCAGACAAGGTAGTCGTCCGGCTGCGCCTGTACAACTGGGTCTGCAAAGCCTTTCCATCTCAGCGGATCGATCCGATTTCCGTCCCACATCGTCCGCCCCGCGGGCCGGAGTGTCGGCGGCAATGGATAAGAAAGCGAGAACATCGATGGTTAACAACAGGTTGCGGCAGGAAAGCGGGGCCGTGCCGCGACGAATCGTCATCGATTCCACAGCGCATATGGGCCCCGATTCCGGCAAAGTCTTGCCAAATGAAGGAAAACGACCAAATGTCGCGCATCTTCCCTGAAAACGCATCTTCCCTGAAAATCCGAGCCGTTTCCGAAAGCAGGACCTGATGACTTTGAGACCGTTGATTGCCTTCGCCAAATTTGCCGCGCCCAAAAAGGGCAGCGTCTTCGTGCTGGCGGCCGACGATGGCGGTCTTGGCGAGCCGGCAAGGGCGTGCGATCCGGAGGGAACGCTGGCGCGGGCGTTTCCGGTGGCGGAGTTTTCCGGAAAATTCGCCAGCGTGGTCGAAGTGCTGGCGCCGCAGGGGACATCGCTCGACCGGCTGGTGGCGGTCGGCACCGGCAAACTCTCCAGCCTCGATGACTTTGCCTGGCTGAAGCTTGGCGGCACCGTTGCCGCGTCCCTGCGCAAGGCGACCGAAGTGGCCGTCATTCTCGATGTCCCGGGCGCAAAAATTAGCGGCAAGCAAGCGGCTAATCTGGCTGCCGGTATCATCCTGCGCAGCTACGCCTTCGACAAATACAAGACCAGGAAGGACAAGGACGACGCCGAGCCGAAGAAGCCGGTCAAGGTCACCATCCACACTGCCGATCCGGCCGCCGCGAAAAAGGCCTTCGCCGACGAAGTGGCGGTGGTCGACGGCGTGCTTCTCGCGCGCGACCTGGTCAACGAGCCGGCCAATGCGCTCGGCCCGGTCGAATTCGCGGCCCGTGCCAAGGAACTGGAAGCGCTCGGCGTCGAGGTCGAAATCCTCACCGAGAAGGAAATGAAGAAGCTCGGCATGGGCTCGCTGCTCGGTGTCGCGCAAGGCTCGCCGCGCGGCGCCCGCATGGCCGTCATGCAATGGAAGGGTGGCAAGGCCAAGGATGCGCCGGTCGCCTTCGTCGGCAAGGGCGTCACCTTCGACACCGGCGGCAATTCGATGAAGCCGGCCTCCGGCATGGAAGACATGAAGGGCGATATGGGCGGTGCCGCCGCCGTTACCGGGCTGATGCATGCGTTGGCCGCGCGCAAGGCCAAGGCCAATGTCGTCGGCATCATCGGGCTGGTGGAAAATGCCGTCGACGGCCATGCCCAGCGCCCGGGCGACATCGTCACCTCGATGTCGGGCCAGACCATCGAGGTGCTCAACACCGACGCCGAAGGCCGCCTCGTGCTGGCCGATGCGCTGTGGTACTGCAACGACCGTTTCCAGCCGAAATTCATGGTCAATCTGGCGACGCTGACCGGCGCCATCATGGTCGCGCTCGGCCAGCACTATGCCGGCCTGTTCTCCAACAATGACGAACTGTCGGACAGGTTGACGGCGGCCGGCCAGGCGACGCAGGAGCGGCTGTGGCGCATGCCGCTCGGCGCCGAATACGACAAGCTGATCGATTCCAAGAACGCCGACATGAAGAACATCGGCGGCCGCTACGGCGGCGCCATCATCGCCGCGCAGTTCCTGCAGCGCTTCGTCAAGGAAACGCCGTGGGCGCATCTCGACATCGCCGGCACCGCGATGGGCTCGCCGCCGAGCGAGATCAACCAGTCCTGGGGCTCGGGTTTCGGCGTCAGGCTGCTCGACCGCCTGGTGCGCGACAATTACGAGGCATAAGGCCTGATATGGCCGACGTCCTGTTCTACCACCTGACCGAATCGACGCTGGAGGATGCGCTGCCCGGCCTGCTCGAGCGCAGCGTCGATCGCGGTTGGCGCGCCGTGGTGCAGACCGGCACCGAAGAGCGGCGCGACGCGCTCGACCAGCATCTGTGGACATTCCGGGACGATTCCTTCCTGGCCCACGCGACCGACCGCGAAGCCTATCCCGCCGAGCAGCCGATCCTCTTGACCACCAGCGATGCCAATCCCAACCAGGCGCAGATACGCTTCCTCGTCGACGGTGCCGCCCCCGCGGATCTCGCCGGCTACGAACGCGCCGTCTTCCTGTTCGACGGCCATGACGCAGCCCAGGTCGAAGGCGCCCGCACGCATTGGAAGACGTTGAAAGAGGCCGGCCACGCCGTGACCTACTGGCAGCAAACGCCCGACCGGCGCTGGGAGCGCAAGGCGTAGACTGGCGTGTCCCAGAGCGGGATCCGCAGGAAACAGAATGCCGAACACCGGCGATGCAATTTGTTCTTAACCTGTATACACAAAGAAAGCCTGACGTTTGCGGGGAACGACGAGGATCATACCAATCCGGCCATAGGCATAGAAACTGCCCGGACCGGAGATCGCGCCATCTATGGCAGCTCCGATTGGTCCAGAAACCGGAATGCCAAAACCATAGCGGTTTAGATAGTTGGCAAGCCTTGATGGCCCAGGGGTGCCCCATTTTTCATCGGCGAGAATGGGAGTTTCTTGCCATTCGTCGTAACGGCCATGCCAATCATGCCAGCCCTTGGCACAGGACAGCTGACGAAAATACCCGATTCCCTGGGCGTCGATCCCCTGCATGGCTCGATCCGGAAGGTTGTAGGCGATGACGCCGGTTTCATTGTCGCCTGGCATTCCGATGCCCCACGATTCTTCGGTCACATAGGCAATACTGCTGACTTCCATCCCGCATGGCGCGAAACTCAAATGGTGGTTTCGCTCCAGGACTTTACAGCCCGCATAGGGGGCGACGATTACTACTGCGAGAAGAATTGGCCACCGACGCATCTATTCTAACCATTAGTTTTTTGATCAAGTCAAAATCAAAAAGAAGTTGGTTGAGACTACGGCGTTGAATAGGCGCTAATTTGGCGCGGTCATGATAATTCGTGCATTAGTACGTGCGGAAATAGTGGAGGGAGCGCCGGCGCGTCTTGAAAACGACGCTGTTATCTCCGAACGATCCGATCTAAGGATTGCGAAAAGCGCAACTCACGCGGCGGGCTGAGAATGCGGGTCAAGATCATCGGAACCGGGCGAGCCGTGCCGGCTCAATGCGTGACGTCGCGCAGTCTCGACTCGCGGCTGGGGCTTGGCGAAGGCCATCTCGAAGCTGCCACCGGGGTTATCGAGCGCTATGTCTGCGAGGCCGAATCGCAGGTTGATCTTGCTTGTGCGGCGGCGCGTCTGGCGCTTGCCGATGCAGGCCTGGAGGCCAGCAGCATCGATCTGGTGATCGGCGGTTGCGGCGTGCCTTACCAGCCGTTGCCGGCGACCGCACCGCTGGTCATGCAACGCCTCGGCGTTGCCGATGGATCGGCCGCCGCCTTCGACGTCAACAGCACCTGCCTCGGCTTCCTCACCGCGTTCGAGACGGCATCGCGCCTGCTTGAGGCCGGCCAATGCCGCACCGCGCTGGTGTTTTCTTCCGAGATCGCCTCGCGCGCCTTGCCATGGCAGGACCAGCCGGAAATCGCGGCCCTGTTCGGCGATGGCGCCGCGGCCGCGGTCCTGCAGCTGGCAGCACCCGGCGAGGGCAGGGTGGTGGCCAATCTGATGCGAACCTATCCCTCTGCCTATGACGCCTGCAGCATCGGCGCCGGCGGCACGCGTTTCGACTTTCATCGCCAGCCCGAGGAATTTGCTGGCCACAGCCTGTTCCATATGGACGGGAAGGAACTGTTCCGCGTGACGTCGCGCCATTTCAATGGCTTCGTGGCGGAATTGCTCGACCGCGCCGGCTGGCGGCGCGACGATGTCGATGTCGTCGTGCCGCATCAGGCGAGCCCCTTCGCGCTTGCCCATATGGCGCGCCAGACCGGCTTTGCCCCGGAGAAGCTGGTCGATATCGCCTCCCGCTACGGCAACCAGATCGCCGCTTCCATTCCCTTTGCGCTCGATCTCGCGCGCCGTGATCGGCGCATTGCGCCAGGCGCCAAAGTGCTGTTCCTCGGCACCTCGGCCGGCGTGTCGTTCGGCGGCATGGCGCTGGAAGCCTGAGCATGGGGCGCGTGCTCGTCACCGGCGCCAGCGGTTTCCTCGGCGCGCATGTCATGGCGCGGCTGGCGGCATCGGGCACGCCGGCCCTTGGGGTTGGCCGCGATGCAAAGCGCTGCGCGGCGCTTGAAGCCGATGGCCACGAGGTCGTTCGCCTCGACCTGTCCAAACCATTCGATGCTGCCGCTGATCGCGCGCTCGGCACTGTCGATGCGATTATCCATTGCGCCGCACTTTCGGCGCCCTTCGGCAGGCTGGCCGATTTCGAGACGGCCAATGTGACAGCCACCCGCAACCTCGTCGATTTTGCCCGCCGGCAGGGTCTGCGCCGCTTCGTCCATATCTCCAGCCCAACGGTGTGTTTCGCCTATCGCGACCAACTCGGCGTCAGCGAGGAAGCGGGCCTGCCGCCGCCGGTCAACCACTATGCCCGCACCAAGCGGCAGGGCGAGGAGATCGTGCTGGCGGCGCCTGAGATCGGCGCGCTGGTGCTGCGGCCCCGCGGCATCTATGGCCCCGGCGACCGCACGCTGCTGCCGCGCCTCCTGCAGGCGGCGCGGCAGCGCCCGCTGCCGCTGTTTCGCGACGGCAAGGCGCGCATCGACCTTACTTACATCGATGACGTCGTCGATGCCGTGCTTGCCGCACTGTCCGCTGGCAGCACTGCCGAGGGGCAGATCTTCAACGTCTCCGGCGGCGAGGTGGTGCCGGTGCGGGATATCGCCGAGGCGGCCTGCGCCCGCGCCGGCGTGCAGCCGCGCTGGCGCAAAATGCCGCTTTTGCCCGCGATGCTGGCGGCAGGGCTGGCCGAGACGGTGGCTGAGCTTCTGCCCGGCCGGCCCGAACCGCCGGTGACGCGCTACGGTCTTGGCCTGTTTGCCTATGCCCAAAGCCTCGATATCGCCAAGGCCGGCCGCATGCTCGGCTGGACGCCGAAAGTGTCGTTCGAGGAAGGGCTCGATCGCACCTTCGGCAAGGCGACGGAAAATCGGGAGGCGGCGTGAAGATAGTCTTCGCCAACAGCGCCTGGGTCAGCGCCGCCGAGCGCTTGATCTTGCGCGGCGGCAGCTGGGCGAGCGTGCGGCTCAGGGTCCGCTACGGGCTGATCCTGCATCCGCAGGCTGGCCCGGTCTTGATCGACACCGGCTACACACCGCACGTGACGCAGGGCAACGAGCGCAGCACCGCGCTGCGCCTCTACAGTGCGATCCTCCGGCCCCAGCTCAACGAAGCCGAGCAGCCGCTGCCGCTGCTGGCACGCTTCGGCCTGTCGCCAAAGGACGTGCGCACGGTCATCGTCACCCATTTCCATGCCGACCACATGTCGGGCCTGTCGCTGTTCCCCCACGCCCGCTTCATCGCCGACGACGCCGCCTGGGCGCGCGCCAAGGCCAAGACAACCCGGCAGAATCTGCGCCACGGCGTTTTCAAAGAACTGTTTCCGGCCGATTTCGAGGTACGGCTCGACGGGCTGTCGTCGAAGCGGCGTGTCGAGCCACGCGGTGATGTGCCCGGCGGCGCCGACCTGTTCGGCGACGGCAGCGTTGTAGTCGTCGATCTGCCCGGCCATGCCGACGGCCAGTTCGGCCTGCTGTTTCCCAAGCTGGAGCGGCCGCTGCTCTACGCCGTCGATGCGCAATGGCTGATCAAAGCGCTGGTCGAAAGCCGGACGCCCGGTCTGCCGGCGACCTTGCTTGCCGAAGATGCCGCCGCGCTTGAGCCGACCAGCACGATGTTGCGACGGTTTCT
This sequence comes from Mesorhizobium sp. P2_B11, assembly GCF_056404855.1. NCBI lineage: Bacteria > Pseudomonadati > Pseudomonadota > Alphaproteobacteria > Hyphomicrobiales > Phyllobacteriaceae > Mesorhizobium > Mesorhizobium sp. P2_B11. The sequence goes on from NZ_JBFUDF010000005.1 coordinate 496,408, forward strand.
GGCAACTGGCGGCGAGGTCATGCTGTGCCATGATCCGGCGATGACGGCCTACGATCTGGCCGGAGGGGGCGCATGAACGGGCCGGCCGAAGCGGTTCGTGCGTTTGCGCTGACGCAATGGCTCTCGCGCAAGAGCCGTGAGGGGTTCGAGCGCTGGCAGGCGCATGCCTTGCGCCGCTTTCTCGACCACGACCTGCCGCGTGCCCCGTTCTACGGCAAGGCGCCACGCCATCTCGGCGACCTGCCGGTGACCGACAAGGCGACGCTGATGGACAATTTCGAGCGCTTCAACATCCGCAGCGTCACGGTCGCCGAGGCCTGGAAGGCGCAGGCCGGCGATGGCCGCATCGGTGATCTGACGGTCGGCGCCAGCACCGGCACGTCGGGCAATCGCGGCCTGTTCGTCATTTCGGAAGCGGAAAAATATCGCTGGCTGGGCACGATCCTGGCCAAGGCCGTGCCCGATCTCATCTGGCGCCGGCAGCGTGTGGCGGTGGTCCTGCCGCAGAACACCGGGCTTTACGAAAGCGCCCGCAAATCGCGGCGCATCGATCTCGGCTTCTTCGGACTGACGCGCGGGCCGGAGCGCTGGCGCGCCACACTCGAGAATTTCGCACCGACGGTGATCATCGCGCCGCCAAAGATGCTGCGGCATTTCGCGGCCGAGGGTTTTCGGCTGAAGCCGCAACGTATCTTCAGTGCCGCCGAGACGCTCGATCCGATCGACCGGCCGGTCATCGAAACATTCTTTGGCCGATCGCTGGACCAGATCTACATGGCGACGGAAGGCCTGTTCGCCGTGACCTGCCGAAAGGGTGGGCTGCATCTGGCCGAGGATTCGGTGTTCTTCGAGTTCGAACCAGCCGGCGATGGCCTGGTCATGCCGCTGGTCACCGCCTTTCGCCGCCAGACCCAGATCATGGCCCGCTACCGGATGAACGATCTGTTGCGGCTTTCGCAAACGCCCTGCCGCTGCGGCTCGCCGCTTCGCACCGTGGATGAGATCGTCGGCCGCATGGACGATGCCTTCCGGCTGGCCTCGCCGCTTGGCCAGATCCTGGTCACCCCCGACATACTGCGCAATGCGGTGCTCAAGGCCGACCGGCGCATCGACGATTTCCGCCTGGTCCAGACCGCGCCCGATGCGATTGAGCTCAGCCTCGCGCCCGGGCTTGCCGACGAAGCCGCCGCCGCCGCGCATCAGGCCGTGCGCACGCTGCTGGCGGCGCGCCAGGCGACGGCTTCGGTCAGCCTGGTGCGAAAGGGCATGTCGCTGGAGACCAGCCGTAAACTGCGCCGCGTCGAATGCCGGCTGGGGATGAAGCCGTGAACGGGCCTGCCGCATTGTCGCGAGAGCAGGTGGACCGGGTGGAGAACAACCCGCGCGATGTCGACACTTTCGTGCGGCTTTTCAACGAGGTGCCGGTGCGCGACCTCGTGCGCAATCTGACGGTGGCCGTCGAGACCTTCGAGAGCGCCGGCCGCTCCTTTCCGCTAACGCTGAACGACAGGAGCGAAGCGCCGAACTGCTACATCTGCTGCCCGTCCAGCGCCTATATCGACTATGCCATCGACGAGACCCGCAATTTCGTCTCATCGCCCTTGCTGCAAAAAGCGATCCGCATGCTGATTGGCCTCTGTGCACCACTGGTGAGAGCCAGCGGCCTCGACCATCAGGTGCAGGTCAACAACTGGCTCTATTCGACCAATCCCGTGCCGCTGCTCGACCGCAAGTCGGTCGCGGCGACCCGCGACGATCTCACCGCGCGTTTTCCCGACCGCGCTGTTCTCATCCGTTCGCTGAACGAGATCGCCGATCCCTCGACCATCGCGGCGCTGAAGGCGGAAGGATTTCGCCTGCTGGCGGCGCGACAGATCTACATCTTCACTGAGCGCGGTTCGGCCATGACCAGCGACATGAAGCGCGACCGCAAGCGGCTGCGCACCACGTCCTTCGAGAGAGTTGGCGACGCCGATTTCACCGAAGCCGACTATGCGCGCTGCGAAGCGCTTTATCGCATGCTCTATCTCGACAAATACACGCCGCTCAACCCGCACTACACCGCCCGCTATATCGGCGAGATGCACCGTCGCGGAATTCTGCAACTGGCAGGCCTGCGTCGTCCCGGCGGTGAACTGGTCGCTGTCACCGCATTGTCGAAGAATGGCAGGACATTGACGCAGCCGATCGTCGGTTACGACACCAGCCTGCCGGTGAATGAGGGGCTCTATCGCATGATGATGGCGCTGGCGCAGGACCATGCCACCGCGCATAGCCTGTTCTTCAACATGAGCGCCGGTGCGGCCGCCTTCAAACGCTTGCGCGGTGCCGTGGCGACAGTGGAATACAACGCCGTCTATGCCGGCCATCTGTCGCGCCGCCAACGTGTGGCGGTGCGGATCATGGAATTTGTGCTGGCGAAGATAGGCATTCCCCTGCTCAGGAGATTTGAACTTTGAGCGAAGCCAGGCAGCAGAAGCAGAAGGACTATTGGCAGGCGGTGATGCGGTCCGCCGATATCAAAGCCAAGCCGAAGCGCATCCTGTTCGACGGTGCGCCGCTGGTGCTGTTCCGCTCGGCGCAAGGCATAGCAGCACTGTTCGACCGCTGCGCCCACCGGCTGGTCGAACTGTCGACCGGCAAGGTCATCGGCGGTGAGATAGAATGCCCCTATCATGGCTGGCGCTACAATGGCGAAGGCCGCTGCACCGCCATTCCCGGCCATGTCGGCGACATGCCGCATTATCGCGTCCGCCGCTATGCCGCGATCGAGCGCGACGGCGTCGTCTTCGTCTCGGCAGGTACGCCCGAGGGCGAGCCCTATCTCCATTGCATGCAGGGCAAGGACGTCGTCGTGAAGCGCGTGCGCAGTTCGGCGCAATCGACGGTGCTCGACGCGGCCGAGAACATTCTCGACGCCACCCACACCCACTTCACCCACAAGGGCGTGCTGCGCGGCCTCACCGCAAAGCGCCATCTCGTGCGCGTCGAGGTGACCGGCGGCGAGGGCTGGGTCGAAAGCTGCTACACCGGCGAGGACCGCCAGCAGGGGCTGGTCAGCCGGCTCCTGGAAGGCGAGCGCGCCAGGACCATCGGCCGCTACCGCCATCCAGGCATCGTCGAGCTGGAATATTGGGGCAAGGGCGGTCTGGCACTGGCGACGACCTTCCATTTGCGCCAGGCGGACGAACGGACCGTCGAAGGCGTCGGCTGGCTCATCGGCCCACGCCAGGGCCTGTTCGGAGAACTCAAGGCGCTTGCCTTCCGGCCGCTCTTCGCCTTCGCCTTACAGCAGGATCGCCGGGTGCTGAAATCGGCCAGCGACAACGCCCGCATCCCGCCACAAGTCCAGCCGGCGATCGGCCCGCTGGACTTCCTGCGCCGCGACATAGCGGCGATCATGGACGGCAAGATGCCACCGGCGGCGGCGGAACCGCGGGCGTACCAGATCGAGCTGTAATCGTGTCTGCGGAAAAGGTGCGTCGCGTTCCTTCGCGCCCCCCTCTGTCCTGCCGGACATCTCGCCCACAAGGGGCGAGATCAGATGTCGCTACGGCTTTCGCCAATCATCAACGTTGTAGGATGAGCGAGGCGCCGAAGCTGCCAATCTCCCCCCAAGTGGGGGAGATGTCCGGCAGGACAGAGGGGGGCGCTGACCCGCCAACCTTTGTCTCAAATACGATCAGCCGGCCCATTCCACTCGATGTCTCGCGTCGACGCAGCTTGCAGGCTGATGCGCTGGCGCAGTGCGGTGCCGGCGATCTCGGCCAGCGCGCGCCATTGCGCTTTTTTGGGCGCGGGGTCGCCAGGCCAGTCGAGCAGCTCATCGGCCTCGCGCATGGTTTGGCGGAAGCGGCCAAGACCATCCGATCGCAGCGCCGCAGGCAGCCCGAAGATCCACATCGCCAGCCGCACCGTCTGTAGCCTGGCGACATCGGGCTTCACGTCCGGACCGTCATCCAGCATGGCGTCGGCGAAGCGCTGCGGATCGCGGAAGAAATGCAGCCCGCTCACGGCACGCGGATTGCACTCCAGCGGCAGCACCTTGCCGTCCTTCTCGCGCATCAGGTCGAAGGACATCTGGCCGGTCCAGCCGGTGCCGGCGACGACGGTTTCGACGAAGTGTCGCGCGGCCGCATCCTCGACCGGCTCGAAGCAGATGCCGGCGCCTTTGCCGGCGCGATAGAGCGACCGGTAAAGCGCCAGCGCCTTGAGCTTGCCGTTCAGCGCTACCGCATAGGCGCTGATCTCGTCGCCGGCGACAAAGCGCTGCGCCACCCAAGGAGCGGCAGGTGAGGGGCGGACGACGTCGAGTTCGCCCTGCGATGGCCGCAGCAGCACGTCACGAGCGAAACGCGACCACACCGGCTTGAACACCAACTCGCGCGAATGACCGCGCACGCTCGCAAGATCGGCATCGCTTTGCAGCAGCGTCGTCTCCGGTACGTCGAGGCCGAGGCTTTGCGCCAGCCGAATGAAGGCGTGCTTGTCGTGGACGCGGGAAAGCATCGCCATGTCGGGTGCGAACAGGCGGGCCGGCATGGCGCGGTCGCGCCAGAGCTGGCCAAGATAGAAGACTTCCTCGCAGGTCGGGATGACCAACTCGACACCTTCCGCGCGGACAAGAGAGGCAACGGCCTCTGCATAGGCTTCGCCAGCAAAGCGCGGCGGCGGCAAGCGATGGTAGGCGGCGCATGCGGTGCTCGCGGCGGCGATTGGCCGGGCAGGACTGTCGGCCAGGATCACCCGCCGCCCGGCGCCGTGCAGCAGCCGCGCCAGATGCAGCGCCACCGGCGCACGCGCTCCGGTGACCAGCACTGTGCTACCTGCCATCGAAGACCTGCATCAAGCCCGCCCGCCCATCGCGACTCTCTCAATCAGGCTTGCGCGAAATCGGCGGTGTTGACAACGTCCCGATGCAATTGGCGCGAGGTGAAGCACGCCGTGATCGAAGCCGCCGGCATGGCACGTTGCTTGCGCGTCATGCCGGCTGTGTGCTGGTCGCTACTCCCCGCCCATCTCTTTCTTGAACGTGTCGAAGTCGACCTGCATGCCGTTGAACATGGTGCTCCAGTGGCGGGTCAGCGCCGCCATCGCCACGGCTTCCTGAATCTCCTCGTCGGTCGCGCCGGCGCGCTTGGCGTCCTGGGTGTCCGACCAGACGCAGTAAGTGCACGGAATCTGCGCCGCCACCGCCAGCGCGATCAGCGACTTGACCTTCGGCGGCAGCGCTGTCTTGTCGCTGAGCTCGATGGCCTTGACCTCTGCCCAGGCGCCGGGCAGACCTGCCCTAGGGAATTGCTTCACGAAGCTCGGCACGCCGCCCATGGTCGACTGGATGTCCTTGATGGTCGCGTCATAGTCATCGGCACGGGCGGGTGCGGCGGCCAGCGTCAAGGTCAGCGCGCAAGCGGCGGCCGCGAGCAGCGGGCGAACGAGGGAATGGGTCGATGAAAGCGTGCGATAGGCAGACATGGTTTTCTCCTCTGGTGTTTGTTAGCCTTACGGTGTAAGGTGATGCGGAAATTGAACCTTACAGTGTAAGTTGTCAAGCGACGCCCATGGACTCACCGATCAAAAAAAAGCGAGCACGCGGCCGGCTGTCCCGTGAAATGATCGAGGACGCCGCCTTTGAAGTGATCGAGCGGGAAGGGCTTACCGGCTTTTCGATGCGCAAGCTCGCCGCCGCGCTCGGCTGCGAGGCGATGAGCATCTATCATCACTTCCCCTCACAGGCGCATCTGCACGAAGCGCTGGTCGACCGGCTGATCGGCGCGCTCGAAATGCCCGACGCCGGCCTGCCGTGGCGGCAAAGGATGCGCATGGCCATGCAGGATTTCCGCCGCATCGGCCGCGAGCATCCGGCCTTCGCGCCGTTCCTCGTTACCTACCGGATGAATTCGCCAACCTGCCTTGCCTGGCTGAACAGCGTTATCAGTCTGTTCGAAGCCGGCGGCTTCGGCACTGAGCTGGGGGCGCGGTTGTTCCGAACGGTCGGATACTACCTGATGGGCGCCATCCTCGACGAGACATCAGGTTATGCCCGGGGCCCGTCGGCGGTCAGCACGGTCAGCGACGAGCAGCTGGCGCGCGATTTTCCCAATGTCGTGGCCGCTGGCCGCTATTTCGGCACCGCCGAATTCGACGCGACATTCGAGCTTGGTCTCGAAATGCTGCTGGATGAGATGGAACGGCTGCGCGACAGCGCCAACACAAGGTAGTGTCAGGCATCCGAAAGGCGGCCAATCTGGATACCGTGAGCCGTTACATCAGGGATGCGGTTGCCAGACGACTGCGAGCGTCGTTCGGCTTCTGGTCGCCAACGTACTCGACTTTGGTGTCCACCAGACGGTCGCTGTCGATCCCGGCCGCGGTCAAGATATCCTTGATCGCCTTCACGCGCTGCTTGGCCAGTTCCTTGTTCGTCTTTGCAGCGTCGGCGCCGGTGAATTCCGTGGCCGCGAGAGCCGTCAGTTCGACATTGCAGCGTGAGTCCCGGATGCTGGCGGCGAACGTCTCGAGGTCGGCCTTGATCCGCGGTGAAATCACATATGACTGGCTATAGAAAAACAGGTCGACCTGCACAGGGCTGCGCTTCTCATATTGCCGGCACGATATTCCTTGCTTTGGCAGCGTGTACAGAATTGCGCTCCGCGCCGTATTGGTGTCGGCGGCGCCGTCATCAACCCAATGCGAAAGCGCCAGCACCATTTCGGGCTTGACGCCTTGCGCCTTGAGAAAGTCGCCGGTTGCATCGAGCCTGCGACCAGCGATGTCGTAGGCTTTGTTGTAGTCGCCTTCCTTGCTTGCCGTTGCGTAGAGCCGGTACCCGCAATCGCGCCCAGCATCCTTGACGAAAGCCGCCAGCGCCTTCGCGGATTCACCGGATATCTTGCCGTCGCCCTTCTTGAACAGGACCCGGTACGAGTTCCACTGGACGCATTTCGGGCCTACGTCGCGTTCCTGGGCAGCCGCGGTGAAAAATGCCGCGCTGCAGGCAATGACAATGAGAGCCAGAACAAGACTGAAAGACTTCTTCATCGTCTGTCACCTCCTGAACGCGCTCAGTCTTGTACCGCACTCAGTGCTTCGACAAGGTAACGTTCTCGCGATCGAACGACGCGTGCCTGTCAGTCCCACACCAGCAAGAGCTTGCGCCAGAAAGCATTGGACGGCATCGGCTTCGAGCCGCGTGGCAGCCGGATTGCCAGATAGATCGTCAGCCACTTGCGATCGACCTCGCGGATCGAAACTTTCAGGTCATGCAGTTCGAAAGGTCTTGAGACGCGCGTCCATCCCGAGAATGACAAGGCGCCGACAGGAGCATCGTGTTTCCACACGAGTTTTTCTTCCTGCCTGCCCAGCGCCATGGCGAACTCGAATGGGGATGCGTCATCGTGGGCGATCTCGACCGTCGCGACAACACTTCTGGCAAAGGCCGGGAAGGCCGAATTGAGCGCTGCAACAACCGGACCATGCGTGTTCGGCCGCAGGAATATGCCGCCATTGTCGCCGGCGATGAGCAGCGTCGGCAGCTCGGAGGGATAATCCGTCACAAGCGTTGCACGCTTCATTTCGTCATTGGTCATTCGACGCGTGCGTTGGCGCTGTTGCGGTGCGTTGAGGCGCGGGCGCCTCGCACCGTTCGAAACGACATGGCGGATATGGACGCTTGAAAATCCGCCGAGGACGCGCGCGTCCGGGCGGCTGCCGCCGCATTTGACTGCCAACAACAAATCGCGCCTGCCGGTTGCCGGCGAACTGACCATCGCACCTATCTCGCGCGCCTCGTGCCGTCGGCTGACATCAGCCCAGCCGCTGCCGCTGCCATCCTCAAGCAGCTGGGCGAGATTGCTGAAGGTCTGGTTTTCTGCGTCCACGATGGCGATCTGAAATTGCGCGGAGCCCGTCAGCTCCTCGTCGAGGTAAACCCAACACGTCGCGCCTATGGCGCCTGGCGGGCAGACGCCTTTCAGCAAGGCCATGGTGACATTGCTGCCCTTGGCTTCGAGGAACAACTGGTCCGGAGATTGTTCGACATAGCTCAGCAGGTCCGGATCAGCATCCGGATACGAACTGACATGAGCCAGGCGCATGGGCTCGGCGGAAAGATACTGCTCGCTGTACAGTGAGGAATGCAACTCCGGCACCGTCTCTTCCGTCGCCGCGTTGAGTAGTTCGACCATACCCAGGGAGAAGTCGCTTCGCCCTGCACGGGCGAGAAGCGAAATTGCGGTATCCGCCCTGCCTTCGCGTGCCGCGATCTCGGCCAGCAACTGCATTGCGTCTGCGCTGTTGGCGGGACCCGTACTCAACCTGAGATACCGCTCGTCGTTGACCCGCAGCTCCAAATTCCAGAGGTTGAGCTCCTTCTCATGATTGTCGGTGTTCGAGCTGATGGCGAGTTGCACGAACATGTCCGTTTTCGTGAACCGATGCTTGCGAAAGACCGCGATGATCGGCTTGCGATTCCTCAACCACTCGGCATTTCTGTTCATGCCCGTCGGCGCCGACCGGTACCAATAGAGCGGCTCCGGGACGGGGACGATCTCCAGACCTGCCAGGTCCGCGCGAAGGAAAAACTCCCAATCGCTTGCGGAAAACCCCCGCTCTTCGTTCAGGTAACCTATCTTGTCGAACACCTCACGCCGGAACATCGCGTTGGCATCGCCATACGGATTGTTGAGCATGGCGATGTCCGTCGGTCCGCCAACCGGGAAGTAAAGCACATAGCCGCTCTTGGTGTCCGGCGGCACGAAGGGCTCGTTGAGCCATTTGGCGAAGGTCGTGCAGATATCGGCGCCGGACTTTTGCATGCCGGCGACGAACGTACTGACGGCGTTCGGGAACAGCACGTTGTCGTCGTCCAGGAACAGGATCAGCGAACCCCTGGCGGCACGGATACCGGTGTTGCGCGCCTTGCCGAGAAAGCCGTTCTTCTGCCGGATGATCCGCCAGCCTCGCTGCTCGAACTCCGGTTCGAGCTCCGCCAACAGGTTGATTGCATCGGGATCGGTGCTGCCGTCATCGACGACGATCAATTCGATGTTGGCATAGTCCTGGCGCCGAACCGAGGCAATCGCCTGCGGCAACAGGCGCGCCCGGTTGTAGTGCGCAGTGATGATCGAAACGAGCGGCCGTTGGCTCCGGCTGCGACTGGAGACCTTGGCGGGTTCGCGGGAGAATTTCGCGTGCAGCCTGCTCCAGGTTTTCTCGAGCGCTTCGCGTTTTTGCACGGGCTTTGCCGGACCAAACGATCGGCTTTCCAGCACAGACCTAATCTTGGCCGCGATGGCGGAAGCCGACGCCGCCATCATGACGGCGTCAGCCAACTTCGGATGGAGTACGTCGCGAATGCTGCCGACATCTGTGGCAATGAACGGAATCTCTTCGTTGAGGCACGTCATCACTTCCAGCGGCAGCTGAGCCGCTGAGTGCGTCATCGCCACCAGAGCATGACTCTGCCGCAGGTATCTGTAGATATCGGGCTCATCCCGAATGGGCAGGAGCTTCAATTTGAACGGCCATTGCCGCGCACGCCGAACGATCATGCCGCCCGAGTGCTCGCCCAGGACATGACCAAACGCGCCGACAACCGTCACCGTCAGATCGGTGATGCCGCTGTCGGCAAGACGATCGAGCGCATCGCAGAACAGCGTCAGTCCATCGCGCGCCTCGGTGCCTGAGAAATGAACCACTTCGGCGGCGGGCCGCTCTCGCGGCCTGTAGTGATCGACAGCGAAGTTCGAACGCCACTCCTCCGGCTCGAGGGGCGCAGCAATGTGACTGCTGGTGGGCAGCTTCCATCCCGCCTTGGCCATCCAGTCGAGCAGCGACTGGCCAGCGATGACAAGATGGTCGCACGTCTCGGCCGACGTCTTTTCCATATGCGCGACGGTCATCTGCTCCTTGCGTTCGACCGCCCGGGAATTGGCTTCCAGCTTCCACGCAAGCGGCTCATGGGCGAGCACGACGATAGCAGGAGGGTCGGGAAAGACGCCCGTGCGCTTGGCAAGCGTGGAGAAATGCGCCAGTCCGCCTTCAAGCGCAAAATAGACGACGTCGAATGCATTCTGCTTGAGGTAGTGGTAGACGGCCAATGAGTTCTTGTCGCTGGACTCCGTGCCGCGCAGCAACTCGGGCGAGGGCGGCAACAATTCGAGCCGCACCAGGAAATTGTCGAAGCACCATTTGCCCAGCCTGGCGATTTCCTGATCGTCGGGCTGGCTGCCCAGCGGGCTCGGCGCCCAAAGCAGCGTCACGGTGTCGCCGGTTCCCGCCAGATGCTGCGCCAGCGCGTAAGTGACCGACCCGTGATCGCCAGTCGCCGTCGAGCCGAACTCAACCTCCGAAACGACACACACATTGCGAGGCTTCTGGCTTGCCTGCCGCTTGCCCTTGGGCATAGCGCCTGCCTTGGAACTAACGCTCAATGAGTCCCCCTTGTCAGCCCGCTTCATTCGAAACAGTCTTGCCAACAGTTGGATAACACTTTGATAATCGTTTCGCGGGACTCTCCATACCGTACCTGCCTTTCGCGTAAACTGGTTGATGACGTACGGATGGTTGAACTTCGATCCCCAAAGCATCTCGCGCGACTGGACGACCGGCCGATTGACGTGGCCGATGGCGAGATCTTGTGCTTTGTCGGACTGCGCAACGAAGCGACGCTGTTACCGCACCTTCTCGACCATTACCGCGGCCTCGGCGTCGATCGGTTTTTCTTCCTGGACAATGGTTCCACGGACGGGACGCGTGAGCTGATCCTGGAGCAGCCGGACAGCCACTGCTTCCACACGGAAGGATCGCATTTCGCTGAAAACATCGATCCGCCGCGATGGATCAACACGCTCATGAATGTGTTCGGCACCGGCCATTGGTGCCTTTCGATCGACGCTGACGAGCTTCTCGTCTATCCCGATTTCGAGCGAGCGAATCTGCGGCAGCTTTGCAGCTATCTCGATTCGACCGGCGCCGACGCCGTCATAGGCTCCATGATCGACATGTACGCCGACGGCCCGTTGGCCGAATACAGCTATGATGGCAAGATCCCGCTTGTTGAAGCCTCACCCTACTTCGACCCGGAGCCGGGGTGGCTGCGCGCCCGCGACGGTATGTATCCACCGCAGCAGATGTTCGGTGGCGTGAGGGAACGGGTCTTCTGGCACGGCCGCTTCAAGCAAACCTTTCCCCCGTGCCTGACAAAGGTGCCGATCGTAAAATGGGGGCGGGGCACGCATTATCACGTCGCACAGCACACGATCAGCAAGGTGCGATTCAGCGAACTGCGCGTCGCATTGCTGCATTTCAAATTCGTCTGGGGATTTCGCCAGAAATCAGCGTCGTCTCTAAGTGAAAATGCGCAGCTCAAGGAAAAGACGCTTGAGGAGCGCGCAGCCTATATGGAGGCCCTGGAGCGCAATCCGAAACTCGCGCTCCGTAACCAAAGGTCTGTCCGCTATCGGGGTGACGCTGCCCAGCTCGTCGAACTCGGTTGGATGAAAACCTCGGAGCGCTACGCCGGCTTTGTATCAACCCTGGCCATGCAACACCAGCGCAGCGACTACGCCACTTGATGTGCTCGAACTACCGAAGGGAAAATTCCCGGCTGATGCTTATCCGCCGTAGCGGCCGCCGCCTTCACCGTGGTCTTTGCCGCCTTCACCGCCCGCAAACTGGCCCAAGCTGTTGAGAGCAAGCGCCTTGCAGGCTGTCGGAGCATTCGGGTAACGGTGCAGATAATCCTCAAGTGCCTCGATGGTGCCGGTTTTTAGGGCCAGCTCACAGGCAAGCTCTGCTTCCTTGACACCACCAGGGTCGACACTCGCCTGCGCGGCGTCAGCAAAAGCGACGCTCAACCCCAGAAGACTAAGTCCGCCCAACAGCAGCGAATGAATTCTACGCATAACACAACCCCACTTACTTCAACCCACTGAAATATTAGCATCTGTTAACGTTTTGTCAACCATTCTGGGAAGGTTCCACCAAGGTGGTTAACGCGCACGATTGACGGACGGCCTCGCTTGCGTCCGGATCTCCCTTGCGTGGTTGGATCGACGTTTAGTCGCTGAACAGTGTCAGCTTGCGGAAGAACGCATTGGTCGGAAAACCATTGGACGTTGCGGTGAAACGAACGGTGAGAATGATTGAAAGCGGCATCTTCCTTCGTGTGCGAAGCGCTGCCACCAAGGGATGACGCACAAACCTGTCTTCGATGCTCACCCAGCCTGAAAAGGCGATCGCTTGCGCGCCGATGTCCTGTTGCCAATCTATGGTTTGGTCGGGGCGAGCAAGGGCGAGACCGAAATCCATAGCCGGCGCATCGGCATGGGCGATTTCAACGATTGCTTCCACCTTCCGGAAGAAGGCTGGAAACTGGTGGTCAAGCGATGCGGCGACCGGACCGTCCGCATGCGGACGCAAGAACACCCCACCGTCATCCGGTGCGACAAGCAGCAGCGGGAGAGCCGAGACGCGCGGTGTAAGCAACCGCGCACTCCTCAGTATGTCGTAGTCGAGGATGACCGAACTGCCGCCGACATCGGGACGGGCCGGGGCATCGTGGTATGTGGCGGGGCGCCCAAGCAAGGTGGCAGCCGTATCGGGGCGGCCGATCGACCCGGCAATGCTGGCAAGCTTCGCTATGGCCGCATCGCTGTTCGGTTCGATGTCGCACAGCTCCAGATATTTTCGATTGCCGGGGATATATTTCAGGTTTTCGCGGGCACTTTCAATTTCGGACCGGTGCGTGTTCTGGGCGATGGCCAAATGATGCAGCAGGCGGACGTTATCGGATTGGCTCGACCTGAACGCCTCCAGGACGGGAAGCCGGTTGTCGTACCAGTTCGACGTCCGAAACATTCCATCCGGTTTCGAGCGATACCAGTATAGCGGCTTTGGAATCGTCCTGAGCTTGAGGCCGGCGAGAGAGGCTCGCGCAAAGAACTCCCAGTCGTGCATGGCGTAGCCGGGCTTTTCGATCAGGAAGCCGATCCGCGGGAAGACAGATCGGCGCATCATCGCATTCGCGTCACCGTAGACGTTATGGATCAGGCCGAGCGCATCCGGACCACCCAGGGGCAGGTACTGGATCAGCCCGTCGGCGCGATCTTCGGGCACGAAGTCCTCGTAGAAGATCAATTGGAACGCAGTGCAGATGTCGGCACCCGATGTAGTCATCGCACGCACGAAATGATCGACGGCCTCGGCAAACAGCGCGTTGTCATCGTCGACGAACAGGATCAGTTCGCCACGCGAAGCGCGGATGCCGGCATTGCGCGCCGCGCCGAGATGCTTGTGCGGTCGGCGCAGGATCTTCCATCCGCGCTGACGGAAGGTCGGTTCCAGCGTATCCAGCAATCGCCTGGCTTCGTCCATGTCGCTTCCGTCGTCGACCAGAACCAGTTCCAGGCGATCGTAGGTTTGCGCTTCGATCGCCGCGATTGCCTGTTTCAGATAGAGCGGCCGGTTGCGATGGGCCATGACAATGGAGACCAGCGGTGACGACCCGGCACTTTTGTCGACGCGCCTGCGCTTGACCGGCGTCGGCAAATTGCGCGTATCCAGCCAGGACTGCCGACATTGGCTGAGGCTGTCGACAGGCAGTGGGCGAGGCGGGTCATCGAGCGCCGCCGAAATCGCTTGCGCCAACGCGGCAGCGTCAGGATCGACCAGCTGCGGCTGCCTCGCCTGCGCATTCCAGCGCTCGGCATTCGCGTCGACATTGGTCGCAACGAAAGGCAATCCCGCCTCGATACATGCGGCAACGGTGCCGCCCGTCGATGCGGCGCGGGCGGGGATGACGGCAAGCGCGCCGGTCCGCGCGACGTAGTCGAGCCTTGCGGCGGGGCTTGCGTGCGCCAACAGGTTGAGCTTGAACGGCCACCGCTCGGCGCGTCGAAGCAGCAGTCCACCGCTGTGCTCGCCCATGATCTTTCCGAATGGACCGAATGCGGTGACCGTCAGCTCCTTTGGCGCTGTTGGCGCGATGATGTCGAGCGCGTCGCAAAGCAGTGTCAGGCCATCGCGGAAGCGCCATCCGGCCAAGACGGCAAGTTCTCCGGCACTTCCCGTCACAATCGACGGCCGCGCGCCGGCTGGACCTGGACGATCCAGCAGCGGCAACATCGGCGTCACGATCGCCTTCTTCACCTTCCAGCCCTTCGACAACATCCACTGTCGCAAGGCTGCCGACACACAGATCGTCCTGTTCGCCATCTCGGCGCAGTATTTCTCCATGTAGGCGACGGCAATCGCCTCGGTGCTGTCCATGAACGCCTTGTCGGCTTCATGTTCCCATTCTTCCGGTGCGTGGGCGACGACCACGATGGGCGGCGCGGCAAAGGCCGCGGTCTCGACCGCCAGCAGCGTGTAGTAAGGCAACCCGCTCTCAAGCGGCGCGTAGACCAAATCGTGGCCGGACCGTTCGAGATAATGCAGCACAGCGGCGGACCGGCTCTCGGGCGTCGTCAGCGAAGGAAGCAACTGATCGGACCTGTCGAGAATTTCCAGTCGCACCGAGGGCGCCTCCAGCTCGCGCTGGCGCGCTGCCTCCGCCGCTGGAGCATTCTTGCCTGGAACCCATAGCAGGGTGACGTCGTCGCCATCTTCGGCGAAAAGCCTGGCGAGCTCGACCATGGCGCCGTCTTCGCCACCATGATCGATTGCATTTGTCACGACGCAGACGCGGCGAGGTTTGCCTTCCCTTGACGGCCTCCGCTCCTTGCCACCAACGGCCATCCGACTTCCTCTGATCCACATCCGCCGAGTGCGCTCCGCAGCACAGTCGATCTGCGATGATGCCGCGACAGGTTTACTTTTCAGTGATCATCCTTCTGCGTCATTGGTAAACCAAATCGTCAATCAGGTCCTAAAAGGGCTTCACAATCAATCGACTGATACAACTTTAGCGACACGGAATATTCAATCTTTACGCCTCCCGGCTAGTCATTGACGGCATAGCAGGAGGCACAAATGAAAACGATAATGAAGCTTCTCGGTGCGCTCGGTTTGATGGGCGCTCTGGTCTCGGCAAGCTCCGCAGGGGAACTGCTGCGTCCACGCATCAACCTTGGCACTGCCAACGTCAAGACCATCAGTGGCGATCGCGGCGGCTATGTGATCGACTATGCCATCCGTGCGCTGAAAATGCGCCGCAGCGGCACCTTTGTGCGGTTCAACGGTTCGTGCGACTCGGCCTGCACGCTTTATCTGTCGATGCCCAGGAGCAAGGTGTGCATCACGCAGAGCGCGTCGTTCGGCTTTCACCTGCCGTATGGCGTTGGCGCGCGGGGCAATCAGGTGGCCGCGAACTTCATGATGAAAAACTACCCTGGCTGGGTTCGCGGCTGGATCGCCAAGCGTGGCGGGCTGAAGAGCTCCATCGCGACCATGACCTACGCGGATGCGAGCCGATTTCTGCCGACGTGTCCTTCCCAACAGCGGGGCATGACCGTCGCAAGCCTGAGCCCGACGCGTCTGCGTGGCGGCTGATTGCCGGCGCAGTATCGACACATCACGACGGCGGGTGCTCGACAGCGCCCGCCGTCGCCGATTCATGGGCGCTGGTGCACAGTTGATGGGACAGCCTACTTGGCCAAAACGCATCGCCGACGAATGCGTTCGGTTAACCAGTTCTCAAGAGACATGGTTAACGCAAACTTGATTTTGTTGACTCTTTTTTGGCGCAAGTCGATTCTACTGGTGGGGGTTTGAAGGTTATCGGCCCTGTTTGGGCCGAAACGCAAACTGGCGGCGGGTAGTTCATGAGCATCGGCGGCAGTAGGGGCTCGGCGAGCCGGCCTGAGAGCGGCCCTACGGAAT
Organism: Mesorhizobium sp. P2_B11; assembly: GCF_056404855.1. Taxonomy (NCBI): domain Bacteria; kingdom Pseudomonadati; phylum Pseudomonadota; class Alphaproteobacteria; order Hyphomicrobiales; family Phyllobacteriaceae; genus Mesorhizobium; species Mesorhizobium sp. P2_B11. The sequence continues at coordinate 512,230 of NZ_JBFUDF010000005.1, forward strand.
CGAAGGCGGGAACGTCTTCGTCGAAGGATGTGCGCTTCCGGCGCTGGAGCGCGCGGATCATTTGCACGGGCCTGTTGTCCTGGCTGCTTTTGGCCGTCTACCGCGGTGCAATCATTGATCCGCAAACAACGTTTTCAGGCCTTTTGGGGGCCATCCCCAAGGGGTTGGCATCGAGCTACTACGACCTGATTGTCGTTACGTCCCTGACCGTGGTGATCTTGATCCTGCTGTTCCTGACAAAGGCCAGCCGTCTCGGCTCGGCAATCATCGTGTTCCTCTTCTATGTCGCTGTCGTGGTCTGTCTGGGCTGGGGATTTGCCAACATCAATCTCGTCAAGCTGCTGGGCGAACCGTTCACCTTCCAGTGGCTGGTCTATGGCGACTTCCTGCAGAACGCCGATGCCAGGAACGCGATGGGCGACGCGCTCAACATCAAGGACTTCGCGAGCCTTTCCGGGTCCGTCATTCTGGTGCTCATCCTTGGCTATGCCGCGGCCAGTCTGTGCCAGCGGCTGGGCGCCGCTGGTTACGGGGCCTTTCTGGGCGTGCTCGTTGTGTGTGTCGGCGCGGCCATCGCCGGCACCGGATACCATGTGCGGGCGGAAGCGCTGCCGGCCGCCAAGATCGACAATCCGATCCTGTATTTTGTTGAATCGGCCCTGCTCAATCCAACGCCGGTCGTGCTGACGATGAATGCCAGCACCAATGACCCGGATGTCGCCAGCGTCGGCGAGCGTCCGCCGGAAACGTCGACCTTCAAGGCGCCGACGCCAAACCCGATCAAGAACGTGCTGATTTTCATGATGGAGTCGGTGCCATCCAAATACATCGAGACGTTTGGCGGCCAGTATCCGGTGACACCGAATATCAAGAGTTATGCAAAGGACTCGATACGGTTCGACAACATATATGCGCACGCACCGTCCACGCATTACTCGATATTTTCTCTGCTCTCCTCGATGTACAACGACATTTCATACTATGGCATGACCACCAGGTATCCCTATCTGCCTCTGGACACGATCTCCAACACCCTGTCCAAGAACAATTTCCGCACGGGGTTTTTCTGGAGCGCGGATTCCCGATTCCAACGGGTCGACGAGTTTTTCCTCAACAAGGGACTGGATGTGATCCAGGACTATCGGGGGCAGAAATGCGGCACCCCGACCTTCAAGCTCAGCTCCGAGCAGTGGAAGAACATGGACTACAACAGCGATCTTTGCACGGCGCAGTCGATCATCGACTGGATGAACAAGGACGAGGCAAAACCCTTCTTCGGCATAATGTTCACGGCGATGACCCACTATCCCTACATCACCGACAGCCCGATGTTTTCGAAGATGGCGCCTTCCTCCGATGGCAACACGCTGGTCCACTACTCGGACGACCAGAAATTCAATGCCTATCTCAACGCCCTGAAGGTCGGCGATACAGCACTTGGCGAGATACTTGAATCGCTCAAGCAGTCGGGCAAGCTCGATTCGACGCTCGTGGTCATACTGGGCGATCACGGCGAGGCGTTCGGGGAGCATGGCGACTACATTCATGCCAGCGCGATCTACGAGGAAAACATCCACATCCCGCTCATCATGATCAACAAGCATCTCTTTCATGATGACGTTGCCCACCCGGTCGGCGGCATCGTCGATATCGCCCCGACGATCTTCGACATACTGGGACTTCCGCTGCCGAAGCAGTGGCAGGGGCGCAGCCTGTTCAGCGAGCAACGGCCAAACAAGACCTTCTTCTTCAATCCCTGGGCCGGTTTCCTGTTTGGCTATCGCGAGGACGATCGAAAGGTCATCTTCAACGCGACCACGGGCAAGGTCGAGGAATACGACCTCAAGGCCGATCCCGGTGAACGAACCAACCTCTTCACGGTCGATGCCGGCGACCGAAACGCGCTGCTGCAGCCCATCGCCGGATGGGTGCAATCGCAGAGGCAGCGCGTGGCTGACCTGGTGGCTGCCGCGGCGAATGACGCAGGACGTTGCGCCATAACCAGCCTGGAGGTCGACGCTGCCGGCATCAATCTCCAAGGCGCGCCTCGGTTCGACGTCGTCGTCGACGGAAAGACCGTCGCCGAGATCGACGTCCCGGGCAATGAAAGCACGGCATCGACGCCCGAAGCCGCCGTGGCGGAGCTGATGCAGGCGTCAACCGAGGCCAAGCCGTTCCACATCGATCTCAGCAGCGTGCCGAACCCGAAGACGATCGAGCTTCGCTACATCAACGACCTGTGGGGCGGAGACGGAAAGCCGGGTGATCGCAACCTGTTCATCAAGAGCGTCAAGGTGAACGGTCAGCTGGTGCCAAACACCAGGCTGCATGTCGACGAGCAATCGCATGGCTACACCGACGACAACGGCACCGCCATGTACAGCAACGGCTCGCTATGGGTTAGCGGCCCCTTCGTCGAGGGATGTGTATAGCGTGCCGCGTGCCTGACCGTCGTCCTCGATTTGCCGCCCGTGCGCGCCGCGAAAGATACTGTTGGCCCTCCCGGTTGACATCTTCGCGCGGCAGTCAATAGCATGCGAAATACTGATGATTGTGGCGTGGAGCCACTTGTCGGCGCAGGACGGACCGGGCCCGTTCTTGCGGTATGCTCGGCTGGTCGACGCCCGCTTGGGAAGCGAACATTGAATGCGACCGCTCAGCATGACAACGCAGGCTGGATTGCCATCTGAAAGAGCGAGCGGGGTGAGGCGCCATCGACTTGCCAGGTCTGTCTCGATTGCCCCCCTCCTGGCCATTTGGTGGCAGGTGGCGCTGTGCGGAGCCGCGCACGCAGCTGGTGCCAAAGACAGTGCACCTGCAGATGCCGTCCCGACGGCGTTCGAACTTCAGCTTGTTTATGCCGACCGCACCTGGATATGGGATAACGGAGCGGCCTATTTCGGACAGAAGGGCCGACCGGTCCGGGCTTGGACCTCCGAGCAGGACACGACTTCTTTCGCTGAGGGGAAATGGCATCTAAGCAACGATGGCAAGATGTGCATGGATCTCGTTTGGCGGTCCAAGACCTACGCCGCAGCGCCAATCCGCACGTGTTTCAGCCACCGCTTCCGGGGCGGGACCCTCGAGCAGCGCAGGGATCCGGACGGCGTCTGGTACAGTTTCCGGCACCCTTCGGGAAAACCTTCCGACGAGCAGCGGAAATTCGAGGAAGGCGATACAAAGGGCGCACAGTTCGACGAGATCCGTAGCCTGATCGATTCCAAAAGTTGAGGCTCGCTGAGAAGCTCTCACCTCAGCGAGCCCACGTCCCCGACACACGACAAACAGGGACGACTACCAGCTTTGCGGGCTGGTATTACTCTCCGATGCATTTGGCATGCCTGGTGCAGTTGACCGGCGGCGCTCCGCCGTCGGCATCGGAAGTGTGGACGCGGCGGCCTCCAGTCCGAAGAACGGGGCGGCTGTCCTGACGATGGTATCGATGTCGGAAAGTTCCGGCACGAAACCCAGGTGTTCGCGCGCTTTGGCCGGGTCGGCGTAGAGCTCTGCCGGGTCGCCCGGGCGCCGGGGCTTGAAGACGGCCGGAACCGATTTTGACGTCATCCGGGTGACCGCCTGGAGAATTTCCTTGATCGATACCCCGCGTCCAGTGCCGAGATTGACCGACAGGTTTTCGCCACCCGCCTCCAGATGCATGAGAGCCCTCAGATGCGCGCGGGCCAGATCGCTGACATGGATGTAGTCGCGCACGCAGGTGCCATCTGGAGTGTCATAGTCCGTGCCGAAAACCTCGATCTCGTCGATCGTGCCGGATGCAGCCATGAGCACGCGTGGGATCAGGTGCGTTTCAGGCGAGTGCCACTCACCGAGCTCACCGTCGGGATCGGCGCCGCAGGCGTTGAAATAACGCAGGATCGCATATTTCATTCCGTAGGCGGAGGCATAGTCCCTGATGATCTGCTCGCCCATCAGCTTGGTGCGCCCATAGGGGCTGATCGGATTTTGCGCCGACGTCTCTCGAATGGGCAGTGTTTCGGGCACGCCGTATGTTGCGCAGCTGCTTGAGAAGATGATGTTTTCGATCGAGCTCGCGCGCGCCGCATCAAGCACCGCAATGGTACCCGACACATTGGTCGAATAATATTCTGCGGGCTCATGAACGGACTCGCCGACATAGGCCAGAGCTGCAAAGTGGATGATCGCTTTCGGCTGATAGGTCCTGATCGCCTGCTGCAGCACTGTCCGGTCCCGGATATTGCCGACGACAAGCGGCCCCCAGGCAACCGATCTCTCGTTGCCGCGGCTCAGATTGTCGAAGACGACGGGCAGGTAGCCGGCAGCTGACAACAGCTTGCAGGTGTGGCTGCCGATGTAGCCGGCTCCACCCGTCACCAGGATTGCCGGGCGGCTCATTACATCGCAGCTTCTTTGACGCGCCGGCCCGAGTAGAGCAGGGCGTCAAAATACGCCGCGGTATGCGCGAGCCCTTGGCTCAAGCTGATCTTTGGCTCCCAGCCAAGATGTTCCCGGGCAAAGGAGATGTCCGGCCGGCGCTGCTTGGGATCGTCGACGGGCAGCGGCCGATGCACGATCTTCGAGCGCGAGTTGGTGTATTCGATCACCTGTGTCGCCAGTTCCAGAATGGTGAATTCGGCAGGGTTGCCGAGATTGACCGGGTGCTTCGGAGCGCTCGGAGCGTTCATCAGCCGGATGAAGCCTTCGATCAGGTCGTCCGCGTAGCAGAATGAACGGGTCTGCTGGCCGCTGCCGTAGACGGTCAGGTCGTCGCCATGCAAAGCCTGGACGATGAAGTTCGACACGACGCGGCCATCGTCTGGTTGCATGCGGCGGCCATAGGTGTTGAAGATCCGTGCGACGCGGATATCGAGGCCATACGTTCTCGAATAGTCGAAGAACAGCGTCTCAGCCGAACGCTTGCCCTCGTCATAGCAGGATCGCGGACCGTGCGGGTTGACGTTGCCGAAGTAGCCTTCCGGTTGCGGATGCACCAGGGGATCGCCATAGACCTCGGACGTCGAAGCCTGAAATATCTTGGCATTGTTCCGCCGCGCGAGCTCAAGCAGGTTCAGCGAACCAAGCACGCTCGTCTTGAACGTATGGATCGGATCGGCCTGGTAATGCGGCGGGGAGGCCGGGCAGGCGAGATTGTAGATTTCATCGACCTGAAGATCCAACGGCAGTGGGTCGACGATGTCGTGCTCGATGCACGTAAATCGCGGATCGCGCAGGAGGGTATTGAGATTGTATCTTTTGCCGGTGTGGAAATTGTCCAGCGCGACAACGTCGTACCCATCCAGCAAAAGACGCTCGCACAAATGCGAACCCAGAAATCCTGCCCCGCCGGCAACCAGGGCGCGGCCCCGATTGGTATTGGCGCCCCTTCGGCTGTTCCCGGACTCGAGTTTCAGAACATTGACAGTTCTACCCATACTCCAACCCCTTCGCCCTTACGCACTGCGTACCGCTACCGCCGGGACATAGCGTTGCCCGGCGACGTTCCTGAGAACGTCACAAACCTTCCGCTTCCGCGGAATCGTCCACTCCTGATGTCTGTCGATTGCTTTCTGAGTTCGCTGGGCGACGCTATACGGCTATTGGCTGCCGTTCAGCATTCGATACGCCCCGAAATCGTGGTTACGCGTCTGATGCCACCATCGCCCATTGCTCGCCCAAATTGCACATCCCAACGTATCGAAAATATACCTGTGGAAATCATAGTCAACTAAATTAGCGAATCGTTAACCGTGTTCGTCCGGGAGTGGTTAATCGTGGGGTCGGCAGCGCAGTCGCGGCAATCCGAGAATTGACAATGAAATTCGAAATATATCAACAAAAAACAAGAATATTTATGCGGTTTTTCGATAGCTAAGTGCGGAAATTTGGCATGATAAATTCATAGTGGAGCAGAAATAGCCATGTTAAAGTCAGCAATAGTATTATAGGCGGAAAAATGTCCTGGGGAAAATTGAAATTCGGAAATATCGAAAATATTGCTCCGTCGCACTTTGTCCATAAATTCTTACCAGGCAATGCGATTGGCGCCCGAGGCGAACCGAGCCAAAAATGTCCGCGGCATTCCCAATGTATGAGGTTAAGTTCGGCTCATCGGTTGGAGTGGGCGCGTTCATGCTCTTTATTGCCTGGGACGATATTCAGTTTATCCGGGAAAGGCTCGGTAATACCATGAGAATTTAGCAGTATGGACCAAGTGGCTATGGAAGATCTATTGATGGTTACAGTTACGGTGGAGAGCATTCCTGCGTTGCTATACCTGAAGACTCGCATCGAAGGCATTTCAGATTGAAATATGTGACATCGTGCCTCTTGTAGATCGCGGGGGCGAAATTCAGCCGGGCACAATATGCGCCTCAATAATCAAATCGTGGAACGGTCCTGGCGCTCATCCATTGATGTAGGCACTATTATTTTAGCAATTGCTTATGAGCGTATAGGTAGAAATCCGTCAGTGCTGCCACACAGATATGACGCCGATGCAGTTGGGCGGCGGGCAGCTCGCTTGGCCAAATCCGCACAAACATTCATTTGGCGATTATCTTTGTCTTGGACAGACGAGGCGCGCTGCGCAGGCCATCGCCTTTTGATCCCTAGGGCGCTATTGGCAAGCTGGTCGAACATCCGGGTTATTCTCAATGCGCTTTCTCTTCTTCCTGATCCTGCTGGCCGGTATCGCCGTCGGCGTCGCCTATCCCTGGGCGATGACGAACTTCTCGGGTCATGAGATCGGCAGCTACAGGGTCTTTGAACAAGGCCGATTCAAGCCGGTGACGGTGGCGCTTTCGGCAGGCGACGCACCGGTCAGGGTGCTGGTCGACTTGACCGCGCGGGCCGAGCGCATTGTCTCGCAGCAGCGCACCGTGCTGACACTGACCGCTGCCACCGGTAGCCGCACGGTGCTGGCCTCGACGCTGCAGTTCCATCATGCCGACAATCCGCGCCAGGTCAGCCCGCAACTGCCCGACAAGATCTTTCGCGACGAGGCTGGCGTGATCGAAACCGTCAGCCCTGGCGCCTATCTCTTCACCGTCGGCCCGGGCGATGCCGATGATATCCCGATGCGGGCGGTCGACCTGGTGCTGCGCTCCGGCGCCGGCGAGATCGACAGCCGCGCCCGGCCGGTCGGCTATGGGCTGATAGCCGTCGGCCTGATCGGCTTCCTGCTCACTCTGGCTTTCGGCGGCCGCCGGCCGGAGAACCCGAACTCGAAGCCGCCGCCGCCGCGCTGGGGCAGGGGCTCCTCGAAATGAGCGCGGCATGAATTACCGTCACGCCTATCACGCCGGAAATTTCGCCGATGTCGTCAAGCATGTCGTGCTCAGCCTTCTGCTCGACTATCTGAAGCAGAAGGACAAGGCGTTTCGTGTCATCGACACGCATGCCGGTGTTGGCCGCTATGATCTGTCGTCGACGGAAGCGCAAAAGACCGGCGAATGGCAGGGCGGCATCGGCCGCCTGATCGACGCCCCGTTGGACAAGTCGGCGGCAGCGCTGCTCGCGCCATATCTCGAAGCGGTGCGTTCGCTCAATCCCGATGGCGGCGTGAAGAAATATCCGGGCTCGCCACTCATCGCCCGCCACCTCATGCGCAAGCAGGACCGGCTGTCGGCGATCGAACTGCATGGCGATGATGCCGCCAGGCTGAAGACGTTGTTTGCCGGCGATTTCCAGACGAGGGTGATCGAGCTCGACGGCTGGCTGGCGCTCGGCGCGCATTTGCCGCCGAAGGAAAAGCGTGGGCTGGTACTTATCGATCCGCCGTTCGAGGAAGCCGGCGAATTCGACCGCCTCGTCGACGGGATGCAAAGGGCGCACAAGCGCTGGCCGGGCGGCATCTATGCGCTGTGGTATCCGATCAAGGACCGCAAGGCGATCATCGCCTTCAGGAAGGCGCTCAAGCAATCCGGCGTGCCGAAACTGCTCGACATCGAGTTCGAGATCCGGCCTGCGTCGCGGGAGCCGAGCCTCGACGGCAGCGGCATGGTGGTGGTCAACCCGCCCTTCACGCTGGAGCGTGATTTGCGCATTGTGCTGCCGGCCCTGCACAGAGTGCTGGCGGTCGAAAAGCCGGCGCACTGGTCGCTGGAATGGCTGGCCGGAGAGCAAGTGTAGCTCTCGGAACAACGCAAAGTCGCTAAAGATTTTGACAGTTGAGGACGGTGATTTCACAGCTTCGCACCGAAACCATCGTCCGCGCGACCGCTTGACCGCGCGCCGCCGAATCCGCACAGTGCACGCATTCGACTTTTGAGAGGCTGCCATGACTCGCTTTGCCAAATCCGCTCTTGCTGCCCTGATTTCGCTTTGCACGCCGCTGGCCGCACCTTTTGGCCAGCCGGCGCAGGCCGCCGATCTTTCCGTCTATTCCGACGAGGACAGCGGTGTCTGCGGGCAGGCGTGGGTGCTGAACAAGATCTCCAGCCGCTTTTCCTATCAGGTGCATCACGTGCCGCATCTGCCCGATGTCTCGATCACCGATTTTCAGCGCGTTCACCAGCATCGCTATCTGCCGGCGAGCGAAGAGTGGCCGATCGGCCGCCGTTATTGCGGCGCCACCGTCAGCCTGTCCGATGGCCGTGCCCGCACCATCTGGTACCTGATCGAGGAAGGCCAGGGTTTTGCCTCGATCGGCGACAATGTCGAGTTCTGCGTTTCGGGCTTCGACCGCTGGATGGTCTACAACGGCCGCTGTCGCGTCCTGCGCTGAGAGCAGTACGTTTCGCCACCTTTGACGCCTGCGGCGAGATCGGCCGCAGGCGTTTTCATTTTGGCGTGTTGACAGGGACGATGATTGGTCGCATAAGTAGACAGACCTGTCTCATCACCGGCAAAAGATCATGACGCCATCGCCTGCGATCGACAAACGCCAGCACGTCGTCGAAACCGCCTACGCCCTGTTCAAGCGCGCCGGCTTCCATGCCACCGGCATCGACCGCATCATTGCCGAGGCCGATGTGGCCAAGATGACGATGTATCGCCACTTTCCCAGCAAGGACGAACTGATCGTCGAGGTGCTCGACTATCGCGCCAAGCGCTTCGAGCGTCAGCTCGACCAGCTTGCGCAAGAGGTCGCCACGCCGGAGCGGAAGATCGCCAATATCTTCGACTGGCACGAACGCTGGTTCGGCAGTCCTGATTTCCACGGCTGCCTGTTCGCGCATGCATTGGCCGAATTCGGCGATCCCGCCCATCCGGTATTCCAGGCCGTCGCCAGGCAGAAGAACGGCCTCAAGCGGCGCATGCAGGCGATCCTTGAGGACATAATGCCTTCGAAGCAGGCTGAGGGTGCTGCGGCGGCGCTGCTGATGCTGATCGAGGGCGCGACGCTGATGGCGCAGATGGGGCAGCCCGCCATCGACAGCGCCCGCAAGGCGGCGGATGCCGTCATCGCCAGCGCGCGTACAGCGCAATGAGCGCGACTGTCATTGCGCTCGCGCTGTTCGCGGCCGTTCTGCACGCCGGCTGGAACGCTTTCCTGCGGACGGGTGCCGACAGGCTGTGGACGGTCACCGTCATGAGCTTTTCGAGCACGCTCATCGCCATTCCAATGGCGCTTTTCCATGCGCTTCCCGCGACCGGCGCCTGGCCCTATGTCGCGCTCTCGGCCGGCCTCCAGGTCGGCTACAGCGTGTTCCTGGTCGCCGCCTACCGCTATGGCGAGTTGGGGCAGGTCTATCCGATCGTGCGCGGAAGCGTACCGCTGCTGGTCACACTCGGCGGTTTCGCGCTGGCCGGCCAGCAACTCACAATGCCCGAGATCGTCGGCGTCACGCTGGTCGCCTGCGGCATCATGGGCCTGTCGCTGGGCAGGGGCAGGGCATCGACGACCTCGATCCTCTACGCGCTGGCGACCGGCGCGATCATCGCTGCCTATGCGACGGTCGACGCCATCGGCGTGCGGGCGGCGGGCGACAGCGGCGCCTACACCGCCTGGGTGCTGCTGATCTACGGCGCCTTGCTGCCGGCGACCTTCATCGTCCTGCGCGGCAGGCTCGTCGTCAACTTCAGCGCGCCGGAAACCCGCAAGGCACTCGCCGGTGGTTTGTTCGCGCTGCTTGCCTATGCCGTCGTGGTCGCCGCCTTCGCGCTCGGCCCGGCCGGTCCGATCACCGCCATCCGCGAAACCAGCGTTGTCTTTGCCGCCTTCATCGGTCGGTTCTTCCTCGGCGAGCAACTGACGCCGCGGCGCATCGGTGCCTGCGCCGTCGTCGCGCTTGGCGCCATCTGCCTCGGCTATCAGCCGTGAGCGGCAGCGATCTCGATCGCGCTATTCTGGTCATGCGCTGCGGCCGGAACCCGACACGTAAGCGCAGATCAGCTCGACCAGTTGCTTCTGCAACTCCGGCGCATCGAGCATGTCGCGCCGTGCGGCATTGTGGATGACGCCTTCGACCGCTGAGGAGAGCACGCGCGCCACAGTCTCATTGTCCTTCCTGCGTTTGCGATATTGCGCCACCGCCACGGTGTAATGATCGAGATAACGAGACTGGAACGAGGCATGGGCGGCGCGCGAGCCGCGATCGCCTGGCACCTCGTCGAGCAGCACCTGATGCAGGGTCGGATGGACGCTGTGCGCATCGATCATGCCGCGCACCAGCTCCTGCGCGAATCGCTTGAGCGGCTTGCCGTCTTCAGCTGATTCGGCGACCACCGACAGCACCTGATCGAAATGTCGCCGGCGAATTGCCTCGACCAGCGACAGCTTGTCGGGAAAATATTGATAGAGCGAGCCGATGCTGACACCGGCGGCTTCGGCCACCTTGTTGGTGGTAAAGCCGGCCCAGCCGAGCGCGCTCAGAACATGAGCACCAGCTTCGATGATCGCTTCCACGGTTGCGCGCGAACGCGCCTGGCGCGGCTGCTTGCGCATGCGCGAGCGCGGCTTTGCAATGCGAGTAGACATGTCCGCTCCATCAGCCAAGAATATGGACAACATACTCACATTTTTTGGAAAGGATACGGGCCATGAGCGCGCTGGATCTGCTTCGCAGTCTCTTCGTCTATCAAGCCTGGGCCAATGGCGAGTTGCTTGAGAAGCTCGCGAGTATGGATCAGCAGAAGCATGCGAAGGAACGTCATGCTGCGATCCGTCTGCTCAACCACAATCTCGTCGTGTCGAGAATATTCGCGGCGCATCTTTCCGGCACGCATCACGGCTACGCGTCAGACAATACTGAGGACACGCCGTCGCTCGATGAACTCGGCGCCGATGTCGCTGCGATGGATCGCTGGTATCTCGACTATCTGGAGACCGTGTCGCCGAAACGTCTGTCACAGCCTGTGCCTTTCATCTTCACCGACGGCGACAAGGCAATGATGTCACGCCAGGAAATGCTGACCCATGTCGTCACGCACGGCGGCTACCATCGCGGTGAGATCGGCCGCATCCTGGTGCAGATTGGCGTCACGCCACCATGGGATACGTTTGCCGTACACCTGCATCAGAGCGAGCCTTCGCGTCGACTCCAGCTGCGTGAGCCGGTTGGTGTGTAGGGGCCGCATCCCTTGGTTTGCAAGGGGTAGCGGCTCCCAGGACGAGGATCTCCGCGATCCTCCACGTCCCTTTGTTCGCTGAGCATCTTCGGCGCGCCGAAGCTGGCGATCTCTCTTCTTGTCTGGAAGATGTCCGGCACAACCGGATGGGTGCAGATCCCTCAGATGCTGTCTTTCAGAGCGTCCACCAAAGCTCTCTCAATATACGAGTAAAAAGCTCGCATTCGATTTGGTGCTGTTTCTGCAGTCATCAGGATGAAGCAAGATCAGTCTCTGCGGCGCGATGATTTTTTGCAATCCGCTAAGCCGTCGATGACGATACGAGATCGACGGCGATGCAAGAGAATGTGAGCTTGACGAGAAGATCGTGTGAGTCGTTGCGCTCAGAAATTCTCTCACAAAAGTTCGCTGTGAAGCGCGAAGATTCTTTGCCGATTTCTGTGTCGACCATCGCTGACATGCTCTCGAAGTAACCGAAATTTAATCTGCGAAATTCTATGTAATGCTTCGCTGGCTAGACACACGCGAGTCAGGTATGAATTAACTTGCCGGGTCACTAACGGCCATCGGCACAAACGCAAGGGGCATCGCATGGCAAAGACCACGACGAAGGCGCCGGCGGCGAAAGCGCCGGCCAAGAAAGCGGCACCGAAAGCTGCCGCGAAACCTGCAGCAGTAAAGAAGGCAGCACCGAAGGCAGCGGCAAAGCCGGCAGCCAAGGCAGCGGCGAAGCCGGCAGCTAAGGCTGCGGCAAAACCCGCCGCCAAGGCAGCAGCGAAACCCGCCGCCAAGAAGCCGGCCGCCAAGGCAGCGGCGAAGCCTGCTGCGAAGGCAGTAGCCAAGAAGCCGGCAGCCAAGGCCGCGGCCAAGCCCGCCGCCAAGGCTCCGATGAAGGCCGCCGCCGCCAAGTCGACGGCAGCTGTGAAGAAGGCAGCACCGGCCAAGAAGCCAGCCGCCAAGAAGAAGTAACAGCGGACGACGTTTCCATCTCAAAGCTCCCGGGAACTTTGCCGATTGGCAGATTCCCGGGAGCTTTTTTGTTGCGCTTCAGGTCCTGTTTTGATGCGCGTCGTTCTCTCGAAATCGACGCCACTTCTGTGCGGCATGCATTAGCCACTTCATTGTCGGCGGATTGGCCGGCTGGTTTTGCCCTTCTGGCAGTTGCCCCCTCAGAGAAGATCGGCCAACACTAAAACGGTCGCATGCGAGCGGGTTCGGGCGACGCGCTCCAGACCTCTGTTTTTACGCGCGTCGTTCCCTCAAGACCGGACCCACTTTTGAGCGACATACGCTGGCCGTCTGCAAACAGGGAACCGATCATGCCGAAGCTGCTCTACGCGTCCTCTTCCCCCTACAGCTCCAAGGTGCGCATGGCGGCACTCTATGCCGGCATCGCCGTCGAGCTGGTGCCGATCAAGACTGAGGACAAGCCTGCCGAACTGATGACGGCCAATCCACTCGGCAAGATCCCGGTGCTGGTGCTGGACGACGGCCGCTCGATCCACGACAGCCGTGCCATCACCCAGCATCTCAACCGCGCGTCAAAGAATCTGTTGTTGCCGCGCAATGCCGACAAGCGCCTCGAGGCAGAAGTGCTGGAGGCGCTGGCCGACGGCATTTGCGACTGCGCGCTGTCGATGGTCTATGAGCGGCGCACGCGGCCCGAGGAGATGGTCTACCAGCCCTGGCTCGATCGCCAGTGGACCAAGATCACCGCCGCACTCGACCTCCTCAACGCCAATCCGCCGAAACTGCCGAAAAAGATCACCCTCGGCCAGCTGGCGCTGCGCGCCTGCCTCGGCTACCTCTCGCTGCGCTTCGCCGGCAAATGGGAAAAGGGCCGCGGCCGGCTGACCCGCTGGGCTGCGCGTTTCGACGAGAAGTTTCCGGAGCTGAAGGTGGCTGTGCCGGCGTGAGCGCTCTCTTCCTTCTCCCCTTGTGGGAGAAGGTGGCCGAGCGAAGCTCGGTCGGATGAGGGGTGTTCCAGGGAACGCCGACGCCTCACTCCGCTGGAACACCCCTCATCTGTCTCGGCGCTATCGCGCCGATCCACCTTCTCCCACAAGGGGAGAAGGCAAAAAACAAAAAAAGCCGGGCACGAGGCCCGGCTTTCTTGTGTCGTGGCTTGAACGACAGTTAGAACTTCATACCGACGCCGAAAGTTACGCGGTTGTCGCTTTCCTTGACCTTGGTGCCGACGCTGTCGAAGCTCTTGGAACCGAAGTCGGTGTAGCGGTACTCGACACGGCCGAACACATTGTCGGTGATCTTGATGTCGGTGCCGACGCCGGCCGTCCAGCCGAGCATGGTGTTGCTGTCGCTGTCGCCCGGAACCGAGATCTTCTGGTTCTTCAGGGCGCCACCGCCGGTGCCGTAGAGCAGGATTTCCGGGGTCACAGCGTAGCCGAGACGGGCGCGCAGCGAGCCTTCGAACCCGCCCTTGGAATTGACGCCGCCGCTGTCACCCTTGGTGCCGTTGTAGCCGAGATCGGCTTCAGCACCGTACACGAAGTTCTCCTGCTGCCACTGGTAGCCGCCGAAAACGCCGCCGACGAAGCCTTTGGTCTTGATGTCGGGGCCGCCGTCGTGGACTTTGGCATGACCGCTGAAACCGTAGCCAGCGCTGATACCGGCATAAGGGCCGGCCCAGGAAGCGACGGGGAGTTCGGCGATCGGGGCAGGTGCCGGGGGCTCTTCCGAGACGACGTCAGCGGCAAAAGCAGTACCGCTGAGGGCGAAGAGCCCGAGCGCGACCGCGATTGGCGCGAATTTGAGATTGGCTTGCATTGTTGTTTACTCCTTAAGCCACAAGACACGTAGGCTTGTTTGTCCTGAGCGCCATCAACCCGTCCGGGGGATGAAACGGATCTGGCACTCAACGGTTCCGAATGTCGTGTCAAAATGCGGCGGCAGCGAACCTGAAACTGGGTCATTCCCCGGCGCGAATGAGGCCGAAGCTTGACGTTGCATCTTCGCAACAGCGAAATGTCAGCACGCTTGCGATGCTGCACTGCACTCGGCTTGGTGCAAGGACTCCAGCGTCCTATATTGCGGGCCTGCCGACCCGAATCCGGGTCGGGCCGAGGTGCTGAAAAGGCCGCTTCGCCACATTCCTGCCCCAGGTGGAAACGGCATTTAACACCTGGACGCGTCACAATGTGCCGGCTAGCGGATCAGAGGCGCCAATTGAGGATTGACAGATGATCGAAGCCGCCGGAACGGCGCTGGTGACGGGTGGGGCAAAGCGGATCGGCAAGGCCATCGTCGAGGATCTGGCCGCGCACGGCTTTGCCGTCGCCATCCATGCCAACCGCTCAGGCGCCGAAGCCGACGCGTTGGCCGCGCGCATCAAAGGCGAGGGCGGCCGTGCCGCCGTGGTCGCCGCCGACCTGACCGACATGAACGCCGTCGGCGATCTCGTCGGCCGCGCCGAGGCCGCACTCGGCCCGGTCACGCTTCTGGTCAACAATGCCTCGCTGTTCGTTGACGACAGCGTCGAGGATTTCGACTGGGCGGCCTGGGACCGCCACTTCGCCATCCATGTAAAGACGCCAGCGCTGTTGGCGCAAAACTTCGCCCGTGCCTTGCCGCAAGGGCGGGATGGGCTGATCGTCAACATCATCGACCAGCGCGTCTGGCGGCCGACGCCGCGCTATTTCTCCTACGCGCTGTCGAAGTCGGCCCTGTGGACGCAGACCGAAATGCTGGCGCAGGCGCTCGGCCCGCGCATCCGCGTCAACGCCATCGGTCCCGGCCCGACGTTGAAGAATGCGCGCCAGGACGATCATGATTTCCAAAAGCAGGTCGACGGCCTGATCCTGAAGCGCGGCCCGCAATTGGCCGAATTCGGCGCCACCATCCGCTATCTCTGGGAGGCGCGCTCGGTGACCGGCCAGATGATCGCGCTCGACGGCGGCCAGCATCTTGCATGGCAGACGCCGGATGTGACAGGCATGGTGGAATGAGTCCCGCAGACCAGAAACATAAGACGCGCGCCGGCGCCGCTGACGATATGCCGCCTGAGATCGACCTCGAGGACGAGGCGGCCGAGGAGATCGTCGAGCCCGAGGCCACTGGGCCCGATGTCGCCTTCACCGCGATCGACTGGGCGCCGCATGCCGGCGACGCCGACGGCATGGTCGGCGCCGAGGTCATCCAGACGCTGGTCAAGCGGCTGCCCAATGCGCCCGGCGTCTACCGCATGATGAACGCCGCCGGCGACGTGCTTTATGTCGGCAAGGCGCGCAGCCTGAAAAAGCGCGTTACCAACTATGCGCAAGGGCGTTTCCACACCGCCCGCATCGGCCGCATGGTGCGCGAGACATCGACGATGGAATTCGTCGTCACCCGCACCGAGATCGAAGCGCTGCTGCTCGAAGCCAATCTTATCAAGCGCTTGCGGCCAAGATTCAATGTGTTGATGCGGGACGACAAGTCGTTCCCCTATATCCTGTTGACCGGCGATCACGTCTCGCCCGGCATCTACAAGCATCGCGGTGCGCGCTCGCGCAAGGGCGACTATTTCGGCCCCTTCGCCTCGGCGGGTGCGGTCGGGCGCACCATCAATTCGCTGCAGCGCGCCTTCCTGCTCAGGAGCTGCACCAACTCCTTTTACGAAAACCGCACCCGGCCGTGCCTGCTCTACCAGATCAAGCGTTGCGCCGGTCCCTGCACCGGCGAGATATCGCACGAGGGCTATGCCGAGCTGGTTTCCGAGGCGAAGGATTTCCTGTCCGGCCGCAGCCAGAAGGTGAAGACCGAGATATCTGCAGCCATGCAGCAGGCGTCACAGGAGCTCGATTTCGAGCGCGCCGCCATCTACCGCGACCGGCTGGCCGCCCTGTCGCATGTGCAGAGCCATCAGGGCATCAACCCGGCCACGGTCGACGAGGCTGATGTCTTCGCCATCCACCAGGAGGGCGGCCAGGTCTGCATCCAGGTGTTCTTCTTCCGCACCGGCCAGAACTGGGGCAATCGCGCCTATTTCCCCAAGGCCGATCCGGCGCTGGAAGGGGCGGAAGTGCTGGGCTCGTTCCTGGCGCAATTCTATGACGACAAGCCGACGCCACGGAACATTCTTCTGTCGCGAGGCGTCCAGGACCAGGAACTGCTGGCCGAGGCGCTTTCCACCCGCGCCGGCCGTAAAGTGTCGATCTCGGTGCCGCAGCGCGGCGAGAAGAAGGATCTGACCGACAACGCGCTGCAGAATGCCCGCGAGGCGCTCGGCCGCCGGCTGGCTGAAACCTCGACGCAAGGGCGTCTGCTTGCAGGCTTCGCCGAGACCTTCGGCCTGGCGAAGCCGCCCGTGCGCATCGAGGTCTACGACAATTCGCACATTATGGGCACCAACGCCGTCGGCGCCATGGTCGTCGCCGGGCCGGAAGGTTTTGTGAAGAACCAGTACCGGAAGTTCAACATCCGCTCGACCGAGATCACGCCCGGCGACGATTTCGGCATGATGCGCGAGGTGATGGAGCGGCGCTTTTCGCGGCTGCTGAAGGAGCACGGCGATGTGGCCGTGGCCGACGATGCGGCTGCCGGCGAAGCCGGCGACGACATTGAGGAAGACATTTCCGGCAGCTTTCCGGCCTGGCCCGACGTCATCCTGATCGACGGCGGCCAGGGCCAGATGAGTGCAGTGCGCAAGATCCTCGCCGATCTCGGCATCGAGGACCGCGTCGTGGCGATAGGCATCGCCAAGGGCCAGGATCGCGACGCCGGCCGCGAGCGTTTTTTCGTCAGGGGCAGGGACTCGTTTTCGCTCCCCGTGCGTGACCCCGTGCTCTATTTCGTCCAGCGGCTGCGCGACGAGGTCCACCGTTTCGCCATCGGTTCGCACCGCGCGCGGCGCAAGAAGGAATTGGTCAAAAGCCCGCTCGACGAGATCGCCGGCATTGGTCCCGGCCGCAAGCGCGCGCTTTTGCTGGCCTTTGGCACCGCCAAGGCGGTCAGCCGCGCGGCGGTCGAGGATCTGGTCAAGGTCGACGGCATTTCCGAGCAGGTGGCGAAACTCGTCTACAATCATTTCCATGAGAATTGAGCGCCGGTGACGCCGGGAGTGCCTGGCCATTGAATGGCGGCAGCCGTCTTTTCTCAGAGGCCACTCGAATCCCGGCAATCGCGCGCTATTTTCGTCTGGCCAATCGAATCTCGGCTGTTGACCCCCTACATCCGGTTCTGATTTGAGTACGCAGGCAGAAAGAGTCCCCCCGATATGGCCAAGCGCGCATTCAACCTGCCCAACATGCTCACCTACGCCCGCATCGTTGCGGTGCCGCTGGTGGTGATTTGCTTTTTTCTCGAAGGGCATCTGAAGTCGAGCGACTTCGCCCGCTGGTCGGCGCTGATCATCTTCCTGCTGGCCTCGATCACCGATTATCTCGACGGCTATCTGGCGCGCGCCTGGCAGCAGACCTCCAACATCGGCAAGATGCTCGATCCGATAGCCGACAAACTGCTGGTCGCCACCTGCCTGCTGCTGCTCGCCGCCGACACCGATCGCCATGCCGGCATTGCCGGCTGGTCGCTATGGGCGGCAATCATCATCCTGTGCCGCGAGATCCTCGTTTCGGGCCTGCGCGAATATCTGGCGGCGCTGAAAGTCTCGGTGCCGGTGACGCAGCTAGCCAAATGGAAGACCGCCATCCAGATGGTCGCCATCGCCTTCCTGCTGGCCGGGCCGGCCGGCGACAAGATCTTCCCGCTAACCACGCAGACTGGGCTGGTGCTGCTGTGGATTGCCGCACTGGTCACGCTCTACACCGGCTACGACTATTTCCGCGCCGGCCTCAAGCACATCATGGACGAGTGAGATGACCACGCGGCTCATCTATTTTGCCTGGGTGCGCGAACGGATCGGCAAGCCCGAGGAAGACGTAGAACTCCCCGCCGGCATCGAGACGGTCGCCGATTTGCTGCGCTGGCTGAAATCGCGCGGCGAGGAGTATGAGCACGCGCTGCAATTTCCCGAGGTGATCCGCGTCGCCATCAACCAGGAACATGTCGAGCATCGCGAGAAGATATCCGGCGCGCGCGAGATTGCGCTGTTTCCGCCGATGACCGGAGGCTGACGCCATGTCCGGCGCGCCGACGGTGCGCATCCAGCGCGAGGATTTCGACGTCGCCGCCGAGATCGCGAAACTGACGCAGGGTCGCGCGGACATCGGCGCCGTGGTGTCCTTCTCAGGCCTCTGCCGCGACGAGCAGGGCCAACTGTCGGCACTCGAGCTTGAACATTATCCCCGCATGGCCGAAGCCGAGATCGGCCGCATCGCCGCCGAAGCCATAACACGCTGGCCACTGCAAGGGCTGACCGTCATCCACCGCCACGGCAAGATCGTACCCGGTGAGAACATCGTGCTGGTGGTGGCGGCGTCCGCGCACCGGCAGGCGGCGTTCGAAGCGGCGAATTTCCTGATGGATTTCCTGAAATCGCGCGCCCCGTTCTGGAAGAAGGAACACCGCGTGGACGGCACCGATGGCGGCTGGGTCGAGGCCAAGGACGCCGACGACCAGGCTGCGGCGCGCTGGACACAGTCGCCGCCGGACTGATCCTGGAGCAATTCCAGGGAAAGTGTGAGCGGTTTCCCCGGGAAAAAGCGCGTAGCGCTTTTCCCGTGCGGAATTGCGTAAAAACGAGATAGAGCGGTTCCCCGTTTCTATGAAACGGCGGAATGCCCAAGCCGGAATAATGCCATGCAGCCGCCTTCCATTGACCGCATTCCCTTGGCCAAATCGCATATGGCAAATGGGAGCAAGGGCATGCTGGACAGGATCGCCGAGTTCTTCGTCTTCGGTTTTGTGCCGCTGGTCGTCGGCATGCTGGCCGTCCCCGAAGCGTCTGTCGCCGCCGAGAGGACCCTGAAGGGTGAAGTGATGTATCGCGAGCGTATCGCGCTGCCGCCCAACGCCGTGCTGTCTGTGCAACTGGCCGATGTGTCGCTGGCCGATGCGCCGGCCGCCATTGTTGGCGAACGCAAGGTGGCGCCCGCCGGCCAGGTGCCGATCAAGTTCGAGATCAGCTTCGACCCAGCGGTGATCCGGCCCAACATGACCTATGCGCTGCAGGCCCGCATCACCGCCGACGACAAGCTGCTGTTCATTACGGACACACGCTATCAGGTCGACCCGCTGAGCGAGGCGCCGCAGACCATCGTGCTGAAAATGGTGGCGCCGAGCGACACGCCGACTTCGGCCTCGCTGTTCGATCAGAGCTGGCTGGTCGAATACATCGACGGCATTGGCGTGATCGCCAAGCCGCAAGCGACGTTCCGGGTGAGCGAAGCCGGCAAGGCCGGCGGCAGCGGCCCTTGCAACACCTATTTCGCCACCGCCAAGGTCGATGGCGCGACGATCGCCGTCAGCGACATCGGCTCGACCTACAAGGCCTGCGCGCCGGAAGTGATGGCCGAAGAGAAGGCGCTGTTCGAGGCGCTGGCCAAGGCGGCGTCCTATCGTGTCGATGGCGGAAAGCTGATCATCGCCGACAAGGACGGCCGCGACATTTTGCGATTCAACGCGGCGAGTTGAGACTCACGCCTGCGGTGGCGGCGGCGCCGGTGTCAGGCCGAACCGGCGCATCAGGTCCATGAGCTTGGCGCGGTCGGGCGGGCCGCCGGCGTTAAAGATGGCGAAGGCCTCGCGAAAATAGTCCGGACCGATCGCCGCCGGCGTCACCACGCACAGCACCTTGGCGCTCTCGGCGGTATTGTTGTCGAAGCGATGGACAGCGCCGCGCGGAATGCACAGCGCTTGGCCAGGCCCGATATCGTGCCGCTGTCCGTCGACGGTCAGCGTCAGCACACCTTCGATCCCGTACATCGTCTCTTCATAGTGGTCGTGACTGTGTGCCGGGGCGGGCAGCCGCTGCGAGCCGGCGACCATCAGTTCGAAGGCGGCGATGCTGCCGTTCGACTGGTCGCCGGTCAGCAGGAAGCGCACGGCAAGGCCGCCATGGCTGATTGTCTCCTCGGCGGGATTGACGCGGATCTGGCTGGCTTTGTCTAGCATTTCATTCTCCCATGTGGTAAATCGAATTTACCCAAATGAGTAAACTCAATTTACCAAGGTGTCAATGCCGTCATCCACGGAAGATCCGCCAAAGAAGCCGCCGCTGATCGGTGCGCTGCTGCGCGTGCCGGCGCTGGCCATTCACCGCAAGCTGATCAGGGAACTCAGGGCATCGGGTTTCGAGGACCTCAGCCCGCCGCATATGGCGGTGATCCAATATCCCGGCCCCGATGGCCTTCGGCCGAGCGCGCTTGCCGAGCGCGCCGCGATGAGCAAGCAGGCCATGAATCAGCTGCTGAAGACGCTGGAGGCGATGGGTTACATCACCCGCTCGGCGGCACCCGACGAGAGCGGCGGGACCGTCGTCCACTTCACCGGCCGCGGGCGCGCCGCCTACCAGAAGATGGCCGACATCCTGCTGGACGTCGAACGGGAATGGGCCAAGGAACTTGGCGAGAAGCGTTTCACCGAGCTGAAAACGCTGCTCGGCGACCTCTGGGACACGCCGCTGATCCGCTGAAATCACTTCGTCGGCCCGAACACCGCCCCATAATGATAGGGTGGGATCTCAACCACTTTCATGAGCTCGAGGCCGCCGGCTTCGGCATCCGCGATGGTCTGTCGTGGTGAGAGCCTGAGTTCGGTTCGCGGGCCTCGCGGCTCGCCCAGTATCGTCGTCGTCTCACGCGGGTGCTGGTGCCAGTTGACGATGGCAAAGTGTCCGCCGGGGGCGAGCGCCTCGCGCACGGCACGCGCCAGCCGCGGCCGGTCGGGCACGCCGTGGAAGGCGTTGGCCATGAAGACGAAGTCGACGGGCCGGGACACAAGGTCTGGGAGCTCGTAGGCGTCGCCGGCTACGAATTCGCAATTGGTCACGCCGGCGCCGGTTAGCCGGCGTTGCGCGGCCTGCAGCTGATCGGCGTCGATGTCGACGGCGATGACGCGGTGGGCGACGGTGGCGATCGGCAGCGTAAACCAGCCGTCGCCGCAGCAGAGGTCGACCACCTCCATGCCCGGCTTCAGCCCGGTTGCCGCAAGCACGCCGGCGGGATCCGGCCACAGCGCCTCCCACCAGCCGCTGGACGGCATCTCGGTGCCCTGGAAGAAACCGGGGATGGCGCTGGTCATGGTCGGGTCGGGTCCCCTGGTGCCTGATCCGACCTTAGCGCAGACCGATCTTCGGGGGGAGTGCAGCGAGGTCCGACGCAAAGAAAGAGGCCGGCGAAACGCCGGCCTTTTGCATGCATTCCGTTCGCTTCGGCTTAGCCGACGATCTCGGTGTCGGAGAACCAGTACTTGATCTCTTCAGCAGCAGTCTCTGGCGCGTCGGAGCCGTGCACCGAGTTCTCGCCGATCGACAGCGCGTGAACCTTGCGGATGGTGCCTTCGGCGGCGTTGGCCGGGTTGGTGGCGCCCATCACTTCGCGATTCCGGGCAATGGCGTTCTCGCCTTCCAGCACCTGGACGATGGTCGGCGCCGACGACATGAATTCCACCAGTTCGCCGAAGAACGGGCGATCCTTGTGGACGGCGTAAAAGCCTTCGGCCTCACGGCGGCTCATCCACACGCGGCGCGAGGCGATGACGCGCAGGCCGGCCTCTTCCAGCATCCTGGTGATGGCGCCGGTGAGGTTGCGCCGGGTCGCGTCCGGCTTGATCATGGAAAAGGTGCGTTCGATCGCCATTGGTCGTCCTTGTGATGAAGAGTGGAATTGGGAGTGGCGGGCTCTATACAAGCCGCCCGGCCCATTGCCAAGGGGAGGCGCTCCATGTCCTGGTACGGTGTCGCCGTCGAAGGGGCGACAGATCGTCCGGGGCGAAGATGGACGGCTCGCAGGGGCGGGACTATAATCTCCAGGGAAATCAGTTGGACGGGAAGCCGGTCACCGGAGGACCTTCTACGAGATGAACCGGCCCTATTTAAGACCCGGGGACCTCAAGGGCATCCTGCTGATGGCTGCCCTCTTCGCCGGTTTGGTCGCTGCCATGCTGCTCGGGCTTGGGAAGAATGCGAATTTCGGTTTCGGCCCGGAATGGCAATGTACGCCTGTGCCGAAGGGCGATCCGATCTGCGTCAGGCTCATCGCCAAGGATGAGGCGAAGTGACCGGAGTTACCGCCTGATCGTCACCGGCGGCCGCCGCTGTTCCCAGCCCTCGCGTTCCAGCGTCGGCACATCATGCTCCTCGCTGGCATAGCCGAGGCAGAAATAGCCGATCAGCGTCCATTCGGGCGGCGTGTCGAGGATCTTGGCCATCTCGGCCGCATCGAGGATCGACACCCATCCCATGCCGATGCCTTCTGCCCGCGCCGCCAGCCACAACGTATGCACCGCCATGACGGCCGAATAGTCGATCGTCGCCGGCATGGTCATGCGGCCGAGCCCGTGGCCCTGTTGCGTCGTGCGGTCGGCGAAAACCGCGAACTGGCAGGGTGCTTCATTGAGACCGGCAAGCTTCAGCCGGGCATAGAGCGCCGCGCGCTCGCCCGAAAAGCATGCCAGCGCCTCGGCATTGCATCGCTCGAAAGAGTTTCTCACGGCGGCGCGCCGTTCGGCGCTTTCGACCACCACGAAACGCCAGGGCTGGCTGAGCCCGACGGACGGCGCGATGCTGGCAAGCTCCAGCAGCCGTTCCAACGTCCCCTCGGGCAGAGCCGTCCGCTCGAAGCGCCGCACATCCCTGCGCCAGCGCAGCAACGCGACGAGCCCGGCGCGAAAATCGTCGGTGAAGTCGGGAGGTGGTGGCATGGCGGGCGATCTCGCTAGGGCAGTAGGGCAGTAGGGGAAGGTTTAGTTGAGGCAGTCCGAGCACCATAACCTACTGCCTAATTCCTATTCCCTATTCCCTAGGCAGCGGCAGCTGCCACCATCCGACCAAGGCCGCCATGAAGGTCGAGGCAGCGTCCGAACCATTCCGCAACGATGTCGCTGTCGTCGAGCAAGCGATAGGGCGAGGTGATGCGTGCCCATTGCAGCGCGCCAAAGACGATGTAGTCGGCAAAGAGCGGCGAGGCGCCGCCGATGAACGGCTGATAGCCGAGCATCGAGCGCAGCGGCTCCAGCGCGGCACGGAAGCCCGCAAGCCCGGCATCGCGGGCGGCTGTCACGGCTTCCAGCGGCTTGCCGAAGCGCTGCTCGCGGCTGGAGCGGAAATAGGCGGCGTTCTCGTCGTCCTGCATGGCGTGGATGTCGAGCAATGCTGCCGTGGTGACATAGGGATGGATGGTAAGCTGCGACCATCGCTCGATGAAACGCGCCATCGCCTTGCCGCCGTCGCCGGCAAAAAGCGTCGGCCGCTCGGGATAGGTCTCGTCCAGATAGAGCGCGATGGCGAAGGAATCGGCCACCACACGGTCGCCGTCGCGGATCACCGGCACGGTCTTCGAGACGCCGCCCTCGACGCTCGGTACGTCGAGGAAGCGCGTCGGCAGGCTGGATCTGTCCAGCCCTTTATGCGCAAGCGCCATGGCAATCTTCCAGCAATGCGGGCTGAACGGACGGGTCGTGTCGCGTCCGACGAGTTCATAGAACAGAATGGTCATTGGCGGCTGCGTCCTCGCGGTCTAATTAGGCGCCTGCGGTTGAAGCGGAACTGGTCGGCGGGAAGAAAAGATGAAACAGCATTTCATGATGTTTGCGGCCTACAATCAATGGGCCAATGGCCGCATCTACGATGCCGTCGCCGGGCTTGACGAAGAGGAGTTCAACCGCCACGTCGGCGCGTTTTTCGGCTCGATGATGGGCACGCTCAACCATCTGCTGGCCACCGACCGCATCTGGATGAAACGCTTCACCGGCGAGGGCGATGCACCGGCGAAGCTCGACGCCATCCTGCACCGCGCTTTGCCTGGCTTGAAGCTGGCGCGCGAGGCCGAGGACAGGCGGATCGTCGACTGGGTCGGGACCTTGAGCGAAAAGGCGTTGTCCGGCCGCTTCTCCTACATGACCGTTTCCGATATGCGGACCGTCTCACAGCGGCTGGCGCCGGCCCTGGGCCACGTCTTCAACCACCAGACCCATCACCGCGGTCAGGCGCACACCATCCTGACCATTCTCGGGCGGCCTTCGGTATCGCTTGATCTGGCACTTTTCCAGCGCACGGACGAAGGCCGCGCCTACGCCTGATCGCCTGACCGCGCTTCCCGTTTGGGCGTCCCGTTTCACGGAAACGCCGAACCGCCCCGCTCATTGTTGGACTGAAAAGCGTCTCACATTCTCGTGGATTCGCCCCTAGGGGACCGCCCGGCGGTCGGTGCATGTGTGAGCGCCGTCGATGCCCGGGCGGCAAACAACATCAAGCTCTGTACCCCCAGCCGGGTCTTGAAGACCGCCCATTTGTGGCCTCTCTGGCGCTCAAAGGACTCTGATACAACCTGCTCCAACTTACAGTGGAGTTTTTGTTGATGAAATTCCACAAAGTTTAAATGTTGAAGCAAAAACTTATTTTTTTTTAGAAAACTAATACATTGATTGAGAACTACGATCTTCATCGTCAGAAAAAATAAAGAAACTCTAAGGAAGACTCATGCGTAGCTCTGTGTGCATAAGCATATGTCATCTCAAGTTTTCTGGCATGTTGCAGTGCACAAAGTAGAAGGGCAACAAAGGAGAGTGTCATGGCTAATATCACTCAAAAAATCGCTAGAACAATAGCGACGAGTGCAATTATCGTTATTTTTGCCGCTCCCACGTATGCAGGAGGCGGAATTGGCGTCGGTGTTGGCGCATCTATCGGCGGTTCTGGCGGTATCAATGCCGGTGTTGGTGCTTCGATCGGCGGCAGCGGCGGTATCAATGCCGGTGCTGGCGCCACGGTCGGCGGCAGCGGGGGCATCAAGGCCGGTGCAGGCGCCCAGGTTGGCGGCAGCAGCGGCGTTACTGCGGGCCTCGGCGCCTCAGTCGGCGGTAGCAGCGGCATCAATGCTGGTGCTGGCGCCAAGATTGGTGACGGCATCAAGGCCGGTGTTGGCGCCACGGTCGGCGGCAGCGGCGGTATCGGGGCCGGTGTTGGCGTCAACGTCGGCAGCGGCATCAACGTCGGTGTGGGCGTCGGCATTGGCGGAACGCCAGGTACACCAGGCACTCCCGGTACCCCCGGTACCCCGGGAACGCCCGGAACACCAGGCACCCCCGGGGTGCCCGGTGTCGTTGCCAGCATGTCGAGCAGCCAGCTGACACGCATGAAGAAGCGCTGCATCGATGTGCTCAGCAGCGAGGGCACCTACGACAGCGACCTGCGGCAGCTCTGCCTGATGATCTCCCGTCGCTAAGACGGGTTTCGCCGGGAGTGTCGAACCAGCCGTGAGGCTTTACGGCACTCTCCTACCGCATGCCCCAGACTTCCCGAGGGACATGCGCTGACGAGAAGCCTCTGGCTAGTCGGAAAGCCCGCCACGCAAGTGGCGGGCTTTTTGGCGCCAGCCGCCCCTGTCGGTAGAGCCTTGTCGATCGGGGCGGTTAACCACGTTCGAATTGCAGGCAAGATTTTAGCGTTTCGTTTGCGTTCCCGCGGCAAAATAGCGGAGAGAGCGGGAGAATGGCATGCGGATCGATCTGTCGCCCACGAGCTGGGGCAGGGTCATAGCGGTCACAGTTGCCGGCACAGCGATCTGCATCGCGGCCGCCTTCTTCGTCGATTCCTACAATTTTCCGTCGCTGTCGCCTGAAGCGCTGCGCTGGGCGCAGCTTACCGATCTGCTGCTGCCGCTTGTGCTGGGTGGATCGTTCTTCTCCTTCCTGATGTACAAGATGCGCCAGCTGGCCATCGCCCAGAAAGAGCTGAGCATCGTCGCGGCGACCGACAGCCTGACGGCGGTGTTCAACCGCGGCGCGTTTTCAATGCTGGTCGAAGCCTATCTCGACCAGGCTCGCAGCCATGCCGTCGTCAACGCCGGCGCCTTGCTGATCGTCGACGCCGATCACTTCAAGACCATCAACGATCGGCTGGGCCACGATTGCGGCGATCAGGCGCTCAAGCTGATTGCGCAGACGATCAAGGCCCAGCTGCGCGGCGCCGACATTGTCGGGCGCATTGGCGGCGAGGAGTTCGCCATCTTCCTGCCCGGCGCCGACCCGTCGCAGTCGTGGCTGGTCGCCGAGGGCATCCGGCGGCGCATCCGCGAGGTCGAATTTGCTCCGGGTGGACGGCCTTGTCCGCTCTCGGTGAGCATCGGCGGCGTCGCCTTCAGCGGACCCACCACCTACGCCGACATGTTCTTGACGGCCGACCGGCACCTCTACAAGGCCAAGTCGAACGGGCGCGACCAGGTCAGTTTCGAGACAACCGGGCCGCGCGGCCTGCTGTCCGGCGACCCGACGCTGCATTGAGCGCGAGCCTGTGTGGCGTGCGCGGTGCTACAGGAACACCGATCTGACATAGCGTAGCGGGGCAGTTATCTTCCAGGATGTCGATTTCAGCAGGGCTTGGTTCCTTGCGACGAGATTCTGGATTTGTTGGTGTGCGGCCGCGATCTGCAAGCTCAGCTCATCCCGGCTTACGGCAACTTCGCGCAGCTCCCGCTCCGCCTCCTTGAGCAGATCGACATCGGAGTCATCCAGGACAGGAGCGTTCTTCGAAAGGCTGATATAGAACTCATGCAGGTGCAACTGGCCCGGTTCATTCTTGTGAAACGCGATTTCGCCCGATTTGATATATCCGAGCGAGCGAAGTTTCTTGACCAGAAATCGGAATGACGCCGGCGTGAACTGCCACGCGTGAGCATCGTAATAGGCCGTGTCGACCTGAACGGCCTCGAACATGCTTTTTGCATCTTCGCCGCCTTGCAGGAAGGCGACATCGTCAAAGGTCGGCTCGAGCCACACGGTCTGTTCGGCTTTGGTGCAAGCATACGAAACTTGGTCAAACAGAATTCCCGGTGTGTGGCGTTTGCGCTTTTCGGCATAGGCCTGCAGCGCCTGACCGACGGTGGACAGCGGCCGTAGCGCATCGAAGCAGAACCGTTTGTCGGGCACGGCGAGCACAAACCGGCCCTCTGGCTTCAGAAGGACCTCGCAGTCCTGGATGAAACGAACGATGTCGGTGACATGTTCGATCACATGCGAGGCAAAGATGAAGTCGTAGCGTTGCTCCTGGCCGATGGTCTCGAGCAGGCTGCGACCGTCCGAGACATAGTCGACCTCTTCGATCTTTGATGCATTGTTGCGATATTTCTCGCGCAGAGTCGCAGCGTCGGCATGGTCGACGATTTCGACATTGTAGCCACGGCGCTTAGGCAAAAGAGGATTGTAGCTTGGTCCGATTTCCAGGCCGAAGCCGCTCGGATCGAACATTGAAAACAGCAACTCAGTCCTGTTCAGCATAACCCATTCCTGTCGTCATGGAGGTTTGGCGGGTGCCTTGCGGCCGTTTTTCGAACACGGCCACGCTGTCGTAGACGGCGATACAGGCTGTCGATCGGGTGAAGGTAGAGACCGGGATCGCGCCTCGTGTGTGTGTCGCGTTTATCTCATCAAGCTTGTCCTTGACGAATTCCATGAAGGTCCCAGCGCGCTTCAGGCCGCCCTCATATTCATCCCAATACGCAGTATGAAGATCCTCGACGAGGTACAGGCCGTAAGGGTCGACCTTGTCGTACAGCAGCTCAAAGCTCTTCATCACGTGCCGCATGATATGGCTTCCGTCATCGATGACGATATCGAACGCATCATATCTGTCCATGATCTGGTCGATCAGCGCCGGATCGTCCTGGCTGCCGATGAATATCTCTATTCCGGCTTCCTCATGCACCTTGCAGGCCGGGTTGATATCGATGCCAACCACGCGAGCGCCGTGGCCGAAATAAGCCTTCCACATTTGAAGGGAGCCGCCATCGGACACGCCGATCTCGAGGATCGTAGGCGCTCTGTTTCTGAAACGCTCGAAATGGCGCTCGTAGATATCGAAATAGTGGAACCACTTGTGAAGCCGCTTTCCTCCATTGTTGAGGTAGTATCTGTGTAGAAATCCGTCTCCCAGCATCTGAAATCGATCCCAATACCAAGATCTCGCCAGCATGTTCAGGCATCGACTCCATGCCAGCGCGACAATGCCGCCAGGCTGCAGGCGGAAAGCTGGAAGGAATTACCTACCTCCTGGTCATCGCGCACGACTGCGCCGAAGACTGACTTGCGCAGTCGGACGACTAATTGCGTGAGGCCCCTAAATTGCGAGAACCCGGCTTACAAAGCCACGCGCAAATTCCAAAGATGCCACTTTCGCAACGAGATGACTGCCGAGGAAGGGCCGTATCGCGCGCATGATCAGCCATCGCCTGATCCTCATTGTCGGCGTGATCCTGTCGATAAGCGCAAGTGCCGGCGTCATCAGTTCCGAGCTTCCGCACTGGCCTRCAATCCGGTAGGTGCCAGCCGCACTTCGAAAGAAACGCGGCGTTATCAAGTCTCTGGCGTAGTAGCGTCGCAAGGCAACGTCGTCAGGAAATGTCTGCAGAAGCTTGTCTGCGTAGATGAGTGCCGACCTTGCCATTCTGGCGCTGTATGACGCGGACTCGCCATGAATGCGCCACGCCGACAAAGCCTCCCTCAGAAACCTGTTGGTGTAGCCCGCCCTGAACAGGCGCAGGAAAAGGTCGTCGTCCTCGTAGCCGGAAAGCCGCTCGTCAAATCCACCCACAGCCTCGAACGCTTCGCGAGAGATTAGAGAGGCAGACGGGAGAACGTACATGTTCTGGGACAGGCAGTTGTAAATGGTCCGTTTCGGATGTTCTGAACCAAGCCGCTTGAGCATCTGCCGAACCACGAGATTTCCATCCCGATCGTATTCGTCCAGGTCACTGTAGACCCATCCGAATGGGCCTGCCTGAGGTTCAGACCTGGCCGCAGCCTCCAAAGTCTCCAGATGTTTTGGGTACCACCAGTCGTCCTGGTCGAGAAAGGCGATCAGGTCGCTCTTGGAGTTGCGGACGCCCATGTTGCGGGCCGACGATTGGCCGCCGTTCTCTTTTGTCAGGACACAAACCCGGTTGTCTCCCCTGGCGATTTCACGCGCGACCTGGGCACCATCGTCGGTGGAACCATCGTCAACAATGATCACCTCATCTGGCGGACGAGTTTGCTCGAGGACGCTTTTCAGCGACGTCCCAATGAAATCCCGACCATTGTAGAGCGGTATGCAGGCAACGATCGATCGCTTCATCAAATTAAACCTTCATTCCGGTCAAGGGGGTCAAAAGACATCAAGCAGTCAGTCTTTCATGTTGAGGAAGTAAACTCCTGAGGGAGGTTCGAAGGTTCACAACGTCCGGAACGAGGTTCGACGGTACCTTGACCGGGAAATCCTTGTTCTCGAATGCATCAAGAACCGAGAGGGCCCGACGGTTCTGGCCTGCATATTTTAGCGAAAGTGCTTCGTGATACTTCGCCCGCCAGACCAAATCGGCTTCGACACCCGCTACCGAGGAATCGATTGACAGCTTTTTCCGGCACAGCAGATGTGCCGCATAGAGATGCTCCGCCGCGTTCAGATAGTCGCCCTTGTGGATGAGCAGCAGCATTCCGCGATAGTAGGTCGAAGCCGCTATGCAAAACGGCCACCGGTCGGCAAACTCGGCCAAGGTATTTATGTCATCCAGTTTGGGCCGGGCATCAGCAAGAATTGGAGCGAAGTTCTTTTCTGCCAGTTCGTACTTGCCGTGATCGATGGCCCCGCGAAAAAGGCGATAGCGCAAGCCGACGGCCAACGAAGAACCAGGCGTGGCTCGCGCAAGCGCGTTCTCCAGATAGCCTAAGACCTTACTCTCCCAATTTTCGATCGGTTGGAATGTGATCGGTTTGCGCGATGCGTAGAACAAGGTGCTGTCTGCGCTCTTGTCGACCGACACGAATGGCAATCCCGCTTCATCAAACAGCCGTATCAGCGCTTCAGCGCTGAACAGGATCGTGTGAGCTCCAGGCGACAGCAGCGCCAAAAGGGTGCTGCGTTCGGTGGCAGGACTGATCCGCTCGGGGTTAGGTGTGGTCAGGACGATTACGCCGTCCTCGGCCAGATACGATGTCAGGATTGCCAGAAAGCCGGTCGCATCGTGAATGTGCTCGATTACCTCCGAGCAATGCACCACATCGTACAGATGGTGCGGATTGGCGTTTAGCGGTGCAAAATCGCGGACGATGTCGAGGCCGAGTTGATCTCGCCCCGCGCCACCATACTGGGACGGCTCGAAGCCCTTGGCCTCCCAGCCGGCAATGGTGCGAACGGCATCCAAGGCAAAGCCGAAACCGCAACCGATATCGACGATCCGGCCCGCGCGACCTTCCGGAACAACCCTGAGGATGTTTCGCGCGACAGTATCGATCGAGGCATTCATTTCAACGTAGTTGCGAATGCCCAGCGGGTTGGTGTGTTCCGTATAGTCGATTGACGGGAACGGGTGATAAATCAGCGACGCACATTGAGCGCACCGGTAGAGCGACATCGAGCCGGCACTCAGTACTTTCGCCTTGGCATCGGGGCGACCACACGCTGGACAAACGAATTCCGCCAGCGCCGGCGGGCAGTCGAAGTCTATGAACTCCTTCTCTGGCATAGTTGTGCTCAGTGCTTCGGATAGGCTTGGCTGTGTTGCATGGATTCGCCGCGCTGGAGGGGCCAGGAAACCGCACCATCGGGAAGATCGAAAGTCTTGCGCGCCAGGACGTAGGACGCCGCCATTCCATCATGGAGCGCAAATTCGAGCATGGGACCTTTCCGGAAGGTCGGGTGCACAAACATTTTCACCGGCGTCGTCATTCCGACTTCGAGGACCTCGAAGCCCATCTCGGGCGCGAACAGGACTTTCAAGCCTTCGCTCGAAACCCGCCAGAAATCGTTGGGCATTTCATGGACCGGAAACGCTTGCGGCACCGAGTGCATGGTCAAGCCTCCGACCTTCAGCACCTTGTTGATTTGCGCCGCAAACAGCCACGGACAACTAAGATGCTCCATCACCGCCAGAGAGAATATCCCGTCTACTGAACCGGGTTCGAAATGCTCGCCTAGGAAATGTGCGTCTGCCACGACGTCGACGCCCGGCGCTTCATGAATGTCGACACCGATGAACTTGCACTCGGGCTCGAACCGCCTTGCCTGTAGCGAAGACGACGGTCCCACGACACGCGACCCGATTTCCACAACGACACCGCCGGTCTTCTTCATCTCATCGGCAAAACGCTGTTGCGTGAGCTCCGGCTCGGGAAGGGTGTTATTGACAGGGTGACTGGCCGAAAGTGCGGAGATATCGAATTCCGCTGAGCCATCGACGGTCTCGATTTCCAAAACCACCGGCCGGAAGGGGCTGCAGGCCAGGTAGGCGGAGAAGCCACATTTCATTGAATGCAGCGATGGGAAGAAGGGCGCCAGATCGGATCGGTCGTGGAAGTCCAAAACCTCTACCTGAAAATCCCCGCTCCTCAACCGCATCGCCGTGATGGGGAGGTCCCAGGCATGGGCCCAGCCCTTCACAAACACGCCATATGTATCGCACCAGAGATTGTCGATCATATGGACAAATTTTCCGGCAAGCAGTGCTTCAGCAGGCGATGCTTCGGGAAGCGGCATTTCGGGAATCGGTTCCACGGGAGGCTGTGAGTCGGGAATATCGAGGGCGGGTTGTTTTCGAAAACCGAGCCGGCCGGCTGCTGTGACCAGAGAGCTAAGATTGCTTCTATTCAAAAAGGTGCCCAGCCGAGATGTCAATATTCCTTGTGTATTCTGCAAGATTCCACCCATTCCTACGCTGATATACTTGTGAATTTATCTTTGATAGCGAGTTCAGCGCACAGGTCGCTTGGTCGTCCTCCCCGTTCACAAAGGGCACGTTAGCTCCCAAAGCTTTATCGCACAATACGCCTTGGAGAGTTATGTACATCATGAGTCGACCTACTTCGGATGAGAATTTTCGTGAAGCTAAATTGGAAGATTTGGTGCAGTTCTTGAGGCAAAATCGCGCCAATATATCTGTTTTTTGGTTGCAGGTAAAACTATCGCTTCTAGGATCAACTTAGCTACCGATGCGATATTGCAGGAGGAATCGGCCAAAATATCGTTATATGGATGGAATCTCGATTTTATGAAAACAGGTGATCGGTGACGGCCAGCCATCGTCAACAATCCGTTCATCCCTTGGCCATTAGTCTCCGACGAGCCGATCTCCGACTACAGCGAGGGCAGGGGTGTCCGATCTCATAGACCTCAAGGCGGTGCTGATCATCGCGCTTATCTTCATTCCGCTGGAGCGGCTGTTGCCGCTGCATGCGGAGCAATCACCGGCGCGCCGGCATTGGCTGAACGACGTCGTCTACCTTTTGTTCAACGGAATTGTCATCAAGATCGGCCTGCTCGTCGTGATCGGCACAGCCATGCTGGTGCTCCACCGGTTTGTTCCGGCCGGACTTGCGCAGGCGGTGCAGTCGCAACCGGTCTGGCTGCAGGCGGTTGAGGTTCTGGTGCTGGCCGATACCGGCTTCTACCTGGCGCATCGCGCCTTTCACGCCGTCCCGTTCCTGTGGCGCTTCCATTCGATCCACCACAGCATCGAGGAGATGGATTGGCTGGCCGCGCACCGCGTCCATCCTGTCGACCAGATCCTGACCAAATCGGCCTCGTTCGTGCCCGTCTTCGCGCTCGGCTTCTCGACCACCGCCATACTGATCTTTACACTGATCTATCAGTGGCAGTCGCTGTTCATCCATTCCAACACGCGCATCAAGGTCGGACCGCTGAAATGGCTGCTGGCGTCACCGCAGTTTCATCACTGGCATCATGCCAATGAGCGTGAAGCCTGGGACAAGAATTTCGCCGGGCAGCTGCCTTTGCTCGACATGCTGGGCGGCACCTTGTTCATGCCCGACAGGATGCCGCAGAAATACGGCACCGATGACCCGGTCCCGCAGCTTTATCATCAGCAGCTTGCCTATCCCTTTGTCGGCAACGCCGATCAATCCTTTGTCGGCAACGCCGATCAATCCTTTGTCGGCAACGCCGATCAATCCTTTGTCGGCAACGCCGATCAATCCTTTGTCGGCAACGCCGATCAATTCTTTGTCGGCAGCACCGAACGGCTCGCGCAGCCGGCAAGGCTAGCCGAAGCCTCACCGACGCCGGGCGGCAAGTCCGAGTGATGTTTTCTCCGGTTGGTCTGGTCCAGCCACGTTTCAGGCGGCGTAGCCGCCATAGCCACGCGCGACCGGCTTGACCGAGATGATCGGCTGGACAGGTGGCCAGAGGATGCCCGCCGTCACCGCAAAGGTGATCAGCGCATCGCGCGCGGCCTCGGTCGAGATTTCGCCGGCGCGTGCCGCCTCGCAGGCTTTTACCGCCGCACCATAGCTCAGGCGCCGGCGCGACGGCGGAAATTCGGTCAGGAAATCATGCATTTCGAACAGCGAAGCGAGCATGCGTTTGTGGCCGGCGCCAACGGTAACGGCAACCGGGGTGAAGAACATCGTGTCGTGCATTCTGGCCTCTCTGGATGGGCGGAAGGGCGACGGTCGCCGCTCTCCGATCGCGGGTTGGACGCCAAAAAACGCGGCTGGCCGCCCGAGGTTCCCTAAGAGATGCCATGACAGAGAAATTTGCTTTTTGAGGCCGCTCCGCCGGCCAGCTTGTGCGGTTGCGACCGGCGGCTATTTCCACATCCCGCGCATCCGGGCGCCGAGGTCGACCCGCACATCAGGCCTGTGGCGCGGATCGTCCTTTGCGTGGACGCTCGCCCACGAGGTCTGCTCGAAAGCGCCGAGGATCGAGGCTGGGATGAAACGGCTGCGCGAGGCATAAACGTTGCGGTCACCGCGCGCCGGCTGGTTGTGCGGATAAAAGCGCTGCGGCGTCACCAGGTGCAGCCCGTCCTTGGCCCGCGTCATCGCGACGTAAAGCAGCCGGCGCTCTTCCTCTATGTCCTCCTTGGTGCCGACGCCGAGATCGGCCGGGATGCAGCCATCGACGGTGTTGAGCACGAAGACGTTCTTCCACTCCTGGCCCTTGGCCGAATGGATGGTCGACAGAATCAGATAGTCCTCGTCACGATGCGGCGGCCCGGCCTGGTCGCTGGTCGCATCCGGTGGATCGAGCGTCAGTTCGGTCAGGAAGCGCTCGCGCGAGGCGTAGCCGGAACCGATCTGCTCGAGCTGCATGAGGTCGGCCCGCCGCGTCGTGGCGTCCTCATGCATGCGTTCCAGATGCGGCTCGTACCACAGCCTGACCTGTTCGAGGTCGGCCGGCCATTTGCCTGACCTGGCGCGCAGGCCGGAATAGAGCGAAACGAAAGCCGGCCAGTCTTCCGCGGCGCGCTGCGGCGGTCGGTAGCAGGCCAGCCCCATCGCTTCGTCGAGCGATGTCGCCATCGCCTCGACGACGGCGCTGGCCGCCGACGGGCCGATGCCGGGCAGGAGCTGCAGCACGCGAAAGCCGGCGACGCGGTCGCGCGGATTCTCGGCAAAGCGCAGCACCGCCAGCACATCCTTGACATGGGCGGCGTCGAGGAATTTCAGCCCGCCGAACTTGACGAACGGGATGTTGCGGCGCGTCAGCTCGATCTCCAGCGGCCCGCTGTGATGCGAGGCGCGAAACAGCACCGCTTGCGACTTCAGCACCGTGCCGGCCTCGCGCTCGGCAAGGATCGCCTGGCAGACGTAATTCGCCTGTTCGGCCTCGTCGCGCACGCTGACCAGTTTCGGCTTTTGCGAGGATTTGCGCTCCGACCACAGGTTCTTGGTGAAGCGCTCCGACGCCTCGGAAATCACCGCATTGGCCGCGGCCAAAATGGTCTCGGTCGAGCGGTAGTTGCGCTCCAGCATGATGACGTCTGCGGCGCGCGCGAATTGCTGGGGGAAATCGAGGATGTTGCGCACTTCGGCGGCGCGAAACGAATAGATCGACTGCGCGTCGTCGCCGACCACCGTCAGCCCGGCGCCGTCCGGCTTCAGCGCGATCAGGATCGATGCCTGCAGCCTGTTGGTGTCCTGGTATTCGTCCACCAGCACATGATCGAAACGGGAGGAAAGATGCGCGGCGATTTCAGGCTCGGCTGCCATCTGAGCCCAGTAGAGCAGGAGGTCGTCGTAATCGAGCACGTTCTGCGCCTGCTTGGCCTCGACATAGCGGGCGAACAGCTCTTTCAGCTGTTCGGCCCATCCGGCGCACCAGGGAAAAGCCGCGCCCAGCACCTCGCCGAGAGGCGCCTGCGCGTTGACGGCGCGCGAGTAGATCGCCAGGCACGTGCCTTTGGTCGGAAACCGGCTTTCGGTCTTCGAAAAGCCGAGCTCATGCCGGGCAAGATTCATCAGGTCGGCGGAATCCTCACGGTCGTGAATGGTAAAGGCGGGATCGAGACCGATCGTCAGCGCGTAGTCGCGCAAGAGCCTCGCGCCGATGCCGTGAAACGTGCCGGCCCAGGTGAGCGCGTCGGCGATGACGGACGCATCGCGGCCCAGCACGTCGCCGGCAATGCGTTCGACCCGCCTGGCCATTTCGCTGGCGGCGCGGCGCGAAAACGTCATGAGCAGGATGCGCCTCGGATCGGCGCCCTTGACGATCAGATGCGCAACCCGGTGGGCCAGCGTGTTGGTCTTGCCGGAGCCGGCGCCCGCAATCACCAGCAGCGGCCCGGCGACCTGGCCGTCACCATGCTCGACGGCCAGCCGCTGCTCGGCATTGAGCTTGGCGAGATAGGCCGGCTGCAGGGTCGAATCATTGATGGCGATAGTCATCGCCCATCAAGCATCGTTTCTGCTTTGTTCGCAACGGGATTGAGCAGCGTCGCGGTGGAGCTGCAGCGATCCAAGGGAGGGATCTCATCTACGGTCGTCCTCGTCGGAGCGGTGCGTGTTCGCCTCAATATGGAAACCGATTGCTGCCCCGTAAGCCATCCAAATGGCCGACGTGTATCTTTCTACTACGCGGCACAAAAACCCAACCAGGCCAAGCTTCGGCCTCGTCGACAGGTCGTTGGCGAAGACTTCACTTGCCTTTCCCAAATCCTCGTTGACGGTGGACATTGGAGTTTCCCCTCGGATGTTGTTTAGTCGAGGGAAGAAACATCGGGTTCAGGGCGTGAGCCGGCTGTGAAAAGTCTCGTGAAGCTTGTGAAAAAAGCAGAAATTCAGAGTAAATCGCGATGAGCTTGGCGCGGCTCGATCTGCTGGGTGGATTTCGTGTGACATCCCCGGAGGGGGAAATCCTGGGGATATCTGCCAGGAAGAACAGAGCACTTCTGGGCATCCTCGCGCTAGCGCCGAAGCAGGAGGTGACGCGTCACAAGCTGGCTGCTTTGCTATGGGGTGACCGAGGTGAGGAGCAGGCAAGGAACAGCCTGCGGCAGGCCCTGACGGCTATCCGCAAGGACTTTGCCGCACTTGGAACTGACGCCTTGGCACTCATAGGAGACCGTGTCGCGCTCAATCCGAAATCCGTCACGATCGACGTAGCGGAATTCATCGCAGCATCCGCGAGCAACGATGTGGCCGAGCTTCGACAGGCAGCCGTCCTCTATGCCGGACCTTTTCTTGACGGTCTCAGCACAGCCGATAACGCTTTCGAGGACTGGCTTCGCGAGGCTCGTGCCGACCTGTCCATCCGCGCAATCAATGCATTGCAGTCACTGGCAGCCTTGGTGAGCGGCGCTGAGCGCGTCTCCATTGCCGAACGGTTGGTGGCCCTCGACCCGCTGCGGGAGGCATCGCATGTCGCGCTGATGCAGGCCCATATGGCCCTGAACCAGACGGCGCTCGCCATCAGGCAGTACGAGGCGTACAGGCTGCTGCTGAAGCGCGAGTTGAACGCGGAGCCGGGCGACGAACTCCAGCAATTGCGCCGGACCATCGACGAGGTGTCGGCCAAAACGACACCGAACGCTTCGTCGGCCCGAAAACCGGTGATCGCGGTTCTTCCATTCGAGAATATGAGCGGCGATCCCAGCCAGGAGTACTTCAGCGACGGGATTACGGACGACATCATCACCGAACTCGGCCGCTTTGGCGAACTTCATGTCATAGCCCGCAATTCATCCTTCATGTTCAAGGGAAGGACCATCGATGCCCCGACCATCGCCAGGCAGCTGTCCGCCGACTACCTGCTTGACGGGAGCATCCGCCGTGCCGGCAACAGGGTCAGGATCTCGGCGCGCTTTGTCGAGGCAAGGTCCGGCAATCAAATATGGGCCGATCGGTTTGATCGGGAATTAACGGATATCTTTGAACTCCAGGATGAGATCGCGCGGAGTGTGGCCATCACCGTCGCCGGCACGGTCCGAACGTCGGGCGTGGAGAAAACCCGGCGCCTTCTGATCACCCAGCTTGATGCCTATCACCTGTATCTCCAGGCGCGTGTCCGCGTGGCTCGCTACGACACTGCTCAGGAAGCCGTGCCGTTTCTTGTCAGGGCGATCGAGCTCGACCCCAATATCGCTATGACCCAGGCAATGATGGCGGTCGTACTCATAAACAAATGGCTGCAGGAGGGCGGTGGAGACACGCTCGGGACTGCTCTCGCCCACGCTCGCCGGGCGCTTATGCTTGGACCGCATGAGGCATGGAGCCATGTGGCGCTGGGTCACGCGCTGATCTTCATGGGGCAACTGGATGAGGCGCTGCTCCATCTCGAACAGGGCGTGAGCCTCAATCCCAACGAGACCCGGTCGAAGGCGATCCGGGGTTTGTGCCTCAACTATATCGGCAGGTATGAGGAAGCTCTGTTCGATCTGGACGACTGCATCGCCCATGATCCGCTGAATTATGATTGGTTGTGGGATATGCGCGGACAGGTTCTTATGGTTCTCGGACGCTATCGCGAGGCGATAGCGTCCTATCGGAATCTCAATTCATACGTATTTTGGTCATATGCGTTCGTCGCGATCTGCCATTGGAGGATGGGCGACAAACTGCTCGCCGCCGAGGCTGCCAGACAGTGTCTGGCAGCAAAGCCGGATGCGACCGTCAGCAGTATCCTGCTCGATCCATACCGTGACGCAAAAGTGCTTAAGGATCTTCGGCAAGACCTTTTGGCGATCGGCATACCCGACGGATGAACTCCGAAATCTGTGTGTGGGCGCACTATCTGGCTTGCACGCCAATCGCCGCCGACTGGCGCCGCAGCGACCRCTGTTCGTCCGCCGGCATCGGCAGCGGCCTGACATCGTTGGGCACCTCGTCGACGATCTTTTTGGTAACGCGATAGGTGGCATAGGCGAACAGGCCGGCAATCAGCAGACGGATCATGATCAAATCTCCTTTGGGGACCAACCCGGGGAGGCGGCGTTTTGTTCCAGGCGGCGGCTTGCTGATGTGCAACCAAACTGAAACCGCCTCGTTGCCTTGGCAGGGAGGGGAGACGAAGGAGGTTGCCATGAAGACGCTTCTGATCCTGCTTGCCGTCGGCCTGGCGCTAACGGCCTGCGACAGCAACATCCAGCCGACCAAAGCCCCCGTACTCGATCAGGCCCCGCAGGCGGATCCCGCACCGAAGCCGGCAACTGGCGCAGACCAGCCGCCACCGGCGCAATGATCGTCTCAAAATAGGGGTGAAGCGAAACGGTGCCTGAGGGAAGAAGGCCGGCGCTGCTCGGGAGGAAGCTGAAAGCGCCGGCCAAGCGGGAAAACAGGCCCGCCGCACGACCGAAGATAGCTGAGTCTTTCCTCTGCGTCATGGGGCGGCCTGCATCGGCCTGTTTCATGACGGCGCTCCTGCACAAAATCAGCAGAACACCCTGAAAATCTTGCAGGGTTTGGTAGCGCGTTCCGCGTGGTGCTGAAGTCAGGCCTGGCGACCTCAGGCCATCGCCTGCCGTAGCACCGGGCCGCTGGTGATCTCGGCGTCCAGCTGGCACTGCGTCAGCGCCGCCTCGGCCATGATCCACTGCTTGAACACTTCCACCTTGCGCGCATAGGGCGCGGTGACCGGGCTGACGAAGTACCAGCCGGCGGTGTTGGGGTGATGTACGGCAAACGGCGCCACCAGTCGCTCGGCGCGGATGTCGCTCGCCATATAGGCACGGTTGGCGACTGCAAAGCCCATGCCGGCATTAGCTGCCTCATAGGACATCATGCAGGAATCGAAATAGATGCTCTTGGCCTCGCCGAGCACGGAGCTCGCGCCGGCAAAACCCAGCCACGACTGCCAGTTCTGCGTGCAGGTGTCGGAATGCAGCAGCGTAAAATACCTGAGGTCGTCCGGCGTCACCTTTGACAGCGGCTTGTCGCCGAGAATCTCGTGGAACAGCCTTCTGCTGCATACCGGCGTCARATCCTCCTTGAACAGGAGGTCCGCCGTCAGGTCTGGAAAGCTGCCGTCTCCGTAGCGGATCTCCATGTCGAACTCGGAGGTGGCGAACTCATTCGTCGCATAGGAGGTCGAGACCCGCATCTCGATTTCGGGATATTGCTGCTGGAACAGCGGCAGGCGCGGAAACAGCCAGCGCGCGGCGAAAGTCGGCAGCACCGAAATCTTCAGCACATGCGCCTGCGACTGTCCGGTCGCTTCCATGCTGGCCGCCACGATCCGTTCCAGCGCCTCGCGAACGCGCGACACATAGGTCTCGCCCTCCGGCGTCAGCGAAACCGCATTGCCGCCACGCTGAAAGATCTTGAAGCGCAGCTGGTCCTCGAGGCTTTTGACGCGCTGGCTGACCGCGGAAGCAGTAATGAACTGCTCTTCACCGGCGCGCGTGAAGTTACGGTGCCGCGCGGCACTTTCGACGATCTTCAGCGAATTGAGGTTGACCTGACTGAGCAGACGCACGGGTTTCGACCTTAAGCTGGGCTTACACTAGCACCAGCATTCCTAATTTTACAGGGGTGGRCGAATTAATTGACTGTTTACCAAGTGATGCCCCCACCCTGGAGAAGTAGAATGAACGCCCATACCATTCCCGATTTGCGCTATGCGATGAGCCGTGAAGCCATTATCGGTCACGAGACAGCCTGGAAAGTGTCGAGTTTCGGCGTTGCGCAGTATCTGCACGGCTACGACCCGGCGTTGCTCGCGGCGATCGAGGAGGCGGCGTTGAAGCTCAAGTCCAGCCACGCCGTGCACAAGCATCTCGACCTGACCTTCATCACCGGCGCCGATCGCTTCATTCCGGAGATCAAGGAACTGCTGCATGACAAGCTGCGCCTGGAACGTCTGTCCGACATGATGGGCACCAAGCTCGAGCCATACCCGCTGTCGATCGTCGGCTCAACCGTCACTTTCATGAATCCCAAGGACGGCGCCGTCGATTGGCATTGCGACGGTGTTCCGGTCACCGAACTCATTCCGCTGTCGATCAGCAATCCGCTGGTTGGCGGCCATCTCGAGATCTACTGCGACGATTCCGAGACTGGCCGCGCCATCCTCGAATCCGGCCGCGAGATCCCGCGCAACCGTATCATGCGCATCGACCATAAGATGAACTACGCGACGCTCGGCCAGTTTCTTGGCGTTCTGCACCGGACGGCGCCGATCCAGTTCGGTGAGCGCGTCACGCTGGTGCTCAACCAGCGCTCGGTGGCCAAGCCATATGTCGATGACAACCGCATGTTTTATCTCGCAGCCGACAATGACCACGATCGTGAATGGGTCAACGAGTTGGCCGAAGACGTCTGGACAAACCAGCTGCCGGCCTATCGCCGCTTCGAGGAAGAACGTCCGGTGGCAGTGGCGGCCGATGCGCCGTTCCCGGGCGGCTCGAGGGATTCATGGTAGCCAGAGCATAGAAGTGGACACCGGTTTGACCGTCGGTTCGGAAGAAATCATGGTCGGCGATAGGCGCAGGGCGCCGTCCCGTCCTTCCCGGGATGGGTCGGGCCGGGATGGGTCCGGCCTGCCATCGGCGCTGGTTTTTGCCGTTGGCGCGGTCGCCCTCTGGTCAACCAACGCGCTGGTCGGCAAATCGCTGCTGGCCAGCCATCCGGTGTCGCTGGTGCAGTTATTGCAGTTTTGCGGAGCGGCGCTGGTGTTCGCCGTCATCCATCTGGCGAGCCGCAAGAAAGTGGCGCCGGAAAACGCAGCCTCGACCGCCCAGGCGGTCGCGGTCGGCATCATCGGCCTGGTCGGCACCATGGTGCTGCAATACATCGCCTTTGCCTCCATGCCGGTGATCGAGGCCAATCTCGTCGCCTACACCTGGCCGCTGATGGTCGCGGCGGCAGTCATCGTGCTGGGCAAGCCGCAGCGTCCCGTGCTCCTCGGCCTGACGGCCGTGCTCGGCTTTGTCGGCGTTGCGCTGGTGATCTCGGGTGGTCGCGGCCAGCCTTTTCTCCAGGGCAGCATAGTCGGCTATCTCGCCGCCTTCGGCTCGGCACTGTGCATGGCGTTCTACTCGATCGCGGTCGCTCGCCTGGCTACGCCGTCGGAGCGTCTGCTTTTGCCTTCGGCACTGGTCGGCGTCGGCCTGACCTTGCTGTGGTGTATTCACGACGGCGCGGCCTGGCCAACTGGCGCGGACCTCCTGCTTGGCCTCTATCTCGGCGCCGGCCCGATGGGGCTGGGCTATTATTTCTGGTCGCGCGCCTTGAAGCTCGAAGGCGGCGGCAAGGTCGCGGTTGTCGCCTATCTGACGCCGATCGCTTCGACACTGCTGCTGACGCTGTCCGGTGAAAGGCTGACGCTGACCGCGATTGCCGGTGCGGTCCTCGTCATCGGCAGTTGCATTGCGGTGGGCATAGAACGCTCGGAGGCTGGAAGCCATGCTTGAGGACAATGAACGCCTCGCCAGACAGGAAGCATTCTGGCTGATCAAGGAGTTCGGCGCCGAGGCGCCGCTCTACGCCGCGATGAAAGCCGAAAAGGCGATTGAGCAAAAAGATTTCGGACGGTGCGCCCGCTGGAAACGTATTCTAGAGATATTGGCCGACTCCAGACCCGTTAGCTCCGCAACGGCGAAATCAGCCGCCTCGAAGTATTAGATTTTCTAATTTGCAACGTTGCAACCGGATGTGGAAACATCCTCCGGCACCGATTCTTGATGATTTACTGACGCTTAACGACCCACTGGGGGGGTGCTGTTAAGTGGTTACATCGAGAACACTCTTCAAAAAAAAGCCGGCAATTGCATCACCGGCGGGAGAAAAACAAATTGCACACTCTCGACAACAAGACTGCTATTGAACTGACCGCTGACATTGTATCGGCCTATGTCGGCAACAATCCACTGCCAGCTGCTAGTCTACCGGATTTGATCGCAAGCGTTAGCGCATCGGTCCGCAAGTTGGGCAATGCGGTCGCGGTGGAGAGCCCTGCGCTCAACCCGGCCGTCAATCCGAAGCGTTCGGTGTTTCCTGACCACATCGTCTGCCTTGAGGATGGCAAGAAGTTCAAGTCGCTGAAGCGCCATCTGATGACCGACCATGGCCTCAGCCCGGACGAATATCGCACCAAATGGGGCCTGCCGTCGGACTATCCGATGGTGGCGCCGAACTACTCCGCGACCCGTTCGGCATTGGCCAAATCCTCGGGTCTCGGCCGCAAGCCGGCCGTTCCGGCCGCCGCGGCCAAGGTGACGAAGCGCAAGGCAAAGGCGTAAGCGCAAGCCGACTGTCGAAAGATGGTCGTTGTTTGCCGTTGTGAACGGCGCGCTCTCGGCGCGCCGTTTTCATGTCTTATGCAGCCAGCCGACCCCCCAAGCCCTTGCGAAGCGCCGCCCTCCCGTGCAAAAGCCCCGGCATGCTTATCATCAACGACCTTTCGCTCCGCATGGCCGGACGCTTGCTTCTCGACCATGCCTCGCTGACCTTGCCCGCCGGCACCAAGGCCGGCCTCGTCGGCCGCAACGGCACCGGCAAGACCACCTTGTTCAAGGCGATCACCGGCGATTTCCCCTCCGAGACCGGCTCGATCAGCCTGCCCAAGAACACCCGCATCGGCCAGGTGGCGCAGGAAGCGCCTGGCACCGAGGAGCCGCTGATCGAGATCGTGCTCAAGGCCGACCTCGAGCGCTCAGCACTGCTTGAGGAGGAAAAGACCGCCACCGATGCGCACCGTATCGCCGACATCCACATGCGGCTGGCCGACATCGACGCGCACTCGGCCGAGTCGCGCGCGGCCACCATCCTTGCCGGCCTTGGCTTCGATGATGCCGCGCAGCGCCGCCCGGCCTCGTCCTTCTCCGGCGGCTGGCGCATGCGCGTGGCGCTTGCCGCGGTGCTGTTTGCCGAGCCCGACCTTCTGCTGCTCGACGAGCCGACCAACTATCTCGACCTTGAAGGCACGCTGTGGCTGGAAAACTATGTGTCGAAGTACCCGCACACGGTGCTGCTGATCTCGCATGATCGCGACCTGCTCAACCGCGCCGTCAATTCCATCGTTCATCTCGACCAGAAGAAGCTGACCTTCTGGCGCGGTGGTTACGACCAGTTCGAGCGCCAGTACACCGAGCAGAAGGAATTGCAGGAGAAGGGCCGCGTCAAGCAGGAAGCCGCGCGCAAGCATATGGAGTCCTTCGTCGAGCGCTTCCGCGCCAAGGCTTCCAAGGCGAGGCAGGCGCAGTCGCGCATCAAGGCGCTGGAGAAGATGAAGCCGATCGCCGCGATCGTGAACGACACGGTGAGGCCGTTCTCCTTCCCCGAGCCGGTGAAGACCGTGGCCTCGCCGATCGTTGCCTTGAACAACGTCAATGTCGGCTACACCGAAGGCCAGCCGATCCTGAAGAAGATGACGCTGCGCATCGATGCCGACGACCGCATCGCGCTGCTCGGCGCCAATGGCAACGGCAAGTCGACCTTCGCCAAGCTTCTGTCGGGTCGGCTCAAGCAGGAAACCGGCACCATGACGGTGGCGCCAGGGTTGAAAGTGGCGATCTTCGCCCAGCATCAGCTCGACGATCTCCGCCCGGACGAAAACGCCTATGAGCACGTCCGCCGGCTGATGCCGGAAGCGCCGGAATCGAAGGTGCGCGGTCGCGTCGCCCAGTTCGGCCTGACCACCGAAAAGATGAACACCGCCGCCAAGGATCTGTCCGGCGGCGAGAAGGCACGCCTTCTGATGGGTCTGTCGGCCTTCGAGGGGCCGAACCTGTTCATCCTCGACGAGCCGACCAACCATTTGGATATCGATAGCCGCGAATCCC
The DNA here is from genome assembly GCF_056404855.1 of Mesorhizobium sp. P2_B11. Taxonomy (NCBI): domain Bacteria; kingdom Pseudomonadati; phylum Pseudomonadota; class Alphaproteobacteria; order Hyphomicrobiales; family Phyllobacteriaceae; genus Mesorhizobium; species Mesorhizobium sp. P2_B11. The sequence continues at coordinate 556,758 of NZ_JBFUDF010000005.1, forward strand.
TGATCCATGCGCTGAACGAGTTTCCCGGCGCCGTCATCCTGATCTCGCACGACCGCCATCTTCTGGAGGCGACGGCAGACCGGCTGTGGCTGGTCAAGGACGGCGCGGTCAATCCGTATGACGGCGACCTCGAAGACTACAAGACGCTGGTCACCGGCGTGTCCGGCGACCGCCGTGGCAAGCGCGAGGCCGAGAAGGCATCAAAGGCCGATCGCCGCCGCGATGCGGCCGCGCGCCGCGCCGCCTTCGAACCACTGGCCAAGGAAATCCGCGCCACCGAAGCGCTGATGGATCGCATCCGCAAGCGCATCGACCTGATCGAGGACGAACTCGCCAACCCGGCCGTCTATGAGAAGGATCCGTCGACGGCGACCCGGCTGGCCAAGGAGCGCTCGCAACTGGCCCAGCAGCTTGCCGGCCACGAGGAGAAATGGCTGACCATGTCGGCGGAGTATGAGGAAGGCACCGCGGAGTGATTACCCTCCCCCTTGTGGGGAGGGTCGATCCGCGAAGCGGAGCGGGGT